>JAIEOV010000023.1 GCA_019750135.1 Reyranella sp. | reverse complement strand
CATCTACACCGAGCAGGAGTGTTGGAACTACCTCAAACACGCCGGATACGCTTCCGATTAAGCGCTCGCCGCTCTAGCGGTCGCAGAGCTGCCGACACTCGGGTGCACGTCGCCATCCGCGCCGCGCCTTCGGTCGGTCATGGCCCGCCGCTTCGACCTCGGCTTTTACGCCGGCCGCATCTTTGGCCTGCTGGCCGCAGGTTTCCTGCTGATGGCTCTCATCGTCGAACTCGCCCGCATGTATGCCGGTGCGCTGCGCACCATCCTGCTGCCGGAAGACGAGGGGTCGCCGACACCGCCGGCTGGTCTTTTCCGCCCGCGGCACGTCGAACCAGCGATCCGACAAGCTGAGCGATGCCGAACGGCACTCCGCAGAGCAACTGCTTTCGCCGGCTGACAGCGACCAGATTGCCGCCGCTCAGGCAGACGGCGTCCTTCTTTCCTGGTCCATCCGAGCGGCGAGCCCGCGCAATGCAGGGCTGATCTCAACCGGTACGTCGAAAGCCTCTAGACGCCGCAGCGGTTCAGGGAGAGAAGCGAGGCAGTCCGCGGCATGGGCGCGGGCTTCCGCAAGACTGGGCAGCTTGGTGACGCGTCGTCCACTGCGCATGACGGGGTGCAGCTGCGGTTGGCCAGAGGGAGCCTCGTCGGCCAGGCGCACAGTGTCGCGGGAGAGGGTGCCGTCTAGATGGAAACGCCTCCAGACCTGCTTGCGGCCAGGCCAGGTGGCCTTGCCTTCGCTCAGCTTGCGTCTCGGACGCCCGGCATACTCCTGCAGCTTGTAGGCGCAATCGAGTGCCGGCACGTCCGAAGCGGTGGTCAGGCTGGTGCCGACGCCGAACCAGTCGATGGGCGCCTGCTGCCCGACGAGCGACTGCAGACTGAGATCGTCGAGGCCACCGCTCGCCATGATGCGGATGTTCCGCAGGCCCGCGGCGTCCAGGATGGAACGCACATTTTGCGCATGCATCGCAAGGTCTCCGCTGTCGAGGCGCACCGCGGCAATCGAGACGCCGGCGGTTACAAGCCGTGGTGCCAGCCGCGCTACCAAGCGGGCACCGGCTTCCGTGTCGTAGGTGTCAATCAGTAGAGTGAGATCCTTCGGCCGGGCCAGCGCGAAACGTTCGAATGCCGTCGTCTCGTCGTCATGCGCCTGGATGTAGGAGTGCGCCATGGTGCCGAAGACGGGGACGCCGTAGGCACGGTTCGCCGCCAAAGTTGCTGTTCCCGCGAAGCCGGCGATATAGGCAGCCCGCGCCGCCAACAAGCCCGCCTCGGCGCCATGGGCGCGGCGGAAGCCGAAGTCGACGAGGCTTCGGCCAGGCGCCGCCAGCACCATGCGCGCCGCCGTGGAGGCGATAACGGTCTGGTAGTGAATGAGATTGATGAGACGGGACTCCACCAGTTGCGCTTCCGGCAATGGCGCAGTGATGCGTATGAGCGGCTCGTCGGGGAAGAACACGCTGCCCTCTGCCATGCTGTCGAGGTCGCCGGTGAAGCGGACGTCGGCAAGGCTGTCGACGAAGTCCGGCGAGAAGAGATCGGTCGAGCGCAGCCAGTCGAGCTCTTCCGGCGAGTACTGCATCCCTTCGAGAAAGTCGACGAGCTGCTCGAGTCCGGCCATCATCAGGAAGCCGCGGCGGGCCGGAAGTTTACGCACGAATAGCTCGAACACCGCTGGCTGCCGCATGCGGTGCCGCGCATAGACCTCCATCATGGACAGTTGATAGAGGTCCGTAAGCAGCAAGCTGTGGTCGAGCATGGGATGGCTTCTCGCCGGCTGCTTCAGCGGTAGACGAGAACGGGTATCGAGCTGTGCGTCAGCACCTTGTTCGTGACACTGCCGAGGACAAGGGCGGAAACGCCGCGCCGGCCGTGCGAGGCCATCGCGATCAGATCGCAACCGGATGCCTTGGCGGTGTCGATGATCGCCTTGTAGGGCTCCTCACTCTCGACCTGGACCACGCGGCATTGCACGCCCAAGGCTTTCGCCTTGCGTTCGGCGCTTGCGACGTAGCGCGCGGCTTCTGCCTTGACGTGCCTGTCATAGGCTTCTTTCGTATCGGACAGCTGCTTCGAATCCGCTGCGATCACCTGAAAAGGCTCGGTCACGGTCACTGCCGTCACTTTCGCGCCGGCATCGCGGGCGAGACTCATGGCATTGTCGACGGCAGCTTCCGACAACAAAGAGCCATCGGTCGCTACGAGAATGTGCTGGAACATCGTCCCCTCCTGTTCCTTGGCAACGCCCCGCTTATGCTGGAAGAGAGACGCCGTGGCGGCTTTGATCGTGATCAAAGTCACGTGACCTTGGAGAGGTATTCTTTGTCTGTGGAGGACAACCCATGAACAGCCGTCCCATAGCCGATACGGCTCGCCCTGCGTCTCTGAGCGATGTCCGCAAGATCTTCGGCAATCTCGAAGACGACGCGATCGCGGAGATCCTGGCATTGAAGCCGACACTTGCGGACCTGGAAGACGCAGCGATCTGCATGGCGGGCGATCACGACGTGCTCGCCAAGAGCGGGCACCATGTCCCGTTGATCGCGGCCCAGATCGTCGAGCTGCTGTCGGATAAGGAAGAAGAGCCGCATAGATAAGCGATCAGTCAGGTTGATGCTCGGCATTAATGACGAGGATCGGCACTCTGCGCTGTGCAGCCAGTTCCAATGGCAACTCTTCAGGCATTGCGGCCTCCCGCGGCAGGATGAGGAGGCGTTCCTGGTGGAAGCCGAGCACACGGTGCAGTGAAGCCAGTAGCGCCGCTGTAGAAGCTGGATCGGCCGACGGTATGGCAAGAGCCTTCTCGCCCATGGCAGCTGCCAGCCATGCGGCTAGCTGGAACGATGGGTCCGAGTTGCTGGCCGCTATTGCCGCTATCGGGCCGCGTCGCGGCATTCCCGAGCGCGGCAGCAAAAGGACGGCCGCCGCTGACGTTGCGGCGGCCCACCGGGTTGGTTCCCATCCACATGCGAGCATTTCGGAGGCGTCAGGTTCCACGACGATGAGGATGTCGGTGGGTCGTGTGACGTTGCCCGACAGAATTGCTGGATCGCCGCGTTGCACTTCGAAAGAGTAGGCGATGCCCTGCGGTTCGATTTCCTCCTCGAACAGCTTGCGGGCGCGCAACGCCGCGGCACGCAGTTCGTCGGCAATGCCTTGCACCTCCAACGCGCGCCAGTCGTGGCCGGGCAGACGCAGCTCACGGGCAAATGGCAGGGCCGCCAAGGCCAACAACGACCGGTCTTCAATGAAGAGGCCCAGCATCTCCAGGCGGAGCAGGCGGGCGAACTCGGCCACCGTCCGGAGCACGTCGCGACCGACACCTCGGGCTCCCATGCCCAGCACGGCGCGCCGATAAGGTGGCGGGCCCTTGGACATCAGGGCTTCCTTGCTTCGCTCTCGGCCGTCATCGCCTTGCGCGCGGCGGCGAACCGGATCAGACAGTCTTCGACCGCGGCGTTCACGCTGCCGTCGGGATAGCGACGATTGGGACCGCGGGAGCCGGCGGCGCGACCGGCCAGGATGGCGATCGCCTCGTCGACGGTGCCAATGGCAAGGACAGCGAACTTGCCGTCCTTGCAGGCCTGCACCACGTCGTGCCGCAGCATGAGATGCTGGACATTCGCCGCGGGTATCAGCACGCCCTGACGGCCGGTCAGGCCGCGGGCGGCGCAGACATCGAAGTAGCCCTCGATCTTCTCGTTGACGCCGCCGATGGCCTGCACGTCGCCGTGCTGGTTCACCGAGCCGGTGACAGCAAGATCCTGGCGCACTGGCAGGCCGGAAAGGGCTGAGAGCAGGGCGCAGAGCTCGGCGACGGAAGCGCTGTCGCCCTCGACGCCGCCGTAGGACTGCTCGAAGACCAAACTGGCCTGCAACGACATTGGGGCGTCGAGCGCATATCGCCCGGCGATGAAGCCCGAGAGGATAAGCACACCCTTGGAATGAACCGGACCGCCGAGTTCGACTTCGCGCTCGATGTCGACGATCTTGCCGCTGCCGGGCCCGACGCGGGCGGTTATACGCGATGGCCGCCCGAACGCGTAGCCGGCGAGGTCGATGACCGAGAGACCATTGATCTGCCCGATCTCGCTGCCCTCGGTCGCGATGAGGGATACGCCGCGCAGGATCATTTCGCGGCTGCGTTCCTCCAGCCGCGACGCCCGCTGCCGCTGGCCGTGCAGCGCCCGTTCGACATCGGCGCGAGTGATGACGTCGCGTCCACCGGCTGCCGCCCAGTGATCTGACTCGATGACCAGGTCGCGGATGTCCTCGACCAGGAGCGATAGCTTGGTCGCATCGTCGGCCAGGCGTGCAGCCCGCTCGATGGCGGCTTCCACGCCGCCACGGTCGAGGGCGCGCACCCCGGCTTCGTTGGCCAGCCCCCCGATCAGCCGTGCCAGCAGGGCCTCGCCGTCGGGCGAGCGCTCGACCTCGTCCTCGAAGTCGGCGAGGATCTTGAAGTGCTGGCGGAACTCGGGGTCGAGCGCGGCCAGCAGGTAGTAGATCAGGCGCTCGCCGAACAGGATCACCTTGACGTTGAGCGGAATGGGGCTGGGCTCGAGCGTCGCCGTCGACATCAACCCGACGATGTGTGCGAGATCCTCGATCACGATCTCCTCGCGCACCAGCACGCGCTTCAGCGCGGACCATGCGTAGGGTTCGCTGAAGAGGCTGCGGGCGTCGATTACGATCGTGCCGCCGTTGGCGCGATGCAGCGACCCCGCCTTGATCATGCGGAAGTTGGTGACCAACGCCCCCTGATAAGACATGTGCTCGACACGGCCGAGAAGGTTGCCGAGAGTCGGATTGAGCTCCTCCACCACGGGCGGCCGGCCGCTGGTATCGTTGCTGACCAGGACGTTGACGTCGTAGCGCTCAAAAGGGTGCCCCAGCGGCAGCGCCTCCAGGCGCGCCGCGGCCGTTCCTTCGGGCTGACCCAGGAAGAGCTGGACATTCTGCAGCACGTCGTTGCGAACCGCCTCCAGGTGATCGAGAACCTGAGGCAGATCCGCGAAGGCCGCGCGAAGCTCGTCGATTTCCTGATAGATGGCGAAGCGAGCGGTCTCCTGATCGAGCGCGGTGATGGCGTCGCGGCTTTCCTTCTTGAGCTTCGGGATGGAGCGGAGGGTCTGCTCCATCTCTCGTTCTATCTGGGCGATAGCCTCCTGCGTGCTCTTCCTGCGGTCTTCCGGCCACTTGCTGAATGCATCGGCGTCGACGATTTCGCCCTTGTCCGTCGCCGCGACGGTAAAGCCCATGGGCGTGCGGATGATGGCCAAGCCGCGCGATGTGGCCTTGCCCGCCAAAGCCTGAAAGACCTTGTCGGTATTGGCGTGCAATGTCTCGTCGATGGCGGTTCGCCGGCGCTGATAGTCGTCGCTTTCGAACAGGGCGGGGAGCGTCACGCGAAGGTCATCGATCAGTTTCCGCATCGCCTGTTGGAGGGGCATGGCACGGCCGGCGGGGAGCGCGATCGCCGTGGGCCGGTGTGGAAAAGGGAAGTTGTTGACGTAGACCCAGTCCTTAGGCGCCTTGCCCTGGGGCTGCACGGTCTGCACCATCGTGCGCACGGAGGACGAGATGCGCGCCGCGGTTCGGCCGGTCGCGAAAATGTTGAAGCCGCGGGCGGCGAGACCGGCACCCAGCCGTATCGCTTCAGCCGCTCGCTGTTGTCCGGCCAGCACGGGTGCCGGCGCCAGATCGCGTGTCGTCGCGAAATCCAGGTGGGAAAGATCGGCGGGCCTGAACAGCTTTTCAGGCGGCAGCGGTCTCTGGTCGGTCGTCGGAGTGTCGCGCATGCTCAGAGGCGCTCACAGGCGACCGAGCTCGAACTCTTCGCAGGACAGGCCGAGCATGGAAAGACCCTCTTCGAGAAAGTCGGCGAGCATCGGCATGCCGAGCAGGTAGCTGGCGGTCCGGTCATTGTGGGCGCGCGCCGCTTCTCGCCTCGTGTCTTGCCAGTCGTCGCGCCCGGTGCCGTCGCGCCCAAGCCAGGCGATGGCCACGAGATCGATCTGCTCGTCCAGGGACAAAGCGTCGATGAACGAAACCAGCTCCTCCTGCACCGGGTCGTCGCCATGATCTTCCAGCACGGCGATGCCCATGTCGTCGCTCGGATTCGAGCCGGGGTCGGGCTCGCTCGCCGGATCCTTGGCGTCGAATTCCCGCGCCTTCACAATGATGAAGCAGATCTTCTCGGGCGAGATGGTCAGGGCCGGGAGCGGAGGGGCTGTTTCCACCTCTTGGGTGCGGCGCGTCATCTGTCGACCTCATGGAGCCGGAATTAGTGCTGAAACCCAACCATCGACGGTCGGCACTCACCTTGATCGAGATCAACGACCGCCTCGATCCTAATTTGAGCCAAGTCAAGGTCGGGCATCGATGCATCCTGTCGATTGGCAAGCATAAGCAAGGTTCCGCATGCATTTCTCGGCAATCGCACAGGCACTGGCGATATTGACGCTGGCGAACACCGCGCCACTGGTGGCGAAGAAGCTGCTGGGGACGCGCTTGGCCCATCCTCTCGATGGCGGCCTTTTGCTCTTCGACGGGCGCCCGCTGTTTGGTCCTTCGAAGACGATCCGCGGGATCTTGGTGTCCATAGTGGCCGCAACGGGCGGCGCTCCGGTCGTCGGTGTTGCACCATGGGTCGGTGCGATGATGGCCGTGACGGCCATGGCCGGGGACCTGCTGTCGAGCTTCCTGAAGCGGCGCCTCGGGCGGGCCCCTAGCAGCCAGGCCCTTGGATTGGATCAGCTGCCCGAGTCGGTGCTGCCGCTGCTGGCAGGTAGCCAGGCGCTCTCGTTGACCGGCCTCGATATTGCGGTTGCGGTCGCAGCTTTCTTCATTGGCGAGCTGATGTTCGCCCGACTCTTCTACAGCATCGGTTGGCGTGACGAGCCGTACTAGATCGATTTCCGGGGCTTGAGCAGGATCAAGGACCCGACAGGTCGATCATCCATTCTCCAGCTTTCGACGAGGGCCAGGATGATGACGCCCACGAGTATCATGGTTCGCCTTGCCGCGGGCTTTCCCAACGACGCTTTGCTCAAGCTGGCTGCCGATTTTGCACAGCGCTTCAGACTCGCAAAGGTGATAGGCGTCAGCGCCCGTCAGCCGATACAGATCTACGGCAGTGCCGACATGTATGTGCCGGCTGACCTTATCAACTGGGATTGCGAACAGATCGGCAAAGAACTGCGAGCGGCGGAAAAGGAGTTCCGTGCCGCCTTCGAGGGCAGGGTGACGAGCATCGAATGGCGGTCGACAGCCCTCAGCTACGGCTCGATCGCGGGTTACGTGGCCGACCAGCTGCGGGCCGCCGACCTCTTGATAACGCCTGCTTTGGAAAGTCGCACGTTGCCCGACCGCTCGCGCAATCCTGATCTGGCCGAACTGGTTCTACGCGCCGGCCGGCCGGTGCTGATCGCCGGCGCCGCTGAAAGCAGGCTCGACCTCGGTCATGCCGTTGTCTTCTGGAAGGATACGCGCGAAAGCCGTAGGGCCGTAGATGACGCCTTGCCCCTCCTGAAGGCCGCTGACCGCGTGACCGTGGTCGAGATCGCGGCGTCCGAGGACCTGACCGACGCCCGCGCGCGCACGCAGGACGTCATCGATTGGTTGGCCCATCACGGCGTCGCTGCGGCGGCGCGCGCCGAGGTCCGGGCCAACGAGGAGGCCGGGCAGCTCCACGACATCGCAAGGAAACTCGAAGCCGGACTGATCGTCGGCGGAGCCTACGGTCATACGCGTCTGCGCGAGTGGGTGCTGGGAGGGATCACGAGAGACGTCCTCCTGCGCCCCGATCATTGCTCATTAGTGTCCCATTGAAGCCGGGTTGCAAGGCATGGCCGGTGCCACGACAGCGCGCCTGATGTTGACCCGGATCATGGCTGGCTGGTTCTGCTCGGCGATCATGGCTCCGGTACCTGTCGCACAATGGGAGTTATCGTCATGGCGGGTTGGTCTGTTTCTCTCGGCCGCATAGCCGGGACCGAGGTCCGCGTCCACTTCACGTTTTTATTACTCGTCCTCTGGTTCGGGCTCGTGGCCGGCATGCAGGGCGGCGCGGCCGCCGCTGTCGACGCCATCGTCTTCATCCTGGCGGTGTTTGGCTGTGTCTTGCTGCACGAGTACGGTCACATACTGACTGCGAAGTCGTTCGGCATCGTCACGCGAGACATCACCCTTCTGCCGATCGGTGGCATCGCCAGTGTCGAGCGCATGCCGGAGAAGCCGGCTCAGGAGCTGCTCGTGGCGCTGGCGGGACCGACTGTAAACGGCTTGATCGCCGCGATCCTGATCGTGCTCTTCGGTGCGGATCTTGGCGCCGAGCTGACAGTCGCCCCCATGGACGACCTCAAGCTCGACTTCGCCACTCGGCTGGCGCTGGCCAATGCGATGCTTGGCGTGTTCAACCTCATCCCGGCGTTTCCGATGGACGGCGGCCGTGTCCTGCGCGCGCTGCTGTCGCTCCGGCTCGACCGGGCGCGCGCCACGCGCATTGCGGCACGGATCGGCCATGGCATCGCCCTCGGCCTGGGATTCCTTGGCCTGTTCGGCAATCCCATCCTCGTTTTCATTGCCCTTTTCATCTTCCTGGCGGCTTCCCAGGAAGTCTACGCGACCGAACTGGGAGAGGCTGCGAGGGGCGCTGGAGTGTTGGATGCGACCATCACCGCGTTCTCGACCCTCGACATGCGGTCCACCGTGTCGCAGGGCGTGGACAAGCTGCTGTCATCGACCCAGCGCAACTTTCCGGTCATCGACGGCGCTGGACGGCTGCAGGGCATTCTCACCCGTGACGGAATCATCCGCGCCTTGACTGATCGCGGTCCCGACACCCCCGTCGTCGATGTCATGGAGCGGCCTGTTGCCACGGTCGATCGCCGCGCACCTCTCAGCGAGGCGGTGGCGAAGCTTCAGGGCGGCCAGCCCCTGGTCGGGGTTGTCGACGACGACGACGGACGTCTCGTTGGCCTCGTCACCCTCGAGAATCTTGCCGAGTACATGATGGTGGTACAGGCCAGCGGTCGGCGTCACCAGCAAGACGGCATGCCGACGACAGCCGTGCGGTGAAAGGTTGCGGCCGGGACGTCAATGCCGTTTGAAGTATTGGATGGCGCGTTCGTGCTGCAGCGCTTCGGCGCGGGTGCGAAAGGTACCCAGATTGCGCCGCTTGCCGGTCTTCGAATCCTTCTTGCGCGAATAGAGCCTGAAGCGGCCCGACGGCAGCTTGCGGATCATGCTGGCTTTGCCTTCGCGCGTCTCCGCACCGCCGCCTGTGCCTTTCTGATGCTGGCGAGCTGGGCTCGCCGCATGGCGGGCGTTGGCTTCTCGCTCTCGGGAATGCCGCGACGCGGCGCAGCCTGAAAGCGGTCTCCTTCGACGTGGCGCGGCGGCGAGCCGAGGCTGGCGAACAGCTTCTCGGCCTCGACGCTGTCGGCGATCAGATGGCCGTCCTCGACATGGGCATGCGTCTTCTCGACCAGCCACTTTGCGGTGTCCCACGAGCCGGAAGCGCGCCGGCCCGCGACACGCTCGACGCCGCCGGGAGCGCCGACGTCCTGAACGCGAAACCTGAAGAAGTCGCTGGCTGGCCGGACTTCGATGTGAAAGAAGCGGCCGCCGCCCCGACTGCCTGGTTTGGCGCGCTTGCTCGTGGAAGACGGGCTAGACATGGACGTGATCTTCTCTGAAGCAGACAGGCTTGGTCCTTGAGATGGATCAATTCTTGCCCGCAATGTAGGCCGCGAGCTTGCGAAGCGAGGTGATCTTGCCGTAGTCGGCCTCCGGGACATCCACGCCGAACTGCTTGTGGGTTGCGATCACGAAGTTCAGGAAATCCATCGAATCGAGGCCGATGTCGTTGCGCAGGTCGTCATCTGGCCCGACGGTCACCACGTCCAGATCAGGCGCGATGTCGCCCAGGATCGTGCGCAGCCTCGCAATGATCTCGGTTTCGTTCATAGGGTCTCCGGCTTCTGCAGGTGCTGATCGATGGCGGCGAGCAGGCGGCTGCCCACGGCGCCATCGCTCGCCCGGTGATCGGCGGCCAACGTCGCTTGCACCACTGGCCTTGGCCTGATCCCGCCATCGGCGAACGAGGCGGTGACGCGAGGGGCGCCGAAGCCGATGATCGCCAGTTGCGGCGGATAGATGACGCCGAGCACGCTGTCGGCACCTCGTTCGCCGAGGCTGGTGACCGTAACGGTCGGGTCCATCATTTCCGAGCCGCGGATGTGGGCGGTTCGTGCGCGGGTGACCAGGTCGCGCAGGGCGGCCATTGCCTGATCGAGTGTGAGTCGATCGGCGTCGCGGATTGCCGGCGCCATCAGCCCGCCACCTCGCAGCGAGATCGCCCAGCCGACGTGGATTGCCTGCGAAAGTCTGGCCGCGCCATCGATCCAGAACCCGTTGAGCTGCGGTACCTCGTGGAGGGCCAATGCGACAGCCTTCAACAGGAGCGCCGCCGGCAGCAGGCGGCGCTCGACGTCACGCCGATTGTTCTCCTCCGTCAGCCACTCCGTCGCGCGTCCCAGGTCTATCGGCAACGACAGGTAATAGTGCGGGATCTCCCGCTTCGAGCGGGCCATGGCCGTAGCGATCGCCTGGCGCATGGCCGCCGGGTCGAAGCCGCGCCGCGGCGTCGGAATCGGTGCCCTCGCCGCGGCGGCTTCGACGTCAGCGATGGCGATGGCGCCTTGCGGGCCGCTGCCGCTGAGGCTGCGCACATCGACGCCGAGCTCGGCGGCGCGGCGCGCCGCTGCCGGGGAAATGCGAGGTCGGCCGGCGGGTGCCAGGGCCGGTGCCGGCGCAGGCACCTCGCGTCGGGGAATGACCGGTTGGGTGGCCGGCCGCTCGACTGCAGGAGGTGCCGCGGCTGGCTTTGCCGCCGCCTCGTCGATGCGGGCCAGTATGGCGCCGACTGGCGCTTCGGTGCCGACCGGCACGAGTATCTCGCTCAGGACACCCTGCTCGAAGACCTCGATCTCGAAGGCGCCCTTTTGGGTTTCGACGACGGCCACGACGTCGCCGCGTTCGACGCGGTCGCCGGGCTTCTTCAGCCATTCCACGACGGTTCCCTTTTCCATGTCAGCCCCCAGCGAGGGCATGAGGAAGTCGCTCACGCCGACCTCCCTTGCGGCCTCACCAGCTCGAGGGCGGCGGCACGTATGGTATCGACCTGGGGGATGGCGGCGTCTTCCAGATGCTTGGGGTAGGGGATGGGCACCTCCGCGCCGCAAAGGCGCGCCGGAGGAGCGTCGAGGTCGTAGAAGGCCTGCTCGGCCACGCGCGCGACGATCTCCGCGGAGATGCCTCCCGAGCGCCAGCCCTCGTCGACGATCAAGGCGCGCCGGGTGCGGGCCAGCGATGCCATGATGGTCTTGTCGTCCAATGGCCGCAGGGAGCGAAGGTCGATCACTTCCGCCTCGATGCCTTCGGTCGCGAGCTGCTCGGCCGCCGTCAGCGATTTGTGCAGGCTGGCGCCATAGGTGATGACGCTGAGATCCCGGCCCGGCCGGCGCACCGCCGCCCCCGAGAGCGGCACCGGGCCGGCGTCAGCCGCAAGCTCGCCTTCCATGTTGTAGAGGTTAACGTGCTCGAAGATCAGCACGGGATTGGGATCCTCCAGCGCGCTCCACAGCATGCCGCGTGCATCCTCGAGCGTCGCCGGGGCGACGACCTTCAGGCCGGGAATGTGCGCATACCAGCCCTCGAGGCTGTGCGAGTGCTGGGCGGCAAGCTGGCGTCCCGCTCCGGTGGCCATGCGGATCACCAGAGGAACGGCAAACTGACCGCCGGACATATGCGGGATGGTCGCCGCATTGTTGACGATTTGGTCGAGCGCCAGCAGGCTGAAATTGACCGTCATGATTTCGACGATCGGCCGCATGCCGGCCATGGCCGCGCCGATGCCGGCGCCGACGAACGCGGCTTCGGAGAGCGGTGTATCACGGATGCGCTCCTCGCCGAACTCCTGCAGCAGGCCCTTGGTCACGGCGTAGCAGCCGCCGTAGCGGCCGACATCCTCGCCCATCAGGAACACGCGTTCATCGCGCTTCAGCGCCTCGCGGATGGCCTGCTTGATTGCCTCGCGATAGGTCGTTTTCTGAGGAACACCGGTCGTGGTCATGTAGGCACCGCATCCATCAGCGTGTAGCGGCAGAGATCTCCCACCGGCTCCCAGGTGCCTCCTTCAGCGAAGGCGACGGCCGCCTCGACCTCAGCCGACGCCATCTTCTCCAGAGTCCCGATGTCTTCGTTGTGGAGAAGGCCGCTGGCGACCGCCCACTCCCCAAAGCGCTTGATCGGGTCACGCTCTCTCCAGCGTTCGACCTCGGACTTGTCGCGGTAGAGCTGCGCATCGAACATCGAGTGAGCCCGGAATCGATAGGTCATGCATTCGAGGAATTGCGGACCGGCGCCGGCGCGGATGCGCTCCAGCGCCTTGAGGGTCGCCGCCTCGACCGCAACGACGTCCATGCCGTCCACACGGTGCGATTCCATGCGATAGGCCTCGGCCTTGCGATGGATGTCGGTTTCGGACTCGGTGCGCTCGATGGCGCTGCCCATGGCATAGAGGTTGTTCTCGCATACGAACAGCACGGGCAGCTTCCAGAGTGCCGCAAGGTTCAGCGATTCATGAAACTCGCCTTCGGCGACGGCCCCTTCGCCGAACTGGCAGACCGCCACACCCGTCCCCTTGCGCATCTTTTCGGCGAGGGCCAATCCGACCGCGAGCGGCAGGCCGCCGCCGACGATCGCGTTGCCGCCGTAGAAGCGGGTCGACCGGTCGAAGACGTGCATGGAGCCCCCGCGGCCGCGGCTCGTGCCGTTCGATTTCCCGTACATTTCCGCCATCAACGGTCCCATGGCGATGCCACGTGCCAGGGCGTGGCCGTGCTCCCGGTATGTGGCGACGATGCTGTCGCCCGCCGCCAAGGCGCCCGCGACGCCGACGGCGTTTGCCTCCTCGCCGATATAGAGATGGAGAAAGCCGCGAATCTTCTGCTGGGTATAGAGTTCCGCGCACTTCTCCTCGAACAGGCGGATGCGCAGCATTTGGCCCAGCAAATGACGGGCATGGTCGCGGTTGAGATGCGGCTTGGTTGTCATTTCTTCTCGTCACTCTCGAGAGTCGAGATGTCGCCTTCGGGCAGGCCAATCTCTCGCGCGCGCAGCAGGCGGCGCATGATCTTGCCGCTGCGCGTCTTGGGCAGGTTGTCGCGGAAGGCGATCTCTCGCGGCGCCACGGCGGGCCCCAGCCGGCGGCGGGCATGGGCCATCAGGTCGCGTTCGAGTTCCGCGCTCGGCTTGCATCCGGCCTTGAGGGCTACGAAGGCCTTGATGGAATTGCCGGCGACCTCATCGGGCTTGCCGATGACCGCCGCTTCGGCGACCGCGGGATGCTCCATGAGCGCGCTCTCGACCTCGAACGGACCGACAAGGTGCCCGGCGGTCTTGATCACGTCGTCGGATCGGCCGACGAACCAATAGTAGCCGTCGCGGTCGCGGCGCGCGAGGTCTCCCGTGAGGTACCAGCCGTCGGCAAAGCATTTGCGATAGCGCTCATCTTCTCCGAGGTAGCCTCGGAACATCGAGGGCCAGCTCGCTCTGAGGGCCAGTTCACCGGCGACATCCGGCTCGCGGACAACCCGGATGCCGTGCGGCGTGCGCTCGACGATGGCCGCCTCGATGCCCGGCAGCGGCTTGCCCATGGAGCCTGGCTTGACAGGCAATGCCGCGAAGTTGGCGATCATGATTCCGCCGGTCTCGGTCTGCCACCAGTTGTCGTGAAATGGATGGCCGAAGGTCTGCTTGCTCCAGACGACGGCCTCCGGATTGAGCGGCTCGCCGACGCTGGCGAGGAAGCGCAGCGAGCTCAGATCGTACTTGCGGGCGACGTCTGCTCCCACCTTCATCAGCATGCGGATGGCGGTGGGGGCGGTGTACCAGACGGAGACCTTCTGCTGCTCGATGATCGAGTACCAGCGGTCGGCATCGAACTCCATCTCGTCGACGATGCTCGTGACGCCACTGACCAGGGGAGCGATCACTCCGTACGACATCCCGGTCACCCAGCCAGGATCGGCAGTGCACCAGAAGATGTCGTCCTTGTGCAAGTCGAGGGCATATCGCGCGGTCGCGGCCTGAGCCACCACCGCATCGTGCACGAGGACCGCCCCCTTCGGCCGGCCGGTCGTGCCGCTGGTGAAGTGCATGAGGGCATGGTCCTCGGCCGATGTGACCGCTGTCCGATACCTTTCGGAAGCCGCTTCCATCAGGCGAGGCAGCGAGCGCACGCGGTCCCGCTCGTCCTCCGCGTTGCCATCGATCAGGAGCACCCAGCGCAATGTCGGCAGCGCATCGAGGATCTGCGAGACCTTGCGTTGGAAGAGAGCCCGGGTGGTCACCAGGCAGATGCCCTTGCCGATCTCCAGCCGCGCGCGGATCGGCTCCGGGCCGAACGCCGAAAAGAGCGGACAGAAGACGGCGCCCCGCTTGAGCGTTCCCAGGGCGGCCGAGTAGAAGTCAGGGACACGGCCGCTCAGCGAGAAGACTGCGTCGCCTCGGCCTACGCCCAGGGATTCCAGCACGTTTGCGAAGCGGCTCGCGGCGTCGTCGAGCATGGCGAAGCTGATGGCCGAGACCGTGCCGTCGCGGCCGATGTGGCGCAGTGCGATCCGCTCGCCGCGGCCTTCGGCGACGTGGCGGGTCACCGCCTCGTGGGCGATGTTGAGGCCGCCGTCCGGCAAGCCGGCAAGCCTTTGCCGCTCGGACGTCCAGTCGAAAGAACGGCAAGTCGCGTCGTAGTCCCGAAGATTGGGAGCTACACGCCAGTCGTCGTTCGATTTCTCGATGACCTCGAACATAAGAGCAGCAGCATCCGCCCGCCTGAGCAACTTGGCTTTGACCTGCCTCAATTGCCGGAAGCGCCAGGCTTGATCGAGATCAACGCGCGTGGCTCTCGACGCGCCATTGTTCTTCCTGAGCGCGGGGACACGGAGGCGCAGATGGAGAGCTATCCGGTCGACATCGATATCGATCCCGAGCAGATCGTTCGTTGGCTGATGGTCGAACGGCAGAGGGGCGGCACGGGTTTGGACTTTTCCGCGTGGCGCCTCAATCAACGGCGTCCGATTGAGCCCAGCCTTGAAGATCGGCTTGGCGACGAGGAGCAGGAGGATCTGAGCGACGAGGTAACCGTCGCCCAGCTCGTGATCATGCCGACCCACGCCGGTGCGGGCTGGCGCATCGTGATCTCGGTCGAGGTTGAACTCGAGCCGGTTGTGCCCGGCGAGGATTCGCCAGAGGATGAGCGCGAGCCGATCGACCTCGATACCTTCTACCTGGACTTCATCCGTTCTGGGCACGGTACGACAGCCGTCGTAGCCGAGGCGGAATCGACCGAGGCAGAGGCTCATCTTGACCAGCTCCTCCGCGCCATCGAGACGAATGCTCACGTGCCGGGCGGCGTCTCATCCAAAGCCGGGAAGGCCGCCTGATCAGCGTCAGCGGTCTCGGCGCAACTTGTCCGCATCGGCGACGGCGATCGCCCGCGGATCCGAGGTTCGGGAGAGTCCGAAGAGGATTAGCATGACAACTTCTGCGAGCCTGATGGTCCGCCTCGCTGCGGGCGACTCTAACGCCGCTTTGCTCAAGCTGGCTGCCGATCTGGCGGTCCGCCTCGGGACAGAGAGAGTGATCGGTATCAGCGCCCGGCAACCAATCCAGATCTACGGCAGTCCGGAAATGTATGTGCCGCCGGAGCTGGTGAACTCGGACCGCGAGCAGATTGACAGAGAGCTGAAGGCGGCGGAGAAAGAATTCCGATCCGCCCTCGAAGGTAAGGTGGCCGCCGTTGAGTGGCGGTCGACGGTCGTGACCTACGGTTCGATTTGCAGACTATGTGGCCGAGCAGATGCGGGCGGCCGACCTCCTCATTACCGGCACTCAGGAGGGTGGCGCACCGCTCGACAGGTCGCGATACGTCAATGTCGCCGACCTGGTCCTGCGCGCGGGCAAGCCTGTGCTGGTTGGCGCCTCGACCCAGGACAAGCTCGATCTGCGCACCGTCGTCGTCGGCTGGAAAGATACGCGGGAGGCGCGACGCGCGGTGCAGGACGCGTTGCCGCTGCTTCGGCTTGCCGAGCGGGTTGTCGTCGTCGCGACAACCGGCGAAGGCGCACAGCTGCGCAATATCGCCAGCGACCTCGAGCTCGACGCCGGATTGGTAGTGGGCGGTGCCTACGGCCATACGCGCCTGCGCGAATGGGTCCTGGGCGGAGTCACGAGGGACTTCCTGCTGCATCCGTCCCGATGCTCCCTGGTGTCGCACTGAAGAATAATCGATTGGTGTCCTTGCCGCCGTCCATCTCGGGGGCAAGGCCCGCAGAGTACTGCCAGTCCGGCCGTTCGATCCCTCTACGACATGAGCGGGATCCAGGTCGTCGCCGGTGCCATAAAGCCGCTTCATCGGGCGTGCCAGCAAGCCCGCGATCGGCGGGTTGATGTGGATCGTCGTCGCAGGCTGCCGCCGGGCGTAAGCAGCCGATAACAGGAGCCCGTCGCGGTGCCGGCGGTGCCATGGATGTGCAGCGAGAAGTTCCTGCATCTCCCCAGCGATGGCGGCGGACTTGATGCAGGTCAAGGCGTGACCCGACAGGCACGCAGACCTTGAGGCCTGCATTGAATGGACGTCATGAACCAGAGACGCATAACCTGCCCTGCGCTGGTGATGCTGATGATTCGCGCCTCCATCGTTCCGGCGCAGGGGCAGTTCGACGCCCAGAAGGCCCGGCGCTGCGCAATGCTTGCCGGCACGGCGGACTATTATCTGACCCGGCGCGGGGAGGGCTCTGGCGGCCCGAACATGATCGTTCTGGGAGCCCGGCTGGACTGCGAAAAAGGTGCCTACGACCGGGGCATCGACACGCTGGAGAAGCTCCTGCTCGACAAACGCATTCCGCTTCCGCCGGAACCGTAGTCGCAGCCGGGATTGACCTGCCTCAAGTTCGGGGGCGGCCGTCTCCTGCAGACTGGCGCTTTCTCAGAGGAGCGCCCAATGCCGTCCTGGCTTCAGATCACTTTTCGCAACATCGATGCCTCTCCGGCAGTCGAGGCGAAGATTCGCGAGCGTGCCCGTGAGCTCGAACGGTTCTTCGATCGCATCGTGAGCTGCCGCGTCGTCATCGAGGCGCCGAACCGGCGCCGTCACGGCGATCTCTTCCACATCCGGGTCGACCTCAAGGTGCCTGGCAAGGAGATCGTGGTGAAGCGCGATCCACCCGAGCACCATGCCCACGAGGACATCCATGTCGCGGTGCGCGATTGCTTCGACGCCGTGCGTCGCCAGCTCGAAGATCATGTCCGCCGCTGGCGCGGCGACGTGAAGGCGCACGAGGTTCCCGCTCATGGCAAGGTGGCCAACCTCATGGCCGAGCGCGACTATGGCTTCATCGATGCCAGCGACGGCACCGAGGTCTATTTCCATCGCAACGCCGTCGCCGACGGCGGCTTCGAGAAGCTCAGCGTCGGCGACGAAGTCCGGTTCTCTCTCCACTCCGGAGAAGGCGAGAAGGGGCCGCAGGCGAGCAATGTCGTTGCCATCGGCAAGCATCATTTGCCGCCTGCATAATGAGCTCGTAACCGCTGATTGACGCAGATCAAGTACATCGGTCCGTCCAACCTGCAGTCTCTCGGCGTCCATTCCAGAGGAGCCGTCGATGAGCGCGACCGGTCTCGACACCTTCGACACCACGGTCCAGGAGACCAATCACTGGCTGAAGATCATGATGGGCGAGCTCGGCACCGCCGATCGTAGGACCGCCTTCAATGCCTTGCGCGCCGCCCTGCACGCGCTGCGGGACCGGGTCGGCCTGGAGAACGCCGTCCACCTGGGCGCCCAGCTGCCGATGCTGCTGCGCGGCGCGTATTACGAGGGCTGGCATCCAGCCGGCACGCCGACACGCGAGCGCCACCTTGCCGGTTTCATCGACCACGTCGCCGCACAGCTGCCGCGAGAAACGATCGTCAATCCGGGCGAGGCCGCACGCGCCTGCTTCGCCGCGATGGAACGCTGCCTGGATCGCGGCGAGCTCGTGAAGCTGCGAGGCAGCCTGCCGCATGAGGTGGTCAATCTCTTCCCGGATTCACTTGTGAGGCAATGATCATGGCCAAGCGTCCCACCAAGACCTGGATCGTCGTCGCCGACGGTGCCCGCGCACGCTTCTTCAGTCCGGACAGGGAATCGGCGAAGCTCGTGCCGACTGGCCCGGCTGACCTTGTGGCGCCGGCGAGCCGGCAGCGGCCTCGCGATCTCAAGAGCGACAAGCCCGGGCGCAGCTTCAGCGCCTCGCGCAGCGGCGTACGCCACGCGTTCGAGCCGCCACACGATTATCACAAGCTCGAGAAGCATCGCTTCATGGCGACGTTGGCCGAGGCGCTGGACGATGCCTGTGGCCGACGCGCTTTCGACGATCTCATTCTGGTGGCGCCCCGCCGCAGCCTGGGCGAATTGCGCGGCCTGCTGTCCAAGCGAGTCCAGGGGAGCCTGCGCCAGGAAGTAGCTAAGGACCTGACCAACGAGCCGCCCAGCCGGCTGCGCCGTCGGCTGGGACCATTGCTGGGCGCGAAGGCCGGCTCGCCACCCCGGGTCGGCAGGTTGCCGCGCGCGACGTAAACCAGCGGTGGGGTTGATCCAGCTCAACGCCGCCTGAACTCGGATGCTTGAGCTTGGTGCTGCGTTCAAACTGAGAGGAGCACGACATGACTGAAACTGCCAAGGTTCCAGTGAAGGCCGAGCAAACGAGCGCAGGCAAGGATCAGCCGCAGGTGTGGCGTCCCTTCGAGACCCTGCGTCGTGAGGTCGATCGTCTGTTCGACGATTTCGGCACCGAGTTCTGGCGCTCGCCGTTGCGGCGTTCGCTGTTCGAGATGGAGCCGGCCTTCCGGCGCACGTTCGAGGTCGGGCCAGCTCCCGCGGTCGACATTGTCGAGAAGGACAATGCCTACGAAGTGACCGCCGACCTGCCCGGCTTCGATGAAAAGAACATCGAGGTCAAGCTGCAGAACGGGTCGCTCTGCATCAAGGGCGAGCGCAAGTCGGAGAAGGAAGAGAAGAAGAAGGATTACCACCTCACCGAACGCGAGTTCGGCTCCTTCGAGCGCCGTTTCACCCTTCCCGAGGGTGTCGACCCCGACAAGATCGAGGCAAGCCTCAAGAAAGGCGTGCTGACGGTGACCCTGCCGAAGAAGCCGGAGGCGCAAAAGCTCGCCAAGAAGATCGACGTCAAGGCGGCGGCCTAATCCTACAGGACGGCGGGTTCTGCCCACCGGCCAGAACCCGCCGGCCTTGGGGAGCTTGTCATGGGACCGGAGGTCGTCGACGGCCACGCTGGTCTGGCGTACGCCGTGTGGGTGCCGGCATCGGATGCGGCCACGATCTCGGCCGCAGCTACCTTGCGGCGCATTGTCATGGACTGTCGGAATGAGATCGCCACTCAGCGCGCCGCGGTGCTGGCGACTGGCGATCCTTCCAGCATTCATGACATTCGCGTAGCACTGCGTCGACTGAGAGCAGCAATCGGCGTGTTCCGGCCCGTGGTCGGCGACCAAAGGGAAGTGCAGCTCATCGATTCCGAGGCGCAGCGCCTGGCACGCGCCGTCGGTCCCGCTCGTGATCTTCAGGTCTTTCTGCTCGAAACCGCGCCCGACGCACCGTCGCGAATCGCACGGATCGGCGAAAAGCTCGTGAAGCGACGGGTAGGCGCTGCCCGAGCGGTGCTGTCCGGCGCACGCTTTGCCAGGTTCGAGCAAAGGCTTGCGCAGTTTGCAGCAGATTGCCCGGATGTCGGCGGTGAACCTTTGCAGGTGTTTGCTCGCCATGTCCTTGATCGGTGCGCGGACAAGGTCCGGCGGCGGGGACGCCGCCTTGCGCACCTGAGGGTCCGTGAATTGCACCGCCTGCGCATAGCATCCAAGAAGCTGCGCTACGCTGTGGGCTTTCTTGGCTCGGCGTTCCGTCCGGATGCAACGAAAGCCTACGGCGAGACCGCCGTGGAACTACAGGATGCCCTTGGATCGATGAACGATCGCGCCGTCAGCGGTCAGGTGCTGGCAGACATTGCCCAGGAACGACGATCTTCGAGAAAGGTGAAGAAGTCGTGCGACCGTCTCGCCGTGCGCCTTGTGCATCCGAGCAAGGGTCAAAGGAAGCGGCTCAAGCAAGCCTGGAAGGCCTTCAGGAAGTCGGAGCCATTCTGGCGTTGACGGACAGCCGGCGGTGTCAGTCTGCCGCCTCAGAAACTTCGTCGGTGAGTAACGCCAGCCAGCGTGAACCGCGGCGCTCCGTGCCGGTGCCGGCCCGGTGGATGGGATCTCCTTCGCTGACGATCAATTGCCCAGGTTACTGCCCGCCGCCGCCGGCGGTTTAAGAATTGGCGGATTCCGAAGGCGATGCAGACAGGGGGCGGTCGTGACCGCGGGCACTGGAATGCACCAGTCGGCAGATCTCTTGGGCGAGCTCGCCAACCGGCGCAATTTTATCGATCGGTCCATCGAACGCGATGGCGC
The DNA here is from genome assembly GCA_019750135.1 of Reyranella sp. Classification (GTDB taxonomy): domain Bacteria; phylum Pseudomonadota; class Alphaproteobacteria; order Reyranellales; family Reyranellaceae; genus Reyranella. Next base: position 213,030 of record JAIEOV010000023.1, on the reverse strand, counting down.
TACGCGGCATGTCATCAAACCTGGCTTCAGCGAGGCTTTGAACCAGCGCTTTGCCGCCGGCCTCTTTCAAGGCCACGAGCCCCTGCGTGCCGTCTTTCAGCAAGCCAGTCAGGACGACGCCAATGGCTCGTCTGCCGGCGTTCCGGGCCAGGGAGCTGAACAGCAGGTCGATGTTGTGGCCGCGGTAGAAGCCATCATGGACCAGATTCGCCACCAAGCCTGGGCCGACCGTCAGATGACGGTAGGGGCTACCGAGATAGCATTTGCCTGGCCGAAGCTGTTCCCCCTGCCGCGCGACAACGACGGGGAGCGGGCTAACCTTCGCGAGAATATGGTGCAGCTGGCTTTCACGCTCCACCGGCCGATGGAGCGTGACAAGCACCGCTGCCGGAAGATCGGCCGGCAGCGCGTGCAGCAGCTTGCAAAGCGCCTCGACGCCGCCGGCCGAAGCACCGATAGCTACAACGGGATGGGCCTGCATTTTACCGCCCCGATAGAGGGATGCCAGGAGACAGTGGCATTTCGCCCCCGGTCAGGCCATCGGGCTTTGACCTGCATCAACACATGATGACCTTGGGGCGCCGAATGTCAGAGCTTCTTGCTCTCCCGTTGGCGCTGCAACATCACCAAGTGTTCTTCCAGAAGCGCCTGGGTTTTTTCCAGGGTCTCCAGCAGCAGTGAAGCTGGCGCAGCCGCACGTTCGGGCGGGGGAATATCAGCGACGAGCCGGCGCTGCCTGATGATGCGATCCCGGCCGTCGCTGACGCGCCGCTCTCCGTTCTCCAGATGCTCACGGCTCGTGCCCATCCGGGACTCTTCCTGCACCAGAAGGCGCAACAGCCTGTCGCGTTCTTCCAGGCTCCAGGTTGTGTGCAGCCGCGAGAGGTAAATCTCGACATTGCCTTCGGTCAGAAAGACGCTCATTGGCGAAGTCATGTTGCCCCCTTCGGCACCGCCAGCGCCAACAGAATGTTGGTCCTCAGCCACGGCGTTGACAAGGATCAAGTGCTTGGCCGGCAGATCGCGAGACAAAGAACCGATGTCCGTGACCGTGGCCTTACCCGGTACCATCTGGCGGCTGGCAAAAGTCGCAGCCCTCGTCGGCCTCCTTGTCCTGCCACAGGCGGGGCGGGGCAGCCGCCGCTCACGACGGCGGCTCAGGTGGGCGTTCGCCCGGCGGTCGCTCATGGCAGCGGAGATCTTCGTGACAGTCCTCGCCGGTTTGGCCTCGGGCCAGCTGCTCCACTATGGCCGCGAGCTGCAGGCGATGGACCAGCTCATCGGGGCCATGCGCGATCTCCTTGAGATGCTCGCGGTTCCATCTCACGGAATCCCTCTAGCGAAGTCACCGGGCGAATATTGATTCAGGTCAAGGTCGATCCGTCGTGTTCCGCTGAAAAATACACAGTGGAGGGCCCGATGCCATTTAATGACGCTCTCGCCATCCTCAGGCCTTATCCTGCACCGACTCCGGACGCAGCAGTCGATCGGGCGGTCGAGATCGCCGCCTGTGTCTCAAGGCGTGTATCGGCGATCGCTTGCGGTGTCGTACCCAAGACGCCGCGGAGCATTCTGGGCGATTCTCTTCTCAACGTTTCCGGCATGGTCGGCGAGGAGAAGCACAAGAGCGCCACTGATGTGCAAAGGCTGATGTCCAGGTTCACCGATCAGGTTCGCAAGACGGCGAACCTTGCCATGGGCGATGGCATTGCCTTGGTGCGTCCGGCTTCGGAAGTGCCGAGTGTGCTGGCAGACCATGCGCGCCTCTACGATCTTGCCATTATGCCGATGCCGGACGTGAACCATGTCGCCCGGCTCGATGCACAATGGCATGTCGAGACGATTGTCTTCGGTTCCGGGCATCCGATCATCATCGTGCCCCAGGGAGAAGAGCAGGGCACAGCTGCGGCCTTTGGTACAATCATCGTGGCCTGGGACAATAGCCGAACGGCTGCACGTGCCATCGCCGACGCGATGCCGATCCTCCACACAGCAAAGCAGGTCCGGGTTCTGACGATTCTCGGCGAAAAAGAGATCAGGTTTCCACAATCGGGCGCTGAACTCGGCCGACATCTCGCCCGGCATGGCATCACCGCGGTCATCGACCAGGTGGAGGCCCGCGGAGTGCCGATCGGGGAGGTCCTGAGACAGCAAGTGACCATCCATGGCGGCGACCTTCTCGTCATGGGTGCTTATGGGCATTCTAGGATCAGGGAGTTCATCCTGGGTGGGGCCACCAAGGCCATGCTGACTCACCCGCCGGCAGCGCTTTTCATGTCCCACTGACCCGACACCTTTCGGACCTGCATTGCTTGACCTGGGTCAAGGCAGTTTGCGGCGGTGCGCGATGTACTTGCAGCGAGCGGAGGGCCGGATGCGCAGCGGAATGATTGCACTTGCGTTTTCTGCGATGGTGGTGACACCTATCATGCCTTGCAGCAGCAACCGCCACCGGAGCTCGGCATCACGCCGGAATTGTTCGATTGGAGACCGCGCTGGTTCGGCTAGATCGTTGGCTTCGTCGCCTCGACCCTTGTCCTGGCTCTCATCATCGGGATGGCGATCAAGTTCGCGCGTTGGCTGGGCGGATTGCGGGACTGGAGCTAACGACCGCAAGGACACAATCCTGCAATCGCTCACTACTTTAGGCCTCACTAGTGATAGCGAGGGACGCACGTCGCCAGGTTACCATGGCTGCGGCTCAGTAGGGCCGATGTCGTTCCAGTCAGGGCCTGTACGTCCGCAATGCTCATCTGAGCGCGGGAAACAGCATCGGCGACGGCATCCCGGGCAAGCTGACGGTTCGCAGCCTAGGCTCATCAGGTTTGGCGTTCGGCATACGTCTGTTCCCAAGGAACCCTGCAAGTGTCATTACGCCAGCCCAGACCGACCACCACGTCCGTCAAGTCGGCTTTTCGGTTAAGGGCTTGCGCGGCCATTCGCGCCAATGGCTTGGCGTCACAGCAATGAGATTCCCGGTCCGCGCCTCGACCCAGCCGCCGCCGACGCGGCGCGAGGGCACGACCAGCGTCACCATTTCGCCGCCTTCCATGACAGCCAGCTCGAGATCCTGATCAAAAGGGGCGGTGGAAATCGGTTTCCACGGGGACGGTGTGTCCCGTTCGTCTTCGAGCCCTGGCATCGCTCCTCCCTTCGGCGGGAGCGCGAAGCGTCTCTCAGTCACCGGCTCGCCTTTGTGTCACCGGCAATGGCCGATCATGGTTACTTGTCGACCACATCGCAAGCATGGCTGTGGCCGTTGTCGGCACTCAGCCATCGATTCCCAGGTCCGGCCCGCTCGTGTGAGCAAGCATTGCCGTCCGAACGCGATCTCGAAGTCGTACGATGGCAGCAAAGTCGTTGGCGTCCGGCCTGATCAGTTCGCCTATGTGGACCGATACATCGCCATGGCGCGGCAGCCAGTTGCCGTCGCGCAGGATCGACCGCGTGCCGCCGAGCGTGACGGGCACAACACCCAGTCCTTGTTGGACTGCTACGACGAAAGCGCCCAACCGGAACGGCCGCAGGCCGTAGGCGCGCGTAAAGGTGCCTTCCGGAAAGAAGGCCAGCATCCGGCCATCCTGCGCCGCCGCGAGCGCAGCCTCCGTGTCGGCTATTCCGCCTTCGGGGTCGGTCCGTTCAACGAACAAGGTGCCGAGCGCACGTAGGAAGGGGCCGGCAACGTACTGGGCGTCGAGCTCGCGCTTGGCCACGAAGGCGGGCTGCCCTGGGATGACGGCCGCCACGACAAGGCTGTCGAAGTAACTGCTATGGTTGATCGCAAGCAGCGTTCGGGCGGCCTTCGGCCACGTTCCCGTCACGGTCACGCGCACCCGCATCAACCGCAGCAGCAGTCGCGCCGCGCCATGGACGGTGGCCCAACGCCGCGCCGTTCCGGGGACAAGTACGACCAGCGGCCACAGGACCAGTGACGTCGCAACAAGCACGCTCCACCACCATGCCGCGTAGCCAAGCTCTGCGAGCATTCGCCATGCGTGGCGCAGGCGAATTTTCAGGCCGGAGACCGCCAGCCGGGTGAGCTGCCGCGATGCGGGCGCGGATGCCTCGCCTAGGCGATGCTCGAGGAAGAGGTCGCGCGTCGCCGTGCGCCGCAGCTTGCCGCTCGAGGTCTTGAGCACGCTGCCCGGGGGCACCAGCAGGATCTGCTCGGGCGGTGCATCAAGCAGTTGTGTCGCAGCTTCGTCGATGTGCCGGCGCAACGCCGCAAGTTCTGCCGCTTCGGTCAGCCTCGTCTCGGCAACGACGGCCAGTCGCTCGGTGCCGGCCTCTTGGTCGGTCGTGCCGAAGACCGCGACGCAGCCCTTGCGAACTCCGGCAAGGTCGCCGACGGCTGCTTCCAGCTCCTCGGGATAGATGTGGCGTCCGGCGCGGATGATGATGTCCTTGGACCGTCCGGTGATGAACACATCGCCGCCCGCGACATAGGCAAGGTCGCCGCTGTTGAGCCAGGGGCCATCGAACAGCTCTGCTGTCTTGACGGGGTTGTCGAGGTAGCCGGACGATGCCGAAGGGCCGTAGAACTGCAGGCGGCCTTCCTGGCGCTCGCCAACCTCGCCGGTAGTGTCGACAAGGCGGATTTGGTGTCCTGGCAATGGCCGACCGCAGGCGACAAGCTCCAACGCATCCGTCGCCTCCGCGGCTGCCGGCGTGGCCTTTCCCTGTTCGGTGAGCGCTCGCCTGTCGACCCGATCGATGATCGGGGGCCGGCCGAGGGGAGGGAACGCCAGGCCGACGGCGTTCTCGGCGAGACCGTAGACCGGTGCCATGGCCCCGGTGGAGAAGCCGTACGGGGCGAAGCGCGCCGTGAAGCGGCGGATGGTGCGCGAGCTCACCGCTTCCGATCCATTGGTGACCATGCGCAGCGAGCGAAGGTCGAGGCCGGCGATCGTCGCGTCGTCGATGCGACGCAGGCAGAGCTCGAAGGCAAAGTTCGGTGCCGCCGACAGCGTCCCGTTGTGCCGATGGATGGCCCACAGCCAGCTCTCCGGGCGTACCAGGAACAAAAGCGGAGACATGACGACGAGCGGTGCCGCGAAGTAGAGGCTGCCAAGCCAAGCGCCGATCAATCCCATGTCGTGGTAGAGCGGCAGCCAGCTCACGAAGACATCGGACGGTCCCGCCGCCATTGCTTCGCCCATGGCCCGGATATTGGCCAGCAGATTGGCGTGGCTCAGCACTACGCCCTTGGGATCGCCCGTGCTGCCAGAGGTGTACTGCACCAGCGCCATGTCGGTTGCCCGTCGGGATGCCGGCAATGGCGAGCCGTCCGCGGCGGCGCCGGCGAGGTCGTCGACCGACTCGATGGATCGCAGGCTTTCGAGCTGGAGACCGAGCAGCCGCGCGACAGCGGAGGCTTCGGGCGCGGCGATGAGGATGACGGCGCGGGCATTGCCCAGGATGGCGGCCTGGCGTCGCAGATGCTCCTCGATGCGCGACAGCCGCGCCGGCGGATAGATCGGTGTCGGCACGCCGCCGGCGTAGAGCACGCCGAAGAAGGCCTCGCTCGTCGGCAGCATGATTGCGACGCGTTCGCCGGGCTCAAGGTCCCGAAGGAGCAGGCCGCGCGCGACGGCGCGCGCCCGCTCCCTGAGCTGCCGGTAGGTGATGGACGTTTCCTGTCCGTCGCCTTCGAGCAGGACGATATGGGTGCGCCCGCCGTGCCGGTCGACGTGCCAGTCGAGCACTTCGGTCACGGTGGCCGCCGCGTCGGGTGCCGCCTCTGCCGGCTCCGGGGTGAACGCGCGAGCAGCGTGCTCGAGCGGTGCGGCGACGCGGCCCTTCGCCGTCGCGAGCGCCTTCGCAAGATCGCGCAGCGTCTCGGCTTCGCCCAGCAGCCGTTCCGTCAAATGGGCGCTGAACGCCCGTTCGACGCGCAGCAGCAATTCGGCGCGAGACAGGCTGTCGAAGCCCCAGTCCCGATCCAGCGAGCTGTCGAGCCCCGCCCGATTGACGGCCTTTCGGCCCGGCCAAAGCTCGTGCGCAAGATCTCGCGCGAGCCCGACAAGCGTCTGTTCCGCTGCATCGGCCGCGATCGCTTCAGGCTGTCCGGGCAGAGTAGCCGGTGTTTCCGATCTTTCGGAGAAAGTTCGGCGGCCGCCTTGAGCTGCATCAATTGGGACAGCCTCGGGTCATCTCAACGACCGAGCCGCAGCCCGTGATCGGCCCTGGCGATGCGGGTTCCAAGCTTGCGGCTTTCCCGATCGAGGGTTTGCGCCAGCCAATTGACGTCCGCGGGTTGCGGCTGGTTGAGGCGCAGCCGCCTGATCTGCAGAGGCTTCATGTCGAGGCCGGTGAGCCTTCCGTCCGCTGGATCGACCTCGGGAAAGTACATGACCGTGAGATCGCCTCGATAATCCTCGTAGCCTGCGATGCCTTCATAGTCGTTGATGAAATCGCCGCAGCCATAAAGGATGAGGCGGTCGTTGTGGACTTCGATGGCCCTCGGATGATGCGACGAATGCCCATGCACGATGGAAACGCCGGCGCGGTCGATCAGGGCGTGGGCGAAGCGGCGTTGATCCTCGGGCATTGCGTGGCCCCAGTTGGATCCCCAGTGGATCGATACGACGACGTCGTCGCCCTTTCGCCTCTTGCGGGCGATGTGCTCGGCGAGCGCCGATGCGATGTCTTCAGAGAGGCCGGGCAGGAGGTTGACTCCAGGCCGGTTGCGGGCGGCTGCCCAACTATGCGGGACTCCGGCACTGGCGCACGCCGCGGAGAGGACCAGCACGCGATTGTCGGGGCCGCAACTGACAGCGGCGGGGTGCGCGGCGGCCGCGTCGTCGCCGCCCGCTTCGGCATGTCGAATGCCGAGGGCATCCAACGTGGTAAGCGTGTCGATCAGGCCGGCGCGGCCCCAATCGAGCACGTGATTGTTCGCGACGGTGCAGCAATCGATGGCGGCGGCGGCAAGGCAGGGCGCGTTCTCGGGGCTCACGCGGTAGTTTATTCCCTTGGGCAGGAAGTCCTCGCTGCGCGTGATGCTGGTCTCCAGATTGACGATGCGAGCATCGGGCCGCATTCGGCCAAGCTCCTCCAGGGCTGCGCCCCAGATGTAGGACGGATCGAGCGGCAGGGTGAGCGGACCGTTTGCACGTTCGGCCAGGCGCAGATAGTCGATCGCCGAATGCAGGTATGATTCGTGAATCTCAGGGTTGCAGGGATGTGGCAGAGCCTGGTCAATGCCGCGGCCTACCATGACGTCACCGCACAGGAAGATGCGCATCGTGCCACTGCTCAGTGAACAGGAGCGACCGCTGTGCCGCAAAAAGACCCGCTCGGCCGTGAAGCACGAGCAGGCCAGTTTGATGAAACGCGGGAGGCGCTTCGCCGTCCCTTTTGCGCAGTTCGACCGCAGCACGCTTTGACATGGATCAACGATGCTGGAGCCGCGCCTAGACGCTGTGGTGCTTCGGCTTGGGCTTGCCGTGCACCAGGTCATCGAGGCCATTGAGCAGGGCGTCGATGTCGCTCGCGACCGTGTAGGGTGCCAGGCTGGCACGGGCGGCGCCCTCCACTCCGAACGCCCTGATCAGAGGCTGGGCACAATGGTGGCCGCCGCGCAGCGTTACGCCATGGCCATCGAGGTGATGGCAGATTTCCGCCGCGCTGAACGGCGTGACGCCAAGGAGGAGGCCGCAGGAGCGCCGCGGCGGTTGATGCAGTCATGCCGGCAGTGCCAAATCGAGGCATGAGCATTCGGGAGCAGGAGGATAATGCCATGACCGGTCAGCCGCAGCGTCTGGCGACGAGTGATGACCTCCGCCGCATTCTGGGTGAGCTTGACGATCCGGAAGTCATCGAGATTCTGGAACTGGCGCCGACTGTCGCGGACCTCAAGGAAGCCATGACTTGCCTCGCCGGTGACGACGATGTGCTGGCGGGCGAGGAGCACCCTGTTTCCGTCGCCGCGCGCCGAATCGTCGAGATCATGACGGCGGCCGCAGAAGAGGATGAGCACCTGCGGGCCCTGACGGCGAAGCCAAGTCCGCGTCGGCGCCTGCCGCAGGCTATGTCATGTAGTGGCCACCGTTGGCGGTGATTGTCGAGCCTGTGACAAAGGTAGCGTCATCGCCGACAAGGAACCGCACGACGTGGGCGATCTCGCTGTCACGACCAAGACGGCCAACCGGGATCTGTGACACAATTGACTCGAGGACCTTGGTGGGCACTGCCGCGACCATGCCCGTTGCTGTGTAGCCGGGAGCCACGGCATTCACGGTGATGCCCTTGGACGCCGTTTCGAGGGCCAGTGCCTTGGTGAAGCCGATCATGCCGGCTTTGGCCGCCGCATAGTTGGTCTGTCCGAACTGCCCCTTCTGGCCGTTGATTGAGGATATGTTGACGATTCGGCCGAAGCCGCGTTCACGCATCCCTTCGACCACGACGCGACAGGTATTGAAACAGGAGCTGAGATCGGTGGCGATGACCTCCTGCCATTGCTTCACCGTCATCTTGTGCAGCAGGGCGTCGCGCGTGATTCCCGCGTTGTTGACCAGGATGTCGATGGGACCGGCTTCACCGTCATCTTGTGCAGCAGGGCGTCGCGCGTGATGCCCGCGTTGTTGACCAGGATGTCGATGGGACCGAGCTCCTGCTCGATGCGCTTGATGCCCGCCTCGCACGCCTCGAAATCAGCGACGTCGAACCTGTAGACGGCAATCCCTGTTTCGCTCCTGAATTTTCGCGCCGCTTCGTCATTGCCGACATAGTTGGCCGCGACCGTGTGTCCGGCCTCCTTGAGCGCCACCGAGATGGCGTGGCCAATGCGGCGGGTTCCACCCGTTACCAATGCGACGCGTTACATGCCTCCTCCATCGCTTCAATGAGGCCGCAAATGCAGCAGGCGGTCCTTGACGCACACCAAGGTGTGAATGCGCCGGTGGCTGTTTGTTGCGTTTGATCCGGCCGGACGCGGATCGGACGGTGATCGATATGGCCAATTTGCGCGACTGGCTCGGCATCTCAATGGGCAACAAAGTCCGCACGGCAACCCATGCGGCAACGGCGTGCGGCATTTTCCTGCTCGTGCCGGCATTAGCTCTTGCCGCAGCCGAGATCCGTGCCCAGTCATGCGATGTCGCGCAGCCCGATTCGTTAGAGATCAACTGGGCAGCGCCGTGCCAGGACGGAAGCTGGGATCTCGTTCCCGGCATCGGGTGCCGTTTGTGGGAATGGCGTCCTGACCCCGAGGACACGGTGACATGGTCCGGCAGTTGCCTGTCGGGGCGGAAGGAAGGTCGCGGTCTCGTTCAGTGGTACGAGCACGGACGCCCGATCGATCGCTTCGAGGGCGTCTTCCGTTACGGCAAGCGCGAGGGATTCGGCCGCTACGAGTGGCCGGCGGGCCAACGCTACCAGGGTTCCTACGCGGCCGATCTGCCCAACGGGCAGGGCACCATCACCATCGACGGCGTGTCGTTCGCCGGCGCCTGGCGTCGCGGCTGCCTGAGACAAGGCGACAAGCGCATTGCCGTCGGCGTTCCGCTCAGTGCCTGTGGCGGCTTCTAACGGTAGACGAGGACGGGCAGTGAGCTGTGCGTCAGGACCTTTGTGGTGACGCTCCCGAGCACAAGGGCCGCGACACCCCGTCGACCGTGCGAGGCCATCGCGATCAGGTCGCATCCATGCTTGTTTGCTGCCTCGATGATCGCCTGGTGTACTTGGTCGTGCTCGAGCTGTTGTGTGGCGTAGGCCACGCCGGCCTTCTGCGCCACTGCGTCTGCTTCCGAGAGAATCCGGGTCGCCCGGGCCTTGGCATGCGTCTTGTACGCGGCCTCGGTATCGGCGAGCTGTTCGGGATCCTTGGCGAAGACGTGATATGGCTCGATCACCGTGAGCACGGTCACCCGGGCCTTCAGGGTGCTTGCCAGGGACATGGCGTTGTTGATCGCCTTCGTGGAAAGGGGCGATCCATCGGTCGGAACGAGAATGTGTCGGAACATGTACTTCCCCCTCTAATCTCAGTTGAGCACGGTTCGAGGGGCAACCACTTGATTTGGATCAGAGCAATCGCCTGACCTGGGCGAACACTGGTGCGGTGCAAATGTCCGCTGCAGACGCAAGGCGCCCTTTCTGGAGCCAGAGCATCGATGCTCTGGCAGCGGAGTTGCAGTCGCGGCCGGATGGCTTGTCCTCGGCCCATGCTGCGACGCTGCTGAAGGAAGTGGGTCCCAATCGGCTGGAGGAGCTGCTCGAGCCGCATCCCGTGGGCCTGCTGTTGCGCCAGTTCACAAGCCCGCTTGTTCTCATCCTGGTGGCGGGCGCCGTTGTCGCTTTGCTGGTGCGTGAATGGATCGACGCCGCGATCATTCTGGCGATCGTGTTGGGCAGCTCGCTGCTGGGCTTCGCGCAGGAGTATCGCGCCTCGGTGTCGTCCGAAAGCTGAAGAGCGAGCTTGCCCTGACGGCGCGCGTTCTGCACGACGGTGTCGAATGTACGATCCCTGCAAGCACCGTGGTGCCGGGTGACGTCGTCCTGCTTGGCGCCGGCAATCTCATCCCGGCCGACGGGCTCGTCATGGCGGCCCAGGACTTCCTGGTGAGCGAGGCGAGCATGACGGGGGAGTCGTTCCCCGTCGAGAAGCGACCGGGAGTGCTTGCGCCGGACACCCCGATCTCCCGGCGGACGAACACCGTGTTCCTGGGCGCCTCGGTCCGCAGCGGCACAGCGCGTGCGCTTGCCGTGAAAACGGGGCTCGAACCGAGTCCGGCGCTATCGCGGCGAAGGTCATAAGACCATCAGAGGAGGCCGACTTCTCCCGCGGTGTGCGACGCTTCGGTTATATGTTGATGCGCGTGATGATCATCATCGTCCTATTCGTCCTCGTCGCCAACATCCTGCTCGACCGCCCGGTTCTTCTTTCACTGATGTTCGCCGTGGCCCTCGCGGTCGGCCTGTCGCCGGAACTGCTGCCTGCCATCGTGAGCGTGACGTTGTCGGCCGGTGCGCATGCTCTTAGCAAGCGGGGCGTCGTCGTGCATCGGCTCGAGGCGATCGAGAATCTTGCATGAGCGTGTTCTGCACCGACAAGACTGGCACGCTCACCGAGGGTACCATCGTTCTGCGCGAGAGCACGGACGCCGCGGGGCGCCCTTCGGACGCCATGCGGCTGCTTGCCTTCCTCAACGCTGCGTTCGAGACAGGTATTGCCAATCCGCTGGATGCGGCCCTTTTGCAGGCAGGGAAGATTGGCGGGCTCCAAGTCGGTGCTCGACACAAGGTTGACGAGCTTCCTTACGACTTCGTGCGTCGCCGGCTGACGGTTGTCCTGTCGGACGGCGAAGCGGGATCCCATCATTTGATCGTGACAAAGGGTGCGGTCAACGAGGTGCTTTCGGTGTGTCGCTACCTGCAGTCGGAAGACTGCGAGATACCACTCGACGGGGCAAGGCGCGCGCAGCTCATCGAACTGTTCAGAAGCAAGAGCATGGAAGGCTATCGCGTGTTGGCGGTCGCAATACGCGTGACCTCCGTCCGACAACACTATGATCGCGATGACGAAAGGGACATGACGTTCCGTGGTTTCCTCGTCTTCCATGATCCACCCAGGGAAGAGGCCGCGCCCGCGATCGACGCCCTGGCTCGACTTGGCATACGCATCAAGGTCATGAGCGGTGACAACCGGTACGTCACCGCCCACCTTGCAAAGGCCGTGGGGCTCGACCCGACCTCGATGCTGACCGGGGAGGAACTGTCCGGCCTGCGCGACGAACCCTTGTGGCATCTGGCGCCGCGCACGGATCTGTTCGTAGAGATCGACCCACAGCAGAAGGAGCAGATCGTGCGCGCCTTGCAGCGCACCGGTAACACCGTGGGCTATCTCGGCGACGGCATCAATGACGCACCGGCCTTGCATGCGGCGGATGTGGGGATTTCGGTCGAGAGTGCGGTCGATATAGCCCGCGAGAGCGCAGACGTCGTGTTGCTCAGCCGTGACCTGGACGTGCTCCGCGAGGGCATTGAGGATGGACGCCGGACCTTCGCCAACACGCTGAAATACATTTCGATCACCACCAGCGCCAATTTCGGCAACATGATAAGCATGGCGTTGGTCAACCGCTGTTGCCGTTTCTGCCACTGGCCCCGAAGCAGATCCTGCTCAACAACTTCCTGTCAGATATTCCTTCGATCGCGATCTCGACGGACGATATTGATCGCGAGGACGTCGTCCGCCCGCAACGCTGGAGCATCACGGGCATCCAGCACTTCATGGTCGTTTTTGGCCTTGTAAGCTCCCTTTTCGATGCCTTGACCTTTGCCGTGCTGCCCCTGGTATTCGAAACGAACGAGGTCGCCTTCCGAACCTCGTGGTTGTCTTCTCGCTGCTCACGGAACTTACAGTCGTTCTCGTCCTGCGGACACGCAGGCCGGCCGTGCTCAGCCGGCCGGGCCGGCTGCTTCTCTAGTCGACGCTGCTTGTCGCGGTCGCTGCGTTCGCTCTGCCGTTCGTCTCGCCGGTCGCGGCCGTTTTTGGTTTCTCTCCCTTGTCGCCGCCTCTCATGGCCGCGATTGCCGCGATCGTACTCTTCTATGTGTTGGCGACCGAAGCAGTCAAATCCTGGTTCTTTCGGACGAAGGACCTTGCACGGTACCAACGACGCCCGCGACTGTAGCGCCGTTGATTCAGGTCAAGGCGGCTGCCGTCTGGGCCGCTAGACAGAGGCTGCACTCTTGCGAAAGGAGCAACCATGACAGAAGCAGCCAAGGTCCCCGTGAAGACCGAGCCGAAGGGTCAAGCGACGGGCGCTGCACCGCAGGTGTGGCGTCCCTTCGAGGCCCTGCGTCGTGAGGTCGATCGTTTGTTCGACGATTTCGGCACCGAGTTCTGGCGTTCGCCGTTCCGGCGCTCGCTGTTCAGCATGGAGCCGGTGTTCCAGCGTGAGTTCCAGGCGGGCCTGCCACTGGCGGTCGACATCGTCGAAAAAGACAATGCCTTCGAAGTGACGGCTGACGTGCCGGGCTTCGACGAGAAGAGCATCGAAGTCCAGCTGCAGAACGGCTCGCTCTGCATCAAGGGCGAGCGCAAGTCCGAGAAGGAAGAGAAGAAGAAGGACTATCATCTCACGGAACGCGAATTCGGTTCTTTCGAGCGCCGCTTCACTCTTCCCGAGGGGGTCGACCGCGACAAGATCGAGGCCAGCCTCAAGAAGGGCGTGCTGACGGTGACCCTGCCCAAGAAGGCGGAAGCGCAGAAGCCCGCCAAGAAGATCGAGGTCAAGGCCGCAGCCTGATCCTGCCCGGCGGCGGGTTGATCATCCCGGTCAACCTGCTGCTGGACGCGCCGACTGGCAGCAGGGAGACATGCCTTGGAAGGATACTCCCAGCACATCGGGGTCGGCCCACTGCTCTCGCCGTCCGTCTGCCTTTCGGACAAGGTGAAGTTCCTGGCGCATCCGTCGGCGCACGGTTCTCAGGTAAGGGAGGTCGTGTGCCGAGAGACGCACATGTCCTGGGTGTTTCTCGCAGGCGACAAGGTCCTGAAGCTCAAGAAGCCCGTGCGTTTTCCCTACCTGGACTTCTCGACGGTGGAGAAGCGCCGCGCCGGTTGCCTGGCTGAGCTGTCGCTGAACCGTCGGTTGGCTCCGGATGTCTACGACGAGGTCGTGCCGATAACCCGGTCACCGGCCGGTCTTACGATCGGTGGCTGCGGAGAAGTTGTCGACTGGCTGGTCGTCATGAGGCGGTTGGACGAGTCCGATTCCCTGGAACATGCGTTGCGCAGCCGAACGCTCGAGGTCCGCGAGCTCGAGCCGCTGATTGCCACGTTCGGCCGGTTCTACCGACGCGCGGCTCGGGTCGCCGTTCCACCGGCGCTTCTTGTCTCTCGGTGGTACAGGAATCAGGCGGAGAACCGCCACATCCTCCTGCGACCAGGCTGTCCGTTGCCTGTCCCTGTTGTCCGGTTCGTCGATCGCATGCAAACGGAGTTCCTTGCGCGCAGGGGCGATCTGCTGGCGGCACGCGCCCGCCATGGCCAGATCGTCGATGGCCACGGCGATCTGCGCCCCGAACACATCTGGCTCGGTCCTCCTGTTCGCATCATCGACTGCCTCGAGTTCAATCGGCAGCTTCGGGCCGTCGATCCACTGGATGAGCTCGCCTACCTGTGCCTGGAATGCGACCGACTGGGCGGCAAACGACAGGCTGCCTATATCAAGGCGCGGTCGATGCAGGTTCTGCGGGATGACGTCTCCGACGAGCTTTTCACGTTCTACCGCTGCTATCGCGCGACGCTGAGAGCACGGCTGGCCGTTGCCCACCTGCTCGAACCGGCGCCACGAACACCGGCCAAGTGGCCACGGCAGGGCATGGAGTATCTCGACCTGGCCCGGAGCGATGCGCGGCGCTTGCAGCGCTATCTGGGTTGATGAGGATCAAGTGAAAGACGTCGATTACATGCGATGGGAGCCACTTGGGGAGCCTGCGAGATGAGCCAACGACCTTTTACCCTTTTTGCCCTCGAGGGAAGCAGAGCGTTCGCACAATGTGTGGCCGGCCGGCTGGCGATAGGCCTTGCTTCCCACGAGGAGCGCCAGTTCGAAGACGGTGAGCACAAGGCACGGCCTTTGCAGAACGTGCAGGGGCACGACACTTTCGTCTTCCATTCGCTTCATGGAGACGACTCGCAGAGCGCCAACGACAAGCTTTGCCGGTTGCTGTTTTTCTGCGGAGCGTTGCGCGATGCAGGGGCAAGCAGCGTCACCGCCGTCGTGCCGTACTTGTGCTATGCGCGCAAAGACCGCCGGACCAAGAGCAACGACCCGATTACCACGCGCTATGTCGCTGCCCTGTTCGAGGCCGTCGGCATCAATCGAGTGATCACCGTCGAGGTGCACAACGTCGCAGCATTCGAGAATGCCTTCCGGTGTCAGACGATCCACATCGAATTCGCGCCTCTCATCGCCGCGCATTTTGCGCACCTGCTGCGCGACCAGGCGATCGTCGCGGTGTCGCCCGACGCCGGCGGGGCCAAGCGGGAAGAGCGCTTTCGCCAGGAGTTGCAGCGCCTCACCGGGCGGGATGTCGGCTCGGCCTTCATGGAAAAGAGCCGCAGCGGCGGCGTTGTCAGCGGGTCGTTGCTCGCAGGCGACGTCCGCGGCCGCGTCGCTGTGATCGTCGACGACCTGATCAGCACCGGCGGGACCCTCGTTCGTGCCGCCCGGGCGTGCCATGCGGCGGGTGCAACGAAGGTCTTCGCGGCAGCAGCGCATGGACTGTTCATGTCGGGGGCGCCCGAGCTCATGGCGGAGCCTTCGATCGAGGGTATTGCCGTGGCCAATACCGTTCCGCCGTTCCGGTTGCCGCCCGCCGATGCTGCCAGGCTCACGATCCTCGACGCCGGCGATTCGGTGGCGGCCGCGATCTCGAGCGCCCGCGCCTGAGTCACCGCCCGCTGTCGGCCTCTTGGCGATGCTCCGCCAGCAGGCGACGGACGTCGTCGTCGCTCACCTGCCCCGCGCGCTATCAAGGCGTCGCTGACCTGGATATTGCGGGGGCTGAGGCGACTGGAGCCGCTGCCATGAGCAAACGCGATGACGGACGGTGTGCCCCCCGGAATGCTGAGTGTACCGGGTAACCCGAGGGGAGGGATCGCGACGTTCCGAACGTCGACACTGAAAGGCATCATCTCCACCGCGATGTACGCGCTGATCCGGCTGGCTAGGCAGGTCGGACCGGCGCGATGCCAATGTGATCTTTGACGGCAACTACGCCGGACATGCTTTCTGCCGCTGTCCGGATGGCCTGCCGCTCGAGGGGCGAGGAAGTCAGTCCCCACAAAGTCACGACGCCGCCGCTCACCGTTGCGTTGAGAAGCGTCGTATGCGCCCAGCTCTCCGATTTCAGCTGTTTCATCAGCCTTTCGCGGATGAGGGCATCGGACACGGGAATTTCCAGCTTCACGCCACTCGTGGCAACCGCCTGCACCAGATTGGCCCGGCTCACGATCCCGACGAGCTGTCCATTGCGCAGGATCGGGATGCGTTTGACGCCGTTCGTCTCCATCATTACCGCGATGTCCTGCACCTGCGTATCCGGAGCGGCTGTCACCACCTTGCGCGTCATGACATCGGCGACCTTGATCGCGTGGGCCTTGATGAAGCCCGCGGCCCCGGCCGCCATGTCGATACGTGGCGCCAGCCCGCCTGACGGCGCTTGACGGTATGTCCCGATCTCGGCGCGGTGGAGGAGGTCGCCCTCGCTCACGATGCCGGCCAGATGGCCCTTGTCGTCGACGACCGGCACTGCGCTCAGTCCGCGATCCACGAGGAGCTTCGCGAGCTCCTTCACGGTCGTACCCGGCGTGACCGTGATGACAGGGGAAACCATGACGTCACTGGCTTGCATGATTCCTTCTCCTCACTTGCGCGCTTCGGCGGCGGTGCCGGCCTCAGTCCCATTAGCGACACGGCAACCAGCAATTTGGCATGAGCGCCAACATCAGCAGGGGTTCGTTCAGCTGTTCCGCAGCGTTGGAAGTTCAGACCTGCAGTGGGGACCAGTCCTTGATCTGCATCAATTTTTGGAGCATGGCCGGATACTCGCTAGGTAGTCGGCTGCGATTCCTCATGAATTAGCCCGGCAAACACTCACGGCTGGCTGGGGTGCGCGACGGCCGGCTCGCAAGCAGACTCCTATCTCGCTTGAAGTCGGAACGATGCTACTCGCCGACCGTGACTATGACGGAGATTGGAGTCTTCTTTCGCCAACGCGGCCGCTTGGCGAATACACACGCCGTCGGCGCAGTCGATGACGACCATTCCAATTGTCCGATCACATCGTTCGCGCCTTCGCCGCAACGGCTTCGCTCGCTACGATCAACGGACACAGAAAGGATAGCTCGGGCGCGAAGGGTGCCACGACTGCGTGCGTACACTGCATCTCGGTGCGATGCCGCACGCGCCATATTCAGGATCTACTGTGGTGACACGAATGCGCTTCATCAGCAGTGTCAGCCAAGCAAAGCGCTTCCAGTAAGGCTTCCCTTCTTGGCATGCCACTTGGGGCCAGGCCCACGCATGTAATGGAGTTCAGGCCGATAGGGATGACGAAGGGTCCGGACCAGCTCTCGGACCCTTCCCATGACCGTACCAAGCTGGTGGCAGTCGCGGCCAAACTGCGATGTGAATCGCCCTGAAAGCATGGCGCATTCCTCAGTTGGGTTTGCCCAGTGCAGGCGCGAACGGCACAAGGAACACCTCGTCGCCGAGATCGTCACATACGTGCAGAATCCAGCTGCGCCAGTCTTCCAGGCTAGGCGAGGCGATGAACGACTGCACGACGGAGGCGGCGTGGCTGCAGGCATCCCCGAGATCAGGGAGATCCAAGCCGACCGGATCGATCAGAGTTCCGCTGGCACTGGAGCAGTGGAAGTAGAGGTGGGCCATATCTTGCCTCCCCAGCGAGTTGCCCTGCATCGATACCATCGCCCGATTCGATGGAAAATTCAGATAATTTCCTTAGGGAAAGTCCGGAGGTGGCTCGAAGCGGCGATCGATCGCACTTCGCGGGATTGGGGAGTCGGGGGATCAGCGGTCGGCTGTCTTGGGCTCGGTCAGTGTCAGAATGATAGAGCGGTGCAGGTCGCCGGCGATCAGCGGTAGCTGCTTCTCAAGCTCGAACAGGGTCTGATGCCCCTGCACCACACGAGCGGAGATCACGAGGTTGCGGTCATTGAGTGAGGTATCCCGGGGCAGCCGCAGCGCGAAGGCGACGGGCACATGCCAACCGGTGCGCACCACTTGCTCGGCGAGCACCCGTACCGTCGGAGGTTGCAGAAGGTCGAGGAGTTGAACCTGCAACTCGACGCCTCCTAGGCGTGAGGCGCGCTTCTCTGCACTCGGATCCTTCCCTTTGCGGACGTCGGCCAACCAGTCCTGGGCGATGGCCCGGGCTTGCTCGACCGTGATCTCGCCAAAGCGGCCAATGGCTGGCTTGCGTCGCTGACCGTTGTTGGCGGCATAGGCCACCATGAAGACCTTGCGACCAGTCGGCGTGACCTTGAGCAAGAAGCCCGGTATCGCTGCGTCGCGGAGTTCATAGGGAGCCTTGTCTGGCCGAGCGCTATCGACGATGGTCTTCGTGAGTTTGAGTTTTGGCATTCCTACTCCTCCGACGAAGCCGGATTCCAGGTGCGGAATAGGTGCAGCCAGAAACCCAACCGTGGCGTACAGCCGGGTAGGACTGGATCACGATACGAAGTCAAAATGCCAGAACGATCAGGCACTTATCGTGTTGTGGCGCACTGCCGGCTAGAGAAAGGATAGGCCGTTCATCACCTCTCAAAATCAGGTTTCCTCACGGAAGTGTTGGTTCGAGTCCGACCGGGAGCACCATCAGCTGAAATGCGCGATTGTCGGGGCTCTTGTCGGGAACCTGGGCGGGCGCGTTCATGCCGGCTCCCGCGGTGACCGTGACGGCAGTTGCTCGAGATGCCGTTTCAGCAACTCGAAATCGACCGGCTTGGTGACGAAATCGCTGGCGCCGCATTCGCTGGCGGTGCGGCGGCGTTCATCGTCGCCATAGGCCGTCACCATGATCACCGGAAGGTCGGAATGGCGCTGCTTGACCTCGCGCAGCAGGCCGAGCCCGTCCATGCCGGGCATGTTGATGTCGGACAGCAGGACGATCAGCTCCGGCTGCACGCCGCCTTCGAGCTTGCCCAGCGCCTCTTCGCCCGACCCGGCGAAGTGGATGACGTACTTGCCCTCGCGCACTTCGCGGCGGAAGCGCTGCCGGAACAGATCGGCCACGTCGGGTTCGTCGTCGACGACCAGGATGCTGACGCTCATCGGGTTCTCTCCGCTGGAACGATGCGCCGGCTGCGCGGCAGGCGTACCGTGAATTCGGTGAAGGAGCCCAGCTCGCTTTCGACGTCGATCGTCCCGCCATGCTGCTGGGTGACGATGTCGTAGCTGATCGAAAGCCCCAGGCCGGTGCCCTCGCCGGTCGGCTTGGTAGTGAAGAAGGGCTGGAAGAGCTTGGCGCGAACCTCGTCGGAAATGCCGGTGCCGTTGTCGCGCACCTTGATCTCGATCATTTCGCCGAAGTCGCGGGTCGAGACGCGGAGGTGCGGCTTGAAGCCGGCCTCGGTGCCGGCCTGGCGGCGCTTGTTGGCGGCATAGAAGCCGTTGCCGATCAGGTTCAGGAACACTCGCATGATGTCCTGCGGCACGACGTCGATCGCCTTGGTGGCGGGCGCCAGGTCGCGCTCCATCGTGATGTTGAAGTTGTTATCCTGAGCGCGCGCGCCGTGATAGGCGAGGTTCAGCGCCTCCTCCACCAGCGCGTTGATGTCGGAGGCCTGCCAGTCGCCGGTGCCGCCGCGCGAATGCGACAGCATGCTCTTGACGATGCCGTCGGCGCGCCGGCCGTGCTCCGCGATCTTCTCGAGGTTGTCCGTGATCAGCGCCATCGTCTCCTCGATCTCCTCTCGCTTGTCGGGGTCGAGCTCGGCGAAGGCGGGCGCCGCCACTTCCTTGATCTCGGCCAGCAGCTCGACCGAGAGGCCGGCGAAATTGTTGACGAAGTTCAGCGGGTTCTTGATCTCGTGGGCGATGCCGGCGGTGAGCTGGCCGAGCGAAGCCATCTTCTCCGACTGCACCAGGTTGGCCTGCGCCGCCTTCAGCCGTTCCAGCGAATCGCGCAACTCGGTGAACAGCCGCACGTTCTCGATGGCGATCACGGCCTGGGCCGCGAAGGTCTCGAGCAGGGCGATCTGCTTGTCGGTGAAGGGCACGGGCTCGCGGCGCACGACGAAGATCGCGCCGATCGGCTCGCCCTCGCGCAGCATGGGCACGGCCAGGACGGCGCGATACTTAGCTTCCATCTGGACACGCCTGGAGTCGGCGAAGGCGTTCTGTGCCGCGAGATCCGGAACGTGCACCGTCCGGCGCTCCAGGATGGCCGTGCCCGTCACCGTGTCGGGACTTGCGGGACGCGGATAGCGCGCGTGCAGCATGGCAAGTGTCTCGGGCTCGACGCCGAAGTGGGCCGCGAAATGTTGCAGTTCGCCGTCATACGTGTGAAGCGCGCAGTGCAGGCCGTTGCAGAGGCGTACGGCGTTGCTGGCGATGGCGTCGAACACCGGCTGCACGTCGGTCGGCGACTGGGAGATGACATGCAGGATCTCGCCGGTCGCGGTCTGCTGCTCCAGCGATTCGGTCAGTTCGCGGGTACGGTCCTCGACCCGCTGTTCGAGCGTCGCGTAGGAATCTTCCAGCGCCCTGGCCGAGCGGTTGAACTGGTCGGCCAGCGCCTCCAGCTCGTCGCCGGTCTTGATCGACAGGCGATGATCGAGTTCGCCGCTGCCGATGCGGGCGGCACCGGCCTGCAGGGTGCGGATCGGCACCACCATCCGCCGCGCCAGCAGCGCGCCGGCGATGCCCGCGATGATCAGGCCCAGCACCAGCAGGCCGAGCGTGCGCAATCCGGCGTCGATCACCGGCTGCTGCGCCTCGCGCGTCGGCACCTCCACGAACACCGTCCAGCCGAGCGCCGGGATCGCGGCATGGGCCGACAGCACCGATATGCCGGAACGGTTGACCGTGTCCTCCGGGGCGCCGCCGCCCTTTTGCGCGAGCGCGTCGGCAACCTGGGCGAGCCGGCTCATGTCGGTGCCGCGCAGCACCAGCGAGATGTCGGGATGCGCGATCAGTCGCCCCTGGCGATCGACCACGTAGGTATAGCCGTCACGCCCGACCTTGATCTGGGAGATGACGCTCAGGATCAGCTTGAGATTGATCTCGGCCACGGTGACCCCGCTTCGGCCGGTGCCATGGGCCACCGCCATGGTGAGGTAGGGCTCGCTGTCCTTGCGGAAGGTGATCGGCCCGAAATAGATCCGATGTGCCATGGCTTCGACGAACGCCGGTTCGGTCGAGCGGTCGGTGCCGGCGCCGATCGCGTCCATGGAGAGCCGCGACACCAGCAATTGCTCGCGGCCCTGGCGGTCGAGCTGGACGAGTTCGGTGATGGCCGGGACCTGGCGCATCAGCCGGACGTAGTCGAAGCGACGCTGCTCGGCCGGCAGCGCCGCGAACTGCGCATAGGCAACCCAGCCGATCTGGCGTTCGATCTCGCGCACGAACGACTCGACCCTCTGCGCCGCCGCCTCGGCCTTCTCGCGCTGCACCTCGATCGAGGCGCGCCGGTTCTCCTGGTAGACGAAGTAGAGGTCGAGCGCGGCGTTGATCACCAGCACGCCGCTCACCAGGCCCACGAACAGCGCGACGTACTTGAAGAAGAGGCCGCCCCACCTCACTCGATCACCTCGTCGGCGCGGGCGAGGAACAAGGGCGCGAAGACGATGCCGAGCGCCCGCGCCGTCTTCTGGTTGAGGATCAGTTCGAAGCGCGTCGCCTGCTGGACCGGCAGGTCGGCCGGCCGGGCGCCCTTGAGGACCTTGTCGACGTAGCCCGCGACCATGCGAAAGATATCCCCCTGATTGGCACCGTATGACATCAGGCCGCCGACCTCGACGAATTCGCGTCGGAAGCAGATCCCGGGGAGTCGGTGTTTCAAGGCAAGGTCGGCCGTCGCCGGCAGCGACAGGCTCGGCTGGACCATCACGCCGTCGACGCCGCGGCCCGCGAGCGAGTCGACGCCGGGCGCCAGCTCGCCGGGTGTCCGGATCAGCGTCGGTATGATCTCTATGTTGATGGCGCGCGCCGCCGTCTCGACCTCGCGCTGAAGCGGGACATGAAACGGATCCGGTGCGTTCAGGAGCAGGCCGAGCGCCCTGGCCGCGGGCTTGAAATCCTGGAAGAGCTGGACCGACTTGCCGGCGACGATCGATGTCGCGCCATAGGTGCCGGTCAGATTCGCCTCCGGCCGCGCCATATTCGTCACGGTGCCGGTCTCCGGCGCGCCGCCGGTGAAGATGATGGGGATGCTCGATGTGGCGCGCTTGGCCGCCGCGACCGCCGGCGACAGGACCGCCACGATCGCGTCGACCTCGAGGCTCACCAGGGAGACCGCGAGCGCATCCAGCCGGTCGCGATCGGCATCGGAAGCGCGATACTCGAACCTGATGTTGCGGCCATCGACGTAGCCCAGGCCCGCCATTGCCGTCTTGAACTGCGTCCAGGAAGGCTCGGGATCGCCGGCCACGAGGAACCCGACCCGCGGCATCTTCTGGGCGCGGGCCGGAAGGATCGCCCCCGTGCCGGTCAGGAACGGGCCAAGAGCGAGAAGATGCCGCCGCCTCACTCGACCACCTCGTCGGCTTGCGCCAGCAGCAATGCCGGGACCTTCAGGCCGAGCGCCGCCGCCGCCTTCAGATTGATCACCAGCTCGAACCTGGTTTGCTGCAGCACCGGCAGGTCGGCGGGCTTCGCACCGCTCAGAATGCGGCCGGTATAGACGCCGAGGTTGCGAAAGGCATCGGCCAGCACCGTCCCATAGGCCATCAGCCCGCCCGCCGTGGCGGATTCGCGCCATTCGTAGACGGCCGGCAGTCGATAGTGCGCCGCCAATGCGACGACCTGTTTACCGCGCGCATTGAAGAAGGGGTCTGCGCCGACAGCGAGGGCGAGGACTTTCTTCTGGGCGAGGGTTTCGAAGGCCTCATCCAGCTGGCGCTCGTCACTTGCCTCCACGGCCTGGATGCCGAGACCCAGGGCCGTGGCGGCGGTATTTGCCGCCTTGAGCTGATCGCGGGCGGTCGGGTTATTCGGGTTCACCAGGAAGCCGATGACGTCGGCCATGGGCACCAGTTCATGGAGAAGCTGCAAGCGCTTGGCGACAAGGCCAGCGGAGAACAATCGGACCCCCGTCGCATTGCCGCCGGGCTTGCTGAAGCTGGCGACAAGTCCGTCCTCGATCGGGTCGCCCGCGGTCAGGAAGACGATCGGCGTCGTCCCGGCCACGGCTTTCGCCGCCAATGCGCAGTTGATGTTGCCGGCACAGATCACCGAGACCTTGCGGGCGACCAGCTCGGCCGCCAGGTCCGGCAAGCGCTCCCTGTGGCCATCTGCCCACCTGTATTCGACAACCACGTTTTGGCCCTCGACATAGCCCGTTTCCTTCAAGCCCTCGCGAAACGACTCGGCCCGCAAGATGGAAGGATCCTTCGCTTCGCTGAAGAGGAATCCGGCAACGGGGAGCGGCTTCTGCTGGGCGCCCGACGGGCATGGCCACGAAGCCGAGGCCGCCGCCATGCACAGCAACCTGCCGAACGCGCGCCGCCTCACTCGATCACCTCGTCGGCGCGGGCGAGGATCGGCGGAGGGATGACAAGGCCCAGCGCCTTCGCCGTATTGAGGTTGATGACCAGCTCGAGCTTGATCGGCTGCTCGACCGGGAGGTCGCCCGGCTTTGCTCCGCGAAGGATCTTGTCGACATATTCGGCAGCGCGTCGGAACAGGTCGGATATGTCCGGCCCATAGGAAATGAAACCTCCCGCCTCGAGATTGTCGCGGGAACTGTGCATGGTCGGCAGTCGCGCGGCCAGCGCCAAGCCGTTGATGCGCACGCCGTTGGTGTTCACGAGCGGGTCGACGCAGATATAGAGCGCCTCGACACGGCCGCCGAGCTGCTCGATGGCGGCCGGAATGTCCTCGGCGCGGCGGATTTCCGCCCTGACGGTTTCCATGCCCAGGGCAAGGGCCGCGGCCTCGGTGGCGTGCAGCTCGAGGCCGGTCAGGGGATTGGCGGCATTGAACAGAATCGCCACGCGGCGAAGACCCGGCATGACCTCGCGCAGGAGCTCGAGCCGTTTGCCGGCCGTATCGGTGAGCTGGCGCGACAGGCCGGTGACGTTGCCGCCAGGCCGCGCCAGGGTTGCGACGAGGCCGCTGCCGACCGGATCGGCCGCCGCCGCGATGACGATCGGGATCGTCGCGGTCGCCTTCTTCACCGCAAGGATCTGCGCGTCGCCGCTTGGCACGATGACATCGACCTTGAGGCGGGCGAACTCGACCGCGATCTCGCCGGCCCGGGCGACCGAGCCCTCGGCCCAGCGATAGTCGATCGCGATGTTGCGATCGTCGACCCAGCCGAGTTCGGCGAGGCGCTGCAGGAAGGCCGTGCGTCGCGTGCGATCGGCGGCTGCCGTGCTGGGGCCCAGAAATCCGATGGTCGGTTTCCCGGCGGCTTGCGCACGCGCGACGAGCGGCCACGGAACGGCGGCGCCGACGAGCATCGCCATCACACCGCGCCGCCTCACTCGACGGCCTCATCGGCCCGCTGCAGGAGCGCCGGTGGAGCGTCTATTCCAAGCTGTCGCGCGAGCTTCAGGTTGATCGCAAGCTTGATCGTCGTCGGCTGCTCCACCGGCATGTCGCTGGGCCTGGCGCCGCGCAACAACCTGGCGGCCTGGCGGCCGCGTTGCCGGAATGTCTCGTCGAGGCTCGGGCCATAGGCGGCAAGCGCGCCTTCCCGGATGCCTTCGGTCCATTGGTACATCGTGGCGAGACCAAGCGCCGTCGCGGTGGCGAAGATCTGCTGGCGCATGGCAAAGAGGAATGCGCTGCCCGCGATGTTGATGGCCGTCGCGCCGTCGGCTTTGGCCTGCTTCAGCGTGGGCTCGACATCGTCGGGTTTCGAGATCGTCAGGATCGAGACGTCGACGCCCCTTGCCCGCGCGTTGGACTGCAGCGCGGCGAACTGCTGGTTCGTGGCTTCCGCCAGCATCGCCATCTTCTTCGATTCCGGCAGGAGCTCCATCAGGATTTCCTGTCGCTTGCCGTTGAGCTCGGCGGAGAGGATGCTGAGGCCGGTCGTGTTGCCGCCGCGGTTGGCGAGCGAGCCGACGAGGCCTTCGCCCACCATGTCATCGGCGATGCCGAGGATGGGAATCGTGCTCGAGGCGGCCTGCGCCGCCTTCGTGGCCAGGCCACCGCCCGTCAGGAAGAGATCTATCCTGGCCTCGGCAAGCTGCTGCGCCACGGCAATCATCTGGTCGGACCGCAGCCTGAAGCCTCGTGGGTCCACCATGAGGTTCTTGCCCTCGACGAAGCCGAGGCGGTTCAATTCGTCGAGGACCGTCGTGATGGTGGCGTCGGCCGGCGGTACGGCGAAGACGGTACCGACGCGATAGATGCGGCGGGCCTCCTGCGCGAGAGAAACGGACGGAAGGAATGCAGCGACGCCGATCGACGCCATGACCGCGCGTCGCCTCATTCGATCGTCTCGTCGGTGCGGGCGAGGATCGATGGCGGGATGGCGAGGCCAAGCGTCCTGGCGGTTTTCATGTTGATGACGAGTTCGTAATTGGTCGGCTCCTGGACGGGCAGGTCGGCCGGCCTGGCTCCGGTCAGGATTCGGCCGGCATAGGTCCCCGCGCCGCGATAGACGTCGGCCCATCGCGCGGCGTAGCTGGCCAGTCCTCCGGCGTCGGTGAACTCGCGCGACGGATAGATTGCCGGCAACCGACGCGCCGCCGCGTGAGCCACGATGCGATCGCGCCGGCCGATCAGGAAGCCATCGATGGCGACTGCGAGACCGTCGATGTCGTCCGCCAACGCGGCAAACGCCGGGTCGATCTCGGCGTCCTCCTGGGCCTTGACGACCTGCAGCTTGAGGCCGAGCGCGGTCGCCGCTTTCTGGGCGTCGCGGATCTGCTCGGCGACATTGGGCATCGCCGGATTGACCAGAAACGCCACCGACTTGGCGGCCGGAACGAGGTCGCGCAGCAGCTCCAGGCGCTTGGCCTCGAGGGAAGTCGACAGGAGGGTCATGCCGGTCATGTTGGTGGTAGGGCGTGCGAGATCGCTGACGAGACCCAGCGTCATGGGATCGACGCCGATCGTGAAGACGATGGGAACGGTCGACGTGACCGCCTTGGCGGCAACAGTTACAGCGGTTGCCCCCACCGTCACGAGGACGCTGGGGTTGCTCTTCAGGAGGTCGACCGCCAGCGCCGGAACGCGATCGTAGTGACCGTCGGCCCAGCGCACGTCCATGACCACATTGCGGCCGTCGACATACCCGGACGCCTTCAGCCCCTCGAGAAAGGCCTCCAGCAGAGCGCGATCGGTCGCCAGCGACCGGCCGCTGAGATAGCCGATGTGCGGCAGCGCGGAGGATTGCGCCCACGCCGCGGAAGCCATGCCGGTCGGCACGGCGGCCGCAAGAAACGCCCGCCGCCTCATTCGATCACCTCGTCGGCGCGGGCGAGAATCGAAAGGGGGATCGCGAGATCGAGTGCCTTCGCCGTCGCGAGATTGAGGACCAATTCGAATCGGCTCGGTTGTTCGACCGGGAGGTCGGCAGGCTTCGCGCCGCGAAGAAGCCTGTCCAGGTAGACGGCAGCCTTGCGGTACTGATCGGCCACGTCGGTTCCGTATGAAACCAGACCACCTTCCTCGGCGAACTCGCGGAACGGATAGATCGCCGAAAGCCTGGTGCGCGCCGCCGCCGCGACGATCATGGAACGGAGGCGCGTCGTGGTCGCATCCGGCGTGACCAGCAGGGCGCCGCTTGCTTCCTTCGCGAAAGCATCGATCCCCTGGCCGGCATCGACGGCGTCCTGAACCGGGAGCGCCACGACCTGGATGACGCTCGAGGCGGCGGCCTCCTCGGCCAGGCGCATATAGTAGGTGCCGCCGCCCGCGGAGGTTTTCGGCCCGTACAAGACGGCGATACGTCGGACGCGCGGGTCGATTTCCGTGAGCAGTTGAACCCACTTGCTGCACAGGGAAGCTTCGACGTTCGTGAAGCCCGTCACGTTGCCGCCGGGCCTCGCCATGCTGGCGACGAAGCCATCGCCGACCGGATCGGAAACGACGACGAAGACGGTCGGGATCGCGCGGGTCTCGCGCACGACCGCCGCCGTCACGCCGGTCGAGCGGGCCAGAATGGCGTCCGGCCGGGACGCAACGGCTTCCCGTGCGAGCGTCGTCGTCTTGCCGGCGTCGCCGCCGGTCCAGCGGACTTCGACCTTGAGATTGCGGCCGTCTCGCCATCCCAGTTTGCCGAGTTCCTCCCGCAACAGGGCGAGATGCCCCTGGGATTTTGCATCGGCCTCGCCGTAGGGAAGCAGAACCGCCAGCCGGCGCTGACCGTCGGGTGTCTGGGCGCGGGCCCGAGACGTCAGGAGCGGGGGCGCGAACGAGGGCAGCAGCGCCGCCGCGAGCAGGGCGCGGCGCTTCATGCCAATACCGAGCGGGCGAGCCATATCGCCCTCGGCAATCGCAAACTCATTGGCATCGGCCCGCCGTCCCCCACGCGTACGTTCACATAGGCTATCGCGGCAGAGAGGGCGATGGTGAATTTTCGGAACGCAACTGATTGCATTCAGTCCGGCTGAATCGGCGATCGATCCATTGCCGAAGCTCCGAGGCCGCCTCTAAGAGAGGATAGCTTGCACATCCACGACAGGTTGCGAATGAGCAGCTATCGTGTCGGTGAACATGAAGGGACTTCGGTGAAACGGCGGAAACTCGGCGGTCTGATCGGCGGCGCCGCAGCCTGGTCATTGTGGCCGCCGGCTGCACGCGCGCAATCGGCCCCGGCAAGCGGATCATCCGCCGGATTATCCCCGGGCCCCACGATCGGCCTTCTCTCCTCGGAGAACTTTGCCGACTGGATGATCGGCGGCGTTCGTGCGGGCTTGGCCGAGTACGGTTTCGTCGATGGTCAGAACCTCACGATCATTTATCGCGCGGCGGAGGGGCAGCCCGACCGGCTGCCGCCGATGGCAGCGGATCTGGTCGTGGCGCGGGTCTCGGCTATCCTCGCCACGGGAGGGCCGCTGCCCACGCGCGCGGCGAAAGCCGCCACGACCACCATTCCCATCGTTTTCGCCTACGGCGGCGACCCGGTAGCCGACGGGCTGGTCGCCAGCATCAACCGGCCGGGCGGCAACGTCACCGGCGCGACGTTCATCGGCGCGTCGCTCACGGCGAAGCGGCTGGAAATAATGCGCGAACTCGTTCCCCAGGCGACCGACGCTGCCCTCCTGGTGAACCCGAGGAACACGCTGGCGAAGGGCCAGGCGGAGGACGGGCTCGCCGCCGCCAGGACGCTCGGCCTTCGGCTGCACGTCCTCAATGCCAGCAACGCCGCCGAAATGGACGAAGCCTTTGCCACGATGGAGCGGCTGAAAGTCGCCCTGGCCATGGTCGGCGTCGATCCGACGTTCGGCATCACGTTGCGCGACCAGATCGTGGCGCTAGGGCTGCGCTATCGGATCCCGACGATGAGCGAGTCGACATCGCGCGGCAGGGTCGCGGGCGACGGCCTGATCGGCTACGGCCCGGTCCTCCAGGATACGTGGCGGCAGGCGGGTGGCTATGTCGGGCGCATCCTCAAGGGCACGAAGCCGTCCGAACTGCCGATCCTTCAGCCGACTCGCTTCGAGCTGGTCATCAACCTCAGGACGGCAAGGGCGCTGGGCCTCGACGTCCCGCCCCGGCTCCTGGCGATCGCCGACGATATCGTCGAATGAGGCGGGTCGCATGAGGCGGCGGCTGTTCTCGCAACTGTCGGGCGTCGCGATCCTTGCCCTGGCGCCACCCGCGCGCGCGCAAAAGGACCTGCCGCTGGTCGCAGTGCTCGTTCCCGGCAACGCCAGGCTCGCTGCCGACAGGGTCGCGGCTATCCGCGGCGGATTGCGTGAGGTGGGCCTCGCCGAGGATGTGAACTACGCGTTTGCGCTTCGCTTCGCCGACGGCGTCTTCGACCGGCTGCCGGGACTGGCGCTGGAGTTGGCCGCGCTCAAGCCGCGCGTCATCGTGGCCTCCGCGGCGGCGGCCCTCGCCGTTCACAAGACCGTTCCCGATTTGCCGATGGTCTTCACCTCCTATGCCGGCGATCCGATCAAGGCGGGCTTTGCCGAGAGCTATGTGCGTCCGGGCGGAAACACCACCGGCAACGTGATGAATGCCGTGGGCGGCGAAGAGACCCTGACCCAGAAGCGCATGGGCCTGTTCAAGCAGCTCGTGCCGGACCTGAAGCGCCTCGGTTTCATCGGCACGACGACATCGATCCTGGCCGTGGCGGAACTCGAGGCGTTGCGGCACGTGGCCGGGCACTTCGGCTTCGAAATCGTCCGCGCCGACCTGCAGGGGCTCGACGACGTCGAGAGCGCCGTCCGGACGAGCCTCCGCGAAGGCGCGGACGCTCTCTACGTCTCGGGCGAGCCGCTGCTCTACAACAACATGGCGCGCGTGCTGCCGGTCCTGATGGCGCCGGGCAAGCCCACGGTCGGCACCTATCCCGAATGGGGCCGCGCGGGCCTTCTGATGACCTATTCGGCCGACCTGCTCGACGACTTCCGCCGCGCCGGGATCTATGCCGCCAAAATCCTCGGCGGCGAGAAGCCGGGCGACCTGCCGATCGAGCAGGCCAGCAAGTTTGTCCTGGTCGTGAACGCCAGGACCGCGAAACAGCTCGGCATCGCCGTGCCGCCGACCCTGCTGGCCGACGAGGTGATCGAATAGGCTCGCCCTCCATCGATTGCCCGCACGACACGGCGCGGACGAGCGGCTACTGTGCGGGAGGACAGGGTGTGGGGGCAGCTTGGCCGTGGCAATCGATGTTGCCTAGCAAGCGCACCGCGCGGGACCGGTGCCAGGGCAATGGCGTGAGGTGCCTGTTTCCGCGTATTGCGCTCAGCTTTTTGATCCTGATCACGGGAATGGCCCCGGTTTCGGCACAGCCGGGCGACAAGATCCTGAAGGGCGCCAAGCCCGCCGATCTGCCGATCGAGCAGCCGATCCGCTTCGCGCTGATCGTCAATGTAAAGACGGCGAAGGCGCTCGGCTTCCCGATCCCGCCGTCGATCCTCGCCCGCGCCGACGAGGTGATCGAGTGAGGCGGCGCCACCTGCTGGTCTCGGCCGCCACTGCTGTCCTGTCCTTCCCGGCGCAGGCCCAGCAGGCCAGGCGTGTCGCGATCCTGACCGGTCTGGCCGCGGACGATCCGGCAACCCGGGCCAGGCTGGCCGGCTTTCGCGAAGGCATGGCGGCGGCCGGCTGGCGTGAGGGACAGAACCTCGCCATCGACGTGCGCTACGAGCCGAGCAGCGCCGAGCGGGCCCGGCGGCTCGCGGCGGAACTCATCGCCCTCAAGCCCGACATCGCCCTGGCCCAGGGCCTGCCGTCCGTTCTGGCCCTGCGCGGAGAGAGCATCGGCTTGCCGATTGTCTTTGTCGGCGTGCCGGATCCGGTGAACGCCCGACTGGTGGAGAGCCTCGCCCGGCCCGGTGCGCAGACAACAGGTTTCACGTCGACCGAGCCCAGCTTCGGCGCCAAATGGATCGAACTCCTGATGGAAATTTCACCCGCCACGAAGCGCCTGCTCGTTCTCACGCAGCAGAGCGCGAGCTTCTACCGACCAGGCATCGAACACGCCATGAAGCAATTCGGCGTCGAGGTGGCCTTCGCCCAGGTCCACAGCGCGGCCGAGATCCAGACCGTCCTCGACGGCTTTGCCGGCACGGCAGCGGGCGCGGGCGGACTCATCCTGCCGACCGACCTCTTCACCGCCAGCCACCGCCGGCAGATCATCGAACTCGCGGCCCGCCATCGCCTGCCGCTGATCACCGGCAACCCGCCATTCCCGCCCGACGGCGGCCTGATGTACTACGGCGCCGACTTCGTCGACCTCTATCGCCGCGCCGCGGGCTACGTCGACCGCATCCTGCGCGGGAGCCGGCCAGCCGACCTGCCGGTCCAGCAGCCCGACACCTTCCTGATGTCGATCAATCTCAAGACGGCCGCCGCCCTCGGGCTCACGGTGCCGCCGACGTTGCGCGCCCGGTCCGACGAGGTGTTCGAATGAACGGGCGCGCGATGCGGCGTCGTGATCTTGCCTGGGTTCTGGCGGGAGCTGCGGTGGCGGCGCCCGCGGTCGCGCAGGCGCAGCAGAAGCAGGTGCGCCGGATCGGCGCTCTGATCCTGGGAAATGCCGATGCCGCGACCTTTCAAAAGGTGATACGCGAGGGTTTGGCGAAAGCGGGCTATCGGGAGGGCAGGGATGTCCTGTTCGACATTCGCTCCGCACAGGGACAGCTCGACGTGCTTCCCAGGCTGGCGGCCGAACTGGTCGCGGAAAAGGTCGATGTCATCGTCGCCCTCTACACGCCGTGCGCGCGTGCCCTGCAGTCGGAGCAGCCGACCGAATTCGAGCTGGTCATCAACGCCAGGACCGCGCGGGCGCTCGGTCTCACGGTACCCGCCGCACTGCTCGCCCGTGCCGATGAGGTGATCGAATGAAACGTCGTGCCGCCCTGGCTGCCGCGATGTCTATCGTCGGCGCTTCACGGGGATTCGCCCAACCGGCCCCGAAGCTTCCTCGGCTGGCGATCGTCAGCCCTTCGGAGCCGATCTCTCTCATGGTCGAGGATAGCAGCAACCCCTATTACCGGGTGCTCTTCGAATCTCTTCGTCGCCGCGGTTGGATCGAAGGAAAGACCTTCGCCGTGGAGCGCTATGGGCAGGAACATGTGGGAGGAAGCCAGCCGGCCCTGTTCGAGACGGTACTGCGCAGCAAACCCGATGTCGTGTACGCGATTGCCGGCGCGGCGTTTCTCAAGGCAGCCGCCACGGCGGTCCCGGTCGTTGCCTTGTCGGGCGATCCGATCGCTATGGGCCTCATCCAAAATCTGGCGAGGCCCGGGGGCAACATCACCGGCATGAGCGTCGACGTCGGTCCCTTGCTTCATGGCAAGCGCATCGAGCTCCTGCGCGAAACGTTTCCCGCCGTGTCGGAACTGATCTACGTCAACCTGCGGACCTCCTGGGACGCATTCATGGGCGCCGCCATGCGCGCCGCCGCCGAACAGACCGGCGTCCGCCTGCTGCCGAAGCTGATCGATGCACCCGCCAGCGAAGAGGACTACCGCCGGGCAATCGTGGAGGGTGCGCGGGCCGGAGGCAACGCCATCATGATCGGCGACAGTCCCATGGCGCTCCGCTATCGCGCCGCCATCGTGGCGGCGGTGGCGGAGGCGAAGCTGCCCGCGATGTACACCTTTCCCGAGTCGGTCGGAGCGGGCGGACTGATGGCCTATTCGTTCGACTTGAAGGAACTCAACCGTCGGGCGGCGGAAAACATCGACGCCATCCTGCGCGGCACCCACCCTGGTGACATCCCCTACTATCAGGCCACGACCTTCGGCCTGTCGATTAACCTGGCGACGGCGAAGGCCCAGGGAATCGCGTTCCCACCCGCGATTCTGGGGCGTGCGGATCAAGTGATCGAGTGACACGTCGCGAAGGTCCTGGGTGCTGGGATCTCGGGCCGCTTCTGCAGGGCCGCAGCCGACTTCAGCGGCAAGTTATATGATTTCGTAGAGTTCCTCCGATCCTACTCAGCCAAGGAGACGTCCATGTTGCCCATGCCGGTTGCCGATCTGATGGCCGTTGGCGACGAGCTTCTGAGGACAGGGACGAGGGTCAAAGTGCTCTGGCAGACCGACGACACGCTGGCCTTCGTGGCGCGCGGCCGCGAATACCGCAGCGAATTCCATCTCGATCCCAGCGACGAGGTCATGTTCATGATCAAGGGCGAGATGAAGCTCCATTACCGCTTCCCGGACGGCAAGGAGGACATCCAGCTCCTCAAGCAGGGCGAGGTCGTCTACACCGCCGCCAACGTGCCGCACTCGCCGCGCTTCCCGCCCGACGCCTATCTGCTGGTGATGGAGCGGCGGCGCCGGCCGGGCGAGATCGATCGCTTCCGGTGGTTCTGTCCCAAGTGCGACGGCTTCCTGCACGAGGAGCAGTTCGTCGTGCAGGACTACACGCTGGATCCGGTCTCGAAGGCCTACGCGAACTTCTTCGACTCGGAGCGCGCGCGTACCTGCAAAGGGTGCGGGCACGTCATGCCCAAGCCATGAACCCGGGGACACATCTGCAACCAGGTAAGGGGGACACCATGACTGCCGCTGACGCCGCCCTGCGCACGCTCCTGCCCGTCGCCGGCTGGTCGCCCAACCGCGCCACCGATGCGACCTTCACCGGCGGGACCGATCCCGTGCTGCCGACGCCTTTCCGCATCGGCGTTGCCGGAGCGGCGACCGTTGCCGCTGCCGCTCTGGCCGCCGCTTCCCTCTGGGAAGCGCGCACCGGGCGGCGCCAGCGGGTGAGCGTCGACCTGCGCCAGGCCACGGCGTCGCTGCGCAGCGGCACCTACATGAAGCTGGGCGACGGCGAGTTGCCGCACCGACGCAATGCCATCATGGGCTGCTATCCGACCAAGGACGGACGGTGGAGCTACCTGCATTGCAATTTCCCCAACCATCGAGCGGCTGCGCTTGGCGTGCTGGGCGTGGCCGAGGATCGCGAGGCGGTGACGCGTGCCGTGGCGCGCTGGAACGCCGCCGTCCTGGAGGAGGCGATCATCGCCGCCAAGGGCGCAGGCGGCATGGTGCGCACGCAGGCCGAATGGTCCGGCCATCCGCAGGCCGTCGCGATCGCGTCCATGCCGTTGCTGGAGATCGTCCGCGTCAGTGACAGCGAACCCGAACCCCTACCTCGCGGCGATCGCCCGCTGTCCGGCATCCGCGTGGTCGACATCACGCGCGTGCTCGCCGGCCCGACCGGCGCGCGGACCCTGGCCGAACACGGCGCCGAGGTGATGAAGATCACCGCGGCGCACCTGCCCAACCTCGGCTACCAGGAATGGGATACCGGGCACGGCAAGCTTTCCGCCCAGCTCGACCTGCGCCAGGCCGCCAGCCTGGACACCCTGCGCGGGCTGATCCGCGAGGCCGATGTGTTTTCGCAGGGCTATCGGCCGGGCAGCCTGGCCGAGAGGGGGCTGTCGCCCGAGGCGCTGGCGGCCCTGCGTCCGGGGCTGGTCTACGTCTCGCTGAGCGCCTTCGGTCATGGCGGGCCATGGGCGGAGCGGCGCGGCTTCGACACAGTGGTGCAGACGGTGAGCGGCATCACCTCACGCCAGGCCGAGTTGGTGCCGGGCAAGGAAGCGGGCCCACAATTCTATCCGGTCTCGGCGATCGACTACTGCACCGGCTACCTGATGGCGTTCGGCGCCATGGTGGCGCTGGAGCGCCGCGCGCGCGAGGGTGGCAGCTGGCTCGTGCGCATCTCGCTCGCCCAGGTCGGCAAGTGGCTGGTCGATCTCGGCGAAGTGCCGACGGCGTCCCTGGCCGGCGTACCCGACGAGTTCGCTGCGGAAGAGCTCGCGCGGTGGTCGATGGTCAGCGAGACGCCGAACGGTCCGCTGCGTCACTTGCGGCCTGTTGCCCATATGTCGGAAACGCCGCCTCGCTGGGCACGACCCTCGGTCCCGCTCGGCTATCACCCGCCGGTTTGGCCGGACCGGGGTGCTGCCTGACCGGGCCAATCGCATGGTCAGACTTCTTTTGGGTGGATCTGTCGGAAAGCTGGCCCGGTGTGTGGTGCACCCGCTAAAATAGTATAGACCAGAGGGAGTACTACTCGTGCGGTTTATGCATCTCGTTCTTGCTTTGTGCTTGATGTCATCTGGCAGCGTCGTGGCTCAATCAAAGTTGAGCAAGGAGGATGCTCAGAATTTGGTCCTTGGGCTCTACGTCGTCGACATCGCCGTGGAGGTTTGCGACCTCGAATTGACGAAGGATCAAGAAAAGAAGCTCGAGTTCTGGATAGATTGGGCAGAGAGGCAACTCAACATTGCCGATCGCAAGCTTGAAAAGACCTACGACACCATGATGGACGAAGTCAAAAAGGACAAAAACGGTTTTTGCGCGAAAGCGACACCGGACGCTCAGCAGGCGCTGAAGGAACTGCCGGCAGCCATGTGATGCATCGGCCGGGCCCGTAACTACCGGCCGAACCGGGGCACCATCCCATTCTCTCTAAGTCGTCTTGCCATCCGACGGTGTGACGCTCCTGGCTGAAGGCTGCAGCCACTCCTCGATGCGCTGCAGCAGGCAGAAGAACGCCGGCACGAACAGAACGGCGAGGCAGGTCGACGCGATCATGCCGCTCAGCACGCAGAGGCCGAGCGAGTGGCGGGCGTTCGCGCCGGCGCCGACCGCGAGGACCAGCGGCACGACGCTCAGGACCATGGTCAGCGAGGTCATCAGGATGGGGCGGAAGCGGCTCAGCGCCGCTGCGATCGCCGCCTCGACGATCGGCACGCCGTCACGCACGCGCGCAACGCGCGCCATCCTGACGATCAGGATCGCGTTCTTGGCCGAAAGAGCGATCAGCAGCAGCAGGCCGATCTGGGTGTAGAGGTCGTTGGCAAGTCCCAGCGCCTCCAGCACGACATAAGGGCCGATCAGGGCCAGCGGCACCGAGAGGATCACCGGGAGCGGCGACAGCCAGCTTTCGAACAGCCCGGCGAGGCAGAGATAGACCAGCACCAGGGCCAGGCCGAACACGACGACGACCTGTCCCCGCGCCTGCTCTTCCTGATACGACATGCCGGTCCATTCGTAGCCGGCGCCCGGCGGCAAGGTGCGGCGCGCCGCCTCGCCGAGAAGAAGCATGGCCTCGCCCGTCGAGAAGCCAGGCGCCGGCGAGCCGACCACCGACGTGCTCGGGAAGCGATTGTAGAGACCGATCAATGGCGGACCGACGGCGGTCTTGAGCGCGGCCACGGCGCCAATCGGAATCATCTGGCCGGCGGCATTGCGCACCTGGAGGGTCAGGATCTCGGACGGCGTATGGCGATGTCCCGTGTCGGCCTGGACGTAGACCTGCAGGTTGAGACCGAACTTGGTGAACTGGTTGACGTAGGCCGAGCCGAGATAGGTGCCGAGCGTGTCGAACACATCGCCCACCGACACGCCGAGCGCCGTCGCCTTGGTCCGATCGATGTCGAGCTGCACCTGCGGGGCGCCGGCGCGAAACGTGGTCAGCAATTGGCCAAGGCCGGATTGGGCCTCGCCGTTCCGGATCAGCTCGTCGGTGATCCTCTGCAGCTTGATGTAGTCGAACGACCCGTCGCGCAACTCGACCTGCAGGGCAAGACCACCGGCGTTGCCGATGCCGTGAACGGCCGGTGGCTGCAGCACGAAGCCCTGGCCGTCCTCGAGCGTGAACAATCCCCGCTGCAGGCGGGCGACGATCGACCCCAGGTCCTGTCCAGGGACGCCGATGCGGTCCTTCCAGGGCTTGAGCATGACGAAGGCGACGCCGGCGTTGGCGAGCGGCGCGCCGCCGTCGAGGATCGATATGCCCGACACCGTCATCACGGTTTGAACGCCTGGCGTGCCGAGCGCCAACCGCGTCACGACCTGCAGCGTGTTCTCGGTGCGCCCCAGCGCGGCGCCATCGGGAAGCTGGACCACGGCCTGAAGATAGCCCTGGTCCTCGCCGGGGATGAATGCGGTCTGGACCCGCATCAAGCCCCATGTGCCCAGCCCAGCCAGGATCACGGCGAGCCCGGCCGTGGCCACACTGTGCCGCGTCAGGCCTCGGACGATGACGCCGTAACCTTTCTCGAGCGCCTCGTAGACGCGATTGAAGCCGCGAAAGACGATGTTGCGCCGCTCCGGCGGGGTCGGCGCGCGCAGCCACAGCGCGCACTGGGTCGGCTTCAGGGTGGCGGCGTTCAGCGCGCTCAGGAACGCGGTGGCGGCAATGACGAGAGCGAACTGGGCGAACATGCGGCCGGTGACGCCGGGCAGGAACGACGCCGGGATGAATACCGCCATCAGCACCAATGTGATGCCGAGGATCGGCCCGCTCAGCTCAGCCATCGCCTGGATGGCAGCCTCGCGGCGCGGCAGGCCGAGTTCGATGCGGCGCACCACGTCCTCGACGATCACGATGGCATCGTCGACGACGATGCCGATCGCCAGCACGATGGCGAACAGGGTCGACAGGTTGATGGTGAAACCGAGCGCGGCGATGGCTGCGAACGCTCCGAGGATCGTCACTGGAATGGTCGTCGCTGGAACCAGCACGACTCGCCAGTCCTGCAGGAACAGTACCATGACCACCAGCACCAGGATGCCGGCCATGGCCAGCGTCGAATAGACCTCGGCGATCGAGACCTGGATATAGCGCGTGGTGTCGAAGGGGATTCCGTGGCTGATGCCCGCCGGGAAACCCTGCGACAGCTCTGCCAACCTGTCGCTGACGCGTTTGGCGACGTCGAGTGCGTTGGCTTCCGGCGTCTGGAAGATCGCGATGCCGGCGGACGACTTGCTGTCGAGATGGAATTGCTGCGCATAGCTCTGCGCGCCGAGCTCGATGCGCGCGATGTCGTTCAGTCTCACCAGGCGGCCGCCGCTGCCAGGGTCGGCCTTCACGATGATCTCTCCGAACTGGGCGACATCGTCGAGGCGCCCCAGGATCTTGATGTTGAGCTGGAAGCTCTGTTCGGGTGGCGCCGGAGGGCTGCCCACCTGGCCGGCGCTGACCTGCCGGTTCTGGTTCTGGATCGCGCCGATCACGTCCTGCGGCACCAGCCCGTACGTGTAGAGCTTGTTGGGATCCAGCCAGACCCGCATCGAGTAGAGGCCGGCCCCGTACACGGTGACGTTGCCGACGCCCGGCAGGCGCTGCAGCTCGGGCACCAGGTTGATGGTGGCATAGTTGCTGAGGAACAGGCTGTCGAACCGGTTGTCCGGAGAGTACAGCGCGGCAATCTGCAGGAACGACGTCGACGTCTTCTGCACCGTCACGCCGAGCGCGTTGACTGCCGTCGGCAGGAGCGGCAGCGCCGTCGCCACGCGGTTCTGCACCAGCACCTGGGCGAGGTCGAGGTTCGTGCCGATGGCAAAGGT
The DNA here is from genome assembly GCA_019750135.1 of Reyranella sp. Classification (GTDB taxonomy): domain Bacteria; phylum Pseudomonadota; class Alphaproteobacteria; order Reyranellales; family Reyranellaceae; genus Reyranella. The sequence continues at coordinate 175,376 of JAIEOV010000023.1, read as the reverse complement.
GATGGTGAGGGTGTAGCTGCCGTTGCTGGCGCTGGTCGACTGCATGTAGAGCATGCCTTCGACGCCGTTGACCTGCTGCTCGAGCGGCAGCGCCACGGTTTGGGCCACGATCTCTGCGCTGGCGCCGGGGTAGAAGGTCGTCACCTGCACGGTCGGCGGCGCGATGGCGGGATAGTGCTCCACCGGGAGCCGCAAGAGCGCAATCGTGCCGAACAGGACCATCACCATCGCCAGCACGTTGGACAGCACCGGCCGGTCGATGAAGTACCTGGAGATCATGTCGATTCCTGCGCCGGTCAGCCGTCAGCTGGCGGCGGGATGGTGGCCGGCACAGGCTTCACCTTGCGGCCGGGGATGGCGCGCTGAATCGCCGTCACGACGACGCGATCGTCGATTTTCAGGCCATTGTCGATGGCGCGCAAGGCACCCACCTTCTCGCCGATGTCGACGTGCCGCTGCACGACCTCGTCGCGCTCGTTGAGGACCAGGACATAGCGGCCCTGCTGGTCCTCACCCACGACCCGGTCGGGCACGAGCATGCTCGCGCGTTCGGTCGGCGCAGCGGGCATGCGTACGCGGACGAAGAAGCCGGGCAGCAGCACGCGCTCGCGGTTCTCGAGCACGCCGCGCACGTAGAGCGTGCCGGTGGTCGATGCGACGCCGGGCGAACCGTAGTCGAGATGGCCCTTGTGGGGATATCCCTCCTCGGTCATCAGCCCCACCTCGACCGGAATCTTCCGCAGGTCTTCCATCGCCATCGGGCCGCCGAACTGGGCCCGCCGCCGCTGCACCTGCTGTTCGCTGAGATTGAACGCGACGTAAATGGGCGAGAGCTGCACGATCGTCGCAAGCTTGGTCGGCGTGTTGTAGCCGACCAGCGCCCCAACCGACACGAGGTGGCGGGAGACGATGCCGTCGAACGGCGCGCGAACCTGGGTGTAGCCGAGATTGATGGTCGCCGTCTCGACGTTGGCCTCCTGGACCTTCACGTTGCCGCGGTCGCCGTCGCGCTTGGCCTGGGCGAGCTGCAGCATCGCCGCGTCGCTGACGCGCTGCTTCACCAGGATCTCCTGGCGCAGCAGTTCGTCTTCCGACTGCGCCAGCGCCGCCCTGGCCGCCTCGAGCGCGCCCTGGGCCTCCTTCAGCTTCGCTTCGTAGGGCGCCGGCTCGATGGTGAACAGCAGCGTGCCCTTCTTCGCGAAGGCGTCATCCTTGTAGGAGATCTCCTGGACGAAGCCCTGGACGCGAGCGACCAGATCGACCTCGTTGTAGGAGGCAGCGTTGCCGGTGACCTCGATCCAGGCCATGACCGGCCGCATCAGAGGCGCGGAAACCCCGATCTCCGGCAACGGCGGCTCGACATACTTGTTGTCCGGCTTGCAGCCCGCGACGGCGATCGTCAGCGCCACGGCCAATACTCGGCCTATGCCTCTCATCCCCGCCATATCTGCCCCTTGCTGCAACTTTGGCTATGCGGATGCATCGCGTCAACAATCGTGCCATCGCAACCGCGCTACGCTGTTCGCAGGGCTCTCCTCTCAGGCTATGGCCCGGCCGCCATCGACGTAGAGATTGACACCGTTGATGTAGGCGCCGGCATCGGAGCAGAGCAACAAGGCTGCCCCGGCGAGATCGTCAGGCTTGCCGAGCCGGCCGGCCGGAATGCGCTGGACCAGTGCTTCGCCTTCCGTCGCCATCTGGGCGCGGTTGCGCGCCGTCAGGATGGCGCCAGGGGCGAGGTTGTTCACCGTGACGCCCTGGCCGCCGAACTGGCGTGCCAGATTCCATGACCAGTTGAGCTGCGCGGCCTTGGTTCCGGCATAGACCATCATCTGCGGATGCGGCCGGACCTGCTGGACGCTGCCGATGGTCACGACCCGCCCCCAGGCGCGGGCATCCATGGGCGGAACCAGAGCCTGCAGCAGCTCAAGCGGGCTGCGCAGGTTGACCGCGATCTGCCGGTCGAACCGCTCGCGTGTGATGGCATCGTATGGCTCGGGCAGTTCGATGGAAGCATTCAACACCAGGATATCGACGGGCGACCAGGCACTGACCGCTGCGGCCAGGCTGTGCCCTGCATTGTCCAAGGCGAAGTCCTGCCCGAAGGCGCGCGCCGTGCCGCCGCTCTTCTCGATTTGCAGGACCACGTCCTCGGCGTCGGCCGCTTCCTCGGCGGTGCCGGCATGATGGATGGCCAACCGCGCTCCCGCGTCGGCCAGGGCGAGAGCGATGGCACGGCCGATTTCTCGGCGCGCGCCGGTCACCAAAGCCGTTCGGTTGTTGAGGCGAAAACGGTCGAACGCATTCGGCAGCATGAGCTCTCCGGTCAGACCAGAGCCGTCTAACCTGCCTGAGCGCAGCTTGTCGAACAGTGGTTACGGCGCGGGCGTCGGCGGCGGCACCCAGTCGTTGTCCCAGTAGGTGACCAGCTGAGGCGACACGACGCGTGCGTTGAAGCGAACCGGCGCTTCGGCATGGGCCGGGATCAGATGGTGGCGCAGCTGCGATATCCACGGTTGGGCCAACCGCGCCGTCGCATGATCGCCCATTCCCATGAGTTCGTTACGCTGGTCCAGGGTGATGCCGTAGTGCGCATCGGTGTTGCCCCGGCCGCGCACGTGATGGAGCCCCAGCGTATGGCCGAACTCGTGCAGGATCGTGGTCTGCAGGAAGCTGACGCTGTGCGTCACGCGGCCCATGCGCGTCTGTCGCGTGTTCCAGTCGAGGGCGAGATCGCGATGGGTGAAGAGGCCAAGGCGTCGCTCGCCGACGGCGAAGGAGCGGAAGTTCGTTTCCCGCGGCTTGATGATGAAGAAGCGCTGGTTCGCCAGCCCCGCCGTATCGACCAGCCCGATCGACATGCTGCAGGTGATCTTGGGAGACGAAGCGGCGCCGATGGCGTGGCGCGGCTGGTACCACGCCCGGTTCGGTGCGAGCTCGAACTTGCCGTCCCAATAGCGCATGAGGACCCGGACGAAGTTGTCGCGGAAGGCGACCCATTCGGCATCGGTCCACGCATCGAGATTGAACCGCTCGCGGCCGTCGTGAAGGATGCCGTCGCCGCTGCCATGGGTGCCCCAGGTGCGGAATTCCGTGAGGCGGGTCGTCGGGTCGACGCGTACGAGCTGGATGCTGAACTGCAGTATGAGGTCGACGGTTCGATCGTCCATCGGCATCAGGAGCGAATCGCGATCCCTGCCGTTGTGAACCATACGGATTTGCATGGCCGCACCCCGTTCGAGACGTGCCATCCCAGTCTATACATCTTCACGGCAAAGCATGCCGTTCGAGGGTGCCGGGGTCGGTGACAAATCCCACAGATTCCTGCCGCTGCCGCGGCTAGGAAAGCGGAGCGGTTTCGAGTTGGGGCCAATTGTGATGTACGATCGCGCCGAGCACATCGTCATCGGTCGAGCCGGATCCGTCAGGGCCGCGGCCCGCCGCCGATCGTGGAACAGGTCCCGTGAAACGTATCCTCGTCGTATTTGCCGCCCTGACCGTGGCCGCCCTGACCGCGGCGCCGCTCGCCCAGGCGCAGAGCGATGACAAGGCCTACTGCGCCCAACTCAGCGAGGTCTATCGGAAGTACGTCCAGAACGCGACGGGCCGGCGGGTCGACGTCGAGGCGCTCCAGGCGCTCGACGACTGCTCGAGGGGCAAGGCCGCGTCGGCCATTCCGGTGCTCGAGAAGCGGCTGCGCGACGCCAAGATCACGCCGCCCGGCGGCGGCGAATTCAAGCCCTAGATCAGTCGTACTGTTTCAGGCGATAGTTATCCATCACCCACTTGAGCGTCGTGCCGTATTGCGGATCGGTGGCGTAGACGCCGGTCAGGGCGTCGGCGAAGCGGTCGGGGTCGTTCATGACCTCCCTGGCGGCCTTGTAGGGCGAGCCCGTCGCCAGGAGCTTGCCGTGCAGATCGAACGCTTCGGACATGCTGGCGAAACGGCGGAAGCGTGCCACCTCCGTGACCACCTTGCCGTCGATGACCTCGCGCGTCTCGCTTTCGACCGCGGGCTGGCCTTCCAGCGCCTTGATGCCGAACGGGTTGTTGCTGTCGGGCGGCATGGCCGCGCCCCAGGCGCTTTCGACGATCCATTGCGCCAGAGTGATCGAGGGCGGGACGCCCCAACGCTTGCGCGATGCCAGGGCGGCCTCGATGATGTCCGGCGGAACGATCCCGACATGGCCGAAGCGCGGCGGCGGCGCCTGCTCCTTGGCCACCAGCGGCCGCGCGGCCAGAGCGTAGTAGGTCGGGCTGCCGGGCGCCACGTGTCCGGTCGGCGGGTTCATGCCCATCACGACCGCCTGGAACGCCTTGATGGCGAGGATCGTCCCGGGATCCATCATGCCCGTGACGGGAACTTCGGTGTGAGGCTTGGGCAGCCGCCTGTTGAGCAACGACTGGATAACGAACACGTCGCCCGGGCCGTTCACGGCATCCAGGCCGACCGACGTGAAGATCGGCGGGGCGACCGCACCGGCTTCGTCGGTGCTCAGGATCACCTGGGATGGAGCAAGGCACATAGGGTTATTGCCGAATGGCTGACGCGTAGGATGGCTGCGGTGGCCCTGTCGCGTCAACCGCATCCCTTCCTGCTCAGATTGATGGTAGTTTTATGGCGCCCTGCAACTTTCAATAGGATTGATCCAAAGCCAAATCCGATTGCCCAGTGGCAGGTTCCGCTACTAGAATTTTATGCGTTCGGACTTGCCGTTCGCCTCCCGTACAGGAGTGCGTACTGACGTGACCCTGAAGCTTGTTATGATCCGTTGTCCCGACAACGTTGCGCCCGAGCGGCGCGAGGTTCGTGGCGGCGAGTTCTCCATAGGCCGGGGCAAGGACAATCAGTGGGTGGTTGCCGATCCCGATCGTCATCTGTCCAAGAAGCACTGCCAGTTCGTCTACGGCGTCGGCGAATGGGAACTGCACGACTTCAGCACAAACGGCACGTTCCTCAACCAGGCCGGCGATCCCATCGGCAAGGGCGCCAGCCAGAAGCTGCGCAACGGCGATCGGGTCAAGTTCGGCCTCTATGAGATCGAAGTGATCATCGACGAGGAGGAGGGGGCGGCGCGTGCGCACGACGACTTCCTGCCGTCGCGGTCCGATGTCCGGCCCTACCAGGACGCCCGGCTGCCGACTTCCTCGTCGATGCTGGACTCGCCCAATTCGCCGATCCTGCCGGCGGATTTCGATCCGCTGGCGCCCAATCCGGAGCCGTTCAGCGGACCGACCGACTCCGATCACGCGCCAGCCCTCGATAGCGCCTTTCGGCCGCCGGGGCCGGTCGCGATCATTCCCGACGACTGGGATGTCGACCTGCCGGCTGCCAATCCACGGCCTCAGGCGGCGCGGTTGCCGCAGCCTGAGCCGGCGGCACACGCCGCCGCTGCGCCGGCAAAGACCGAGCGTCGGGGCCCACCGCCCGCGGCTGCGCCGCCGGCCGACGCGCCGGGCGATGCCGCCGTCGTCGAGGCTTTCCTGCGCGGCGTCGCTATGAACGATGCGGCGCTGCCGGATCCGGAGAAGACGCTGGAGCGGATCGGTGCCGCCTTGCGGGCGAGCGTCAACGGTCTTCGCCAGACCCTGATGGCGCGGTCCAGCATCAAGGACGAATTCCGCATCGAGCAGACGATGATCAGGCCGAGCGGAAACAACCCTTTGAAGTTTTCGCTCGATGACAACGACGCCCTAGCCACCCTGCTCGGCATCGGCCGGCGCGGCGGCATGCCGGTGGATGAAGCCATTGCCGAGGCCTTCGAGGATCTGAGGATGCATGAGCTCGCGACCATCTCGGCGATGCAGGCGGCCGTGCGGGTTCTGCTCGCCCAGTTCGATCCCGAGACCATCGAGCAGAAGGCCGGCAGTGGCGGGCTGCAGATCCATCCGGCGCAGAAGAAGGCCAGAGCCTGGGAGGCCTTCGGCCAGCTGCACAAGAGCGTGACCCAGGCGCTGTCGGACGATTTCGACAGCGTGTTCGGCAAGGCCTTCGCGCGCGCCTACGAGCAGGCGATTGAAAAACTGACCTCTGATCGGGCTTCATCATGATCGACCGTCGACGGTTGCTGTTCGGGGCGGTGCCGGCCGCCCTTCTGGTCGAAGGTTGCGGCGGTCCAACGCCGCCGCCGGTGGTCGACGTGACCATCAGGGCGGGCTCCGACATCAATCCCAACGCGGCCGGCACCCCAGTGTCGGTCGCGGTCCGCCTCTATTCGCTCAATGCCCGGGGCAAGTTCGAATCGGCCGACGTCTACTCCCTGATGCAGCGCGAGGCCCAGACGCTGGGCGCGGAAAGCGCCGGCGCCGAGGAAGTGGTGGTGCGCCCGGGCGAGACCCGCAAGGTCACGCTGATGCCGAAGCCAGGCGTGCGCTTCATCGGTGTCGCCGTGCTGTTCCGCGACATCGATCGGGCGCAATGGCGCATGGTCACGCCGATCGCCGAGAGCGGACTCTCGAAGTTCGCGATCGCCATCAGCGGCACCAGGGCCGCACTGGTGGCGGCATGACCTGGTCGAACCGTGTTGTCTGGCTCGAGGGCATGTTCCTGCGGGCGCAACACTTCCAGCAGCAGGATCGCTGGCTCGAGGCGCTGATACGCGATCGCACGGGCTCGTTGCGCTCTCATGCCTGGGGCCTGACGGAAGGCGTGATCAACCGCAACCTGCTGGCCACCGGCCAGTTCGCCCTGGCGAGCGGCAGTGGCGTGTTCGAGGACGGCACGCCATTCTCCCTGCCGGGCGAAACCGACCAGCCCGTGCCGCTCGACCTGCCCGAGACGACGCGCAATGCCATCGTCTATCTCGTGCTGCCGATGCGGCAGGCGGGGGCGGTGGAAGTGACCGCCAACGGCTCCGCCGAGGGCCGCTACGAACAGAAGCCCTTCGAAGCCTACGACACGCATTCCGGCTCGCCGCAGCCGGCCGAAGTACAGGTCGGCAGGCTGCGGCTGCGTTACATGCTCGAGAGCGAGAATCGCGCCGGTTATCACGGCATCGGTCTTGCCCGCGTGGTCGAAGTCGGCGCCGACCGCAAGGTCGTGCTCGACGACCAGTGGATCGCGCCGTGCCTGGCCTGCGCCGCCGCGCCGCCGCTCAGCGGCTTGCTCGCCGAGCTCACCGGCTTGCTCAATCAGCGCGGCGAGGCGCTGGCGGCGCGTCTGACCGCGCCGGGCTCCCGTGGCGTCGCGGATGTCTCGGACTTCCTGCTGCTGCAATCGGTCAATCGCTCGCAGAAGCTGCTGGCGCACTGGGCGAGCGACGGCAACGTCCATCCGGCCGATCTCTACGCCGCCCTGGTGCAGATGGCGGGCGATTTCGCGACCTTCACCGAAGCGAGCCGACGTCCCTCTGACTATCCGCCCTATCGCCATGCCGACCTGCAGCGCAGCTTCGCGCCGGTGATCGCCGACCTGCGCCGCTCGCTGTCGACGGTCATCGAGCAGACGGCCATCCAGATCCCGCTGCAGCAGCGCGCCTACGGCGTGCGGGTCGGCCCCATCGTCGACCGCGGCATCCTGCGGTCGTCGAGCTTCGTCCTGGCGGTGCAGGCCGATGTGCCGACCGAGACCCTGCGGCGACTCTTTCCCTCGCAGGTCAAGATCGGCGCGGTCGAGCATATCCGCGAGCTGGTGAACGTCGCCTTGCCGGGCATTGCCGTGCGGCCGTTGCCGGTCGCACCACGGCAGTTGCCGTTCTATGCCGGCGCGACCTACTTCGAGCTCGACCGCAATTCGGCGCACTGGAAGGAGCTGCAGTCCTCCGGTGGCTTCGCCATCCATCTCTCCGGCGAGTTCCCGAACCTCAATGTCGAGCTCTGGGCCATCCGCGGCTGACGCCGCTGTCGTGAGGCGAGCATGAGCGATAATCCCTTCGCCGAGCCTGAGGACGACAACCGGACGGTCATTCGACCGACTCCCGGTCGTCGCCGGGCGGCGGCACCCGAACAACCTCCCACCGCGCCGAGCGAACCGCCCGAACCGGCGTCCCACACGGTCGCCTCGCGCCCCACCGCTGCTGCACCCGTGGTGGCGGCCGAGGGGACGGAGGGCATGGCGGTCGGCGGCGACGTCCTTGCGGTCGCCGCCGCGCCGCTGCTGCAGCTCATGGCGCGGTTGCGCAATACCGCCAACGCGCCGGACTCCGGCGACCTCTATCAGCGGACCGTGCGCCAGATCCGGGTCTTCGAGCAGGAGGCGCGCGACAAGGGCGTGCCCCTCGAGCAGCTTCGTCCCGCGCACTACGCCTTGTGCGCCAGTCTCGACGACATCGTCCTGAGCACGCCGTGGGGCAGCAGCGGACCCTGGGGCCAGCGTTCGCTGGTCTCGACCTTCCATCAGGAAGTGCGCAGCGGCGAGCGCTTCTTCGATGTGCTGAAGCAGATGTGCGACAACCCCGGCAGGTTCCTGCCGGTCATCGAGCTGATGTACATCTGCATGTCGCTCGGATTCATGGGCCGCTATCGCCTGTCGCGTCGCGGCGTCGGCGACATCAGCCGGATCCGCGAAGAGACCTATGCCGTGATCGTCCGCCAGAGGAAGGCGGCGGAGCCGGCGCTTGCCCCGCATACCAAGGGTGTGAACGCACCCTACCGGCCGGCGCGGTTCGTCGTGCCGATCTGGGTCGCCGCAGCAGCGGGGCTGGGCGTCATCGGCGCGCTCTTCGTCTGGTTCTCGATCAACCTCAATTCGGAATCCGACGCCGTCTATGCCCGCTTGCAGGGCGCGCCGCCGGACCGCATGCCGACGATCACCCGCACGCCGGTCGTCGAACCCGCACCGGTGATCGCCGTGCCACCGCCGCCGCCCGAGCCGTCGACGCTCGACAAGCTGCGCCAGTTCCTGAAGCCCGAGATCGACCAGAAGCTCGTCGAGGTGCTGGGCACGCCGGCGCAGCCGCTGGTGCGCATCATGGGCCGCAACATGTTCGCCTCGGGCAGCGCCACGCTGACGCCGAGCTTCAAGCCGTTGCTCGAGCGCATCGGGCTTGCCCTGAAGGAGGAGACCGGCCCGGTGAAGGTCTTCGGCTACACCGACTCCGAGCCGATCCGCACCATCGCCTTCCCCTCGAACTTCCAGCTGTCGACGGCGCGAGCACAGGCGGCCAGCACGATCATCGGCGCCGCCCTCGGCGAGCCGTCGCGGATAACCGTCGAGGGCCGGGCGGACGCCGATCCGATCGCGCCCAACACCACGGCTGAGGGCCGCGAACGCAACCGGCGCATCGAAGTCGTTCTCTACCGGCAGGGTGGCTGATCATGAAGGCTCTGCGATTCCTCGCCTCCCGTTGGGTGCTGAGTTTCGTCGGCGTTGCCATCCTGGCGCTGCTGGTGTGGTTCTTCGGCCCGCTGCTGCCGCTGCTCGAAGGATGGATTACCCGCCTGGTCGTCATCCTGTGCCTGCTGGCGATCTGGGCGGCCACAAACCTGACGCTCGACCTCATCCGGCGCCGCCACGAGCGGAAGCTCGAGGCCGGCGTCACCGAGAAGGCTGCCGACGAGGCGGACGAACGCAGCAGTGAGGAAGCGGCGGCGCTGCGCGAGCGCATGTCGACCGCGCTGTCGCTGTTGAAGCGGGCCCGCGGCACGCGCGGCTATCTCTACGAGCAGCCCTGGTACGTCATCATCGGCCCGCCTGGCGCCGGCAAGACGACGGCGCTGCTGAACAGCGGCCTGAAGTTCCCGCTGGCCGCCGAGATGGGGCAGGGGGCGGTCGCCGGCGTCGGCGGCACCCGGATGTGCGACTGGTGGTTCACCGAGAACGCCGTGCTGATCGACACGGCCGGCCGCTACACGACCCAGGATTCGAATGCGGCGGTCGATCGCGCCGGATGGGATGCCTTCCTCGATCTGCTGCGCCGGACCCGGCCGCGGCAGCCCCTCAACGGCGTGATCGTGGCGATTGCCTTGAGCGACATCGCCAGCGCGCCGAACGACGAGCGGGTGGCCCATGCGCGCGCGGTTCGCCGGCGCGTCAAGGAGCTCGAGGAGCGCCTCAGCATCCGACTGCCGGTCTACCTGATGTTCACCAAGTCCGACCTGATCGCGGGCTTCGCCGAGTTCTTCGACGATCTCGACCGCGACCGGCGCGAGCAGGTCTGGGGCGTGACCTTCCCGTTCGGGAAGGGCGCCCCGGCCCCGGTGACGGCCTTTCCGGACGAGCTGCAGCTCCTGGTCGACAGCCTGAACGATCGCCTGTTCGACCGCCTGCAGGCCGAGCAGAGCCCGGAGCGCCGCGCCCTGATCGCCGGCTTCCCGACGCAGATCGCCTCGCTCGGCCAGCCCCTGCTGGCCTTCCTCACAGAAGCCTTCGGCGGCTCGCGCCTCGATCCAGCGCCGCTGCTGCGCGGCGTCTACTTCGCCTCCGGCACCCAGGAGGGCTCGCCGATCGATCGCCTGACCGGCGTGATGATGCGCGCCTTCGGCGTCGATCAGCGCCGCGCCGCCGCGCTGCGGCCGGTGCAAGGGCGCAGCTATTTCCTCGGACACCTTGTCTCGCGGGTGATCTTCGGTGAGGCCATGCTGGTGAGCGAGCCGCCGACGGCGCGCATGCGACGGCTCATCATGCGCTCCGCCGCCTATGCCGTGGTCGCCTTGTTCACCCTGGGCATCTCCGGATGGCTTCTGGTCAACCGCTCGTCCAGCGAGCGCGAGATCAGCGAAATGGCCTCCGCCCTGGACACCTATAAGAAGATCGCCAAGGAAACGACGTTCGATCCGGTCAACGATGCCGACCTGCCGCGCCTGCTGCCGCTGCTCGACGCCGCGCGCGAGCTGTCGACGACGGCCAAGGCCAGCAGCCCCCTGCTGGCGGGCTTCGACCTTTCGCAGACAGCCAAGCTGCGCGGCGGCGCCGATGGTGTCTATCGGCATGCCTTGGGATATGCGCTGCTGCCGCGCCTGATATGGCGGCTGGAAGCCCAGATGCGGGGCTACTTCACGCAGCCGGAATTCCTCTACGAGGCGACGCGTGTCTACCTGATGCTGGGCGGCCAGGGCCCGCTCGACAAGTCGCTGGTCAAGGAGTGGATGACCTACGACTGGCAGGCCCAGTATTCCGGGCCGGGCAACCTGGCCGTGGTCGCGAGCCTGCAGCAGCATCTCGATGCGCTCCTGGCGCAGCCGCTGCCCGCGGTGTCGCTCGACGACGCGCTGGTGGAGAAGGCGCGCACGACCTTCAGCCGCGTCTCGCTGGCCTCGCGCGCCTATTCCCGCATCAAGCCGTCGGCCGCGGCGCAGAGCCTGCCGCCGTGGCGGCCGAGCGACGCGCTCGGACGGGCGGGCGGAAGCGTCTTCACCCGCGCCTCGGGCCGGAAGATGAGCGACGGCATACCGGGCTTCCTGACCGTGGACGGGTTCCACAAGGTGCTGCTGCCGGCCCTGGCCACGGCGACGCGCGAAGTCGCATCGGAAAGCTGGGTGCTGGGCCAGAAGGTGCCCGGCAACTTCGACTTGGCCAAGCAAAGCGAAGTCGCGAACGAGGTCGTCAAGCAGTACATGGAGGACTATGCCAAGGCATGGGATGCGCTGCTGCAGGACCTCGAGATCGCGCCGCTGCGCAGCCTGAACCAGGCCTCGCAGGACCTCTATATCCTGGCTTCCAAGCAGTCGCCGTTGAAGGACCTGCTGGTCGCCATCGCCCGCCAGCTCACGCTGTCGGAGCCGCCGAAGCCTTCGGCCGTCGAGGCGGCGGCAGCATCGGATCTGGAAAAGGCCGCCAAGGAAAAGGCGGCGGCCGTGGCGCCCACGGTCGCCAAGTCCGCGGCGCTCGCCGCATTGCTCGCTGGCCAGGCCGGTGCGACGCCGGCAGCGCCGCCGGGCCACCAGATCGACGAACGCTACAGGGCGCTCCGTGAGCTCGTCACGCCGCCCGGCTCGGCGCCAATCGATCAGGTGCTGAAGCTTCTGGACGACCTGCGCCAGCAGCTCGCCAGGATGAACGCAGCGGGAGTCGGTGCGACCGCCGTCGCGGCTGGCGACGATCCCTCGCAGGCGCTGCGGGCGGAATCCCAGCGCCAGCCGCAGCCGCTCGGCCGCTGGCTGGCCAGCATGGCCGAGCAAAGCACCGCGCTGCGCGCCGGCGGTGCGCGCCAGCAGGTTGCCGCCGCCTACAATGGCGTGAACGGGCCGGCCAGGCTCTGCGCGCCCGCGGTCAACGGGCGCTTCCCGTTCGTGCCCGGCAGCTCGAACGAGACGCCGCTGGACGACTTCGCCAAGCTGTTCGCACCGGGCGGGTTGATCGACGGCTTCTTCAACACGCAGCTCCGGCCCTATGTGAACACCACCGGCAAGACCTGGACGCCGCAGGCGGTGGACGGCGTGTCGGCCCCGGTCTCGCCGGCGGACATTACGCAGTTCCAGCGCGCCGCCGTCATCCGCGACCTGTTCTTCGCCTCCGGGTCGACGACGATCGCCGTGCGCTTCGACATCACGCCGGTCGAGCTCGATGCCGGCGCGTCCCAGGTCAACCTCGAGTTCGACGGCACGACGGTCACCTACGCGCACGGGCCGGCGCGCTCGACCCAGATAACCTGGCCCGGACCCAACGGCATGACCAACGTCCGGCTGGTCTTCAATCCGCCGCCGAGCGGCGGTACCGGTGTGATCGCCGAGACCGGTCCATGGGCGATGTTCCGGCTGTTCAGCCGCGGCACCCTGCAACAGGCCGGCTCGCCAGAGCGCTATCTGCTGACCTTCCAGATCGGCGAGCGCAGTGCGGCGTTCGAGATCCGCGCCGGCTCGGTCATGAATCCCTTTGCCCCGGGCGTCCTGCAGGACTTCCGCTGTCCGGCGGTGGCCGGCTAGCCGTCGATGGCGATGCTTCCGACCGATGCGATTGCCGGCCTGTTCGGCAAGCTGCCGGCACGAGGCGATTTCGTGCGCGAGAACCTGCCGCGCGACTTCACCGACAGCTGGGACGACTGGTGGCAGCGCGGCCTGGCCGACACGCAGGCGCGGTGGCGCGACGAATGGCAGGACGCCTGGCTCGAGGCCCCGGTCTGGCGCTTCATGCTGCCGCCGGGTCTTTGCGGCAAGCACGGCGTGCTCGGCCTCTGGCTGCCGAGCGTCGACAAGGTCGGGCGCTATTCGCCGTTGACGATCGCCGCTACCGCCCCGTGTGATTGGCTGCCGCATGTCGGAGAGATGACGTCCTTCCTGGCGGCAGCCGAGGAGGCGGGGCGCGATGCGCTGGAGCTCGATCTGGCGCCCGCCGACGTGCTCGAGCGCATCCAGGCCGCCTTCACGGCAACTGAAGGGCCGACGCCCGATCTGGCGTTCGTGGCCGGGCGTACCGCGTGGTGGACCGAGGGCGGCCCGAGAGTTGTCACGCGTTTTGAGACAGGAACCGCCTTGCCGGAGGGAAGCGAATTTGCTGCCCTCATCGATGATGACTGGGGAGCGGGCGCCGCGGCACCCGAGGCGCCGGCCCCCCGAGCTTCGGATGCTTCTTGATGTCTGAGAACGGAATCGCTCAGAGCACGGCTCGCCATGGCAGCTTCCGCTCCTGCGCGGCGACGCATGCGGGCACGGCAAACCGCATCAACGAGGACGCCTACGTCAATCGGCCCGATCTCGGCCTTTGGGCGGTGGCCGACGGCGCGGGCGGACACGCATCGGGCGAGATCGCCTCGGCCGAGGTCGCCACCATCCTGCAATCCATCGACCCCGGGCTCTCCGCGAGCGAGATGCTGGTCGAGGTGAGGACGCGGCTGGAAGCGACGCACGAGCGCCTTCACACCGAGGCCTCGCGGCACGGCGCCGGCGCCATGGTGGCGACCACAGTGGTCGTCGTGATGGCGCGGGACGATCATTTCGCCTGCCTGTGGGCGGGAGATTCGCGCGCCTACCTGTTGCGCGGCCAGGCCCTCACCAAGATCACCCGCGACCACAGCCTGGTGCAGGCGTTGGTCGAGAACGGCACGATCAGCGAGGCGGAAGCCGCCCGTCATCCGAAGGCCAATGTCATCACGCGCGCCGTCGGCGCCGACATCGACCTTCTCGAGCTCGACAAGCGAACCGGTCAGCTGCAGGCCGGCGACCGCTTGCTGCTGTGCAGCGACGGCTTGAGCAAGACCCTGCCCGAGGAGCTGCTGGTGGAGCTGCTGTCCGGCGACGACGAGACCGCGGCCGAGCGCCTGGTGACGGCCGCGCTGATGGCGAAGGTGACCGACAACGTCACCGCCGTGACGATCGACTTCAGCGCGGGTGATTTCGGCGCAGGCGGATGACGGCTCGTCAGACGAGGACGGTGGGGCAGCCCATGACGACGGTGCCGCCATGGGCGGTCAGGGAGCCCAGGTAGGCGGCGGGCATGCCGCCGATCAGCACCTTGAAGGATCCAAGGGCAATGACGTCCGGCGGCCCGACGCAGACGCACATGTCGCCGACGCGGGCGGCCGGCATGCCGCCGATCAGGACAGTCATGCCGCCGGGTGGAAGAATAGGACCGCCGACATGCGGCACCAGGACGGTGACCATGGGGCAGACATGCATGTCGCCCACTCGGGCTGCTGGCATGGGCATCAGTCTGGCTCCGCTTCGAGGCGTCCGGCGCCGCCGGCCGCGATATCCTTGGCCGAGGCGAGGAAGCGCACAAGCCGGTCGTCGCGCCGTGCGGCCGGCCCCCGGGCCGCGGCCAGGGCGACCGAACCCGCCACGGCGAGGCCGGTGAAATGCGGCTGCGGCGGCACTTTCGGCGCATCCGGCGGCGCCATCGAATCGCCGCTCCAGAAGGCGCCGACGGCGGCCCAGGCTTCAGCGCTGCCGAAGCCTGCCGTCTCCGCCTCTTTCATGGCGGTGCGGCGGTGTTCATCGGTCTGCTTGCGGACCCACTCTTCGGCCGCCTCGCGCACCTTTGCTTCCAGCGACGGATCGCTGCCGCTGGCCGCGGTATGGCGCGAGCATGCGCATGCCCACCATACGGCTTCGCGTGCCGGGAGCGCGTGGGCGATCAGCCGCGTGGCTTCGACCAGAAGGCCGGCCTGCTCGAGCCGGTCCAGCGCCTCGACGGCACTCTTGCAGCCGGCCAGCGCAGAGCGGCCTTCCTCGTCGAGCTGCAGGTGAGGCAGCACGCGGGCGAGATCGTCGCCGAGTTTGTTAGCGGTCTTGGTCGTCGGGGAAGCCATGGCGGGGTCCTCAGCCGATCATGATGATACCGCCGCTGAGCGTCAGCATCGCCATGCCTTTTACCGTCGTCATCGGGGCCTTGATGTCCGTCATGACCGACCCGTCGATTTTGATCATCAGACCCTTGAGCGTGATACCCGTCTGATCGATCTTCACCGAGTTCCCTCCGACCTTGAGCGTGATCGACTGCATCGCCTCCATGGTAATCGAGCCGAGGTCGCATTTCACCGAGATGTCGCCGAGCTTGAGCTCCGTGGTCTGATTGCCCTGCTTCAGGGTGACCGTCTCGTTGCCCTTGTTGATCGTGACGGTGCGGTCGTTCTCGACGGTCAGGGTCTGGTCGTTCTCGACCTCGGTCTTCATGTCCTTCTGGGCATGGAGGAAGACCTGCTCGCTGCCCTTCTTGTCGTCGAGCGTGATCTCGTTGAAGTCGGACGTGCCGCCTTTCGTCGTCGAGCGCGAGCGGAAGCCGAGCTTCGTCTTCTCGGCGACCGGGAAGATCGGCTTGTCGTTGCCGTTGTACAGCCCGCCGATGACGATCGGGCGGTCGGGATCGGCATCCATGAAGGCGACGGCGACCTCGGTATCGACGCGCGGGATGAACTGGCCGCCCCACTGGTTGCCCGCCCACGGTTGCACCACGCGCACCCATCCGCTGTTGTCGGCGGTGGCGTCCTCGCGCCAGTCCCAGCGGAAGCGGATCTTTATGCGTCCCTGGTCGTCGGTGTGGATCTCTTCTCCTGACGGCGCCAGGACTATGGCGGTGTGCAGTCCCTCCATGCGCGGCCGCGCCGTCTGCATGGGCTGGCGCCACGGCACCGAGTTGGGGAAGCAGAAGAAGTTGTTGCTATAGTCCGTCCCCGACGCCTGGCCGGCACGCTCCGACATGTCTTCGGCGTGATGGACGATCCTCTGGATGACGTGGACGTTCTCGCCGGCGTCGGTCTTCAGCTTGAACTTGCCGCCCGCGATCAGGCTGGCGTTGTCGCCGCCCGAGCCGATCAGGGAGACCGCGGCCTCGGCCGCTTCCATGCGCCAGCGCGCCCGGTTCTTCGCCATACCGGTGTCGCGCGTCAGCGCCGGCCAGTGGAACACTGGCCGGTTCGACGTGCCGCCGTGCTTGAGGATGGTGTTCTGCTCCATCTTCAGGTTCTTGTCGGGTGAATCGTGGTCGTAGTCCTTCACCGTCACCTTGCCCGGGGCGAACATCTCGGGCTTGCGGTACTCGACCAGCATATCGGCCGTCGTGCCGACGCCCAGGCGCAGCGCGGCGCCGGGAATGGTGTGGAAGCCGTTGTTGTCGTTGGTCACGACCAGCGTGTGGCCGTCTTCAGCATGTTCGAAATAGTAGTACCAGCCCTCTTCTTCCATCAGCCGGGTGGCGAAATGCAGCGACGTCTCGTTGTACTGAGCCGTCGCCTTGCGTTGGGCCGGCGCGGAATAGAGCCGGAACGCGGTCTTGGTCACGCCGACGTCGTTGAACAGGATCTTGAGGATGTCCTCGGCGGTCTTGTTGAAGAACATCCGGCAGTCGCTGCGGATCGCGGCGTGCGCCAGCTGCGGCACCAGGACCATGCGGTAGAGCTTGTCGATGACGCCGCTCTGCTCGAGCACGCCGAATTCCTGGACGATGCCGTGGAAATACCGCGTGGACCTGCCGCCATGGTTGACGGAGACGCAGGCGGGCTTGTTCAGCATGTTGGTCGTGTTGATCTTGCCCCCGGCGACGACATCGACCTCGAACTTGAACAGCTCGCTGATCGTCTCCTGCGCCACCAAGCGAATCGCCGTCAGCGGCGACTCGGCAGAGCTCGTGATCGACAGCAACGATTTTTTGTCATCTTCGGCCATGTGCAGCGCAACTTTCGGTGTGGTGTCCCAGCAGCCAAGTCACGATCGGTGCTTTCAGGCACTAAACGCTAGCCGACGCAAGCTCATGAGGATACGCGACCTTGGCGGCGACAATTTGGCAGAAGGGTGTGAGCTCTTGGGATTATTCCATTTCGGGTGGAGATGAAGATCTAATCGGGAACGATTCGCAGTTGCCGCAGGATCGGCAGGCGCTGCTCGATGGCGGTATGGACGACCTTGCGCACGGTATCATGCTTTTCCGGGATGACGTCCGCGCTCAGGGCCTTGATCCAGGCATCGGCGTTGTCTTCCCGTTCGCCGGCGAGCAGGCGGGCCGTCAGGAACTGCAGGAGCGGCGGCGCCGTGAGGCCGGTGCCGAGCCGCGAGGAGGCGAGGCCGCCCGACGTCTTGGCGTCGACGATCGAATGGACGCGCGAACCGAAGACGCGGTTGAGCCGGTTGGCGCCGTCGGGCTGCTCGCCGTTGGAGCGCGTCGCGACCTGGCACTGAAAGGAGCCGACCAGGATGCTCAGCAGCTCCGCGGGATTGCTGCGCTCGCCGCCCAACGTCATCAGGTCGCCGATCTTCGCCGGGCCGCGCATCGCGGCGACCATCATTTCCTTCAGCTTGTCGCTGACCTCGGCCATGCCGGCCGGCACGCGTACCTTGGTCTGCAACTCGCTCGGACTGACGATCGGCACCACCGTCAGGCCGGAGAGCGCCGCGTCGCGCGCCTCGTTGTTGATGCGCCTGGCGCCGCGCACGAAGACATCGTGGCGGAGCTGCCTTGGCAGGCACATGTCCTTGATCAGCTCGCGGAGCAGCGGATCCTTGTAGCGGTTCATGATGTCGCGCTGCTCGGCCGTCAGCATCAGCTCGGGGAAGTTCTCCATCGGATTGACCGACGACACCCAGTCGAGCTTCGCCTCGGCCAGCGCCGCGACGACGTCGGCGTGGAAGGCCGGCGCCCAATGCGCGCTCATGTATTCGTGCGACAGGTACTCCGTCGACATGCCGACGGTGGCGTCCAGCAAATCGCGCGTGAGGCTGCTCTCGGTGAGATACTTGCTTTCGACCGCCTTGAGGTCGCGCGCCAGCGCAAGGCCCGCCTGGGCCTGCATGTCGCTGCGGCCGCCGGTCCGGATGCCGGTCTCGTAGATCAGCCGCTGCATGCCGAGCCCGCCCTGCCAGGCGGGCAGCGCGTTGTAGCTCAGATGGACCATGCCGCCCGGGTTTGTCTTGGCGGCCAGCAACCGCACAATGCCGGCGCGGACGTCGTTGCTGACCCACGACCACAGGCCGTGCATGGTGACGAAGTCGGCCTGGGGAATGGCATCGGCCTGGCGACTTTCCGCGAGGCCGGCGAGGTCGCCTTCTATGAAGCGGATATTGTCGAGACGCGCCGCGCGGGCGAGGCCGGCGCCGATGGCGATATGGGCGGGATTGTAGTCGATCGCCGTGACCTGCCATGCCGGGTTGGCCGCCGCCGTGACCAGCGCGCCGATGCCGCAACCGCAGCCCAGCTCGAGGTAGGTGGCGGGATCGTTGGGCTCCGGCAGGTCGGCCGCGACGTTGCCGAACAGGCAGCCGAGCGCCAGGCGCGCCGGCGACTGCTGGACGTAGAAGCCTTCGATATAGGCGATGTCGGCGACGTAGCCGCTGTTCCATGGTTGGTTCATGCACGTCCCTCAACAATCTCACTTTCGAACAAGGCATCGCCGGCGTCGGTTCGCCGGGGCATGGCGCGCGATGTCGGCAGCCACGTGTTCCAGCCGAGCAGCGGTCGCGCACCGGCCTCGCCGGGCGGAGCCAGCTCCAACGGCGGAACGGCATCGCGCGCGAGCACGGGATTTACGGCAAAGCCGACTTCGAAGCCGACATAGGCGCGCACCAGCGAGATCAGCTCGCGCAGCAGCGGCTGGTCGGGCAGGAGTCGCTCGAAATAGTCAAGGTCGAGCGGCCCGATGCGCAGGATGATGCGCGCCTGCTGGTCCCAGGCGCGCACGCCAGCCGCGGCATCGACGCTCAGTTGGGAGAATCCACCCGGCGACAGGCCGACGCCGAGGCGTGTGCGCTGATCGACCGGCAGGGCAAGCCACGCGCCGGCGAACTGGTCGACCTTGACCGGTCGGCCCAGCCAGTCGGAGGCCAAGGCCTCGAGCCGGTCCGCCGAGCGCGGATGAGCCGAAAAGAATCCCGCGTAGTGACGGAGCGCGGCCGGACCCGCGAGCAGGCGTTCGGCGAGGTGAGGCGTGGCATAGCCGGTCAGGGACAGCAGCACCTCGGCGACCGGATCGCTGCGCTCCGTGTTGCCCGACAAGGCCCCGACATCGGCGGCGCGGTGCGGACGGTATTTCGTGCCGGCAGCGGCGAACGCGGCGACCATGCGATGCGAGATCAGGTCGAGGAAGCGCGTGAGCGAGAAGGCGCGCGACCGCTGATCGGCGACGACGGCATCCGAATAGTATCTCGGCAGGACGCCGGTTGGCCCGGTCAATCCGATCAGGCCCACCGTCACGAGCGGCGCGGAGATCCCGTCTTCGGCCTGAACCTGGGTGACCTCCGCCGGCAGGTAGGACGAGCCGACCGTGTTGGTGAAGCGGGCGGAACCGGCCGGATCGGCCCGACGCCGGAGGAAGGTCAGGATCCTCACCGCGGCATCGAAGCTGAAGCGCTGCGGCTGGTCCTTGAGGCGCGCCATCGGCGTCGCGGCACGCCGT
This sequence comes from Reyranella sp., assembly GCA_019750135.1. Classification (GTDB taxonomy): domain Bacteria; phylum Pseudomonadota; class Alphaproteobacteria; order Reyranellales; family Reyranellaceae; genus Reyranella. The sequence goes on along the minus strand of JAIEOV010000023.1, from coordinate 155,682 downwards.
GAGGAACGGGTCTTGGTCACAGCAGCACCTGGCTGCCGGCGCGCGCCGGCCAGCTGGCGGCGACGCCAGGGCGTCCGCGCAGCACCGCTTGCGTGCGCACGAAGGAGTTCACGGTCGCATGCAACGCCAGGAAACGGTCGAGCACCGACGCCAGCACGTACAGGCCGCCCGTCGTCCATGCCTGGTCGTCGAACGTCAGGGTGACATCGAGCCCGCGGCAGAATCCGCCGCTGCGCGCGCCGGGGCCGCGCAAGCCTGGAATACGGGCGGTGCCGGGCCTGGACGTCACGTTGAGCAGGGCACGGATCGCCGTGCGCGATTCGGTCGATTCGCGGCAATCGTAAAGGCGCAGCACCTCGCGCAGGGCGTCGGCGGCGGTCTCGCCGCCGACGACGCTGAGATGGCCGAGCGACAGGTGGGAGATCAGCCGCCAGAAGCCGCGCTCGCGGACCGGCATGCGCAGCGTCGGCGTCGGTGCGGTCAGGCAGCTGAGGACGGTCACGGCGGCGGCGCCCTCGACCAGCCTGAGAGCCGGCCGTCCGCCGCCGAACGGCAGGGCGGCGGGGAGGTCGCGGTTGCAGCACAGCGCATCGACCGACAGGACGCCGCTGCTCTCGCGCTCGGGATCGAAGCCGGCATCGTGCGGCAGCAGGAAGACCTCGGTGCCGCGGAAATCGCCGGTCGTGTCGCGCCGGGCGGTGCCGTAGAAGCCGGCAATCGAGGCATCGGCCGCGTCGTCGGCGTGCCGGCGCGTCAGCCGATGGAACGGTTGCCACGTCCTGAACTCGCCGTTGGGCAGGCTTTCGCGCACCCGCTCGACGGCCCACACCTCGACGCTGGCGGGACGGCGCACGTCCGGCTCGATGCGATACTCGATGCTCGTATGGTCGAGCGAGATCGGCTCGCAGCGCTGCGAGAACAGGTTGACGATGGGCGTGCAGCCGAGCGCCAGGCTGTTGGCCTGGACCGCGCGTTCGAGATCCGGGATCGCACGATCAAGATAGACGAAAATGTCCATCTTGTTGCCCGCCGCGACCAGCGTCTTGGCGTCGAGCCGGCAGATATCGATGAACTGGAACTTTTCGCGAGCGGAAAAGTATTCGCTGAGCAGCCGGAAGCCGGAGAAGGAGCGCGCCGGCCAGGGGAACAGCGCTTCCTCTGGCGCGAAGCCGACCGCCTGCAGGGTGTCGGGCGGAAGGATCACCGGGTGCGCGTCCGTGAGATCGTCGGCCAGGGCAATCGAGACGGTATGCGCCATCAGCAGTTCGAGGAGCTGCGACCCGTGCTCGCCGGGGAGGAAGACGCGCAGCCGGTCGAGGCCGAGCTGCGTGAAGGTCATGGTGGGGTTGATGCAGCGCAGGCTGATGCGGAGACAGGCGACCGCCTCGGCGGCGGCCGGATTGGGCGGCGCCGCCAGAGGCATGCCTGAAAGCCGGACGGCGTCGATCTCGACCGGCCACAGCGTCAGGGGATAGGCGGTACGGAACTGGCAGGTCTCGCCGCCGACCGGTTCGGCCTCGATCGCCACGCCGGAGGGCAGATGGGCCGGGCCCGGCAGGTCCGGGTTGGCCCCGAACCGGGTGATCGCCACCGACGGCATGGGGGCGAGGTAGTGGGGATAGAGGACGGAAAGCAGCCCGTCGGTGAGTTCGGGGAACTCGTCATCCAGCCGGTGCTGCACGCGCGCGCCCAGGAAGGCCACGCCCTCGAGCAGGCGGCTGACATGAGGGTCATCGACCGTGTCCTTCGTCAGGCGCAGGCGGCCCGCGATCTTGGGATGGCGCTCGGCGAATTCGCCGGCCAGCACGCGCAGCGCCTCGAGTTCCCGGTTGAAGAAGGCGAGCAGGGAGTCCGACGCCAACTACGCCTCCTGCTCGAGAACCGTGACGTTCTTCGTGAGAAGATCGACGACGGTGTCGAAGGCGATCGGCTCGGGCGCCGGCTCGGCATGGAGCAGCGCGTCGATGCGCAGCCTGAGCGTTCCGCTCACCTTGTCGGTCGCCTCGAGCAGCGTGACCCTGAGGCTGACGATGCGCGGCTCGAAGCGTCGGATGCAGTTCTCGACCAGCACGCGCAGCTCCTCGCGGCGGCGTGGATCGTGGTAGGCGCCGGAGGCGAAGTCGGGCAGTCCGAACCCGGCCAGCGAGCGATCGAGCTCGGCCAGGTGCGGGTCCCAGGAGCGCCATCTGCGGCGCGTGTTGAGCAGTTCCTCCAGGTCCTTGCAGATGCTGACGCGTATCGTGTCCATCGCCGCCGACGCGGAGAGCGGCGTGTCCGTTCCCTGCGACGGGTCGCCATCGATCAGCCGGTCGAGCAGGGGCAGCTGGGCCCGCCTGGCGCGCGTCGCGCCAAGATTGTCCGCCAGGGGGCGATTTCGGCTGTCGCTCATGACGCCGCCTGAAAGTCGATCTTGTCGATCTCGAGCCAGGTCAGCGCTTCCTCGCCGACCAGTACGGTCACGGCGCCGAGGCCCATCGTCGGCCCGCTGTCACCCGCCTGCTGCCAGTCGGTGGCCCGGCCCAGCCGCAACGGATCCGTCATGGCGTCGGCCGCCGTCTTCGTCATCGGCGGATAGATCACCGGCAGATAGACATCGCCGTCAGGGCCGTCGGCGACCTGCATGGTGGCGCGGCGCCAGAAGAGATCGCGCGGCCGCTTGGCGGGGTGGAATTCCAGCAGCAGGACGCGCTCGGGCGGAATCCAGAAGTACTTACCGGTCGTGGTGATGACCTCGAAGCAGCAGCCCAGCAGGTCGTCGGCGTCGCGCATGTCGTCGAAGGCCGCGCCGCGCAGCGTGCCCGACGGGTGGGCGCGCGCGGCCTCGGCCTCTGCCGCAAGCCGGGCGGCTTCGGCAGCGTCGCCGTTGCGCAAGGCGACAATGGCGGCCAACGCCGAACGCTGGGCGGCCGTTGGCTCGCCCAAAAATTCCGGCACCCGGCCTTCGCTGAAGAGCTGTCGCCTGGCCGTCTCGCCGCGCAGCAGCTGGCGGAACTCGGCGACGACGATGGCGGCCGTCGGGTCGAGGTCGGCGCAGGCGTCGAGGACGACGTCGGCGCGCTCGATGTTGCCGGAGAAGGCCAGCAGCTCGGCTAGCAGGACCCGGGCGCCGATATCGGTCGCCGCACGGCGCACCGCGGCGTTGGCGGCCGTCAACGCGGCGGCCAGATTACCTTCGCGGAACAGACGGCCGGCTTCGCCCGGATCGGCAGTTCCTGTGGGAGAAAGCGACATCGATCCTCCTGACCGGCCGCGTCATCAGACGCTGGGCGCTGCGAGTTCGGTGACGAGATGGAAAGCGGTAGCGATATCGTCGAGCTGGTAGTGCGGGCGCAGATGCATGGTGCAGCCGAACACTCCCGGCTTCTCGAGGCGTTCGCGCACCTGCACGTTGCCTTCGAGCAGGGGAAAGCGCGCCCGCGAATCGGCGGTGCTGTTGATGTTGGTGTTGACGTAGCCCTGGAGCCAGGCGTTGAGCTGGCGCTCGATCTCGTCGGCGGTGCGGAAGGCGCCCACCATGTCCCGTCCCATCACCTTGAGGAGATGGGCGAAGCGCGCGGCGCACAGCATCGAGTTGATCTGTGCCGACAGCCGGGCGTTCGCGTCCGCGATGGCGGCGGTCGCGCCGGAATAGTTCGCCGGCGCCTGCATGCTGCGCGAGGCGCCGAACACCAACTCGGGCCCGAACGGCAGGACGCCGACCGGCAACAGTCCGACCTCGACCAGGGCCTGCTCCTGCCGGAAGCTGAACTGGTACTCGATGGACTTGCGCGGCCAGTCATAGGGCGGGCCGCTGACGAACGGCTCGGCGGCGAGATTGTCGACGAGCCCGCCGCCGACACGGTCGATCTCCACGCCGCGCACATCGGCCGGCCAGTTGTTGTCGAGGAAGGCGCGCACGGCGCAAGCGGCGAAGGCGTAGCCGGCGCTCATCCAGACCCGCGTGTCGGCCGTCGGCGCGTACTCGCTGTAGCGGAAGAGGTCGAGACGGCCGGGCTCGTCGGCCCACGGACGGCGCGCCAGCAGGCGCGGCAACGTCACCGCCACGAAGCGCATGTCGGCGCGTCCGGAAAGGCTGCGCCAGCGCAAATGGTCGGGGCCGCGCAGCGGCGCGGTGATGTCGCGCACGCCTTCGAGGTCGGAGAAGGTGTCGACTTCCAGCACCGTCGGATCGAGCGACAGCACGGTCGGCATGAAGGCTGCCGCGGCGACGGCGGAGAGCTGCGCCAGGCCGCCGACGTCGTCGTTCGTGGCGCCCGCGGCGACGCGATGGCGGACGGCGTGATCGATCACCATCAGGCCGTACGGCTCGCCGCCGGGCATGCCGAACTCTTCCTCGTAGATCCGCCGGAAGGTGATGCTCTGGTCGAATTCCAAGGCGCGCTCGAGATCGCGGCAGAGCTCGCCCCACCGGATGGGCAGCAGCCGCACCTTGACCCGCCGGCCCGGCTCGATGCCGGAGATCAGCCAGGCGAGGCCGCGCCAGCGGCCTTCCAGCGCCCGGAAGCGCGCATGGTGGAGCACGGCGTCGAGCTGGTCGCCGATCGCGGCATCGATCTCGGCGATGTCGCGGTCGAGCGCCGCACGCAGCCGATCGCCGCCCCCGGCCAGCAGGCCGGTCAGGGCCTCGCCGAACCACATCTCGAGCGCCTGGCCGCAACTCCGCCTGCCGTGCAGGAAAGCGGCAAGCTCGCCGCCTTCCTCACGGTGCGTTTCGCCGAAGAAGCGGCCCGCCAGCACCGACTCGCGCAGGGGCGACCGCTGTCGAGACGCCTCCTCCGTGGGGGCTGCAATCGTTGCTTCCTCGCCCATGGTGTGCCGTTCCCGCCAATGATGGCGGGTGTCAGGTCAAAAGGGTTCGGGCGGTCAGGCCTTCTGGGGAATGCTCGCGACCATGCGCAAGCTCGTGGTCAGTTCCTCCATCTGCAGCCAGGGCCGCAGATAGGCGATGGCGTTGTACGAGCCCGGCTTGCCCGGAATCTCCTTCACCTCGACCCGCGCCTCGCGCAACGGGAAGCGGGCCTTCATGTCCTGGCCGGCGTCGACGTTGGGGTTGACGTAGTTCTGGATCCAGCGATTGAGCCAGGTCTCGACGTTGCTGGCTTCCATGAAGCTGCCGATCTTGTCGCGTCCCATGACCTTGAGGTAATGGGCGAACCGGCTGGTCGCCATGATGTAGGGCAGCCGGGCCGAGATGGCGGCATTGGCGGTCGCTTCGGGCCGGTCGTACTTCTTCGGCTTCTGCGTCGTCTGCCCGCCGAAGAACACCGCGTAGTCCGTGTTCTTGTAATGGCAGAGGGGCAGGAAGCCCTGGTTGGACAGCTCGAACTCGCGCCGGTCGGTGATGCCGATTTCCGTCGGGCACTTGGCGTCGAGGTCGCCGTCGTCCGACGTGAAGACGTGGGTCGGCAGGTTCTCCACCTTGCCGCCACCCTCGGCGCCGCGGATGGCGGTGCAGAAGCCAGTGCGGGCAAAGGCATCGGTCAGGCGCGTGCCCATGACATAGGCGGCGTTGGACCAGCAATAGTGCTCGTGATCCATCGCCTGCGCCTTGCCGCGGGCGTCGATCGGCGCTTCCTCGTAGTCGAACTCGTCGAGCGGCTTGGTGTTCTTGCCGTACGGCATGCGGGCGATCACGCGCGGCATCACGAGGTTCACGAACCGCGAATCCTCGCTGTCGCGGAACGCCCGCCACTTCGCGAACTCGACCGTATCGAAGATCTTGGCGAGATCGCGCGGCTTGGACAGCTCGGTCCACGAGTCGAAGCCGAACATGCCGGCGCCGGCCGCGGAGATGAACGGCGCGAACGCGCCGGCCGCGATGTTGGACACCAGACGCAGGGTCTCGATGTCGTCGGGATGGTTCGTCCACTCGTAGTCGCCGATCAGCGCGCCATAGGGCTCGCCGCCCGGTGTGCCGAACTCGTTCTCGTAGATCTTCTTGAACAGCTGGCTCTGATCGAACTCGATCGCCCGGCTGAGATCGCGGTTCAGCTCGCGCTTGGGCAGATTGAGCACGCGCAGCTTGAGCGCGGTGCCGGTCTCGGAGTTCTGCACCAGGTAGTGCAATCCCCGCCAGCTGCCCTCGAGCTTGAGGAACTTCGGATCGTGCATGATCGCGTTGAGCTGCTCGGACATCTTGGCGTCGATCGCCTTGACGGCCTTGTCGAATGTCCGCGTGAGATTGCGATCGAAGGTGACGGTGCCGGCCAGCGCCTGCTCGACGAGCGTCTTGACGAGCTCTTGGGCGCGATCGGGTTCGGTCTGCTTGGTGTTGGTGATGATCTGGTCAAGCAAGCCAGGCGCCGCCTCGGTCGTCGTGGCGGCAGCGGATTCGGTCGCGCTCTTTGCGTCGGCCATTTGCCTATTCCTCCGACTTCTTGATGCCGAGTTCACCTGACAGCGACTTGAGCTCGTCCTCGGAGCGCAAGACCTGCTCGAGGAGGTTCTCGAGTTCCGCCGAGCGGTCGGCCTTGCTCATGAGATCGCGCAGCTTCTCGCGAGTCTCGAGCAGCGCCGCGAGGGCGGGGACCTGCTTGACGACCTGCACGGGATCGAAGTCGTCCATCGAGTTGAACTTGAGGTCAACCGCCATCTGCGTGCCGTCGTCGGCCAGCTTGTTGTCGACCTTGAGCTTGAGGCCAGGCGCCATGCTGGCCATCACGTCGTTGAAGTTGTCGCGGTCGATTTGCGTGAACTTGCGGTCGGCCAGAGGCTTCAGCGGCGCCGTCGGATCACCCGAGAAATCGCCCATGATGCCGACGACGAACGGAAGCTCGCGCTGGATCTGCGCACCCTCGGTCTCGACATCGTAGGTGATGTGAACTCGGGGTTTACGAACACGATTCAGCTTGTCGTGTATACTTGCGCTCATCGCAGCAACCCTCCTGCTTATCGACTAGACTACTCCGGACGGCCTAGGCAGTCCATGCCAGCATAGGCCGTCTCGGGTGTCGTCGAAGGTGATGAAAAGCACGTTCCCTAAACGTTTGGTCCTTCAACATGGCGGCGCGGCTTGTATCATAGCCGACCAGTCTCGCGGGTGACTTCACCATGATTCCGGAACTTGAGACAGCTGACTTTGAAGCGATCCTGGCACCCCTCGAGGGCGACCAGCCGACCGGCGTCGACCTTCGACTGGATTTCGCGCCGACCTCCATCTACTTCCGCCTCCGCGACGCCCGCGCCCAGGCGCGCGACGCCGAGCGGCAGGCCGATGCCGAGGGCGGCGACGAAGGCCTGCCGGTGCTGTGGCGCCCGGTCGCGACGATGGCGATCGGGGCGCTGAAGGCGAACTCCAAGGACCTGGAAGTTGCGACGTGGCTGACAGAAGCGCTGGTGCGCATGGCCGGCCTTCGCGGGCTGATGGCGGGCGCCGCGGTGATCGGCGGGCTGGTCGAGCGGCACTGGGACGGTCTGTTTCCGGTGCCGGAGGAAGGCGACATGGAAGCCCGCGTGGCCGCCGTAGCGGGACTTTCCGGCCAGGGCGCCGATGGAACGCTGATGCAGCCGCTGCGCAAGGTGGCCCTGTTTCGCCGGCCGGACGGCTCGCCCTTCAGCATCTGGCAGTACCAGGCTGCGGTCGAGCTCTCCGGCATCACCGATCCGGCGCGGCGCGCCCAGCGGATAGACTCCGGCGTCCTGCCGTTCGAGGAGGTCGAGAAGGAAGCGCGTGCGGCGGGCGCTGCCCACTGGTCGGCGCAGCGTGAGCTGATCACCAAGACTCTCGCATCGTGGAAGGAGATGGAGCGCGCGTTCGACGAAAAGGCCGGAGACGCGAGCCCCGCCGCCAACCGCGTGCGCGAGTTGCTGGAGTTCGTGGCGGAAACGTGCGGGCGATTTGCACCGCCCGACGCGACAGATGGAGCAGCCGAGATGACAAGCGCGACTGCAGGCGACGGCGCCGCTGCTGCTACGGCTGTTGCGGCGACGCCAGGGAGCATCAGCGGGCGCGAGCAGGCGCTGCATCAACTCTCGGAGATCGCAGCCTGGTTCAAGCGCAACGAACCGAGCTCGCCGATCGGATTTACATTGGATGAAGCGGTGCGACGCGCCCGTCTGGGCTGGCCGGAACTCGTCGCCGAACTGGTTGCCGATGAGACAGCGCGTCATTCGCTGCTGACCAGCGCCGGTATCAAACCACCTTCCGCCGAATCTCAGTAGCAGCAGGGCGGTAGGAATACCGGGGCCCGATCGCCGGTGCCGCAGAGGCACCGGCCTGTCTTGGCTTTGCAGACGTAACTGGCAGCAGCCTAGCTCGCCTTCATCGCCAGCAGATCGTAGGAGACAACGTCGCCCTTCTTGATCTGGCCCGACTTGTCGAGCGGGGTGGGCGTGACCATGACCTTGAGGAAGTTGAGCGACAGGCTTTCCATCGGATTGTCGCCGCCCGAGCTCAACGAATAGCTGCTGACGCCGCAATCCGTCAGTTCGAAGGAAAGGAACGTCTCGGTCTTGGTCTTGGTGGTCGTGTTCATCTTGATCTCGACCTTGGTGTCGAACGTTCCGGCCACCGAATCCTGGTAGAGCTTGGCCGACGCCTTGTCGAAATGCTTGGTGACGACGATTTCGCTGATGTTGGGCGCTGAACTCTCGCGCGTGTTGCCGCCGGCGCCGCTGCTCACGGCTCTACCGACTCCGTACTGGAATGAGTTCAACTCGATCCAGTCCTTGTACCCTTCGGTGGTTACGTCACCAGGGATTCCGCCGAACTTCATATAGATTGGCACTGTCGACCTCCGTTGGAGAAAGCCATTGGGGATTATCAACACCTTTACGGTTAGTTGATGGCAAAGAAAAACAACCCGTCCTTATCGAGACTGGCTTTGATGCTTTGAATCGATTGGCCATCGGCCATTCGCGCCAATACCTCCGCGGACAATTCGGGAAGCAGCGTACGGGTCAGGATGTTCTCGACGTTGCGCGCGCCCGAACTGCTTTCCGTGCAGCGCGCCGCGACTGCCTCGACCAGTTCCGGCGTCCAATCGAACGTCGCGCGATAGCTGTCGCGCACGCGATTGCGGATGCGCTCGAGCTGCATCGCGACGATCTGCCGGATGATCGCATTGGGAAGAGGAAAATACGGCACCAACGTCACGCGTCCGAGGAAGGCCGGCTTGAAGAACTTCGCCAGCTCGGGCCGCAACGCCTCGCCAAGTCCGGCGGCGTCCGGCGCGGTTTCAGGATCGGCGAACAGCTTGTTGATCAGGTCCGTACCAGCGTTGCTGGTCATGATGATGACGGTGTTCTTGAAATCGATGTCCCGTCCTTCGCCGTCCTTCATGTTGCCCTTGTCGAAGACGGAGTAGAACACGTCCTGGACGCCCGAATGGGCCTTCTCCATCTCGTCGAGAAGCACGACACTGTAGGGGCGGCGCCGCACGGCTTCCGTCAGCACACCGCCTTCGCCATAACCGACGTAGCCCGGCGGGCTGCCCATCAGCAGGCTGACTTTGTGCTCTTCCTTGAATTCCGCCATGTTGATGACGGTTGTGTTTTGTTCGCCGCCGTAGAGCAGCTGGGCGAGCGTGAGTGCCGTCTCGGTCTTGCCCACGCCCGACGTGCCGACGAACAGGAAGACGCCGACCGGTCGCCGCGGATCGGTCAGCCCGGCGCGGCTGGTGCGGATGGCCTGTGCAACGGCCTCCATGGCGTGGGTCTGGCCGACGACGCGCCGTTCCATCGCTTCGCGCAGATTGAGCACGGTGCGGATCTCGTCGGTCTGCATGCGGCGGGCCGGGATACCCGTCCACGACTCGACGATCGCGGCGATCGCCTGGCCGTCGACCACGGGGAAGATCAAGGGCTGTTCGCCCTGCAGCGCGCGCAGGCGCGTCGACAGGTCGGTCAGCTCGGCGCGCTCCGCCTGGCCGTCGCTCGTGGCGGCGCCATCGCCGGCATTGCTCATGGTCGACGTCGCGGCGTCGATCTTTGCGCGCACGGCATCGATCTTGCCCACGAGATCGCGCTCGGCCTCCCAGCGCTCGTTCAGCTTGGCGAGGTCGGCGGTGATGCGCTGCTGCTCGGCCGTCAACTCGTCGCGCCGTGCCGCATGGTCGGCGCCCGCTGCGCTCTCGCGCTCGATGATCTTGAGCTCGGTGTCGATCAGGCCGAGGCGGCGCTGGCAGTCGTCGATCGGCGCCGGTATGGCGTTCTGGCTCATCGCCACGCGCGCGCAGGCGGTGTCGATCAGGCTGACGGCCTTGTCCGGCAACTGCCGTGCCGGGATGTAGCGCGCCGACAGGCGCACGGCATCGCTCACCGCTTCATCGAGAATGCGAACCTTGTGATGCAGCTCGAGCGTCGATACCAGGCCGCGGATCATGGCGACGGCGATCTTCTCGCTCGGCTCCTCGACCTTCACCGGCTGGAAGCGGCGGGTGAGGGCGGCGTCCTTCTCGAAGTACTTCTTGTATTCGGCCCAGGTGGTTGCCGCGATGGTGCGCAGCTCGCCGCGCGCCAACGCAGGCTTCAGGAGATTGGCCGCATCGTTCTGGCCGGCCTGGCCGCCGGCGCCGATCAGCGTGTGCGCCTCGTCGATGAAAAGGATGATGGGCTTGGGGCTCGACTTGGTCTCGTCGATCACCGATTTCAGGCGATTCTCGAACTCGCCTTTGACGCCGGCACCCGCCTGCAGCAGCCCGAGATCGAGCGTCCGCAAGGTCACGTTGCGCAGCGCCGGCGGAACGTCGCCGGCCGCGATGCGCAACGCCAGGCCCTCGACGACGGCGGTCTTGCCGACGCCCGCTTCGCCCGTGAGGATCGGATTGTTCTGGCGGCGGCGCGTCAGGATGTCGACCATCTGACGGATCTCGACGTCGCGGCCGAGGATGGGATCGATCTTGCCGGCCTTGGCCTGCGCGGTGAGGTCGATCGTGAACTGATCGAGCGCCCCCGAGCCGCCCGGCCGGGGTTCGCCCGAACCGGTGCCGGCCGCTTCCGACCCGGCGGCCTGGGTCGTGGCCTGGGCAGTCTCGACCGTGTTGGCGCAGATCTTGAGATAATCGGCCTTGAGCGTGTCGGGCTGGATGGCGGCGAGGAGCCCCGACGATGCGATCGCCCGGCGCCCCAGCATGTCGTCGGCCAGCAACGCCCAGAGCAGATGGCCCGAGCGCACGCGGCTCGCGCCTTGCTCGACCGAGGCGAGCAGCCAGCCCTGCTTCACGACCTCGACGATGTCGGGTGAGAGCGACGGCGCCCGCGAGTTGCCGGTCTTCATGCGGTCGAGCGACTTCGTGAGGTCGGCCAGGAGGCGGGCCGGATCTATCTCCCAGCGCCGCAGAATCGCGGCGAGGTCAGTATCGGTCTTATCGAGCAGTCCGATCAGAAAATGTTCGATCTCGACGTTGTAATGGGTTCGCAGCGCCGTCGCGCCCGCCGCGGCTTCGAGTGCACGGCGGCACACCTCGTTCAGGCGTCCGATCAGCGGCTTCAGCTCTATTGGTCGCACGTGCAGCATCCCCCTGGGACGTCATTCCGTCGGACGCGGCGCACCGAACGGTGGCAACTATCAGGCAACATGCGGCTGTCCGACAAGAGGATTCAGGCCTTTCGAGAGGGGCCAGCGAAATTGGCGTCGTAGCGCTGTCATAACCGACAGTTGGCGGCGCGTACGTGAGATTCGCCACACGCGAGTGCGATCGCGGCCTCTATCTTGGCGCTTTGAGAAATCGCGACATACGTTAGAATTGCTCTTCGCAAACCTCGATGCTCGAGGGCAGACAAGTAATGGCGGCCGAGACCAAGGCAGACGCCAAGCCGAACGAAATGCGAGGCACGTTACCGGCCGGGACGCGGCTGCGTAACTATGAGCTGCTTTCGGTCCTCGGCCACGGCGGCTTCGGCATCACCTACTACGCCAAGGATACGACGCTCGGCCGCGAAGTCGCGGTGAAGGAATATCTGCCGACGACGCTGGCGCTGCGCGAGAACGGCACGACGGTCGTGCCGCGATCGACCCAGCTCGCCGAAGACTTCATCTGGGGACGCGAGCGCTTCCTGGAGGAAGCCCGCATCCTGGCGACCCTCGAAGGCGCGCCCGCGGTCGTCCGCGTCTACGACTTCCTCGAGGCCAACGGCACCGCCTACATGATCATGGGCCTGGCGCGCGGCGACACGCTCGAGCAGCGCCTGAAGCGCGACGGCAAGCTGTCGCCGGCGATCACCCAGCGCATGCTCGACCGGCTGCTCGATGGACTCGAGGCCGTCCATAGGACCGGCTTCCTGCATCGAGACGTCAAGCCGGCCAATGTCATCCTCGATGCCAACAACAATCCGACGCTGATCGATTTCGGCGCGTCGCGGTCGTCGATGGCCGATCGCACGGCGGCGATGACGGCGATCTTCACGCCGCGCTATGCCGCGGCCGAGCAGCTGACGTCGGACAAGCAGGGGCCGTGGACCGACATCTACGGCCTGTCGGCGACGCTCTATCATGCGATCACGGGCAAGCCGCCGCCGAGCTCGCTGGAACGCGCGCTCAACGACGCGTACGAGCCCCTGTCCAGGATTTCGCCCGATGGCTATCCGCCAAGCCTCCTGGAGGGCATCGATCTCGGCCTGACGGTGCGGGCCAAGGATCGCCCGCAGTCGATCGCGGAATGGCGCGACATCCTTTCGGGGACGCGCCAGCAGGTAAGCGACGAGACCGTATTCGAGCGGCCGAAACCCCGTCCGAAGCCAACGCAGGCGCCTGCGCCCGAACCCGTCTTGCCGCCGAAGAACAGGCAGCCGCCGGCGGTCATCGGCGCCGCCGCTTCTACGGCCGCGTCCGTCGCGGCCGGGCTCAAGGTGGCATTCGCTCAGTCGTTCTCATCGGCCAGTGCCGCGTTCGCCGGGATGAACCGCTTCGCGATTCTTGGCGGGGCGGTGGCGGCCGTCCTCATCGGCGTGGCCGGCGGATACATCATCTTTCCGCCGAGGTCGGCACCGCCTCCAGCGCCGGTTCAGGACGCCGTCAGCGACGCAGACAAGGCGGAAGCCAGGCAACGGGCCGAGGCTGAAGCGAAGGAGAAGGCCGAAGCCGAGGCCGCGGCCAGGCAGAAGGCCGAGGCCGACGCCAAGCAAAGGGCCGATGAGGAAGCTCGGCAGAAGGCGCAAGCGGAAGCCAAGCAGAAGGCCGACGCTGAAGCCAGGCAGAGAGCGGAAGCTGAAGCCAAGCGGCAGGCAGACGCCGAGACGAAGCAGAAAGCCGATGCGGAGGCCAAACAGAAGGCCGAAGCGGAAGCCAGGCAGAAGGCGGACGCCGAGGCCAAACAGAAGGCCGAGGCAGACGCCCGCCAGAAAGCTGAAGCGGAAGCCAAGCAAAAGGCGGACGCCGAGGCGAAGCAGAAGGCGGAAGCGGACGCCCGGCAAAAGGCCGAGGCAGAAGCCCGGCAGAAGGCTGAGGTCGACGCCAAGCGGAAAGCCGATGCGGAAGCCAAACAGAAGGCGGATGCCGAGGCCAAGCAGAAAGCCGATGCCGAGGCGAAGCAAAAGGCGGAAGCGGAAGCCCAGCAGAAGGCCGAGGCGGAAGCCAAGAAGAAGGCCGATGCTGAGGCGAAGCAAAAGGCGGATGCCGAAGCCAAGCAGAAGGCCGACGCTGACGCGGCGGCGCAAAAGGCAGCCGAAGTTACCGAGACCGCTCTGAAACTGACGCAGCTCGACCGTCAACGACTGCAGGTGGCGCTGACCTCGCTCGGCTTCGACACCCAGGGCGCCGATGGCGTCTTCGGCCCGCGCTCGCGTGAGATGATCCTGGCCTGGCAGAAAGCTCGCAATCAGCCGACAACGGGTTTCCTGAACGTCGCGCAGCAACAGGCGCTGTTCAGCGAAGCGGCGCCGGCGCTCGCGAAGTACGACGACGATCTCAAGAAGGCCGAGGCGGCCGCGAAGGCGCGCGCTGCAACGGCGCCGGCACCGTCGCCCGTACCGTATGCTGCGCCTCCGCAGCCGCGCGCCAGCAGCTCGGGCGGCATCTCGTGCCAGGACTCGTCCGGCCGGCGCATGGACTTTCCCGGCGCCGCCTCCTGTCCGTGGGGGCTGACGCCCGCGCGCTGACCTCCGCTGCGATTGCTGCGGTCCGGAATCTGTGTGATTGTTTTTGCCGCTGCTGGCGCGGATGGGGAGCTTGCTCACTTGAGGCGGATTGAATTCAAGGCGCTGGTGGCGTTGCTCATGGCCCTGCTCGTCATCGGTAGCGTCGAGACGGCCGACGCCCAGGACTCCTGGGTCTTCAACAATGAGATCAACTGCGCCACCGCACCGGTCTACGGCGTGCCGTTCAACCGCTGCTGGACGTCGAACGTGCGCACGTTTCGCATCGGCAACGTGCAGAGCTGGCGCCTCACCTACACCGATTCGAAAAGCGAGTTCGCGATCGGCCTGTACCGGCTGGTCCAGGCGCATGGCGTGGGCGGGTTGAGCCCGGTCGCGAGCTCGGGCGCGGTCGATTGGCTGCGAACAGCCGATGCACTCAAGAATGTCACCGGAGGCGCCGGCGGCTGGGCCTATACCGCCAGCAGGGCCGGCGACCACTATGTGAGGTTCCAGAAGGCCCAGCGCCAATGCATCGGCTTCGTGCGCAACGGTTCGGGCACGCCGGGCCAGCTGAACTGGATCCTGGGCGCCGCCTTCTGTCGCGAGACGTCGACGCCCATCCCGACCGCCGAGGCCGAGTTCGTCGCCGACGCCGTCAAGGTCAGGGAGTGAGCGACCACCGGTCACTCACTCCCAAAAGCCCGTCCTTCTATTCGACCACGATCTCGACGCGCCGGTTCTGCGGCTCGCGCACGCCGTCGGCGGTCTGCACCAGCAGGCCCTGCTCGCCGCGGCCGATCACGGTGATGGCGGCGGCCGGCACGCCTTCGCGTACCAACGCATTCTTGACCGCATTCGCGCGCCGCAGCGACAGCGCCATGTTGTAGGCCTCGGGCCCCGACGTATCGGTGTGGCCGGTCGCGCGGATGCGGGCGCTGCCCTTGCTCTTGAAGGCGGCTGCGGCCTGGTTGACGACGTTCAGCGAGGCCTGCGACAGGACCGAGCTGTCCCAGTCGAAGAACACCATGAACGAGGGAGGCGCGGCGGCGGCCGGCATGGGCGGCGGCGCTGCGGCCGTCGGCGGCGCGAACTTGTATTGGCCATAGACCATCGCCACGATGTTGGAGTTGTTGACCCCGACATTGACGCCGTTGATCACCACGGTGGCGTTCGTCGTGCCGACATAGCGGCCTTCGAGGGCAACGCGCCACTGGCTGTCGATGTTGTAGCCCACGCCGAGTATGCCTTCGTAGGCGAACACCGTGTTCTGCAGGAAGGCGTTTCCGTCGACGAACGCAATGCCCGCGCCGGCGCCGATGTAGGGCGTGATGGTTGACGCCGGAAAGAAATCGTAGAGCGCTTTGCCCATGATGTGCAGCTGATGTGCACTGCCGCTGAAGTTCGATGCCGCGGCGGTTCCGGCAAGGTTGGCGGTGAAGGGGATGAAGCCGAAGCCAACTTCAAGTTCGACGCGCGGACCGACGAAGTCGTAGCCGGCGACGACGTCCGCCAGGAAACCCGTCGTGCTGCTGAATGACCCGCCGACCGATGTCGTACTACTGAGGTACCAGACACCGCCGGCACCGGCGCCAATATAGAAACCAGGTAGGGGCGCAAATTCCTGTGCTTGAGCCATCCAAGGCATGGCCACCAGGGCGCCCGCAACGAACAACGACTTTTTCATCGCGTATCTCCTAGTTATGGGGCGCAAACATTTTACACGGTGCGAGAGGAATTGGCTTCACACGAATAGGTTGCAGTGCACCGGCGTCCGACGACTTGGGCGACGCCGTTTGGAGATTCACACATGAACGTTGAGTTTCCAGAAGTCGAAAGGTTAACTAGCTCGGAGCTTTAGTGGGTTCGGGCGGCCTCGCTCGCGGTTGGCCGGAGGCGCCACTGGCGTGTGTGGTAGGCAGGCCGAGACGCGCGCAGATGAAAGAGAAGACCAAGCGCCGCCTCTTCGGCGCGATCTCTACCGTTATCGGCATCGCCCTGTCCGTGCTGGCCATCGAGGGCATGGCGATCCTGTGGACGATGGTCGAGGAGGGCCGCTACACGCCGGCCGCCGAGCTGTTCGAGCGCACCCAGAACACCTATGTGCGCGACCTGACGCGCGGCACGAACTGCCGCTATGTCGATACGCTCTATCCGCACCCCTATGTCGGCTTCGTCCATCACGCCAACCGGCCGTGCGGGTTGAAGAACGTCAACAATGTCGGCCTGTTCAACGACGACTATCCGCTGCTGAAGCGGCCCGACCGCTACACCATCCTGCTCACCGGCGGCTCGGTCGCGGGCCAGCTCGCCCAGGTCGATCCATGGCCCGCGCCGCGCTATCTCGAAGAGGAGCTCAACAGCGAATACGAAAGCCCGAACGGTCAGCCGTTCTGGGTACTGAACGGCGGTGACGGCGCCTGGAAGCAGCCGCAGCCGTTCATCCTGTTCGCCCTGAACGCCCAGGCGCTCGATGCGGTGATCACCTTGAGCGGCATCAACGACTACTATCTGTTCCGGCCGTGGGAGCGCGAGCGCCTGGAATACCCGATCAACAATTTCATCGCAGTCAATCCGCTGGTCGCTGACGACAATTTCGGCGATGCCGCCATCGGCTGGGTGTTCGGCCGCCTCGCCGGTGGCGTGGCGAGAGATCCGGTGCTTGGGCAGTCTCATGCCGCCTATCTGTTGTTCCGCACCTTGGAAACGCTGGCCAAGGGCCGGAGCGGTTTGAAATCGAGCAAGCACACGACGCTCGAAAGCCTTTTCGCCTTGCCGGCCGATATTGCCGGCGACGGCGAGCGCGTGTTCGCCATCCAACTCGAGTTCCTGCGGAAGTACAATCTCGCTACGGAGGCCCTGGCGCGGGATTACGACATCAAGACTGCCTACTTTTTCCAGCCCGTGCCGGCATACGGCAAGACGCTGACGGCCGAGGAGCGGGCCGTGGCCGGCGATCTCTCCTATGTCGGCCTCTATCGGCGGATGGTCGACGGAATATTGCGCCAGCGCGACCTTGGCCTGCCGGTGTTCGACTTGGGCGACCTGTTCGTCGACGTCAGGGAAACCGTCTATGGCGATGGCTTCCATCTTATCCGCTCGCCATTCGGTGAAAGCCTGGGTTATCGATTGATGGCCAGGCGCGTCGCGGCCGATGTGGCGGCGGCGTGGGGCCTGAAACGTAAGCGCGACGCAACGCGCTGATTGGAGAGCATCAAGATGACCCGGGTCCAGCCCTCATGGCGATCGCTGCTGTTCGTGCCGGTGCTCTCGGAGCGCTTCCTGGCGAAGGCGCATGAACGCGGCGCCGACGCCATCATCCTCGATCTCGAGGATTCCATCCTGCCGACGCGAAAGGCGGATGCCCGCGCCGCGCTGCCTGCCGCCGTGCCGCGGGTCGCCCGGAAAGGCGCCGACGTCGTGGTGCGCATCAACCGGCCGCTTGACCTCGCCGTCGCCGATATCGCAGCGTCTGTGATGCCCGGCGTGGCGGCCCTGATGCTGCCCAAGGTCATGGGGCCGGAGCATGTCCGCCTGCTGGCCGAATTGGTGACCGACCGAGAGGCGGCCCTTGGCATGGAGATCGGCCATACGCGCTTCCTCGTCCTGATCGAATCGCCGGCGGCGCTGCCGCATCTCTATGCCATCGCGGCCGAGCCGCGCATGGCCGGCATGTCGGTAGGCGGCGAGGACATGGCGACCGAGCTCGGCGCCATCCCCTCGGCAGACAGCATGTACGTGTTCGCCATGCACGGCCTAGCCGCCTGCCGCACGGCCGGTATCCTGCCCATGGGCTCGATGGGCCAGCTCGCCAATATCAACGACCTCGAATCGTACCGGGCCGGCCTCAAGCGCGGCGCGGCGTTGGGCTTCACCACGGCCTCCTGCATCCATCCGGCGCACGTGCCGATCATCAACGAGGAGTACGGCGCTTCGGACGTCGAGCTCGATCGTGCCCGCCGCCTGATCGCGGCATTCGACGCGGCCGCGGCCGAGGGAGCAGGGGCGGTGGCCTTCGAAGGCAGCATGATCGACCTGCCGGTCGTTATCCGCGCGCGCCGGTTGCTCGAACGCGCCGCGTCTTGGGCGCGATGACGGCAACGACGCGGATCGCCGCCCAGCTCGCCCCTCAGCGTAGCACGCAGTATTCGAACCTGGCGCGTGATCTGGCCGAGTCCGAATTGCTGGCGTCGCCTCTCGGGGCGGGACTGCGAGACGTGGCGCTGCGCAGCATCGCGGGTCAGGACTATCTGCTCTTCGACCTGCCCGGGCCTCTCACCAAAGAGGCGACCGGTCAGCTCGCGAGCATGGCGATGATCGGCAGCATCTTCGAAATGTTCGAGTCGATCGGCGATGTAACCGGTCCGCTGCTGCGGCCAGTGGAGGCGGTGCATCCCGCCTTCATCTCGCCCGACATGGCGGCGACGCGGCGCTACAAGGGCAAGACCAACGAAGACTTCACGCACTTCCTTTGCAACATGGCGAAGTATGCGTCGGACTTTCACAGCAGCGACTGGTCGACGCTCGATGTCATCGACCCGCTGTGCGGCGGCGGAACCACGTTGTTCACGGCGCTGTCGCTCGGCGCCGACGTCGCCGGTCTCGACCTCGACCGCACCGACATCGAGAGCACGGCGACCTTCATCACCCAGTATTGCCGCCAGAACCGTATCGCCCTTTCCGGCAAGGAGGAGCGCCTGCGCAAGCTCGGTGCAAGGCGCTGGCTTTTCCAGATCGGCCGGGACGACCAGCGCCGCTGCATGCTGGCCCTCGGCAATGCCGCACAGGCGCGCGAGCTGCTCGCGGACTTCGGACGGGCACACCTGATCGTCACCGATCTGCCCTATGGCATCCAGCATCGCGGTCCCCTGCATGGCCTGCTCGCCGATTGCCTGCCTGGCTGGACTGAGCTGCTGGTATCGGGCGGCGCCATCGCCTTCTCGTGGGATTCGACCCGGCTCGACCGGGAGGAGATGATGGCGCTGGTCGGCAAGGTCGCCGATCTCGAGGTCGTCAACCGGCCGCCCTACGATCGCCTGGCGCATCGAGTCGATCGTGTCATCAAACGGCGGGATGTGCTGGTGGCGCGACGACGCTAGAGTAGGCGCGGGAGGAAAGAGTCGATGAAACTCGGTCTCTTCATGAACACCCAGTGGCGGCAGGGTGCCGATCTCGGTCCGGAGCTGGAAAACCTGATCGAGCAGGTGCGCGTCGCCAGGGCGAGCGGCCTTGCCTCGGTGATGGTCGGCCAGCATTTCCTGTCGAGCCCGGTGCAGATGTTCCAGTGCATGCCGCTGCTGGCGCGACTGGCGGCCGAGGCCAAAGGCATGCGCCTGGGGCCAGGCCTGCTGCTCCTGCCGTTGCTCAATCCGGTGATCGTGGCGGAGGAGACCGCGACGCTCGACTGGCTGACCGATGGCAACGCCATCATCGGCCTCGGCCTGGGCTATCGGCCGGAGGAGTTCGATTCGATCGGCGTACCCATGAAGGAGCGCGTGTCGCGCTTCGTCGAGGGCGTCGAGGTGATCCGCAAGCTGTGGCGCGACGATGTCGTGGAACACAAAGGCCGTTACCACACGCTCAGCAAGGTGCAGGCGAGCCTGAAGCCTAAGCAGGCCGGCGGCCCGCCGATCTGGATGGCGGGTGATTCGGAGGCGCCGGTCACGCGCGCCGCCAAGCTCGCCGACGCCTGGATGCCGTCGCCCATGGTGAGCGAGGAGGGCGTGAAGAAGCTCGGCACGCTGTTCCGCGAGACGCGCGCCGCGGCCGGCCTGGCGCCGGCGAAGGAGTTCCCGATCATCCGCGAGTGCCATGTCGGCAGCGGCACCGGCAAGGCGCTGGACGAGGTGCGCGAGCCGCTGTCCTTCAAGTACGAGGCCTATGCCAGCTGGGGCGGCGCATCGGGCTTCGTGCCCGCCGACCGCATCCGCGCCGACTTCGACAAGTTCGCCGCCAATCGCTTCATCATCGGCTCGCAGAACGAGGTGGTCGAGCAGATCGGCCGCTATGGCGAACGCACCGGCACCGACCATATCCTGGTGCGCGTGCAATGGCCGGGGCTGGACCAGAAAGCCGCGGTGCGCACCCTGGAGCGGCTCGGCCGCGTCATCGAACAACTACGCTGAGAGTGTGATGCCCAAGACTTTGTTCATCGATTCGACACCCGACATCGACAGCGTCTGGAAGAGGGTCCACGGACCCAACGACATCCCGGTCAAGGTCAACATGGGACCGGTCGACGCCGACGCCATCCCCAAGCTGATCGAGGGCTACGACACCGTCATCAACGATGCCAGCTACTTCAACGAGGAGACGTTGAGGCGCTGCACCGGCCTGAAGCACATCGTGTTCCTGGGCACGGGCGCGGCGAGCTTCGTCGACCTCGCGGCCGCGGCGAAGGTCGGCATCAAGGTGTCGACCATTTCCGGCTACGGCGACACGACGGTGGCCGAGCACGGCATGGGCCTGGTGTTCGCCGCTGCCCGCCATATCGCCACCATGCATGCCCTGGTCCGCAACGGCGGCTGGCGGCCGATGCAGGGCATGGAGCTGCGCGGCAAGACGATCGGCATCGTCGGCCTGGGCGGTATCGGGCGCGAGATGGCGCGCATGGCTTCGGGCATCGGCCTGAAGGTCGTGGCCTGGAACCGCTCGCCGCGTCCGGAGGCCAAGGTGCCGATGGTCGACATGGACGAGCTCCTGAAGCAGTCCGACATCATCAGCCTGCACCTCGGCCTCAATGACCAGACCTGGGGCTTCCTCGACCGGGCGAAGCTCCAGAAGGCGAAGAAGGGCGTCATCGTCGTCAACACCGCGCGCGCCGGCGTGGTCGACGAGCCGGCTTTGATCGACCTCCTGAAGTCGGGCCATGTCGGCCACTATGCGACCGACGTGTTCGCCAAGGAACCGGTCGATCCCAACGAACCGCTGCTCAAGCTCGACAACGTCACGCTGACGGCGCACGCCGGCTACAACACGCCGGAAGCGGCCATGACCATGTACCGCCGCGCCATCGATCTCGCGAAGGCGGGCTGAGGCAATGTGATGTTCGCCACAGACCAGGTTTTCTCTGCCGATTATCGATAGGTGCTTGCGGTCGTCGCCACGCTCGGAGGCACCTTGTCATGAAACCGGCTCGGTCGTTCATTCTTGCCGCGGTAGCAGGACTCCTCATCCTCCCGACGCTCGAGAATCCAGCTTCCGCCCAGACGCCATCGCTCACGGAAAAGATCAACGCCTACGTCGGTTGCATCAATCGCCTCTCGGAGCGTTCCTACGACTCTCGCCGGCGCTATTTCGAATGGGTCGGCAAGACCGGCCCGACCGGCAAGGAGCGGATCATCTACGGCACGTACACGATCTACGACACGTCGGGTTGCCGGAAAGCCGTCGAGAAAGCGAACACGCTAGAGCCGCGCGATGCCGCTCTCGAAGCCGCGGCCTCGGCCTATGCGGATGCCGTAGGCAAGCTCGAACCGCTGCTCAAGGAAGCGGACGACTACTACGAGCGAGAGGACTACAAGGACGATGCGATGGCCAAGGGCAAGGCCATGCATCCCCGCCTGATCGCCGCTTGGGATGCGTTCGCAGCCGCCGACACGGCGTTGCGCAGCGGTGTCGAAGCGATCAACGACCGCCGCGCGACCGAACAACTCGCCGAGATCGAGCAGAAGGAAGGCCGCAAGGCCGCCTATCATCTCCACGCGCTGATGATCAACGCCAAGCGCGTGCTGCGCGCCGAAACGTCGGACAAGCCTGACGTCGCGGCGATAACGAAGGCGGTCACCGAGTTCGAAGCTCTCGTCAAAGGCGCCGAAGAGTTCGCCGGCAACGGCGACGGCAAGATCGGCTCTTCGTTGATGGGCAACGCGAAATCGTTCCTCGTCACGTCCAAGCAGCTGATGCGCCGCATCCGTGACAAGGTACCCTACAGCTCCGGCGACCAGATGATGATGGGCGGCGGCGGCGCCTGGATGGTCGAGGGCTCTCCCGCGCGGCTCCTGCGCGACTACAACCAGATGATCGACAGCTACAACAGCAACTCCAGAGGGTTCCGCTGAAGCTTATTCCTTCAGGTTCACCTTCTTGCCGACCTCGATCCACTGGTTGACCAGGGCGTCGGTCTGCTTCTGGTGCTCCTCGGGCGTGCTGGCGATGGTCTGGTAGCCGCGTTCGGCAAGCTGCTTGGCCACTTCCGGATCGCGCATCACCTCGGCGACGGCGTCGCGCACGGCGCGGCGGATCTCGATCGGCGTGCCCGGTGGGGCATGCAGGCCCCAGACGCTCGAGACGTCGACGCCCTCCAGGCCGCTTTCCCTGAAAGTGGGCACATCCGGCACGGCCGGATCGCGCTTGTCGCCGGTGATGGCGATGGGCCGCACCTTGCCGTCCTTGATGTAGGGCGGCGCCGAGGCGAGCCCGCCATACTGCATCGAGACATGGCCGCCCAGCAGGGCGATGAGCGCCTGCCCCGACGACTTGAAGGGGATGTGGGTGATGTTGATACCGGCCTTGAGGTTCACCATCACGCCCATGAGATGGGTCGACGAGCCGACGCCGCCCGAGGCGAAGGTGAGGTTGGACTTCTTCGCGAGCTCGATCAGTTCGGCCAGGGTCTTCGCCGGCACCTCGGGATGGACGATCAGGAGCACCGGCGCCTGCGCCAGCATGGTGATGGCCGTGAATCCTTTCAGCGTGTCGTAGGGGATCGAATCGAGGATCGCCGGGTTCTGGTAGAACGAGTTGTCGGTGAGCAGCAGCGTATAGCCGTCGGGCTTGGCCTTGGTGACGATGTTGGCTCCCATCACAGCCGCGGCATCGGGCCGGTTGTCGACGATGACGGGCACGCCGAGTTTCTTTTCCAGCGCGGGCTGCAGCAGCCGCGCCAGGATGTCCGAACCGCCGCCCGGCGCGCGCGGCACAACGAGTTTGACGGGCTCCGATGGATATTTCGGCTGGGCGCTCGCGCCGCCCGCCATCAAAAGTCCCGCCGTCGCCGCGAGAAGTGTTCGTCTGCCGATCATGTCTGCCCCCAAGACCCTAAAATACCTTCCTGCGCCGCCACTTCACCGGCCGCTCGCCGGGAAAGGCGAGGGCACTGGCGTCGACGCCAAGATCGACCAGCATCTTCGCCACCTGGACCGCCGCCCGTGCACCCTCCAGCACCGGCACGTCCCAACCGAGCTCGATCAGCCGCTTCTGCAGCAAGGGCTGCATCCAGAACGCGGCCGAGCAGCCGAGGATGATGGTGTCGGCGCCGTCTTCTTCGATGGCCGCGACCGATTCAGCGACCGCTGAGTCGAGCATGTCCGACGTGCCGCTCTGCAGCGCGCGGTCGCGCTCGACATTGATCGGCCGATCGTTGGGATGGCCGGGCGTCGGCAGCGGGAAGTTGACGTTGCGGATCGAGGCGCAGCGGTCCGTCATGCGGTACTGCACCACCAGGTGGTACATCTGCATGTTGTGCGATTCGGAGATGTCGACGATCGAGAACTTGTTGCCCAGAAGCCCCGCGATGTGCATCTGCGCATGCGCCGAGCTGGTGACGGGAATGCGGTACTGCCGCGCGATCTCGCGCGATTCCATGTAGCCCGGATCGCCGCCGCCCAGCAGCACGATGGCATTGTACTTGCCGCTGGCGCAGGCCTCGCGCACCAGCGGCAGCCGGTTGTGGCCGACCGACATGAAGGCTTCCTTGGTCGTCACCGGGAAGTTGCCGTGGGTGGCGCGGGCGCCGGGATTCAGGTCCCAATCGATGTCGGCCAGGAACGGCTGCAGGTCCTCGTAATTGTAGACCTGTGTCTCCTTGGGACCGGTGTAGGAGCGCATGGCGAAGTCGTTGCCGGGCGCGAGGCTGAAGGCGTTGATCAGCAGGAATCTGTATTTGCTCATGGTTCAGCTCAGGCTTCCGGGATAGTCGCGCCAGATCGATGGCTCGAGCTTGAGATGCGTCGCCGCGGGGAAGGTCTTCAGCCAATGCCGCGTGCACTCGTCGCTGGTGGCGTACCACAGCTCGGGCAGGCCGCGCGCATGGTCGAGGAACTGCTCCAGCACGTGCAGGCGGTTGGGCCAGCCGATCGCATGCGGATGCACCACCATGGAGAACTGCCGGCCGCGCTTGTATTGCGCGTCGAGCTCGGCCTTCCAGTTACGGAAGAGCGAATCGGGATTCTCCAGCCCCGTGCCCTTCTTGGGGAACAGCAGGAAGAACTGGTCGTCGAAGTGATAGTAGTAGGGCAGGGTGAGGATGTTGCGGCGGCTGGCGAAGTCGCACACCCAATAGTGCGGCAGATCGTCCGCGAGCCCGTTGCCGAAATAGTCGTAACCGGCCTCGACCAGAAGATCGATCGTGTTGGGGCTTACCGCGCCGCCCGCGAACTTGTCGCTCTGGCGCGGCAGGGAGAACCAGCCCGACGGCCGCGCCCCCGCGACCTTGGCCAGGATCGTCGTGGTCCGTTCCAGCCGCGCGCGCTCCTCGTCGCGGCCGAGGGTGCTCACGTCCTCGTGCTTGAAACCGTGGGCGGCGATCTCGTGGCCGTCGTCGCGCAGGCGGCGCACCGTGTCGCCCTGGATCTCGGCGATCACCGCCGGCACCGCGAAGGTCGCCTTGATGCCGTATCGCTTCAGGGCACCGCAAAGCTCACGCAGGCCGCCATGCATGCCGAAATAGGCGTCGGGCGTGGTGAGGTCCTGCGGCGCGATGCCGTCGGGTCCGCTCGCCGGCGCGAGGTCGACGACGACGCGGAAACAGCAGCGCTTGCCGCCGGGCCAGCGCACCTCGGAATCGAGAAGCGTGCGCTCGTCGCTGATCGTGTAGCGTTCCTTCCAGGGCATGGGTTCTCTCCTAGCGGGCCGGATGGGCGGCGAGCACGTGGCGTGCCACCTGCTCGCAGGTCGGGAACCACACGCCCGGCAGCTCCTTCATGCGGTTGATCAGCCGGTCGAGCATGGCGATGCGCAAAGCCCGGCCCGACACGAAGGGATGCATGCAGATGTTGAGGTAGCCGCCCTGCTGGTACTGTTGCAGGAAGGCCGCCCACCAGATTTCCTCGACATGGTCGGGATCCATCATGCGCTGCGCCTGGTTCTCGGTGTTGAGCCAGGCGAAGCTGAAGAACATCGCGTCGTCGATGGCGTAGTGGAACGGCAGGTTGAGCAATGGCTTCGACCCGTCCGGCGCGCTCACGTAGTGCGGCAGGTGGTCGAGCGTGTCGTGCGAGTTGTAGACAAACCCTTCTTCGAGCAGCAGGTCGCGGGTGTGCCAGCTGCGCGTGCCCATTGGCCGCTTGCCGGTCAGCTTCTCGATCGCGTCCTTGGCCTTGCGCAGGTGGTCGCGTTCGAGCTCAGGTTCCTTGGGAACCTGGTGCTCCCACATGTGGTCGGCGATCTCGTGGCCGCTCTCCGACGCGGCTTTAACTGCCCGCGGATAGAGCTCGCAGATGCGGCCGGGCGTGAAGATCGTGGCCTTGATCCCGTGGCTGTCGAACAATTCGATCAGCCGCCAGATGCCGACGCGGCCGCCGAACTCGCCCTTGGCGAGCTGCGAGGGCGGCTCATTGAACAGGCGGCGCAGCAGCATGGCGTCGAAATCGGCCGTGAAGTTCACGGCGATGCGCACGCCTTGCGGCCACGTCACCTTGTCGATGAGCTGATGGCGCGCCTCGAAGTCGGCAGCCCTGGCCTTCAGCGCGGCGATGTCCTGGTCGAGTCCTGAGGCGATGTCGGTCGAGGTGTCCATGTCAGCGTCCTCCCGCGACGGCGAGCGTGGTGCCGGTGATGTAGTTGGCCTCGTCGGAGGCAAGGTAAAGCACGGCGTTGGCGATGTCCGCCGGCACGCCGATGCGACGCAGCGGCGTCGCCCGCACCGGGCCGTATTCGAGCGGCTCGAGCTTGCGGAAGCTCGGCGCCGTCTTCTCGGTCTCGATCGGGCCGGGCGCTACCGCATTCACCGTCACGCCATACTCGGCGAGTTCCAGCGCCACGCCTCGGGTAAAGCCGTGAATGCCGGCCTTGGCGGCGGAATAGGCGGAATTGCCGACGTAGTAGGCCGTCCATGGCGTGCCTTCGCGCGCGCCGGAGCTGAGATTGATGATGCGGCCATAGCGCCGCTCGCGCATGTGCGCGGCGGCTTCGCGCGTGCACAGGAAGGCCGACCGCAGGTTCAGCCGCAGGATGAAGTCCCACTCCTCGACCTTGGCTTCCCAGATGTGGCCCGACGTGCCGCCGCCGACATCGTTCACCAGGATGTCGAGCTTGCCGTGCGCCTTGAAGATAGCGGCGAACAGCGCCTTCACCGGTGCCTCTTCCGTAACATCGGCAGCGATGGCCATCACCGGCCGTCCGCTCGCCTTGATCTGTCGTTCGGTTTCGCCAAGTCCGCTCGCATCTATGTCGGCGAGGATCAGCGACGCGCCTTCCTCGCTCAGCCTGAGCGCGATGGCGCGACCCAGTCCGGCTGCTGCGCCGGTCACGAGCGCAATCTTGTTGGCCACCCTGTCACTCACGACACCCCTCCATGCTTCGCGCGGCTGGCAGGTTAGGCCCGCCTGTCGTATGGCTTCAATCGACTTGGATAAAAACGGATCGGTGGGCCGCATGGTGGAAGCAAAAGCGGTGATCGTCACGGGCGGCGCCGGCGGCATCGGCAAGTCGACCGTGCGGCGGTTGCTCGACAGCGGTCACGCGGTGTTCGCGATCGACGCCAGCCAGGGCGCGCTCGACGCGCTGAAATCGGAGTTCACCGCTTCCGCCGACCGGTTGGACGTTTGTCACGCCGACGTGACCGACGAACGCCAGGTCGTCGACGCGGTGAAGCGTGCCGATAATCGGTTCGGTAGTCTCTATGCCCTGGTTCATATCGCGGGCGGCGCCGGGCCGAAGCGGGCGCGCGACATCGAGGAGTTCGATCTCAAGGACTGGAGCCACGTCATCGATCTCAACCTGACCAGCGCCTTCCTGGCGGCGCGCGCCGTCGTGCCGCTGCTGCGGCGGCAGCGTCGCGGCCGCATCGTGCTGTTCTCCTCCATCATCGCCGATGGCGAAAAAGGCCCGCTTACGACCGTTACCGGCCGCCTGCCGTACGCCACGGCCAAGGCGGCGCTGCTCGGCTTCACCTCGCAGCTCGCCAAGGACCTCGCGGAATGGGGCGTCACGGTGAATGCGCTGATGCCGGGCCTGATCCTGGGAGAGCAGGGCACGCGCATCCGCGACCGTTTCGACCGGCTGCAACCCGAGGAGCGCGCGGCGCTGCTCGGCGGCTATCCCGCCGGTAAGCCCGGCAGCGGCGATGACATCGCCGCAGTGGTCGAGTTTTTGCTTTCAGACTCTGCCGGTTTCATTTCGGGCGTCGCCTTGCCGGTCGACGGCGCCTATCGCTGAGCCGCATCGCAGTCGATCGGCAGGGGTCGTCATTGAACATCAGGTCGACGCCTCCTAAGCTCGATCGCGTGGTTGGAGGGGGATTATTGGGCATGTCGCTGCACAGCAAAAAAGCAACTCGTCGTCAGGTGATGTCGGCCCTCGGTGCCGCCACGCTCGCAGCTCCTGCCATCCGCTCGGCTCATGCCCAGGCGAAAACTGTCGTGTTCGGCGGCTCCGTGCCGCTCACTGGCGCGGCGGCCGAGACGGGTCTCAACGTCAACAACGGCTACATCACGGCGGTCAGCTACTTCAACGACGTGCTGGGCGGCGTCGAGATCGCCGGAGAGAAGTACAAGCTCGAGCTGAAGCTGTTCGACGATGCCAGCGACCCGGCGCGCGCCACGACTCTCATTCAGCGCCAGATCGACGAGGGCACCAACTTCTTCCTGGGTTCGTTCGGCTCCAACATCGTGCTGCCGACGGCCGCCATCACCGAGCGCGCCAAGAAGCCGATGGTGCAGACCGGCGGTGGTTCCGACGCGATCTTCACCAAGGGGTTCAAGTACGTCTTCGGCATGTACCCGCGCGCCACGCGGCAGTTCGCCTCGACGGCGGCGCTGTTCAAGACGCTGACGCCGACGCCGCAGACCTATTCGGTGATCTGGACCAACGACGCCTTCTCCAAAACCGCCGGCCAGGGCGTCAAGCTCTCGTGCGATGCCGCCGGCTTCCAGAAGCTGGACGAGTTCGAGTTGCCGGCCAAGCCGACCGACGTGTCGAGCGTGCTGGGTTCGGTGCGGGCCAAGACCCCCGACCTGCTGGTCTGTGTCATGCACGACCAGGATTCGCTGTTGATCGCCCGCCAGATGGTGGCCAGCAACACCAACGTGAAGTGCCTGTTCCAGGGGCTCGGTCCGCAGCTCGCCTCGTTCCGCGAGGCGCTGGGCAAGTACTCCGAGTACCTGATGTGCTCGACCTACTGGGACGAATCGGTGCCCTACAAGGACAAGTTCTTCGGCGATTCCAGGAAGTTCGTCGAATACTACAAGACCAAGTTCACGCGGCCGATTGCCTATCACACGGCAGGCGCCGCGGCCTGCATCGAGACCTACATCCTCGCCATGCAGGCGGCCAAGAGCACCAACCCCGAGGCGGTGCGCGATGCCCTGTCGAAGGCTGACTACGAGACCTTCTACAGCCGCATCAAGTTCACGCCCGAGGGCGACGGCGATGCCATCATCATGGGCAGCATGATCGGCCAGGTGCAGAAGACCAAGCTCGAGATCGTCTTCCCCGAGGCCGCCTCTTCGGCCAAGGCGCTCTACCCGCAGCCCGCGTGGGACAAGAAGGCGTGAGCTCGATCTTTCGCGTATGAACCTCGTCCTCCAGACTCTGGCTGACGGCCTGGTGCTGGGTGGCATTTATGCCCTCGCCGCCGTCGGCTTCTCGCTGATTTTTGGCGTCCTGCACGTCATCAACCTCAGCCACGGTATCCTGGTCCTGCTCGGCGCCTACCTGGCGCTGATCCTGTCGACCACGCTCAAGATCGATCCGCTGCTCACCATGCCCGCGGTCATGGCCGTGCTGTTCGTCGTGGGCTACGTCTACCAGCGGCTGCTGATTCAGCGCGCCGTCGACCGCTCGCCGCTCGGCTCCATGCTGCTGACCTTCGGCGTGGCGCTGATGCTGCAGAACACCATGATCTGGGTGTTCTCGCCCGACATGAAGAGCATCACGCCGGGCTACGCGTTGGCCTCGTTCAAGCTGGGCGCGATCTCGTTCGATGCCGTGCGCGTCTCCTGCCTGCTTGCGAGCCTGGTGATGCTGTGCTGCCTTGCCGCGCTGCTGAAGTACTCGTCGCTCGGCCGCGTCATCCGCGCCACCGCCCAGCAGACCCTGGCGGCGCGGCTGTGCGGCGTGAACGTGCGGCACGTCTATGCGCTCACCTTCGCCGTCTCGGCGGCCTTCGCCGGCGCCTCGGGCATCGTGATCGGCATCATCCTGCCGTTCTCGCCGGCCGACGAAGGTACCTGGACGCTCAATGCCTTCGTCGTCGTGGTGCTGGGCGGCGTTGGCAGCCCGGCCGGCGCGCTGATCGGCGGCCTGCTGCTCGGCATGGTGAGCACGCTGACCGCGCAGTACATCGGCCCGTCCTTCCCCAACGTCACCATGTTCCTGCTGCTCGTGCTGCTGCTGCTGGTGCGGCCGCAGGGCCTGCTGGGCAACGCCTTCGCGCCTTCTCGATGACGCAGAAACCCGCCGCCTTCATCGCCCTCATCCTGGGCTGTGCCGCCGTGCTGGCGCTGGCGCCGCTGGTGCTGCCGCCGTTCTACGTGCGCGTCGGCCAGCTGATGCTCTATTCGGCGGGGCTCGCCGTCGCCTGGACGATCCTGGGCGGCTTCGCGGGCTATGCCAGCTTCGGCCACGCCGCCTTCATTGGTGTCGGCGCGTTCGCTGCGGGCCTTGTTGAAGAGCGCCTGACGGGCGTGCCGACGGCCCTTCTGTTGCCGATCGGCATGCTGGCGGGCGGTCTTGCCTGCGCGATCCTGTCGGCGGTGGTCGCCTATCCCATCCTGCGCCTGCGCGGGACCTTTTTCGCCATCGCCATGCTTGGCGTCTGCCATGTCTGCGCCGAGCTCAACAACAACATCGACGCCCTGCAGGGCTCGCTGGGCCTCAATTTCCCGGCGGTCGCGCCGGCCGCCTGGGATCCCGCTGTCTTCTTCTACGAGCTCTATCTCGCGGCGGGCGTCGTCGTGCTGCTGATCGCTTGGCAGATCCAGCGCAGCCGCTTCGGCGCCGGGCTGCTCAGCATCCGCGAAGACGAGGACACCGCGCGCATGCTTGGCGTGCCCACCGAACGCTACAAGCGCATGGCCTTCGTCGCGAGCGCCGTGCTGACCGGATTGCTGGGCGTCATCTATGCCCATTCGCTGGGCTACATCACGACCGATTCGGTCTATCGCGACGACACCAACCTCAGCCTGATCGTCTATTCTCTGCTCGGCGGCATGGGCACACTGTTCGGCCCGGTCATCGGCGCCTTCATGCTGGTGTTCATCACCCAGGTCGTGCTGGCGCGCCTGCTCGACTTCCACCTGTTCGCGACCGGCCTGCTGCTGGTGCTGCTGGTGCTCACCGCGCCCGGCGGCGTGCTGGGCCTGGTGAAGAGCTGGAAACTGCGCCGGCGCGCGGCCGCGACGGCACCCGCCGAATGAGTGCCGCGCCCATCCTCGGCGTCGAGGCGCTCAGCAAGCGTTTCCGTGGCCTGCTGGCGATCTCCGACGTCTCCTTCACCGTCGAGCCGGGCTCGATCACCAGCGTCATCGGCCCCAACGGCGCGGGCAAGTCGACGCTGTTCAACCTGGTCACGGGCTATCTCGCGCCGACGGCCGGGACGGTCCTGTTCAAGGGCAAGCCGATCACCGGGCTCGCGACCAACCGCATCGCCGAGCTCGGCGTCGCCCGCGCCTTCCAGATCGCCCGCCCGTTCCGCGACCTCAGCGTCGCCGAGAACGTCCGTATCGGCGCCCTGTTCGGCAAGGCGGGCGCACGCGACGTTGCCACCATCACGCGCGGCGCGCTCGAGCTTGCCGGCATTGCCCATCTCGCCGAGGAGCCGGCGAGCGCGCTGACCGTGGGCCAGCTTCGCCATCTCGAGGTGGCGCGCGCCATCGCCACCCGCGCCGACCTGCTGCTCGCGGACGAACCGTGTGCCGGCCTGAACCCGACCGAGACCGCGGCCATGATCGACGTGCTGCGGCGTATCCGGTCGAGCGGCGTCACCGTCGTGCTGGTCGAGCACGACATGCCCTCGGTGATGGAAGTGTCGGATCGCGTGCTGGTGCTCGAGTCCGGTCGCCTGATCGCCGACGGCACGCCGGGCGAGGTGTCGCAGAACCCGCAGGTGATTGCGGCGTATCTCGGGACGCCGGATTAGCGACCGAGAAACGCCTTCTGCACGTAGGCGTCGGCCAACAACTCCTGGCCGGTGCCGGAGAGCACGACGGACCCCTTCTCCAGCACGTAGCCGCGATGGGCGATGCGCAGCGACTGGTGCAGGTTCTGCTCGACCAGCAGCACGCCGATGCCGCTCTTGTTCACCGCCTCGATCAGCTTGAAGACCTCCTGCACGACGATGGGCATCAATCCCAGCGACGGCTCGTCCAGGATGATCAGCCTGGGCTCGGCCATAAGGCCGCGGGCGATCGCCAGCATCTGCTGCTCGCCGCCGCTCATCGAGCCGGCGAGCTGGCCGCGCCGCTCGGCCAGCCGCGGGAAGAGGGTGAAGGCCCTCTCGACCAGGGCCGCGATCTCGCCGCGCTGCTTGATGTGGGCGCCGAGCTGCAGGTTCTCCATCACCGTCATCTGCGGGAAGACCAGCCGGCCTTCCGGCACCAGGGTGATGCCGCGCCGCACCACGACGTGGCTGGGCGATCCGGTCAGCGCCTCGCCGGCGAAGCGGATGTCGCCCTTCTGCGGCGTCAGCACGCCCGCGATCATGCGCACCGTCGTCGACTTGCCGGCGCCGTTGGCGCCCAGCAGGGCCACGATCTCGCCCGGCTGGACGGAGAGCGACACGTCGCGCACGGCGGCGGCGCCGTCATAGGCGAAGGCGAGCTTCGAGACGTCGAGGAGGCTCTGGCTCATGCGGACACCGGCCGGCGATAGGCGTAGTTCTTGTCCAGGCGCTCCAGCAGGTAGTCGCCGTAGCGGACCGGCGGCCACTTCGCCGGTTGTTCGGGACCCTGGCAGGTCGGCAGCACCTCGACCGTGCTGTCCATCGACATGTCGAAAAAGTAGGGGCAGGAATACCGGTCGCCGCCCGACAGGTTCTTCACGCGATGCGGCGTCGACTGCCAGCGGCCGTTGGTCCAGCGCGACAGCATGTCGGCGACATTGACCACCCAGGTTCCCGCGAGCGGCGGGGCTGCCAGCCAGGTGCCGTCGCTGCGGCGCACTTCCAGCCCGCCGCTGCTGTCCTGGCAGAGGATGGTAATGAAGCCGTAGTCGGTATGCGGCGCCGAGCCGAAGGCGTCCTCGGCGGCGTCCCTGGCATGCGGCGGATAGTGCAGCAGCCTGAGGAAGGTCGTGGGTTGCTCGAAGTAAGGCACCAGCCAGTCGCGCGGCAGGTCGAGCGCCAGGGCCAGGGGCCGAAGCAGGCGCAGGCAGAACGCGTGCATCGCGCTTTCATAGGCGACGACCGCTTCACGAAAGCCGGGCAGGTCGGGCCACAGGTTGGGGCCGTCGAGCGGGCGGCCGTAGCGCGGATCGTCCGGCGCCACCTCGTGCATCAACATGAACGATTCGGAATCATTGGGCTTGGTCACCTTGGCGACCGACGAGGTCTGGATGATCGACGTCTTGGGCGCCATGTAGCCGCGATGGAAGCGGTTCATGGCAAGGGCATCCTTGGCGGCGCGCGGCTGGGCATGAAAGCGCCTGGAGGCTGCGAACACCCCTTCGACCAGGGCCGGGTCGACGCCGATGTCGCTGAAATAGCAGAAGCCGATGGTCGAGAAGGCCTGGTCGAGCTGGCGCGCCAGCGCCGCATCGCTCTGGCCGGCGAAGGAGATGACGGGCAGGGCCTGCTGGTTCGCCAGGCCGACCGACGTATCCATCCGTTCGTGCTCCTTACCTATTTTTCCCGTGTCGAGCTTAGCGAATCATGCGTCCCGCGCCATGCCGCCCTGCCGCAGGACGGGATGGCACAAGGCTTGCGGCGATTTTACACTCATTGAATTGTAGACCGGAGCGACACGTGTCCAAGCCGAAACGGATGATCCATCTCGGTGCCTTCGTGCACGAAACAGGCCAGCATGTCGCGGCCTGGCGGCATCCCGGCGCCCACATGCAGTCCGGCACGAACTTCGCGGAGATCGCCGATGCCGCCCAGCTCGCCGAGCGCGGCAAGTTCGACCTCTTCTTCCTGGCGGATTCCGCTGCGGTGAACCTGGGTGGTAATCCCGAAGCGCGCGGCCGCATGGGCAAGGTCGTGAAGTTCGAACCGATGACGGTGCTGTCGGCCCTGGCTGCGGTCACGAAGAACATCGGGCTGGTCGCGACCTCGACCACGACCTTCAACGAGCCTTACACGCTCGCCCGCCAGTTCGCCTCGCTCGACCAGATCTCGGGCGGCCGCGCCGGCTGGAACCTGGTGACATCGAACAACGAGCAGGATGCGCTGAACTATTCGCGCGAGGAGCATCTCAGCCACGCCGACCGCTACGATCGCGCCATCGAGTTCGCCGACGTGGTCAACGGCCTGTGGGACAGCTGGGACGAGGACGCCTTCATCCGCGACCAGGAGTCGGGCCGCTTCTACGATCCCGCCAAAATGCATGTGCTGAACCACAAGGGCAGGCACTTCCAGGTGCGCGGTCCGCTCAATGTCGCCTGCTCGCCGCAGGGCCGGCCGGTGCTGGTCCAGGCCGGCGCGTCGGGGACGGGACGCGACGTCGCCGCGCGACTGGCCGAGCTGGTCTTCACTGCCTCCACGACCTTCGAGCAGGCGAAAGAGTTCTACGACGATGTCCGCGCGCGCCTGCCGCGCTTCGGCCGCGCGCAGGACCAGACGCTGGTGATGCCGGGGTTCTATCCCGTCGTTGCCGCGACGGCATCGGAGGCGCAGGAGAAGTACGACTTCCTGCAATCGCTGATCCAGAAGCCGGTCGGCATCTCGATTCTGGAATCGACCATCGGCGTGCGCGGCCTGGACAAGCTGCCGCTCGACGGGCCGGTGCCGGAGATGGCCGACACCAACGGGCCTCTCAGTCGCCAGCGCCTCCTGCTCGAGCAAGCGCGGCGCGACAAGCTCACCTTCTGGGAGCTGTGCCTCGCCAATGCCGGGCCGCGCGGCCACGTGCTGTCGATCGGCACACCGTCGCAGGTGGCCGACGAAATGGAGCACTGGTTCAAGGGTGGCGCCGCCGACGGCTTCAACGTGATGCCGGCCTGGCTGCCGGGCTCGCTGAAGGATTTCGTCGACCTCGTCATTCCCGAGCTGCAACGCCGCGGGCTCTTCCGTACGGAGTACGAGGCGACGACCTTGCGCGGCAATCTCGGCTTGCCCAAGCCGGTCAATCGCCATCACCTCGCGCGACTGGGCAGCGCCGCCCAGTAATCTACTGTTGGAATTGCGGAAACGATTCTCGGCAATCTGCCCCGATGCGTGCAACGCATCGCCGCTCGCCGACGTGCTTGTCCTTGAAAATCCTCATCATTCCTCGTGGCATGGGAGTTGCTGCGTTGCAGCAAGCAGCAGCAACCGCGTACGAGGTGCACGATGGAGATCGGCGTCTTCATTCCCATTGGGAACAATGGCTGGCTGATCTCCTCGACGTCGCCACAGTACACGCCGAGCTTCGACCTCAATCGTGAAGTGGTGCTGCGCGCCGAGAAGTACGGCTTCGACTTCGCGCTCTCGATGATCAAGCTGCGCGGCTTCGGCGGCAAGTCGCGCTACTGGGACGACAATCTCGAATCCTTCACCCTGATGGCGGGCCTGGCCTCGATCACCAGCCGCATCGAGCTTTACGCGACCGTCGCCGTGCTTACCATGCCGCCGCCGCTCACGGCGCGCATGGCCATGACGATCGATTCGATCAGCCACGGCCGCTTTGGCGTCAACCTGGTCACAGGCTGGCAGAAGGCCGAGTACGACCAGATGGGCATCTGGCCGGGCGACGATCACTTCAAGCACCGCTACGAGCTGCTGGACGAGTACGCCACGGTAATGTCGGACCTGTGGACCAAGGGCCAGTCGGACCTCAAGGGCAGCCACTACACGATGAACGACTGCCGCCTGGGGCCGCTGCCGTCCCGGCCGATCCCGATGATCTGCGCCGGCACCAGCGACGCCGGCATGAAGTTCGCGGCAAAACACTGCGCCTACAATTTCTGCAGCGGCAACGGCGAGATGAACAATCCGCGCGACAGCGCCGACGCCGTGGCGCGCCTGAAGACCTGCACGACGGCAGCCGGCAGCAGCACCAAGGCCCTTGCTCTCACCCTGATCATCGCCGACGAGACCGACGAGGCAGCGATGGCCAAATGGGAGCATTACAAGGCCGGCACCGACCTCGATGCGCTCGCCTGGAGCCGCGCCCAGGCCGGCGCCGACAAGTACGCCGCCGCGAACTCCACCGCCGGCCGCATCCGCAGCCGCGAACCGTTGCCCAACAGCGGCTCGCGCCTGGTCGGCTCCTACGCCACGGTGGCGCGCCTGCTCGACGAGATGTCGGAGATCGACGGCCTGGCGGGCGTGATGCTGACCTTCGACGACTTCGTGATCGGCGTCGAGCAGTTCGGCCAGCGCATCCAGCCCTTGATGAAGAGCCGCGCCAAGCTCCTCGCCAAAGCGGCCTGACGTGGACACCCTTGCCGCTCCTCCCGTGCAGGTGACGGCAAGGCCGCAGCTCGACCTCGAGTTGCGGGGCATCCGCAAGCGCTATGGCGACTTCACCGCCGTCGATGATGTCTCGCTCCAGGTCGCCAAGGGCCAGTTCGTCTGCCTGCTGGGTCCGTCGGGCTGCGGCAAGACCACGACCTTGCGCTGCGTCGCCGGGCTGGAGGAGCCGGACGCCGGCGGCATCCTGATCGGCGGCAGGGAGGTCACCCAGGACCCGCCGTGGCAGCGCGACATCGCCATGATGTTCCAGGATTTCGCGCTCTTCCCGCACATGACCGTGGCCAAGCAGGTGGGTTTCGGCCTGGAGATGCTGAAGAAGCCGAAGGCCGATATCGCCAAGCGCGTGCAGGAAGTGCTGAAGGCTTTCGAGATCGCGCCGCTGGCCGACCGCAAGCCGGGCAGCCTGTCGGGCGGCCAGCGCCAGCGCGTGGCGCTGGCGCGCGCGATGATCACCGAGCCGAGGATCCTGCTGCTCGACGAGCCGATCGGCGCTCTCGACTACTCGCTGCGTGAGACGGTGATGCTGGAGCTGAAGATGCTGCAGCAGCGCACCGGCATCTCGTTCATCTGGGTGACGCACGACCAGAACGAGGCTTTCTCGCTCGGTGACCTCGTCGTCGTCATGAACCACGCGAAGATCGAACAGCAGGGCACCGCCGAGGAGATCCTGCAGCGCCCGGCGACCGCCTTCGTCGCGGGCTTCGTGCAGGGCAACAATGTCTTCCGCGGCCGCGTCACCGACACGTCGGCGGATGTGCTGCTGGTCGAGACGCCGGCCGGTCGCTTCCTGGTGCCGCGTCCGATCGGTCGCACGCCGATGCTGGGCGACGCAGTGTCGTTCTCGGTCCGCGCGGAACGGGTCACCGATTCGCTGTCCGACCGCCATGCCAACCGGCTGTCGGCGCGCTGCACGGCCGTCGAGTACTTCGGCTCGGTCCGCCGCCACATCTTCGAGCGACCTGACGGCGACGTGCTGAAGTACGACCAGTTCGGCGCCCACGCCGCGCGCATCGTGCCCGATCAGATAGTGCAGCTCGGTTGGCTGGTCGAGGAGACCGTGCTGCACACAGGTTCGGCCGCATGAGCACCATCCGCGTCCGTTCGCCGGCGAGCTACTGGCTCGCCGTGCCGGCGGCGGTGTGGATGCTGGGCGTTGTCGTGGTGCCGATCGTGCTGCTGGTGTGGGTGTCGTTCTGGGGCGGCCGCGCCTTTTCGCCGGCCAGCCCGCTCACCTTCGACAACTACGCGCGCTTCTTCGCCAACCAGACGTACATCAAGCTCGCCGGCACGACGGTGCTGCACACCTTGACCTTGATGGCCGTCACCGGCGTGCTGGGCTACTGCATTGCCTATTTCCTGGTGATGAAGGTCAAGAGCCCAGCCTGGCGGCTGGCGCTGTTCCTCGCCTTCATCATCCCGTTCTGGACCTCGACATTGATCCGCGCCATCGCCTGGGTGCCGTTCCTGGGCGTCAACGGCGTGATCAACCAGTTCCTGATGTCGATCGGCGCCACGCGCTCGCCGATCGAGGCGTTCCTCTATTCCCATACCGGCATCACCATGGCCCAGGTGTCGCTCTACACGATGATGGCCGCCGGCCCCGTCGTGTACATGCTGGGCTCGATCCAGCCCGCGCTGCGCGAGGCGGCGATGACGCTGAAGGCACCGCCCTTCACCGTGTTCTGGCGGATCGTCTTTCCGCTCACCCTGCCCGGCGTGGTGATCGGCCAGGTGCTGGTCTTCCTCAACGTCATGTCGGACTTCGCCACCGTGGCCACGATCGGCGGCAACAAGCACGCGCTTCTCTCCAACCTGGTGCTGCTGTTCTACGAGAGCTCGCAGATCCGTGCGGCCTCGGTCGTGGCGGTGCTGCTGATGATCTGCATGCTCCTGGGTGTGGTCATCGCCTTGCGCGTCGTCGACGTGCGCCGCCTGGGAGCCGACCGTTGATTGGCTGGAAGGGCAGGTCGCGTCTCACCGCCTGGCTGCTGGGCATCCTGACGGTGGCCTTCCTCGCCTATCAGTGGCTGCCGATCTTCACCCTGGGCCTGTTGTCGTTCAGCGGCCCGACCGGCGGCACGACCTTCCCGATGAACGGCACGTCGCTGCACTGGTACCAGGAGCTGTGGCGCGCCTCGGTCATGAACGACTTCAAGCCGCCGCTGATGCGCTCGGTATTGCTGGCGCTGGCCTGCTCCGCCACCACCATCGTGCTGTCCGTCGCCGCCGCGCAGGCCATGCGCGGGCAGTTCCGGGGCAGCGGCTGGTTCTTCTATCTGATGCTGCTCGGCATCATGGCGCCCGGCATCCTGGTTGGCTTCGGCTTCGCCATCCTGATGCGCCTGCTGGGGGTCGAGCTGTCGTGGGACACCACGACCTTCCTGGTGCAGGTGTCGTGGACCCTGCCGTTCGGCTTCCTGACCATGCTCGCGGTGTTCAACCGCTTCGACAAGCGGGTCGAGGAGGCGGCGCTGACGCTCGGCGCCTCGCGGCTCGCCACCTTCCGGCGCATCACCCTGCCGCTGGTGCTACCCGGTGTGATCGGCGCCGGCCTGTTCGGCTTCTCGCTCAGCTACGACGAATACGCCCGCAGCATGTTCACCACCGGGCCCGACGCAACCTTGCCGCTCGCCGTCATGGCCCAGCTCGACCGCCAGCTCACGCCCGAAATCTATGCCGTCGGCACCACGACCACGCTCTTTTCCCTGATCGCCGTCACGCTCTGCACCGTCGCCTTCTGGACGATGCGGCGCTCGACGTCGTTCCGAAAATCATAAGGAGGCCTCACCATGCTGATCAAACGCCGTACCCTGCTGGCTGCCGCCGGGGCTTCGACCCTGGCGGCGCCGGCCATAGCCCAGGCCAAGCAGATCCAGCTCGCGGGCGCGAGCTACGACATGCGCGAGGCGATCCTGGGCGAGTTCCAGAAGCGCACCAGCATTACGCCGCGGCCGTTCGTGAACCCATCGACCCAGGTCCGCATCGATCGGCTGCGCACCGCACCGGTCGACGTCGTGCTGACCGACGCGCCATTCGCCGCTTACGCCAACAGCGAGAAGCTGCTACAGCCCATCGACATCTCGAAGCTGCCGAACTGGAACCTGCTGCATCCCCTCCTGAAGGATGGCCGGGCGACGCCGACCGCGCCGCTGGGCTTCGGCGCCAATCCCGGCCGCATGATGTATGTCGACGACGCGCGCACCAAGGTGTCGTTCGCGCCGATGTTCTTCCAGATGGACTCGATCGGCTACAACGCCTCGAAGATCCCGGCCGAGAACAACACGCTGTCGTGGGGCGAGCTGTTCAATCCCAAGTGGCGCGGCAAGGTGGCCATGTTCGGCATCGACTGGCTGGGCATGCTGAACGCCGCCATGGGCATGCGCGCGCTGGGGCTTCTGAACCCGGTCGACATCAGCAGCATGACAGAGAAAGAGGTCGACACCGTGGTCGCCTTCCTCAAGGAGAAGAAGAAGGAGGGGCATTTCCGCGCCATGTGGAAGGCCTATGGCGAGCTGGTGAACCTGATGGCCTCGGAGGAGGTCTGGATCGCCGACGCCTGGTGGCCGGTGGTCGTCGAGGTCGCGAGCAAGGGCATTCCCGTGCACTACGCCGTCGCCAAGGAGGGCTATCGGGCCTGGTGCAACGGCTACGCCATCTCGGCCGGCACCAAGAACCTCGACGCCTGCTACGAGTGGCTGAACTATTGGATGGAAGGCTATCCGGGCGCCCGCCAGTCGGAGATCGGCTACTTCTCGACCGTGAACAACTACGAGAAGTACCTCGATCCCAAGCTGGTGAAGGAAGTCTATGGCGGCGAGGGCCGCGACGGCGGCTCGCTCGCCGACCGCGCCGAGCGGGTCTTCGTCTGGAACACGCGGCCCAAGAACCTCGAGTACTACACCGAGAAGTGGAACGAGTTCCTGGCGGCTTGAGTCTTGCCGGACCGCGGGCCTCCAGGCCCGCTCATGATCATGAATATGAGCGGGCCTGGAGGCCCGCGGTCCGGCAAGAGGCTACGCCTGTGTCAGCAATATCGCTCCGGAAGGATGGACCTCGGCTGACCAGCCCGGCCGGACCAGCGTCGTGGCGTCGAGTTGGGTGACGATCGCCGGGCCGTCGAAGCGGTCGCCGGCGCCGAGGGCGGCGCGCTCGTACAGCGGCA
Organism: Reyranella sp.; assembly: GCA_019750135.1. Classification (GTDB taxonomy): domain Bacteria; phylum Pseudomonadota; class Alphaproteobacteria; order Reyranellales; family Reyranellaceae; genus Reyranella. Next base: position 115,741 of record JAIEOV010000023.1, on the reverse strand, counting down.
CATCGATCGTTCCCGAGGCGAAATGGACGGTCTGCCGGCCGTGCGATTTGGCGCCGCCGCCGGCCGGCAGGACCGGCCGCAGCGGCGCCGGCATGCGGCCCGTCGCCTCGATGCGCAGCGTCACCAGCTCGATCGGCGAATCGAGCTTGAAGCCATAGAGCGCCTGGTGCGCCGCGTCGAAGGCAGCCTCGACACCCGCTGCATCGTTGACCCAGTTGACCAGAACCTCGCCGCCCTGGCCGTGGTAGCGCATCAAGGCGACGCGGGATTGCGTGCGGTCGGCCGGCGCCACCTGCTCCCTGACGAGCCAGTCGTCGGCTTGCTGCGACAGCTCGGCATAGACCTGGCGCGCCACATCGATGTCGACCTTGCCGGTGCGCGGCAAGGTGCGGCTGAAATCGGCCTTCAGGTCGGCGGCCAGAAGACCGTCGGCGCAGAGCACGCCGGGCGCGGTCGGCACCAGCACCCGCCGGATGCCTAAAAGCTCGGCGAGGGCGCAGCCGTGCAGAGGGCCGGCGCCGCCGAACGGCACCAGGGTGAAGTCACGCGGATCATGGCCGCGCTCGACCGAGACGATGCGCAGCGCGCCCATCATGTTGTTGTCGAGGATGGCCAGCATGCCGCGCGCCGCTTCCTCGCGGCTGAGGCCGAGCGATCGCGCCACGTTGCTGTCGACAGCGCGCGCCGCCGCGTCGGCGTCGAGCGCCATGCGGCCACCGAGCAGGCGCGACGGCAGATGGCCCAGCACGACGTGGGCGTCGGTCACCGTGGCCTGGGTGCCGCCGCGGCCGTAGGCGGCAGGGCCGGGATCGGCGCCGGCGCTTTGCGGGCCTACGGTCAGCGTGCCGTCGGCCACCTTGGCGATCGAGCCGCCGCCTGCGCCGATGGTCACCATGTCGACCATGGGAAGGGGCAGGGGCCAGTCGCCGACATGGCCGCTCTGGGTGAGCGCGATCTGCCCGTCCTTGATCAGGCAGATGTCGGCGCTGGTGCCGCCGATATCGACGGTGATGATGTCCTTGATGCCGCAGGCGGCCGCGACCTCACGGGCGCCGACCACGCCCGCGGCGGGACCCGACAAGGCGGTCAGCGCCGGCGCGCGGCGGATGGTGGCGCCGCCCGCGACGCCGCCGTTGGACTGCATGTAGAGCAGCGGCGCGGCGACCTTCTCGTCGGCCAGGCGATCTTCCAGCCGCGACACGTAGGTCGCCACGCCCGGCATCACCAGCGCATTCAGGACCGTCGCCAGCGACCGCTCGTACTCGCGGACGACAGGCAACACGTCGGACGAGGCCGTCACCGCGATTCCCGGCAATGCCGCGCGCAAAAGTTCGGCAGCTCGCCGCTCGTGCACCGGGTTGGCGAAGGAGTGCAGCAGACAGACCGCCACTGCTTCGACCTTGAGGGCGCGGCAAGCATCGGCGGCGGCGTGCACGCTCGCTTCGTCCAAAGTCTCGACGACGGTGCCGCCGGCGCCGATGCGTTCCCTGACCTCGAATACGCGCGAGGCCGGCACGGGGCGGGGTGGTTTCACCCAGGCGAGGTAGTTGGCGCGCCGCGGGATGTCCTGGCGGCCGATCGCCAGCACATGGCGGAAGCCGGCCGTCGTCACCAGGGCGGTGCGCGCGCCCTTGTCCTCCAGGATCATGTTGGTGGCGACGGTCGTGCCGTGCAGCACGCGACCCAAGGTCGGCGCGGCGCGGCCCGCGTCTTCCAACGCAAGGCGCACGCCGGCCAGGAAGGCCTGGCTGGGATCGGCCGGCACGCTCGGCGTCTTTGCGCGCCAGACCTGGCCGCTCTTGGCGTCGTAAAGGGCGATGTCGGTAAAGGTGCCGCCGATATCGACGGCGACGGCGAGCGATGTATCAGCCAAGACTGTCGACATAGGCGTGACGATGGAACGCTTTGGTTTCGGGACGGATGGTACGTAGCTTGGCGGTCGCGGCCTTGTCGATCGCGCCGTCGACGAGGGCGACACCGTAGAGCCGTCGCGCGGCTTCCGGCGTCACGAAGCCGCCGGCCACGTCCTCGGCCACCATTTCGGGCGGCCGATCGAACGGATGACCATGGCCGCCGCCGCCGCCGGTCTCGATGCGGAGCACGTCGCCGCGCTTCAGCACGTTGCCGTCGGACAGAGGCGCAAGCTCGCGCTCATGGTTCGTGCCGGGATTGACGACGACGCGGCCGCTGCCGCCCGCCATGCCGCCGTCGATGCCCCACGGCGGATTCTTGACGCTGTCGATGCGCACGGCGAGGACGGCTTCCTCGGCCAGGATGTCGTACTCGCGGACGATGCCGCAGCCGCCGCGATAGCGGCCCGCGCCGCAGGAATCGATCAGGATGCCGTAGGTGCGCAGGCGCACGGGATAGCCGGTCTCGAGGAACTCGACAGGGTAGTTCTCCTGGGCGACGAAATAGACCGCGTCGGTGCCGTCGGCGAAGGGCCTCGCGCCCCAGCCGACGCCGATGCCGTCGGACATCAGGAACGGTTCCAGCTCGCCCTTGTCGTTGCGGAAGGTGCCGCGCAGGAAGGAGATCACGTAGGCCGAATGCGCGGCCGGTGCCTTGCCGCCGGCGACGTTGATCAGTCCATTCACCGCCGCCAGGAAGCGCATCAGGGTGAGGCCACGCATGCCAAGCGGCGCGGGGAACTTGGGCCACAGCAGCGAGCCCTCGCGCAGGCGGACCTCGTCGATCGCCTGCGGGCCGCCGGCATTGCAGACCTGCGCTTGATCGCCGCCCAAGTAGAACATGGAGAGCGCCGTGCCCGGTACGTCGGGGTTCAGCAACAGGTTCACCGGACCCGGCGACTGGTCGTCGGTCGCGGTGGCGTCGAAGATGAAGCGGTCCTCGCCGCCAGGCCCGTGCTCGCGCGTCAGTGCCAGGCGCAGATGGAACGGTCCGTTGCCATGGCCGTCGGAATCGATCGCGTCGGTGAAGCGATGGGTGCCGTAGTCGAAGGTCTCGGCGAGCTTCGTGCGCACGAGATTGCGCGTGCGCGCCACGAGCTGGCGCAGGCCATCCGCCAGCACGTCGGTGCCGAAGCGGCCGGCGATCTCCTCGATGCGCCTGACGCCCAGAGCCGCGCTCGCCATCAACGCCCGCATGTCCCCCACGTTCTGCTCGGGGAAGCGCGAATTGCGGAAAAATATCTTCAGCGCCATCTCGTTGGTAGTGCCGGCGTCTATCAGCTTGGTCGGCGGAACGATGATGCCTTCCTGGAAGATGTCCGTGGTGTCCGGGCTGATCGAGCCAGCGCGCAGGCCGCCGATATCGGAGAAATGCGCCCAGCCCATGACGAAGCCGCAGCGCCGGCCGTCGTGGAACACCGGCGCCAAAAGCACCTGGTCGTTGGAGTGCGAAATGGCGCCGCGCGAGCCGTAGCAGTCGTTGTACCAGTAGAGGTCGCCCGGACGCATGGTGTCGGGCGGGAAGTCGCGGAACACCGGCCCGCAGATGTCGCCGAACACCGGCAGGTTCGAGCCCACCGCCATGACGCCGTTGGCGTCGAACAGGGCGGTGTAGAAATCCTTCTTCTCGCGGATGAAGGCGGAGATGGCGGTGCGCTCGATCAGCGCCTCCATCTCGGCCTGCGCCGCACGCACGGCACCGCGCACGATCTCCAAGGTGACGGGATCGCAGGCCGTCGGGGCGTTCTTCAAGGTGGCATCGGGCATGGGAGAATAGTGTCGGTCCAATGTTGCTGGCGCAAGCAAGTCTAGTCGCAAGGTCGCTTTGCAGAGGGGAAACGCTCCGCCCACAGCGCCTCGAAGTCCCGGCGGAAGCGGATGTAATCCGGCCCATCGCGCGTTTCCATTGCCCCGCGAAACGCATAGGCTTTTCCAGGGCGTCCCTGTTCGGGCTTCTCGAAATAGATCTCGGCCACCGGCGCATCCCTGCGGTTCAAGGGATGGACGAGGGTGATCGTTGCCTGGGCACAATAGGGCCAGGACGAAGCATCGATGCCGGGACGCATGTCGTTGACCAGCACGCACTTGCCGCCCGTCCAGGCGATGCTGCGTGCTTCCTTGCCGACCAGCGCCGTGAGCCACGCTTCGACGGTCGTGTCGCCGTCGCAGCGATCCTCGCCGTAGTCGATCAATTTCACCGCTGCCTGCTTGCCAGCCGCTATCAGCGCGGCGCTCGTGACGCTTCCCGGCTGTTGCGCGCCAACCGGCAGGGACCAGACCAGCGCGAGCAGGAAAAGGGCGCGCCTCATGGGTTCAGTCCAGATGGCAGGCGACGCGGTGGCCGCCGGCGGTCGCGCGGAGCATGGGCGTTTCGGCCGCGCAGCGCGGCATGGCGTGCGGACAGCGGTCGCGGAAGCTGCAGCCGCTCGGCGGCTCGCGGGCATCGGGCACGTTGCCCTTGATGGGCAGGGGCGCGCGGCTCTGGTCGGGATCGGGCACCGGCACGGCAGCGACCAGGGCCTTGGTGTAGGGATGGCGCGGCCGGCGCACGATCTCCTCGGTTGGCGCGTCCTCGACGACGCGGCCGAGATACATGACCAGGGTGCGCTCGCAGAGGTACCGGACCAGCGCCAGGTCGTGGGAGATGTAGACGGCCGTAAGGCTCATCGTCTCCCGCACCTCGCGCAGCAGCGCCAGGATGCCGGCGCGCACGCTGACATCGAGCATCGACACCGGCTCGTCGGCCACCAGGAAACGCGGTCCCAGCACCAGGGCGCGCGCCATGACCACGCGCTGCAGCTGGCCGCCGCTCAGCTGGTGCGGATAGCGGTCGAAGTAGCGGTCGAAGTCGGCGAGATGCACGCGGCGGAAGGCCGAGGCGACACGGTCGGCGTGGTCGGCCTTGTCGATGCCGGCATTGATCAGCGGCTCGACCACGGCGCGGTAGATCGTGAAGCGTGGGTTCAGCGCATCGAACGGGTTCTGGAACACGAGCTGGGCCTGGCGGCGGAAGTCGCGCAGCCGCTCGCCGGCGAGCCCGGCCATCGGCGCGCCGCCGAAGGTGATCGACCCGCCGGTCGGCTCGGCCAGCTTCAGCATCAGGCGGCCCAACGTCGTCTTGCCGCAGCCCGATTCGCCGACGATGGCCACGGCATCGCCGTCGCCGACGTCGAAGGTGACGCCGTCGAGCGCGCGCACGGCCGGATGCGCGCCGCGGGCGATCTCGCCCAGCGAGCGCGTCACCGGAAAGTGCTTCACGACATCGCGAAGCTCGACGAGCGTTGCCATGTCCTGGGGTCCAATGCGGCGGTTCGAAGTGTGTCGGCCTCGTTGTCGCGATGGCAGGCCGAACGGTGGCTGCCGGTGCCGTTCATCGCGGCATCGACGCTGCAGATCGGCAGGGCGAACGGGCAGCGCGGCACGAAGCGGCAGCCGAACAAAGGCTCGCGCAGGTCGGGCGGGCTGCCGGCGATCGGCACCAGCTCCAGCGCATCCGACAGCAGGTCGGGGAAGGCATTGCGCAGGCCCATCGTGTAGGGATGGCGCGGCCGGGCCAGCACCTCGCGCACGGGGCCGCTTTCGACGACCTGGCCGGCATACATCACCACGACCTCGTCGCAGAGATAGGCGACGACGCTGATGTCGTGGGTCACCAGCACCATGGAGATACCGAGCCGCTGCTGCAGCGACCGCAGCACGTCGAGGATCTGGCGCTGGACGATGACGTCGAGGGCGGTCACCGGCTCGTCGGCCAGGAGGAGGCTCGGCTCGAGGGCCAACGCCATGGCGATGGCGGCGCGCTGGCGCATGCCGCCGGAGAACTGGTGCGGATAGTCGGCCAGCCGCCGTTCGCTGAGCCCCACCAGGTCGAACAGCTCGACGGAGCGGGCGCGCGCCGCCGACCGCGAGGCGCCGCCGCGCTTGGTCAGCACCTCGATCAGCTGCGAGCCCACGGTATAGACAGGGTTGAGCGAGCTCATGGCGCTCTGCGGCACGTAGGCGATGTCGCGCCAGCGCAGCTTGCGCGTCGTGGCCTCGTCCATCGCCTGGCCCTTGAAGACGATGCGGCCGCCGGCCTGCCGGCCGTTTTCGGCCAGGACGCCCATGATGGCGCGCACGGCCGTGGTCTTGCCGCAGCCCGATTCGCCCACCAGGCCGACGATGCGGCCCTCGGGCACCACGAACGAGGCGCCGTCGACGGCCCGGGCGACGCCGTCGCGGGTCTGATAGTGGATCTGCAGCTTGTCGACTTCGAGGACCGTCATCGCCCGCGCAGCCTCGGCATGAAGACCTCCTCGTAGCCGCGGCTGATGAAGAAGCCCGCGACCACGATCAGGATGATGCAGATGCCCGGCGGCACGAACCACGCGTATTGCCCACGCGATAGTGCCTGCGAGGCGAAGGCGTCCTGCAGCATCGAGCCCCACGACACGCTGGTCGAGTCGCCGAACCCCAGGAAGCTGACGCTGGCCTCGGTGATGATCGCCCAGCCGATGGCGATGGCGGCATAGACGAAGCTGAGCGGCAGGATGTTGGGCGCGATGTGTACGAACAGGATGCGCCAGGCGCTGGCGCCGGTGACGCGGGCAGCCTCGACATAGGCGCGCTCGCGCAAGGTCAGGACCTGGCTGCGGATGACGCGGGCCGAGTTGGGCCACAGCAGCACGGCCACGGCCAGCACGATGTTGGAGGTGCTGGCGCCTAAAAAGCCCGTCAGCACGATGACGAAGGGCAGGAAGGGCAGGCTGAGCGCCATGTCGGCGATGCGCATCAGCACGGCATCGGTCGTGCCGCCGAAATAGCCGGCCACCAGGCCGACGATGGTGCCCACGGTGGCGACGATGATGGCGGCCGACAGGCCGACGGCGAGGGCGCTGCGCGTGCCGTAGACCAGCTGGGCATAGATGTCGCGACCGAGATTGGTCGTGCCCAGCGGGAATTCGGCCGAAGGCGGCACGTTGGCGGCGAGCTTGCCGGCGCTGGTGAACAGGATCTCCATCGGGTCGATGGGCGCGAGCTGCTCGGCGAAGATCGCCACCAGGGCGAACAGCAGGTAGATCAGCAGCCCCGTGAAGGCGAACGGGTCCTTGAGCGGCATCGCCGCGATGCGCTTCAGCACCGGCAGCATCGGCCAGCTCGCGCGAGCAGGAGCCACGGGGTCAGCCCTTTCGGCCATGACTCACTCGCGGATCGAGGACCATATAGAGCAGGTCGGCGACGAAGTTCATGATCGCCAGCACCAGCGCGATCATCAGGAAGGCGCCCTGGGCCAGCGGGTAGTCGTGCACCGACACCGCCTGAACCAGCAGCCGGCCGATGCCGGGCCAGGAGAACACCGTCTCGATCACCACGTTGCCGCCCATCGACAGGCCGACGCCCAGCGCGAAGGCGGTGACGACCGGCAGCAGCGCGTTGCGCGCGGCATGGCCGATGACGATCCGCCATTCGCTGAGACCCTTCATGCGGGCCATGGTGACGAATTCCTCGTGCATCACCTCCAGCATGTTGGAGCGCATCAGCAACAGCGGCAGGCCCTGCAGGTAGAGGGCGAGCGTCAGCACCGGCAGGGCGAGATGGTGAACGTAATCCAGGGAGAAGATGCGCTGCCAGTTGCTGGTGTAGGCGAGGCCGGGGCTCGAGGCGCCGCCCGAGGGGAACCAGCCGGCGTTGAACGACAGCAATGCCAGCAGGACCATGCCGATCCAGAACTCGGGCGCGGCGCGGGTCGCCAGCACGGCCGGGACGGCGACGCGCTCGATCCAGCTGCCGCGCTTCCAGGCCAGCCAGGCGCCGGCCAGCACACCGAAGATATAGGCGATGATCAGCGACGTGAGGGTCAGGATCACCGAGTTGGGCAACACCTCCATCAGGATGGTGGTGACCGGCCGGCGCTGGAAGAACGACAGCCCCATCTCGCCCTGCAGGAGATTGCCGAGATAGATGAAGTATTGCTGCCACATCGGCTTATCGAGGCCGAACTGCTCCAGCATCGCCTGCTGCTGGTCGGCGTTCAGGTTCTCGTTGATGAACGCGGCCAGCGGCGTCCCCGGCATCAGCCGGAACATGAAGAACAGGATCGTCGTGACGGCCAGCAGCGCCAGCGCGTTGTGCGTGAACCGCTCGAGGACGAGTCTCATTGCTGGGGGCGCGCCACTCCAGTGGCGCGTCTTTCGTCGTGACTAAAGAACCATGACGCGCCACTGGAGTGGCACGCCCCCAGCGAAGACATGATCACTACTCCGTCGCCAGCTTCTCTTGCTTGCCGGCCGGGTAGTACAGCTTCCCGCCGACCACGCGGTAGCCGGCGTCCTGCAGGATCTTCTTGGCCTCGGCCAGGCCGGTCTTGAGGCTGTCGACCGACGGGTCGTGCCAGTAGGCGAGCGCCGGCGAGACATGGCTGTTGGCCGGGATGGCGTAGTCCTGCCAGGCGGCCGAGACCATCAGGCGGCGGTCGATGGCGAGCGACAGCGCGCGGCGGAACTTCACGTCGTCGAACGGCGGACGGCGGTTGTTGAAGGCCACGTACTCGAAGCCGATGTCGACCTCGCTGCGGATCGCGATGTCGGGATTTTCCTTGGCGAACTTCACCAGCACCTCGGCGTCGCCGCCGAACATGCCTAAAAAGTTGATCTCGCCGCGCTTCAGCATGCCGAGCGTTGCCTCGGCATTGGGCACGATGCGCATGATCCAGCGCTCGACCTTGGGCGCCTGGAAGTGGCCGCCGAAACGCTCCAGCAGGATCTCCTCGTTGGGCGCCCAGCGCACCAGCTTGAACGGGCCCGAGCCGATCTTGGACACTTCCTTGAGCTGCTCGGCCGTTTCCGGCTTGCCCGCGAGGTCCTTCAGCACGGGCTCCCAGATGTGCTTGGGAATGAGGTTGATCTTGGCCAGCGACGCCGTGAGGAAGGTCGTGTTGGTCTGCTTCAGCTTGAAGCGCAGCGTCTGGTCTCCGGTCTGCTCGATCGAGGCGATGTCGGTGACGAACGGCTTGTACATCGGCGCCTTGTCGCCGGCCGGCGCCTGGAAGGAGAAGATGACGTCGTCCAGGGTCACCGGCTTGCCGTCGTGCCACTTCATGCCGGTGCGCATCTTCACGTCGACGGTCTTGTCGTCGACCCAGGTCACGCTCTCGGCGGCCCACGGCTGCGGCGTGCCGTCGGGCCCGATGCGCATGATGCGGTCCCACACCAGGTCGGTGATCCAGCTGTCGACCGCGCCGCCGATATAGAGCGGGTTGGTGGCGTTGATCACCTCGTTGCTGTTGATGATCAGATCCTTCTGGGCGCCGATCGGCTCGATCTTGAGGAAAGTCCAGATGTTGCGAATGCCGATGCCGCTCTGGTTGACGACCGTGTCCTCCTTGAACACCGCCTTGTTGAAGGCCAGCGCATACTTCGGATGGACCAGGAAGGCCTGCGGCTGGTCGCGGTTGATGATCTCCTGCATGGCGAAGGCGGTCTTGCGCCGCTCCTCGCGATCGAGCTGGGTGCGCTGCTTCTCGGCCAGCTTGTCGTACTCGGGGTTGATATAGCCGATGAAGTTGTAGCCCTTCTCGGCGTAGCTCGAATGATAGAGGCTGTAGAGGAACTCGTCGGGATCGGAACGCTCGGGCCGACCGACCATGCGCCACATGGTGACGTCCCACTTGTCGCGGCTGAACCAGATCAGCTGGGTCTGTGCCTGGCGCTGCAACGGCTTGACCTCGACCTCGAGCCCGAGCTGGCGCCATTGCTGGGCGATCAGCTGCGAGGCCTGGTAGGCCTGCGGCAGCGCCGCCTGCGGCCAGGTGTAGAGGTTGAGCTTGCGCACTTTCTCTGTCGGACCCTGCGCGAACGCAGTGGTCGCCAATGACAACGCCGCCAAGCCGCCCGCGGCGGCCAAAATCAGTTTCTTCATGACGCCTCCCTGGCCAGGGCTTCCCTTGCCTGGCGCGTGTATCGATTTTCTGGAACGCGTAAGCCCAAATGGTCTCGCAGGGTCGTGCCGGTGTATTCGGTGCGAAAAATGCCGCGCCGCTGTAGCTCGGGAACGACCTGGGTACAGAAATCCTCGAACGGCTTGGGATAGTGGTTGCAGACGACGTTGAAGCCGTCGGCCGCCTCTTCCTTCAGCCACGTCTCCATCTCGTCGGCCATGTATTCGGCCGTGCCGACCAGCACGCGATGGCCGGTGCCGGCCGCTGTGTGGCGCGCGATCTGGCGCAGGGTCATGTTGTTCTCGCGCGCCGTCTTCACCACCAGCGCCTGGCGCGCCTTGGCGGCGTTGCTGGGCGGCAGCTCGGGCAGCGGGCCATCGAGCGGGAAATTCGAGAGATCGAGCCCGCCCGAGATGTGCGACAGTGACTGCAGCGCCACGTCGTCGGGCATCAGCGACTGCAGGTATTCGTAGTTCTCGCGCGCCTCATCCATGGTGCGGCCGAGCACCGGGGTGAGGCCCGGCATGATCTTGATGTCCTCGGGTCCGCGGCCATAGCGCGCGGCGCGGCTCTTGATGTCGGCATAGAAGGCCTTCGCCTCGTCGATCCTGGTCTGCGCCGTGAACACCACGTCGGCGGTGCGGGCCGCAAGGTCGCGGCCGGCCTCGGAGGAACCAGCCTGCGCCACGACCGGCCAGCCCTGCGGCGAGCGCGTGATGTTGAGCGGGCCCTTGACCTTGAAGTGCTTGCCGACGTGATCGAGGAAATGGACCTTGTCGCGGTCCATGTAGACGCCGCTCTTCTTGTCGCGCAGCAGGCCGCCGTCTTCCCAGCTGTCCCACAGGCCGGTGACGACCTCGTAGAACTCGGCGGCGCGCTCGTAGCGGTCGGCGTGGGCGAGGTGCTCGTCGAAGCCGAAATTCTCCGATTCGTCCTCGATCTGCGAGGTCACCAGGTTCCAGCCGGCGCGGCCGCCGCTGATATGGTCGATCGAGGCGAAGCGGCGGGCGATGTTGTAGGGCTCATTGTATGTCGTGGTCGCCGTCGCTACCAAACCGATGCGCTCGGTCACCATGGCGAGCGCCGCCAGCGTCGCCGTCGGCTCGAGCTTCACGGTGCGCGAGAGCTTGGCGCGGGTGCGCTCGCCGCGGGCGAGGGCGCGGCTGCCGGCGACGCCGACCGTGTCCTGGAAGAAGATGGTGTCGAACTTGGCTGCTTCGGCGACCTGGGTGATGTGGGCGTAACCCTGGAAGTCCATGTCGTAGGTCGGCACGGCGTCGGGATGACGCCAGCCCGCCAGATGATTGCCGGGAACGCTGAAGAAGCCGCCGAGACGGAGCTGTTTAGTCATTTGAAGCTGCCGCGTTGACCTGCACCATCGTCCGGTTGGTCGTGTGGACGTTCCGCGGGATCGGCACGCCGAGGTTTTCGCGGAACGTTCTGCCCTCGTATTGCGTGCGGAAGATGCCGCGGCGCTGCAGCTCGGGGATGACCATGGTCACCCATTCCTCGAGCGGCTTGGGATAGTGCGCGAACAACAGATTGAAGCCGTCGCAGGCACCGGCCTCGAGCCAGGCCTGCATGTCGTCGGCGAGCTGCTTGGGCGTGCCGTAGAGCACGCGATGGGCCTGGCTCATGGCCAGCACGCGGCCGATCTGGCGGATGGTCATGCCGCGCTTGCCCATGGCGATGATCATTTCCTGGCGCGCCCGTGCCGCATTGCTGGGCTTCAGCTCGGGCAATGGCCCGTCGGGATCGCAGGCGAAGATGTCGACGCCGCCCGCCAGCCGCGCCACGCCAGCGATGCCGACGCCGTCGTCGACCATGCCGCGCAGCTCCTCGTACTTCTCCTGCGCCTCGGACTCTGTTCGTCCGACGATCGGCATGATGCCGGGGAAGATGCGAATCTCCTCCGGTCCGCGCCCGTACTTCTCCATGCGCGAGCGCATGTCGTTGCAAAAATTCTGGCCTTCCTTGATGGTCGTCTGGGCGGTGAACACCATGTCGGCCGTGCGGGCAGCGAGCTCCATGCCGATATCCGATGAGCCGGCTTGCGCCACCACCGGCCGGCCCTGCGGCGAGCGCGCCACGTTCAAGGGCCCGCGCACCGTGAAGTGCTTACCCTTGTGCCGCAGGATGTGCATCTTGTCGTAGTCGAACCACTGGCCGCTTTTCTTGTCGCGCAGGAAGGCGTCATCCTCCCAGCTGTCCCACAGGCCGATCACGACGTCGTGGAACTCGGACGCGCGGTCGTAGCGGATGCCGTGCTCGAAATGCTGGTCGCGGCCGAAATTCACCGCCTCGTCCTCGGCCTGCGAGGTCACGAGGTTCCAGCCGGCCCGGCCGCCGCTGATATGGTCGATGGTGAGGAAGCGGCGCGCGACGTTGTAGGGCTCGTTGTAGGAGGTCGTGCAGGTCGACACGAGCCCGATGTGCCTGGTGATCGCCGCCAGCGCCGCGATGGCGCTCATCGGCTCGATGTGCGCCTGGCGCCCATTCTTGACGCGAAAGGGCTTCGCTCCATAGACGGCGGTGCTGCCGGGAATGGCGACGCTGTCCTGGAAGAACATGCAGTCGAGCAGGCCTCGCTCCGCCGTGCGCGCCATGTCGGCGAGCAACCGGAAATCGAGATCGGTCTCACAGATCGCGTCGGGATGGCGCCAGCCTGTCGGATGGCATCCCGGTACGCTGAAGAACGCGCCAAAGCGCAACTGCCGCTTGGCCGTTGTCATGAGGCCACCACCATTGGAGTTGGTGAATCGGTATGCAGGGAGCGTGCCACCGACAGCCTCATTTTGCCACCCCGGAGCGCTTGTCGAATCGGCCCGACTGTTGCTCAATCCGGAACATGGACCAGCCACTGTTCCGCCGGGCGCGCGACTGCCGCGTCTCGCGCATCTCGCCAAAGGACACCAACAAGTTCGTGATGACGGTCGATCCGGTGACCGACAAGGCGCCGTTCCTGTCGGTCGTCGAGATCTTCGAGCCGGGCGGCAAGACGCCGTTGCACCATCACGACCAGGCGCACGAAATGTTCTACGTGCTCGAGGGGAGCGGCCGCGCTCACTGTGGCGGCGTGACCTACGACATGGAGAAGGGCGACACGCTGGTGCTGCCGCCCGGCATGGATCACGTCGTCGAGAATGCGGGAAGCGGCAGGCTCTATTGCCTCACGGTGATGGTCCCCAACGAGGGCCTGGCCGAGTTGATCCGCGCCGGTGCGACGATGGCGTTGGATGATGCCGACCGTTCCGTCGTGAGCGCTACCCCGTCTTGATCTTGCTCCAGTCGAGCTCGAGCAGCTTGGTGTCGTAGTCGAGCAGCGACTGCCAGTGGCGCGGCAGGTCGGCGGTGAACAGGCCGCGGGTGATTCCGGCCACCAGCTTCGGCACGGCGGCATTCATGCCGTTGATGCTGCTGCCCGACACGCCGAAGCTCAGCGTCGAGCCGATGCCGAAGTGGTGGATATCGGCAAGCCACGGCGCCTCGCCGGGAGTCTTCTCGAGGAACTCGTAGTTCGGCCCGAAGTAGGGATGGGCCGCGAGCAGCGGATCCTCCTCGCCGGGCGGCGGCGTGAAACGGTCGCTCCACAGCGCGATCTTGTCGGCGAAGGGCGCGAGCTCCGGCCGCAGCCGCACATCCTGGCGGATTCCGGTGCCGCAGATCACGAAGTCGGCGTGGAAGGGGCCGCGCGAGGTCTCGATGCGAACACGGTCGTCCTCCATGCGCGCGTCCGTCCAGCCGCGTTCCGTGTGCATGGTGAAGGCGTCGGGATAGGCCATGACGCGCTTGTAGGTGTCGGGTGGAAAACCTTCGCGGGCGCGCATGATGTTGCCCATGATCCGCCAGCGCCACAGGTCCGGCACGTCGCTCATGTGGCGCAGGAAACCCGCGAAAGTGAGCCAGCGATACCGCTGCACGCCGGTCGGGCGGCGGCGGCAGAACAGGTCGACGGTGGCGCCGTGCTCCAGCGCCACCGCGGCATTGTCCATGGCCGACGCGCCGGCGCCCAGCACCGCCACGGTCTTTCCTTTGAGCCGCGCGAAATCGATGTCGAGCTGGCAGGTGTGGGCGCGGCGGTCGGCGGGCAGCGCGCGCACGAAGTCGGGCATCCACCATTCACCGGTGCCGTCCTGGCCGGTTGCCAGCACCAGCTTGCGCGTCACCAGCACCTCGCCGGTGGAGAGCGTCACCAGCAGGCAAGGTCCACCGTCGTCGAGCCGGCCCGGAGCGATCGCGGTGGCGGCGACGTCGTTGCGCACCGGTATGCGCAGCAGGCGGCGGTACCAGGCGAGATAGTCGTGCCAGTCGACGCTCGGGATCAGGCCCATGTCGGCGAAGGCCTTGGCGCCGTGCTGGGCTTCGTACCAAGCCTGGAAGGTGAGGCTCGGGATGCCGAGGTCGGGACCGGTCTGCAGCTTCGGGCTGCGCAGGGTCGGCATGCGGGCGAAGGTCGTCCACGGTCCTTCCTGGCCTTCGGCTGCGCGGTCGATGACCAGGATGTTGCTGACGCGATCGCGCATCAGGCCGAAGGCGATGACGATGCCCGATTGGCCGGCGCCCACGATCAGCACGTCGAGGGCAGGCTTGCCGCCGTGCAGGCGCGGCACCATCCACTCAGCGTGCGGATGGGCGGTCAGCTGCAGATCGCGTGCGATCTGTGCTTCGAGCGCTAGGAGTCCGTCGCCTTTTGACATGACAGGAAGTCCAGCAGGAGAGAGTTGAACGCGGCAGGCTCGGTGACATTGAGCGCATGCGCGCCCCACGGCGCAACGTGCAGGCGGGCTCCCTCGATGCCTGAGGCCAGCGCCTCGGACATGGCGCTTGGCACTAGCACGTCGTCGCGAGCAGCCGCGATCAAGGTCGGCAGGCGGAGCGTGCCGAGGGTTGGCCGGGCATCGAAGGCGAGCAGGGCGGCGATGCGGGCCTTGAGATTGTCCGCGCCTTGGAAACCGGAGAGGCCGTGTGCTTCCTCGCGCGCGACCTGCGCTTCGTTCCGCTCGAGCCAGTCGGCCGGATAAAGGAAGATCGGTTGGGCCCGCACGTAGGCAGCAGCGCCTTCGTGCTTCAGCAGAAGCAGCCGCATGTCGAAGCAGCGCCGCGTGTGGGCGCTGGCCGCCGCCCAGCCGTTGACGACCGTCAGCGAGCGCAGGCGATCAGCTCGGTGCTGCGCCAAGGCGAGGCCCACCAGGCCGCCCAGGGCATGGCCGACGAAATGCGCTTTGGCCGTGTTGCTGGCATCGAGGACGGCGAGTGCCTCTTCGGCCATGGCGGCAATGCTGTGATCGGCCGCCAAGGCACCGCCGGTGCGGCCGGTGCCGCCCTGGTCGTAGGTGACGACGCGGTAGTGCTGCTTCAGCGCATCGAGCTGCGGTGCCCAGTAGCCCGCGGTGCCGCCCAGTCCCGACGACAGCAGGACGGTCTCGGCGCCGTCCGGTCCATCGTGGACGTCGAAAGCCGCCGTCACTTGCCCCAGCTCACTGGCCGATATGGGCGATCGTGGCGATCTCGACCAGGGCTTCCTTCTTTACCAGCCCGCACTGGATGCAGTAGCGCGCCGGCTTGTCGCCGGGGAAGTATTTGGCATAGACGCCGTTGACCGCGGCGTAGTTTGCCCAGTCGGTGATGAAGATGTGGTTGAAGGTGACGTCGGCCATGGTGCCGCCGGCGGCCTCGATCACCGACTTGATGGTTTCCAGCACGTACTCGGTCTGCTTGGCGGCGTCGCCGACATGGACGACGTTGGTGTCCTTGTCGAGCGCCAGCGTGCCCGCGACATAGACCACGCCGTCGGCCATCGCGCCGGGCGAGTAGGGCGCCAGCGTCTTGCCGGAACCGGGAGGGAAGATGGCTTTCATCGGCATCAGGGTTTTTCCTTGGTCAGCATCGGGTTGATGTTGGCGGCCAAGGCGTTGCGGAATTCCTCGACCGACGACACCCAGCCGAAGAACTTCTCGACGTTGTACAGCGTCGCCTCCTGGATGAAGGCGGGCCCGGCATGGTGCGTGGCATCGTGCAGCACGACGCTGAAATACTCCAGGTGGAAGCTGTCGCGCAGGGTCGACTCGACGCAGACGTTGGTGGCTACGCCGGTGAAGACCAGGGAACGGATGCCGCGGGCGCGCAGAAGGCTGTCGAGTTGGGTGTTGAAGAAGGCGCTGTAGCGCGGCTTGGCGACCCTGATGTCGCCCTTCTGCGGCTGCAGCGCATCGACCAGCGCATAGTCCCAGCCGCCCTTGGCCAAAAGCTTGCCGTAGAGCTCGGGCTTGCGGCGCATGGTCTTGAAGGCGTTGGACTTGTGCCAGTTGGGCGAGCCCGGTCCGCCCGCCTCGACGTAGTCGGGGTCCCAGCCGTTCTGGAAATACACCACCGGCATGCCGGCGGCGCGCGCGGCGGCCGTCGCATCGGCGATCCTGTCGATGACCGGGGCGGCGCCTGCGACGTCGAAGCCGGCATGGTCGAGATAGCCGCCGGGCGAGGCGTAGGCGTTCTGCATGTCGACGACGATCAGCGCCGTTTCGGCCGGCCGGATCATGATCGGCTCGGGTCGCGCCGGCAGGTAGCGGGCGTTGGGATCGTCGGAGGGAAAGTAGCTGACGGGCTCGGTCATTCGGCGGCCATGGCAGGAGAACTCACGTGACGGCGGCTCTTCATGAGCGGCTGGATTTGCTCACCGAACACCTGGGTGCCGGTGACGAACTCGTCGAACGTCAGCAGCGCCCCGGCGAGCCCTGGAATGGTCGCCATCTCGTCCAGCAGGCCCGCCACCTTGGCATAGGAGCCCAGCATCAGGCCAATGTTGATGTTGACCATCGACTTGGGATCGATGGCGTGGCGCACGTTGCTGTCGCCGGTCGGGTTCTTGTCGGCCGTGGCCTGCTCGACCAGCCAGGCCAGCGCCTCGAGGTCGGCGCCTTCCTTGTAGAGCTCCCACTTGGCTTCGGCCTCGGCGTCGGTCTCGCCGGTGATCACCATCGTCAGGGCATAGGACGCGACCTTGCGGCCGGTTCTAGCGGCATAGGACTGCATGCGCTCGACGGTATCGGCGCAGGCCAGCGGCGTGTTGATGCCCTTGGCGAAGCAGAAATTGTAGTCGGCGTACTTGGCCGTGAACTCGAGTCCGGCGTCGCTCTGGCCGGCACAGATGACCTTCATGTCGGCATGCGGGCGGGGGCTGAGACGACAGTCGTTCATGGTGAAGAACTCGCCCTTGAGGTCCGACGCGCCGGTCTCCCAGAGGTCGCGCAGGATCTGCACGTATTCTGCGGCGTAGCGATAACGATGGGCGAAGTATTCGTCGCCCGGCCACAGGCCCATCTGGGAATACTCCGGACGCTGCCAGCCGGTGATAACGTTCAAGCCGAACCGCCCGTTCGAGATCGAATCGATGGTCGAGCACATGCGCGCGGCGATGGCCGGCGGCACAGCGAGCGTGGGCACGGTCGCGAAGAGCCGGATGCGTTCGGTGACCGCGGCCAATCCTGCCATCAAAGTGAAAGATTCCAGGTTGTGATCCCAGAACTCGCTTTTGCCGCCGAAGCCGCGCAGCTTGATCATCGACAGCACGAAGTCGAGGCCATAGCGCTCGGCGCTCAGAGTCGTCTGCTTGTTGAGTTCGAAGCTCGGCTTGTATTGCGGGGAGGTCGTCGAGATCAGCCAGCCGTTGCTGCCGATGGGAATGAAGACGCCGATTTCCATGGTTGCCGACGTGCAATTCCCGGACCGTTGCTCAAAGCGAGATCAGTCGGCGCGTGTGTTCGCTCAACTTTGGATCAGCGCACGCGCCATCGCATGGCCGTCGTCAAACAATTCTCGCGTGGCATGTTTTTTGCGAATTGTTTTTGCGACCCATCGTGTGAGGTAATAGATGACTCGCAGCTCCTCTGAAGCCAAGAGCAAGCTCAATCGTCGAACGCTTCTCAAGGGCGCTGCTGCAGGCAGCGCGGCGGTCGCGACCGGATTTCCCACCGTGTGGGCGCAGAATACCAAGGACGTCACGCTGGTCCATGCCGGCGGCTCGTACGCCGCGATCAAGGAGATCGGCGATCAGGCGAGCAAGGATCTCGGCTTCAAGATCGTGATGCAGGCGATCACCGACGACGTGCAGCTCAACCGCTCGCTGACCCAGCCGCAGACCATCGACATCAACAACATCGACAGCACCAAGCTGCCCTACCTGCTGGGCAAGGGGGCCATCGCGCCGATCCCGGTGGCGAAATACAAGCTATGGAGCGAGACCGTTCCGCTCTTCACCAAGGGTGCGTATCCCAACGGGACCATGGCCTCGACGCAGGGTCTGGCGCCGATCGAGGCGATGTTCTACGCCGACAAGGACGCCAAGAAGCTCGCCGGCAAGCCGACCGAGTTCCTGACCATGATCCCGACCATCTACAATGCCGACACGCTCGGCATCCGGCCCGACCTGGTCGGCGGTCGCGACAAGATCACGAGCTGGAAGGACCTGCTCGATCCCAAGTTCAAGGGCAAGACGGCGCTGGTCGATTACGCACCGGTCGGCGTGATGGACGTCGCCATGGCGCTCGAGTCGCGCGGCGACTTCAAGTACGCCGACAAGGGCAACATGACCAAGGAAGAGATCGACAAGACCATCAAGATCATGATCGATCTCAAGAAGGGCGGCCATTTCCGCTCCTTCTGGAGCACCTTTGACCAGTCGGTGAACCTGATGGCCTCGGGCGAGGTCGTCGTGCAGTCGATGTGGTCTCCCGCGGTCACCGCCGTGCGCTCGCGCGGCATCGATTGCTACTACGTGCCCCTGAAGGAAGGTTATCGTGGCTGGTTCGTCGGCCTGGCGCCGATGGCCCATCTCAGCGGGCTGAAGCTCGATTGCGCCTACGAGTACATGAACTGGTTCAATTCGGGCTGGCAGGGCGGCTTCATCGCCAAGCAGGGCTACTACTCGGCGGTGCCGTCGACGGCCAAGAAGTTCCTGACCCCAGAGGAATGGGACTACTGGTACGACGGCAAGCCTGCGGCGGTCGACATCAAGGATCCCTACGGCACGCTGATGGAGAAGAAGGGCAGCACGCGCGACGGCGGCGCCATCTGGGATCGCATGGGTAACATCGCCTGTTGGAACACCGTGATGGACGAGGACCGCTACCTGACGCGGCGCTGGAACGAGTTCGTCTCCTCCTGATCGTCACGGCTGACATGGCCATCGTAAATCCGGCGGCGGACGCCTTCGCGGCATCCGACCGCGCCGAACCGGAAGGCGTGGAGTATCCCGGCGAGCGCGCGTCGTGGCTGCAGGTCGCGCCGATGGTCGTAGTGCTGCTGCTGTTCTTCGGCCTCCCCATGCTGGTGGTGCTGGCGGTCAGCTTCTTCGACTTCAGCCGCACCGAGATCATTCCCGCCTTCATCTTCGACAACTACATCGATCTCTTCCGCTCCGAGGTGACGCTCCGGCTCTATGCCAGCTCGCTGAAGTTCGCCGCCATCGTCTGGGCCGTGACCTTGGTGCTGGGTTTCAACATTGCCTATTTCCTGGTCTTCCACGTGCGCGGACTGCTCTTCCAGATCGGGCTGTTCCTGCTTTGCACGGTGCCGTTCCTGACCTCGAACATCATCCGTATGATCTCGTGGATCCCGTTCCTCGGCCGCAACGGCATCTTCAACCAGGCCCTGCAGGGCGCGGGGATCACCAGCCAGCCGCTGGAGTTCCTGCTGTTCTCCGACTTCGCCGTCATCGTGGCCTATGTCCACCTGTTCACCCTGTTCATGGTGGTGCCGATCTTCAATTCCATGGCGCGCATCGACAAAAGCCTGCTCGAAGCGGCGCGCGACGCCGGCGCCGGCCGCTTCCGCGTGGTCGCCGAGGTCGTATGGCCATTGTCGCGCACCGGCATCGCCCTGGGCTCGATCTTCGTCGTCACCCTGGTGATGGGCGATTCCTTCGTCGTGCGCACCATGAGCGGCGGCCAGAGCGCCTCGGTCGTGTCGGCGCTGCAGAACGAGGTCGCGGCACTGCAGTACCCGCCGGCCGCGGCCAGCGCGGTGATCATGGTGATTATCGTCACCCTGATGGTGGCGGCGATCCTGCGCATCGTCGACGTGCGCAAGGAACTGGCCGGGTAAGGGGGCGGGGTAGGGCATGCACGGCGACGACACCCGACCCTGGACCTTCTGGGCCTTCGCCGCCTTCTTCACGCTGTTCGTGCTGTTCCTCTACGGCCCGATGATCGTGATCTACATCCTGTCGTTCCAGGGCCCCAACGGCGGCATGACCTTCCCGCTGAACGGCGTGTCGCTGCACTGGTTCGAGGCCCTGATCTCGCAGACGCGTGTCGGTGACATCGCGGGTTCGTTCGTGCGCTCGATCGCGCTCGCCGCCATTGTCGCCGTGGTCACTGTCGCCCTGTCGGTACTGGCCGGTCTCGCTTTCCGCCGGCGCTTCCGCGGCTCGGCCTTCGCCTTCTACCTCGCCATTGCGAGCCTGATCATGCCCGGCCTGTTCGTGGGCCTCGGCATCGCGCTCACCTTCCGGCTGCTGGGGCTGCCGACCGAGTGGTACACGACCGGTCTTGGCGCCCAACTGACCTGGACCTTGCCGTTCGGGCTCCTGATCATGTTCGCCGTGCTGGGGCGCTTCAATCGCTCCTACGAGGAGGCCGCGACCGATCTCGGCGCCACCAACTGGCAGAAGGTGCGCGAGGTCACCCTGCCGATCCTGCTGCCCGGCATCATCGGCGTGGCGCTGTTCGGCTTCACCCTGTCCTACGACGAGATCGCCCGCACAGCGCTCGCGGCCGGCGCCAGGAACACCCTGCCGCTCGAGATCTGGGCGATGACCACCAACGTCACCTCGCCGACGCTCTACGCCGTCGGGGCGGTGACCACGATCGTGTCGTTCATCGTCATCGTCCTGGCGCTGGGCTCGATCGCCCTCGTCCAACGCCGGCGCGCGGCCGCCGGCCTGCGTACGGAGTAAGCACATGGCCCCATCAGCGTCCGCGGCAAGCGGCGAGGTCGCGGTCGTCGGCGTCACCAAGCGCTTCGGCGAGACGACGGCGGTCAAGGATCTCAGCCTGACCATCCCGCACGGCTCCTACTGCTGCCTGCTGGGCCCGAGCGGCTGCGGCAAGACGACGATCCTGCGGATGATCGCGGGGCATGAGAAGCCGACCAGCGGCGACGTCCGCATCGGCGGCCAGTCGGTGCTCGGCCTGCCGCAGATCGAGCGCGGCACGGCCATGATGTTCCAGAGCTACGCGCTCTTTCCCCATCGCAGCGTGCTCGACAACGTGGCCTTTGCCCTGAAGATGCGCGGCGCCGGCACCGCCGACCGCCACGCCAAGGCGCGCGAGCTTTTGACCAAGGTCCAGCTCGAGAAGTTCGCCGACCGCTTGCCGGCCCAGCTCTCGGGCGGCCAGCAGCAGCGCGTGGCGCTCGCCCGCGCCCTGATCACCAATCCGCGCGTGCTGCTGCTCGACGAGCCGCTGTCGGCGCTCGACGAATACCTGCGGCTCCGCATGCGCGGCGAGCTGCGCCGGGTGCAGAAGGAGCTCGGCATCACCTTCGTGCACGTCACCCACACCCAGCTCGAGGCCATTGCCGTGGCCGACATGGTGGTGGTGATGGCCCAGGGCCACATCGAGCAGGCGGCGAGCGCGCGCGACATCTTCGTGGCGCCGCGCAACGCCTATGTCGCGCGCTTCGTCGGCGGCCAGAACGTGCTGTCGGGCAGCGTCGAGAGTGTCATGAACGGCGTCGCCGCCGTCGCCGGCAAGAACGGCGTGCGCTATGCGATCCCGGTAGGCGAGGTGCGGCCGATGCGCGGCTCGCCGCTCTGGGGCTCGATCCGCCGGGATCGCATCGCCATCGAGAAGATCGCACCCGGCGCCAAGCCCGCAGCTGGCCTGAATGCGGTGGTGGGTGAGGTTCATACGCTGGAGAACCAGGGCTCGTATGTGAAGGTGACCCTCGATCTCGCCGACAGCGAGGAATTCGTGGCCCACGTGGCCGACGAGAATTTCTTCGCCCAACCGCTGGATATCGGCGAGCGCGTCGTCGCCCGCTGGTCGGCCTCGGACGTCAAGCTGCTGGAGGACGGACCGATCGCCGAGGAGAGGACGCCGGCCGGGACGGCGATGGCCACGGCAGGCTAGGATCGGGCATGGAAACCTCGAACAAGTCGGCGCGCGAGCTCTACGAGATCGTGAAGGCCGACCGCAGCCGCCGGCGCTTCGGCTTCGGCCGCAAGCCCGCGCTGGTCAACGTCGATCTGCAGAACGCCTATACCCGGCCCGACGAGTTCCCGACGGCCTACGAGACGGATCCGCGGCAGATCGAGCACGTCAACGCGCTGGCCCGGCTCTGTCGCGCCAAGGACTGTCCGGTGATCTGGACCTACGTCGCCTATCTGCCGACCGGCGAGGATTGTGGCGTCTGGGGAACCCGGAGCGACACGCCCGATTCGCTGCAGAACATCAAGGAAGGTTCCCGGCGTGCCGGCATCGACGAGCGCTGCGAGGTCAGGGACGGCGACATCGTCATCAACAAGCGCATGGCCTCGGCCTTCTTCGAGACCAACCTCGGCTCGCTGTTCACCTGGCACAGGGTGGACACGCTGATCGTGACCGGCGGCTCGACCTCGGGCTGCGTGCGCGCCACGGTCGTCGACAGCCTGTCGCGCGGCTTCCGTACGGTCGTGCCGGAGGAGTGCGTCGCCGACCGCCACGAAAGCCCGCACTTCGCCAATCTCTACGACATGGCGCTGAAATACGCCGACGTCCTGCCGGTCTCCGAGGTCGTGGCCTTCATGGAACAGTATCAGCCGGCGAATTAAGGGAGCGCGGCCTCCGGCCCGCATTCATGAGCGGGCCCGCGCTCCCAGGACTAAGCCACTGCCTTCAGCTTCTCCGCGCGGGTCTTCATCAGCGGCTGGATGCGTTGGCCGAACTGCTCCAGGCCGATCAGGAAGTCGTCGAACACCAACATGATGCCCTTGGTCGCCGGCACCGTGGCGACCTCGTCGAGCATGCGCGCCACCGAGGCGTAGGAGCCCACGAGCGTGCCCATGTTAAAGTTGACGGCGCCGGTGGGCGCGGCCATCTGGCGGGCCGTGCTGGTCGACGCGGCATTGGCATCGGCGTTGGCCTGACCGGCTAGCCAGCCCATCGCGTCGAGGTCGGCACCCTCGTTGTAGTGGCGCCACTTGGCCTCGGCCGCCGCGTCGGTCTCGTCGGCGATGACCATGAACAGCACGTAGTTGCCGACGTCGCGGCCGGTCTTGGTCGTGGCCTCGGCCATCGCGAGGTTGGTGGCCGCGTGCGCCGTCGGTGTGTTGATGCCCTTGGCCGCCACGAAATTGTAATCGCCGTAGCTTGCGCCGAACTCGATACCGCGCGGGCTCTGCCCCGCGCACACGACCTTCACATAGGCCTGCGGCCTGGGCGAGAGCTTGCAGTCCTCCATGTGGAAGTACTCGCCCTTGAAGTTCGAGGTCCCGGTCTCCCACAGCTCGCGCAGGATGGTGACGTATTCGGTGCTGTAGTCGTACCGCTTGTTGTAGTGCTCCTCGCCCGGCCACAGGCCCATCTGGTCGTATTCCGCCTTGGCCCAGCCGGAGACGATGTTGATGCCGAAACGGCCACCCGAGATCGAATCGATGGTCGAAGTCATGCGCGCCACGATCGCCGGCGGGATCGTGAGCACGGCGACCGAGGCGTAGAGCTGGATGCGCTTGGTGACGGCGGCGAGCCCCGCCATGAGGGTGAAGGACTCGAGGTTATGGTCCCAGAACTCGCTTTTTCCGCCGAAGCCGCGCAGCTTGATCATCGACAGCGCGAAGTCGAAGCCGTAATCCTCGGCGCGCTGCACGATCTGCTTGTTGAGCTCGAAGCTCGGCTTGTACTGCGGCGAACTGGTCGAGATCAGCCAGCCGTTGTTGCCGATCGGGATGAAGACGCCGATATCCATCGGCGCCGTCCTATGCGACCTGCTTGAGCTTGGCCGCCCGCGTCTTCATCAGCGGCTGGATGTGCTGGCCGAACTGGTCCATGCCGATCAGGAAGTCGTCGAAGGTGAGCATGATGCCCTTGGTTGCCGGCACCGTGGCGCATTCGTCGAGCAGGCGCGCTACCGTGGCGTAGGAGCCGACCAGCGTCCCCATGTTGAAGTTGATGGCGCCCTCGGGGGCGGAGATGCGCTTGGCGGTGCCGTCGTCGGTGGCGTTGGGATCGGCATTGGCCTCGCCCGCCATCCAGGCCAGGGCGCCCATGTCGGCGCCTTCGTTGTAGTGCTTCCACTTGGCCATGGCGGCCTCGTCGGTCTCGTCGGCGATCACCATCATCAGCACGTAGTTGCCGACGTCGCGGCCGGTCTTGGCGGCCGCCGCGGCCATCGCCTCGTTGGTCGGGGCATGGGCGGTCGGCGTGTTCACGCCCTTGCCCAGGGTGAAGTTGTAGTTGCCGTAGGTGGCGCCGAACTCCATGCCGCGCGGGCTCTGCCCGGCGCAGACGATCTTCATGTCGGCCTGCGGGCGCGGGCTGAGCTTGCAGTCCTCCATCTGGAAGTACTGGCCCTTGAAGTTCGACGTCCCGGTCTCCCACAGCTCGCGCAGGACCGTGACATACTCGGTGCTGTAGTCGTAGCGCTTGGCGAAGTGCGCCTCGCCCGGCCACAGGCCCATCTGCTCGTATTCCATCTTGGCCCAGCCCGAGACGATGTTGACCCCGAACCGGCCGCCCGAGATCGAATCGATGGTCGAGGCCATGCGGGCCACGATGGCCGGCGGGATGGTGAGCACCGCGACCGAGGCATAGAGCTGGATGTTCTTCGTGACGGCGGCCAATCCTGCCATGAGGGTGAAGGATTCGAGGTTGTGGTCCCAGAACTCGGTTTTGCCGCCGAAGCCGCGCAGCTTGATCATGGAGAGGGCAAACTCGAGCCCATACTGCTCAGCCTTCAGCACGATCTGCTTGTTGAGCTCGAAGGTCGGCATGTATTGCGGCGAGTTGGCCGAGATCAGCCAGCCGTTGTTGCCGATCGGAATGAATACGCCGATGTCCATCATACGCTCCTCAAACAACACGGGCTGGCAGCACGGGGCTTGTGTGACACAGCAAGCCCCGTGCCATCAGTAAAATCGGATTGCACTAGGGGTGAGGTCCCCAGGGCGCGGCGTGCAGCAGCTTCACTTCCTGCGTCATGACCAGGGGCCGGAACTTGGCGGCGAAGCCCTCGGTGAAGTCGGTGTTGGCGAACACGGCGGCCCAGTGCTTGCGCCGGTCGGCGTCGTCCTCGAACTTCCAGAGATGGACGAGCTGGTTGATGGTCCCGGTATCGCCCTGGAAATAGCCGATCAGATGCTTGTCGTGGCCGCCCTTCTGCAGGGCCGGAAAGCCGAACTGCTGATACAGTTTGACGGCTTCTGCCATCTTGCCGACATAGAGCGTGTATGTTCTGAGTTCGTATAATGCCATGGCGTATCCCCCTCGGTTGAAAGGGGGAACGTAGAGCCAGCCGACAGGGAAGGGAATGAGTCAATGAGAGCGCGTTGGGCGGGGCGCATCGTTGCGATCGCCGTCATCGCCGCGATCGTGGTTGCCGCGGTTTTCTGGTGGAACCGGCCCAAGCCTGCGCCGGCGGCCACCGCACCGCCGCCACCGCAGGTCGGTGTGGTCGAGGTGAAGGCTGCCGATGTGGCGCTGCCCCTCGATTTTTCCGGCCGCGTGGCAGGCTTCCGCGTCGTCGAAATCCGCGCCCAGGTGAGCGGCGTGTTGCTGAAGCGCGAGTTCCAGGAGGGCGCCGTCGTCGATGTCGGCCAGACCCTGTTCCGCATCGATCCGCGCACCTACGAAGCCGCGCTCGCCCGCGCCAATGCGCAGGCGGCCCAGGCCAAGGCCGCGCTGATCCAGGCCGAGGAGAATTTCAAGCGACAGGAAGGCCTGGCGGCACAAAGGGTCGCGACGCAAAAGGCTTACGAGGACGCAGTCGCCAGCCGCGACCAGGCACGCGCCGCCGTGCTGTCGACCGAGGCCGATGTGCTGACGGCCAAGCTCAACATCGAATTCACCATCGTGAAGGCGCCGGTCAAGGGCCCGACCAGCCTGGTGTCGCCGGCCGAGGGCACCCTGATCAAGGCGCAGGACACGCTGCTCACCACCATCACCCAGCTCGACCCGGCCTACGTCAACTTCACCTTCACCGACTCCGAGCTGCGCCAGCTGCAGGAGATCGACAAGTCGCCCGAGGAGCTGTTCGATTCCAAGAACGTCAAGGTCGAGCTGCAGTTCGGCGACGGCGCGGTCTATCCTCATACCGGCACGGTCGACACGCGCTCGCGCACCGTCGATGCGCGCACCGGCACCATCCTGACGCGCGCCATCTTTCCCAACACCGCCGGCGCCCTGCTGCCCGGCCAGTTCGTGCGTGTGAAAATGACGGGCATCGTCATGCCCAATGCCATCGTGGTGCCGAAGATCGCCATCTCGCAGGGCCCGCTCGGGCCGTTCGTCTACGTGATCGAGAAGGACAACGTCGCCCGCGCCCGCCAGATCCGCATCTACCGCGAGCTGCCCGACGGCTTCATCGTGCGCAAGGGCCTGGCGGCCGGCGATCGCATCGTCGTCGACGGCGTGATCCGCGTCCGGCCGGGCAATGTCGTCAACCCGACGCCGTATAAACCACCGGCCGAAGCGGCCAAGCAATGATCTCGAAATTCTTCATCGACCGGCCGGTCTTCGCGTCCGTCCTGTCGATCATGATCGTGCTGGCGGGCCTGGTGGCGATGCGCGTGCTGCCGATCTCGCAGTACCCGCAGATCGTGCCGCCCGAGGTCGTGGTCTCGGCGACCTATCCCGGCGCCACCGCCGAGACCATCGCCGCCACGGTCGCCGCCCCGCTCGAGCAGCAGATCAACGGCGTCGAGCGCATGATCTACATGCAGTCGACCTCGACTGGCTCGGGCACGATGAGCCTCACCGTCACCTTCGAGATCGGCACCAACCCCGACCAGAACGCCATCAACGTCAACAACCGTGTGCAGCGCGCCCTGCCGTTGCTGCCGGGCGAGGTCAGCCGCCAGGGCCTGGTCGTGCAGAAGCGCTCGACCTCGATCCTGCAGGTCCTGACCATGTCGTCGCCGGGCGACCGCTACGACACGATCTTCATCAGCAATTACGCCCTGGTGAACGTGCTCGACGAGTTGCGTCGCCTGCCGGGCGTCGGCGACGCCGCCCTGTTCGGCGCCTCGGACTATTCCATGCGCATCTGGCTCCGGCCCGACAAGCTCGCGCAATACAACCTCACGCCCGCCGACGTCGCCGCCGTGGTCCGCGAGCAGAACCAGCAGTTCGCCGCCGGCCGCTTCGGCGAGGAGCCGATGAACCGGCCGCAGGTCTTCACCTACTCGGTGACGACGCCGCCACGCCTGGTCGACCGTACCCAGTTCGAGGACATCATCATCCGCTCGGAGGAGAATGGCGGCGCGCTCCGGCTGAAGGACGTGGCGCGCGTCGAGCTGGGCGCGCTGCTCTACGGCTTCTCCGGCACCTTCAACGGCTCGCCGGCGGTGCCCATCGCGGTGTACCTGCAGCCCGGCGCCAACGCCATCCAGGTGGCAGCCGCGGTGAAGGAGGCCATGGAGACCATCTCCAAGCGCTTCCCCGTCGGCCTGCGCTACGACATCCCGTTCGACACCACGCGCTTCGTCGAGGTCTCGATCGAGGAGGTCGCCATCACCTTCGTCGAGGCGATCGCCCTCGTCGTGCTGGTGGTGTTCCTGTTCCTGCAGAGCGTGCGGGCGATGATCATCCCGGTCATCGCCATCCCGGTGTCGATCATCGGCACCTTCGCCGGCATGTACGTGCTGGGCTTCTCCATCAATCTGCTGACGCTCTTCGGCCTGGTGCTGGCGATCGGCATCGTCGTCGACGACGCCATCGTGGTGCTGGAGAACGTCGAGCGCATCATGTCGACTGAGGGCAAGGGCCCGCGCGAGGCCGCCATCCAGGCCATGCAGGAGGTGACCGGCCCGGTCGTCGCCATCGTTCTGGTGCTGTGCGCGGTGTTCATCCCGGTGTCGTTCCTGGGCGGCCTGGCGGGCGAGCTCTACCGGCAGTTCGCGGTCACCATCGCCGTCTCGGTGGTGATCTCGGGGATCGTCGCGCTGACCCTGACGCCCGCGCTGGCGGCCCTGTTGTTGAAGCCTGCGCATGGGCCGCCGTGGCGGCCTTTCGTCTGGTTCAACCGCTCCTTCGCCTGGCTGACGGCGCGCTACACCGGCGGCGTCGGCTTCCTGCTGCGCCGGACGGTGCTGGGTTGCCTGGGCTTCGTGCTCGTGCTGGGTGGAGTGTTCGCCCTGTTCCAGCGCATCCCGGGAAGCCTGGTACCGGCCGAGGACCAGGGCTACGTGTTCATGGTGACGGTGCTGCCGCCGGCGGCATCCATCGCCCGTACGCGCGAGGTCACCAAGGAGGCGACGGCGGCGCTGATGAAGAACCCGGCGGTGGCCCATGTCGTCACCTTCTCGGGCTTCGACCTGCTGTCGCGCGCGCTCAAGACCAACTCCGGCATCTCCTTCGTCACCCTCAAGGACTGGTCGCAGCGCAGCGATCCCAAGGAGGATGCGCGCAACGTCGCGCCGGCACTGGCGGCCATCAATGCCAACTTCAAGGACGGCGTCGTCGTCGGCTTCAATCCGCCGCCGATCCTGGGCATCAGCGTCACCGGCGGCTTCGAATTCTATCTGCAGGACCGGTCCGGCGGCTCCTTGAGCGGCCTCGCCGAGGCGACCAACAAGGTCGTGGCCGCGGCCAACCAGCGGCCCGAGCTGCGCGGCGTGCAGACGACCTTCACGGCGGCGGTGCCGCAGTACCGCACCGACGTCGATCGCGACAAGGCGCGCGCGCTCGGCATCCCGATCAACGTCATCTTCGAGACCATGCAGAGCTCGTTCGGCAGCCTCTACGTCAACGACTTCTCGCTGTACGGCCGTACCTATCGCGTCAGCCTGTCGTCCGAGGCGGACTTCCGCGAATCGCCCGACGACCTGCGCCACGTCTTCGTGCGCGCCGACACCGGCGCCATGGTGCCGTTGAACGAGCTGGTCACGTTCACCCGCATCCTGGGACCCGACACGGTCGACCGCTTCAACATCTTCCCGGCGGCCAAGATCCTGGGCGGGCCGGCGCCGGGTTACTCGTCGGGTCAGGCGATCGCGGCCATGCAGGACGTCGTCGCCAAGACCTTGTCGTCCGACTTCACCATCGGCTGGATCGGCTCGGCCTA
Organism: Reyranella sp.; assembly: GCA_019750135.1. Taxonomy (GTDB): domain Bacteria; phylum Pseudomonadota; class Alphaproteobacteria; order Reyranellales; family Reyranellaceae; genus Reyranella. Next base: position 86,662 of record JAIEOV010000023.1, on the reverse strand, counting down.
CCAGGAGCTGGCGACGCGCGGCTCGGGCCAGCTCGGCTTCGCCTTCGGCCTGATCATGGTGTTCCTGATCCTGGCGGCGCAGTACGAGCGCTGGTCGCTGCCGCTTGCCGTGCTGACCGCCGTGCCCTTCGCCGTATTGGGCGCGCTGGTCGCGATCTGGCTGCGCGGCCTCGACAACGACGTCTATTTCCAGATCGGCCTGGTGACGCTGATCGGGCTTGCCGCCAAGAACGCCATCCTGATCGTCGAGTTCGCCTCGCAGCGCTACCAGCAGGGGCATTCGGTGTACGAGGCGGCGATCGAGGCGGCGCGACTGCGCTTCCGGCCGATCATCATGACTTCGCTTGCCTTCATCCTGGGCGTGCTGCCGCTCGCCATCAGCACCGGCGCGGGCTCGGCCAGTCGCCATTCGATCGGCACCGGCGTGATCGGCGGCATGCTGGCGGCGACGTTCATCGCCATCCTGTTCGTGCCGCTGTTCTTCCGGCTGCTGACGCGAAGAAAGAAGGAGACCGTCTTGCCGGACCGCGGGCCTCTAGGCCCGCCTCAAGATTCATGAGCGGACCTGGAGGTCCGCGCTCCGGCGAGAATTAACGCCCGCGGAACGCGCGGTCGAGCTGCTCCCGCAGGGGCTTCGTCAGATACGACACCACCGTGCGCGGCGAGGTCTTGATGAAGACCTCGACCGGCATGCCGGCCATCGGCTGCAGGCCCTCCAGGCGCGCCATCTCCTTGTCGGAGATTCGGATGCGCACGGCGTAGAACGCCTCGTTGCGCTTGTCGTCCTGGGTGATGTCGGCGCCGATGCCGACCACCTCGCCGTTCAGCTCCGGCGTGGTGCGCCGGTTGAAGGCAGCGAACTGCACGACCGCGGGCTGGCCGGCATGGATCTGGTCGATGTCCTGCGGCGCCACCTTGGCCTCGATGATCAGCTCGTCGGCGTCGGGCACGACCAGCATCAGCACCTCGCCGGCCTGGATCACGCCGCCGATCGTATGGACGTTCTGCTGGAAGATCTTGCCGTCCTGCGGCGCCACCAGGTCGATGCGCTTCAACTGGTCCTCAGCCGCCACCCGCCGCTCGGTGAGCTCGGCGCGCTTGCCGCGGATCTCGGCCAGCTCCTTGCCGACCTCGGTGCGCAGGTCCTCGTCGATCTGCAGGATCTTCAGCTGGATCTCCGAGATGCGTCCCTTGGCCTGGGCGATCGAAGCGGTCAGCGCCCCGCGCTCGCCATGCAGGCGCGCCGAGTCGCGCTCCAGCGTCGTTACACGGTTGAACGGCACTAGGTTCTGCTTCCACAGACCGCGGATACCGCCCAGCTCCTGCTGGTTCCACTCGATCTCCTTGGTCTTGGCGGCGACCTGCTCGTCGTTGTCGGCGATCTGCTGCTTGAGCTGGTCGATCTGCTCGAGCAGCTGCGCCTTCTGGCCCTCGCGCGCCGAGCGGCGCAGCTCGTACAGCCGCTGCTCGCTCTTCATCGCCTGCCCGACTTCCGGCTCCTTGTCGCGAGCGATGAGATTGGCCGGGAAGGTGACCTTGTCGGCGCCGTCGCGCTCGGCCTCGAGGCGGGCCTGGCGCGCATCCATCTCGTCGAGCGCCTTGGTGACGATGGCGAGGCTGGTGCGGGCCTGCGTCTCGTCGAGGCGCACCACGATGTCGCCCTTCTTGACGCGGTCGCCGTCCTTGACGTTGAGGGTGCCGACCACGCCGCCCGTCGGGTGCTGCACCTTCTTGACGTTGGTGTCGACCACGAGCTTGCCCGGCGCAATGACCGCGCCCGAGATCTCGCTGAGCGTGCCCCAGCCGAAGATGATGAAGGCCAGGACGCCGACGGCGGCGGCACCCACCAGCAGATGGCCGCGAAGGGAATTCTGGATGGTCACGGCGCCTTCTCCTGGGGACGGCCGCCGGCATGCACCGTCATCGGCTGTAGCATGCGGGCGCCGGCCTGCATTGCGCCGGCTTGCATTGCGGCAGGCTGTTGCGGCTGCTGCGGCGCCTGGAGCACCTGCTCCTTCGGGCCGAAGGCCTGCTGGCGGCCGGCCAGCATGACCAGCACCGTGTCGACGCCGGCCAGCGCCGACGGCCGGTGGCAGACCACGACGACGATGCCGCCGCGCGCGCGGACGCCGAGGATGGCCTTGGTCAGTGCCTCGTCGCCCTCGCGGTCGATGTTGGAATTGGGCTCGTCGAGCACGACCAGGAAGGGATCGCCGTAGAGCGCGCGCGCCAGGCCGATGCGTTGGCGCTGGCCGGCCGACAAGGCATTGCCGGAGTCGCCCACCGGCGTCTCGTAGCCGTTGGGCAGCGCCAGGATCAGCTCATGCACGCTGGCCGCCTTGGCCGCGGCGATGACCTTCTCCGACGGGGCATCCGGCTCGAAGCGCGCGATGTTCTCGGCGACGGTGCCGGAGAACAGTTCCATGTCCTGCGGCAGGTAGCCGATGTGGGGGCCGAGCGCGTCGGGGGTCCATTGGTCGATGGCGGCGCCGTCGATGCGGATCTTGCCCTGGATGGCCGGCCAGACGCCGACGATCGCGCGCACCAGCGACGACTTGCCCGATGCGCTGGGTCCGATGACGCCCAGGCCTTGGCCGGCCTTGAGCTGGAAGGCGACGCCCTGCACGACCAGCCGGTTGGTGCCCGGCGGATTGACGCTCACTGCTTCGAGGGTCAGCGTTTCCTTGGGCCGGGGCAGTTCCATGCGCTGCTGCTCGGCCGGTATCGTGCCGAGCAGGCCGTTCAGCCGTCGCCAGCTCTGACGGGCCGCGATGAAGCTGCGCCAATGGGCGAGGGTGACCTCGACCGGCGCCAGTGCGCGCGAGGTCAGGATGGAGCTTGCGATGATGATGCCGGCGGTGGCCTGCTGGTTGATCACCAGCCAGGCGCCGACGCCGAGCACGAAAGACTGCAGGATCATGCGCAGGATCCTGGACAGGGCGGACATGCCACCGGAGATGTCGGCGACGCGCTGCTGGGCGGCGAGATTTCGCCGGTTGTGATCGTGCCACAGCTTGTTGAGACGGCCGCCCATGCCCATGGCCTGCACGACCTCGGCATTGCGCCGGCTCGATTCGGCGAGCCCCATGCGGCCGTCGGCGACCGCAGCGGCGTCGCGCGCGGGCTGGCGGGTCAGGAACTCGGTGGCCACGGTGATGGCGACCAGGATCAGGCCACCCACCGTCGCCGCCCAGCCGATCAGCGGATGGAACACGAAGCAGATGCCGAGATAGAGCGGCATCCAGGGCAGGTCGAAGAAGGCCGCCGGGCCCACGGTCGACATGAAGGAGCGGATACGGTCGAGGTCATGGACCGGCTGGAAGGAAGGCGGTGTGATGGCTTTGAGCGGCAACTTGCTGACGAGGTCGAAGACGCGGTGGCTCAGCGTCTCGTCGACCGAAGCGGCAATGCGCACCAGCACGCGGGCGCGCAGCACGTCGAGCAGGCCCTGGAAGCCGAACATGACCAGCGCCAGGATGCTGATCGTGACCAGGGTCGGAATGCTGCGGCCGGGCAGCACCCGGTCGTAGACTTCCAACATGAATATCGGGCCGGTGAGCTGGAGAATGTTGATGGCGGCCGTGAAAACGCCGATGCCGATCAGGGCGTGGCGACAGCGGCCGAGGGCGGCGGAGAGTTCCGAATTCCGCTTCTGGGCAGGTCTTGGCGGCAACATCGCGCGCTGGGCCTAAGTCGTTGAAAAGCCACGGTTGCAGGGAGCAGCCGCCGCACCACTGGAACTTACCATAATTCGGCTCAATGCACCGGGATTCGAGCCGAACTTAGGCGGATCCTGGGGCGCTTCCCGGCCGGAATCGGCGCAAAAGCCCGGCTGGTCCGGCTGGCCGGGCCTCGGCCGAGGCCCGGAGGACGCGGCCGAGATCGTCGCGCACCTGGCCGGCCGCGCGGGCCGCACAGGCGGCAAGCGGGGCGAGGCGCTCGAGCCCTTCCAGGACCGCAATACCGAGGCTTTTGCCGTCATATTCTCTCATCCCCACGCCCCACCCGCCGTCGAAGGCCGGCTGGGCAAAAGCGCAATCCTTCGGGGCGACGACGGGTATGCCGACATGATGGGCATCCGCGAACACTCCCGAACCGCGCCGCCGGTAGACGTTGGGGTCGTAGGGCAGCAGCAAAAGGTCGGCCTCGGCCAACCGGGCCAGATACTCGTCGGAGCCGAGCACCTGCTGGCGAACCTGCACGCGCTCGCCGAGCTCGGCCAGGCGATCGAACATCGGCTGGTCGGCCTCGGCATCGGATCCTTGGACGATGCCATGGATCATGAAGGTGACGTCGCGATGACGATCGAGCACGGTCTGCACGGCCTGCGGCAGCAGGCGGTAGCCCTTGGCCCGGTTGGCGAAACCGATGCAGGAGACGACCGGCGGCGCGCCTGCCGCCTTGGCGACGCGGGCGCGCGCGGGCAGTCCGGGGCCGGGCATGACGCCCACGTCGAACGGCACGAGGCCGCGATAGAACTCGGCCATCGCCGGGGTTTCGCAATAGGCCTCGATGCCGCCGGCGCTTGCGGCCAGTGCCGCGAAGGCGGTGCGCGCTTCGCCCTCCAGGCCCGCGGCCGCGGAATCGTCCGATGCCTTGAGGTGATGTGGCCCGTAGAGCAGCCACAGCAGGACGCGCGGCCGCCGCAGCCAGGAGCGCTTCAGCTGTCGCGCCAGCGCCATCGCCGCCACCTGGTCGCAACACGGCAGGATGACGAGGTCGGGCATGCCCGACCGGCGCGTCGCCTTGGCCAGTTGCCGGCCGGTCTCCTCGACGCTGTCGGCGAACTCGGCGGGCGTGGCGTAGGATCGTCCGTACACCGACCGGCTGAAGGTCGGCGTGCAGGCCAGCTCGTCGACGACGCGGCGATCGGCATAGGCCGACCCCAGGCAGGGCGCGGCCACGCCCAGTCCCGCGAGCTCGCGTTGCAGGCGCTGCACGGCGTTGAAGTGATGGCCGCCCAGTGAATGCACCGCCGGATCGATGATCAGTACCTTCATGCCGGAACCAGCATCCGGCGCCACGGTGGCCGCGCGATCTCGGCCAACCGACGCGCCGTCATGGTCATGCGCCAGCGCCACTTGAAGTCCGACGGCTGGTAGAGATGCTGACGCGGCGCATGCACCCGCAACTCGGGGAAGATGTGAAGCTGCCCGCCGGCGCGGCCGATCGCGGCGTTGAAGGCGACGTGTTCTGAGGTCTCGCGGCCTTCGCCGTCGACGCCGCAGTAGCGCGCCGCGAGGGCTGCGGGCAGCCGGTAGATGCCGAGCCCGCCGAAGGCCGAGCGCACGGCGATCGGCGGCAGCGACGGCGGGATCTCGATCTGGCGCGTGAAAACCTCGCGGAACTTCGCCGCTTCGAAGGTCTCGTCGGACGGACGGCCCCAGATCGGATGCCAGCAATCGTCCGGACACCAGCGCTCATGGCGAAGCGCCCAGACGTCGTAGTAGCGCGGCCTGGCATTGGCCATGACGCCGGCGCGCGCCGGATCGGCTGCGAGCCAGGCCGCCGCCCGGGCGAAGGCGTCGGCGTCGACGGGCTGGGCCAGGACGTCGTCGAGATCGGCAACGACGAGATGATCGTGGCCGGCGTCTTCACCGCCGGCGATCGCGTCGAGGCCGGCGTTGCGGACGAAGGCGATGCGTTCGGTGCGCTTTGTCAGCCGGCCTTCGAGGGCGCCGAAATCGATCACCCGGCCGCGTCTTCTGTCCAGCCATCGCTCCAGGATCGTCCGCGTGTCGTCCTTGCTGTCGCTGACCACGAAGACGAACGAGGTCGCATCATACGTCGCGGCGAACCGGTCGAGATTCTCGAGCACACCCGGCAGATACGCCGCACAGTCACGCGCGACGCCGGTGAAGACGGCGTTCATCCGTCAGGTCGTCACGAGCGGCCGCGCAGTCCGAGGCGCGACAGGCCGCCGTCGAGGAGGCCCAGAACCAGCTCGGGCAGGCGGGTCCTCGCCGGCGCCGTCCGCTCGGTCGGCAGCGCGCCGACGGCTTCCGCCATCAGCCGCTCGGCGATCGAGTGACGCTCTTCGCCGAAAGTCAGGCGCAACGCCTCGGCCTCGTCGCGCAGCACGCGCTGGACCAACTTCAGGACGTATTGGCGGATCGGCTCCCACTCGCGGTTGGCCGAGTTGTAGGCGCCGCCCGGCACGGTGGCGTTGGAATGGCTGTTCCCGCCATGCATGCGATAGCCGTACAACGCGTCATGGATGGCGATCGTGCCGGTCATCAGGCAGGCGAAGGTCGACAGGTAGAAATCGACATAGAGCCTGAGCTCGTGGCTCGGCGGCACCAGCACGAGGTCGACGAACGCGCGCCGGAACATCATGCTCGCCGTCGTGTTGGTGGCGCCGGCCGGCGTCCACTGCGGATGGAAGGTGACGGCGTCGCTGCGTGGATAGGTGAACTCGCCCCGCGCCGGATCGAAGAGCGGCGTCAATGCCGGCGTGATCGACCGCTGGGCCTTTGCCTGCGGCTTGTCCGAATCGAACCACCAGGCCGTGCCCGCCAGCATGCGGTCGCCGGCATCGATGATGTGCGAATCGCAATAGGTCAGCGCGACGGGAAAGTCGGCATTCATGTGGATTGCGAGATGGCGGGCGACGAAGTCGTCGTACCAGAGGTCGTCCGAATCGAGGAAGCAGACGAACGGTGTGTCGAGCTCGGCCATGCCGCGACGCAACGCGCCGGCCTGGCCGGAGTTGGTGCCGAGCTTCACGTAGCGAAACCGTGTGTCGCCGAGACGCGCAAGGCAACGGCGGATGATCTCGTCGGAACTATCCGTCGAGGCGTCGTCGACGACGACGACCTGCAGATCGCGGACGGTCTGGCGGGCCACCGACTCGATTGCCTTCTCGACGAAGGCGCAGTTGTTGTGATTGGCGATCACGACGCCAACGGGTGGAGCTAGCGGCATCGGGTGGTTATGGCACAAAGTCGATGCGTCGTCCTTGACGGGAAACCATTGTCAAACGCCTGCCGGTTGGGCCATCCTCTTTCCGCGCAAGCTGCGCACGAAGGCGGAAAATCGCCACGGATAGGGGAGGCATAATGTCTGCGCAGGCCTGCGGCACCGCCGTCACGCACGCGGATTGAAGCGTCGGCCATGGACGGCTCGGCCAATCTGCTGATCAATGCCATCGTCTCCGGGCTGTTGCTCGGCGGCTTCTATGCCGCGGTCTCGATCGGCATCGCCATTTCCTTCGGGCTGCTCGACATCGTCAACATCGCGCATCCTGCCTTCATCCTGCTGGGCTCGTATGCCGCGTTCATCGGCAACACGGTGTTCGGCATCGATCCGATCCTGAGCGCGGTGATCGCGCTGCCGGCCTTCTACCTGCTCGGCATGCTGGCCTATCAGGTCTACTACGTCGCCTTCGAGCGGCGCGACGACCAGTCGTTGCGCGGCCTGTCGTTCTTCTTCGGATTGCTGTTCATCACCGAGGTCGGGCTGGTGCTCACCTTCGGCGTCGATTACCGCACGGTGCAGGCGGGCTATATCGGGCCCAGCTTCAATCTCGGCCTGTTCGACCTGCCCCTGCGCCTGCTGGTGCCGTTCCTGGTGGCGCTGGTCATGGTGGTCGGCCTGCAGCTCTTCCTGTCGCGCACCTTCATCGGCCGCGCCGTCCAGGCGGTCGCCCAGGACCAGGGCGCGCTGCGGCTGATGGCGGCCGATCCGATCAAGATCAAGCGCATCGCCTTCGGCCTGTCGATCGCCACTGCGGCGCTGGGCGGCGCCTGCCTGATCATCATCCAGCCGGTCGAGCCCTCGATCGGCCGCGAGTATATCGGCCGCGTCTTCGCCATCGTCGTGCTGGGCGGCTTGGGCAGCTTCCCCGGCATGGTCATCGCGGCCGTCACCCTCGGCATCGCCGAGAGCCTGACCGCCACCTTCTTCGGGCCGTCGTGGGCGCCGGCGGTGGCCTTCGGCATCCTGTTGATCACTCTGGCGGTGCGTCCCAGTGGCATCCTTGGTCGATAAAGACGCCGACAAGGTCGCCGCCGACACGCATGCCGTTGGCATGGGCAACCTGCCGTTCGCGCTGATCCTGATCGGCCTGGCGATCGCGATCTTCGCGGTGTTCCGCTGGGTCGGCAGCTCCTACGCCTTTTTCATGGCCTACGTCGTGGTCCAGTACATCGTTCTCGGCACCGCCTGGAACATCCTGGGCGGCTACACCGGCTACGTGAATTTCGGCGTCACCGCCTTCTTCGCCATCGGCGCCTATTCGACCGTGGTGTGGCACAAGCTGGTGCCGGCCATGCCGCTGCCGTTCATGATCCTGATCGGCGCCGTCCTGGCGGGCCTGGTCGGACTGGGCACCGGCTATCTCACGTTGCGCCTGCGCGGCGTCTTCTTCTCCATCGCCACGCTCGCCCTGGCGGTGGTGGTGCAGACCCTGATCACCAACTGGGATTTCGTCGGCGGCGCGCGCGGCGCCTATGTGCTGCGCCCGCGCGTGGCGCCGCTGATCGGCGGCGAATACGTGCAGTACCTGTTCCTGCTGATGCTGGGCATGGGTGTCATCGTGCTGGTGACGGCACGCGCCATCGAGCGCTCGGCGCTGGGCTACGGCTTCGCCGCCATCCGCGACGACGAGGGCGCCGCCGAGGCCTCGGGCGTGCCGACGCTCAGGCTCAAGCTCATCGCCACCGGCCTGTCGGGCGGGTTCATGGGCATGGCCGGTGCGCCGCTGCCCTATTACGTGACCTACCTCGACCCGGCCTCGGGCTTCAGCCTGAACTACGCCGTGAACGCCATCGCCATGCCGCTGATCGGCGGCACTTCCAGCTGGCTGGGTCCGGTGATCGGCGCGGTGCTGGTCGGCGGCCTGCAGGAATACCTGCGCGTCACCATCTCCTCGGCGGTCAACGTGCTGGTGGCCGGCGTGCTGATGGTGACCTTCGTGGTCCTGGCGCCGCAGGGCATCGTCGGCCTGTTCCAGAGGAAGAAGAAATGACCGCGCTGCTCGCCGTGGCGGGGCTCGGCAAGCGCTTCGGCGGCTTCGTCGCGCTCGACGCCATCGACCTCGAGGTGCAGCCAGGCGAGCGGCTGGGACTGATCGGGCCCAACGGCTCGGGCAAGTCGACGCTGGTCAACTGCATCTGCGGCACGTTGCGCAACGAGCAGGGTAGCGTGCGGTTCGGCGACGAGGTCGTCGACGGCCTGTCGGCGCATCAGCGCACGCGCCGCGGCCTGGCGCGCAGCTTCCAGCTGCCGCGGCCCTTCGCCGGGCTGACCTTGGCCGAGAACGTGCGCATCCCGATCCTCTACACGGTGAACGCGCGGCCCAGTGGGCACCTGCGTGGCGGCGCGATCGACGAGCGCTGCCTGGAACTGCTGGCCATGGTCGGGCTGGCCGGCAAGGCGCGCCAGCGGCCGCGCGACCTCACGCAGATCGAGATGCGCAAGCTCGAGCTGGCGCGGGCCATGGCGGCCCAGCCCAAGCTCCTGATCTCCGACGAGGCGATGGCGGGACTGAGCCACGCCGAGGTCGACGAGATCATCGCGTTGCTGATCCGGCTGAACGAGCAGGGCGTCACCGTGATCATGATCGAGCACATCATGCGGGCGGTGATGGAGTTCTCCCAGCGCCTCGCCGTGCTGGTGGCGGGCAAGAAGATCGCCGACGGCCATCCCAAGGACGTCGTGCGCGAGCCCGAAGTCGTGAAGGCCTACCTTGGCGAATAGCCTCACCATCGCCGCCATCGACGCGGGCTACGGCGCGGTGCGCGTGCTCGAGGACGTGTCGCTTTCGGTCGGCGTCGGCGAGACCGTGGCGCTGCTCGGCACCAACGGCAACGGCAAGTCGACCCTGATGAAGTCGGTCATGGGCATGGTCCGGCCGTCCAAGGGCAGCATCAAGGCCGTGATCGACGGCAACGAGCACGAGCTGATCGGCCGCTCGACCGAGGAGATCGTCGATCTCGGCATCGGCTTCGTGCCCGAGGGAAGGCGGCTGTTCCCCAAGCTCACCGTGACCGAGAACCTGCTGCTGGGCGCCTTCCGGCCCAAGGCGCGTTCGGCGATCAACCGGAATCTCGAGTTCTGCCTGGAGACCTTCCCGCGGCTTAAGGAGCGGGCCAAACAGCTCGCCGGCAGCATGTCGGGCGGCGAGCAGCAGATGCTGGCGCTCGCCCGCGCCCTGATGTCGGCGCCGCGCATCCTGCTGATCGACGAGCCCTCGGTCGGCCTGGCGCCGCTCCTGGTCAGCCGCACCATCGACAAGATCAAGGAGCTGAAGGAGGGCTATAACCTCAGCGTCCTGATGGCCGAGCAGAACTTCACCCAGGCCATCCGCATCGCCGACCGCGGCTACGTCATCGTCCACGGCAAGATCGCCTTCGAAGGCGAATCGGCCGAGGCCCTGAACAACAACGAGCTGATCCGAGAGTTCTATCTCGGGGCTTAGCGGCGCACGGCGGTCGTTACGCCAAGACTGTCATCCCGAGCGCAGCGAGGGACCTTTCTGTTGCCTGAAAGATCCCTCGCTACGCTCGGGATGACAGGAATCGCGCTAGCGCGCGCTCCCTGTCATTTCTTCGGATTGTACGGATAGACGATGTCGCCGGTCTTGTACTTGGTCGGCCACAGGATGACTTCGGTCTTCGGGTTCGTGAACTGCTCGACCCCGTTGCCCTGGACGCCCTGGAACTGGACGGCCATGACCTGGGCGGTCTCCCACTCGCCGCCGGCGTTGAACTTGAAGTCGCCTACGATGGTCTTGAAGGTCGCCTTGCGCATGAAGTCGGCGAGCTTGGCGTCGTCGGTGCTGCCGGCTCCCGTCACCGCCTGGTCGATGACCTGCATCAGGGCGTAGCCGAACGGTGGCAGGTAGTAGCCCAGCAGGTCGACGCCGGCCTCGGCCGACTTGGTCTGGTACTTCTTCACGAAGTCGCGGCCGGCGTCGGTGGCGAAGCCTGCCCACGGCAGCCAGAAGTCGTAGACGACGATGTCGTTCAGGAGCGGCCCGAGCTGCGTCTTGATGGCCGTCGCCTGCAGGCCGACCATGCCGCCGCCGTAGATCTTGGGCTTGAAGCCGATCTCGTGGCTGGCGCGGATGATGCCGACCGAATCGGGCGGATAGGACGCCGCGAAGAAGATGTCTGGATTGGTGGCGGCCACCGCGCGCACGACCGGCGTGTAGTCGGCCGTCGTCGGCGGGTAGTTCTTGTCGTAGACGATCTTGAGATTGTACTTCTTGGCGATGTTGCGCACGCCTTCCAGCGCATTGCGCGGGAACTCGGCGTCGGCGCCGATCATGGCGAGCGTCGCCGGCTTCGGGTTCTGCGCCATCGCCACCTCGAAGAAGCCCTCGGCGAAGGCCTCCTTGGGCTTGGGCCCGCCGGCCGGCTGGATCGAGAAGTAGCGGTTGTATTTGAACTCGGAGTTCACATCGAGGCCGAACAGCGCGAAGAAGGTGCGATCCTTCTGCATCACCACCGGCATCGCCGGCGCGACCATGTTGGTGGCGTAGCCGCTCACCACGATGTCGACCTTGTCGACGTCCATCAGCTTCGTATAGAGGCCGGGCACCGTCGAGGGGTTGGACTGGTCGTCGTAATAGACGAGCTTCACCGGCCGGCCGAGGATGCCGCCCTTGGCGTTGATCTCCTCGGCGGCGATCTGCATGGCGAGCAGCGCCGCCTTGCCGTTGGGCGCGAGACCGCCGGTCAGCGCCATGCCGAAGCCGATGGTGATCGGCTTTGCCTGTGCGTTGGCCGACCCGGCAAAGCCGGTGGCCGCGCCCGCGACAGCGAGCGAGTTGAAAGTGCGACGCTTGATGCGCATTGGAACGTCCTCCCAGACGTGTGTTGTTGGCGCAATCCTAGCCCGCCGGATGGAGGGGAGACAACCGATGGCGTTGCCCAAACAGCCCATCGAGACGGCTGCCGCGGCGCCAGCGGATGACGGCCAGAGCCGTCCCGGGACAGCCCGGGTCACGCCGCAAGGCGGTTTTGCGGTGACGGCGGAGAAGCTGCCGTGGATTGCTTTGATGACTGCCTATCGCACAGCGCGGGCGACCGACTGATCGACAATATCCCGGCGTTCCAGTTTCTCGGCGACGAGCGGATGCGGATAGTCCGTCGACGTGCCGGCGCTGCCGTAGCAGCGCGTCAAAATCTCGAGCAGATGCCCGTTGGGATCCTCGAAGTAGACGCCGCGGCCGTCGTCCCACCGGTTGATCTCGTTGCGCTTCGACTGACCGGGATCGGCCCAGTACGGCAGGTTGCGCGCCTTGATGCGCGCGAAGATCTGGTCGAACTCGACTTCGCTCACCAGGAACGCATAGTGCTGGGAGGTGACATCGTTCTCGGTCTTCATGAAATCCAGGGTGAGCGCATCGCCCACGGTAACCGCGGCAAATGGACCGAGGCGGATCGGGGCGTCGAGGCCCAAGAGCTCGGTCAGGAACAGCGCCGATTTCTCATGGTCGTGGGCCATGACGATAGTGTGGTTGAGCTTCACGGTCATGTGCTTGCTCCATGCAAGGCCCCCTTCAAAAATGCCCTGCACGGATCAAGGTTGCGCGGTTGCTAGAGCAACGGCGCCGGCCCCGGCGACCCCAGCGCATGCTGGCCGAAGATCGCACCCTGGATTTCGGGCGAGAACATGACGTGGGCGTTGCAGGCATGGGCGTCGCGGAACAGCCGCTGCATCGGCCCTGTCGTGTAGAGCCCGCCCGACCCCGCGACGGTCATCAGGATGTCGACCGCCTCCAGGCAGGCCCGCGTGGCGAAGAAGGCGTCGCGCCGATAGCGCACCTTGTCCTCCTGCTTGTGCTCGGCGCCCGAACGCGCCACCGCCATGGCGTGCTCGCAGGCCCGCTTCATGATCACTTCGGCGTTGTCGATGCGCGCGCTCGCCTCGGCGACCTTGATCTGCACCGTCGGATTGACGTTGACCGGCACGCCGGTGTTGGTGGCGTTGCGCTTGCGCGCCGCACCGACCACCAGGTCGTAGGCGCCCTGGGCGCAGCCCAGCATGACGCCCGACAGCACGTAGGGGCCGAGCGCCAGCAACGGCAGGCGGAAGAGCGGCGTGTCGTTCACCGACGAGCCGGGATGCGGCTTGCCGTTGAACGCCCAGGCCGAGAGCGTGCGGCGCTCGGGCACGAACAGCTCCTTGACCGCGACGTCCTTCGAGCCGGTGCCGCACAGGCCGACGGCATGCCAGGTGTCGATGATCTCGTACTCCGAGCGATGGGCGAGGGCGAAGCGCTGGTCGACGATGGCGCCGCTGTCGTCGCGCACCATGAAGCCCAGCATGTTCCAGTCGCAATTGTCGACGCCCGAGGATAGCGGCCAGCGCCCGGTCACCTCCCAGCCGCCATCGACCTTGCGGCCGCGGCCGCCGGCGAAGGCGAGCGAGGTGGCGATCAGCACGTCGAGCGAGGTGTCCCACAGCTCGTCCTGCGTCTCGGGCGGGAAATAGCCCAGCATCCAGTGATGGCTGCCGAGATTGCCGACGTTCCACGCCGTCGACGGGCAGACGCGCGCCAGGGCGGCGCAGACATCGACGAAGATGCCGACATCGAGCTCGGCGCCGCCGACGCGCCTGGGCTGCACGAAGCGGAACAGGCCCGCGTCATGCAGGTCCCGCTCGGTATCGTCGGGCAGGCGGCGCAGCTTCTCGCAGGCCTCGGCGCGGGCCGCGAGCTTGGGCGCGAGCGCGTGCGCCCGCTGCACCATCTCCTCGTAGCTCACATCGGCGAAGGAGACGCGCTCCTTGGGCAGGATGGGCGAAGGCGTCCACGCGAACTTCTGGCTCATGCGGCTCACTCGGCGGCGGCGTAGCGGGAGGCCTGGAACGACGGCATGACCTCGCGGGCGAAAGCCTGCAGGTTGCGCACCGAGGCGTTGGGATCGACCAGCAGGATGTTGGTGGCGCCGCCCGCCTCGAGTTCCTTCAGGCGCGCGATGATCTCCTCGGGCGTGCCCAGCAGCGGAGCGGTGTCGTCCTCGACGCGGTCGGCGAGCTTGTCGCGCGCCAAGTCACCGATCACCGACAGCACGCGCTTGCGCGTGGCATAGGCCTCGGCGCGTTCGCTCTCGCTGTGGATCATCTGCAGGGCGCGCGCCGTCGCCACCAGGCCGGGATGGTACTCTCGGCCCGCCTTGTGGCACTCCTCCTTGAAGAGGGCGATGCGCCGGATGATCTGGTCGGTCTGGGCGAGCTGGTCGAGCAGCAGGTTGTAGCCCTCGTGCGCGGCGCGGCGGATGCTGTCGGGGCTGCCGGCGGCCAGCCATAGCGGCGGATGCGGGCGCTGCAACGGCGAGGGCTCGACCACGATGTTGTCGTAGTGCCAGCGCTTGCCGTGGTGGCTGAAGCGGCTTTCGTTCATCCAGCCCTTCTTGATTATCTCCATGGCCTCGTCGAAGCGTTCGGTCGCCTCGTTGATCGGGATGCAGAAGCCGTCGAACTCGGCCTGGCGGTAGCCCTTGCCGACGCCGAAGTCGACGCGCCCGCCACTCAGGAGGTCGAGGGTCGCGACCTGCTCGGCCACCAGCACCGGATTGTGCCACGGCATGACCACCACCGCGGTGCCGAGCCGGATGTGCCGCGTGCGGGCGGCGAGATAGGCCAGCACCGTCATCGACGAGGAGACCTGGCCCTGGCCGGTGAAATGGTGCTCGACCATGAAGAGCTGCTTGAAGCCCAGCCGATCGGCCTCGATCACATAGTCGATGAAGCTCTCGTAGCCCTGGCTGTCCTCCAGGCCGACGCCGCGCTTTGTCCGCGCGCCGCCGAACAAACCGAACTGCATGCGTGTTTCCTCCGGGGAGGACGTTAGCACTTCAGCGGCCGCTGTCACCCCGAGCGCAGCGAGGGCCTTTGAGGCCGCAGGAAAGTTCCCTCGCTGCGCTCAGGACGACGGATTTACGGCAACGCCTCCGGCGAAAACCCGTCCGGCACCTTGAGATCGCGTCGCTTGGCGAACAGGCGTGGCCAGGCGGTGTTCGCCACGCGCTGCGCCTCGGCCAGCACGGCCTCCTCGTCCATGGCCAGGACCTTGCCGTCCTTCATCAGCCATTTGCCGTCGACCATGACGGCCTCGACGTCGTGCGCCTGCGCCTGGTGGACGAAGGTCGCGACGGCGCGCAGCACCGGCACCATGTGCGCCCCGGTCAGGTCGACCATGATGAGGTCGGCCTTGTTGCCGGGCGCGAGCCAGCCGCCGTCGGGCACGCCGAGCGCCCGGTAGCCGTTGCGCGTCGCCCAGCGCAGCGCCTGCTCGGGCGTCGGGCTGCGGCCGTCCTCGCGCCGGACGCGCTCCATGAACAGGCCGGTGCGCAGCACCTCGACCATGTCCTCTGCCATGTTGTCCGAGCCCATGGCGATGGTGCAGCCATAGCTCTCGAGGTCGGCGATGCGCGGGCTGAGACCGCGCCGCGCGGCGATGGCGGCGTTGAAGGCCACGGTGACGCCCGCTTCGCCCAAAAGCTTCTCCTCGGACGGCTCCATGCAGCGGCAATGGGCGCAGACCAGCCGGTCGTGGAGGAAGCCGAGATCGGCCAGGTACTCCGTGGGCAGGCGGTTGCGATGGGCCTTCACCGCCGCGACCTCGCCCCAGATCTGGTTGCAATGGATGGTGGCCCAGGTGTCGAGCTGCTGCTGCAGCGCGCGCAGGTCCTTCAGGAGCTCCGGCGAGCACATGTCGGGCGCCCACGCCGAGGCGGCGATGCGGATGCGGCCGTCGGCCTTGCCGTTCCACTTTTTGTGCGTGGCCTCGATGGTCCTGAGATGGCGCTGGCCCAGCGCGCGGTCGAGCTTGAACGGCGCGGGATCGCCGATCGAGGTGCCGATGCGATCGTAGGCGCGCTCGCTCAGCAGGAAGCGCATGCCCGTGCCGGCCAACGCCTCGGCATAATCGTCGACGTCGTTGGTGTCTTCAAGCACCAGCGTGGTGCCGCTGCGCAACGCCTCGAGCGCGCCGAGCAGCGCCATGGCGCGGCGTTCGTCGGGCCTCATGTCGGGTAGCGGGATGGGCGACAGGCCGCCGGAGAAGGGCGGCTTGTGCGGTGGCGAGAGATCCTCGAACACGCCGCGCGCCAAGGTCATGGTGAAATGCGTGTGCACGTTGGCGAAGCCCGGCATGACCATCTTGCCGCCGCCATCGACCTTCTCGGCCCCTGGATAGTGCGCCAGGATCTCGGCGCTGGGCCCGATCGCGCTGATGCGATCGCCGTCGACGGCGATCGCCGCGCCGTAGAGCAGCTGATCCCGGTCGTCGACTGTCGCGATCACGGCGTTGTGGATGACGATGGTCACGGCAGCTGTCCCCCTTGTCGCCCGGTCGATCATGACAGGTCGCGGGGCGGTGGACAGTAATGGTGTGATTCTTGCGTGTGGTTTGGCGGGCAGGTGCTGGTTCTTCTGCCTGCACTGACGCCCATCCACGCGAGAGTCCAATCCCGAGTAAAGGAGGTCGTTATGTGTGATTATTCGCTGGAACCGTATCGTTCGCGACCTGCTGAAGAAGGCGAGAAGCTCACCCTCGAGCGTTTCCCGTCCGGCTCCATGGGGTTCACCACCGGCCCGGCCTGCGACCTGGCGGTGTGCGTGCCTGAGGAGACTCATCTGCTGCTGCAGGGCATTGGCGATACCGTGCGCGAAAGCTGCGGCGTCGGCGCCGTCGAGGAGGTGGTGATGACTCGCCTCGAAGGCGGTCCTTACAAAGACGCCGTGCGCTTTTCCAATGGCGTGGAGATCCTGCTGCAACGCCTCGATACCGGCCTGACGGCCGTCGTCGTGGGCGCCCCGCAGCTGCGCCCCGAGACGACCGCGCAGCCGGCCGAGGCCGAGCTTGTCTAGCTGCTGATCGAACTGCCTCCCCATCGTGCAGACGCGATGGGGAGTGCATCAGGTGAAGAAGAAGCCGTCGCCTGTGGCGTGGATGCCGACCACCACGTCCTGGTAGTCCCTGTCGCCCGTCGCCATCGGCAGGTCCTCGAAGCCAATGTGCAGTTGCTGCCCGCCCGACTGGACGCCGGACAGCACCTGGATGCTGGCGTTCGGGTTGAGGCTGGCGGAGGAATGGAAGATCTGGTGGCCGCTGAGCGTGCCCTGGGTGGAGCTCACAAGGGTAGGCGGCAGCCAGATGTCGACATTGGCCGCCGCGTTCGTCCCCGGCGTTACGAACGACAGGGCGCCCATGGGTGCCTTGAACAGGTCGGCGCCGTCCTGGACCAGGAAGAAGCCGAAGTGCTGGCCGTTGCCCAGCACCCCGAGATCGACGGTCTTCGCTCCCTGCGCCACGTTGAGCGTGTTGGCAAACAGCACCTGGACGTCGGAGATCGTGCCGTCCGCCCCGATCTTGTAGACGCCGAGCGTGTTGGCGAAGGCCGAGACGGCCGACTTCAGTTCCAGCGTGAAGCCAACCGCGCCGTCGCCCGTCATGAAGGGCTTGTCGGCGACGCCGTTGATCAGGATTGGATTGACGCTGCGACCTTCCGCCAGGTTCGGCAGCACGTTCACGTAGCTCACCGCGGTGTGCTCGTCGGTGCCGACGCCGCGCTGGGAGACGATGAAGGCGCCGTTGCCGCTGAAGAAGCTTCCGTTGAGCTCGATGATCGATCCATCGACGGTGATCGTCGCCTTCGTGCCCGCCAGGTTGAGGTCCACGTTGTTCCAGGCGAATCGTTGACCCAGGACATCGACCGTGCCGAAGCCGAAGTCCCTGACCACGTCGCCGTTCAGGTCGGCAAGCGTGTCGCGCAGCACACTGTAGCCGGAGCCGAAGAAGATCGTGTCGGCGCCGGCTCCGCCGCTCACCGTATCGTTGCCGCCGGCAGTGGAGATGATGTCGATGCCGTCGCCGGCGGTCAGCACGTTGTCGCGATCGTTGCCGATCAGCGTGTCGTTGCCGATGCCGGTGATGAGGTTGGACACGGCCGACCGGAGGTCGCCGTGGTAGAGCAGCGCGTTGTAGACATTGCCCTGCGCGATGAAGCCCGCGGTGCCGGCGTCGACGGCGTTGTTGAGGTCGGCGAGCTGGTCATTGGAGAACTTCAGGAAGTGGCCGGGCCGCAGGTCGTCCACCTGGTCCTGGGTGAATTCCCGGAGGTCGTAGGTGACGGTGGCACCCTGCGTCCACACTGTCGTGAAGATCTTGTCGGTGGCGGTGACGCCGGTGTTGGGAGCGGCCCCGGTGCCGATGAACTGCTGGCCGGTGTCCTTGTCCCAGCGATAGGTCTCCTTGGCGCCGACCTTGCCGAAATTGGCGCCGTACATCACCTGAAGGGCGGCGATGTCGTACATCATGTAGCTCGTCGGCGAGGAGCCGAGGCGGGCCTCCGAGGCACCCGTCGCGGTGTTCGCGCCAAAGTAGCTCGCGTAGGTCATCACCGAGAATTCGTTGTCGTTGACCTGAGGCGCCAGCGTGCCGTGGAAGGTGCCGTCATGGCCGTGCTTGAGGCCGAACGAATGCCCCATCTCATGGATGATGGTGGTGAAGTGGTCGGTGCCGAAATAGGCGAACGAGGTCGGGCGGGAGTTCTGGCCGAGGAACATGTCGCCGGTGTCCCGGCTGTCCGACTGGTATGCCTTGAAGGCTCCTTCGTTGGCAGGGAACCGCGCCTCCGACTTTGCCGGGTCCGGCGTGTACTGCGCAAAGCGGAACGCCGCCTGCGAGGCCGAGCCTGGCGCCACTTCCACGAACTTGAGGTTCGTGTAGGAGGCGACGAGGGCCAGGCCCGTGCGCACGGCGGCCTCCTGGAATTCGTTCAGGGGCAGGAAGGTCGCGAGGTCGTTGGTCGACGGATAGGTGGGATCGCTCGTGTAGGCGGCGGTCGACGAGGGAAACGCATAAGTGATCGTGGTGGCGGGTTGCGTCCCGCCGAACGACGTCGCCCAGCGATAGCCCATGAGCTGCGCCACCACGTTGGGATCGAGATCCGAGGTATCGACCGGGCCGCCGTAGAGTCCACCCTTGGCCCGCGAAAAGACCAGCGCCGATGCGTCCCGGTCGGTGTCGTCGGTTGCCGATGCCATGGTCCACCCTCGAAGCGGTTCCGATCCAAGTCTTCTAGCATTTCTAGCAATTCCGCCCCGCGCACATTTGACTGTGCGTCCCGAATGCGTTGACTGGGCGTCTCACCGACAACAAATCATACAAATCGCACAGCGCGCACGACGCCGTTGGATGCTGAATAGACGCGCAAGGCCGACCGGACGTGGCCGCCATGTTCCGGGCCTCGATGAGTTTGAGGAGGCCTGACATGCCGCTCTACTGGATGATCGATTCTCGCGCTGAGCTCGTGTCCGCCGAGGCCGAAGGCGACGTTTCGCTCGACGATGCGATGAGCTTTCTGCGCGCACTCTCCGGCGCGAAGGTCACCCACTATCGCAAGCTGTTCGACGGCCGCAACGGCACCTCGTCGATGACGGCACAGGAGCTGCTCGTGATCACCGCCGAGATCCGCTCCCATCACAGCCTCGGCAAGATGGGCGCGCTGGCCATCGTCTCCAAACCCGAGCAGACCGAGCCGTTCGCCCGCGTGCTGGGTGCGCTGGCGCTTGCCGACCGGCCGATGCGGATGTTCGACAGCCCGACCCGGGCGCGCAACTGGCTGCTCGCGCAGCCCCGCGTCTCTCCTTAGGCGCCCACTCAGTGCCTTGTGCCGCCGAAGCCTGCCGTCAGCCAGCCGCCGGTGCGCTGCTGCTGCTGGATCCGGTTGACCGGCGCGGAGCGCGCCAGGCGCAGGACCGCCTGGCGCAGCGGGCCGAGCGGCAACGGCTTGTTGACGAACACCGAGATGCCAAGCGCTTTCAGCGTCTGCTCCGACAGGCCCTCGATGCGGCCCGAGGCGATCAGGATCGCCATCTCCGGGAAAGCCGCCCGGAGCTTCTCGGCGAGCTGAACGCCCGTCATGTCCGGCAGATTGTAGTCGAGCAGGGCGACGCGCGGCGGGCAACGGCGGGCCTGGGCGAGTCCGGTCGTGCCGTCATGCGCCATCGCCACC
Source organism: Reyranella sp. (assembly GCA_019750135.1). GTDB lineage: Bacteria > Pseudomonadota > Alphaproteobacteria > Reyranellales > Reyranellaceae > Reyranella. Next base: position 66,689 of record JAIEOV010000023.1, on the reverse strand, counting down.
GAGAGGCCGGCGCGGGCGAGGAAGGCAGCCATTTCCTCGCACTGGATGCGCTCGTCTTCGACGATCAGGACATCGCAGGTGAAGTCGCTGGACATTGCGTCTCTCCGGGCGCTCGGGATGAAGGACTGGGCCTCCATGCGCCGCCGACGGGATCGAGTCACCTGCGTTCGTGTCCACGATGGAGGGACCGAGTCCCAGGGCGGGCCGGGCCACCGGAAAAGCCCGCAAATCCCGCAACTAAAGGGATTTCAAGCAGTTCCAAATTGGATGCGTTTTCGAGCGGCCTTCTTCTTGCACTACAAAAGAAACAACAAGATGCCCGAAGGGTCAGACCCGTACTGCCCTTCGAGGCGCCGCCTTCTCTTCCAATGCACGCTCGGCCCACTCATCGAGCTGCAGGCTGCGCTCACTCACCCAGTCGCCGTTCGCCGGCAGAGACGTCGCGCTCAGCCGTTCTCCGATGCGGTCCGCGTCGGTGCGGTTGGCGAAGCCGCACTGGATCTCGGTGATGTCGTCGTGGCGCACGATCGCCGTGGCGTAATCCGCCACCGGCTCGTCGGCATCGATCAGTGCCTGCATCAGCCGTCGCAGTCGCTTCAGCACGACAGGGTTGGGGTCGGGAACATGCGCGGCCAGCAGATGCGCCTTGGGATGGCTGGCGAGGAACGTCATCCAGTCGAGCCGTGCCATTGCTATGCTGTCTCTCTTTCGGTGACCAGCGGATGGTTGGGTTGCCTCTTATCAAGCCGCTGGCCGTTCCCAAGTTGCGGCGCCGACACGAAAAGCCCCGTGACCCTTCGTCCAGTATCGGACGCCCGATGACGGTGGGAACCCTTCGTTCCGCATGCACGTTCCCGTCCCGAATGGGAACGGAGGCCCTGTCAATGAATGCCATCATCTACCTGGTCGGCCTGGTCGTGGTCGTGATGTTCATCCTGTCCCTCGTTGGCTTGCGCTGAGGGAGGGAATCATGGCTGTCGTCACCACCACCACCGCGCCCACCGCCGTTGTTGCGTCGGATCTGCCTGCCGGACGCTATGTCGACTGGGGACCGATCATCCTCGGCACCTTGGGCGCTCTCGCCATCATGGTCGTGCTGATGACCTTCGGCGGCGCGCTCGGCCTCAGTGTCGTCTCGCCACAACCTTATGCCGGGCTGTCGGCGCAGGCGCTGGCCGTGCTGGCCGGTCTCTATGCCGCGCTGGTCCATGTCGCGAGCTTCTCCGCCGGCGGTTACCTCGCCGGCCGCATGCGCACGCCATGGGCCACCAGCGACACCGTCGAGAGCCACTTCCGCGACGGCGCCCATGGCCTTGGCGTGTGGGCGCTGGGCGTCGTGGTCGGCGCGGCGCTCGCGCTTTCAGGCGTCAGCGGCGTCGTGAAGGCGATCACCGGCGCCACCACCGCAGTCGCCGCCGCCGGCACCGCGGGCGCGGCCGCCAATCCGCAGACGCCGGCGGCCCTGCAGCAGATCTCCATGCAGCCGACCGACTATGCCGTCGACCGCCTGCTCGCGCCGGGACCCAACGCCGCTGCTCCCGCAACTGCCGGCGGTGCGGCCACAGGCTCGCGCGCCGACCTCGCCGCGCCGATCGCGCGGGCTTTCGCGGCCAACATGAAGAACCCGCAGCTCGACGCCCGCGATCGCGCCTGGCTCGCCAGCCTGGTCAGCCAGCGCACCGGCCTCTCGCAGGCCGATGCCGAGAAGCGCGTCGACGAGGCCTTCACCGAGCTGAAGGCCGCCGAGCAGAAGGCGCGCGACGCCGCCGACAAGGCGCGCAAGGCGACGCTGATCGCGGGCTTCCTGGCCGCCGCGACCATGGCGATCGGCGCCGCCGCGGCCTGCGCCGGCGCCGCGCTGGGCGCACGCCATCGCGACGACCGCACGCTGGTGGTGCTGTTCGGCTCGCGACGGTTCTGGTAGCGGACACGTTTGGCATCGCCTGGCCTCATCGGAGGCCAGGCATGTCGTTTGCGCTCCGCGAAAGGCCTTGCACGATACCGGGGACTGAGGCCGCACCGTCGCCTATCATCGAGGCATGGAACCCGATGTCATCATCATCGGCGCCGGCGTCGCGGGCCTCTACCAGCTCCATCGACTGCGCGGCCTCGGCCTCAAGGTCCAGGTCTTCGAAGCCGGCACCGACGTCGGCGGCACCTGGTACTGGAACCGCTATCCGGGCGCGCGCTTCGATTCGGAGAGCTGGTCCTACGGCTATTCCTTCTCCGAGGAATTGCTGCAGGAGTGGGAATGGCCCGAGCATTTCTCCGCCCAGCCCGACACGCTGCGCTATCTCAACTACGTCGCCGACAAGTTCGATTTGCGCCGCGACATCCGCTTCGGCTGCCGCGTCGCGGCCGCGCGCTTCGACGAGGCGAGCGATCGCTGGACGATCACCCTGGAGAACGGCGAGCAGGCGAGCGCCAGGCTCATGATCACGGCGCTGGGACCGCTCTCGGCCTACACGCTGCCCGCCATTCCCGGCCGCGACAGCTTCCAGGGGCAGGCCTTCCACACCGCGCGCTGGCCGCGCGAGGGCGTGTCGCTCGAGGGCAAGCGCGTCGGCATCATCGGCACCGGAGCGACCGCCATCCAGGTCATCCAGACCATCGCCGCCGAGGTCGGCCACCTTACAGTGTTCCAGCGCACGCCCAACTGGGCGGCGCCGCTGCACAACCGGCGCATCACCGCGGAGGAGCAGAAGAGGATCAAGGCGTCCTACGCCGAGATCTTCGAGCGCTGCCGGCAGACCAGCACCTGCTTCATCCACCAGACCGATCCGCGCAAGGCGCTGGAGGTCTCGGCCGAGGAGCGCGAGGCGTTCTGGGAGAAGCTCTATGGCGAGCCGGGCTTCGGCATCTGGGTCGGCAACTTCGCCGACGTGCTGACCGACAAGGAGGCCAACGCGCTCGCCAGCGCCTTCATGGCCAGGAAGATCCGCGAGCGGGTGCGCGATCCCAAGGTCGCCGACAAGCTGATCCCCAAGGACCACGGCTTCGGCACGCGCCGCCTGCCGCTCGAGACGCGTTACTTCGAGGTCTATAACCAGGACAATGTGCGGCTGGTCGACATCAACGAGACGCCGATCGAGCGCATCACGCCCGAGGGCATCCGGACCAGCGCCGAAGATTTCGCCTTCGACATCCTGATCTACGCCACCGGCTTCGACGGCGTCACCGGCCCCTACGATCGCATCGATATCGTCGGCCCCGGCGGCCGGCGGCTGAAGGACGACTGGGTGGGCACGCCCAAAACGTTGTTCGGCGTGATGGCCGAGGGCTTTCCCAACATGCTGATGGTGCTGGGTCCGCACACCGCGCGCGGCAACATCCCGCGCAACATCGAGGAACTGGTCGACTGGATCACCGGCCTGGTGAAGTTCATGCGCGACAACGGCCTGTCGCGCGTCGAACCGCGTGTCGAAGAGGTGGCGGCATGGGTCGCCGAGGTCGAGCAGGCGGTCGAGGGGCTGCTGTTCGCCGAGGTCAACTCCTGGCAGACCGGCGTCAACCGTAACGTCGAAGGCCGCCAGATGCGCCGTGTGCTGGGCTACTACGGCGGCGCCGTCGAATACCGCAAGCGCACGAGCGACGTGGCCGCCGGCGGCTATCGCGAGTTCATGTTCAAATAATGGGAGCGCGGGCCTAAGGCCGGGCGCAGCGATCGGCGATGTCCTTGGCGTCGCCGCCGGCGTCGGTGGTCGGCCCGCCATAGACGCTGCGATAGGCGACCTCGGTGCCGCCGCCGCCCAGGCTGCGGACGTTGAACGTACCCATCACGCCGCCCGCCGCATTGGTGACGACGATTTGCGCACGGCCCGGCGAGAAGGTCGGGGTGACGGTGAGCAGCGGCCGCTGCGAGCGCGCCACGATGCAGTTCGCCAGCGGCTCCCACGGCGCCTGATAGGCGGCCGTCCAGGTCGGCGGCCGCTGGTCCATCTGGCCGGCCGACTGGCAGGCGGTGAGGGTCGCAAAGGCGGCGATGGCAAGTGGCGTTCTGCTGTTCATGGACTGAGCATGCCGCGAACGATGCGGCCGCTCAATGTTGATGGAATCCTCACGCCGCCTTCTTCACCGCGCGCGCCACCTCGCCCCAGCGCTCGAGCACCTTGGGATCGACCTCGCGCCAGTGCGAGGCGAGGTAGATCACCAGCCGCGAGGCGATGCCCTTGTAGCGCTCGATCATGCGGTCGGCGACGTCGTCCCAGCGCGCCACGATGGCGAACTGGTCCAGGATCTCGTCGGTGATCAGCGCCTGGCTGCCGGCGCTGTCGCCGGCCTTCAGGCAGGCGCTGAGCTTGTCGCGCAGGCCGACATGGCCGAGGTCTTCGAACTGGAAGGCGTAGTTCGGCGTGGAGCCGTAGAAGCCGATGGTGGTCTTGGCTTCGGTGATCGGCAGCGCGCGCTCCTCCGGCGTGTCGCCGGCCGCGACGATCACCGGCACGATCAGGTCGACGTCCTCGGGCTTGCGTCCAGCCCGCTGCGCGCCCTCGGCGACGCCGGGCAGCAGGCGGTTCTTGATGTAGTGCATCGAATGCATGGGATGCACGTGGATGCCGTCGGCGACCTCGCCGGCCACCCTCACCATGATCGGGCCGACCGCCGAGATGTCGACCTTCACGTCCTCGAACTCGTGGCGCGGCGGCGTCCACTGCTCGGTCAGGAGGTTCATCTTGTAGTACGGGCCGTCATGCTGCAGCGGCCCCTCGCGGCGGAACGCCTTCAGGCAGGCCTTCACCGCCTGCACATAGTCCTTCATCTGCGGCGCTGGCTTGTCGAACGAACTGCCGTAGCGCCGCGTGATGTGCGCCTTCACCTGGCTGCCCAGCCCCAGCCGGAACTTGCCTTTGGTGTTCTGCGCCAGCTCCCATGCGATCTCCGCCGTCACCATGGGGCTGCGGGCAAAGGCGATGGCGATGCCGGTCGAGAAATGCAGCGACGGCGCTGCCAGCGCCGCGGCCGCGATGTTCATCCACGGCACTTGGTGGCCCTCGGTGAACAGCATGCCGGAGAAGCCAGCCGCCTCCGTGCGCCGCGCCAGGCTGGCCACGTTGTCCCACGTGGTGGCGCGCGTCATGACATCGAATTCCATTCCTCACCTGACTTTCTTCTCGATCGGCTGAGAAGAACATGGCGGGGCGGCGATGGCCCGGTCAAGCGATCAGGGCGTCGTAGGCATGCACGCGGATCACGACGTCCTGGAAGTCGTTGTCGGCGGTGTTGGTCGGCAGGTCCTCGAAGCCGATCAGGATGTCGTGACCGTTGCCGTCGGTGCCGGACAGCACCTGCTGTCGGTGGCCGGGATTGAGCTGCGACTGCGTGTGGAACACGATGGCGCCGTTCAGGATGACGCTCCCGCTCCTGAGCAGCAACGTTTGGCCGCTCGCCGTCGTGCCCGGCTCGCCGGTGCCCGGGTCGACGAACGAGAGATTGTCAGCCAGGTCGCCGAACTGCGTGAAGCCGTTCTGGATCAGGAAGAAGCCGACCTCCACATTCTTGCCCGGCGTGCCGAGATCGATCTCCGTCGCGGCGGTCGGCCTCAGCGTATTGCCGACCAGCACATGGACGTCGAAGATTCGGCCGGTGGCGAGGTCGATCTTGTAGGCGCCGAGCGTGTTGCTCATGCCCGATACCGCCTCTTCGAGGCGCCCCGAGAAGCTCACGGCGCCGTCGCCCGTCAGGAAGGCGCGGTGGATGACGCCGTTGATCTGGCTTTCGCTGACGCGCACCCCTTCCTGCAGATCGGGGACGTACGGCACGAAATTGACCGTAGTGTGGGCGTCGGCGCCGGCGCCGCGCGGCGTCACCATGAAGACGCCGTTGGCGGCTTCACCGGCCAGGCCGAGCGATGAATCGCCGACCGTGAGCGTCGTCTCGCCGGCCGCGACCGTGACTTTGATCTGCGAGAGGCCGAAGCGCAGGCCGACATAGTCGACCGCTAGGTACTGGCCGAATTGCTGGACGTAGTCGTTGTTCAGCTCGGCCGGGGTGCCGCGCACCGTGTCGTAGCCCTTGCCCGGATCGATGAAGTCGCGGCCCATGCCGCCTTCGATCGTGTCATCGCCGGCGCCGGCATCGATCCAGTCGTCGCCGTCGTTGGCGACCAGGTGATTGGCCTTGGCGTTGCCCCAGATTCTGTCGTTGCCGCTGCCGGTGTAGAGATTGTCTATCAGCGAGCGCGTGTCGTCCTTGTAGAGCAGTGTGTTGTAGATGTTGCCGCGGGCCTTCACGGACAGATCGTCCGGGTTGAGATCGGCGCGCTGCTCGTTGGAAAAGAGCAGCCACTTGCCGGGCCGCAGGTCGTCGAACTGGTCCTGGCTGAAGTCGTGGAGGTCGTAGGTCGTCGTGGCGCCCTGCGTCCAGACGGTCGAGAAGATCTTGCCTTTGGAGCTCACGCCGTAGTTGGGATCGGGCGTGTTGTTGATGAACTGCTGGCCGGTGGTGGCATCCCAGCGGTAGGTAACGCTTTTTCCCGCCTGGTTGAAGTTCGCGCCGTACATCGACTGCATGGCCGCGATGTCGAACATCATGTAGCTCTGCGGCGAAGAACCATCGACTTCCTTCTTGATGGGATCAAAGGGCGCACCGGCGTACGTCCGATAGGTCATCACCGAGAATTCGTGATTGTCGAAGTCGTAGGCCAGCGCACCGTTGGGCGTGGTTTCATGCCCGTGCTTCAGGCCAAGCGCGTGACCGATCTCGTGCATGATGCTCGAGAACTCATCGGAACCGATGAAGGCCGCCTCTACTTTCGCGTTCGAAGCCAGCCAGACGTCGCCCGAGTTCACGGGATTGAAGCCTTCCTGCGGCGGGTAGCCCCCCGTCGAAGGCGGGAGAGGGGAAACCTGCCGGGTGTCCTGCGCGAAGCGCATGGGCGTGGTCTGGTCGTACGAGTCCGATTTCTCGAAGGTGAGTTTGGTATAGGACGAGAGTAGATCCATCGACGTGCGGATCGCGATCTTCTGCGCCTCCGTCACGGGTTCGAAGCCTGCGACCTGCTTTTGGCCGTCCGGGTAGGTAGCGTCGTAGTCGTTGTAGTCGCTCTTCCCTTGCGAGAGGTAGTACTTCAGCCGGGTGGCGGGTATCGACCCGGCGAACGCGTATTCGGTGTCGGTGTCGGTCCACCGCACGCCGAACAGCACCGCAATGGTATTCGGATCGAGCCCCGAATAATTGACCGCAGAGCTGAACTTGCCGCCCTTACTGAACGCGTCGTGTGCCATGCCTTCCCCAAGCCCCCATTCCCACTTTTAACAGTTTAACTGCAAGCTTTTGCCGTTACCATGGCGCCGATGGGAATTTCCTTTTGTCGCGGCTTGGCCGCCGTCGCAGTTGTGGTCCTGCAGGCGTTCGCCGGCCCGAGCCACGCCCAGGCGCCGCTGAAGCTTGCCGTCCAGTCGGTCCTGTCGGGCGAGCTCAGCCAGCCGTTCGGCAGGTCCTTCCTCGACGGCGTGCGCCTCGCGGTCGAGGAGGCCAACGCCGCCGGCGGCCGTCGCATCGACCTGGAAGTCTTCGACGATCGCGGCACCGAAGCCGGCGCGCGCGAAGTCGCCGAGCGGATCGCGGCGAGCGAGGCCATGGCCGTCGTCGGCCCGCCATTTTCCGTCATGTCCCTGGCGGCCGGACCGATCTATGCCCGCGCCGGCATCGCCTCGATCGTCTCGGCGGTCGAGAGCGATTTCGTCACCGACAACGCCACGACGTTCCGCGCCAACTTCAAGAACAGCGATCTCGGCGAATCACTCGCTGCCTATCTTCGCCATGCCCTGGGCGGCCGCCGCGCCGCGGTGATCTACGTCGACAATGCCTACGGCCGTCCGATCGCCGACGGCTTCCGGCGCGGCGCCGAGTTCGCCGGCATCGCCGCGACCTTTCATGGCTTCAGCACGATGACCGAACGCGAAGAGGTCCTGCGCCGCGTCGCCGAAGACCCGGAGAAGCCGGCGATTGTGCTGGGCACGCTCGACAGCGACGCGGCCGCCGCCATCGTCACGTTGCGCAAGCAGGGCGCCGGCGCGGTCATCCTCGGCCCGACCTCGCTCGGGACGGAGGCCTTCGCCGCCCAGTTCGCGCCCATGCCGGAGGAACGCGAGACGCCGGGCTTCTTCACCCGCGGCGTCTACGCCACCGTGCCGGTCATGCTCGACAGCGCCAATGCCGAGACCCTGGCGTTCGCCCAGCGCTTCCGCGCCCGCTTCGGCAAGGAGACCCTGACCTGGATGTCGGTGCAGGGCTACGACGGCGCGCGCGTCGCCATCGACGCGATACGGGCGGCCGCGCGCAAGGGCGGCACGCTGCCGGTGCGTCGCGAGGCCGTGCTCGCCTTCCTGAAGTCCCTCAACGGTCCGGCGCGGGCAGTCGACGGGCTGCTCGGTCCGATCTGGTTCACGCCCGATCGCGGTCGCCAGCTGCCGATCAGGGTCGGCCGCTTCAGCCAGGGCCTCTTCGAATCCGCGCCCTTGCAGCTGGTGCCGGTCCAGCGGCGCTCGGCGGCCGAGGCGGCCGACAGCAGCGTCTTCGCGATCGGCCAAGGCCGCTGGGCCCGTCTCCAGCACGTCGTCTATGCCGGGATCTACCTCAACGAGGTCTCGCGCGTCGACGTCGCGCAATCGACCTTCACGGCGGATCTCTACGTCTGGATCCGCTTCGCCAAGCGCTCGGCGGCGGCGGATGGCGACCCCACACGCCTGGAATTCCCCGATCTCGCCCGTGGCGCCTTCGACAGCCGGCAGCTCGCCGGCGAGCACGACCTCGACGACGGCACGACCTACCGGCTGTGGCGCGTGCGCGGCAACTTCAGCAACGAGTTCGACCTGCATCGCTATCCGGCCGACCGCCAGACGCTGGTCATCCGCTTCTTCAATGCCCGGGCCGCCAGCGAGCGCCTGGTCTATGTCCTTGATCGCGCATCGTTCGAGACGGCCGAGCCGCAGATGCCCTGGGACCAGGCGCCTGCGAGCCCGTTCGGCGAGATGGCGGCCGCCGGCGCCTTTCGCGACCTGTCGCAGTGGTCCGTCCGGCGGGTATCCGAGGCGCGCGACAACTTGGTCACCGAATCGGCGCTGGGCGACCCCGGGCTGGTCGGTGTCGAGCGCGTGCGCGAACTCTCCGGGTTCAAGCTCACGGTCGAGCTCGACCGCGAGACCGCAGCGACCTTCGTGAAGTTCTTGCTGCCGATCGGGCTGATGACCGCGATTCTCTATGCCACCCTGTTCTTCCCGCCGGGGCTGACCCCGGCGCGGGCGACGGTCGTCATCACGGCGACGTTGTCGGGCGCGGTATGGCTGTCGTCGATCAACGCCCAGCTCGGCAATGTCGGCTACATCATGGCGATCGAGTACGCCTTCTACGTGTTCTTCACGCTCTGCCTGCTTTGCATCGTCTCGCTGCTGCTTGGCGAGCGGCTGCGGCTGCTCGGGCGGTCGGCCGTCGCCGTCGACCGGGCGGCCCATATTCTGTTCCTCACGCTGGTGACGGTCATGATGACCGGCGGCGCGGTCACGCTGTGGCTCTGGCACTAATTCCGCAGGGCCTGCCAACCGACGGCTGAGCGGCTTGCCACCGCTGCGACCGGCAGGCCAAGCTTTGCGCCGGAGGAACGCCCGACATGACGACCGCAAACGGTCCCTACGACTACATCGTGGTCGGCGCCGGCTCGGCCGGGGCCGTCGTCGCCACCCGGCTGAGCGAGAGCGGCGCGCACCGCGTGCTGCTGCTCGAGGCCGGCACCGAAGGTTCCGGCTACTTCTGGTCGCGCGTGCCGGTCGGTGTTTCCAAGATGATCGATCTGCCCGCCGTCAACTGGTGCTTCTCCTCGGAGCCCGACGAAGGCTCGGGCGGCCGTCGCATCGAGGTGCCGCGCGGAAAGATGCTGGGCGGCTCCAGCTCGATCAACGGCATGGTCTATATCCGCGGCCAGTCGCAGGACTACGACCACTGGGCGCAGCTCGGCAATCGCGGCTGGAGCTGGCAGGACGTGCTGCCGGTCTACAAGCGCATGGAGAATTACGATAACGGCTCGGACGCGCTGCGCGGCCGCTCGGGGCCGCTCCGCGTCACCGACACGCCGCGCCACAAGATCCCGTTGCTCGAGACCATGATCGAGGCGGCCAACAAGATGGGCTTGCCGTTCAATCCCGATCTCAACGGCGAGACCCAGGAAGGCATCGGCATGTCGCAGGTGACGATCGCCAAGGGTCGTCGCCAGAGCACGGCCTTCTGCTACCTCGACCCGGCGCGCGGCCGGCGCAACCTCACGATCGAGCAGGGCGCCTTGGCCGAGACGCTGATCATCGAGGGCAAGCGCTGCGTCGGCGTGCGCTATGCGGTGAACGGCCAGAAGCGCGAGGCGCGGGCCGAGCGCGAGGTCATTGTCAGCAGCGGTTCCATCAACTCGCCCAAGCTGCTCGAGCTCTCCGGCATCGGCCAGGGCCAACGCCTGCGCTCGCTCGGCATCGTGCCGGTGCACGAGTTGAACGGCGTCGGCGAGAACCTGCGTGACCACTATTCGCCGCGCGTGAAATTCGCCATCACGGCGCGCAACGCCACCTTCAACGATAATGCCCGCGGCTGGCGGCTGGCACGCGAGGCGCTGAAATACGCGCTGTGGGGCGAGGGCTTCCTGGCCTCGACGTCGGTGCCGATCCGCATGTACTTCCGCACGCGCCCCGGGCTCGACTCGCCCGACGCCACCATCTCGATCCTGCCGTTCCTCTACGAAATGGTCGGCCGCGAGCGCCGCGTCGCCAAACGCCGCGGCATCACCATGAACGTCAACGTACTGCGCTCGGAGAGCACCGGCTCCGTGCACGCGAAGTCGGCTGATCCCGCCGAGCCGCCGGCCATCCGCTTCAACTTCCTGTCGGCCCGCGCCGACCGCGAGGGCCTGCTGGCCGCCATCCGCAAGGGCCGCGAGCTGATGGCGACCTCACCGCTGAAGGAGATCACGGGCGAGGAGATCGCGCCGGGCGCTCACCTCCAGACCGACGACGAGATCATCGAGTGGGTGCGCAACCACGCCGAGACGACCTACCATCCCGTCGGCACATGCAAGATGGGCGGCGATCCGATGGCCGTTGTCGACAACGAGCTCAGGGTGCACGGCATCCAGGGCCTGCGCGTGGCCGACGCCTCGATCATGCCGACGCTGACCAGCGGCAACACCAACGCGCCCTGCATCATGATCGGCGAGAAGTGCTCGGAAATGGTTCTAGCCGCCGCGGCCGCGGGTGAGCGCCAAGCGGCGTAAGGGGGCGGCGTGAGGGAAGGGGCCTACCGCCGGCCCCGTTCCTGGGCGAAGACTTCGCGGCTCGAGCCGGTGCGGCCGGCGGGAACGGCGACGACGTTGCCCTGGTGATCGACCGGATTACCCTGCATGTCATAGCGCTCGCCGACCGTTGCGCCGTGGTCAGACATGGTTCCGTAGACGACGGTCTCGGGAACCGTCATCGACGCCACGCATCGATCGGCGTTCTGGCCCTGTGTCTCCTGCGTCTGCATGCAGGTGCGGTCGAACGCCTGGGCGCCGCTCGCGAACGAGAGGGTACCGACGATCAGGAGAGCCGACAGGCCGCGCGAGAGCATGGGTTCCTTTGCCAAGCGGCGTTGGTGCCGCTTGGCTGATCAACTCGGTCGCGCCCCGAAAGTTGCCGCTCTGTTGTGTCTTAAAATGGTCGATGCACGGTGACTGCATCGACCGTCACGGAACTCCTTGTTCAACCGGTCGGTGACCAGCATGTGTCCCGCCTTGTGGGTGATGTAGAACGGTGGCCTTGCCGCTTCGATCACCGCCTGCGGCGTCACCCAGAACAACGGAACCTCGCCCGACCGGATGTCCGGCTCGCCGCCATACTCGGGGCTGTCGATATCGGCGATGCCGATCGCTGCCGGATCGCCGAAGTGGATCGGCGCGCCGTGCACGCGCGGGAAGCGCGAGGTGATCTCGATGGCGCGGATGGCGTTCGGCACCGTGAAGTTGCGCATCGACACGACCATGTGGCCATGCAGGCGGCCGGTCGGCACGGTTTCGAGCGCGGTGCGGTAGGTGCAGACCTTCTTGCCCTGCTCGATGTGCCGGATCGGCACTCCGGCATCGAGCAATGCCGCCTCGAACGAGTAGGAGCACCCCAGGGCGAAAGCGACCAGGTCGTCGCGCCAAAGGTCGGTGATGTCCGTCGGCTCTGACTCGACCGCACCGTCACGAAACACGCGATAGCGCGGGAGGTCGCGGCGGACGTCGACATCGCCGAGACTCGGCAACGCGGGATCTCCGGCACGCCTTGGGCGATCAGTGGACACGGCTTGGGGTTCGCGGCGCAGAATTGGGCGAATTCCTCGGCCCAATCCGCAGGCAGGATCACCAGGTTGGCCTGACGCACCCGGGTGCCATGCCCGTCGTCACCGTCGTGTGCTGACCGGCACGAATCTGCTCGCGCAAAAGCATCTGCGTCCTCCGACAGATTCCTGGCACCCGAAGTATCTTGGCCTCAAGATGCGGGCGAAACCAGTGACGGCGGCATGACCAGGGCTGAGGCGATTGCAGTGGAGGAATTCCGGCGCGCACATGTGCCGCTGTACAACGACCAGAAGCTCAAGCTCGGCGTCTTCGGCATCAATTGCAGCTATGGGCTCAACATCAGCCACGCGCCCACGACCTACAAGGTGACCTGGGAGCATACGTCCGAGATCGTAAGACGCGCCGATGCCATGGGGTTCGAGCTGGCCCTGCCGGTGGCGCGCTGGCGCGGCTTCGGCGGCACCACCGACTTCAACGGCGAATCGTTCGAGACCTACACCTGGGCAGCCGGGCTCGCCCAGGCGACGAAGAACATCATGATCGCCGCGACCTCGCACGTGCCGACCGTGCATCCCATCGTTGCGGCGAAGCAGGCGACGACCATCGACCATATCTCCAACGGTGCTTCGCGCTCAATCTCGTCATGGGCTGGTTCACGCCGGAGATGGAGATGTTCCAGGGCGCGCAGCGGGCACACGACGATCGCTACCGCTACGGCGCCGAGTGGCTCACCGTGGTCAAGCGCCTGTGGACAGAGGAGGCGCCCTTCGATTTCGAGACGGCGGATTTCCACATCAAGCAGGCCCAGGCCCATCCGAAGCCGATCCAGAAGCCTTATCCGGTGCTGATCAACGCCGGTCACTCGCCGGCGGCCAGGGACTTCTCCGCCCGCGAGGTCGACTTCAGCTTCGTCGGCTTCGACAGCGTCGAAGCAGTGAAAGCCGTGGCGGCCCGGGTCCGCGAGCAGGCCCGTACGGAGTACCGTCGCGACATCGGTGTCTGCACCTCTGCCCTGGTCGTCTGCCGCGAGACCGAGGCCGAGGCGCGTCAGGTCTACCGCAGCATCATCGAGCAAGGCGACCGGGTGGCGGCGGACAATCTCATGAAGGTGCTGGGCATCGAGAGCCAGTCGTTCAACGAGCGCATCGACAAGTATCGCGAGCGCGTCGTCGCGGGCTGGGGCACCAATCCGATCATCGGCACGCCCGAGCAGGTGACCGCGCAGCTCGCCGAGGTCTCGGCGGCCGGCATCGACGGCGTGGTGTTCGGCTTTCTCGACTACAACGAGGAGCTGAAATATTTCGACAGCGCGGTGATGCCGCTGCTGCGCCAGGCGGGACTTCGCAAATGAGGGGAGGAACGATGAAGCGCCGGACGATTCTCAAAGCCGCTGGCGCGGCGGCACTCGTAGTGCCGACCGCACAAGCACAGGCTTGGCCGAACCGGCCGATCACGATGTACGTCCCATTCGCCGCGGGCGGCCCGTCGGACATGTTCGGCCGCATCCTGGCGCGCGGCCTGTCGCCCGAGCTCGGCCAGCAGGTCGTGGTCGAGAACAAGGGTGGCATGGGCGGCGTGGTCGGCGTCGCCGCGACGGCCAAGGCGGCGCCCGACGGCTATACGATCGGCATGAACGCCACCGGGCCCACGGCCATCGCGCCGTTCATGGTCCCCAACATGCCGTTCGAGGACAAGGACCTGGTCCCGCTGACGCCGATCGCCCTGGTGCAGATGATCGTCGCCGTGTCGTCGCGCCTGCCGGTGAGCTCGGTGCCGGAACTGGTCGCCTATGCCAAGGCCAATCCCGGCAAGGTGAACTACGGCTCGTCCGGGCCCGGCGGTATCAGCCATCTGGCGGCCGAGCTGTTCAAGAGCGCCGCCGGCATCGACATCGTGCACGTGCCCTATCGCGGCGCGGCGCCGGCGGTCCAGGACCTGTTGGCGGGCCAGGTCCAGCTCGTCGTGCTCGACGTCTCGGTGCTCTTGCCGCATATCCGCTCCGGCGCCATCAAGCCGTTGGCGGCGACCAGCAAGACCCGCTCGGCGCTGCTGCCCGACGTGCCGACCACGGCCGAGGTCGGCCTGCCCACGGTGCTGTCGGACAACTGGTACGGGCTCACGACGCCCGCCGCCGTTCCCAAGCCGGTGCTCGATCGCATCCATGCGGCCACCGTTGCCGTGCTCGGCACCAAGGAAGCCGCCGAGCCGATGCTGGCGCAGGGCGCGGTGATCCGGCCGATGACGCCGGCCGAGTTCGCCGACTTCATCCGTCAGGAGCGCGAGAAGTGGGGCCCCGTGGTCAAGGCCAGCGGCGCCAAGATGGATTGACTACAGGACTCCAGCAAAGTGCGCGGCGCCGCCATCGATCGTGACGACGGTGCCGGCAATGTGCGAGGCTCGGTCCGACGCCAGGAAGGCCACGAGATCGGCGCACTGCTCGGCGGTTCCGACCGGCGGCTGCTTGGGGATCAACTCCTTCCAGCGCTCGGCGTCGCCCAGCTTCTCCTTCGCGGTGGCGCGCAGCATGGTCTCCATGCGCTCGGTGCTGATCAGGCCGGGGTTGCAGGCGACGATGCGTACCTTGTCGACCAGGCTGGTGCCGCCCATGCCGCGGGTGAAGGCCATCAGCGAGGCATTGCCGGCGCTGCCGGCGATGTAGCCCCAGGTTGGCCGCTCGCCGGCCGCGCCCAGCACGTTGACGATGACGCCGCCGCCCTTCGCCTTGAGCGTGGGATAGACCGCCCGGCAGAGGTTGATGTAGCCGAATACCTTCAGGTTCCAGGCGTCGCGCCAGCGCGCCTCGTCGATCGTCTGCAGGTCGCCGGCCGGGATGGCGCCGGCATTGTTCACCAGGATGTCGATGTCGCTGCAGGCCGCGGCCAGCGCGCGGGCGGCGTCGCCGTTGCTGAGATCGACTGGGTGGACCGTCACCGAGACGTTGTGCCGGGACTGGATCTGCTCCTTGGCGCGCTCGAGGTCGGCCTTGGTGCGCGAGGCGAGGTGCAAATGGCAGCCTTCCTCGGCGAGCTGCTTGGCGCAGGCGAGCCCGATGCCCTTGGAGGCGCCGGTGACGAGAGCGGTCTTGCCGCGCAGATGGAGATCCATGTTGGCTTTCCCCCGGGGAGATGTCTTGGAACCGGCCGGGAGTATGGGCCAGAACGCCGGCGGCCAGTAGGCCGCGGTGCCGAGAGGCGGCACGGGACGGGAAACATTAGACACCGGCGTATCCGGCGTTTTATCTCCTCTCCAATGCTATCGATCTGCCCGCCCCTCCTCAGGACCGTCATCGCGCTCGCGGCGTGTGCATCGATACTGGCATCCTGCTCCAGCGGCAGCGCCTCCTACCAGGCGGCCGCCCTGCAGGCGTCCGACGGCGGCGACCAGAAGACGGCGATCAGCCTGGCAAAGAAGGAGGTCGAGCGGTTCTCCGGCCCTGACCAATGCTCGCGCACCAGCAAGGTGGAGTGCGGGACGCTGGCGCTGGCCTACGGCGCGCTGGCCTCGTACCAGATCCTCGACCGCGACCGCGCCGGCGGAGAGGGCAGCTTCATCCAGGCCAAAGGGGCGTTGAGCATGACCGACCCCGCCATCAAGGCGAGCGCCACCGGCATCGTCTATCGCGACATCTCCGAAGCGTTCTGGAAAGCCGGCGACCACGAGCGCGCCATCGCCGTCTTCAAGGAAGGCCGTGCCGCGGGTGGCGATCAGTACCTGTTCATGTCATCCGCGGCCCGCGCTGCCGGGCCGCAGCCGACCGACAAGCAGCCAGCCGACAAGCCACCTACTGATAAGCCACCGACCGACAAGCCATTGACTGACTGAGGCCTGGATGATCTCGCGCCGAGCGCTTCTTTCTTCCGGCCTGGCGGCTTCCGCCGTGGCGGGCTGCAGTGTCAACAAGACGATCGCGCCGCCCTATCGGATGCCGATCGCGCCGCCTCCGCCGGACCGCGCGACGCTCGGCCTCGACGCGGTGATCGACCTCAGCCGGAGCGTGACCGTCGCCAGCTTCAGCCAGGTCCGCGCGAGCGGCATCCTCGGCGTCATCCACAAGGCGAGCGAAGGGGGAGACTATGCCGACACGGCGTGCGCCGCGCGACGGCTGCAGGCCGAGGCGGCGGGCCTGATGTGGGGCACCTATCATTTCGGCACCGGCCAGATGCCGGGCGAGCGGCAGGCGGCGTTCTACCTTTCGATGACGCGGCCGGGCCCGCGCACCCTGCTGGCCCTCGACCTCGAGGCCAACGAGAACAATCCGTCGAACTCGATGTCGCTCGAGCAGGGCGAGGCTTTCGTGCGGACGGTGGCCGAGGCGACCGGCCGGCTGCCCATCGTCTACGTGCATCCGACCTGGGCCAACGGCGAGCCGCTGCCGAACTCCGGCCTCAGCCTCGGCGCCCGCATCACGCCGGCCTCGATCCTGGCGCGCTGCGGCCTGTGGGTCGCCGACTACCACGATTCGCCCGAGGTCCCGTTCGCCTGGGAGGCCACGGGCTGGCGGCTCTGGCAGTACGCCGGCGACGAGAGCGCGGGCCGCCCCGCCTACGGCCAGACGACGATCGTGCAGGGGGTGAGCCACTGCGATCGCAACCTGTTCAATGGCGACGCGGGCGCGCTGCAGCGCTTCTGGGGCGGGGCGAACTGAGGCGTCAGCGGCCGCCGGCGTTGCGCCTTGCGTACTCGAGCTGGATCTTGGCCTTGGGCAGCACGATCTGGGCATAGCGGCGCAGCGGGCCGCTCTTGCCGTTCTGCGAATAGGCGCCGTACTGCGCTTCGGCCTCCGTCATTACCTCAAGCTGGGCCTGGGCGAAGACGGTGTCGAACTGGGGTCCTTGCAGCGCGTTGAGCTGGGCCAACAGGTTCTGCGTCCTGGGGCCCATGCGGCCGTCCGGCGCGTAGGAGACTCCGGCTTCCGACCGCGACTTCTATAGAGCCGACGCGTTCTCGGTGGCCTCGGCGATCGCCCGGCTGGCATAGCCGCGGATGTTCTCGTTGGTCGATCGCTGCATCGCCATGTTGCCCGAGCCGATCTCGAAATCGTTGACCGCCTGCGCGAAGCCGACGAAGCGCGCGTCGGGCAGGGCGTCCTGAGCGTGGGCGAGCGCGGCGGGGAGCACGGGCGCGGCGGCGAGGACCGCGAGAAGCGAGCGGCGGGTCGTGGTCATGATGTCACCTCTGGGTGGGCTGAAAGGGGCGGAGATGAACGCATGAGCGTCGCGCAAGTTCCCGCGGCGGGCAAGCACCTCGCCGTTTCCTCAACCCATCCTCTCCACCCATTGGGCGCGCGAGGGGCCGGGCTCGAACGCATCGCCGAAATACTGGGTCTCGCGCGCGACCTTACCGTCCTCGAACTCCATGATGCTCACCGAGTGGGAGGGCTGACCGTCATAGGTCAGGATGAACTCCGTCACCCAGAGATCGCCGGCGCCGACGATGCGGCGCACCGTGAAGCGCTTCCGGTTCGGCTGCGCATGGCGCGACGCCTGGATATTGCGCCGGCCGCGGACGCGTTCGCCCGACTGGGGATAGTCGAGCACCGCGTCCTCGCGGTAGATCTCGTGCTCCGCCTCGAAGTCGTTGGCGTCGGCCGCAGCCCAGTGGCGAGCCAGGGCGGCTCGAATCCGCTCACTGTCCATTCTGGTCTTCCTCCGGAGATGGCGGGCAGACTACGAGTATCTGCTGAATTAACTGTAAAGGCCGGCCTTCTCCTGGCAGTGAGCGCGCACGCGCGTCAACCACGGCTCGAACCATACCCACGTGCCCTTATACGGCCCCGGCGTGCCGTAACCGGTTTCCTTCTTCGCGTTGAGAGACTTCCAAAGCTCGGTGTGATTGTGGATCGTGAAGCGTGGATAGCCTTCCTTCTGCATCATCCGGACGATGTCGCTCGCTGTGAAGCGTGGCTTGTCGACCTCTTTTAGGAGGACGTGTGCGATCTCCTTCGCCTCCTCGCTGCCTTCCTTGACCAAGGTGTATGCAGCGTCCGCGGTGGACGGCTTGCCAATCTTCGGAATGAATGCAACGCGGAAGGCGAACCGCGGGTCCGCCTGCTCTTCCGGTTTCATAGTGGAGATGAAGGTGTTCATCGTCGTCTCTATGTTTGCAGGCAGCGCCTTGGCTTTCTTAAGTTCGCCGCACAGGTCCCCGTCGAAAGTCACGAATTGGAGCGCGATCGGGAGGCGACGCTCAAGCGCGTACTGCTTGCCGAATTCCTGCTTCAGCGCGTCGTTGAAATTGATGCAGCACGCTTGCAGTTTGGAGCTAAGCGCGTCGTCGATGCGGTCGGTGGATTTGTGCTCGATCTCGTGCCGGATTTCGAGGAGGAGTTCGAGATTCTTGATCGTGCCGGGCGGTAGCGGGCACTTGGCATGCCTTAGGCAGAAGCCGAGCTCCCAGTAGAGCTCCGCACCATTCTTTGTCGTCTGGACCACACCCTTTTTCTTATACCGATAGTCGATCCCCTGGCGTTTGAACCACGCATGCATGAAATACGTCCATGCGATAATGGTGGTCACGATGAAGAGTTCGGCCCGGAACATGAGGCCGAGGCTGTTGAACGTGTTAACTGCGGCGATCATTGCTTCCCGGGCCTTGACGAGAAGCTCGTCTCCGCGGGCGCTTAAGCCTGTCTGCTGGTCGATGTCCGGGTAGTTCGACAGGAATTCGTCGAGCTCCTCCGGCGCCGCCGGCTTGATGGTCTTATGCTTAAGGTCCTTTCGAATCTCTGCGATGGCCCGGTGGTTGATAGATCGGGATGGCCGGGTGAAATAGGCCAAGATGTCCTGGTCGTTACTCGGCTGCTTAGCTGCAATCATCGCCTTGATGATGGCAACCTCCCACTTCTCGAGTGTATTGCCCCGGCGCCTCGTCGGCATCTTCTTCCCCTGTGCGTTGCGTTTATCCTCCCCATAGCTCTTGCCGGAGGCAAGGGCGAGGGAAGAGCCTTGTCCGGCCCTTCGTTGCCTCTGGAGCGGCGCCGGTAGGCGCCGAGGTAGACGGCATTAGCGACGGGTAGGTCAGGAGTTGGCCAATGCCGGCGGCGATGACGAGGGATGTGGGTCGTTTAAGTCGTGTATCTGAATATGTGGCTGGGCCTATGCCCGCGAGGCGCGCCGGCCCACCAGCAGCGTAAGAGCGCCCATCCCTGTGCACAGCGACGCGGCACCCAGCACCACGCCACAACCGCCGAAGCTGTCGCGCAGCACGCCGAAGATCGCCAGTCCCAGCGCCGACACGAACTGGATGACGGTGGCGGTGCTGCCGTAGGTCGCGCCGAAGGCCAGCGCGCCGAACTCGCGGCGCACGACGACGGGCCCAAGGTCGTGACATGGCCGATGCCGTAGCCGTAGACCAGGCTGGCGGCGACCAGCACGGCGGGCGACGGAAGACGGCGACTGCGCCAGCGCCGGAGTCTGCATCAGCATGATGACGATGGCGAGCCGCCGCGGATCGACGATGCGCACCAGCGCCAGACGGACGCGGCGCGTCGCCAGTGAAAGCAAATCATCTTATGGTTGTAGTGAACTATCTTTGCTCCGTTATCCGTGCTGTAGTCATCGCCGATTGTCCAAGGACGGCAGATGAAGCGAACGACCCCGCCTTTTAGAAAGCTTCTGGGTAAACTCACCCCGGTCGCACATGGCTACGTAGAGATCACGCTACTAAGCTGGAACAGTTTCGTCACCAATATCGGAAGGTTAGAAACGAACCAATTTGTCTGGCGCGGTCGGCGCCAATCTACATGGCAACTCCAATCAACGCTTGATCGGATGATGGCTAACGCCAAGCTGACGCGTGAGCGGCTATATTGTACGAGTCGGCATTCAAGATCGACCACTTGCAGCGGTTCAAGTACGCGTCACGTGGCAGGCGTGGCCCTAACCCACCTAAACTGCAGACTGACGATGAGTGGTGGGCATTGGGTCAACACTATGGATTGGCGACCCCGCTGCTTGATTGGACGACATCCCCTTTCGCTGCGGCCTTCTTCGCTTTTGAGCAAGAGGACGGTTTCAAGCAGACAAGGTATCGGGCAATTTGGGGATTGCAAACGGTCAAAGTATTGAGCGCGGTGGCCCGTACATTCGAAGCGGACAAAAGGGAGGCAGCAAAAATTGAGAAGGAGCTAAGAGATCAAGGTATTCAGCGCGGCGACATTGCGCATTCGATCCTTTGGTCAAAGCCTCAGTATCAGGTTGGTTTTGTCAGGCCGTTGTCGGATGAGAATCCGCGCTTGGTCAATCAGGGTGGATTGTTTACAAAGACCCCTCCCGAACAGACGCTCGACGACTGGGTGAAAGCGCACGTTCCAGAAAATGAGCGCAGCTTCGTGCTTGTTAAGATGCTGGTGCCGACCAAGGAGCGTCTCAAAGTCCTGCGGATGCTGAATCGGATGAATATCAACCAGAGCACGATGTTTCCGGACCTTGGTGGTGCAGCTCAGTTCTGCAACATGTCAGCGCAGATCGAGGGATACTGATCTGCTAGTCGCCCCAGATGAGTCCCGGCGTATTCTAGTGGAGCCTATGATCATCCGCGGGATGCCGTTGCCTTGACCGAATACGCTAGGACCAAGTCTACGCCCGCAATGCGCGCCGGCCCAGCAGCAGCGTCGCGGCGCCGATCGCCGTGCACAGCGACGCGGCGCCCAGCACCACGCCGTAGCCGCCGAAGCTGTCGCGCAGCACGCCGAAGATCGCCGGGCCCAGCGCCGATACGAACTGGATGACGGTGGCGGCGCTGCCGTAGGTCGCGCCGAAGGCGAGCGCGCCGAACTCGCGGCGCACGACGACCGGGCCCAGGGTCGTGACATGGCCGATGCCGTAGCCGTAGACCAGGCTGGCGGCGACCAGCACGGCGGGCGACGGGAAGACGGCGATCGCCATCAACGCCGCGGTCTGCAACAGCATGATGACGACGGCAAGCCGCCGCGGATCGACGCGATCGACGATGCGCGCCAGCACCAGGCGGCCGCCGAAGGCCGTCACGCCGGTCGCGCTGATCAGCAGGCCCGCGCCCGCGGCGCCCAGCGCCGGCTCGGCCAGCGCCAAATGGTGGGTGATGAAGCCGATCTGGACGGTGAGGCCGAGCGCGAAGCCCGCGGCCGCGCTCCACAACAGGACGCGCCGGCTGGCCGGCGTGGCGACCGGCGGGTGGAGCAGTGGCGGCGCGGCGTCGTCCGACGCGGGCGCGTCGCCGTCGCGCCGCAGGCCGAGCTCGGCCGGCCCGCGGAAGCGCAGCACCCAGCCGATCAGGGGCAGCAGCACGGCAGCGGCCACCAGCGCCGCGGTCGCCAGCCCCGGTCCCAGACCGAGCCGCGCCAGCGCCAGGAGCAGCAGCGGGACGCCGGCGATCGCGCCGACGCTGGCGCCCATGATGGCGAGCGTGATCGAGCGGCCCTGGTGGCGCTCGAACCACGGCGCCACTGTCGCCGAGATGCCGGTGGTCGACAGCGTCGACCAGCCGATGCCGACCAGCACGAAGCAGGGATAGAGCTGCCACGGCGCGCTGACCTGGCCGATCAGCGCGACGCCGACGGCGATCGAGACCGTGCCGAGCGCCAGCACCGGGCGCGGCCCCCAGCGGTCGATGCTGCGGCCGACCGTGCGCTGCACGACGGCGCTCACCAGGAAGAACAGCGTGATCGCCGAGGCGACCTCGGCCACGGCCCAGCCATGCTGGCGCGTCACCGCCTGCAGGTAGACGCTGGAGCCGAACAAGCCCAGCCCCCAGCCGAACGAGGCGATGACGAAGCAGACGGCGACCACGCGCCAGCCGTGAAAGGCCATGGACGAAAGATGCCGTGCACGGCGCTTGACGTCTCCCTGATCGTCGATGCGAATGCGTTGTGCGGATCGATGAGCAATGAGGGCGACCGGCATGGCGTTGCTGACCGGATTCAATGTGGTTCAGATCGGGCAAGGGGCGGCGGCCGCGGTGTGCGGGCGGCTGCTGGCCGACGTCGGCGCGCAAGTGACCTGCGTCGATCCTGGCGCCGGGACCGTGCTGCTGGACCATCTCAATCACGGCAAGGCAGTTGCCACCGATGCAACGGAGCAGCGGAAGGCGGTAATGTCAGCAAATCTGATTGTGCGGGAAGGCCCGTACGATGTGACTGACAACGCATCGGCGATTGTCGTCACGATCTCTCCCTACGGCGAGACAGGCCCACAGGCGAACGATCCGGCCACCGACCTGACCCTCTTTTTCGCCAGCGGCATTTCGCGTCTGCTGACCGGCCAGGTCGACGATCTGGCGGAGGCGCCGATTCGTCCCGTCGGCGAGCAATCCGCCTTCATCGCCGGCCTCGCCGCCGCCTGCGCCGGCATGCATGCGTCGCTGGCCTACCAGTCGGGCGCATCCATCGATGTGTCGATCCACGAAGCCCTGGCGACGCTCGCCATGACCGAACTCGCGCGGGCGGGTCTCGGCAAGAAGAGCTGGGAGCGCAAGCGCCTGACCGACGGCAATGGCGCAACGGTGACCATCCTGCCGGCGAGCGACGGCTACACCGCGATCTCGCCGCGCGAGGACAAGCAGTGGGCATCGTGGCTCGAGGCGATGGGCTCGCCCGCCTGGGGCGCCGACCCGCGCTTTGCCAAAAAAGCCGATCGGGTGAACAACTGGGACGCCCTGCATGCGCTGATGTCGCAATGGAGCCGGCAGCACGACAAGCAATGGATCGCCGACACCGCGCAGCGCGCGCATGTGCCGAGCTTTCCCCTGCGCGAGGTCGCCGAGCATCTCGACACGCCGCAGATGCGGCATCGCCGGTACTACGCACCGCATGACGTGGCGGGAAAGACGATCCAACGGCCGGGCACGCCGTTCGGGCTGAACATCGTCGCGTCGAACCGCAAACAGGAGCCTGCGAAGGGGCCGATGCCCTTGTCCGGCATCCGCGTGCTCGATTTCAGCTGGGTGATCGCGGGTCCGACGACGACGCGCTATCTCGCTGCGATGGGTGCGGAAGTCATCAAGATCGAAGCCCCCGGCAAGGGAGACCCGGGCCGTGCGACGGAACTGCACACCGTGCTCGGCCAGGCGAAGAAGAGCATCGCCTTCGACCTCAAGAAGCTGCAGGCGATCGAGATCGTGCGCGCGCTTGCGGCGACGTCGGACATCCTGATCGAGAATTTCGCCACCGGCGTCATGGACCGGCTCGGTCTCGGCGCCGAAGCGCTGAAGGCCGTGAACCCGGACCTCATCTACATCTCGGCATCGGGCATGGGACGAACCGGGCCGGACGCCCAGGCCGTCGCCTACGGGACGCTGCTGCAATGCTACAGCGGGTTTGCCGGTCTCAATCGCCATCCCGACATTGCCCCGCGCGTCGGGTTTGCGTGGCTCGATCCGATGTGCGGCCTGATGCTGGCCTTCGTGGCCGCTGCCGCGCTGTGGCATCGGCAGCGGGAAGGCGGTGTGGCGCGCGTCGATTTCTCGATGATCGAGGCGATGCTCTGGACCATGGCCGAGCCGCTGGTCGCGACCCAGCTCGGCTCGCCGGCGAAGGCGATGGGCAATGCATCCATGCATCATGTGCCGCACGGCGCCTGGCGTTGTGCGGGTGACGATGACTGGATCAGCCTCGCCGTTCGCACCGATGCGGAATGGCGTGCGCTGTGTGGCCTTGTGCCGCGCCTCGCGGCCATGGTCCCGCTCGGTCCCGACCAGCGCCGTGACGCGCAACACGCCATCGATGCCGCCCTGACCGACTGGGCCGGCAGCCGGTCCGCTGCCTCGGCTGCCGATCTGCTGCTGAAGGCCGGCATTCCTGCCGCCGCCCTGGCGCGGCACGGCGACCTGGTACGAAGCCCGCATCTGGCCGCTCGCGGATTCTGGGACAAGCACGGCACCGGTGTTTTGCCGGGACTGCCCTGGCGCGCCAGTTTCGGACGCACCCTCGGCCCTGCACCCGAGTTGGGCGCCGACGCCGATCATGTGCTTGCGACCGTCCTCGGCCTGTCGCCGGAACGCATCGCCGAGCTGCGGGCGAGTGGCGTGCTCGGCTGAAGCTGGCTCGCAGCCCTTTCTTACGGGGCGTTGACCACGACGGTGCGCGGTGCGCCGTCCTTCGCGTCCTTGCCGTCAGACACGATCAGCAGTCGCAACCGGCCGGACGATACGTCCAGCGGCAGGATGCCCTCGGGTTTGCTCTGCTCGGCGGCCTGCGCCTGGTTGGTGATGTCGCCGAGGTGCTTCATGTCGGGGCTGCTCGTATCCCACCAGTAGACGTCGTAGCGATCTTTCGCGCTGCCGACCGGGCCTGCCAGGACCAGCAAGCCGTCTTTGTAGGGCGCCAGATCGCGCACGCCACGCCCTTCGTCGAGCTTTACGACATCCAGCCTGGCGCCGCCGCTACCGGAGCCGAACAGGGAGTCGAGCGGCACGGAAAGGATGGGCGCGCCGGGAAGGGACGGGCCGCGGAAGCCGGCATAGATCCGGCCACCGAGGATGGCGATCCCCTCGATCGTGACTCCGTTGCCCTTGCTCTGGGGATTGGGCTCGAGGCATTTGTCCTTGAACGGCTGCAGCTTCGGCTCGGCCGCGATGAAGTCGCGCAGCTTGGCGTTCCGGGTGATGTCCACCACGTCGTGCATCGAGAGGGTCTTCCCGACCGACGGCTTGAGCCGGACCCGCACGATCTGGCTGGCGGCGGTGATCTTGGCCTTGTTCTCGTCGGTCAACGGCCCGACGCAGTCGGTCGTGCTGTGCCGTGCATGGCCGTGTGAGCCGATGACGTAGAAGGCATCGGGATACTCTTTAGCTTGGGGATCGGAGTAGAAGGCCACGCCTTCACCGTCGAGTTCGAGAGCCTTGCCGCCGAAGGTGTTCTCGATCAGCGGCACGACATCGCCGGGTTTGAGTTCGCCGTCCTTGAGAGTGACGAACTGGCCGCTCTGCAGGTTGTCGTCGATCACCAGGCAGTGCCGTGGGAAGCCGCTCGATGTCTTGCAGGCGATGCCGCTCACATCGCGCGAGTGCTTGCCGTTCTCGCCGGCGATGCGATCGACGACCGTCCACTCCTCGCCGGCTCTCGCCTCGTTGTTCGGCAAGGGCAGGACGACCGCCAGGCAGACAACGGCATACAAGCTCGACCAAGCGGGATTGAGGCAGGGCATGGTGGGCCTCCGCGTGATGCGCGCATGAGGAGCATACAGTACTGTAGTACAACTTTCAAGAGAGTCTAACCTTGCCGGACCGCGGACCTAAAACTCCCCGCTGCGATATGCCTCGTCCAGGCGCTTGGCGTCCTCTTCCGAGAGATCCGGCCAGGCATCGCCGCGCCTGCGGAGCTTGCCCTCGAAGTTCGGCCTGCGCTTCTCGTTGAAGGCCTGCCGGCCTTCCTCGCCGTCCATCGTTGTCTGGATGAGCAATGAGTTGATCAGGTTCTGCACGTGCCACGCCTGGTCGGTCGGCAGATCGCCGAAGCGCACCACGAACTCCTTCATCATCCTCACCGCGACAGGCGGCAAGGTGCAGATCTGCCGGGCGATCGCCTCCGCGCGTTCCAGCAATCGCGCATGCGGGACGACTTCGTTTACAAGGCCGATCCGCAGCGCCTCCTGCGCATCGAACGGCTCGTCCGTCAGCAGGATCTTCATGGCATCGATGTAGCGCAGCTGCTTGACGAGCAGGGCGGCGCCAGGCCCATGGCCCACCCAGCCCTGGGTCAGCAGGGCGAACTTGAAGCGCGCATGCTCGGCGCTGGCGATCCGGATGTCGGTCGACGCCAGCAGCGTGTACAGGCCGGCGCCGGCGGCCCAGCCGTTCACCGCGGCGATCACCGGCTTCCACACCCGCGGATAGTGATCGCCCATACGACCGTCGACACCGGTCTTCTGGCCGTTCACGGTTCCGGCCAGCGGCCAGAAGATCCGCTGTGTGCGCAGATACTCGCGCTCCTCTTCGGTGATGTTCTCCCGCGGCGCGAGATTGTGGCCGCCGCAGAAGTGCGTATCGCCCTTGCCGGTCAGGATCGCGCAGCGGATTGAGCGGTCCTCCCACAGGTCGATCCACGCCTCGGAAATCGCATCCGACGTCGGCTTGTCGAGGATATTCGCCTTGGTGGGGTTGTTCAGCGTGATGTAGGCGACGCCGTCGCGCTTCTCATAGTCGATGGGCAAGCGGTCCTCCTCCCATGAAAAGTCCAGGGAGCGGATACAAGTCATGTTCCTCTCCCCCGCTGGGGGGAGAGGCTAGGTGAGGGGGCATCGAGAATTCGTGCAACCCCCTCACCCAACCTCTCCTCCTAGCGGGGGAGAGGAGCATGAACGATGTGTCCGCTCCCACTTGGAGTCGGATACTGTAGGATTCGGTTCCAACGGCCAAGGGAGAGCCTGATGCGGATGCAGCCAATGGTCATCGGCCATCACTACATGGCGGCGGCCGGCCAGTATCTCGCGACCGAGGCGGCGCATGCGATCCTGCGCGCCGGCGGCAATGCCATCGATGCCGGCGTCGCCGGCGGCATTGCGCTCGGCGTCGTGCACAGCGACCAGGTGCAGTTCTCCGGTGTCGCACCCATGCTGATCTACCTGGCCGACCGCGACGAGACGGTGTCGATCGCGGGGCTGGGCTGGTGGCCCAAGGCGCTGAACATCGAGACGTTCATCCGCGACCACAACGGCACGATCCCCGTCGGACTGCAGCGCACCGTGGTGCCGGCGGCGCCCGACGCCTGGATCCTGGCGCTGCAACGCTACGGGACGATGAGCTTCGGCGAGGTCGCCGCGTCGGCCATCCGCTATGCGCGCGACGGCTTCCCGGTGCACAGCGTCATGGCGACCTTCCTGGCCGACAAGGCCGAGGACTATCGGCGCTGGCCGCAGAACGTCGCGATCTTTCATCGGGATGGCGTGCCGCTCAAAGAAGGCGATCGTCTGGTGCAGGCCGATCTCGGCCGCACGATCCAGTACATGGTCGACCAGGAGAAGGCGGCCGCCGGCAAGGGCCGCGAGGCCGGGCTGGCGGCGGCGCGCGACGCCTTCTATCGCGGCGACATCGCGCAGACGATCGCCAGGTATCATCGCGAGAATGGCGGGCTGCTGACGCAGGAAGATCTCGCCGAGTACCGCTCCGAGATCGAGCAGCCGTTGCGCTACAGGTTCAAGGGCACCGAGGTGATGAGCTGCGGCCCGTGGTGCCAGGGTCCCGTGCTTCTGCAGATGCTGTCGATGCTGGACGAGATCGACCTGAAGTCGCTCGGCCACAATTCCAAGGCGTACGTCCATCTCCTGGCCGAGGTCATGGACCTCTGCTTCGCCGACCGCGAGCGCTACTACGGCGATCCGCGCTTCGTCGACGTCCCCATGGAGGCGTTGCTGTCGCGGCCCTATGCGCAGGAGCGGCTGAAGGCGATCCGCAACGACCGCGCCTTCGGCGAGATGCCGCCGGCCGGCTCCATCCCTGGCCACGTCGCAGGTCATGTCCGCAAGCCGTCGGTCGCCGTCGGCGAGCCGGGCCTGCCGGGCGACACGTCCTATGTCTGCGTCGTCGATTCCAAGGGCAACGCGTTCTCGGCGACGCCGAGCGACGTATCTTGGGAGAGCCCGGTGATCCCGGGCCTCGGCCTCTGCCCGTCGTCGCGCGGCTCGCAGTCCTGGGGCGACCCTGGCCACACCTCCGTCGCCGCGCCGGGCAAGCGGCCCCGGCTCACGCCCAATCCAGCGATGGCCATGCGCAAAGGCGAGTTCCTGATGCCGTTCGGCTCGCCCGGCGGCGATCTGCAGCCGCAGGGCATGCTGCAGGTGCTGCTGAACCATGTCGTCTTCGGCATGGACATCCAGCAGTCGGTCGAGGCGCCGCGCTTCATCACCCGCAACTTCCCCGACAGTTTCGAGCCGCACACCTATTATCCGGGCCGCGTCGACATCGAGGAGGGCGTCGGCCGGTCGACGGGCGAGGCGCTCGCCGCCATGGGCCACCAGGTGAACTGGCTGCCCGATCTCTCGCTCAAGACCGCTGGCGTCTGCGCCATCTCCGCAGACCTCAAGGCCGGCAAGCTCTACGGCGCCGCCGATCCGCGGCGGACGGGGCGGGCGATGGGCTGGTGAAGCGTCGTCATTCTCACCGGTACTAGATCGGCGTGGCCAGCGACTGCGCGATCGTCTTGGCCACCATGTCGAGGGTATAGAATTTCATGAGCTGGTCGCGTCCCCAGGAGAGTTCGGACGATTCTATCATCATCATAGAGGCGAGCTTGCGTGAATCGTCTTGGAAGGCTTCGGCCCGCGGTTTGCGCCGCATCTCGTAGCGCGCCAGGGCGCCAGACAGGAAGCGCGAGTCCGTGCGCCCCAGCTCGTCGTCCAGCACCGCCGCCGATTCGAGCGCCATCGATGCACCGACTCCGGCCGTCGGCAGGAAAGCGCAGGCGGCGTCACCTAGCAGCGCCACGTGGCCCTGGTGCCAGGCCTTGCAGCGCATGTCGGAGAGCTGCCACCAGAAGGTCTCGCCGAGATCGTCGGGGAGGGCCGCGATGACGTCGGCAATGCCCTCGCCCAGGACCGCGAAGTGAGCCTTTACCTTGCCGCCGTCCTTGCCTACGGCGCGCGGCCCCATGAGGCGGGTGGGTGCGGCCGCGACGATGCCCAACCCGCCCTTGATCGGGTAGAGACCGAGGAACCGGCCGGCACCCCAATGCTCGACGACGGCTTTCGGCGGCCGCTTGCTGTCGCGTAGAAGGCATACCCAGCAGCCCCAGCCGGTCTCGTGGTCCGGCAGTTCACCGGCGATCTGCCGGCGGATCGCGGAGTGGATGCCGTCGGCCCCCACCAGCAGGTCGCATCGATCGGTCGATCCATCGGAGAGCCTCACCTCGACCTCGTCTTCCGCTTCGACAAAGCCGGTCACGCTCGTTCCGAAATGCAGGGGCACGTCCTCGCAGCGCCGGCGCAGCAGCGCAAGCAGTTCGCCGCGCATGATGCCGCCCGAATAACCGAAGCCGTCGAGCATCCGTCCCAGCTCATAGGTGTGGATCACTTGACCATGGCCGTTGCACACCGTGTATGTCTCCATCCTCTCGCTGGCGGCGAGGAAGTCCTCCATCAGGCCAAGGCCGTGCAGGACGCGCGCGCCGATCGGATAGAGGCCCAGCATGTAGCCGCTGTGGTCGAAGTTGGCGGCGCGCTCGTAGATTTGCGCAGTGACGCCGCGCCGGCGCAGCAACGCCGCCAAGGCCATGCCGCCGATGCCGGCGCCTGCGATGATGATCTTCATGCGGATTGCCTCCTTGGATTGCGGCTCTTCATGTCACGCGGCATCCAGACGATCGGCGACGGTCAGGGGATGCAGTATCGGAATTGCCGCGCCGGTGCGTCGGCGCATGCGACCGATTTTTCGTGTAGGTTCGCATCCTACACGCCATGGCAGACCCTGCCCGAGTCCTCATCGTCGACGATCACGCCATCGTCCGCTTCGGCCTGGTGCAGGTCCTCGAGCCCGACCCTCGCTTCGAGGTCTGCGGCGAGGCAGCCACTGCCATGGAGGCCAAGCGGCTGGTCACGGCCGCCCGGCCGAACCTCGCGATTGTCGACCTCGTGCTGGGCGGTCGCGACGGGCTCGGCCTCCTCCAGGAAATCCGCGCCCTCGATACCGGCCTGCACGTACTCGTCTTCTCGGCGCAGCCCGAGATGGTCTATGCGCGACGCGCCTTCGGGGCCGGGGCCCGCGGCTATCTGATGAAGGACGCGGGCGTTGAGAAGGTGCCGGAAGCGCTCGCCGTCCTGCTGCTCGGCAAGCGCTATGCCAGCGACGCGGTCCAGCGTGCCATGTTCCAGGAGGCGGCCGCAGGTCGCGGGGCAACCGCCGGGTCGCTCGGCGCGCTGTCCGATCGCGAGCTGCAGGTGCTGAGGCTGCTCGGTGTCGGCCTCGGCAGCGCGGAGATCGCGGCGGAGCTGTCGCTCAGCATGAAGACGGTGGGCACCTACCGCGAGCGCCTGAAGGCGAAGCTGGGGGCCGACAATGCGTTGCAGCTCGAGCAGCGCGCCGCCGAGTTCGTCCGCACAGGCACCCTCTAGCCATGTCGGCCGCCGCGTTCGAGCAGGAGGCGATCGACGTCAATCTTCGGCGGATCCCATGGCTGCTCGGCGCCACGATGATCCTGGCTTTGTGGCCGATCGCCAGTTTCTGGTCCGATCGCGAGATGGCGTGGCTGAAGACGGTGCTGGTGTTCGATCTCGCCAGCGCGGCCCTGTTCCTCGCCCTCAACATCCCGGCCCGGCGGCAGCCACGCGAGTCAGGCTGGCGCTCCGCCTATGTGTGGCTGACCGTCGTCCTCGCACTGGCGTACATGGACGGTTACTACTTCCTTATTGCGCGGTCGTTCGGACAGAACCCGTCCTACATCCTGGGCGTGATCATGACGGCAGCGTTCTTCCTGCTGCCGCCCCGTCGCTTCCTGCCGCTGCTCCTGGCCAACCACCTCATCTATTGCGTGGTGCTTGCGCGTCAGCCCGGCATCGGCGCCGAGTTCGTGGCCGTGCTCATCCAGAACTCCACAGGGGCCGTCGTGGCCGGGCTTGTGGCAGTGCTGCTCTTTCGCGCGCATCGCGAGGAATATCTGCAGCGCCAGGCACTGGCCGTCGCCAACCGGTTTCTCGTGCGCCGCAACGAGCAGCTCAACGACCTGATGGCGATCACGGCGCACGACCTGCGAGCGCCGCTGCTCGGCATGCGCGATCTGCTGGGCCTCGCGCGCAAGGCCTCTGACGATGGCCGGCGAGGCGACATCCTCGATCGCGTCGCAACGGCCTGTGCCGATCTCGTCGGCCTCGTCAGCCGGTTGTTGCGGGCCCATGCGGCCGAAGAGCAGGCGGAGCGCGGCCTGACGCTCGTCCCCCGCGACGTACGCGACATCGTTCGGGAGGCAATCGAGAGGGTGTCGCCCCGCGCGGGCCGCCGCGGGCTGGCCTTCGACGTTCGCCTGCCGGACGCGCCGGCGGTGCTGCGCGTCGATGCAATGGCGTTGGGGCAGGTGCTCGACAACCTGCTGTTCAACGCGGTGAAGTTCTCACCTGATGGCGGCGGGATCATGGTCGGCCTGTTGCATGAAAGTGGGGGCTGGCGTTGCGAGGTGGGTGACGATGGCCCCGGCATCCCCGTCGAGGAGCGGGCGTCGCTTTTCCAGAAGTTCCACCGAGGCAGCGCGCGTGCGGCCGAGGACGACGAGGGAAGCGGCCTCGGTCTCTTCATTGCCGCGACATTGATGCGGGCGATGGGCGGGGACGTCGAGTATCGGCAGCGGGGCGCCAAAGGCGCCACTTTCGTTTTGACCTTCGACGTTGCGGGCTGGGATAACCGACAGGACAGGAAGAAGGCATGACCAACCAGCTCAGATTTTCCGTGCTCGTGCTGCCGAACGTGCCGTGGCGCGAACTCCTGCGCCGTTGTCGCCACGTCGAGGAGCTCGGCTTCGATGCCGTCGGCCTCGCCGACCATCTCGTCGACTGGGCCGGCGGCAAGGGGCCATGGTTCGAGCTGTGGTCGCAGCTCTCCGCCATCGCCCAGGCGACGACGCGCGTCCGGCTGACGACGCTGGTCGCGCAGATTCCTTTGCGCAATCCCGCCCTCCTGGCGTTGCAGGCGCTCACTGCCGACCACATTTCCAACGGCCGGCTCGATGTCGGGCTCGGCATCGGGCTCGAGATCGATCCCTCGTACCGGATGATGGGCATCGAGAACTGGAGCGCCAAGGAACGCGTCGCCCGCTTCGGCGAATATGTCGAGATCGTCGAGCGGCTAATGTCGGAGGAGGAGACGACGTTCCAGGGGCGCTTCTACAAGGTCGATGCGGCGGCGCTGCGCCCGCGGCCCGTCCAGTCGCCGCGTCCGCCTATCGTGATCGCCGCGATGGGGCCCGTCATGCTGGGCCACGCCGCGCGCCATGCCGACGTCTGGAACAGCATCAGCTTCGCCAAGACCTTCGAGGCGCAGCTCGACGAGACGCGCCACCGCGTGGCGGCCATCGATGCGCGCTGCGCCAAGATCGGGCGCGACCCGGCGACCTTGCGGCGCTCCTACCTCATGTTCGACCCGACCGCCCGCTCGAGCGGCGGCAAGATCACGTACTACGACTCCGAGGAGACCTGCCGGCTGATGGTGGAGCAGGTCATCGCGCTCGGAATCTCGGACGTTGCCTTCTATTACCCGATGCTGGAGGAGCAGCAACCGACGTTCGAGCGCATCGCTCGCAACCTGCTTCCGGCATTGAGGGCAGCACACACATGACTTCCTCCCCAGCTTCGCTGGGGAGGAAGGGCTTTCTAAGCGACGCTACTCTTCGCAAGTCTGGAATCCTGCCAAGCGAACCAGCGCATCGCGAGCGGGAGGAACCATGGATTGCCGCGATAGAGCGGCATCGTCGGAAACGCGTCCCGCTCGAAGGCGGTGACGCCCTCCGGCAGGCCGAGGATCTTCTGCGCGATCTTCAGCCCGAAGAACGAGCCCATGGGAACGCCGGCGAAGTTGTAGCCCATGCCGTACCAGATGCCGTCGTGACAGCCGATATGAGGCATCATGTCGAACGTGCCGGCGCATTGCCCCGTCCAGACGTGGCTCAGCTTGACGTCGGCGAGATCGGGCAGCGCGTTCCGGAGCCGTCCATGCAGCAGGCTTGCGATCGCTACGGGATCGTCCAAACCGTTGGCCGTCGCGCCACCGAACAGCAGGCGTGGCGAGTCCGGCGCCGGCCGGAAGAAATCGATGTCGAGGTTGGAATCGATCACCGTGCGCCGGTGCGGCAGCTGCTTGGCCAGCAGCGCCGGCGGCAGCGGCTCGGTCGCCGCCATGTAGCCGACGAACGGAATGAGCCGGCGGGCATGCCAGGACAGGCTTTTGGGCGTGTAGCCGTTGGTGGCGACGACGACATCTCGCGCGTGCGTCTGGCCGGCGGCGGTGGCGATGCGGAAGCGGTCGCCGTGCTCGATCGCCGTCACCTCGCAGTTGCCGAAGATCGTGACGCCGGCCGCCAGCGCGCGTTCCATCAGGCCGCGGTGATAGAGGCCGGGATGCAGCGATCCGAGATCGGGGATGACGGCGCCGCCGTCGTAGAGGTCGCTGGCCATTTCCTCGCGCAGCCGCTCGCGCGGCAGCATGGAATAGGGCAGGCCGAGGTCGGCCTTCATGCCGCTGAGCTCGCGGTCCAGCAGCGCATGGTGCGCCGGCGACGTCGCCGCGATGAGCCGGCCGCAGCGCACGGCGTGGCACTCGATGCCTTCCTCTTCGATGAAGGCGAGCGTGCTTTCATACGCCGTCATCAGGTCGCGATAGATCGCGGCGGCATAGACGGCGCCCTTGGCCGCCCTCAGGTCGATGTAGGATTTCTTGAGCGTCCGGCCGAGAAACCCCGCATTGCGCCGCGAGGCGCCGTAGCCCGGCCGCTCCTTGTCGAATACCGCCACGCTTCGCCCGGCCCGCGCCAGTGTCAACGCCGCGCGTAAACCGGTGTAGCCCGATCCGACGATGGCCACGTCGTAGGAAGACGCCAGCGCGCCGCCGGCAGGGTCGGTCAATGGCGCTGCGTCCCACCAGTAGGGGGTGTTCTGGAAGTCGGTCGTCAGCAGATCCGTCATCGAAGCAATTCCCGGCGCCATTGTACGTCGATAGACCTCTGACTATTAGGTACCTTCGCTCACCACGGAGGTTTCTTTGCCCGCTTACTTGCTGCTGTCGATCGCAATTGTTGCAGAGGTCGTCGCGACAAGCGCGATGAAAGCCTCCGAAGGTTTCACCAGGCTCGGCCCGTCGGCGTTGGTCGTCGCGGGTTATGCGATCGCGTTCTTCCTCTTGTCGCAGGTCCTGGACCGGATTCAGGTCGGCGTCGCCTACGCAATATGGTCCGGCGGAGGCAGCCTGGATCATCTATGGCCAACGTCCCGACTTCGCGGGCTATGTGGGCATGGGGCTGATCCTTGCCGGCGTGCTTGTCCTCAACCTGCTATCGAAGGCAAGCGCCCATTAGCAGGCGAATCAACGTTTCGGACCGCCGCCCGGCCACACCGGGTTCTTGGCCAGGTCGGGCCAGCCGGCCGGCGCGCCTGAAGCGGTGATGGCCTCCGCGACAGCCAGCGAGGAATCCCACTTCGCCGCCACGAAGCGCATGCCGGTGACGGCGCCACCGGCATCGGAGGCGAGATGCAACATGGGCGGCGCCATCTTTTCCGGACGGATCATCTGGCTGCGATCCATCGATCCGTCGTCCGGCACCATCGGCGTGTCGGTCGGCCCGCCCGGCACCACGACGTTGACGGTGATGCCGGTGCCTTTCAGCTCGCCGGCCAGGCTGGTGCTAAAGGCTTCCAGGCCGGACTTGGCCGGGCCGTAGGGCGAGAAGCCGGGATTGAGCATGGTGAAGAAGCTGGTGGTGACGTTGATGATCCGCCCGAATTTCTGGGCGCGCATGCCGGGCACGGCGGCGTGGGCCATGTAGAACGGCCCCGAGAGGTTGACCGCCATGAAGCGGGCCCACAGCTCCGGCGCGATATCCTCGATCCGCACGACGCGGCGCATGTGGTCCTCGCGCACCGTGCCCATCCCGATCGCGGCATTGTTGACCAGCACGTCCAGCCGACCGAAATGTCCGACCGTTCGGCTGACGCTGTCGCGACACGATGCCGGATCCGACACGTCCATGGGCAGCGCAAGCGTCCGCTCGGCGCCGAGCTCGCCATGGAGGCGAAGCAGGGCTTCCTTCGAGGTGTCGCACAGGACGACGCGCAGGCCCGCGCCGACGAAGGCGCGCGCCAGGGCCTGGCCGATGCCGCCGGCGGCGCCGGTGATGAGGGCGACGCGGTTGTTGAGATCAGCGGAAGACATGTCGGGTACACCTACGGTTCAGGACGGCGGATAGAGTTCCTCGGCGATCTCCACGACTTCGCGCGTGCGCGTTATGCCCGTGCCCCAGACGCGGTCGAAATCGGCCATCTGCGCGGCGAGCGCCGACGAATCCAGGATGGCCTCGGCTTCCTCGACACTCGGGAACTCGTAGAGGGCGATATGGACGAGCGGATTGGTGCGGCTCCAGCAGCGCCAGGCGCGCTCGGCCTTGTACAGCCGCACGCCGTTGGGAAGATGTTCGGTACTGTACCAACTGTCGAACGCCTGCCGATCGGCCATGTTGGTCAGTCTCGCCCGAACAATGAGAATGGCTGTAGCCATAGGCCCCTCCCCGGCGGCGTTTGCCTCAGGAGCTAGAGATTATTTGCGGCCGGCGCGGCAGGGAAGTAGCCGGTCCATTTTCCGTCATCCCGAGCGGAGCCGCCCGAAGGGCGGCGAAGCCGAGGGACCTGTTTTTGCCCACGAGTCAACAAAAACAGGTCCCTCCGCTCCGCCTCGCTGCGCTCGGCTCCGGTCGGGATGACGGTGGTGGTGCAACCCTCGGCATAGGGCCTCGTTGTCGGCGCGCTGGAAGCCCAGCGGAGCTCCCTTTCAGGCATGAGCGATCAGCCCGCCGACGTACGCGCTCTCACCGTCACCAGCGCCGAGCCGCTGCGGCACGCGCTGCCTGCCTCGACCGTCATCGCCGCCACGGGCCTCGCCGCCATCCTGGCGCTCGCCATCGTCGATGCGGCGCTGCGCGGACCCTGGCTCGACGAATTCTGGACGCTCGCGCTTTCGGACACGGCCAATGGGCTGCCGGCGTTGGTGTGGGACGGCTGGATGCGCGATGCCCATCCGCCCGTGTTCAGTGCCTGGGCGACCCTGCTTGCGTCACTCGGCGTCACGTCGATCCCGGCCGGACGGCTGGTCTCGAACCTGCTCGCCGCCGGCTTGATGATGCTGGCCGCCTTCCGCCTGTCGCGGCGCACGCGCGGTCTGGCAGGTTTCAGCGCCGCCCTGCTGCTGCTCGTCCTGTCGCTGCCGCAGGCGATGGAAGCCTTCTCGCTCTACCGTTCCTACTTCTGGCAGATCACCGCGATCGGCACGCTGGCCCTGGTCGCCCGCCACGTCGCTGCGGTGAGAGCCGACCTCGACTGGCGCCGTGACCTCGATGTGGCCGCGATCGCCGTCCTGGCGACGGCCGCCTCGATCGGCATCCACTATGTCGGCGCGCTGTTCGGCGGCCTTTTGGCCGCGGCCATCGCCGTTTGTGCCTTCGCCCGGGGACTGCGGCGGTGGGCCGTGCTGGTGCTGGCGACGGCGGCACTGTCGAGCCTGTTCGTCGCCGCCAGCGTCGCGCTGCAGATGCCGAACTGGGCGGCGGAGTTCGATCACGTCTGGATCGACCTGCCCGGCCTTGCCGCGCTCGGCGTGCTGGGGTCGCTTGCCGCCGCACCGCTCTGGCTCAATCCCGTGCCGCTGGCTGGTCTTTGGCTGGGGAGGAGGCTGGGCCGGGAGTGGGCAGGCGATGCCTCGCAGGCCTGGTTCGCCGTCATGATCGGCAGCGTGCTGGCCGTGGGCGTGGCCATCGTCTTCGCCGTCCATGTCGTCCTTCAGCCGATTGTCGTCGACCGCTATCTCTTCGCTGTCCCGGTGCTGGTGTGCGCCCTGCTGGCCGTGCCGGCGGCGCGGCTCGCCCGCGATCGATGGCTGTTCGGCCTGCTGGCGCTGGTGGCGGTGGCGGGCGCGGCGCGGCCGACGATCGAGACCGGCATCAAGCCCTTGTGGCGCGAGAATGCCCGGACGATCGCCACCATCGTCGCCGGCTGCCCGGCCACCCAGGTCTATGCCGCCAGCGGCTGGGCGCTGGGGCCGGCGGCCGAGACCCACGCAGCGCGGCGCGAGGACCCGGTTTTCGAGCGGGCCTACCGGTCGCTCGCCGCGTCCGCGGGCTTTCCCGTCCGGTTCATCGGCCAGGGCGGCAGCGCCAGGGCGATCCCGGGCAGCTGCCCGGTGCTGCTGTGGTACGAGCACACGCCCAACGAGGCGGAGGACGATCTGCCGTGGGCCATCGAGGCCGCCGGCTTCAGCGGCCTGGAGGGCGCGCGCCTGTCGGTGACGCGCAGCGCCACGGGTTTCGTGCTGCGCGCCGACCGGCCCTAGGGACCATCAAAAGAGACCATCAGACCAGACGCAGATGGCTGGCGGACCGCGCCTGGCGCAGGTCCGCTTCCAGGTCGTCCTTCTTCTTTCGCCAGCGCGCGTCCTCGGCGTGCGCTCGCTTGTCGAGCGCGGCGCGTTCTTTTTCGATCTCCTCGCGTCTCGCCTCATGCTCCCGCCGGCCTTCCTCGAGGGCGGCTTCCGCTGCAGCGATCGCCCGCTCGCGGCGCGCGCGCTCCTTCTGTCGGGCCGCCTCTTCCTTGCGGCGCTCGTTGTCACGTCGCTTCTGCTCCTTCTCGAAAGCCAGATTCGCTTTACTGGCCGCTTCCCGGGCCGCCTTGTCGTCGACGGGCTTCGGCGGCGGCTCGGCCTTCTTCGCCGTACGCTTCGCCGCGGGTGCCGGTGTCTTGGTGACGGGAAGGTCCGTCGGAAGCTTGGCATGTTCGCTGAAGGCGCCGGTCGTGCCGACCGGCCGCCGCAGGACGACGCCGGGATGCGCCATCGTCGCGGCAACGATCTTGGGATCGTCGGAGACCTTGGCGAAGCCATGCTGGAAGAGATTGTTCCTCGAGCCCCACGCCTCCAGCGCCGCCTTCATCGAGGGGGCAGCGACGGCGAGATCGAAGAATCCCGCCGAGGTCGTGTAGGTCTTGAGCTTCCGGGCCATGGGTTCCGCGTTTCCTCCAGCAAAACACTACCTCATTGCGGCAGGTTCCGGGCAACGGGAGCGCCGGTCCTCGCATTGATTCTCAGAAGTTCGCCACCCGGAGAGGAAACCATGGAGCCCACTCTGTTGGCGCGCTGGGCCTGCCTTGGCGCGCTCATCACCGTTCTCGCCGGCTGCGAGGGCGAAGGCATCACTGCCTGGAGGAAGGACGACCCCGGCGGCATCTATCCCGCGGGAGAGATGAGCGGCGAGCCTGCGTTCGGCATCGGATGGCGGCACCGGCTGTATCGATGACGCGAGTGCAGTCAGGGCATGCGAGTGCTTTATGCTTGCGTTCAAATACCACTATAGTTATTGTTGGTTATAATGACGCATTATTGTCCTTCCAGATCACTTGGCGATGTCCTTGCTGCACACGCCACCCTCGGAGGGGGCTGCGCTAAATGCGCGAAATGCGGAAACTCCCGAGCCGAAGCCGCCTGCAGGGCAGGCATCAGCGTCGCTCGAAGTCGATGCGCTCGTCGACCGGCAGGCCGAGCAGGTGCCGGCGCAGGCAGTCCAGCCCCATCTCGACGGCGCCGGCGCGGATCCAGTCGCGGTTGCCGATCAGGCGCGCCTGGCGGGCGACGGTGCCGCTGTTGTCGGCGATGCCGATGCAGACCGTGCCGCCGAAATCGGGCCGCTCGGGGCCTTCGTCGAGGTCGATCAGCAGGGCCAGCGCATGACTGGCGCGGCTTTCGTCGCGCAGCTTGCGCCCGACCGACTGCGCCGCTTCGGCCGACACGCCGTTGATGCCGAGCTCCCCTGGATCGCGCGTGACCACGCCCTTGCGGAAGATCTTCTCGGCGCCGGGCAGGGGCGCCAGCCGCGCCGCCATGTGGCCGCCGCTGAACATCTCCGCTGTGGCGAGCGTGAGGCCGCGCTCGAGCAACGTCGCCAGCACGACGCCCTCCAGGGTCTGGTTGTCCTCGGCGATGATGAAGTTGCCGAGGCGCTTGCGCACCTCCGCCTCGACCGGCGCCAGCCGGACGTTGAGGTCGGCCTCGCTGTCGCTGTGGATGGCGAGCTTGGTCTCGAGCTCGGGATAGTGCGCCTGGAAGCCGAGCTTGATGTGGCCGTTCTGGAAGGCCGGGATGTCGCTCAGCATGCCGTCGGCGCGCGATTCGCCGATGCCGAACGTGTGGAAGCGCTTCAGCCGCGTTACGCCGGTGATGTTGCCGAGCTTGAGCAGCCGCGGGATCACCTGTTCCTCGAGCATGAGGCGCAGCTCGCGCGGCACGCCCGGGGTGAAGAAGAAACGGGCCTTGCCGATGGTGACGGCGAAGCCGCAGGCCGTGCCGATCGGGTTGTCGATGAACTCGGCGTTCTCCGGCAGCATCGCCTGCTTCTTGTTGTTGGGCGGCATGACGCGGCCGCGCCGCGCGTAGTTCTGCTCCATGCGCGTCATCCAGTGCTCGTTCAGCACCAGCTTCACGCCGCACGCCTCGGCCGCGACCTCCTGAGAGAGGTCGTCGACGGTCGGGCCGAGCCCGCCATTGACGATCACGGCGTCGGCGCGCTCGCCGGCCTGACGGAAGGCCTGCAGCAGGCTCTCCCGGTCGTCGCCGACGGTGGTGCCCCAATGCACGGTGAGCCCGACTTCGCCCAGTCGCCGCGCCATGTGGCTGTAGTTGGTGTTGATGGTTTTACCGGTCAGGATCTCGTCGCCGGTGCACAGGATTTCGACACGCATGCCCGGACAGTAGCGCATATTTTCCCGGGCCGCCTG
Source organism: Reyranella sp. (assembly GCA_019750135.1). Taxonomy (GTDB): domain Bacteria; phylum Pseudomonadota; class Alphaproteobacteria; order Reyranellales; family Reyranellaceae; genus Reyranella. Next base: position 26,984 of record JAIEOV010000023.1, on the reverse strand, counting down.
CAGCGAAACCACCTCGCGGAGACGGCCGTTGCCGGAGTTCCCTGCTCCCGGCTAGGGTCTTGCCAACCCGAGGGGAGGAATTTTAATGACGACGCTTTCATCCGATCTGCGAGAGGCGCTGGCCAAGGTCGGCACCTCGACTCTCACCGGCGTGCTCAACCGCCGTGGCCTCAAGAGCATGACGCTGTTCGACGTGTGGCCGATGCGGCCCGAGCAGCCGCGCCTGGTCGGCATCGCCTTCACCATGCGGTTCATTCCCTCGCGCGAGGACATGGATGGTCCCACTTCCAAGAACCGCTCGACCATCCAGCCGCAGGCGATGGAGGAATGCCCGCCCGGCCACGTGCTGATGATCGATTCGCGCGGCGATTCGCGGGCGGCCTCGGCGGGCGACCTCTATGTCGGCCGGCTGAAGGCGCGGGGTGCGGCGGGCATCGTCACCGACGGCGGCTTTCGCGACACCGACGGCGTGTTCAAGACCGGCCTGCCGGCCTATCACCGCCGGCCGTCCTCGCCGCCGAGCCCGATCGCCCATCGGCCGATCGACCTGCAATTGCCGATCGCCTGCGGCGGCGTCGCCGTCTATCCCGGCGACATCGTGGTTGGCGACCGCGATGCCGTGCTGGTGATCCCGCCGGACATCGTCGAGGCAGTCGCCCAGGAGGCGCTCGACACCTACCACTACGAGGAGTTCGCCGAAGCCGAGGTGGCGCGCGGCCGCTCGCTCAAGGGCCTGTTTCCCGCCGCCGGCGAGGAAGCCAAGCGCGACTACGAAGAGTGGAAGAAGAAAAGGGGCTAGGCGAGCTTCGTCCGTATTTCCAGCCCGCCCTTCAGGGTGAGCGTCACCGGCGTGCGTTCGGCGATGTCGGCCATGCGCTTCTTCTGCTCGGCATCGACGCCGCCCTCGATGGTGAGCACGCGATCAATGTGCTGCTTGTCACCCTCGCGCACGAAATGCACGTCGGCGTGCACCATCGTCACCGGCCACTGCTTGCGCTCGGCATACATGCGCAGCGTGATCGCCGTGCACGCCGCCAGCGCCGAGGTCAGGAGCTCGTAGGGCCCCGGCCCGACATCCTTGCCGCCCAACGCCGGTCCCTCGTCGGCAGTCAGCCGATGATGACCGGTGACGATGTCGGTCTGGTAGTTGGACGTGCCGATGCTTGCCTTGGCATGCGCCATTGTGACCTCCGTTACGGAGGCCGCAGTTTAACGACGACGCACCCGCTTGGCCGCTTTCTTCGTGACCTTGCGCACGGCACGCTTGGTCCGCGAGACTGCCTTGCGGGCAACCTTCTTCGCGGCCTTCTTCTTGGTCTTCACCTTGCGCTTGCCGGCGCCGATCTTGCGATTGACGGCCTGAACCGCCTGACGGCCGCTGCGGACGACCGCGATCTCCGCCTGCATGACGGCGTCGGCGACCTTGTCGACGATGCTCTTGGCCATTTGTTGCTATTCCCCTGCGTAACCCGCGTGGGTCAACGCAAAAGCGTCGCGAAGGTTGCAAATGCGCTACTGATACATCCGCATCCACCTGCGATCGATGTAGTCCTTCCACCACCATACCCATCGCCCTTCGACCGCCCAGTCGCCACGCGTGGCGACGGCGCGGCCGTCGCCGGTGCCGAGGATCGAGAGATAGCGGCGCTGCGGCACGAACGGTCGCGGCTGCTCGCCGCCGAGCACGCGCCGCAGATTGTCGGCCAGCGGCGCTCCCTGGCGCACGGCGAACACGCCGGCCTTCGGTCGTCGATGCTCGAGCACGGTGGCGCAGTCGCCAGCGGCGAAGACGCGGTCATCGCCGGTCGAGCGCAGCATGTCGTCGACCGCGAGGAAGCCGCGCTCGTCGAGCGGCAGGCCCGTCTCGGCGAACCATGGTGCGGCAGATGCCTCGGTGACGACGAACACCGCGTCGGCCTGGTGCCATTGACCGTCGGCCAGCTCGACCGCGCCGCGCCCGATCCGCCGGGCGCCGCTCTGCTCGAGCAGGCGGATGCCGCGGCGCCGGAAGATCGCCCGCAGCCGCCGGCGCGCCGCCTCGGCCTGGCCCGTCAGGATCTCGTCCTTGGTGGCGAGCGTCACCTGCAGCTCGGCCGCCTTCGCCACCTCGCGCAGCCGATGGTCGATGGCCAGAGCCAGCTCGATGCCGCCCGCGCCGCCGCCGATCACCAGGACGTTGAGCGGCCCCAGCCAGGTCTTCATGCGTCCGCAGAACTCGAGCCAGCGTCGGCCGAGCTCGGCGATCGGCTTCACCGGGATCGCCCATTGGTCCGCCCCCTCGATCGCGCCGACGTTGGGCGCCGAGCCGACGTCGATCGACAGCAGGTCGTAATCGAGCGCCGGCCGGTCCTTCAGGAGCACACGCCGCGCCGTGCGATCGAGGCCAGTCGCCTCGCCATGGACGAGCCGCACACCGGCCCGTCGGCAGAGCCGCGCCAGGTCGATGTGGCAGTCCTCGAAGCTGTAATGGCCGGCGACGAAACCCGGGATCATGCCGGAGTAGGGCGTCTCGATATCGCGCCCGACCAGCGTCACCTCGGCATCCGGCAGCGGCGTCTCGCCGAACTGCTTCAGGACATGGACGTGGGCGTGGCCGCCGCCGATCAGCACCAGATGTCGCATCACCGACCGGTATATCCGACCACTGCTGGTACTGGTACGGCTATGAAAAACGTTGTATATCAATCCTTTATATTATTTTCTTTCAGTATTTTCGGAGCTATTGATGGCCGTCATTTCCGGCCCCTCCGTCGGCCCCGAGCAAGCTCGCGGCATGACGGACTCCCGTTCTGCCTGGGCGCTGTCGTGGCCCTTGCTGCTCGGCCTCGCGGTGTTCGTGTTCCTGAACAATCCGGGAGGCCTGCCGCTCCTGAGCGACCCGGACACGCATTGGCACATCACCGTCGGCAATTGGATCCTGACGCACCGCACGGTCCCCACGGTCGACATCTACTCCTTCACCGTCACCGGCCAGCCCTGGATCGCCAAGGAGTGGCTGTCACAGGTCCTGCTGGCGCTGGCCTTCAACCTCGGCGGCTGGGGCGGCGTGACCACGCTGGCGGCTGCCGTGATCGGCTTCGCCTTCGCGCTGCTGCCGCGCCTGCTGATGCGCGACATACGGCCGTTGCCGGCGTTGCTGTTCACCGTGGCGGCGCTGGTCATGACGGCGGGGCATCTGCTGGCCCGCCCGCACATGCTGGCGTTCCCGCTGGTCCTGCTGTGGGTCGCGGGCCTGGTGCGCGCCATCGAGCAGCGGCGAGCGCCCGACCTCTGGCTGCTGCTGATCATGCTGCTGTGGGCCAACATGCATGGCGGCTTCACGCTCGGCCTGATGCTGGCAGGCGCCTTCGCGCTCGATGCCCTGGTGGGCGCACGCGACGCCGGCGAGAGGCGCGCCTTGTTCTTTGCCTGGGCGAAATTCGGGATTGCCGCGCTGCTCACCGCCTGCATCACGCCCTATGGGCCGGAATCGATCCTGGTGACGTCGCGCATCTTCAGTCTAGGCGAGGCCTTGCGCCTGATCTCCGAGTGGCAGCCACCCGACTTCCAGAAGCAGCCGTGGGAAGAGCTCGTGCTGCTGGTGGCGCTCTACCTCGCCCTGTCGCGCGGGCTGAAGCTGCCACTCGTGCGATTGCTGATCGTGCTCGGGCTGGTGCATCTCTTCCTGCAATACGCCCGCAACGCCGAGCTTCTGGCCACCTTGGCGCCGCTCGCGATCGCGCCCTTGCTGGCGCGGCAGTTCCCAGGCATGGCCGCGCAAGCGCAGGCGTCCGGTCGCTTCGACGCGCTCTCCCGGCCGGCGGGTCCGGCGGGGCTCGCCGCCTGCCTCGGCGCCGCGGGTCTGCTGGCAGGTGTGCTGATCGGGCTGGGCCGCATCGCACCGCCGCCCGACAACGCGCCGACCGCCGCCATCGCCTTCGCGCGCGAAGCAGGCCTCACCAAGGGCCGTGTGTTCAACCACTATGGCTTCGGCGGCTATCTGATCAGTTCCGGCATCCCGACCTTCATCGATGGGCGCGGCGAGCTCTATGGCGGCGACTTCATCATGCGCCAGGTCAAGGCCGTGGCGCTGCGCAGCGAGGAGCCGCTGGACGCGCTGCTCGATCGCTACGCCATCGACTGGACAATGCTGATGCCGGACCAGGCCGCCAACCAGATGCTGGCGCGCCTGCCCGGCTGGCGCCGCGTCTACAGCGACAAGGTCGCGACGATCTTCGTGCGCGACCGCTAGTCCTTCAGCACGATCCAGGTGCAGGTGCCGACGGCGCACAGCCGGCCGGTCTCGGTATAGAGGGCAGTGCCGGAGTAGAGCTTGCGGCCGTCCTCGCCGATCTTCCAGCCGACCACAGCGCAACGCTCGCCGACTTTCGGCGGCTCGATCACCTTGGCGGTCATGCGCCCGGTCAGCGCCGGGCGCATGTCGTCGATGTCCTGCACGGCGAAGGCGCCCGGGCAATCGAGGGTGCCCCACACGAACTCCGGCTTGATGCGGCCCCCATCGTCGGCGTGGTTGGCGTGCGGCAGATAGCAGGAGAGGGAATAGCCCGGCTGAGGACCGGAGGTGCCGAACACGCGCAGCCCATCGCCCACGCCGCGCTTGCGGCCGCAGACCACGCACCAGGTGAAATCGGTGTCCTCGGGCGAGCCGCCGGTCTCGGCGCGGCGCAGAACATCGTCCCAGTCGGTCGGTGCGGGCGGTGGCTCGAGATGGGCGACCGAGCCGGCGCGCGCCTCGCAAACCAGCGTGTCGTCGTCGCGCAGCAGCAATGTCGCGCCATCGCGCACGACCTGCAGCGCGCGATCGATCGGGATCGGCGCACGCAGCGTGATCTCGACCGTGCCGTCGCCGCCGAATGTCTCGGTGAAGCGGCCGGCCATCACGCCGCCGACATAGCCGCCGTTGCCCGACAGGCGCGGGCCGTTGAAGCGCGACTCGATGATGAGCGTGTCGTCCATCAAAACTCCCTGGCGCCGCGGACCTTGCCGACGCCTCGCCCACGATGCAAGGGTGAAGCCGATGACGCGGTTCGTGCCGATCAGCTTGATGAGGTGGGCGCTGGTGGCGCTGTGCTTCGCGCTGGGCGTGGCGAGCCGCTCGATCAGCGACACGTTCGTGGTCTTCGTGCCGGCGCTGCAGGGCGCCTTCGACGCGAGCCGCAGTGCGGTCACGCTGATCTACAGCTTCGCGCTCCTGGTCGGCGGCATCGCTGCGCCGATCTCGGGCTGGATCGTCGATCGTTTCGGTCTGCGCGCGCTCACCGTCACCGGCATGATCGCCGGAACACTGGCGACCGCGTCGGCGTCGCTCGCGACCGAGATCTGGCACCTCTACCTGGCGCTCGGCATCCTCATGGGCTTCTGCGGCGCCTCGCTCTCCGGCGTGCTCAGCGCGTCGCTGATCGGACGCTGGTTCCCGGCGCAGCGGCTGGGCGTGGCGCTGGCGGTGGCGTGGTCTGCCGCAGGCGTCGGCACCATGGTGATGCTGCCGTTGGCGCAGCACCTCATCGCCACCGACGGCTGGCGGCATGCCTATGTCGTGTTCGCCATCATCAGCGCGGCATTCATTCCGCTGCTGGTGGTGCTGCCGTGGCGTCGCATCTCGCAGGGCGCGCCGGGCCTGGTGCCGGCCCGCGCCTCGGCGGCGCCCGGCCCGACGGTCGGCGAGGCGCTGCGCGACTGGCCGTTCTGGGCGCTCACCGCGTCGTTCGCCTTCACCTCGCTGGGCATCTTCTCGCTCTTCCCGCAGGTCATGGTCTACCTGCTCGAGCACGGCATCGACGGCGCCTATGCCGCGCGGGCGCTCGCCGTCGCGGGCTTCCTGACGCCGCTCGGCATGATCGGCTTCTCCTGGCTCGCCGATCGCGGCGGCCGCAAGATCGCGGCCATCCTGGCCTACGCCTGCTCGATCGCGGGCGTCTGTGCGCTCGCCATGGTGCGCACGCCGGGCGACGATTTGTGGCTATGGCTCTACGTGCTGCTGTTCGGCGGCAGCATGGGCTCGCGCGGGCCGATGATCTCAACCCTGGCGACGCTGCGCTATCGCGGCGCCCACTTCGGCCGCATCTACGGCCTCATCGGCATCGGCATGGGGCTGGGCGGATTCCTGGGCGCCTGGATCGGCGGGCTGCTGCACGACTGGACCGGCGGCTATGCGGCCGTGATGATCTTTTCCGTGGCATCCTTGCTGCTCGCCATGGCGGCACTTGGCGCCGAAGCGGGCGAACGCGAGCGGCTCAGTCGCTGAGGGAGTGGTTTCATGTTCAAGACAACGATGATCGCGATTGCCATGACGGGCCTGGCTACGAGCGCGTGGGCGGATGTGGCGGCGGGCGATGCCTGCGCGGCCAACCTCACGTCCGACGGCAAGCAGATCTATGCCGCGGTGGTCGCTGCCAACCCGACCTTGCAGAACCTGCGCGAGACCATCGAGGAGCAGGCGCGCAGCCTGGTCTTTGCCGGCAAGATCGCGCGCGCCGAAGGGCGCGACAATGCCGTCGCCGCAGGCGAATGCGTGCGCACCCGCCTGCAGTAGGAGCCAGTCTACGGCAAGATGGCCGAGTGCACGAAGTTGGCGACGAGATCCAGTCGCTTGCTGTGCCAGGGGTCGGGAACGCGGTTGTTGGTGACGTAGGCGAACGACACGCCCGAGTCCGGATCGCCCCAGCAGTACGAGGTGCCGACGCCGCCATGGCCGAAAACGCCGGGGTTGGCGAAGGCGCCGAGCCCGCGGATGTTGGCCGTGGTACCGCGCAGATGGGGCCCCAGGCCGCGGTGCATGGGCATGCCCATGAACTCGTCGACGCGATCGCCCGTGTGGTTGCGGATGGCGTACTGCAGGATGCGCGGGCTCACGAGGCGCGTGCCGTTGAGCTCGCCGCCCTGCAGCATCATCTGGTACAGCGCTGCCATGGCGCGCGCGGTGCCGTAGCCCGCGCCGCCCGGCGCGCCGCCCTTGCGCCACTCGGCCGTGTTCGCGTCGGCGTCACGGCGCATGCCGTCGCCATTCGGCACCGGTTCGTGCATGTCGGCGGCGCGGGCGAACTCGGCGTCGGGCAGGCCGACGAAAAGCTCGCGGCCGAGGCCCAGCGGCTCGGCCACGGTCTCGCGGATGACCTGGCGGAAGTCCTTGCCGGTGATGGCCTCGATCAGCACGCCCAAGGTCCAGTGCGCCGAGAGGCCGTGATAGTGGACCTTCGAGCCCGGCGTCCATTCGAGCGGGAAGTCACACACGACCTCGCGCAGGCGCTTGTGGTCGGCCCAGGCGTCCTTGCCGACGGCGGCGTTGGGGAAGCCGCCCTGGTGCGTGATGGTCTGCAGCACCGTGATGTTGCCCTTGGCGTGCTTGGCGAAGGCCGGCACGTGGTCGGCGATCCTGTCGGAGAACGAGAACAGGCCGCGCTCGGCCAGCGCCCACAACGCGACGGCGGTCACCACCTTGGTGTTGGAATAGAGCAGCCACAGCGTGTCGTCGGCCGCGGCGCGCGGTTTCGGCTCGGTGACGGCGTTACCGAAGCTCTTGTAGAGCGCCAGCTTGCCATGGCGGGCGAGCGCGATCTGGCAGCCGGGATAACGGTTTTCGGCGATGTGCCGTTCGATCAGGGCGATCAGCCGGTCGATTTGGCCTTTTCGGAAGCCGAGCGATTCGAGGTCCGACGACGGCAGGGGAAAACTTGCTGCAGGGATGATGTTGGCGACGGTGTCCACGATAAGGTTCCCTCCTGTGATGACGATATTATCGTTCGATGGCATGTCGATGAACCGCTTATCGACATGTTGTGTTCTGGGAAAAAATTGGCACAATGCGCGGCATGTTCGACCGGGCTTTCGACCGACTCGACTTCCGCAGTAGACCCGCTCAGCGGCGCCGAGGCTAGCCGTGACGCCGGGGCTCGAATCCTGTCACGCGCTGGTGCTCAACGCCGACTTTCGACCCCTGTCTTATTTTCCATTGTCGATCTGGTCCTGGCAGGACGCGGTGAAGGCCGTGTTCCTCGACCGCGTCAGCGTCATCTCCGAATACGAGCGCAAGATCCACAGCCCGTCCTTCGAGATGCGGCTGCCGAGCGTCATCGCGCTCAAGGAGTACGTGCCGGCGGCGCGGCGGCCGGCCTTCACGCGGTTCAACGTGTTCCTGCGCGATCGCTTCCACTGCCAGTATTGCGGCGGCGACTTTGCGACCAACGAACTCACCTTCGACCACGTCGTGCCGAAGTCGCGCGGCGGGCGTACGGCGTGGACCAACGTCGTGACCGCCTGCAGCCCGTGCAATCTCCTGAAGGGCAATCACCTCCTGAAGGAGACGACCATGCTGCTGCAGCGCTACCCGTCGGAGCCGACGACGCAGGAGCTCCAGGAGAACGGCCGCGGCTTCCCGCCCGGCTACCTGCACGAAAGCTGGCGCGACTTCCTGTACTGGGACAGCGAGCTGGACCAGGAAGCCTAGAACCGCGTCGACAGCCAGATCGCCAGACGCGAGCCTGCCTTGATGGCGGAGGTCAGCGCTTCGTAGCCCGGCGCCTGCTCGGCGCCGGCGGCGAGCGCGGTCTCCTTGTGCTCGATCTCCTCGGCGCGGAACTTCTCGATGGTGCCGCGCAGCTCGGCCTCGTCGTCGCCCAGCGCCGCGGCCTGGTTGGCATAGTGCTCCTCGATCGTCTCCTCCACGGCGACGGTGCAGGCCATCGCCGCCTTGTCGCCCATCAGCGCGGTCGCGGCACCGAGCGCGAAACCCGCCACGCTCCACAACGGCTGCAGCACGGTCGGGCGGACGCGGCGCTCGACCAGCAGGCGGTCGAAGACCTGGTTGTGCTCGCGCTCGCCGCGCGCCATGGCGGCGATCTTGCGGCCGGCCTCGCTATTGGCGCGGCCGGTCCAGCGCATGGCTGCGAGCTGGCCCTCATAGATGCGAACAGCGCCGAACTCGCCCGCCTGGTCGACGCGGATGGTCCGCTCGACCAACTCGCGCGGCTCGGCATCGCCGGGATTGCGGACCTCACCCGTTTTCATCGACGCTCCTTCACCCAGCTCGCGACGCCAGATGCCAGCGCGAAGGCGAGCGCGCCCGACAGGATCGCGTTCCAGCCGGCCATCGAGATGCCCCACATCGCCCAGGCGGTCTCGTCGCAACGCACCATCTTGGCGCCGAACAGGTACTTCTTGAGTTGCTCAGGCGTGAGCCCCTTGGGCACGTTGCCGGAGCAGGCCTGGGGGCCCGCCCACCAATGATATTCGACGCCGACATGGAACACGCCGATGCCGGCCGTGACGATCAGCGCCGTGATCGCCGTCAGCATGAACACCAGGGCGAGCCGCGGCCAGGCGAAGGACGCGAGCGCCAGCAGGCCGACGATGATGGCCACCATGTGCGGATAGCGCTGCCAGTAGCACATCTCGCAGGGGCTGAGCCCGACCACGTATTGGAAGTAGTAGGCGCCGCCCAGCAGGGCGCCGCTGCCCAGCGCCGCCGCCAGGCCGAGCTTGCTGGGAAGAGGAAGACGTTCAGCGAGGGTCATGCACGCGACCTAGAAGATGTAGCGGAAGGCGACGAACCCGCCGATCAGGGCGATCAGGAACAGCCACGTGAGCAGCGTCAGGCGCTTCTCGACGAAGGTCCGGATCGGCTCGCCGAACTTCCACAGCAAGGCTGCCACGATGAAGAAGCGCGCGCCACGCGTCACGATGGACGCCCACACGAACGTGAACAGGTCGAAGTGGGCCGCCCCCGAAGCGATAGTCACCAGCTTGTAGGGGATGGGGGTGAGGCCTTTGATCAGGATGATCCAGACGCCGTACTTGTCGAATCCGGCCCGGAAGGCTTCGAGGCCTGCCTCCAGGTGATAGGTGCGGACGACCCATTCGCCGATGGTCTCGAACGCGTAGTAGCCGATGGCATAACCCAGCATGCCGCCCAGGACCGAACAGACCGTGCAGACCGCAGCGATGGTGAAGGCCTTGGAGCGATTGGCCAACACCATCGGGATCAGCATGACGTCGGGCGGAATGGGAAAGACCGAGCTTTCCAGGAAGGAGACGACGCCGAGCGCAGGAAGGGCACGCGGGTGAACCGCGAGCCGGATCACCCAGTCATAAAGGCTACGGATCATGCGGGGCGATCCCTAGCAGGGAAGGCCCGTCGTGTCAGGACGACTAATTCACTCAGCCGCCTGCTTCAGGCTCGTCGGCACCGTCTCGCCGGCGAACAGCGCCGCGCGGGCGGCCTCATATTCGGCCTTCAGCCGCGCCACGATCTCGGCGGCCGGCGGCGCGTCGAAGATCTGGCCGACGCCCTGGCCCGCGCCCCAGATGTCGCGCCACGCCTTGGCCTTGGTGTTGCCGCCCGAGCCGAAGTTCATCTTGCTCTTGTCGGCCACAGGAAGGTCATCGGGGTCGAGGCCCGCTGCAGCGATGCTGCGCTTCAGGTAGTTGCCGTGCACGCCGGTGAAGAGGTTGGTGTAGACGATCTCCTCGCCGCTCGACTCGATGATGCACTGCTTGTTGCCGTCGGTCGCATTGGCTTCCTTGCTGGCCGTGAAGCGCGTGCCGATATAGGCGAGGTCCGCGCCGACCGCCTGGGCCGCCAGCACCGAGGCGCCGTTGGCGATCGAGCCCGAGAGCAGGATGCAGCCGTCGTAGAACTGGCGCACTTCCGGCACCAGGGCGAAGGGCGACAGGCCGCCGGCATGGCCGCCGGCGCCGGCGCAGACCAGAATCAGTCCGTCGACGCCGGCCTGCAGGGCGCGCTTGGCGTGCTTCACGTTGGTCACGTCGTGGAACACCAGGCAGCCGTAGCGCTTGGCCGACGTCACCACGTCGTCGGGCGCGCGCAACGAGGTGATCTGGATCGGCACCTTGAACTTCTCACAGAGATCGATGTCGTGCTGCAAGCGGTCGTTCGAGCTGTGCACGATCTGGTTGACCGCGAACGGCGCCACCTTGGCCGTCGGATGCTTGGCCTTGTACTCGGCGAGCTCCGAAGTGATGCGCTTCAACCACTCCTCGAGCACTTCCTTGGGCCGCGCGTTCAGCGCCGGGAAGGAGCCGACGATGCCCGCCTTGCACTGCTCGATCACCAGATCGGGATTGGAGACGATGAACAACGGCGCGCCGACGACGGGAATCGCGAGGTTGTCGCGCAGCAGGGCAGGAAGAGCCACGATTTCGCTCCTTGGAAAATCGATTTCAGTGTTCGATCCGGCCTAGCACGGCCGGGCTCACTTCAGGAAGGTCTGCGGCCCGCCGCGTTCGAGCGCACGTTTGTAGGCCGGTCGCGCCTGCACACGCTCGACGAAACTCTTGAGCTTGGGCAAGCGGCCCGCGAAGCCGACGCGCGCATCGGCGGCCTCGATCGGAAAGCTCATCTGCACGTCGGCCGCGGTGAGCTCGGCGCCGGCAAACCACTCCCGCTTGTGCAGCTCGCTCTCGAGGAAGGCGAAGTGGTTGGTGATCTGCGGACCGAGCAGCGCCTTGTCGGCGCCGCTGGAGATCATCCTCGCGACCGGCCGCATCGCCCACGGCACGCGCTCGGGCAGGCGATTGAACACCAGCTTCATGAACAGAAGCGGCATCAACGAGCCTTCGGCGTAGTGCAGGAAGTAGGTGTAGTGCAGCCGCTCCGGCGTGCCGTGCCTGGGCGCGAAGCGGCCGTTGCCGTAGGTCTCGACCAGGTACTCCAGGATCGCGCCCGATTCGGCCAGGGTCTTGTCGCCGTCGGTGATCACCGGCGACTTGCCGAGCGGATGCACGGCGCGCAGCGAGGCCGGCGCCTGCATCGTCGGCTCGCGCTTGTAGAGCTTGACCTCGTAGTCGAGGCCAAGCTCCTCCAGCATCCACAGCACGCGTTGGGACCGCGAGTTCTCGAGATGATGGACGGTGATCATGCGTCGCTCCCTATAGCGGACCCGGCCGCCAGTTGCCGTGGAACCCGGCGGGCACCTTGGTGCTGAGATGGGCCAGCGCCACCGGTCCCTTGGCGATGTCGGTCGCCTCGAACACCGCGAGGTCGCTGCGGCCCTCGTTGCCGCGCCACACGACGGTGAGGATCCAGCCGTCGCCCTCGGCGGCATCGTCGTTGCGCGGCACGAAGATCGGCTCGCCGAAGCGGTCGGCATCAGCACCGGCAAAGGTCTCGCTCTTGCCGGTCTTGAGGTCGTAGTGGGTGATGCCGTCCATGCGCGGCTCGCCGGTGCGGGTGTCGACGACGTTGCCGGCGACGATCCAGCCGTGCCGGTAGTCGCTCATGCAGAAGCGTTCGTCGAAGCGCGGGAACTCGCCGGCGCGGTCGTCGAGCTGCTCCTCCTTGAAGGTGTTGGCCTGGCCCGACGGATCGAAAGTCCAGCGGAACAGCCGGGCCTGCGGCGTGGTCGGCGTCGACGGCTTGCCGTCCGGCAGCGGGAAGAGCGGAGCGACGTCGAACTTCATGACGTCGACCACGACCTTGCCGTCGGCGGTCTCGTAGTGGTTCATCGGGTGGAAGACGTAGCACGGCGGCGCGCTGATCCACTTCGCATCGGCGACAGTGCCGTTGCGCGGGATGAAGGCGATGTGCGTGCCCTTGTCGGGCTCCCAGGCGAAGGGCGGCAGGCCCGCCATCGCCCGCTCCATCGACGAGGTCAGGGGGAAGATCGGGATCACGATCCAGTTCCGGGTCACGGCGAAGTCGTGGATCATGCTGGGGAAGGGGCCGTCCAGGATCTCGGCGCGCGTGACCTTGCCGTCGGCGGTCACGGTCTGGACGCTCACCTCCTTGGTGAAGCGGCCCTTGGCCGAGTAGCCGAAGAACACCATCTCGCCGGTCTTGGGATCGAGCTTGGGATGGGCGGTGAAGGGACCGCACAGCCTGTCGCCGAAGGTCTCGTAGCCGGCATTGACCGGCATCAGGCTCGCCGGATCGAGCGAGAAGGGCGCATGCGCCTCCTCGAGCGCGAGCAGCTTGCCGCCGTGCCAGACGATGTTGGTGTTGGCGATCGTCGAGTTCATCTGGACGATACGCGGATCGCTGTAGCGCGGATTTCCGAAAGTGCCGGAAAGTCCCTCGCCCTCCTTGTTCTCGAGCTCCCACTTGGGGGTGCGCACCCAGCGGTTCTTGTAGGAGACGTTGCCGTTCTCGATGTGGAAGGCGTGGATCATGCCGTCGCCGCCGAACCAGTGATACGGCCCGCGCGGCGCGAATTGCGGGTTGGGGCCGTTGCGGTAGAGCGTGCCGCAGAGCTCGCGAGGCATCTCGCCGGTGATGTGCAGGTGGCCCGCGTCGGCCTCGGTGTTCACCGGGCCGTAATAGCCGCGCAGGAAGGGATTGTCGGTCGGGAAGGCCTTGGCCATGACGCGCTCCGCTCGTCGGTTAAGGGTAACGCTGTGTACTTATCGGACGCTATCAATACACATTGTTTCCCGCAAGGGGATTCAGGTGACGTTTTGGGGAACTTTTCGGGCTTCCCGCGGCCGGAAATAGAGGTGGCCGCCAACACCCAGGCCGAGCAGCATCAGGCCGAGATAGAACTCGGTGTGGGTCGGGCCGATCAGGTCGAAGAGCGGCGTGGCGCCCAGGTTGAAGACCAGCATGGAGCCCGCCATGACGGCGAGCCGCAGGCGAAAGACGCGGGCGATCTCGGCGCCTTTGAAGGTCGTCTGCATGCGGGTGATCATGGGGATGAAGAAGAACGGCCCGCCCAGCCCCGCGACCATGCCCGACAACATCATGCCCGGCAGCTTCCAGGGGTTGGGCAGGCCCCAGGCGGCGAGCGCCATCAGGACGAAGCCCGCGCCCATGGCGACATAGCCCAGGAACATGGTCGAGAGCGGCCGCCGGAAGCGGACGCTGCCGGCGATCAGGTTGCCGGCGACGTCGCCCACGCCCGTCGTGCCGATGATCAGGCCGAGGGCGGTCAGACCGTGGAAGCCGAACAGGTGCGGGTCGTGCTCGACGACCATCAGGGCGATGGCGAGCTGCAAGGCGACGCTCCACGGCCCGTTGGCGAAAGCGTTGACCATGAGCAGCGCGCCGGTCGTCGGTTCGCTCATCATCAGGCGCGCGCCGTCGAGCAGGGCATCCCAGGCGCCAGGCCAACCGCCGCGGCCGACGCGCGGCTTGTTCGCCGGATCGACGACGCGATCGCGCACCATCCAGACCGCGACGGCCGACGCCACGAAGCCCACCGCCGTCACCGACAGGAAGTGGATCACCGGCAGGAGTGCGTTCAACACGGCCGCCAGCACCGGCCCGATGAGCCGCGCCAGCCGGAAGGTGGCGTCGAACAGACCGTTGATCGCCTGCAGGGCCTCGCGGTCCTTCACCAGCACGGGCACGGCCGACTGCAGCGCCGGATTGAAGACCATGCGCATGGCGGCGAGGCCCATCACCGACAGCACCAGCAGCGGGATGGAAATGCCCCAGATGTAGAAGCCCACGACCGGCATCAAGGCGAGCACCGCGCTGGCATACTTGGCGCCGATCATGGCGCGGTCGGCGCGCCAGCGGTCGAACAGCGAGGCGCCCAGCAGGCCGACGACCAGCATCGCGCCGTACTGCGCGGCGTTGACGTAGCCCGCGGCATTGCCGATCTGCCCCGCCGCGATCCAGACGACGGCGACGCGGAACACATCCTCGCCGATGGTCGAGGCGGCGAGACCCGACCACACCGTGGCGACGGCCGGGTCTTTCAGCGGGCGAAGGACGGGGATCATCGACGGCTCGTCAGCGGGTCACTTCACCCACACCCCGCCATCCTTGTTGGTGTAGCCGAGCGAGAGATAGGCCGCATCGATCAGCGCCTGGCCGCGCTCGTTCATCAAGAGGCCGGGGCCCATGCGGTTCATCATGTAGCCGAAGGAGAGGCCGGCGACAGGATCGGCAAAGCCCAGCGAGCCGCCGGCGCCGACATGGCCGAAGGCGGCGCTGCCCATGATCGCGCTGTCGACGTCCGGACCGAACAGTTTTGCGCCGACGCTGCGCTTGCGGTTGTCCATCGACTTCATGAAACCCAGGGCGAAGCGCGTCGGGATGCGCAGGGTGGCGTCGTCGTGCGTCGCCATCGACACCTCGCCCATGCGGGCCAGGGTCTTGCCGTCGACCAATTTGCCGCCGCCGTTCGCCAGCGGCGCATACATGCCGGCGAGCCCGCGCGCATTCGTGACGCCGTTGGCCGCGCCGATCTCGGCCGCCCGCCCGGCCCGCGTGTTCGCGCCGCCCGCCCGCCAGGCGCCGACATTGAAGAAGAACAGCGCCGCCGGCGATTCCTTCTTCGTCGCGAGATCGATCATGAACGGAGTCTTGGCCTGCTCGGCCTTGTAGATGAAGGGAATGATCGGCGCGACGCGCGGCTCGATCTCCTCGGGCAGGCCGATCCAGAAGTCGAGGCCGAGCGGCTTGGCGACCTCGTTCTGGAAGAAGGTGCCGAGCGACATGCCGGCGGCCCGACGCACCATCTCGCCCACGGTCCAGCCGAAGGTGAAGCCGTGATAGCCGTTGCGCGTGCCCGGCTCCCAGAACGGCGCCTCCTCGGCCAGCATGTGGGTCATGTAGTCCCATTCGTAGGGACCGCTGTCCTTCACCTTGGCGCGCAGCGCCGGCACGCCCACGGAATGGTCGAGCATCATGCGCGTGGTCGCGCGCTCCTTGCCGTTCGTGGCGAACTCTGGCCACAGCTCGGCGACGGGTGCATCGAGGTCGAGCTTGCCGCGGCTCGCCAGGATGTGGGCGCAGATCGCCGTCGCGCCCTTGGTGCAGGAGAAGACGATGCCGACCGTGTCCCTGGTCCACGACGTACCGGTCTTCTGGTCGGCAATGCCGCCCCACAGATCGACTACCGTCTCGCCGCCGACCGTGAGGCACACCGAGGCGCCGACCTCGCCGTTGGATTCGAAATTCCTGGTGAAAGCCTCGGCGACGCGCTCGAAGCCCGGCTTGCAGATGCCCTCGGTCATTTCGGCACCGGGAGCTTGAACGCCTCCAGCAGGAACCGCGCCGCGGCGGACAGGCCGGTGTCGTTGATGCCGTGGCCGACGCCTTCGGCGATGTGCAGGCCGACCCTGATGTCGTTCTGCTCCAGCACCTGGGCGGCGCGCTGGCTGAGGATATGCGGCAGCATCTGGTCCTGGTCGCCGTGCGTCAGCAGCACCGGCGGCCGCGACTTGATCTCGTCCTTCAGCACATCCGGTCCCGCCAGCATGCCCGAGAAGCCGATGATGCCGGCGAGCGGCCTGGCGCGGCGCAGGCCGACATGTAGCGCCATCATGGTGCCCTGCGAGAAGCCGACCAGGGCCGTCTTGCTCTCGTCCAGGCCATGCTCGGCCATCTTCTCGTCGAGGAAGGCGTCGACATCGGCCGCCGCGCCGCGCACGCCGGCCAGCGCCAGCTGCGGGTCGAGGCGCGAGACCGGGAACCACTGATAGCCGAAAGGATTTCCTTCACATGGTTGCGGCGCATTGGGCGCATAGAAGATCACGTCGGGCATCAATGGCCCCAGCACCGGCGCCAGTCCGATCAAATCGTTGCCGTCGGCGCCGTAGCCGTGCAGCAGGATCACCATGTGGCCGGGCTTGCTGCCCTCGTTGTGCGGGCCGTAGCTGGCGCCTTCGAGCTTGGTCATTTTGCTGTCGACTCCACCTTCGGCGCCTTGGCGCTCCAGTCCGGCATGTTGCGACGATAGTGCCAGAGCAGCAGCGCGGCTGCACTGCGCCAGGGCCGCCACTGCTCTGCGATTTTAACCAACCGTTTCGCATCGGGCCGCTTGCGCAGCTTCTTGAGATGCTGCGCGGCGATCACCAGCCCGAGATCGAGGCCCGGCATGATGTCGGGCCGGCCGTGGGCGAACATCAGGTAGATCTCGGCCGTCCAGCGGCCGATGCCCTTGGCCTGGCAGAGCATGGCGATCGCGGCCTCGTCGTCGAGCGCGTCGAGCGCCGCGAAATCGATGCGGCCTTCGACGATGTCGGTGGCGAGGCTGCGGCCATAGCGCATCTTGGCGCCCGACAGGCCGACGGCGCGCAGGTCGTCGTCGCTCAGCGCCAGGAAGTCCGCCGGCTCCATGCGGGGCGCCGCCGCTTCCAGCCGCAGCCAGATGCTGCGCGCGGCATGGACCGAGACCTGCTGGCCCACGATCGAGCGCATCAGGCCGCCGAAGCCCGTCGGCACCTCGCGCAATTCGGGATGCCCGACCTCCTTGATGGCGCGGGCAAAATCCGGATCGACCTTCGCCAGATGCCGCATCGCCCTCTTGAGATTGGCGGCATCGAGAACCACTTGAACCATGCGGCCGGCATAGCACGCCGCGAGGCAGAACTGTAAGTTCCACCCCATGGACATCGCCAAGCTCGGCCTTCCCGACCTGCACGCCCGCATGCTGGAGCGCGTCATCGCCGCCGTGCGCGCGGACGGACGCTTCGAGGCGCTGCTGGGGACCGGGTCGCTGGCCTATGGCGGCTTCGACGAGCATTCCGACCTCGACTTCGTGATCGTCGTGCGCGCCGACGATCATGCCGCAGCGATGGCCGAGCGTCAGGCGTTCGCCAACCGGCTCGGCTCTTTGCTGGCGGCCTTCGGCGGCGAGCATGTCGGCGAGCCGCGGCTGCTGATCTGCCTGTTCGGCCCGCCGCTCCTGCATGTCGATCTGAAATTCATCACGCCGGCCGATCTTTCGGGACTGTCGGAGCATCCGGTGGTGCTGTGGGCGCGCGACGCCGGCGATCTCGAGCGGCGCCTGGCCGGCATGACGGTCTCGGGTCGCGGCCGCGATGCCCAATGGTACGAGGACCGTGCCTGGGTGTGGCTGCACTACGTCGCGACCAAGCTTCTACGCGGCGAGCACTTCGAGGCCATCGGCGGGCTCGACTTCTTTCGCGACCAGGTGCTGGGCTCGATGCTCCAGCGCAATGCCGGCCGCAGCCCGCGCGGCGTGCGCCGCGTCGAGGACGTCGAGGGCGCCAGGGCGCTGCTGGCGCCGACCTTGCCCAGCACCGGCCATCAATCCATTGCCGAGGCCTTGAAGCGATCGGCCGCGCTCTATGTCGAGCTGCGCGTGGCCGAGCCGCCGGCGTCGCCGGTCAAGGGCATGCCCGGCCTGCTCCTGGACTTCGTCGACGGCAAACAGCCGCGCGCATGACCGTCGTCACGCGCTTTGCGCCCAGCCCGACGGGAGAGCTGCATCTCGGCTCGGCCTACTCGGCCTGGACCGGCTGGCATCGGGCGCGCGAACAGGCCGGCGGCCGCTTCCTGGTGCGCATCGAGGACATCGACATCCGCCGCTGCAAGCGGGAGTTCGAGACCGCGATCCTCGATGACCTCAGATGGCTCGGCTTCGCCTGGGACGGCGAGGTGCGCCGCCAGTCCGAGCATTTCGCCGACTATGGCAAGGTGCTGGACCAGCTCGATGAGCGCCGGCTGATCTATCCCTGCTTCTGCAGCCGTGCCGCCATCGAGCGCGAGCTTGCGGCCTCGGCCAACGCGCCGCATGGACCCGACGGGCCACTCTATCCGGGGACCTGCCGCTATCTCTCGGCGCAAGAGCGACGCGACAGGATCGTCGCGGGGCAGGAGCACTGCTTTCGCCTCGACGCCGACCGCGCAGCGAGGGAAGCCGGCCCTTATCACTTCATCGACGAGACGCTGGGCCGCGTCGAGGGCGAGCCGATGCTGATGGGCGACTTCGTGATTGCGCGCAAGGACACGCCGACCAGCTATCATCTGGCGGTCACGGTCGACGACCATCTGCAGGGCATCACCCTGGTGACGCGCGGCGTCGACGTGCTGCCGTCGACCCATGTGCACGGTCTGCTGCAGAAGCTTCTGGGCTACGAGACGCCGCGCTACGCCCATCACGAGCTCTTGACCGACGCCGCCGGCCGCCGCTTCGCCAAGCGCGACCGCGACATGACCATCCGCGCGATGCGTGAAGGCGGCATGACGGCGGCGGAAGTGGTCGAACAGGCTCTTCGCTGGGGGCGCGCCACTCCAGTGGCGCGATCATGACGACGCGCCACTGGAGTGGTGCGCCCCCAGCGACTAAGATTCCGTCATGAACAGACAAGAAGAACTGGCCGTCGGGAGGCGGCTGCTCGGCCACATCGACGGCCGCACCACGGACCTCGCCGAGGCGATGTTCCGCAACCGCGTCTCGGCCTATTCCTGCCGCGAGCGCGCCAGCCTGGAGCGTGACCGGCTGTTCCGCGAGCGGCCGCTCTTCATGGGCCTGTCGACGCGCCTGCCCAAGCCCGGCGACTACATCACCGAGGACGTTGCCGGCATGCCGGTGCTGATGACCCGCGGCCAGGACGGCGAGGTCCGCGCCTTCGCCAACATCTGCCGCCACCGTGGCGCGCCGGTGGCGCAGGGCTGTGGCAATGCCCGCGCCTTCGTCTGCCCCTATCACGGCTGGACCTACGACGGCGCCGGCAAGCTTTTGGGCACCACCGACAAGGTGGGCTTCGCCGGAATCGACCTTGCAAGCCACGGCCTGGTGCGCCTGCCGGCCGCCGAGAAGCACGGACTGCTGTTCGTGCGGCCGAAGCCGATCGGACAGGGCGAGAGCGCGTCGATCGATGTCGATGCCGATCTCGGGTCGCTGACGGCCGATCTCACGGCGCTGCGGCTCGACACCTATCCGATCTTCTCGGTCGACCGCGTCGCGCCGCGCATCAACTGGAAGTTCGCCATCGACACCTTCCTCGAGGGCTATCACATCCCGCATCTGCACCGGAAGACGATCGCGCCGTACTTCATCGGCAATGTCGGCACCTTCGATGGCGCGGGCCTGCACGGCCGCATGTGCGTGGCGCGCACCTCGATCGACGCGGTGCGCGCCTTGGCCGAGGGCGAGCGCAACTACCGCCCGCACGTTATCTCGATCTACCAGCTCTTCCCCAACACCATCCTGATCTGGCAGGTCGACCATATCGAGATCTGGCGCGCCTTCCCCGATCGCGACGATGCGAGCCGCTGCGACGTCGAGATGACGATCTACAAGCCTGCCGACAGCACCAGGCCCGACGCCTACTGGGAGAAGAACCGCGACATCGCCATCCGTACGGTGATGGAGGAGGACTTCCCGCTGGGCGAGCGCATGCAGATCGGCTTCGAATCCGGTGCCACCGAAGAGGTGATCTACGGCCGCAACGAGCCGTCGCTGGTTCATTTTCATACGTCTATTCGCAACGCACTCGGCGTCGCAGCCTGATGTCGTCCTGAGCGCAGCGAAGGACCTTATCGCCGCTTGCAACCGGCATGAGATTCTTCGCTGCGCTCAGGATGACAGAGGGCACGGTCAAGCAAGGAGAAGAGAATGCAACGCTCCAAACCCCCGTTCCGCGCCGACCAGGTCGGCAGCCTGCTGCGCTCGGGCCCCGTGAAGGACGCGCGGACCAAGCGGCTGGCCGGCGAGATCACGCCCGCGGAACTGAAGGCGGTCGAGGACGCCGAGATCAAGAAGCTGGTCGCGAAGCAGGAATCGATCGGCCTGCAGGCGGTCACCGACGGGGAGTTCCGTCGCTCGTGGTGGCACTACGACTTCCTGGCCAAGCTCGACGGCGTCGAGCTGGTGAGCGTCGCGCAGGGGCTGCAGTTCAAGGGCACGCAGACCAAGGCCGAAGGCCTGCACGTGCACGGCAAGATCGACTTCTCGCCGTCACACCCCATGATCGAACACTTCAAGTACCTGAAGTCGGTCGCCAAGGCGGTGCCCAAGATGACCATCCCGTCGCCGACGGCGCTGCACTATCGCGGCGGCCGGCAGGCGATCGAGATGTCGGCCTATCCCGAGATGGCGCCGTTCTTCGCCGATCTCGGCCGCGCTTACGGCAAGGCGGTGCGCGCCTTCGGCGAGGCGGGCTGCACTTACCTGCAGCTCGACGAGGTGTACGTGGCCTATCTCTGCGACGAGGCGCAGCGCGAATACCTGCGCGGCCGCGGCGACGATCCCGACCGGCTGCTGCACATCTATGCCGACCTGGTGAACGCCGCCTGTGCCGGCCGCACGCCCGGCATGGTCATCTCCATGCATCTCTGCCGCGGCAACTTCCGCTCGACCTGGATGGCCCAGGGCGGCTACGAGCGCGTGGCCGACATCCTGTTCAACCAGATGGGCGTCGACGCCTACTTCATGGAGTACGACACCGAGCGCGCCGGCGGCTTCGATCCGTTGCGCTTCCTGCCGAAGGGCAAGCAGGTCGTGCTGGGCGTCATGACCTCCAAGACCGGCGAGCTCGAGAGCAAGGACGAGCTCAAGCGCCGCATCGACGAGGCCGCCAAGTTCGCCCCGCTCGACCAGCTCTGCCTGTCGCCGCAATGCGGCTTCGCCAGCACCGAGGAAGGCAACCTGCTGGCCGAGGACCAGCAGTGGGCCAAGCTCGCGCGCTGCGTGGAGGTCGCGCGCGAGGTCTGGGGCTAGCGCCGCTTCACCGTCATCCCTCGATCGCCTGAACCATCGATTTGATGGCGGCCTTCTGGCCGAGCCCGACCTCGACCGTCAGCGTCCGCCAGGTAAAGAAGCTCAGGGCTACGCGCAGAAGCGTGCGCTGATGCGTGTCGAGGTCTTCGGCGAGTGCGTCGTTGATGGCGGCAAGTGGCGGACCGAAGCGTAACGCGACGATCTCCTGGACCGTCGGGTGATGCTCGGCGTCGCGCATGACGCTCGCCATCAGTTGCTGGTTGCGCTCGAACCAGCCGTAGAGTGCCTTTAGCCCGGCGCGCAGGCGCTCCGTGCGATCCCCGATCGATCGAAAGGCTGCCGCATCGGGCAGGGGATCGCGCTCCTCGTGCAAACCCGAGCAGGCCATCAGCAGGCTGCGGTCGTCGGCGAAGTGCGCATAGACGGTGTGGCGCTGCACACCCGCCCGCTCGGCGATCATGCTGATCGAGGTCTGTGCCGGGCCGACTTCGGCGTGAAGCGCCATCGCCGCCTCGACGATGCGTTTGCGAGTCTCGGCCTGCTGCTCGCCGCGACGCTTGAGGGTGTAGGAACGGGCCATACTAATTTTCATTGCACATGAATGTGCATCCATAATGACTCAGTGGGTAATTTTCAATACACATTACTGTACCATGAAAATGACCGCCGCGTAACCCATTCAGGCAACTCATTGAGGATTAGAGAAATGGAAGCTCCGACCCTGTTCGGTGCGCACACGGTTGCGCCCGATACGACCTCGCTCTCGGCCTATTGTCCCCTGCCAGGCGTGGGACTCCTGCCGGTCAACGCCTTCGTCATCCACGCCGCCGAGCCGATCCTGGTGGATACCGGGCTGATGGCGCTGCGTGAGCCTTTCCTCGCAGCGCTGCACTCCGCCATCGATCCCGCAGCGATCCGCTGGATCTGGATCAGCCACATGGATGCCGACCATATCGGCAATATCGAGGAAGTCATGGCGCTCGCGCCCCAGGCCAAGGTCGTCACGACCTTCCTGGGCCTGGGCAAGATGATGCTGCGCGGCCTCGACATCTGGCGTGTGCACCTGCTCGAGCCCGGCGAGGTGATCGACGCCGGCGATCGCAGGCTCGTGCCGCTGAAACCCGTCTGCTACGACGCACCCGAGACGATGGGCTTCTTCGACACCAGGACGCGTGTCCTGTTCGCCGCTGACGCCTTTGGCACGCCCCTGCAGGCGCCGCAGCAGGTAGCCGCAGCGATTCCAGAGGCCGAGCTGTTCGACGGCATGGCCACCTGGGCTTCCCTCGACATGCCCGCCCTCGGCATGTGCGACCGCGCCGCCATGAGCCGGCTGCTCGCCGCCGTCGACCGGCTCGACCCCTCGGCGATCGTATCGGCGCATCTGCCGGTAGCGCGCGACATGACGGGCCGTCTGTTGCGCGTGTTCGATCGCGTGCTGGACTCGGGCCGGATTGCCGCGCCCGACTACGAGACACTGGCCGGGCTGGCCGGGCCGTGTGCGCTTGCGGCCTGAGCCGTCAGCGCCCTTCGAGCTGTTGGCTCAGCCAAGCCAGAACGGTCTCCGACTGGAGGAAGCGATATGCCGCGGTACGGTCGCGCTCGTCCAGAAGGTTGCCGGCGATCACGGCAATGACGAGATCGCACCTTTGCGAGACGGCAATGCCCTCGACGTGGCGCGTCCCGCCGGTCGCGCGCTCGTAACGATAGAGCCGCGCCCGGCCAGACAGAGGGCCGATGTGGACGGGGCGGCCTTCCCTGGCCGGCACGAAGCGCTCGTCCAGCAGGTCGACGTCGGTCACGCGGTCGACCTCGTCGTCGGTGGTGACGCCGGTCTCGCAGTTGCCGCAGAAGCCGAGCTTGGGCCGGACATAAACTTCGAGCGTGCCGCGGCGCCAGGCGCGCCCCGGTAGCCATGCATCGCGCGGGAACGGCCAGGCGGTCGGCCGCCAGGGTATGTCCCTGGCGAACGATGGCTGGTCGTGCTCCAGCAAATTGAGCGCAACCATGCCGGCAACCAGGCTTGCGGCGAGGGACGTCTGGACGATCGTGCGGCGCTTCATCGGGCGCTGCCTATTTGAGACCAGCAACCGTGCGCGCCTCGCCACCAAGCTCGAGGACGTGCATGCCGGTGTTGGCGCGATCGACGATGTAGATGTAGCCGCGCGCGTCGGTCTCGACATTGTTGGTCTGGATCGCCGTCTTGCAGCGGTCCTGGCCATCGACCTTGACGCAGCGCTTGTCGGTCTTCTCGGTGATCGCCGGGATGAAGTAGCCGACCTCCTTGGGCTGGAAGGGATTGCGGATGTCGAGCGCGCGCACGCCGGCATTGAAGAAGGCGATGAAGGCCATCTTCTTGTAGTAGACCGGCTCCATGCTCTCGTTCGAGGAATGCGCGCCGAAGCGGCCGCCGCGCTGGCAGAAGTTGCCGCTCGCCTCGGGCACGGTCCAGTTCGACACCATCATCGGCGCCTTCTCGATCGACAGGTCGGCGAACCACACCATCTGCCGCGCTTCCGCGCATTCGTTCAGGATCGATTCGTTCACGATCATGACGATGTCGCGCGTGGCCCCGTCCTTGTCGCGCGCGAACTCGGCGACTGGCATCTTGGGCATGGGGAAGGTTGTGTGCGCGCCGATCCACGGCGTCATCACCAGCCGCGCCACCTCGGGTGCCGCGAGGTTGGCCGGCGTCGGCTCCTTCGGTCCCTTGAGCAGCTTCTCTCGGTCGACGATCTGCAGCACGCCGCCCTTGTTGGTGCCATAGCCGAAATAGACGCGGTTGCCCTGCGGCCCGGTCGAGATCGGCCCGTGCAGGTCGGTCGGCACCGTGCCGGTGGCGCCGGGCTCCTGGCCGGGCAGGCCGAAGTCGCGGATCTTCACCGGGTTCTTCGGATCGGAGAGATCGTAGATCTGCGTCATGCGCTTGGTGCGCCAGTCGGGCGCGCCGCCGACCAGGAAGGCGATGCCGGTGTCGCACTCCCACCAGCTCTTGTGCGTGTCCTTCAGCCCGCCGATGCGCGTCACCAGCACGGGCTCGGCGGGATTGGCGACGTTCCAGATCTCATGCGCCTCGCCGCCGAAGGTGCGCAGCATGTAGACCGCCGACTTGTCGCCCTTGGGCAGGGCCGCGCCGTCGCAAAGGCGCACCATCTGCGCGCCGCCCGCCTCGTACTTGCCAGGCTGGCCCGGCAGGTGGCGCAGGTATTTCGGATTCGCGGGGTCGGTGACGTCGACGATCGAGGTGCCGTTGGGCTCGGCCTTGCCGGTCATGGGATTGACCGGCTCGGCGATGTCGTCGGTGCCGCCGTGATGGCCGACATAGGCGATCCAGCGGTCGCCCTGGCGATGGATGGTGGGCTGGTAGGCGCTGCGCGCCTGCAGGTCGGTCCAGCCGACCAGCCGCATGTTCGAGGCTTCCGGCGGCGCGCCGATTTTCTGTTGCTGGGCAAAGGATGGAAACGCCGCGACCAACAAACCGACGATGAGCAGGGACTGCCGCGTCATGGTGTTCTCCGGGTTTGACCGACTATACGCCCAGGCGGCTAGCCGGCCTACCGTCCTTCGAGCTGCTTGTTCACCCACACCTGCACGGTGTTCGACTCCAGGAACCGATGCGCCATCCTGCGCTTGTCGGGGTCGGCCATGTTGCCGTCGACGATGGCGGTCAGCAGGTCGCATTTGTAGGCGACGGCGATGCCCTCGGCGAGCCGCGCGGCGCCGTTGTGCATCTTGTGGCGATAGAGGCGGCTGCGGCCAAACAGGTCGGTGATGCGGATGCGCTTGCCCGGCCCGTCCGGCACGAAGCGTGGATCGAGGCGGTCGATGTCGACCACGCGGTCGACCGCCTCGTCGCTGGTCACGCCCGTCTCACAGTCGCTGCAGATGTCGAACTTCAGGCGGACGTAGAAGTCGAGATCGTGGCCGGTCCAGGCACGGCCGGCCGGCCAGGCGTCGGACGGGAAGGGCCAGCGGACGGGCCTGAATCCCCTGCCGTCGGTCGGGCCGAGCGCCACGCGTTCCTCGGCGAGCCAGGCGAGCCCGGCCAGGCCCGCGACCATGGCCGTGCCAAGATAGATCTTCGTGACCGTGCGGCGCGCCATCAGCGCCATCGCGCTCTCCCTGCTCGCTGCAACTATATACCCGCGACGGCCTATCGCTTGACCGTCTGCGTCACCGACAGCATTTTGCCGCCCGCGATGACGATCGGGAATCTCCTGCTTTATTTCCTGGCCTGCGGCGTGGCGACCTTTCCGCTGACGCTGATCGGCGTGCGCGTCGTCGCCTCCCTGTCGCCGGGCAGCCGCATCGCCCGCAAGCTCGACGACACGTTCGAGGCGGCGCTGACGATCTCCCTCGTGGTCTGGCTGCTGGGCGCCTTCGCGTTCTACGCCGTCGCCCTCTACATCGAGCGCAAGAGCGACTGCGCCGACCAGCGGACGACGCAGCTCACCTAC
The DNA here is from genome assembly GCA_019750135.1 of Reyranella sp. Classification (GTDB taxonomy): domain Bacteria; phylum Pseudomonadota; class Alphaproteobacteria; order Reyranellales; family Reyranellaceae; genus Reyranella. Next base: position 1,159 of record JAIEOV010000023.1, on the reverse strand, counting down.
GAGTGCCGCAAGCTCTACGGCGGCCGGGACATTTAGCTACGCGACGACTGTCATCCCGAGCGAAGCGAGGGACCTTTGAGACAATGAGTAAAGGTCCCTCGCTGCGCTCGGGATGACAGTCTTGCCGCTGCAACGGCTCCCGTTAGATCTGATGCGCCATCGGCGGGGCCGGGATCGGGCGGACGCGCTCGTAGGCTGCCGCCGCGCGCAGCACCAGGGCATCGCGGGCATGGCTGGAGACGATCTGAAGGCCGATCGGCAGGCCCTCGCGGTCGAGGCCGCAGGGGATGGTCGCGGCCGGCTGGCGCGTCAGGTTGAAGGTGAGAGTGAACGGCGTCCAACCGATGTCGACGCCGTCGCCGCCCCAGGCGGCGTTCTCGTTCACCGCGAAGGCCGTCATCGGCATCGTGGGCGTCAGCAGCAGGTCATACTTCGCCATGAACTGGTTCATGATCACGCCGAGCTGCTGGCGCTGGTGGATCGCCGTCACCACCGCCTCCTGGCCGAGACCGGCGCCGTGCTCGGCGGCCTTCAGCAGGCCGGGATCCATCAGCGCGCGCTTCTCGGGGCTGAAGGTCTTGACCAGGTGAGCGACGTTCGACTGCCAGTGCGCGTTGAGGATGCGGCGCGGGTCGAGCCCCATCAGGTCGGGCGACTCCTCGACCACCTTGGCGCCCAAGGTCCTGAACACCTTCACGGCGTTCTCGACGGCGACCGCCACGTCGCGGTCGATCTTCTCCTTCTCGATGAAGCCCAGGTTGGGCGAATAGGCGATGCGGAACCCCTTCACGCCCTTATCGAAACCCTTGAGATAGTCCTCGGCATCGTCCGGTCGGCCGTAGAGATCGCGCGGATCGGGCCGCGCCATCACGTTCATCATCATCGCCGCGTCGCGCACGGTGCGCGTCATCGGCCCGATATGCGACAGCGTGCCCATCGCCGAGGGCGGCCACAGCGGCACGCGCGCCTGCGTCGGCTTCAGCCCGAACAGGCCGGTGAAGGAGCAGGGGATGCGCACCGAGCCCGCACCATCGGTGCCGACGGCGAGGTTGCCCATGCCGACCGCCTCGGCCGCCACGCCCCCGCCCGACGAGCCGCCCGGCGTGCGGCCGATCTTCCAGGGATTGTGGGTGGCGCCGTACAGCGCCGAATCGGTCAC
>JAIEOV010000005.1 GCA_019750135.1 Reyranella sp. | reverse complement strand
GACTTCTTCATCCCTGCCTCCTTGAGGAGGCCAGTCTCTCAACTAATCAATGGTCCGAAAACCCGGGAGCAGGTCACGCCACCGATCTAGATTGCCACGTTGCGGGACGACGCCCTCGGCATCGATCAGCACCGCTTCGGCCTTGTCTAAATTGCGCGCCCGCCGCTCGAGCGCACGGCCCGCGCCGCGATGGACCGGGAAGTCATGCGAGACTGCGAATGCCATCTGAGGCTCGATGCCCGACTGATGGCCGAGGGCACGCATCTCAGAGGTGCGCCGACGCATATTAAAGCTGCAGCTCGCTCGACCTAGAGTGCGCTGCGAAGGGAGACCACCCGATGTCAGCAATGCCGCCCTCTCAGTTGATCGACCTCGCCCTGCAGGGCGGCGGCTCGCACGGCGCGTTCACCTGGGGTGTGCTGGACCGGCTCCTCGCGGAGCCCCGGCTGCACATCGAGGCGATCTCCGGAACGTCGGCCGGGGCCATGAATGCCGCGGTGATGGCGGCCGGCCATGCCGAGGGCGGTGCTGACGGCGCGCGGACGGCGTTGGAAGCGTTCTGGCGACGGGTCTCGCAGGCGGCCGCCTTCAGCCCGTTGCAGCGCAGCCCGATGGACGTGCTGCTCGGAAACTGGTCGCTCAACAATTCGCCTGCCTACCTCGCCTTCGACCTCATGGCGCGCGTCTTCTCGCCTTACGATGTCGCCTTCGGGGCGCTCAATCCGCTGGCGAAGGTACTATCCGAATCGATCGACTTCCCGCGGCTGGCAAGCGCGCCGATCAAGCTCTTCATCACCGCCACCAACGTCGGCACCGGCCGGCCGCGCGTGTTCCGCAATGCCGAGCTGTCAGCCAACGTCCTGCTGGCCTCGGCCTGTTTGCCGACGATGTTCCAGGCCGTCGAGATCGACGGCGAGGCCTATTGGGACGGCGGCTATTCCGGCAATCCGACCATGACGCCGCTGGTGCAGGAATGCGTCTCGGACGACACGATCCTGGTCGCGATCAATCCGGTGGAGCGTCCCGGCGTCCCGAAGTCGGCGCGCGAGATCCTCAATCGCCTGAACGAAGTGTCGTTCAACGCCGTGCTGCTGAAGGAGCTGCGCATGATGGCGTTGCTGCGCAAGGTCGCGTCGGCGGACGACGCCGAGGTGGCGCACTGGTCGCGCATGCGCCTGCACCTGATCAGGAGCGACATGTTGGTCGACCTCGATTCCTCCTCGAAGCTCAACGCCGAATGGGCCTTCCTCTGCCTGCTGCGCGACGAGGGCCGCCGCGCGGCCGACACGTTCCTCGCGACGCACGGCAAGGATCTGGGCGCGCGCTCCACGGTCGACATCGATCGCCTGCTGGAGGGCGTGTGATGGGCCTCGCCGGCATCCTGGTCGGCCTGGCGCTGCTGGTCTGGTTCGCCTATCGCGGCTGGACCGTGCTGCTGCTGGCGCCCGCGGCGGCGTTGCTGGCGGCGGCCTTCGCCGGCGAGCCGCTGCTGGCGCATTGGACGCAGACATTCATGGGCAGCGCCGCGCAGTTCCTGGCGCAGTTCTTCCCGATCTTCCTGATGGGCGCCCTGTTCGGCAAGCTGATGGAGGACACCGGCTCGGTCACCATAATCGCCCGCTTGCTGGTGGTGTGGCTGGGCAAGGAGCGCGCCCTGCTCGCCGTCGTGCTGGCCGGTGCCGTCGTGACCTATGGCGGCGTCAGCCTGTTCGTCGCCTTCTTCGTCCTTGCGCCGATGGCCGAGGCGCTGTTCCGCGAGGCCGCGATCCCGCGCCGCCTGATGCCGGCGGCGCTGGCGCTCGGTACTTCCACCTTCACCATGTCGGCGCTGCCCGGGACACCGGCCATCCAGAACGCCATCCCCATGCCGTTCTTCGGCACCACGCCGTTCGCCGCGCCGGGGCTCGGCGTGATCGCCGCCGCGATCATGCTGGGCTTCGGCCTGTGGTGGCTGCAACGCGTGGCCGCCGTGGCGCAACGGCGGGGCGAGGGTTTCGGCGACGAGGTGCCGGGCGCCGCCGATGCCGCCGCTGTCGATCTGCTGGTGCGTGAGCGCGCGGTAACGGCGCAAGCCTTCGATCCGGCGGAGATCCATCATGCCCAGTCGACTCCCGTGACGCCGCACTTCCTGCTGGCGGCGCTGCCGCTCGGCGTCGTCATCGCGGTGAACCTGCTGATGTCCTTCATCGTCCTGCCGCGCCTGGACACCGCTTTCCTCGCCGAGCCGCGCTGGGGCGCGACCTCGCTGGCGGCAGTGGGCGGCGTCTGGTCGGTGGCGGTGGCGCTCGCCGCGGCGATCCTCGTGCTGCTGGTGGTGAGCGGATACCGCCTGCCGTCGGTGCGACGGAGCGTGGATGCCGGCGCCAATGCCGCCGTGCTGCCGGCGCTCAGCGTCGCCAGCCTGGTCGGCTTCGGCGCCGTCGTCGCGGCGCTTCCCGCGTTCGCCGTCGTGCGCGAATGGGTGCTGGGCATCGACGGCGGCCCGCTGGTGTCGCTCGCCATCGCCACCAACGTCCTGTCGGCGCTGACCGGCTCGGCCTCGGGTGGCCTCACCATCGCCCTCGATGCGCTCGGCCCGACCTACATGAAGCTGGCGGCCGAGCACGGCATCGATCCCGCGCTGATGCACCGCGTGGCGGTGATCGGTGCGGGGACGCTCGACAGCCTGCCGCACAACGGTGCGGTCGTGACCCTGCTGGCGGTGTGCGGCTCGACTCATGCTAAAAGCTATTTCGACATCGTCATGGCCGCGATCGTGAGCGCGCTGCTGGCGCTGGTCGTGGTGATCGTATTGGGCGGCCTGTTCGGTTCGTTCTGATCGATGACCCCCTCATCCTGGTCGGCTGACGACGCTGCAGCAGGATATGAGCGGCTTGGCCGAGCAGCTCCGGCCCGAAGACGTGCCGGTCGTCCTTGGCTCGCCCGGCGGCCCGCTGCTGCTGGTCGCGACCGGCATCGTCATGACCGTTTCCCCTGAGCGCGCGACTGATGCTGTGCGTCGCCGAGGCCGTCGATCCTGTGACCTTGGTGGCGGCCTATCACGCATCCCGCCGGGCTCGCCGCCTCGCGGGCCGCCAACGCCCTGCAGCATGTCGAGGTCGCTTTCTACCGACACGAAGCCCGTCGACCACCTCGCGGGCTGCTCGGCGGCGCCGGCGAGCCTGCGGCCGCGCCATCGCCAGGCTGCTCTCGACGCAGTGGCTGCCGGCAGGCTGACGCCAAGCGACGCCATGGCCAATGTCGATGCCGTGCGGCTGCTCGACCGCCAGGCGCATCATGCGTGGCTGGCGGTTGCCTATCTTCCCGGTGTCGCAGGCTGACCTCAGAGCAGCCGATAGCCCGACGTGTGGCATTCGCCCAACCCACACTGCAGCACGACGGCCACGAAGTTGATGGCGGCGATCAGGACGACGTAGAGCTCGAGCGCGCGGGCGTAGCGGTTCAGCGCCGAACGCCTGTTCAGCGCGGCGTCACGCGGGCCGCCGAACAGGGCGAACCTGACCGCGAAGCCCAACAGCAGGGCTACGGCGATGGCGACCGACCACACCGGCATGTGCAGGCCGAAGATCGCCTGTCCGACATAGGCGTGACCGGGGCGCGGCACGATATCGAGCAGGGTCTGGCGCGCGGAGATCACCAGCAGCAGCAGCGCGAAGACCAGGCCGATGCCCGCGCCACGCTGAGATTCCTCGGCGTGCAGTTGCTGGGTGATGCCTAAGCAGCAGCCCAGCATGGCGACGCGTTGCAGCAGACAGAGCGGGCAGGGGATCTCGCCGAAGGCGAGCTGCAGGACCATCGCCATGGTGAGGATGCCGGCGATGACCAACAGCATGAGCAGCAGGAGCAGGCGGTCGAGCAGAACGACGACCGGCACGATCAGAACTCCAGCCAGGGCATGCGGAAGCCGTACTCGGGACTATAGATCTCCCACAGGAAGAGCCCGACGCTGAGCCCCAGCGACACGAGCAGACAGGCGACAGCGAGGCGCGCGAGCCCTCCGGCATTCAGGAGGAAGGCGATCAGCAGGAACGCGAAGATGCCGGCCATCATCGGTCTGTCTCAGCCATTGCCTGCGGCACTGAGCGCCGGCGCGACCAGCAACGGCGCAGCGTCAAGCCCAAGACGATCGGCAGCACAACCACGGCGGCGGCCGCTTCGTGGGTCTTGACGCGCGAGACGGCGCCTTGCCACAGGCCCCACAGGACGACCGCGGCGACGCCCGTGCTCGCCACCAGCGCGATGCCGAGCAGGGCCAGGCCCGGCGTCCGGTTCCAGAATCCAAGGCCGTCGGTCACCGGTGGCGGCGCAATGCCCGCTGCCTTCATGGCCGTCTGCAGCCCGGCGGCGAAGGCGGCGAGTCCTTTCTGGTCCGTTCCGCCGTCGACCGGCAGGCGCGCCGGCGGCAGCACGAAGCGTTCGCCGTCGCGGGTCGTGAGGGCCAGCACCTCGTCCGCGCCGTTCGGTGCGTTGCTCAAGGCGGCGATTTGGTCGAACGGCACGCGCCGCGCACGCCGCCGGCCGGTCATCGGCACCAACGGCCACTCTTCGATCACCAGGGCATCGGCATCGATCGTCCAGCGATGCCGGCGCAGCGCCGCCAGGGCGCATGCCGTGAAAACCACCAGGAACAGGCCCAGCATGCCAACCACCAATGCCAGGCGCTGGTCGCGCGGGACGATCTGCAGCCCGGCCGCGCCGCCGGCGACCGCCAGGACGATCGCCCCCAGCAGCCCGCCGAAAACCAGTGGCGAGCTGCGATAGAGCGCCTGGTGGCTCGGTGCGGTCATTCGCCCATTCTATCACGCGCCCGCAGCCGCTGCCGCCCGGATGCTCGCCGCCGCCTCGGCGATGCGCGGCGGCGCGGCCGGACGGCCGTACATCCGCGCGAGATAGGCCTGCAGGTTGGGCTGGCCCGCGAGCAGACCCTGCTCGTTGGCCCAGTCCATCAGGTAGGCGGTCACGCAGTCGGCGGCGGTGACGGCGTCGCCGACGATGAAGCTGCGGCCCGCCATGTGCTCCTCGAGCACGCTGGCCATGTGGGCGAAATCCTCGCGCGCCAGCGCGACATCCTGCGGCAGGCGCTTGTCGTGCGGCAACAGTTGGGTATGGCGCGTGATCCGCCACAGGGGTTGCTCCAGTTCGGTCATGGCGAACATCACCCAGCGATAGACCTGGGCGCGGGTCGCGAGATCGGTCGGCAGGAGCTGCTTCTGCGGATACTTCTCCGCCAGATAGAGCACGATCGCCGCCGATTCCGGGATCACGCGATCGCCGTCGACCAGCACCGGCAGCTTGCCGGCCGGATTGAGGCGCAGGAAGTCCGGCCGGCGGTTCTCGCCGGCGAGCAGGCTCACGACCTCGAACTCGAAGTCGGCGCCGAGCTCATTCAGACCCCAGAGCGCGCGCAGGGAGCGGGTCGGGCCAAAGCCATAGAGTTTCATGGTGGGTTTCCTCAGTTGCGACGTCTCCTGCAAGACGTCCGCCGGCGGCAAAAGGATTCGCGGAAAGGAAGGTACACGGTCCTGCAACAGTCACAGCCGGCTCGGCAACAGAAGTCCGGCCTCCTCGTTGAAAGCCACACGGCGCCGGACCGGGGCTGTTCGGATCGCTACGTCAGTCACTTCCCACCTCGGCGGTGCCGTGGACTATCTTAGCCCGGAGGTTCCGTTGAAGACCGCACGCGAGTTGGAAAGCGAAGCCCGCAGCAACCACGACGCTGCAGCCCGTGCACTGCGCATGGCCCGGGGCCTGACGGCGCGCCCCGAGATCGAGCGGCTCGAGCGCTTCGCCGCCGAACTGGAATCGCGGGCCCACGAGCTGGACATGCAGGCCGCCTCTACCGCCTACGCCGAACGAGGCTGAGGGCGCTGAACAGCAGGTGGACGACCGCCGTCGAGCGGGCGCAGGATCGGCGGCAATCATGATGATTGGCATCATCTCCGACACGCACGGTCTCCTGCGGCCCGAGGCCGTCGAACGGCTGGCCGGGGTCGACCATATCATCCATGCCGGTGACATCGGTGCGCCCGAGGTGATCGAGGGGCTGCGCCGCATTGCGCCGGTGACGGCGATCAAGGGTAACGTCGATCGCGGCGACTGGGCGGCCGTCTATCCCGCGACGGAGTTCGTGAAGCTCGGCGGCCGGTTCTTCTATGTGCTGCACAATCTCAAAGAGCTGGACCTCGACCCCGTGGCGGCCGGCATCGACGTGGTCGTATCGGGTCATTCGCACCAACCGAAGATCGAGACCGTCGACGGCGTGCTCTACCTCAATCCGGGAAGCGCGGGCCCGCGCCGCTTCACCTTGCCGATCGCGCTGGCGACTTTGGAGCTCGCCCGCCATGCGATGCGACCCAGCCTCCACGATGTGGGCAACCGCGCTGCTGCGTGATTGCCGGTCTCACACCAACTGAACTAGATTTCTCCCATTGAACAGGGAGGAAGAAACAGTGAATTCGACGCGGCGCCGCCTCATCGCGGGCAGTGCAGGTCTTCTGGCGGCACCCGCCTTGTTCACCAACGCATCGGCGCAGGCCGGCTTCCCGTCGAAGCCGATCCGCATCGTCGTGCCTTATCCGGCCGGCGGCCAGACCGACGGCATCGCGCGCTCGTTCGGCGATTTCCTCTCGCGCAAGCTCGGCCAGTCGGTCGTGGTCGAGAACAAGGGCGGCGCCGGCGGCACCATCGGCGTCGCCGAGGTCAAGCGCGCGGCGCCCGACGGCTACACGATCCTGTGCACGATCTCCTCCTCGCTGATCCAGAACCGCGTCACGGTGAAGGACCTGCCGTACGATCCGGAGAAGGACTTCACCTACCTCACGATGACGACCAGCATCGGCGGGCCGGTGCTGGCGGCCGAGAAGACCGGCGCGACGAATCTCAAGCAGTTCATCGAGTACTCGAAGAAGGTCGACAAGCTCAACTGGGGCGCCTACGGCCCCGGCTCGACCCCGCACGTACTGATCGAGACCATGGCCAAGCAGTACGGCCTGAAGGTCGAGGTCGTGCAGTATCGCGGCGAGGCGGCGATGTTCGCCGACCTCGCGGCCCAGCAGCTCGACGGCGCGTCGGGCAGCCCTGCCGCGGCCGCGCCGGTGATCGCCTCGGGCAAAGGTAAAATCATTGCCGTCGTCGGCGACCGGCTGCCGGCCTATCCCGACGTGGCGACCATGACGGAGCAGGGCGCGGTCGGCGGCTCCTACGAGACGCGCGCCTTCGCCGCCTTCGCCGTCCCGTCGGCGACCCCGAAGGAGATCGTGAAGAAGCTGTCCGACACGCTGATCGAGGCCGGCACCGACGCCAAGGTGAAGCAGCTGCTGGAGAACTACCTGATCGTCGGCCCGCTCAGCTTCGAGGCGACCAACGCCCGCTTCAAGCGCGACACCGAGGTGATGCTGGCCGTGCTGAAGGAGATCGGGCTGAAGCCGGAATAGCTCGCTACGCGACGCCGGATGCCGAGCCGCGGAAGCGCTGGCGCATTCGGCATGACAGGCCCGCCACGCTGACCGATTGTTCCGCGCGCGTCGCGTGGAGGAGCATGGTGGTGATCAAGCGTCGGTCGGTTCTTGCAGCAGGTGTTGCGCTCCCCTTGGTAGTAACGGCCGCAGGCAGCGGTGCTCGGGCCCAAGCTTGGCCGACCAAGCAGATCCGCTTCATCGTTCCCTTCGCCGCCGGTGGCAATGCCGACATCACCGCGCGGCTCGTGGGCGAGGGGCTGCAGCGCCGCTTCGGCCAGTCGGTCATCGTCGACAACCGCCCGGGCGCGGGCGGCGTGGTCGGCCAGGAACTGGTGCTGCAGGCGCCGGCCGACGGCTACACTTTGGTGATCGGCACACCCGGCACGCTCTATGTCTCGCCGCTGATGGCGGGCAAGCCCTCGATGCTGGCCGACTTCGCGCCGGTCAGCCTGCTCAGCACCGTGCCGATGATCGTCGACGTGCCGGCCAACAGCCGCTTCAAGAGCTGGGCCGAGCTTTTGGCCGCGGCCAAGGCCGCGCCGGGCACGATCAGCGTCGGCCATGCCGGCAACGGCACGCCCAATCACACCGACATCCTGCGCCTGGAGCAGACCGAGAAGGTCTCCTTCAACATCGTGCCCTATCGCGGCTCGGGCGTCGGCCTGAACGACGTGCTGGCCGGGCAGATCGACGCCTATGTCGACCAGCTCTCGAGCTCGCTGCCTCATCTGCAGTCGGGCAAGCTGCGCGCCCTGGTCGTCGTCGGCGACAAGCGCGTGCCCGAGCTGCCCGACGTGCCGACCCTGGCCGAAGTCGGCGCCACGCCGTTCGATGGCGGCACGACGCTCGGCCTCTACGTCCGCGCCGGCACGCCCAAGGCGATCATCGATGCGCTGAACGCCGCCACCGTCGCCGTGCTGAACGAGCCCGCGGTGCGCCAGAAGTTCACCGAGCTCGGCGCCACCGTACGCCCCTCGACGCCCGAGGAGTTTGCAGCCTTCCAGAAGACCGACGAGGCGGCGCTCGGCGACCTCGCGGCCAAGGGGCTGTTGAAGCCGCAGTGACCTGACCCGAGGCAAAGCTGTGACGCGCATTGACAAAGCGCACCCCGTCGGCCGAATGGCGTCGGGGGCCGAGCGATGCGCGAGATTCTACAGCTGCCATTCACTTGTCATAGTTGTCATCACGCCTTCTCCGTCTCGAAGGCGGAGCTCGACAAGAACGGACCGATTCACTGCCCGAAGTGTGCGGCGATATTCCGACTGAAGAGCGAGCAGATGAAGCACCTCGCGCCGGGCCGCAACGTGGTCAAGGACTAGGATCCGCGTCCCACGCATACCCCAGCCGCGTGATGCTGCGGATGGCGCGGAAGTCGGGATCGATCGCCTGGAACTTGCGGCGCAGCCGCTTGATGATGGTGCGCACGTTCAGCTCGAAGCCGCGTTCGCCGTCGCCCGCGGCGAAGCCCGCATAGTGCACCTGGTCGTAGATCGCACGATACGTCACGGGCTGGCCGGCATTGGCCACCAGCATGCCGACGATCCGAAGCTCGGCGACGGTGAGCCCGACCTCGCGGCCGCGCCATTCGGCCCGCCCCTTGTGCGGCAGCAACAGAAGGGGCCCGCAGGTGACCGGCTCCTGTTCCGGCGCGCTTGCGGGCGGCCGGACGACGTCGGTCGGCACGAGCAGGCGCAAGCGCGGCACCAGCACGTCGACGCCTCGCGCCTTGTCGACGAAGTCGATGGCGCCGCCCTGCAGCGCGGCGAGCTCGCGCTGCACCGGCGAGCGGCCGGTCAGGACAATGACCGGCAGGTCTCGGTCCCGCGCGCGCAGTTGCCGCAGCACGTCCAGGCCCTGCAGCCGAGGCAGCGTCCAGTCGAGCAATACAAGCTCGGCCGCGAGGCCTTGCGCCAGGGCGGCGAGGCAGGATTCGCCGTCGGCGAAAGCGTGCACCTTGAAGCCGTGATCGCCGAGCTCCGCCGCCAGCGTCTCGCGATAGAGCTCGTCGTCGTCGACCAGGACCAGACTCATGACGTGGAGAATTGGGGCACAAGCCACGCAAGAATAAGGCTGCCGGGTTGTGGTTCGTCGAGGATTCCGGCGGATTGGGCGAGGGCTCAGTGAGGCCGCCTTTAGGCCTCAATGGGGGCACAGTTCCTGTTGCTGGGCGACCACACCTTCGGCGCCAAGATGCCACGGCTACTTGTTTCGACAGGGCGATGCTCTAAATGACGCCCGGTCGAACCGTGAAGGGCCCGTGAAGGAGAGATTCGTGTCGTCGTTCGTTCACCGTCGAAACGTCCTGCGTCTGGCGACCGTCGCCGCTGTCGCCGCCACTGTTCCCGGCCTTGCGGTCGTGGGGGCCGGGCAGGCGCTGGCCGAACAGGATCCCGCCGCCCAGCTCGTCCAGAGCGCGGCGAACCAGGCGATCGAGGTCGCCAGAGTCAATGCCGGCCCGACACGCGAGGCCGGCATCCGGCGCGTCCTGGAATCCTATTTCGATCTCGCCTACATGGGCCGCTCGACGCTCGGCAGCTATTGGGACAAGACCACGCCCGAGCAGCGCCAACGCTTCCTCAAGGCCTCGGCAAGCGTGGAGGCGCGCTCCTACGCCGAGCGCTTCGGTTCATACCGCGGCCAGACGATTACCGTGGGTCGCATCACCCCCCGGGCAAACGGCGTGTCCATCGTCGACAGCAAGCTCACCCAGACCAGCGGCGATCCGGTCACCGTCCAATGGGAGGTGCGCAATGAAGGCCAGGGCCCACGCATCGTCGACGTGAAGACCGAGGGCGTCAGCATGACCATGACCCGGCGGGCGGATTTCGTTTCCTACATCCGCAATCACGGCGGCGAGGTCGAGGCGCTGATCGATGAACTGGAAGCCCGCGCGAAGCGGTGACCGCTTCGCTCAACACGGGTTGCAATGGTAGTGCTTCAACTTCGACCAGTCGTCATCCAGCTTCTTGAACCTTCCCCTGCCAATCCAGATCGCGAGACCGGTCTCGAGGGGAAGTGCCCAAGGGTTGTCGGTTTTGCCCACTGCCTCGACTGAGGCGTAGACCTTGAGCAGGTCCTCGCGGCGGCCTCCCGCGTGTATGACGACGTCTCCGACATGTCCGCGCGGACCCCAGAGGTAATAGTTGTTATGCGCGCTGATTGAGGGTGGCAGGCCCCAAGGCTTCCCAAAGAAGTCGACGGCCGCCGCCTCCCCGTAGTTGCTCGCAAAGAAAACCGCATCCGCTCGTTCTTCTGGCGACAATGATCGATAGGCATGGCCGACCAGGGCGGCGAGGTCGCGCCAGCCAAACATCTCGGCATAGAGTTGCGGCAGACGGCCGAACGCCATCTTCTTATCGGTGCCTTCCGGGGTGACACCGAGAAAGCCTTGATAGGCAGCGAAACGCTCAATGGGAAGCAGGGGAACGACGAAGGGGACCAGTGGCAAGCTGAACAGCACAAAGCCGGCAAGCAGCGCCGCGCGCAGCCGTCGGGACGCGAGCCACGCCTCCCATGCCACGGCTCCACCGGCGAAGAGAACGGGATAGGCGCCGGTTGCGTAATACGATTTGGCGTGGAGCGCGATCATCGCCGCAAGCACGAGCACGTACGCGATGGCGATGGCGCGAAGGTCCGCAAACCGACGCCAAAACGCGAACGCCGCAAGGCCCGCGAGCCAGATTGGTGCCGTAACCGGGTTGAGATCGCGTATCTGGATCAACACAAAGGTCCAAGGCGCCTGCACGACTTCGTTACCTTCAACCAGGGCTGCGCCGAATTCGAGAAACGGCCATCCATGAGCCCATTGCCAAAACAAGTTGGGCAAAACGATGAGGCCGGCGACCACCGCAGCGACATAGGGGCCTGGGCGGGCAAGTCGGCCGCGCGCCGATGACAGGACCAGGCCAACCAGGAGAGCAGCGACCCAGAACGCGATGGTGTATTTGGCCATGAACGCGAGGCCAATCACCACGCCGATCGGGAGCCACCAGCGTTCATTGTCGTCGCGGACGATGCTGATGAGCGCATAGGCACAGAGCGACCAGGCGATCGGTTGAAGCGAGTCCGTGTAGAAAATCGTCCCGAAAGCAAGCAGCAGCGGGCACAACAAGGCCGCCATGCCGGCGAGCAGCTGGGCCCAGCTGCCGCCGCCGAGCTTGCGGGCCGTTTCGGCCGTGAGCGCAACGGTGCCTGCATGAGCCAGCGCCGGGATCAAACGAAACATCGTCAGCGAGTTGGGGAACAGGCCGTGCATGAGCGAGGCGAGCAGCGGGACCAAAGGCGGCTGGTCGACGTAGCCCCAGTCCGGGCGTTGACCGCAGATGATGAAATAAAGCTCGTCGCGGTGGTAGCCATAGTCGCCATTCGCGAACAAATGCAGCGCGGCCGTGAGAAGAGCGAGCCATATGGCAGGACGAAACAGCAGAATGCTCTCCACATGTGATCCCGACGACAATTGCCACTCTAGCGTCCAGGATGCAAAGCGCGCGCTTCAACTCTCCTGAGTCGCCTTTGAGCCCCAATCGCGAAGTAGTATTATGTCCTGGCCGCATGCACCAAGGGGCAGGAGAGATTCAGTGTCGTCGTTCGTCCGCCGTCGAAGCGTGCTGCGTTTGACCATCGGCGTAGCCGCGGTCGCCCTTACAGGTTCTGGCCTTGCCGCGCCCGGGAAGGCGCTAGCCGAACAGGATCCCGCCGCCCAGCTCGTCCAGAACGCAGCGAACCAGGCGATCGAGGTGGCCAAGGGCAACGCCGGCCCGGCGCGCGAGGCCGGCATCCGGCGCGTCCTGGAATCCTATTTCGATCTCGCCTACATGGGCCGCTCGACGCTCGGCAACTATTGGGACAAGACCACGCCCGAGCAACGCCAGCGCTTCCTCAAGGCTTCGGCCAGCGTGGAGGCGCGGTCCTACGCCGAGCGCTTCGGGTCATACCGCGGCCAGACGATCACCGTGGGCCGCATCACCCCCCGGGGAAGCGGCGCGTCCATTGTCGACAGCAAGCTCACCCAGACCAGCGGCGATCCGGTCACTGTCCAATGGGAAGTACGGAATGAAGGCCGGGGCCTGCGCATCGTCGACGTCAGGACCGAGGGTGTCAGCATGACCATGACCCGGCGGGCGGATTTCGTTTCCTACATCCGCAATCACGGCGGCTCGGTCGAAGCGCTGATCGACGAATTGGAAGCCCGCGCGAAGCGCTAGCCTCTAATCCGTGGCCGGCGGTCGCGCCAGCAGCGCCGGCCGGAACAGCAGGGTGACGAGCAGTTCCCAGCCCAGCGAGATCATCAGCAGCCGGCCCATGCTGGCGGTGCCGGGATGGCTCGACAACCAGAGCGCGCCAAAGGCCGTCGCGGTCGTCATGGCGCTGAACACCACGGCGCGCATCAGGCTCGATTGCAGCATGGCTGTCTCGCCGGCGCGCCAGGCGAGCACGAAGTAGATGTTGAAGGCGACGCCGACGCCGAACAGCAGCGGCAAGGCAATGATGTTGGTGTAGTTCAGCGGCAGATCGAGGGCCGCGCAAGTGCCGAACGTCAGAAGGCCGCTCAACATCACGGGCAGCATGGTGAGCACGACGTCGCGCGCCCGGCGCAGCATGGCGACCAGCAGCAGCGTAATGGCGACGAACGAGTAGGCCCCCGCCTGCAGGAAGGCATGGACGATGCTCTCGCCCGATGCGGCGGTGGTTATCGGCCATCCGGTCGCGTCCGGCACAACGGACTGGACTGCCCGCGCGAACCGCCGAAGCGACGCGTCGTCGTGATCGTCCTTGGGCAGGACCAGCAGCCGGGCGCGCCCGTCCACGGCCGTCCAGTCGGTAACGAGCTCCTTCGGCAGGGTCTCGCGGGAGACCGGTTGGGCCTTCAACTCGGCGCGCACCTGGTCGAGCATGATCTTGAGCGGCGTCACCACGGCCGCCGCCGCGGCGGCGCGAACCCCTGGCGTAGCGGCTTTCAGACGATCGAGTACGTCGGCCAGGCGACGCGCCGAAGCGGCTGCCGCCGCATCCGGGCTGTGTTCCGCCGCCTGCCGCAGCGCGACCGCCGTTGTCCCGAGTCGCTGCTGCAGTTCCGCGTCCGTTGCCGCCTTGGCGGGTTCCACGTCGAGCACGGGCTCGACCACGTCCACGGCATCGCCGATCAGCACCAGCTTTTCCTGCTGGTTCTCGGGCACGAAGCTGTTGAGGCTGACGACGCGGGACACTTCCGGGAGGGCGGCCAGGCGGCGCGCCAGCGGCGCCGCGTCGGCAAGCGACGGCACCAGGATATTGATGGCGTCGATGCTCCAGTTGCGATCGTGCTGCATGTCGTGCAGCGTCGCCATCGACTCGACCCGGGGACTCTTCATGTTGAGCGGGTTGTAGTCGAAACGCAGCAGCGGCAGCAGGGCTGCGCCCGCGACTGCGGCGACTGCCGCCACGACGAGCACGGCGCGGCGATGGCGATGCACGAGATCGTCGACCGGCCCCAGCATGGTGAAGCCGACCTCCTTCATCCCGGCTTGCGGCGCCTGCAGCAGGATCAGGACCGTTGGCAGCAGCACAATGGTCAGCGTGAAGGCGACGATCATGCCGAGGCCCGCGATCGTCCCCAGCTCGGCCACGCCGATGTAGCTGGTCGGCAGGAAGGCGAAGAAGCCCACGCCGATGGCGGCGGCCGACAGGGCGAGCGCCTTGCCGATCGCTGTGCCGGTTGCCGCGAGCGCCGCCTCGAGGTTTGGCCGGACGAGCCGCTCGGCAAGAGCGCGCACGCTGAACTGGATGCTGAAGTCGACGCCGAGTCCGACGAACAGCGGGATGAAGGCGACGGAGATGAGGTTGAAGCGGCCGACGGCCAGCAGGCCGATCGCTGCCGTGATGATCAGGCCGATCACCGTGGTGCAAATGATCGCAATCGTGATGCGCGTCGAGCGGACCGCCAGCCAGAGGATGCCGATCAGCGCGGCGGCCATGGCGGCCGTGATCAGGCCGGCATCGTCAGCGAGCGAGGCGAATTCCTCGTCCGCCAACGGCACCTGGCCGGTGAGGCGCACGGTGACGCCATGAGCAGGATCCAAGTTCAGCGATCGCGCCAGCGCGCGAATGGCGTCGCTCGCGCCCTGGCCTGGCTGCAGCTGGCCGTAATCCAGCTCGGGCTGGACGAGGATGAGCCGTCGCGTGTCGCCGAGATCAGGTGTGTCGCCGGTGACCAACGTACGCCAGGAAAAGTAGGCCGGCTTTTCGGCCACTGCCTTCTCGAATGTTGCCGCCAGCGCCTTGAGCTGGGGTTCGATATCCTTGAGCTTCACGTCGCCACTGTCGATGCCCAGCAGGGTGACGTTCAGCATCTTCATCGCCCCGGCAAGGCTGGGATCGGCGGCCAGCGCCGACAGCAGCGGCTGCACCTTGATCAGGGCGTCCGTGACCGACCTGACATCTTCCATGGACAACAGCAGCAGGCCGTTGTGCTCGAAAAACGGGCCGCCATCGGGCTGGCGGACATTGTGGAAAAGATCGGGTCGCTGTTGCAGGGCGGATGCGAGCCGCTTGGCTCCGTCATCGGCAAGCTCCGGCGTCGCGCCGTCGACCACGATCATGGTCAGGTTCAGCAGTTGCGGGAAGGCCTTGTCGAACTCGATCACGCGCTTGCGCCATTCCAGCTTGGGCGAGATCAGCTGGCCGGTCTCGGCTGTCATGGCGAAGTTCTGGGACAGGTAGACGAGGGCCGCCGCCGTCACCGCAAGCGTGGCAAGCAGCACGATCAGCGAATGCCGGATGCTGACCGCGACGATACGACCGACCAGCGAAGTGCCCAGGGACAAGAAGCGCCTCGAGGATAGATGCGAAGATTGCCAGGACACCACTAGGGATTCGCGCCGACTTTGCAACCCCATGCCTTTTGATGATCCCGATGCGATGGACAAAACGGGATTTGTGGCCATCTATAGGCACAGCCACCGGGGGCTTGCCTGCCATGAAAATCGGATCCCTAGAGCATCGAGACGCTTTCTGCTCGCACTTTGCGCGAACTTATATCGACTATGACCCAGAGACGCTGCCCTGGCCTGTTCTGGACGCGGCGGCATTGCACCGCCTCCGCCAGGTACCCTTCTGGGAGGACGTCTATTATTTCGAGCGTCGTGCCGGCAAGATCGTCGCGGCCTTCACCGAAACGGTCACCGATCCGGTCCTGAAGGAGGCGCTGGCCCTGCAGGGCCGGGAGGAGACCCGGCATGCGCACCTGATCCGCGTGATGGTGGAGAAATACGGCCTCAACGCCACTGAGCGGCCGATCGAGGATCTCGGCGCGGACATCGAGACCAGCTTCAAGGATTTCGGTTTCGGCGAATGCTTCGACTCGTTCGTGGGCTTCGGCCTGTTCAAGATCGCGTGGCAATCGGAATTCCTGCCCCAGGAGATCATGCAGATCTTCTCGACGTTGATGTATGAGGAGACGCGCCACATCGTCTTCTTCATCAACTGGATGGCCTACACCGAAGCGCGCAAGGGCTGGTTCGCACGGACGGTCTCGCCGCTGGTGGCCCTGCGCTACTACGTGCGGGCGGTGCACAGCAAGATCAGCTTTGCCCGTCGGGGGCAGCAGGTCGACGACGGCAAGAGCCTGGAGGCCCTCCAGGTCAGCATGTTCCTCGACGGCTTCAACTTCCGGCGCTTCCTAGAAGACTGCTACGCCGAGAACAGCCGGCGCATGAACGTCTTCGATCCGGAATTGCTGCGTCCCAGCTTCCTACCGCAACTGACGTCCGTCGCCCTCAAGGCGTTGCGCCTGTGGGGCAGACGAGCCGAGCTGGAGACCAGCGCGGCCCCGTTGCCGCCTCTCTACGGCGCGCCCGTGGGCTCGGTGAACGTCAGTTCACCTCATCCAAAGGTGTAGTGTTGAGCACGCAGCCAATGGGTATTCTGCTGCTGATTTCGAAACCGAGGCACGCACTTCGATGTCTGTGACGAGGCCAGGATCGGGCGAAGCGCTCGACGGCGGCGACGGACGGCTCCTTGAAGAACTGGTATGGCGATTTGTCCCGCCTGAAGGCGCCCGGCATCCCGCCACACCATCGGACGTCGAGGTGGCCGACCGGTCGGCACGCTATTGGACGAGCGCCGAGGTCGGTCCGCTCGTTGCCGGCTCGGCAGCCCACAAGCGCGCGATCTGCGCGATGTTCCAGGAGACGTTCAATCCCTATCGTCCGTCGGTGATCGCCTGGCCGGCGCTCGCCCCCGACGCGCTGCAGCGCCTGCAGTCGCTGCCGATCTGGGACATCGCCGTACAGACGGAGGGCAGGGCGCGGCTCAGCTTCGCCGCCTACGCCGATTCGCTCGGCGATTCGGAGATGCGCTCGACCATCATGCTGAACGCCTGGGAAGAGAACCGGCACAAGGAGGTCCTCTCTCATTTGGTGCGCGCCTACGGCATCGAGCTCGAGGTCGAGCCGCCGTACCTCACGCCGCGCGACCGGGAGTTCGCCTTCCTCGTCACCGGCTACTCCGAATCGATCGACAGCTTCTTCGCCTTCGGTCTTTTCGAGCTGGCCAGGCGATCGGGCTTTTTTCCGCCCGAGCTCGTCGAGACGTTCGAGCCGGTGATCCAGGAGGAATGCCGCCACATCCTGCTGTTCGCCAACTGGCTGGCCTGGTACCGCGCCAACCTCAACTGGTGGCGACGCATCCGCTTCGAGCTGCGTGTCGCCGCGGCCTGGGTATATATCGCCGGCCTGCGCATCGGGCTGGCGCGCAGCGTCGGCACCAACCGGACGGCAACGCAGCAGGAAAACAATTTCACGGTCAACGGCGCCCAGTCGGTGGCAGCGGTCGAGATCGGTTTCCTCGATCTCATGCGCGTCTGCCTGCAGGAAAACGACCGGCGATTGGCCGGCTACGATCCGCGGCTGCGTCGGCCGACCCGCGTTCCGGCGCTGGCGCGGTTTGTGCTCGCCATCGGCAAACTCTGGCCGGGCAGGAAGCAGGCGTAGCTGCCGTCGAATTGCGAAATCGCCGGATATCGTCATACTTCAGCCGACTTCGCGGCGCCGAAGGTATCGACAATGAGTGCAACCTTGCGGCCGGGCGATCTGACCCTCGTCACCGGCGGATCGGGCTTTCTCGGATCGGCCGTCGTGCGCGCCCTGATCGAGCGCGGCGCGCGCGTGCGTGCCCTGGTCCGCGGCAGCAGTCCGCGCGGCAATCTCGACGGCCTCGATTGCGAGGTGGTGGTCGGCGATCTCACCGACCGCGACTCCCTGAAGGCGGCGCTCAAGGACGTGCGCTACCTGTTCCATGTCGCCGCCGATTATCGGCTGTGGGCGCGCGATCCCGCCGAGATCATCCGCGCCAACGTCGAGGGTACCCTGAACCTCAAGCGTGAGGCGATGGCCGCCGGCGTCGAACGCATCGTCTATACCAGCAGCGTCGCTGCCCTGCGCGTGGCCGGCGCCACGGCGCCAGTCGACGAGACGGCGGCGCTCATGCCCGAGGAGGCGATCGGCGCCTACAAGCGCAGCAAGACCATGGCCGAGCGCGCGGTCGAGGACATGATCCTGCGCGAAGGGCTGCCCGCGATCATCGTCAGTCCCACGACGCCTATCGGGCCGCGCGACATCCGGCCGACGCCGACGGGTCGCATCCTGCTCGATGCCGCGCGCGGCCGCATCCCGGCCTTCGTCGATACGGGGTTGAACTTCGTCCATGTCGACGACGTCGCGGCCGGCCATCTGCTGGCCTTCGAGAAGGGCCGCATCGGCGAACGCTACATCCTGGGCGGCGAGAACCTGACCCTGCAGCAGCTGCTCGCGACCATCGCCGAGCTCGCCGGCCGCAAGGCGCCGAAGATCAAGCTGCCGCGTGCGCCCTTGATGCCGCTCGCCTTCGCCGCCGAGCGTGTCGCGCGCCTGACGGGCAAGGAGCCGTTGCTCACGCTCGATGGCCTGCGCATGTCGCGCTATCACATGTTCTTCACCTCGGCCAAGGCCGAGCGCGAGCTCGGCTATCGCAGCCGGCCTTATCGCGAAGGCGTCGTCGACGCTCTCGACTGGTTCCGTACCGCCGGCTACCTGACATGACCTTGTGGGTCGGCATCGGTCTGCTTTCTCTCGCGGTATGGCTCTACCTGCTTGCCGCGCGCGGCGGCTATTGGCTGGCGCGCGAGCGCGATGACGGCGTGCTTGCCTCGCCGTCACGCTGGCCTGCCGTCGTGGCGGTCGTTCCCGCCCGCAACGAGGCCGACGTGATCGCGCGATCCATCGGCAGCCTGCTCGCCCAGGACTATGCAGGGCCGTTGCGGGTCGTGCTGGTCGACGACGGCAGCAGTGACGGCACGGCCGCTGTTGCCAAAGCCGTCGAAGGACAGCGCCGTCTCGATGTGCTTGCCGGAGCGGCGTTGCCCGCGGGCTGGACGGGCAAGCTGTGGGCGCTGGAACAGGGAGTCCGCCACGCCGCGGCCGCGGGCGAGGCCGTCGACTATCTCCTGCTGACCGATGCCGACATCGGCCATGCGTCCGACAATGTCAGCCGGTTGGTTGCGCGTGCCGAGCGCGACGGCCGTGTCCAGGTCTCGCTGATGGCCGAGCTTTCCTGTGTGAGTGCAGCCGAGCGTTTCCTTATTCCTGCTTTCGTCTATTTCTTCCAGATGCTCTATCCCTTTGCCTGGGTCGCACGGCACGACCACAAAGTGGCCGCCGCCGCCGGCGGCTGCACGCTGGTGCGGCGTGATGCGCTGGAACGCGCCGGCGGCATCGCCGCCATCAGGTCGGAGATCATCGATGATTGCGCGCTGGCGCGCCGCCTCAAGGCCGAGGGGCCGATCTGGCTCGGCCTGACGCGGCGTGCCGTGAGCTTGCGTCCCTACGGCGGCTTCCTGAAGATCGGCGGCATGATTTCGCGATCGGCCTACGCCCAGCTCGGCTACTCGCCGTTGGCGCTGGCGGGCACCGTTGCCGCCATGGGGCTGGTCTACCTGGCGCCGCCAATGCTGGCGCTGCTGGGCGAGGGGCCGGCGCGCTGGCTGGGCTTGTGCGCCTGGCTGGTGATGGCGGTCACCTTCCAGCCGATGTTGCGCTTCTATCGCCGGTCGCCGCTCTGGGGCCTGGCGCTTCCCGCCATCGGCGCCGCCTACACGGTCTTCACCGTCCAGTCGGCGATCGACTTCTGGCGGGGCCGCGGCGGCCTGTGGAAGGGGCGGGTCCAGGCCATGGCAGGCGACGCGTGACCGGCGCGGCCGACTTCTCGTCCGGCAAGGGACACCGCGACGAGAATTTTCCGGTGGCCTCGCGGCTCGTGCGCGCCGAGCTGCGCCCGACGATCCTCGCCTTCTATCGTTTCGCGCGCGCGGCCGACGATGTCGCCGACCACGCCACCGCCGATTCCTGGCAGAAGCTCGCCGAGCTCGATCGGCTGGAAGCCGGGCTGCGCGGCGAGGCTGGCGCTTCCGAGGAAGGCAAGAGGCTGCGGTCTGCCCTGCAGGCGAGGGATCTCACCGACCGTCATGCGCTCGATCTCCTGGAGGCCTTCCGGCGCGACGTCACCAAGCGGCGCTACGCCGACTGGGACGAGCTCATGGACTACTGCCGCTATTCGGCGGCTCCGGTCGGCCGCTTCGTGCTCGACCTGCATGGCGAGGCTCAGGCGCTGTGGCCGCAGAACGACGCGTTGTGCGCCGCACTCCAGGTCATCAACCATCTCCAGGATTGCGCCAAGGACTATCGCGAGCTCGATCGCATCTATGTGCCGCTCGATGCGCTTGGCGCGCATGGCCTGGCGGTGGAAGCGCTCGCCGATCGACAAGCCTCGCCGGCGCTTCGCACGGTGATCGCGGGCCTGGCGCGACGCACGGGCGCGCTGCTCGATCAATCGAGGCCGTTCGCCGATCGCATCGCCGATCGACGGCTGGCGCTCGAGGTCGGCGTCATCCAGGCGCTTGCCGACAGCCTCGTGCATCGCCTGGAGCGGCGCGATCCGCTGTCCGAGCGCGTTCACCATCGTCCGGCCGAAGCCGCGGCGCTCGCCCTGCGGGGCGGCCTCGGCGTCGCCGCGAGACGGCTCGGCCGCCTGGTCGGCTTGCGTCAACCCAGCCTGCACGGCCAACCATGACCGTCGCGCCATCCGACGTCGACGCGATCCGGGCGCGCGTTTCCGGCAGCTCGTTCTACACCGCCATGCGCCTCATGCCGAAGGTCGAGCGCGAGGCGATGTTCGCGATCTACATGTTCTGTCGGCTGGTCGACGACATTGCCGACGACGGCACGCGGCCGCGGCCGGCCCGCGCCGCGGCGCTGGCGGAATGGCGCGGCGACCTCGATGCGCTGTACGCCGGTCGGCCGGCCGGCCAGGCGGATTTCCTCGAGGAGCCGGTGCGGGCCTTCGGCCTGAAGCACGCCGATTTCCTCGCCGTGATCGACGGCATGGAGATGGATGTTGTGGCCGACATCCATGCGCCCGACGCGGCGACGCTTGCCCTCTATTGCGACCGTGTCGCCGTCGCCGTCGGCCGCCTGTCGACCCGGGTCTTCGGCATGGACGAGGCGCCCGGCGCCGAGTTGGCGCACCAGCTCGGTCGCGCGCTGCAGCTCACCAATATCCTGCGCGACCTCGACGAGGATGCCGGGATCGGCCGTCTCTACCTGCCGCGCGAACTGCTGGTGCAGGCTGGCATCGAGAGCACCGAACCCGACGCCGTCATCGCCGATCCGCGGGTCGACGGCGCCTGCCGGGCGCTCGCCGCCCAGGCGCTCGAGTACTTCTCGGCGGCGGATCGGCTGATGCGATCGAGGCCACGCGGCAGCCTCCTGGCACCCCGGCTGATGGGCGCCGTCTATCGCGCGCTGCTCGATCGCATGCTGGCCGAAGGCTGGAAGCCGCCGCGGCAGCGGGTGCGCATCGGCAAGCCGTATCTGCTTTACCTTATTATCCGCTGCAGCGTGTTCGGATGACCATTCACGTCATCGGTGGCGGGCTGGCCGGCTTGTCGGCGGCGATTGCCGTGGCAGGCCGCGGCGAGCGCGTCATCCTTTCCGAGGCGGCACGGCACGCCGGCGGCAGGTGCCGCTCCTATCACGACGGCATGCTCGACATGACGATCGACAACGGCAACCATCTCGTCCTGTCCGGCAACATGGCGGTCGATCGCTACCTGCGCGACATCGGCGCGGAAGGACGCGTGACCGGACCCGAGCGGCCCGAATTCCACTTCTTCGATTTCCAGCTCGGCGGCCGGTGGACGCTGCGGCCCGACGACGGCCCGGTGCCCTGGTGGATCCTCCATGCCGACCGCCGCGTGCCGGGGACGCGCGCCCGCGACTACCTCGCCTTGCTCGCCCTGATGCGGCGCCATCCCGGCCGCCGCATCGACGAAGTCGTCCGCCGCGACACCGTCCTGTGGGAGAAGTTCCTGCGGCCTGTCCTTCTGTCCGCCCTGAACACCGCGCCCGAAGCGGCCTCGGCCGACCTTGCCGGCGCCATCGTGCGCGAGACCTTTGCCAAGGGCGGACGCCACATGCGCCCCCTCATCAGCACGCCCAATCTCGCTGCCGCCTTCATCGACCCCGCCATCGATCGCCTGCAGCGCCAGGGTGCGGAGGTCCGGCTGGGCCGTTCGCTGCGCGCCGTCCGGTTCACCCACGGCAAGGCGGCGGCGCTGGCTTTCGACGGCGAAGAGGAAGCCGTGCAGCCCGACGATCGCGTGATCGTCGCCGTGCCGCCCTGGGCGGCCGAGAAGCTGCTGCCCGGCATGACCGCGCCGCAGACGTTCCACGCCATCCTGAACGCGCATTTCCAGATCGTGCCGCCGCCGCTGGCGGTGGCCATGGTCGGCGTGATCGGCGGCACGGCGGAATGGGTCTTCGCCTTCGAGGATCGGCTGTCCGTCACCGTCAGCGCCGCCGATCACCTCATGGACATCGATAGCGATGCCCTGACCCTGCTGTTGTGGCGCGACGTCGCCGTGGTCCACGACCTGACCGTACCGGTGCCGCCCTGCCGGATCGTCAAGGAGAAGCGGGCCACCTTCGCCGCGACGCCGGCCGAGAATGCGCGGCGCCCGCCGGCACGCACCGAGTGGTCCAACCTGTTCCTTGCCGGCGACTGGACCGACACCGGCCTGCCGGCGACGATCGAGGGCGCGCTGCGGTCGGGCAATCGGGCCGCCACGCTGGCGCTGGGCGGCGCCTGAGCATGCATGATCTCGCCGGGCTCGAAGCCGATATCGATCGCGCCGTGCAGGCCCTTGTACGCCGGCAGCGCCCCGACGGGCACTGGGTGTTCGAGCTCGAAGCCGACGCCACGATCCCGTCGGAATACATCCTGCTGCGCCATTATCTCGGCGAGCCCGACGACCTGGAGCTCGAGCGCAAGATCGCCGTCTATCTCCGCCGCATCCAGGGCGATCATGGCGGCTGGCCGCTGTTCCACGGCGGCGCTTTCGACATCAGCGCGTCGGTGAAGGCCTATTTCTGCCTGAAGATGGTCGGCGACAATATGGACGCGCCGCACATGGTGAAGGCGCGCAGCGCCATCCTGGCCTACGGCGGCGCCGAACGGGCCAACGTCTTCACCCGCATCATGCTGGCGCAGTTCGGCCAGCTCTCCTGGGCGCACGTACCGACCATGCCGGTCGAGATCATCCTGCTGCCGCGCTGGTTCCCGATCCATCTGTCGCGCATGTCCTATTGGGCGCGCACCGTCATCGTACCTCTGCTGGTGCTGGCGGCAGTGCGCAAGCGCGCGCGCAATCCGCGCGGCATCGGCATCCAGGAGCTGTTCGCGACGGCGGATCGGTCGCCGCCGCGGCGGGCCGCGCATGCGCACCGCGGCTGGGCGTTCTTCTTCAACACGCTCGACCGGGTGCTGAAGGCAGCCGAGCCGCTGTGGCCGAAGAAGATGCGCCGGCGCGCCGTCGAACGCTGCGTCGCTTTCGTCACGGAGAGATTGAACGGCGAGGACGGGCTTGGCGCGATCTATCCCGCCATGGCGAACTCCGTGATGATGTACGACGCGCTGGGTTATCCGCCGGATCATCCGGATTACGTGACGGCCCGCCGGTCGATCGAGAAGCTGCTGGTGGTCGGTGACGACGAAGCCTACTGCCAGCCCTGCGTCTCGCCGGTCTGGGACACCGCGCTCGCCGCCCAGGCGATGCTGGAGGTTGAGGAGGGCGAGGCATCCGCTGCGGCGTTGCGCGGGCTGCGCTGGCTGAAGCCGTTGCAGGAGCTCGAGGTGAAAGGCGACTGGAGCGAGCGGCGGCCCGAGGTGCGTCCCGGCGGCTGGGCGTTCCAGTACCGCAACGCCCATTATCCCGACCTCGACGACACGGCCGTTGTGGTCATGGCGATGGATCGGGCGCGCCGCCAGAGTGGGGCAGGCCCCGGCTATGACGAGGCCATCGCCCGCGGCGTCGAATGGATCAACGGCCTGCAAAGCGGCAACGGCGGCTGGGCCGCCTTCGATGCAGACAATGTCGATCACTACCTCAACAACATTCCGTTCGCCGATCATGGCGCGCTGCTCGATCCGCCGACCGCGGATGTCAGCGCGCGCTGCATCAGCATGCTGGCCCAGCTCGGCGAGACGACGGCGAACCCCGCCCTGCGCGCCGGCATCGACTATCTCGAGCGCGACCAGATGCGGGACGGCAGCTGGTTCGGTCGCTGGGGCGTCAACTACATCTACGGCACCTGGTCGGCGCTCTGCGCGCTGGGCGCTGCAGGCTTCGACAGGACGAGGCCGAGCGTCGCCAAAGCTGCGGACTGGTTGATCGCGATCCAGAATGAGGACGGCGGCTGGGGCGAGGACTGCACCAGCTACAAGCTCGACTATCGCGGTTACGAGTCCGCGCCCTCTACCGCGTCGCAGACCGCCTGGGCGCTGTTGGGGCTGATGGCGGCAGGGGAGGTCGACCATCCTGCCGTCGAGCGCGGCGTCGCCTGGCTCCGCAAGCATCAGGACGAGGGTGGATTGTGGAAGCAGGACGCCTATACCGGCGGCGGCTTCCCGCGCGTCTTCTACCTGCGCTATCACGGCTATCCGGCGTACTTCCCGCTGTGGGCGCTCGCCCGCTATCGCAACCTGCGCCGCACCAACAGCCGGCGCGTCGCCTACGGCATGTGATGATCCTCGCCGTCACCGGGCTGCAGCGCGAGGCGCGCATCCTCGCCGGTCCCGGCATCGAGGTGGTGGCGGGCGGCGGCGACCTCGATCTCCGTGCCGCGGGCAAGCAGGGCGTCATCAGCATCGGCATTGCGGGCGCCCTGGCGCCTGGTCTGAAGCCGGGCGACTGGGTGGTCGCCGATGCCGTGCGTGATCGCGATGAACTCCTGCCGACCGATCGGGATTGGACCGCGCGCCTCGCCTCGCGCCTGCCGGCCGCGCGGCGCGGCGTGTTCTGTGGCGACGACGCGATCGCCGCGACGGCGGTGCAGAAGGCGGCCCTGCACCGCGCCACCGGCGCCATCGCCGTCGACATGGAATCTCACCGCGCCGCCCGCGCCGCGCAGCGACACGGCCTGCCGTTCGTCGCGGCGCGCGTCATCTCGGACGCGGCGGACCGAACACTGCCCGTGGCGGCGCGCGTCGGCATGAAGAGCGACGGTAATGTCGATCTGCCGGCCGTCGTGCGGTCTCTTCTGCTGGCGCCCTGGCAATTGCCGGCGCTGATCCGCACCGGCCTCGAGGCCGAGGCGGCGTTTCGCGCCTTACTCCGCGGCTACCGGATGCTGGGTCCCGGACTTGCCAGCCCCACTCTTCCCAGCCCGAATCTCGGTGAGCTTCCGCCCGACATGGTCTGAGAAGACGAACTCTGCACGACGCTGGCCTTCCAGGGGAATGTCCTTGGCCATCGCCCCCTGAGTACGCACGCCGCGCAGCGCAACGGTCGCCGCCCTGAACGGACGCCGGACCATGTCCTTCACCGCCGAGGCCTCGAAGCCGCAATGGACCATGCAGTCGGCGCACTTCTCGTACTTGCCGACGCCGTACTTGTCCCACTCGGTGGTGTCCATCAGCTCGCGGAAGGTCTTGGCGTAGCCTTCGCCCAGCAGGTAGCAGGGCTTCTGCCAGCCGAACACGGTGCGCGTCGGGTTGCCCCACGGCGTGCACTGGTAGGCCTCGTTGCCGGCGAGGAAGTTCAGGAAGTTGATCGACTGGCTGAACGGCCAGGCCTTGCCGCCGCGACCGCGGGCCAGGATGCCGCGGAACAGCTCCTTGGTCTTGTTGCGATTGAGAAAATGCTGCTGGTCGGGCGCGCGCTCGTAGGCATAGCCCGGCGAAACGGTGATGCCGTCCAGACCGAGCGCCTTCATGTCGTCGAGGAAGGCCGCCACCTCGGCGGGATCGGCATCGTTGAACAGCGTGCAGTTGATGCTGACGCGGAAACCCTTCGACTTGGCGAGCTTGATGGCGTCGACCGCCTTGTCGTACGTCCCCTTCTGGCACACCGACTTGTCGTGCATCGCCTGATTGCCGTCGAGGTGGATCGACCAGGTGAACGAGGGATGCGGCTTGTAGTCGTCGATCTTCTTGGCCAGCAGCAGCGCGTTGGTGCACAGGATGACGAACTTCTTGCGTTCGAGATAACCCTTCACGATTTGCGGCATCTCGCGATGCAGCAGCGGCTCGCCGCCGGCGATCGAGACGACGGGGGCGCAGCATTCGTCGATCGCCGCCATGCAGTCGTCGTACGACAGCCGCTGGTCGAGGATCTCCGCCGGATAGTCGATCTTGCCGCAGCCGGCGCAGGCCAGGTTGCAGCGGAACAACGGCTCCAGCATCAGCACCAGCGGATAGCGCTCGCGGCCGCTGAGATGCTGGCGCAACAGGTAGGTGCCGATGCGGGCGGCCTGGTGGAGGGGGATTCCCATGGGTGCCTCAGCGTACCGTCGTTGCCGCGGTCTTGCGCGGTGCCTCGTCCGCCCGCAATTCGGGAGGAAGGCGGAACTCGATGTTCTCGCGCACGCCGTCCATCGTCTCGACTTCGACGTCGCCGTGCCGGCGCAGCGCTTCGATGACGTCGAGCACCAGATCCTCGGGTGCCGAGGCGCCGGCGGTGAGGCCCACGGTCTTGACGCCCTTCAGCCACGCCGCATCGAGCTCGCGGCCGTCGGAGATCAGGTAGCTCGGCAGGCCCTGCTCGACCCCGATCTCGCGCAGCCGGTTGGAGTTCGAGCTGTTGCGGCTACCCACGACCAGCAGCAGGTCCGCCACCGCACAGAGATCGCGGACCGCGGACTGGCGGTGCTGCGTGGCGTAGCAGATGTCGGTGATATTGGGCCCTTCGAGGTCGCTGAACCGCGCCTGCAGGGCCGCGATCACGCCACGCGTGTCGTCGACGCTGAGCGTCGTCTGTGTGACGTAGGCGACGGGCGCATCGTCCGCCAGCGCGAGCCGGGCGACGTCCTCGACCGTCGAAACCAGGTGGACGGGAGCGCCGACCTGCCCCTTGGTCCCCTCGACCTCGGGATGCCCGGCATGGCCGATCAGGATCAGCTCGCGGCCGCGCGACACGTAGCGTTTGCCCTGGAGATGGACCTTCGACACCAGCGGGCAGGTGGCATCCAGCACCGGCAGGCCGCGCGTCTTCGCTTCGTCGATGATCGACTGGGCAACGCCATGGGCGCTGAAGATCATGACGGCGCCGTCGGGAATCTCGTCCAGCTCCTCGACGAAAACGGCGCCCATGCGCTCGAGGCGCTCGACGACATGACGATTGTGCACGATTTCGTGCCGCACATAGACCGGCGCGCCGAATTTCTCGAGGGAGCGTTCGACGATCTCGATCGCGCGGACTACGCCGGCACAGAAGCCTCGAGGCTGAGCCAAGATAACCCGCATTCCAGATCTACTCCTCGACCGCGCACGCCAGGGTCGGATGTCGGCATTTGCGGCCTGTTTTGCCAGGGGCAATTCAGCCTGCCTGGCACTGAAACGCAGGTGGAAAAGTCACCAAGTCACCCTGCGGGGATCGACCGTTTCCCGACGCGATTGATTGTCCGATACTGTGAACGCGGGCGCAACCCTTGGCAGTTGCATGCAAGGATTGTGCGCATTCCGCATCGGATTTGTTCTCGATCGAACCCAGACGGCCGATCGGACGTTGGTTTCCTTGCCGCTGTTCATGCAGCCGCCGGTGGCGGCAAGATGTCGCGCGATTGCGCCTTCAAATGCGCAGTGAACAGGCACAAGCACGCCCCCACGTAAGCAAGGGCATTAGGGCGCAGTGAAGGATCGTCGATGAGCGTACCGTCAAAGACCCCATTCCTGGACCGGGTGAAGCATCCGGCCGATCTGCGCAATCTGTCGACCGAGCAGCTGAAGGAGCTCGCCGCGGAATTGCGCGCCGAGACCATCGATGCTGTTTCCGTCACAGGCGGTCACCTCGGCGCCTCGCTCGGCGTGGTCGAGCTGACCGTGGCCCTCCACGCGGTGTTCGACACGCCGCACGACCGCTTGATCTGGGATGTCGGCCATCAGGCCTACCCGCACAAGATCCTCACCGGCCGTCGTGATCGCATGCGCACGTTGCGGCAGGGCGGTGGCCTGTCCGGCTTCACGCGTCGTGCCGAAAGCGAGTACGACCCGTTTGGCGCGGCTCATTCCTCGACGTCGATCTCGGCCGGCTTGGGTATGGCGGTGGCGCGCGGGCTGAAGGGCGAGGACCGCAACGTCATCGCCGTTATCGGCGACGGCGCACTCAGTGCCGGCATGGCCTATGAGGCCATGAACAACGCCGGCGCGAGCCGGGCCAGCATGATCGTGGTGCTGAACGACAACGACATGTCGATCGCACCGCCGGTCGGCGCCATGAGCGCCTACCTGTCGCGGCTCATTTCTTCGCGGCCTTTCCTGTCCTTGCGCGAGCTGATGGCGAAGTTGGCGCGCCGCTTCCCGCGTCCGCTCGAGCAGGTGGCCCGGCGCGCCGACGAGTTCACGCGCGGCCTGTTGACCGGCGGGACGCTGTTCGAGGAGCTGGGCTTCTATTATGTCGGCCCGATCGACGGGCACGATCTCGATCACCTGATGCCGGTGCTGCGCAACCTCAGGGACACGGATCATCAGGGCCCGATCCTGCTCCATGTCGTGACCCAGAAGGGCAAGGGCTACGCGCCCGCCGAGCGCAGCGCCGACAAGTACCATGGCGTCGTGAAGTTCAATGTCGTCACCGGCGAGCAGTCCAAGAGCCCGCCCGGTCCGCCGTCCTACACCAAAGTCTTCGCCGAGGCGCTGGTCGCGGAAGCCGCGGCCGATCCGCGGATCGTTGCCGTGACGGCGGCGATGCCGTCGGGCACCGGCCTCGATCTCTTCGCCAAGCGCTTCCCGGACCGGACCTTCGATGTCGGCATTGCCGAGCAGCATGCCGTCACCTTCGCCGCCGGCATGGCGACCGAAGGCATGAAGCCGTTCTGTGCGATCTACTCGACGTTCCTGCAGCGGGCCTACGACCAGGTGGTGCACGACGTGGCCCTGCAAAGCCTGCCGGTGCGCTTTGCCCTCGATCGCGCCGGCCTGGTGGGCGCCGACGGTGCCACGCATGCCGGCGCCTTCGACATCGCCTATCTCGGCTGCCTGCCCAACATGGTCCTGATGGCCGCGGCCGACGAGCAGGAGTTGATGCACATGGTCGCCACGGCGGCGGCTATCGACGATCGGCCGTCGGCTTTCCGTTATCCGCGCGGCGAGGGGCGCGGACTCGCGTTGCCGGCGCGCGGCACGCCGCTCGAGATCGGGCGCGGACGGGTCCTTCGGCAGGGGCTGGGGACGGCCATCCTGTCCTACGGCGCGCGTCTCGGCGAATGCCTGGCGGCGGCCGAGGAACTCGCGGCGCGCGGGATCCTGTGCACCGTGGCGGATGCCCGTTTCGCCAAGCCGCTCGACACCAACCTGGTCGAGCGCCTCGCCCGCGAGCACGAGGTGCTGGTGACGGTGGAGGAGGGCGTCGCGGGCGGTTTCGGGTCGATGGTGATGCAGCATCTCGCCTGGCGCGGCCTGCTCGACGGTCGGCTGAAGATACGCCCCATGACCTTGCCCGACCGCCTCATCGATCACGACAGCCAGCCACGGCAATACGAGGCGGCGGAACTCAACGCACCCCAGATCGTTGCGACGGTCGTGGGTGCGCTCGACAGAACTGAAACCCTGCGCAAGCCCGCCCTCGCCCACACCAGCTGATGGTGACTGCGTGGGTCGGTCGTGTCGCCGCGGCTGCTGCGCGGCGGCCCTTTATCGTGCTGCTTTTGTCGCTCGGCCTGACGGGTGGCGCGTTGGCCTATGCCGTCGGTCATTTCGCCATGACCGCCGATACCGCAGAGCTCATCTCGACACGGCACGACTGGCGTCAGCGCGAGCTGGCCTATGAACGCGCCTTCCCCTCGCTGCAGAGGCTGACGATCGCGGTGATAGACGGCGCGACGCCGGAACTGGCCGAGGACGCGGCGAGCCGGTTGTCGGTCGCCCTGGCGCACCAACCCGAGCTGTTCCAGGTCGTCCGGCGTCCCGATGGCGGACCGTTCTTCGATCGCAACGGATTGTTGTTCCTGCCGCTGCCGCAGGTTCAGACGACGGTCGACGGCCTGTCGCGCTCGCGGCCCCTGATGGCGTCGCTGGCGGCGGATCCGTCGCTGCGCGGCGTGGCGACAACCGTGTCTCGCCTCGTTCAGGGAGTCCAGCACGGCCAGGCGAAGCTCGACGAGGTCCAGCCAATGCTGGCGGCGCTCGCCGACACATTCGACAAGGCGGCGGCGGGCCAGCCGGCCTTCTTCTCCTGGCAGGACCTCGTGGGGGCGTCGGATGTCGGCCGCCAGACGCGACGCGTCCTCATCGTCCAACCGGTGATGGACTTCAGCGCCTTGCAGCCCGGCGAAGCGGCGAGCAGGGCGATCCGCGCGGCGGCCCGCTCGCTCGACCTCGACGAGGCCCACGGTGTCCGCATCCGCCTGACCGGCCCGGTCCCGTTGGCTGACGAGGAATTCGCGTCGCTGGCCGAGGACTGGCACTTGGTCGCCGCGGCCATGGTGATCGCCCTGCTGGGGATCCTATGGTGGGCCGTGCATTCGGCCCGCGTGGTGTTGGCGATCCTGCTGGCCACCTTCATGGGCCTGATCATGACGGCCGCCCTCGGGCTGCTGGTGACCGGCCGCTTCAACCTGATCTCGGTCGCCTTCATCCCGCTGTTCGTCGGGCTCGGCATCGACTTCAGCATCCAGTTCAGCGTGCGTTTCCTGGCCGAGCGGCATTTTCATCCCGGCCTCCGCGAGGCGCTGGTCGGCGCCGGCCGGGGCGTCGGTCTGCCGCTCGCGGTGGCCGCCGCCGCCATCGGCGCGGGCTTCTTCGCCTTCCTGCCGACCGACTATGTTGGCGTCGCCGAGCTTGGCCTGATTGCCGGCCTCGGCATGGCTGTCGCCTTCGTGCTCACGATCACCCTGTTGCCGGCCTTACTGGCGCTGCTGCGGCCGCCGCCCGGCAGGATGGAAGTGGGCTTCTCTCGGTTGGCGCCGATCGAGGGCTTCCTGGGTCGCCATCGTCGCGGCGTGCTCAGCCTCGGCCTCGTGGTCGCGGTCGCGGCGGCGGCCACGCTCCCCTTCGTGCGCTTCGACTTCAACCCCCTGCATCTCAAGAGTCCGGAGGTCGAATCGATGACGACCCTCGCGGATCTTGCCGCCGACCCCGACTGGACGCCCAACACCATCAACGTCATTGCGCCCTCGGCAACGGCTGCCGGACCGATCGAGCAGCGGCTCGCGGCCCTGCCGGAAGTCTCGCGCGTGCTCACCCTCGCGAGCTTCGTGCCGCAAGGACAGGTCGAGAAGCTCGCGCTCATCCGCGCCGCCGCCGAGCGGCTCGAGCCTGCGCTCCGCGTGCCGGCTGCCCCGCCGCCGTCCGATGAAGAGATCTGCCGGGCGCTGGCCGCAACGGTGCCGCTGTTGCGCCAAACGCCTTCTTCTCAAGCAGCGCTGCGCCTGGCCGATGCCCTCGACCGCCTTGACGAGGCCCCGCCTGACGTGCGGGCTGCCGCTGCGACGGCGGTCGTGCTGCCGCTCGGCGTCATGCTCGGGCAGGTGCGGGCAATGCTTCAGGCCGGTCCGGTCACGCTGGAGCAGCTTCCGGCCGATATCGTCGCCGATTGGATCGCGCGCGACGGCCGCGCTCGTATCCAGGTCTTCCCGCAGCGCGCGCTCGAGACCGATGACGGCTTGTGGCGCTTCGCGCACGCCGTCCAGGCCGTCGCCCCCGACGCGACCGGCGTGCCGATCTCGATCCACGCCGCCGGCGACAGCGTGGTCGCGGCCTTCCTGCAGGCCGGCGTCTGGTCGTTCGCAGCGATCGTCGTTATCCTCGCGGCAGCGTTGCGGCGTGTGCGCGACGTCGTGCTCACCATGGTGCCGGTGTTGCTGAGCGGACTTCTCACCTTCGCGACGTCGGCCGTCCTCGACCTGCCGCTGAACTTCGCCAACATCATCGCGTTGCCGCTGCTGTTCGGCGTCGGCGTGGCCTTCAACATCTACTTCGTCATGGCGTGGCGTGCCGGCGAGACCGCGCCGCTGCAGTCGAGCCTGATGCGCGCCGTCGTCTTCAGCGCGCTCACCACGGCGACGGCGTTCGGCGCACTCTGGCTGTCGAGCCATCCCGGCACCGCCAGCATGGGGCGCCTGCTGATGATCTCGCTGGGCTGGGAGCTGCTGGTGACGCTGCTGTTCCGTCCGGCGCTGCTCGCCGTTCCGCCGCGGGAGGCGGTGCAATGAAGGGCATTGCCGGGATCGCTGCTTTCTTGTCGGCCGGCGCGGCGCTGCTGGTCGCCGGATCCGCCGATGCGCAGATGCGCCCTCATCGCGCGGAATACACACTGCGCCTCGGCACCGCGCTGAACGCGACGCGCATCGGCACCATCGTCCAGGACGTCGAGCTCACCTGCGACGGGTGGCGGATCCGGCGCGAGCTTACCGTCGACGCCTCGCTCACCCCCTCGTTCAAGGTGCGCTTCACCTCGCGCCTGGTTGGCGAGGAACCGCGCGGCACCGACTTCTCCTGGCGCGGCGTCCAGGTTCTGAACGGAGCCGACCGCGAGGTGCAGGGGAAGGCGGAGAGAGAGCACGGCGCCTGGCGGGTCGACAGAACCACGCCCGACGGCCCGCAGCCATCGCTGCTGCCCTCGTTCACCCACATGCCCGTTGCGGCGGTGGACTGGCTGGCGCGGCGGCTGGCGGCCGGAAGCGAGGCTTTCCCGCTGCTCGTGTTCGTCCCCGAGGCCGAAGGCGGCGCTTTCCTGCTCGACGTGAAGCGCGCGGCCACGGGCGCCGCCGACAAGCCGCCGCCGTCGCAGCGCCGCGTCGAGGTGCCGGCCAAGCAGTCGTGGCCGTTCAGCCTGGCTGTCACGCGGGCGGGCCGGACCGACGTAAAGCCCATCGTAACGCTGCGAGGCCGTCTTTACGATTCGGGCGTCATGGACGGCGTGGTCGCCGACGCAGGCGTGATCACGGTAGCGGCGCACCTGCGCGACCTGCAGATGCGCGAGGCGCCGGCCTGTCCGAAATAGAACGAGTATGCGAGTGACCTGGCCGTGACCGGGTATGGATTGCGCGCGCCGAGTGCAATAGCGTACGCCCCTCGACGCCTTGTCCGGCATCGGCGAGAACACCACCTGGGAGGGCATGGTGGAACCCGTCTATGTAAAGGTGGCTGACGGCAAGCGTCCCTTGCGCGTCACGGCTCACGCGAAATCTGGCCGACGCCAGCTCGTGCGCATCTCCGCGGCCGAAGCTCCCAGCAAGATGTCGAAGGTCTGGTGGTTCGATGATCGTGAATTGCGGCCCGGCCACGACGAGAAGCTGGAGCTCGACCTTCCTGCCGTCGGCCTCGTGAGCTTTTGGCTGGTGCTTCACGTGTTCAGCACGGCGGGCCAGGGCTGGGCTCGGTCGAAGATGAAGCAGGGGGCATCGTTGCAGGTGCCTGAAGACGAGCTGGTCTTCGACGATGAGGCCGGCGGCGTGGTGCTGAGCCTCGCCTATGGCAAAACGGACAACGCCTAGAAGGCGTCGAACAGCGCGGCGAAGAACGCGCGGTCCTGGCGCCGCCGCTCCTCGAACTGCGCCGGCGCGCCCCAGATCGCCCATTTGACGACCACCGTGTCCTCGGCCGGGTTCACCAGGATGACCTGGCCCGCATTGCCGAGCGCATAGAAGACGCTGCTGCCGCCGCGCAGCGTGGCATCGCCGGCGCCGACCTTGCTCGACACGACGCCGCGATGCTCGTGCAGCCACCATTGGAAACCGTAGGGCGAGCCGGCCTCGATCGACGCGCGCGAGGGGATCGCCGATTCCCGCATCCACTCGTCCCCGCTGCCCAGGACGAACAGCGCCAGGCGGCCATAGTCGCGCAAGGTCGCGCCGAAGCCCGACGCCGTGAACGCGCTGCCGCCGGGGGCTTCGAGGTTCCAGTAGGCATCGCCCTCCATGCCGGCCCGGCTCCACAGCTCGCGCTCGAGCTGGACCGGCGCCGTCCAGCCGAGCGCACGCTCCAGCACCAGGCCGAGCAGCACGGAATCGGCGCTGCAGTAGTTGAACACCGAGCCGGGTGTATTGGTCTTGCGGTCCCGCCGGCTGCCGAGATCCTTCAGGAAATTCAGGAACGCACCCTTCTTGCCCTGGACCGTGCAGAGCTGCAGCCGGGCGACATCGCTCGACCGGTCCAGGTAGTCCTCGGAATAGGCGACGCCGGACGTCATTTGCAGGCAGTGGCGCAAGGTGACGGTGTCGTAATGCGTGCCCGCGAGCTCCGGCACGTACCGCACGACCGGGTCGTCCACCGACTCGATGTGCCCCGACCGCACGGCCGTGCCGACCATCAGCGACGTGATCGATTTCGCCATCGAGCGCGAAGCCCACACAGTCGACTCGTCGTTGCCGCGCGCATAGCGCTCGAGCACGATCTCGCCGCGCCGGATGGCCAGCAGCCCCGTGACCTCGGCCTCGGCCATGTAGGCGGCCACGTCGATATCCATCTCCCGCCGCGGCAGCGCCCGGACCGGCGCGCCGGCCTTGATGACCTGGGTCGGGAACAGGTGATGCATGTTGCGATGCGCCACCAGCTTCTGCGCGTCATTCCACATGAATTGTTCGGCGGGACGCGGCATCGCCGCCCGGTCTGCGGAAGAAGGGGTGGGTAGAGACTTCGGGGTCATAGATCGCTATTTCACCCGCTGCCCCTTGAAGGGCAATATCCTCGCTATCTTCCAGTTCGCAGGTAGAGACAGATGCAGTTCACACGACGCGCCCTGATGGCGCTGGCCGGCGCCGCGCCGGTCCTCATCGCCACGAACGCGCGTTCGGCCGACAAGGTGCTGAAGGTCGTCCTGGTCAGCGACCTCAAGGGCATCGACCCGGTGTTCAACACCGCGACCTACGCGGCCTATCACGGCTACCTGGTCTACGATCAGCTCTTCGCGCTCGATTCGAAAGGCAAGCCGCAGCCCCAGATGGTCGACACCTGGGAGGTCTCGCCCGACCGCAAGACCTACAAGTTCCGCCTGCGCCCCGGCCAGAAGTTCCATGACGGCAGCCCGGTGCGGGCTGCCGACGCCGTCGCCTCGATCCTGCGCTGGAAGGATCGCGATATCGTCGGCAAGGCGCTGTTCTCGGCCGGCGCCCAGCTCGAGGCGGTCGACGATCTCACCTTCACCCTGGCGCTGCGCGATCCGTTCGGCCTGGTACTGGACGCGCTGGCCAAGCCGCTCTCGAACGCGCTGTTCGTCATGCCCGAGGCGGTGGCGAAGACACCTGCGACGGCGCAGATCTCCAGCGCCGTCGGCTCCGGGCCCTTCATCTTCGTGAAGGAGGAATGGCGGCCAGGCTCGAAGGCAGTCTACGTCCGCAATCCCCACTACGTGCCGCGCCAGGAGAAGCCCGACGGCCTCGCCGGCGGCAAGGTGGCCAAGGTCGACCGCATCGAATGGCTGTCGATGCCCGA
The DNA here is from genome assembly GCA_019750135.1 of Reyranella sp. Taxonomy (GTDB): domain Bacteria; phylum Pseudomonadota; class Alphaproteobacteria; order Reyranellales; family Reyranellaceae; genus Reyranella. Next base: position 170,069 of record JAIEOV010000005.1, on the reverse strand, counting down.
TCCCAACACCGCCATCTCGGCGCTGACGGCGGGCGAGATCGACTACCTGCAGAACCCGGCGATGGACACTTATCCCGTACTGAAGGCGGACAAGAAGGTACGTCTGGTCACGGTCGACCCGAGCGGCAGCATGGCGTGGATCCGGCCCAATCACCTGCAGCCGCCGTTCGACAACCCGAAGGCCCGCCTGGCGTTGCTGCACACGATCGACCAGACGGCGATCCTGCAGTCTCTTGGCGCGCCGCCTGAGAACATGCGGCCGTTCTGCGGGTCGTTCTTCATGTGCGGCACGCCGATGGAGACGTCGGCCGGCACCGCCGGCCTCGAAAAGCCGGACTTCGAGAAGGCGAAGGCCCTGCTGAAGGAATCGGGCTACGACGGCCGGCCGGTCGTCTTCATGCAGCCGAGCGATCTCAGCGCCAACTTCAACGCCACCGTCGTGGTCGCCGACGGCATGCGCAAGGCGGGCTTCAAGGTCGACGTCCAGCCGCTCGACTGGGGCACCCTCTCGCAACGCCGCAACAACAAAGGCCCGGTCGACAAAGGCGGCTGGAACCTGTTCATCACCATCGCCACGGCGCTCGATGCCTCGACGCCGCTCACCAACGTCTACCTCGCGACGCCGTGCCCCAACGAGATCGCCGGCTTCCCCTGTGACGAGGAACTGCAGCGCCTGCGCCGCAGCTGGTGGGAGAGCACCGACGAAGCCGAACGCGCCAAGCTCGCCGACCGCATCCAGGAGCGCGCGTACCAGGTCGTGCCCTACATCAACGGCGGCCAATGGAAGCAGTTCACCGCCGTGCGGACGAACGTCACCGGCGTCGGGGAGACGATCGTGCCGGCGTTCTGGGAGGTGGCGAAGGAGGGCTGATGTTCCGGTGGAGGCGAGCCACGCCCTCTGCGCCGAAAGAACGAGAGCCGGCAGGTCCTGAATTGCCTGACCTGCTGGCGGCACAGCTTCGAATATTTGCCAGCGCACCTTCGTTGTCGGTGGTCGATGCCGGAGCGCACCATGGCCAGACGACGATCGAGTACCTGAAACACTTCCCGCGCAGTCGCGTCATCGCCCTCGAGCCCGAGCCGGAGAATTTCGCCCTCGCGCGGCAGGCGCTGGCGCCGTTCGGCGATCGCGTTGAACTGCTGCCCTGTGCGCTGGCCGAATCGGGCGGCAGTGTCTCGCTCCGCCGGACCTCGCACAGCGGGGCGCACTCGCTGCTCGAGGTCGGCGACATGCGTTACTACGATGCACCCGTCGAGACGTTGCCGCCGATCGAAGTCCAGGCGGTCTCGCTCGACTCGCTGTGTGCCAGCCACGGGCTCGACCGACTGGACATCCTCAAGATGGACATCCAGGGCGCGGAGCTGTTGGCGTTGCGCGGCGCCGCGAGCCTGCTTGCCCGTCAGGCGATCGGCCTGATTGCGCTGGAAGTCCTCTTCCAGCCGCTGTATCGCGACCAGCCGACCTTCTGGGATATCGCCGACCATCTCCGCTCGTGGGGCTATGCTCTGCAAGGCATCCACGATCAGCGGCACCATGCCGTCAATCGTGCCGTGCTGCGCTGGGCCGACGCCGTGTTCGTGGCCCCGAGCCTGTTGGCCCTCTAAGGCACATAGCGCTCCAGAAAAGTCCCGACGACCACGTAGGCGACCGACAGGCCGAGGACGGTCCAGAGCACCAGGCTTTGCCGATAGAAGATGTTCGTCGCCAGCCGGTATTCGGCGTAGCGCACCGCTATCGTCGGATCCATGAGGATCTCCGTGTTCTTGCGGAGATCGAAGTCGCGGAACTCGCGCGCAATGGCGTGGTTGCCGAGCGTCGCAAGGCCGGAGCACAGCAGCGCACATGCCGCCAGGGTGACGATGGCGCCGATCATTCCATGCCCAGTCTTTCGATTTCGTGCCGTGCCGCTGCGTGCTCGATCGTGTCGGGAGCGGCAATCTCCGCCACTTGCCGCCACAACCGGCCGGCCTCGGCCCGGTCGTGGGCGTATGACCATATGCCGAGCTGGAACAGCGCTTCGGCACGGCGCTCGGGATTGTCGGCGGCCGCCAGGACGTCGCTTGGATGGAGCGTGCCGTGGTGAAGCGCGATCAGAGGACCGGGCCAGGTCGTCGCGGGATCGGTTCTCGCTCGGATGGTGCGACCGAGCCGTCGCAGCGCCATCACCAGATAGAGCTGCAGGTAGGGATCGCCGCAGTCGCGTTCGATGGCCCGCTCCAGCTCGTCCGACGCCCTGTCGTATTCTGCCAGTCGCAGCAGCACCGAGGCGCGCGCGGCGTGGCGCTCCGGCGGCAACAGCTCGAGCTGCCGCGACCAGTCGGCGTCGGCCTCGGCGACGCGACCCAGCACCAGGCGCACGATGGCCCGGCTTCCGAGCGCTTCGGGATCTCGAGGGCAGCGGGCGACGGCCTGGTCGAACGCCAGCAAGGCCTCGGCGTGGCGGCCCAGTGCCGCCAGCGCTTCGCCTCGCGCGAGGAGAAGGCCGGCTTCCAGCGGCGCTCGTTTCAGGGCTTCGTCATAGTCGAGAAGCGCAAGCCGCGGGCGTCGCGTCGCGAGGTAGGCATGACCGCGTGCCACATAGGGAAAGACTCCCTCGTTCGACGCCCCGGCCCTCAGCACCTTCGTATAACCGTCGATCTCGGCCACGGACGTGGTCCGATGGCGCGTGAAGAAGGGTCGGTCCGGCATGCCTCGCCTGACCAACTGCCGCCCCCGTCTTGCCGATTCGTATTCGGCAAGGGCGGCGTCGTGTTGTCCCATGCGGTCCAGGATGCCGGCGTGTTCTTCCACGGCATGGAATGCCGTGGGATCTGCTTTCATCAGTTCCGCGAACCGCCGCTCCGATGCTTCGAGGGGATCAGTACGAAGCCGTACGATCGTCCGCAGATACTGGAGCTCGGGATCGGATCCTCGCGCGAGGTTGGGGCGCCAGTTGCCGCCCACGATCGCGATTATCTTGCGCCAGGCGTCCAAGGCCGCCTGGGAGGCCGATATTTCAGTCGTTTGCGTCTGAAGCCTCGACACGTCCACGCACCTGGCTATGGGCACTACGCCGACCTGAGAAGTTTGTTCCAAGACCGTGGTATAATTGTGCCGTTGACGTTGAACCGGGCGACTGTAGCAACGCATTCCATGACGAAGCGGTTCTGGTTCTGGCCGATTTACGGACTGCTGCTGGTCGGGGTGGTTGTCGTCGGAGCGGAATACATCGCCTCCTGGTCTGCTCCGTCCTGGCCAGCCCGCGGCCTGCGGCCCATTCCCATCGATGCGCTGACGGTCAACGTGAAGACGGTGTTTGCCGACACTCCCGAACTGGTTCCGACGTACAACGATTGGGCGATGCGCGACCGTCCGCGTTCGATCGCCCGTCCGCGAGGCGTGCCGTTCCGCTCCGTGCTGATGGGCGACAGCTTCCTCGAGGGCTACTACATTCCGGCGCCGCTGGCCGAGCTCGTCGAGCGCCGCTGGGTTGCCCGGGGCCTCGCCGACATGGAAGCGATCAACCTGGCGGCCGCCGCCACTGGTCCGCGACAGTACTACGCGCGCATCAAGAAAGTGGCGCTTGCCCTCGATCCCGATGTCGTCGCGGTCTTCGTCTATGTCGGCAACGACATGATGGATCGGCCGTTCGATCCCTTCTCGCTGCCGCCCTTTATCGACGAACTGCCGGCGCCATCGATCCTGGGCTCGGTCGCGCCGCGCACGACGTGGCTGCTCGCCAACCGCCTGCGCCTGTCCGAGATCGGCCGGGCGAACAAGGCCATACCGGGTGAGGACGCCCTGCTCGGCGAATGGGCGCAGCAGCCGACGGCCGAGCCGGTTGGTAAGGTCGCGCGCCACATGCGGCTGCACTACTTCCCGAATCTCAGCGAACAGACGATCGGTGAAATCCTGATGCGCGGCGATGGCCGGCTGCATCACGCGGTGCGCAATCGCCGGCACGATCGGGAGTTTCTCGGCGGCTGGCTGCTGTCCGGCATCGTCGAGTGGGAGACAGGGGACTGGGCCGTCCCGCGCAACGCCGACGAGGCCGGGCAAATGGCCGGCGACGCCATGGTGGGCGAGACGCTGAGCTGGCTTCAGGCGATGGAGCGGCTGGTTGCAGCCGACGGCAAGCGGCTGGTGATTGCCCTGATCCCCGTCGGCACGGTCGATCCGGACTATGTCGCGTTCTGGCGTCCATGGCCGCGCTACTATTCGTATTCGTTGAGCGCCGATGCGCGCCATCGCCGGCTGGCGGCTGCGCTGCGGCAGAACGGGCTGCAGGTCGTCGACCTGCGCGACGTCCTCGACGGTGCGCCTGGAACCTATCGCCTGACCGACGGTCACTGGACCGATCGCGGCACGCAGCTGTCTGCCGACAGAATCGCCGACGCGCTGCTGTCGGCCCGGCAGCAGCTGGTTGCCGCCCCCGCGCCGACGCGCTGAACGATGCGCATCGAACGACTCATCCGCGACGTGCCTCGGCTGTTCGAGGGAGCCTCGTGCCACCGCCTGCCGCTGCCGGCACGGCTTCTGCAGGCCGTGATGCCATGGCGCGAGCGGCGCCCTTTGCTCTCGGTGACGACGCCCCGCGGACGCTGGAACAACGCCGTCGACCTGGAGCTGGCGGGCGACCGCCTGCGCAACTGGTCCGCCGATGACGGCCTGCTCGTGGAGTGCCGGGTCCGCGTTCGGGAGGGGCGGCTCGGCATCGGCGTCGTCAAGGCGGACGGCTCGACCTACGCCTCCCGGGAACGGACGCTCCCTGCCGCTCCGGAGATCCAGCAGCCGCGAGTCTGGGTCGATGAGCCGTCGGACGCCCGTTTCCTGGTGTTCCGCAACATCGATCCCGAAGGACGTCCAACGCGCTTCGAGGTCTTCGAACTGCTGGCCGATCGCCTGGCGGGCGAAGGCAGCTTCGCGGCGTCATGGTCGCAGCCGTCCGCCAGGACCATCGAGGTGCGCGAACTCGGCCGCCTCGTCGCCTGGGCCCGTCGTGCGTGGGACGATCCTTTCCCTGCGGCAGCGCTCAACGCCGGTCAGGGCGGTTCGATCGACATCGTGGACGTAGCCGATCTGCCCGCGCTCTACGGACAACCGGCGCCGCCGGCCTGGCCTCCGCCCGGCCAGGACAAGCCGCTCGACCGCTGGAAGATGGAGACCGACGACGCGCCGATCCTCGAATTCCTGTGGCGGCTGCGACGGCCTCGCCGACATCTCGAGTTCGGCACCTGGGAGGGCTTCGGCGCGGCCCTGGTCGGCCACAGCACCGACGCCGAGATCTGGACCGTCAACCTGCCGCAGGGAGAAGCCGGCAGCGACGGCGAATCGCTCTACGCCGGGTCCGATACCGGCGGCGGCATCGGCTGGCGCTACCGGTCGGCAGGCCTCGGCCCGCGCGTGCATCAGCTTCTGTGCGACAGCCGCGACTTCAGGACCGGCGACTTCGCCGGCGATTTCTTCGACACGGTCCTGATCGACGGCGGACACACGCCGGATCTCGTCGCCAACGACACGGACAAGGCGTTGAGCGTGCTGCGTCCCGGAGGCTTCTGCGTCTGGCACGACTTCTGTCCCGATCCCGCGGCGCTGTCGCACAACCTGGCGCCGCTCGGCGTCGTGCAGGCGATCGTCGAGAATTTCACCCGCTGGCGGCCGCTGTTCGACCGCCTGTACTGGATCCGCCGGAGCTGGATCCTGGTTGGCGAACGGAAACCCACATGAAGCGCGATCCCGTTGCAACGACGATTCCCGGGCGGGATCCGATCGAGCTCGTCGCCTACTACGAACAGTTCCGCGACTACTATCCCTACTGCGAGCTGGAAACGAAGCGATGGTTCGCCGACCACGTCCGCGACGACTGGTGGATCTTCGATATCGGCGCGAATGTCGGGTACTACACGATCCTGTTTTCGCAGCTCGCCCCGCGCGGCCGCGTGTTCGCCTTCGAGCCGACCGCCACGGCGGAGATGCTGCGGCAGAACCTTCGGCACAACGGCGTCGGCAATGCCGAGGTCCACGACGTCGCCCTGGCGGCGACGACGGGCGAGCGCGAGGACCGGATCTTCCGACTGTGGGGAACGGAGGGCGAGGTCAGGACCTATCCCTTTTACGCCTTCGACGATTTCATCGCCCGGCATGGCATCGACCGCGTCGACTGCCTGAAGATCGACGTCGACAGCTTCGACTTCGAGGTCCTGCGCGGCGCCGAGCGCACGCTGGCCGAGCGCAATCCCGTTGTCGTCGTCGAGCTCAATCATGCGCTCGGCCTGCGCAACCAGGGCGTCGGCGAGGCGCTGGCGTGGCTGGCTCACCGCGGCTATCGCCAGGCGCTGGTCCTCGACAACGACAACTTCGTGCTGCAGCGCCAGCCTGCAGACAGGCCGGGCGCGCGGGGCGAGGTCAGCCTGGAGCTGGTCTTTCCACCGCTGCTCCGCTTCGACGAAGCCCTGCCGTCTTCGGCGGGAGAACCCCTGGGAGGCGCCTTCGTCGCCAAGGCCGAGGTACAGGAGGGCGTCGTCGTCGCACCGCGGCAAGGCGGCACGCTCATCTCGCGAGCGAAAAGCCTGCTGCGCCGGGAGGGCGGCCTCGCCTTCCGCGACGTCGTCGACGTGGCCATCGAGACGCGGCCGCTGGCCTGGAGCTACGCCCTCGTTCTCGGCCTCGATGCTGGCCCGCCCTCGGGCGTCGTCAGCATCGAAGTCGGCGTTGAGGTCATGGAGGGCAAGCTCGGCATCGTCCTCGCCGGCGCCGACCTGTCGAGCTTCTGCGCGCCGGAGCGCACCCTCAGCGCCATGCCTCTCAGCCAGCGCATCGTCGTCGCGGCAAGGAGCGCCGATCTGCGTTATCTCGTTTTGCGCAACGCCGCACCGGACGGTGTTCGCACTCGCTTCAAGGTCCTCAGCGTCGCAGCGCGCCGGCGCGACTGATGGTCAGCGCACCAGCCAGCCATTGCCGTGCGCGCTGGTGAAGTCGAGCTGCACCGTCAGGTCGTTGTAGTCATGGTCGCCCAGCCCGACCGTGTCCTCCCAGCCCCAGGTGTTGAGGCCCTGGTTGATCATGTGGACCGCGGGCTGGCCGTTGACCGTCTCGTTGGCCTGGGCGAACGCCCAGAAGACGGCGCCGGTGGTGACGTTGTCCAGGCGCATGGCGATGACGTCGTTGGCGTCGACGCCCTTCAGCAGCGCTTCGCTGAACTGGCCGTAGCCCGCCCCTGAAATGGCGGTGCGGCCGTCGGTGGTCTGGTAGGCGCGGCCCGCCACCAGCCCGGCATAGTCGGCGTGGCCCGGCGCCTTGCCGTCGATCGTCCCGCTGTAGTCGTCGACACGATACAAGGTGATCTGCAGGGAATTCTCGCCGCCCTGGCGCATGCGCACGACCGCGAGCTGGTCGTTGGCGCCGCCCACGGTCTCGGCGATCGAGACCGCGCGCGAGACGTGCACGGCATCGCCGCCGGCGAAGAACTCGACGAAGCCGAACGGATTGCTCATGCTCGCCTGCAGCGCGTGGGCCGTCTGGCCGTCGATGCTGACGCCGACCGACTGGCCGGCGGCGACGTTGTGGTAGCCCACCGAGCCCTGGCCCTGCCTGTCGAACAGCAGCACCAGGCCGGGATCGAAATCGGACTGCAGCGACTGCTGGGCGAGCCGCGCCGTCCACGCCCAGGGTGCGGTCACCGCGCTCGACAGGACGGTCGTGCCGTTGCCGACATGCATGCCGACGGTGGCGTCGCCGTCATGCGAGAAGGTCTGGAACAGCAGCGACTCGTTCGTCCCGGCAACCCAGCCGCCGCCGCCGTTGCTGTCGAGCATCTCCGGGCTGGTGCTGTAGGTGACCTGCTGATGCGCGATCGCGGTCAGCGCCCGAGCCAGCAACAGGCCGTTGGGAGAGCCGAGCCCGCTCGTCAGGTCGAAGCCCGGGTGGGCGGTATATCCGAGGCCCGTCGGAATCTCGAACAGGCCCAACCCGTTGCCGTCGGACGTGATGGGGTTGAAGTATGCGGTCTGGTAGCCCGTGGTGTAAAAGCCGTTGACGTTGTTGCCGAGCTGGATGTCGTTGAACGAGCCGGGCGCGATCACGTCGGCGATGTAGAGCAGGTCGGTGTAATAGCCGAGCTTGGGCAGTCCCTGGTCCTTGAAGATGACGTTGAACTGCGTCGTCAGCGACGCCCAGAACGGCGAGGCGGCGCTCGTGCCGCCGTTGGGCGTGAGCAGCGGCGAGGCGGACGACCCGGGCACGCCGGCCAGCCAGTTCACGTAGTCGTCGTTCAGCGTCGAGTACCTAGCGTCGCCGGCGGAAAGCGCGGTGACGTCGGGCGTGGCGCGGCCGCTCAGGCCGAGCCCGAAGGCCGTCTGGTAGTCGGGCGGGCCCACGAGGTTGGTGACGCCGCCCGAGCCGGTGAGATGCTCGCCGTAGCTGGCGTTGAGGACCGGGACGTTGTTCAGCACGCCCGATGTCGTCGGCGCATTGTTCGCCACGCCCGGCGTGACGGTCAGCTCCTGCCACACCGTCTCGAACATCTTGGTCAGCTGGGTGGCAGCGCCGTCGGGTCCCGGTGCCGCGGCCGAAAGGTGGCTGGGCAGCGTCTTCAGCCCGGCCGCAACCATGGTGAAGACGGTCGCGCGATCGTTGTTCAGCGCCAGCTGCACGAGGCTCTGCACCGCCGGGCTGACCGGCGTGTTCAGGGTGGGATCGGCCATTGCGCTCGACAGGGTCGCGATGGACGTGCCGCCGACCAGGATGGTGTAGGGCGAGGAATGTCCGCTGGTGACGTTGACGTTGCCGTTGGGGATGTTGGCGCTGGCGCCCTCGTCGCCGCCCGCCATGTGCACCGTGACGTTGGCCAGCACCCCGTCGATCATGAGCTGCTGGAACGCCCACTGGAACGGCGAGCCGGCCGTCGACTGGCCGACGATAGGGAAGGACGAGGACAGCACGCCGGGGCGGTTGGCGTCGAAGAAGACCTGCTGGTAGGCGTTGTACGGCGTGCCCGCCAGGTCGGAGTACATCCGGATGGTGCTGTTGGGCACGGCGCCCGAGACCACCGACATGTCGAGCGTGAGTTCGCCGCTCGCGACGTTCTTGTTGCCGGTGAGGTTGGTGCCCGAGACGTATTGCAGCGTTCCCGGGGCCAGGCCCACCGCCTGACGGTACTGGTTATAGCTGTTCGTCAATACCGTGGTATTGCCGTAGTAGGTCTCGACCAGCGCCACCGGATCGGTGGCGACGTTGGTCGGCAGCGGGAAATTGTAGCTCGCCGCGATTGCGGCCGGCGTCGCCACCACCTTGGCCTGGTCGGCGGCATTGCCGATGCCCTGGGGACCGAGCGGCGGTGCGACCAGCGTGCTGGCTGTGACCAGCGGATTGGTCAGCGCAACGTTGCGCTCGACCCAGAGGCCGTCGATCGCCGCGACCGACGCGGGCGAGAGGGCGTCGTTGAGGGCGAGATTGCCGATCCAGGCGATGGTATTGCCGCTGTCGTTCGGATTGGAATTCGTGATCTTGAACGGCAGCGTGGTGAACAGCGCGAAGAACTGGTTGGGATTGAGGGTCAGCCAGATCGTCCGATCCTCGGGCGTCGAGATGTACCCGGCCGCGGTGGCCGTCGTGAAGGGATCGCTGCCGGCGACCCCTGTCAGCGCGGTCCGGATCTCGGTTTGGACCGTATTGTACACGCCGGGATCGGCGCCGTAGGTCGCCCACACCGCCGCCTGGTTGGGAAATGCCGCCAACGCCGCCTGTCGCTCTCCCCAGGTACCGGCCAGCAGGTTGTCCAGTTGGGTCAGCGGCGCGTTGCGCGCGAGCATCAGTCCGACGGTGATCTGCGTGTCGCTCCCGGCCGTGGCGAAGGTCGAGGGGGTCGGCCCGTACTGGAAGAGGCTGGTAACGACCTGGTCGGCCGCCGCTATGACCTGGAGGTTCGAGGACAAGGTCGCCGCGACCACCGTCTGATACTGCTGGTTGGTGTACTGCCCTGCGGCAAAGGCATCGAGGAACGTCGAGTTGTTGATGACCGTGGGCATGGCGGCGGACCTCTGATCGTCATTGGTAGCCCGGCGGCCGCCGCACGATCAATGCGTCGCCACTGCAATAAGTTGATTTTCTCGGTCTAGGCCTCGGGCTGCTCCGCAAGCCACTTGCGGGCGGCGTCGACCGAGCGGAAGGCCTTGGCCGGCCGGCCGCCCTTGGCGAGGTTCAGCAGCCGGTCGATCAGTTCCAGGGAAAGGTCGACGGCCGGAATGAGCGCCAGGGCGCCGCGCGGCCCGTACTCGGCATAGGCGGCGAGGCGGGCGCCCAGCGCCATGACGTCGGCATCGTTATAGGTGCCGTGGGCGGTCCGGCCGTCGATCAGCTTGCGATAAGGCAGCCCGTTCTGCCCGACCACGGCATCGCAGAAATCCTCGATGTCCTTCAGGACGAGATAGCCATCGAACGTCGCGTCGACGAAGCGCGCCTTGTGGTCGATCGTGAAGCTGATGGGCATGCCGTCTCCGCTCGTGGGGCTGTGTCGCCTTATTTTGCCGGCTGCGTCCCGTGCATGCCAACGGCAAACACGGGGACAGGCTGGTCGATCCCTTTCAGGTCGAGCGCCGCCAGCGGCACCAGAGGGGTCGCCGCCCCGATCGCCTGCGCGGCGACGCGATCGACCAGGATCTGGTTGTCCCGCGCGCTGTCGCACAGCCGCGAGGCGAGGTTCACCGCGTTGCCGACGGCGGTGTAGTCGAGCCGCCCTTCCGAGCCGATCCCGCCCACCGTCGCCGGCCCCATGGCGATGCCGACGCCGAAGCCCAGTCGGGCCTCCAGCGCACGCCAGCCGGCCAGAAGCTCCTGCACGTCGCGCTGCATGTCGGCCGCCATGGCGACGGCGCGCCGTGCCGGTTCGGGAATCGAGACCGGGGCGTTCAGCAGGATCATGGCGCCGTCGCCGGAGAAGCGGATCAGCGTTCCCTCATAAGCATTCACGGCTTTTTCGAGCACTTCGTAGTAGCGCCGCAATACCATGATGACGGTATCGGTGTCGGCGCGCGCCGAGAAGGCGGTGAAGCCCCTGAGGTCGCAGAACACCACGACCAGCTCGACGCGCCGCCCGTCGAGCACGCTGTCGTCGCCGGTGCGGTCGACCAGCTCGGCCACCTGCGGCGCCAGGAACCGCTTCAGCCGCGTGATGCGCTGCGAGCGCTCCTGCGAGACTTGCAGCTCGGCCGCCATCTCGTTGAAGCGGCTGGCCAGCCGCTCGAACTCGTCGCCGGTCCTGAGCTCGATGCGATGGTCGAACTGCCCGGCGCCGATGCGGCTGACGCCGTCCTCCAGCAATCGAATAGGGCCGATCATGCGCCGCGCCAGCCACCCCGCCAGCGCGGCGGCCAGCATCGCGCCGGCGACCAGCAGCACCGCCGTGCGCAGCAGCGCCGCATAGAGCGGCCCGAAGGCTTCGGCCAGCGGCTGCTTGACGACGACGCTCCAGTCGACGCTGGGGATCGGCGCCATCGCGGCCAGCACCGTCTCGCCGGCATTGTCGCGGCCGGTCGCCGCTTCGCCGGGCCGGGCGAGGATGGCGCCGCGCAGGGCCTGGAACGGCCGCTGGCCCGCTTCGTCGGCGCGCAGCACCAGGTTGATGTCGGGATGGGCGATCAGGCGTCCCGGGTTGTCGAGCACGAAGGCATCGCCCGTGCGCCCGACCTTGATGCCCGAGATCACTTCCCAGATCAGCTTGAGGTTGACCTCGGCGATCGCCACGCCGACCGACGAGCGGTTGCCGGCGACCGCGATCATCATGAAGGGCTCCGAGCCGCCCTCAAATCGCACCGGCCCGAACCACGCGCCGTTGGCCCGCGCACCCTGCACCGCCGGCCTGAGCGAGAGATCGCTGCGGGCGTCGATCCGGTTCAGCCCGAGGCGCGAGACGAACAGCCGTTCGCGGCCCGCGGCGTCGACCAGGGTCAGGCTCTCGACGGCGGGGACCTGGCGCAGCAGGCCGAGCGCGTCGAGTCGATGACGCTCGCCGCTCTCCTCGGTCCACGGCAGCTGCACGGTCCAGCCGAGCTGCTCGCGGATGCCGTCGAGGAAGTCGTCGATCTTCACCGCCGCAAGGCGGGCTTCGGCGTTCAGGATGTCGTTCAGCCGCGCCCGCTCGTCGCGATAGCCCAGCCAGGCCTCGCTGCCGCCCGCGATCAGCAAGGGCGCCACGACGGCGGCGAAGAGCGTGGCGAAGTACTTCCAGAACAGCGACGTGCGGCGCGGGCCGTCGCTCACTTTCATTCGATGACCCGGTCGGCGCTGGTCAGCAGCGAGAGCGGAACGGCGATGCCGAGATCGGCGGCGGCCTTGAGGTTGATGACCAGCTCGACCTTGGTGACGCGCTGCACCGGCAGCTCCGACGGCTTCTCGCCCTTCAGGATGCGGCCGGCATGGCGTCCGGCCTGGCGGTGCGACTGGCTGAAGTCGCCGCCGTAGCTCATGAGGCCCCCGGCCAGCGGAAAGTCGCGCGACTGGGTGATCGCCGCCACCTTGTGCTGGACGGCGAGCGCGGCGAGCTGCTGGCTGCGGTAGGCGAAGTAGGGATCGGAGCTGAACACCAGCCCGCCGGCGCCCTCGCTGCGCGTCGTGGTGAACAGGGCCTCGAACTCCGCCTCGGCGCTGGCCTTCAGCACGATCAGCTCGACCCCGAGGGCCGTCGCCGCGGCCTGCAGGTTCTTGGTCTGCGATTCCGATGTCGGGCTCCGCGGATTGACGGCGAAGGTGAAGCGGCCCGCGGTCGGCCGCACCTCGCGCATGAATTCCAGCCGCTTGCGCGAGACCTCGACGCTGAGGCTCGACACGCCGGTCATGTTGCCGCCCGGCTGCGACAGGCTCTCGACCACGCCGAGCGCCACGGGATCGCCGCCCATCTCGAACACGATGGGGATCTTGGTCGTCGCCGACTTGGCCGCCAGCGCGACCTCGGCGCCGCCGGGCGCCACGATGACGGTCGGCGACAGGCCCGCCAGCTCCTTGGCCAGCGCCGGCAGCCGGTTGTACTGGCCGTCGGCCCAGCGGTACTCGACCGCGACATTGCGCCCTTCGGCGAGACCTGAATCGGCCAGGCCTTCGCGGAACGCCGCGAGCCGGCTGGCGTAACGCTCCGGCGATTCCGAGCCGAGATAGCCGATGACCGGCGGGCTCTGCGCCCAGACACGCGTCGAGGCCGCCGCGCCGGCGAGCGCAATGAAGCCGCGTCGCCCCGGCTGACCGGCGGCGTCGGCAAAGGTTCGGCGCATTGAAAGCAACCTCGCTCTCCTCCCGTCGCAAGCATAGCGGTGCGGCTTGAATTGCGGAACATGTGAAGGCGGCATCTCGATCAAACCTCCCGGCAGGCCGGCCAATGACGTTTTCCATGCCCTGGACGAGGATGGCGCAGCCCCCTGGCGCCATGGAGGAACGATGAGAACGACGATCCTGCTGACTTTATTCTCGGCGCGGGCCATGCCCGCCATGGCCATGGATCACCACGGCACCGGGCCGCAGGGCGTCACCTACGTCAACCCGGCCGACGATCCGCGCAAGAAGTAGGAGCACCTCCATGACGACGATGTTGAAGGATCGCAAGGGCTTGCCGATCGCCAGGGAAGCCATCGACGGCTTCGCCGCGACCCTCGCCGGCAAGGCCATTCGTCCCGGCGATGCCGACTACGAGCAGGCGCGTCGCATCTGGAACGCCCACGTCCAGAAGCAGCCCGGTTTGATCGTGCGCTGCGCCGGCACGGCCGACGTCGTGCAGGCGGTGAAGTTCGCGCGGGCGAACAACGTGCTGGTCGCCGTCCGCGGCGGCGGCCACAACGTCGCCGGCCGGGCGCTCTGCAACGACGGCATCGTGATCGACCTGTCGGGCATGAAGGCGGTGTTCGTGGATCCGGCCAAGGCGACGGCGCGCGTCCAGGGCGGCGCGACCCTGGGCGACGTCGACCGCGAGACCCATGCCTTCGGCCGGGCCGTCCCGGTCGGCGTGGTGTCGCGCACCGGCATTGCCGGCCTCACCTTGGGCGGCGGCGTCGGCTGGCTGGTCCGCAAGTATGGCCTCACCTGCGACAACCTCCTGTCCTGCGAGGTCGTGACGGCCGAGGGCGACATCGTGACCGCGAGCGCCGACGAGAACGCCGACCTGTTCTGGGCGCTGCGCGGCGGCGGCGGCAATTTCGGCATCGTGACGTCGTTCCTCTACCGGACGCATCCCGTCTCGACCGTGCTGGGCGGGCTGATCGTCTACCCGCGCGACAAGGCCGGCGAGGTCATCCGCCACTATCGCGACTTCATGGCGTCGGCGCCCGAGGAGCTGACCGCCTATGTCGGGCTGATCACGGGGCCCGACGGCTCGCCTGTCGTCGGCGTCATCGTCTGCTGGTGCGGCGACCTCGCCGAGGGCGAACGCACCTTGAAGCCGCTGCGCGGGTTCGGCGCGCCGGCGATGGACGCGGTCCAGCCGATGCCGTTCCCGGCGATGCAGAAGCTCCTCGACGACGCCTTCCCGGACGGCACGCAGAACTACTGGAAGTCGACCTTCCTCAAGGCCATGACCGACGAGGCGATCGACGTCATCGTCGATCACGCCAACCGGATGCAGTCGCCGCTGTCCGCCGTCGTGATCGAGTACTATGCCGGCGCGGCCGGCCGCACCGGCGCCGGCGACAGCGCCTTCGCCGCCCGCAAGGCGGAGTACGACGTGGGCTTCATGGCGCAATGGACCGACCCGGCGGAGAACGCGAAGCACACGGCCTGGGCGCGCGACATGGCGGAGGCGATGAAGCCCCATTCCAGCGGCGCCTACCTGCTGAACTTCCTGAGCGAAGAGGACGCCGACACGATCAAGGCGGCGTTCGGCGCCAACTACCCGCGCCTCGCCGAGGTGAAGAAGAAGTACGACCCGACGAACTTCTTCAGCATCAACCAGAACATTCAGCCGGCGGCGTAGAACGCAGGGCGGTGTGGGTAAGCCGGCCTTTGCAGGTGTCGCCCGGACGGCGATTCTCTAGGATCGTCGCCGGGAGAGACCGACGACAATGTTGAAGAAAGCGAAGTACTGGCGCGCCTTCACGGCGGCGACCCGCGCGGAAGCGGAGAAGGCGGCGGCAACCTGGTGGGCCGAGCAGAGCGGCTTCGACAGGATCAGCGGATGGACCCTGCCGGCGGCCGACCAGCCGGCCGGCGCGGCGCCGGGCTGGACCGCGACGATCGTCTACCGGCCGTCCGATCTGGACCAGCCGGCGACGGTTCACTGATCGCAACGGCAAGGGGCGCCGCGCCCGCTGGCGCGACGCCCCTCGCTTCGTTTCGCCTCAAGACCTACCAGTAGCTCGGGGCGTTGTAGTACTTGTCCACCCGGCGGCCGTAGTCCGGCGTCCAGAGGAAGTCCTCGTCCATGCCGTAGGTCGGGGCGCTTTCGAGCATCTTCTTGTCGAGATTGACGACGTAGCCGCCCTTGCTCTGGTCGTAGGTCAAGGTCGACCACGGCAGGGGATGGTACTTCTCGCCGATGCCCAGAAAGCCGCCGAACGACATGATGGCGTAGATCGCCTTGCCGCTCACCTTGTCGAGCATGATGTCGTCGACCGTGCCGAGCTTCTCGCCCTCCCGATTGTAGACGTCGGTTCCTTCGACCTTCTCGGCCGCGATCAGGCTGCCGGACGTGATCTTGGTCTCTTCGCTCGCCATGTGTCTCTCCTTTGATGGCTGGTGGTACCGGAGAACGTGGCGCTTGGCGCAAACGTTGCGCCGCAACCGGCTCGCTGGGACGTCGTTCACCCCGGGCAATTGTCCTCGCAAGGAGTACCGATGGCCGACGCGCGTGAGCTCGAAGACAGACTGTGGTCCGCCTTGAAATCGGACCGAACGATGATGCTCGGCCTCGACGGCGTCGAGGACGGGCATGCGCGTCCGATGACGGCGCAGCTCCATGGCGACAAGGGACCGATCTGGTTCTTCACGGCGCGCGACAACGCGCTGGTGCAGAAGCTCGCGCCGGGCAACCGCGCCATCGCGACCTTCGCCGCCAAGAACCACGATCTCTTCGCCACCTTGCACGGCTCGCTCAGCATCGAGACCGATCGCACGATGATGGACCGCCTGTGGAACCGCTTCATCGCCGCCTGGTACCCGGGGGG
Organism: Reyranella sp.; assembly: GCA_019750135.1. Classification (GTDB taxonomy): domain Bacteria; phylum Pseudomonadota; class Alphaproteobacteria; order Reyranellales; family Reyranellaceae; genus Reyranella. Next base: position 153,953 of record JAIEOV010000005.1, on the reverse strand, counting down.
CAAGGACGATCCCAACCTTGTGCTGCTGCGCCTGGACGCCGAGAAGGCCGAGGTCTGGCTCGACGCCTCGAGCATCGTCGCCGGCATCAAGATGCTGCTCGGCATGGATCCGAAGAAGGACTACCAGGACAAGGTCGGCGAAGTCGGACTGCGGCACTAGAGCGCAAGGGCGGCGCTGGCGGGCTTTCTGAGCCCGCGCAGGGGTCCGCCGCGCTCCCGATGACCGCCGTGCGTGTAACCTTTCACGATGTCCAGCGTTGGTTGCAGGTCTGAAACCATGCTGGAGACCTACATGGCTGCCGAGTTGAGCAACGACGTTCGTGACTTCCACGAGCAGCTGAAGGCGATCCTTCCGCGGCTCCGGATTTACGCGCTCTCGCTGACTCGCGATCGTGACGCGGCCGACGACCTGGTGCAGGACACCGTCATCAAGGCACTGAACGGGCGCCACAGCTTCCAGCCGGGCACCAACCTGGCGGCATGGTTGTTCCGTATCCAACGGAATGAGTTCATCTCCGGATTGCGCAAGCGGCGGCCTACGGTCCCGATCGACACGGAGGTCGCCGAGCGGCTGTCCCAGCCCGCCCTTCAGGAGAGCGGTCTGGTGATGCGCGAGTTCGTGTCTGCCTTTGGCAAGCTTCCGCCGACGCAGCGCGAGGCCGTTCTGCTGGCCGTGCTCGAGGGCCTGCCCTACGACGTGATCGGCGAGCACACCGGCGTGTCGGTGGGCACGGTGAAGAGCCGCATCAGCCGTGGACGCGACGCGCTCGAGCGCCTGCTGCTGGAGGGCGAGACAAGGCCGCGTTCGAAGATCCGCACCGGTGTGGCGGCCGAACACGACGGCGACGCGGCGCATCTCGATTAGCGCCGTCATGGATTGCGACACCCGGCGGCCCGAATTGGAGCTTGGCGAGCCAGCGCCGGAGCGGGCGCCCGGAACCACTCGGCGCCGCGCCGCGTCGCCCGCCGCGCGGCCCTTCGACATGTGGTTGGAGAAGCAGCTGCAATCGATGTACGAGATCGACCACCAATCCTGCTCCCGTGAGGGCTAAGACCTGTCGCGCTCGTCGCGAGGTTCGGCAGCGGCTGCCAACTTCGCCGCCTTTTCATCGAGCTCCTCGGAGTACTTGAGAAGCGTGTCCCTTGCCGGGTCGTCCAGAAGGTTCGCCGCCAATCGCCTGGCTCGCTTCGCCAGTTCCCGCCACGCGGCAGCTTGGACTTCATGGTGCGACTTGTACGCCATCGGATGCATCCTTTGCATCGACTACGCGGGTCACCATTCCGTAGTTGCGGGCGAGCGTGGAAAGATCGTGCCGACGCCCCTATGTTCCAGCATGAAGACTCAATCCAGGGAGCGGCCATGAGCGCGTTCGACGATCGCCAGAAGTCCTTTGAAAAGAAGTTCGAACGGGACCAGGACCTTCAGTTCAAGGTCAATGCGCGGAAGAACAAGCTGCTCGGTCTGTGGGCGGCCGGAATCATGGGCAAGGGCGACGCCGAAGCCTACGCCAAGGAGGTCGTCCTCGCCGACTTCGAGAAGCCGGGAGACGACGACGTCATACAGAAGCTGGTGCAGGACTTCGCCGCCGCCGGGAAGCCCACCGATGAACAGGCCATCCGCAAGCAGGCGCAGCGGCTGATGGCCGAGGCGAAGACGCAGCTGATGGCGGAGACGAAGTAGTCAGACCAACCATTCGCCGATGCCGTGGCGCGCTCCCAGCAATGAGCCGACCTGACGGCGGCGCCCGCTCAGCGCCGCCATTCCTCCTCGGCCGGCAGGCCGCCCAGGATGTCGGCGTGCGCCACGCCCGAAGCGGTGTCCTGCCGGCCGTTGGAGAAGCGCAGCGCCAGGATCCGGCCGTCGTCGGTCGCGAGCTCGAGGTCCGAGCGGCCGAGCGCGTTGGCGAGTTCGGCCGGCGCCATGCTGATCTCGCCCGATCCCACGACCTCGCCGGGCTTGGTGGTGAAGCAGTCGATCTCGTAGCGGGCGGCGCCGAGCACGACATCGCCGCGGCGGAGCGTTCCGCCGCCGCGCAGCGCGCCGAGGTGGCGCATCCTGCCGTGCCAGTTCCGACTCATGGGTTGCGGCTCATCCGGAGATCAACGTCGGCTCGCGTCTCGCATCCTTGCGCCGCAGCGCCGGTCGCGCGGCGAGCGCCGCCGGTCCGCTGCGAATCAAGGGTGTCAGGCGGGCGGACGCCGTGCGGCGATCGCGCCCGAGGCTCCGCAGCAGCGTGAGCTCGCGCCGGATGAGCCGGTCGACGGAAAGGGACTGGCGGTCCACGATTCACCTTATGTCGGGCATGAATAGGGTCGGGCATGAACAGGCGGGAGCATGGGGCAAGCGCACCCGTGTCTCTCAGCCGCCGGCGCCCGGTGGTCGCTGCCGACGATCAGGTGAAGATGGGCGCCGCGGCGACCGGGCGCAAGGGAACAATCAGACGTGAACAATCAGGCGTGAACAATCAGATGGGCCGGCTGGCCGCCGCTCTTCCTTGTCCGACGCGCGCTTTGCCCACGCTGGCGGCCACGCAGGCGAGGACATCGGCCACGGTGTGCAGGCGCGCGGCCTCGTCGTCGGAGATGTCGATCTCGAACTCGTCCTCGAGCGACATCACCACCTCGACGCGGTCGAGGCTGGTGGCGCCGAGATCGTCGTCCAGGGTGGCCGCCTCGGTGATGCGGTCGTTGCCGACGCGGAACTGTTCGGCGATGACCCGGCTCACCCTGTCGCGCAGGTTTTCCATGATCTCCCTCCTGCCCCTCAGTAGGAGGTCAAAGCGCCCTTTGTTGGGCACGCGCCGCCCGACGCGCGGCTATTGCGGGTCGTCGCCGTCGAAGCGGCCGCCTTTGCCGGCAACCAGGAACTGCCGGGCCCGCATGTCGGCCGGCCACGCCTCGATGCGGCCGAGCCAGGCATCGTAGTGGTCGTGCTGCTGGTCGGCCGCCGTGCCGTCCTCGATCGCTTTCACGGTGTCGACCGGCAGGCCGAGCCCGGCGGCCATGGTCTCGCGCGAGGCGCCGAGCCGTCGGCGCCGGTCGGACAGCTGCGCGGACTTGGTGGGTGTGTTCATCGATCATCCTTGGGCGAAGCGGCACGCCCTTTCAAGCGCTGCCCCCGTGTCCTCGGCGATGGTCACGGCGGGCCCTGCCTGCTATGGCTGGTGCGAGACCCTTTCGCGCCGCCTGGCGGCCGTCAGGTGCCGACCGGAACTTCCTGACATCGCGTCCCGCCGCCGGCGATTCGTTCGCCGGCGCCGACCAATGCGCATGCGCCCTGACCATCGGGCGCCACCAAGGAGAAGCCATGTTCGAAAAGACCCCGTCGGCGCCCCGTGTGCGGCCTCCCAGCAAGGAGGACTTCCTCAAGCAGGCTGACCAGATGCGCGAGCTCGCCCGTCGCGCCCGCCGCCTGACGGGCACCGCGACCGACGAGGGCGACCGTCGCCGCCTTGCCCGCTATGTCGACGAGCTGGAGGAAAGCGCCTCGCGCCTGGAGAAGGCAGCGGTGGAGGCCAGGACGGGTTGAACAAGACGGGCTGAAACCGGATCAGCCCGACCGCTTCGGCGTGCGCCGCGTGAACTCGGCCATCATCGCGTCGTGTCGCCGGTCCGTGCCCAGCAGCGACGGCCGGCCGAGCGTCTCGAAGTGCAGCCTGCCGTCCGCCGTCAGCCGCGGCCCATCCTTGGCGTCCTCGATCAGGCGCAGCCCGCGCAGGCGGACGAGGTCTTCGCGACGCAGGGCGCGCACCTCGGATTGGCCGAACGCCACGCGCCGCAGCGTGACCTCTTCGTCGGTCGTGAGCTTGAAGGGGGACGATGACGACAATGGCTCCTCCAGGGCGACGGGGGCGAGGCCTCTATATGGGTATTCCGCCGCACCGGCGCAGGGCGGGCGGCACGATGCCGCTTGTAAAAGGCGGCGGCAGAGCCCATATCCAAAGGGTCGATACACGGATTGACGACTTGGCCGCGCCCATTTCGGAGTTGGCGCCTGCCTCCGACTTGCTCCCGAAGAAAATGCGAATTCGACGGCCGGCCCTTCGCGGGCGGGCTAGCAGGCCTATGTAGAGAAAGGGTTTCCCATGACGACGGGAACCGTGAAGTGGTTCAACGCGACCAAGGGCTTCGGCTTCATCCAGCCCGATGACGGCGGCAAGGACGCCTTCGTCCATATCAGCGCCGTCGAGCGCGCCGGCATCGACCGGCTGGTCGAGGGACAGAAAGTCGAGTTCGAGCTGGTCTCCGACCGCCGCAGCGGCAAGATGTCGGCCGACAATCTCAAGCGGATCGACTGATCGATCCTGCGCCGGCGCAGGCCGGCGACTTACGAAGGCCCCGCGGCGAAAGCCAGCTGGGCCTTTTGCTTGTGCGGCGTCTCACGCCTCTGCAGCGGGTTCGGGCGCTTCGTCGAGCTCGAGCCGCGCGAAGTCGGCCAGCACGGCCGCGACCAGCGTGCGGCGCTGGGTGTCGCCGGCGCCGAGGCTCGCGGCATAGAGCTCGATGACGTAGCGCGCCTTGCCCGCCGCTTCCGCCCAGTTGGCGGCGGGCGCGGCGATCAGGTGCGCTTCCAGCTCGTCGCGGCGTTGGCGCAGGGCGTGTTCGTTGGCTTCGACCTCGGCGAGCAGGCGGCGCGAGCCTGTCGCTTTCTGGGCGGCCAGGCCGCGGCGCTGGTCGAGTTCGATCGGCTCGTCGGTCATCGGGCAGCTCTCTCAGTTTACGGCGGGCGTCCTGAGCACGACGCCCAGGGCGCGGAATGCCGAGTCGTCGCGGATGGCGCCGGCGATCGCGGAGTCGCCGCGGCTCGAGGCTGTGATCAGCGCGTTGGTTTCGGTCGCGCAGGCGAGGGCCAGCGCCTGGGCGCGCGCGTGAAGCGAGGCGCCGGCCAGCGCGCGTTCGGCAGCGTTGCGCGCCAGGCAGGCGTCGCGCTGGGCGTAGGCTTCGTCGATGCCGCGCGCCGTGCCGACCGGCGCGCCGCCAGCGCTGATGTGGCCGGCATGAAAGCCGTCGCAGGCCGTCATCAGCAGCGCCGCGGCCAGGACGGAACCAGCGACGACGGCGGTGGCGGGCGTCACGTCTTGGGCGTCGCGGGCGCCAGCAACAGCTCGACGCAGGCGCGGGCGATGTCGGAATCGCCGGTCTTGCTGCCGGGCATGGCGGCGAATCCGCTCTTCTCGACGACGCTGCTGCGTTCCCAGGTGCTTGCCTTGGCGAGCTCGGCCATGCGCGTCGTGGCATCGCTCTGGGCGCGGAAACGCTCGGCACAGAAGGGCGCCAGTGTAGCCACTGTCGCGTTGTGCGCCGACACCGCGGCATCCTTGCGCGCCGTGGCGCCCGTCACCCAGCCGCCCCAGGTGAAGCCGACGATGGCGCAGATGACGGCGCCGATGGCGGCACCCTGGATCAGGGGCTTGGTGTCCTTCGGGAGTTTCATGGCGAATCCTTTCCGGCCGCGCGCGGCCGTCAGGTCGGCGTACGCAGGATCGCGTAGCCGATGATCAGCAGAATCAGGAAAAACGGGAACAGGACGGGCGGTACGAGCCAATCCTTCATGTGTGTACCTCGCCGGTAAGGCGGGAGCACACGCATCTCTCAGCCATCGCAGGCCGACGTTGAGTGGGCGATGGTGCAGCAGCCATACACCCCGCCGGCGGCTGCGTCCATGAACCTTATCGAGACGTTGCCGGCGCCGGCTCGCGCGCCTTTCCGGATGATAGTGGCCCGGATGATAGGGGCCCGAATGAGAGGGGCAGATACGGCACCACGCCGCCGGCGCCCGACGCGTTCCTGTCGACCAGCACCTTGTTCACGCCACGCAGCACTTCCTCCATCGTGTCGAGGTAGAGCCGCTCGGTGGTGATGTCGCGGGCCTTGTCGTATTGCTCGCGGACCTGGTCGAAGCGCTGGGCGTCGCCGCTCGCCCGCGCGACGGTCTCGGCCTTGTAGGCCTCGCCGCGCTGGATGATCGATTCGGCCTCGCCCTTGGCGCGCGGCAGCACCTGGTTCCGATAGGTGTTGGCCTCGTTGATGCTCTTCTCCTTGTCGGCGCGTGCCGCCTGCACGTCGCGGAACGCCGCGATGACCTCCTGCGGCGGGTCGACACGCAGCAGCTGGACGGTGGAGATGCGCACCCCCAGCCCGTATCCGTCGAGGATGCGCTGCATCAGCTCCTTGGCGTCCTGCTCGATGCGGCTGCGGCCCTCGGTCTGGGCATATTGCAGGGTCGAGCGGCCGATGACCTCGCGCATCGCCGCCTCGGCGGCATCGCGCACGTTCTCCTCCGGATTGCGCACGTCGAAGGCGTACTTGAAGACGTCCTTGATCTGCCACAGCACGGCGAACTCGATGTCGACGATGTTCTCGTCGCCCATCAGCATCAGGTTCTCGGTCGAGGTCGTGCGCGGGCCGCCGCGCGTCGAGGCCGGGCGGTCGGCGCCGCGCGCGCCGATCACGACGCGGCGCTGGTCCTGCACGTCGACCACGATGACGTCGCCGATCGGGCCCGGCAGGTTGTAGTGCAGGCCAGGCTCGACCGGCTTGCCGTAGGGCTTGCCGAACACCAGCTGGATCGCCTGCTGGTTGGGCTGCACGCGGAAGAAGCCGGTGGCCAGCCAGATCGCGATGCCCAGCAGCACGACCAGCACGATGCCCCGGGAGGACCCGAAGCCGCCGGGCGCGAGGTTCTTCAGCCGCTCCCGGCCGAGGCGCACCACGTTGTCGATGTCGGTCGGGCGGCGCGGGCCGTTGCGGCCGCCGCGCGTGCCGCCACCGCGACCGCTGGCCCACGGGCCGCCGCCGTTGCCGCCGTCATTCGCCATGGACCGGCTCCGCGAGACGGCGGGCAGGCACGGGCGGACGACGACGAGCGGGCAGGATGGGCCGGCGTTTCAAGCGTGCACCTCGCGATGGGGGCGGGAGCGCACGTCTCTCTCAGCCATCGTAGGCCGGCATTTGGGGGACGATGGTGCGCGACCGTACACCGCGCGGCGCGGGGCGTCCATGTGAGCTCGTTCTGCGAGGCCCCCGCGCGCGTCGTGCCGGATCAACCGCGCTCGACGATCAGGTAGACCAGCGCCTCGGCCGACGGATCGGGATTCTCGATCGCATGCACGACGTCGGTGCGGCAGCTGCAGCTGTCGCCCGCCGCGAGCTCGGCCGTCTCGTCGCCCACGGTGACGCGGACGGTGCCGGTGGCGACATGCATGTGCTCGACCGTGCCCGCGGCGTGCCCGTCGGTCGGGCCGAGCACGGTCGACGGCGGGATCTCGTAGCGCACGAAGTCGATGCGGCTGCCTTGTGTCGCCGGCCCCAGGGTTTGCCAGCGGGCGGGGTGCTCGCCGCCCTTGCCCTCGCCGCGCCGCAGGACGCGGATGCGCGTCGCCGCACCCGGCCCGCCGTCGACCAGGAGAGCGGCGCCGACCCCCAGCGCCTCGGCGAGCCGCACCACGGTGATGACGGTCGGCGACTTCGCGCCGCGCTCGATGTCCGAGATCATCGAGGAGGAGATGCCGCTGCGCGCCGCCAGCTCGCGCAAGCTGAAGCCCCGGGCCTCGCGCTGTTGCTTGACCGCCCGTCCTGTCCGCAGGCTGATCTCGTCCTCTAAAGTTGACATGATATCCTCTATAGCGCACATTCCGGCCGCCCACGCAAGCACACGCAAGCAGAGGAAGCAGCCGCCATGGACCGGACCGAATTCGAAGCAGACCTGCGTCGCGATGGCTATCGGGTCGTGAACACCAGCCAGAAGCCGTACCTGGCGACCCCCAATCACTGCCATGACTTCGACGCCAAGGCCTTCGTCCTGGGCGGCGAAATCACCATCACCCGCGACAACGCCCCCGTCACCTTCCGCGCCGGTCAATGCTTCGAGGTCCCGATGGGCTGCATGCATGCCGAGCAGGTCGGGCCGGAAGGCGTCGCCCTGCTGTCGGGCCGCCGCCGCACCGGCCCGCTCAGCCGCGAGGCGTTCGAGAGCGACCTGCGGCGCGAGGGCTTCGAGGTCGTGCATGGCGGCCAGAAGCCCTGCTTTGCCGAGGACCTGCACGCCCACGACTTCGACGCGCGTATCATGGTGCTGAGCGGCGAGATCACCATCGTCCGAGACAACAAGGCGGAGACGTTCAAGGCCGGCGACCACTGCGAGATCGCGGCGGGATGCATGCATACGGCGCAGGTCGGGGCGGAAGGTGTGGCCTACATCGTCGGCAAGGCCTGTCGCCGGGCGTGATCGACTGAAAAGGGCGGCCCTCGCAGGAGGACCGCCCTCTACAATCTAGTCGAGCCGGATCAGGCTACAGATAGCGCGACGGCAACACGACCCTGTCGTCCGTCAGGACCTGCTCCAGAACCGTGATGCCCGCGTCGTAGTTTCCGGAATCGCACTGGGCGATCGCCTGCGGCGCCGGACCCTGTGCGCCCGTCCGGGAATACGAACGCCACTTCCTGGCCAGCGCGGCGCAATAGTCCTTGTCGCTCATGACCGGCCGCCCGATGACCGTGATGTGAACACTGCGGTTGAGCCGCTCGGGGACTTGGTCGGCGGTGGGGACCGGCAGGCTTTCCTCACCCAGGCTGCCCGACCGGATCGCCGACTCCGGCACGCCGGCGCGCATCAGCGCGGCCTTCACGGCCGCCGTGCGCGCCATGGAAAGCCGCAGGTTCGCCCCCTGATCGCCGACGCGGTCGGCATGGCCTTTCACGAGCACGTTGGTGCCGCCCTGCTTGAAGGTTGCCGAGGCCTGGGCAATCGTCGCCTGCCCTTCAGGCAATATGTCCGATTGACCGGTGTTGAAGTACACGACGAACAACTGCCTCACTGGCGTAACGGGTGCCGGGCTGGCCATCTGCGGCTGCTGTTGGCAGGCCGCCAGCAGCAGTCCAGCTGCCGTCGCGATCAGGAACTTCTTCAACATGTGTTTCCCCCTGTGGCTGGCCCGACTGTCCGGGCCGACAGCATGGTAACCGGATGGCCCTTTCGTCTGATTGATATATGTCAAGGTTGCGCCGACGGCGTGCATCGCCGCCTCGAGGCGTGAGCCTCAGATCTTCAGCAGCCAGGCCTCGACGCCGCTGCGGCCCTTGACGTCGATCTGGCCGCGCGGCTCGAAGGCGAAGCGGTCCTTTGAGCGTGTCGTACACCGACCGCGTCACCTGGATCGCGCCGGGCAAGCCGCCCGATTCCATGCGGCTCGCCAGGTTCACCGTGTCGCCCCACAGGTCATGGATGTACTTCGACTTGCCGATCACGCCGGCCACGACGGGGCCGCTGCACCGCCATGGAGGCATCGCCCAGCGTCTTGATCTTCTCGATGCCGAGCTCGTGCGCCGCCTCGCCGAACCGCGTGAACAGCCCGTTCAGCAGGGTGACGACGTCGGCCGGCGGCATCTGCGACGACAGGGCGGTGAAGCCGACGATGTCGGCGAAGGCCACCGTGACCTCGGCGAAGCCGTCGGCGATGTTCTTCTCGCCTCGCGCAGGCGGTTGGCGATCGGCCCCGGCAGGACGTTGAGCAGCAGCTCCTCGTTCTCGCGGTTCTTGCTCTCGATGAGGGTGTTCTTCTCGCGCAGCTCGTCGACCATGGCGTTGAACGCCGTGCGCAGGCGGCCGATCTCGTCGCGGCTGCGCACGGCGACCCGGGCGCCGTAGTCCCCGGCGGCAAAGCGCATCACGCCGGCGGTGAGTTCCCGCAGCGGTCCGAGCAGCGCGCCCGACAGCCAGGCGGAGGTCACGACCACCACCAGCAGGGCGACGGCGCCGACGACGGTCAGGTTGCGCCGGAGCGTGTCGATCGGCGCGAAGGCCTCCGCGGCGTCGATCTTGGCGACCAGGACCCAGTTGAGGCCGGCAATCGACAACGGCCCCCACGAGGCGAGCGTCGGCACCCCCCGATAGCCGACGGTCTCGCCGACACCCTCCGTGCCGGCGAGCGCGGCCTGGACGGCCTCGGTGGCGATGCGCTGCTGGAGCACCGGCGTGCCATAGCGGCGGATGGCGTCGATCTCCTGGTCGGCGCTGCCGCTCTCCTTGAGCTCGGCATGGAAGCGCGTACGGTTTTCGTAGAACGCCCGCGGGCCGGAGCGCGCGCGGTTGTCGGACCCGACGAGATAGGCCTCGCCGGTGTCGCCGAATCCGTCCTCGCGCCAGCGCCGTCCGCCGGTCACGACCCTTGCGCGATCGGCACGCCGATCACGGCGTTCCTGTCGATGACCGGCGCGGCCATGAAGGCGATTGGCGCGCCGGCCGAGGGCGCATAGGGCGCGAAGTCTTCCAGGCAGGCGACCGCCTTGTCGGCGTCGCCGGCGCAGTGGGCGACCGTCAGGGCGGGGTTCGATTGCCGGAAGGGAGGGCTGCGCAGCGAGGCGGAGAAATCGACTTCCTTGCGCACGGCATAGACGATGCGGCCGGACGCCGGATCGGCCAGCATGAGGTCGAAGAAGCCGAAAGTCGTGGCGGCGTCGCGCAGCAGCGGGTGGAAGATCGCGTGCTGCTGGCTGTAGGCGCTGCCGTCGCCGGCATCGGCGACCAGCTCGCGCCGCTCGGTCGTAGGGGTTGGCGACGAGGTAGTGGTATTGCAGGTAGTAGCCGGCGGCATCGACGGGCAGGTACGCCTTCACGTCTGCCTCCGTGGCCGACAGGCGCTGGACGCCGGGCATGAACTGCGCGCCGTACCAGGCGTCGACCTTGCCGCGGAGATCGGCCGGCACCTCGCCCCGATTGAGCTCGTTGAACGTGGCGCGGAACGCCCGCGCGGCGTCGATCGCTTCCTTCGAGCCGGCCAGTTGCGAGAGCTCGTTGCGGATGGTGCGGAAATCTCGACCTGCTGGACCTTGCTCTTCCGGGTCGAGGTCAGCTGGTTGTAGATGGCCTTGCAGCGCATCGCGCGCCTGCAGGTAACCCAGCACGCTGGTGACCAGCACCGCGATTGCGCCGAGCAGGGCGAGGATGGCGAACACTTGGCGGCCAGTCCCCAACGGACGGGGGGGAAGGGGTGGCTGGATCGAGCGGGGACGTGGGGGATTCTAGCCGTTTAAGCGGGCATGCGTCCGGACGGCACGCAGAACTACTGCAAATCCACGTTCGTCAAGGCCCTGGGCAACTACGTGATCGACGTCATCGTCGATCACGCCAACAGGATGCAGTCGCCGCTGTCCGCCGTGGTGATCGAGTACTATGCCAGTGCGGTCAGTCGTACGGCCCAATCACCTGTATCATCCGTCGACAAATTCCAAGCGCGCCTCGTGGGCTTTCACGCGCGATACACCCCATAGGACGACCGCAGCCACCCCAAGCTTCGAGAGGGGCGCTCGCGTGGCAACGTGACTTTGGCGATGCAACTTTTTGTTGCAGTATTCAGGCCATCTTCGGCGAGAAGCGGCTCCCTATGACAAAATTCATCGAACACAATTGCTTGGTTTGGAACTCAAAGCAGTGGAAATGCCCATCATTGGACACAAGATCGAACTACTCGGCCAATCCGCCGTCGTTTGCTGCACAGTATGGCTTTGGCCATGAGGAATGGAACAATACTGAGCTGTACCGCGTAGGCGCTTGGCGCGGTTTCTATACAACGGCGCATGGTGGACCGGTCGGCGAACTCGCTGCCAGTCAAAGAGTAGGTATCATCATGACTAGCCGCCAGCCCGACAACGGACAACGGTGTCTTGTGGGCGCTGCCGTGGATGTCCGGCCGATCGATGAGAAGTTGAAGCAGCACTTAAAGAAGCGATCCAAATTCGGTTCTCAAGCCTTTTGGCCCGAACTTGCCGTGCTTGAGGAAGTCAAAGACCGGCGATTGCGAAGCAGAGACCCGCGTAAACTGAGCTTGCGTGCTCTGTTGAACATTGATGTTCCCTGGATGTGTCGAGTCAGGGACTTTTGGTGGGCGGAGGAAGAGTATCCTCTACGGTCGATTGATTTGACTACTGCAAGTGGCAGCCCATTAACTTGGCGCTGGGCACAGTCTCAGCCACTCAAAAATCCTTACAAGGTTCGCAAGATCTTAGCAGATGCAGGATGCAAAGGTTCTATTCTCGAATGGTTCTCCGATGACGAGGAGTTCGTGGTTCGCTCGACGGCCACTTTCAAGAATGCCGGCGCGGGAAGTGACTTCTCTTGGCGACGAACTGGTTCTGCTGCTAGTTCACCCTATCGAAAATACGTCGATGCATACGAAGTTGAGATTCAACCTCAGCATGAAATGCTCAAGGAGAGCTTTGTGCGATTTGGCCTAACGGCTGGATTTATGAGCTTCGATGGGCGCCATAAGAGTGTAGACCTTGTGGGACAGCATTCGATTAAGGGGCGGACGTTTATAGAGATAAAGCCAGCACCAACGCCAGGGGCAAGCCGTTTTGCTGTACGGCTAGCGGTAGGGCAACTTCTTGAGTATCGCTTCTACGAACGTGCCAGTGTTAAGGCTCTGGTAATCGTCGTCGGCTGTCGACCTCCCAAAAGGGTTATCGCCTTTGCGAGGTCTCACGGTATTGGCTGCGCATGGCCTGTCTCGGGGGGAAGCTTTGAAATTGCTTGGGCCTAGGAGCCACCTAGTCTGGAAGGGAGACAACTGTCAGAGCTGAAACGAATTTCGCCTTTGCTGGCATCTTGGTACAGGCTCATCCCTGTCAAGCGGAGGCCTTCAATCGTTCAAATCGCACATCGGCCGAAGTCCGCGCAAATCTCAGCGCAAAGGCCAACGCAAGGAGATACGGGCCAAAGACGATCAGTAGTTCTTCGATTGGTTGCCTAGCCTTTGCTTTTTCAAAACGCGCGTTGTCGTTTTGTCTCCTCGCGGCTTCATTGTAGGCATTCTGTACTCGACGTAGATCGCCAAGAAAGACCTTACCACTACACGCCTAAGCTCGAGCTCCTGGCCGACGTGAGCCGTCGCCTGGGTGCCGGCACTACTGCAGGACAGAAATTGTCGCACCTCGTGTTCACGAAGCGCTCGGAGAAGCAGAGCATCGGCGACAAGACCGCTATCAAGGATAAAGACTTTTTGGCCGATGTGACCATTCGCGTTGGTGCCGGCCAGGGCCCTGCGGATGAGCAGGAGCGACTGGGCTGGGCCGCGCAATTGCGGGCAATTTACGATGAGCGAGGGTACAAGACGAAAATTTATTTCAAGTCGGCACAAGGTGACGTCCTTGGTGGCAGCGTGCAGCATCACCAACTTGATAGTGCGCAAGATTTGCTACTTTGCCCGAGGGATTTCATTGACCGTCCGGACAACCACAAGTCGTGGAGCAACGATGTAGACGATAAGACCGTAGCCGACATGATCGCGCTGCTCGAAAAGGACAAGGTATGGGAATACACCAAGTAGAACTGAGCGACGTTCACAGCGGGCCACCGCCGTCGCGGAAGCGTCTGCTTGCGCCGCTGCGGTACCTATCGATCAAGCATCCAGAGAAATCCGTTTACGATTTCTTTGTTCCCGCCGCTTGGACCTTGGCGCTGTTCGCTGGCTACTGTTTCATAGACCCGAAGCCACCGCTGTTCGGGGATAGCGGCCCGATCAAGCTCGTTCGCGACCTTTTGATCATGGCTGTTCCGTTTATGGTCGGTGCGCTTGCGGCTGTGGCGATGGGCGCACCAGGCCAACACCTTGATCGGCGTATTGTCGGAGCGCCGCTGCTTTTGGACGGTGAAGCTCTGACGCTGAGGCAGTTCGTCTGCTATTTGCTTGGCTACCTGTGCTTCGTCGGGTTGGCTATGCTGATTGCGACGGTCGGCGCGACCCTCTTGCACGACGCGATACTTGTCTGGACGAAGGCTCGGCCGAATGTTCGGCAAGCTATACTTTTGTCAGGAGTGTTTGGACTATCAGCCGCTCTTTCCGTGCTTACTGTGACAGTGCTCTGGGCACTGTATTTCCTCACAACGGTGGTCAATAGAACTGACGACTAGCTCAGTGTGAGAGTGCGTTGGGCATTTCTGGGCTCAACGAACTGGCGTCGGCGCCCGCGCTGCTTCAGACGAACGGAGATCCCGTGAGCAGCGGCCCTCCGACCGAGGATCAATGCCGTTCGCGTGCGTCGGTTTCTAGCAGCGATTAAGCAGCCGCTTCTGTCGATTCTATTGCATCGCCAGCGTTGCGCTTCATGCGAAGTGCCTTGCCAATGGCACGGCGCACGTTCTGCATTGCATCGCCGAAGTCGTCGGCCGCCATGCTGAGGCTCTCAGGCGATGACGCGGTGTCGAGTGCCTTCTGATCCCATTCCTTGTTCAACTGCTTTGCCAGGGCGTAAACGACCGTCCGTCCAACGCGAAGGATCATGGTCTTTTCAGCGTGCTGGTGGACGAGCGAGCGCATCAGATCGGGATCATTCGTATCTGCGTACTCTGCCTCAAGTTGCGACTTCATCTCGCCTATTGCCGGATAAAGCATGTTCACAAATAGCTGCCCGACCTCCATGGTGTAGAGGGCAGCGCGGCCTCTTATGCCTTTCTCCTCTACCTCCGCCTCCGAGTAGAGCAGAAATATTTCTGGTGCACGTTCGAGATTCTTGAACATCTCTGCCCGTTTTGCACCTGTTGGAACAATAGATAAGTCGGAAGGCTTGGGCCGTGCACCTTCGCCCCCGTTTCCGCTGCTCACGCTACCAGCGTTGTCGATTGCGGGGCCGCTTCCAGCTGTCACATTGGTAGGTCCGTTTGGTACAACCTTTGGGCTGACCCGCTTTACGCGCAAATGGTTGAGTAGCTTCTGAAGTTCGCTTCGGACCTCGTCATTGGATGCGCTATCCGGAGCGAGCGATCGGATTAGGTCGATAAGCCATTCGGGTCGGTTCTCCCGAACCAAGCCTGCAAAGTCACGCGCATCAACATGCGGTTGCTCACCTGCCGTGTGGCGAAGGAACTGGCGGTAAGCGTCGGGAACAACGGTAAAATCATCGGGGACTTCGATATGAATTGAGATGTGCTTCGCACCAAACGGAATACCGAAAATCGGTGCATCAAATGTCCAATTGCGTCCTCGCCGAACGTCATACATTTCATTTCGATATACGACTGCGCTTGTACTAACTGCCGAAGCGACCGCACCACTGATCGACCTGTTGTGCCCAGTCCCCGACGCCTTGTCGTAGGGTGCATCGTACAGGTAATGCACAACGATGCCGCTTGGAAGGCGTACCGATTCATGCTTCTCGAAGTGCCGCAACCTCGCGGGAATAGGTTCGAATTGTCGATTGCCATCGAGTTTATTCGTGCCTTTGAGAAGAGTGACTTTTACTCCATCTGGAAGTCGATAGAATCGGTGGTACAGATAAGTTGCCAGCCACTGGCTATCCTGCTCGGGGTCCCCGCTATAGGGGTCCTTGACCGTGTCCTGATGAACGCTATTGCCTAGTAGGACGACTTCCGTCCAGTCCTCATCAAGAGAACGGCCTTCTTTCGACGCTAAGTCAGTGACGTCGATGACTTCCAAGTATTCACCGGTATCCGGAAAATGACGCCGCAGCCTACCGTAGATGCCGTCCCGCTTGCATAAAATCACTTCATGCACGCGGCCCTTTTTGCAGGATCGATAGCGCATGCCCCGTTGGTTCGACGGCAGTGATGCAACCTTCGCACCCATACCGAAATTCCCGGTGAGACTTTTCTCTTTCCCAATGGATGATGCGATATTACAGATTCTGAGCAACTCGCCGGCATCCATACCAGGGCCTGTGTTCCAAATGCACAGCTTCTGGGTATTGTCGATCTCGATTGCGCTTATTTCGATCAAACGACGAGTTTGCGGAGCCTGCTGCGCCGCCTCTATCGCGTTCATCAACAACTCGCGAATCATCATCGCCTTAGGACAGCGCTCGATGAGACTCGCGACCAAAAATTCTTCGTCGGCGACCTCCAGAGCCGCCACGGCGCCTGTAGTCATAAATCCCTCTTAGAGTTTGAAGCTCCCCCCCGTCTTTCCGCGCGGCGATTCGAAGCGCGCTTCGACGGAAGCAACGGCGTCCTTTAGAGCGCGAATGACCTTTCGCACTTCTGCAGGCTCATACTCGTAGATTTGTCTGTTCGAAAGATTCCCGATCCGACCGATCGACTCGATGGCTTTGTTTGTTCTTGCTTCAGCAAGCTCTCGAAATTTTTCCCGCTTCTCATCCAGCCTGCTGCGACGCTCGGGTTTGGCTAGGCGTTCCAATCGGACCAAGCATCGAGCGCACTGTTGCCGGCAAGAACGCTGTCGTGATCGCATTGCTACCCGTAGAGATTGCGCGCGCAGAACCGCATCATCCAGCTCGACCACCAGACGCGCGGCCGCGTCATGTTCGGCGCCGGGCCCGGCCTGCTGGCGTCGGACGCCATGATGCTCGACATCGATCCCAACACCCAGCGCGACCGCATGGAGCAGGCGCTCGACCTCATCCTGCGCCTGTTCCGCGGCGAGGTCGTCACCGAGAAGACCGACTGGTACTCGCTGAAGGAAGCCCGCCTGCACCTGCTTCCCTACAGCGACCCGTTCCCCGAGGTCGCGGTCGCCAGCGCCGTCACGCCGTCGGGCGGCCGGCTGGCCGGCAAGTACGATCTCGGCATGCTGTGCGTCGCGGCGGCGGAGACCACCGGCTTCGACGCGCTCACCACCAACTGGCAGACCGCTTGCGAGATCGCCGCCGAGCACGGCCGCACCATGGATCCGCGGCGGCTGCGCCTGGTGGCGCCGTTCCACATCGCCGAGACGC
This sequence comes from Reyranella sp., assembly GCA_019750135.1. GTDB lineage: Bacteria > Pseudomonadota > Alphaproteobacteria > Reyranellales > Reyranellaceae > Reyranella. Next base: position 137,270 of record JAIEOV010000005.1, on the reverse strand, counting down.
GCGACAAGGCGCGCGAGAACGTGCGCTTCGGCATGCAGGCCTATGTCGACTACATCAACAACAACATGCCGCGTTTCAACGTGCCGCCGGGCGAGGACATCGTCGACTACTGGATGAGGGTGAAGATCGGCGTCGTCGGCACGCCCGACGATGCCATTGCCCAGATCCGCAAGCTCCAGGCCAAGCAGGGCGAGTTCGGGGTCATGCTGCACATGGCCAACAACATCGCCGACTGGGAGGCGACCAAGCGCTCCTACGAGCTCTATGCGCGCTACGTCATGCCGGTCTTCGACGGCAGCAACGTCGCGCGCAACGAGTCCTACGACTGGGTGACCCGCAACCGCGACGTCCTCTCGCGCCAGCGCCAGGAGGCCGCCCAGCGCATGATCGACAAGCACGCCGCCGAACGCGCCGCCAAGACCGGCCGCAAGGAGGTCACGGATCGGCGCAGCGGCTCGCTGATCTCGTGAGGCCGGCCAGCGGGTCCGCCCGGTGATCATGACGGGTTGGCGCGAGGCCGATGATTGCCTGCACTGCTGGCACGGTGCCTGACCCCGGAGATATTGCGTCGAAAGCCCCCTTATGGGACGCAATAACTAAAACCGTAGTTGACTAGATAGGGCACTTTAGTTATATTGACCTTGTGCTCGCCTCCGGCGGCTCTGCTCTATGCATCGTTCATCCGCAATACCATCGCCCGACGGCAGCCCTGCCGGGCCTGGTTTTCATCGTGCGACGCGTCGGAAGCACGGTTCGGGGGAGTGAGTGAAACGGCCAGCAAAACTAGCGAAATTCGAAAAGATCGAAGATTCAATGGCTTCGCCGGTGATTGGGGGTCTAGCAAAACCCAGTGAAACTCTCGTGACCAGCGGTCGTGCCAAGGAACGCCAAATGTCTCTTCTGTCCGCTTTCAGAGGACAGCGCTGGGCCGCCGCCAGGACCGGAAGGGGCAGACGGATCGATGCCCGTCCAGCGGTTCGCCCCATCGCGATGAACCTCAGGCCAGTACATCAAGTGTCGTTGGATGCGGGAGGCCGCCGCTCGCCGAGACCACGCGGATTGGGATTGGCCCGCCGGCGTCTATCGACTAAAGATTGCATTCGGCCCCGAGTCCCAGGTTTCCAACAGTCGCAGGACGTCATGGCGCAGAATCGCTTGGACCGGAGGCTTTCCGCCGTGCTGGCGGCCGATGTCGCAAGCTACAGCCGCCTCATCGGCCTCGACGAGGAAGGCACCGTCTCGGCGCTCACGGCGCACCGCACCGAGCTTTTCGAGCCCGCCATCACCCACCATCGCGGCCGCCTGGTGAAGACCACCGGCGACGGCCTGCTGGTCGAGTTCCCCAGCGTCGTCGATGCCGTGCGCTGCGCCGTCGACGTGCAGCGGGCGATGGCGACGCGCAATGCCGAGGTCGCCGCCGATCGCCGCATCGAGTTCCGCATGGGCATCCATGTCGGCGACATCGTGGTCGAGCAGAACGACATCTTCGGCGACGGCGTCAACATCGCCGCGCGCCTGGAGGCGCTGGCCGAGCCGGGCGGCATCGCCGTTTCGGCCCGCGTCCAGGAGGATGCCGAAGGCCGGCTCGACGTCGCTTTCGTCGACGACGGCCAGCACCAGCTGAAGAACATCGCCCGGCCCGTGCGCGTCTACCGCGTGCAGCTGGCCGGCGCGGCGCAAAGTGCTGCCGCCGCTGGGCCCGCGTCAGCGTCGGCCGAGCCCGCGTCCCCGGCGCCCCCGACCCCAGTGACGACGAGCGAGATGCCGTCGATCGCCGTCCTGCCGTTCCAGAACCTGACCGCCGAGCCCGACCAGGATTACTTCGCCGACGGCGTGGTCGACGACATCATCAACGGCCTGTCGCGCTATCGCAGCCTGCTGTTCGTGATCGCGCGCAACTCGACCTTCACCTACAAGGGCCGCACCGTCGACGTGAAGCAGGTCGGCCGCGAGCTGAACGTGCGCTACCTGCTCGAGGGCAACGTACGGCGCTCGGGCAATCGGCTGCGCATCGGCGGCCAGCTGATCGACGCCACGACGGCGCTCCAGATCTGGTCGGATCGCTTCGAGGGCGACATCTCCGACATCTTCGCCCTGCAGGACCAGGTCGCCGAAAGCGTGGTCGGTGCGCTGGTGCCGCAGGTGCGCCAGGCCGAGATGAACCGCGCACGCCGCGCGCCGACCGGCTCCGTCGATTCGCATCTCGCCTACATGCAGGCGCTGGGCTTCTTCCATACCTGGAGCCGCGACGGCGTCGACAAGGCCCTGCAGCTCGCCTATCGCGCCATCGAGCTCGATCCCGACTACGCCACGCCCTATGGCCTGGCCCTCACCTGCTTCACGCTGCGCCGCTCGCTGGGCTGGTCGGCGGATCCCGAACATGAGCGCGCCGAGACGCGGCGCATGGCCGACCGCGTCGATGCGATCGGGCGCGACAACTTCTTTGCCCTGGGAGGGGCGGGCTTTGCCGTGGCGAGCGTGCTGGGAGAGCTCGAGCGCGGGGCCGCCTTCATCGACCAATCCCTTGCCCTCAATCCCAACGCGTCGGTAGGCCTGGTCCAGAGCGGGTTCGTGCGCACTTGGCTGGGCGAGCCCGAGGTCGCGATCCACCAGCTGCAACGCGCCATGCGCAACAGCCCGGTCGATGCCCTGATGTTCTCCATGCAGACGGGCATGGCGGTGGCCCACTTCATGGCCGGGCGCGACGACGAGGCCTACGCCTGGGCCGAGAAGGCGTTGCAGCGCAATCCCTTGGCGTCGCCGGCCATCCGGATTGCCGTGGCCAGCGCGGCGCTGCTGGGCCGGCCGGCGGACGCCACCAAGTATCTGTCGCTGCTGCGCCAGCTCGACCCGGGCCTGCGCCTGTCCACGCTCGGCGAGCGCGTCGTCCTGCGCTTGCCGGAGCATTTCGAGCGATTGGCGGAGGGCCTGCGCAAGGCGGGGCTTCCCGAATAAGGCCGGCTCACTCGGCCATGTGCCGGGCGAGGTACGTCCCCGTGAGACTCTCCTCTGCCCGCGCGACCGTCTCCGGCAATCCCGCCGCCACCACCCGCCCGCCGTCCTCACCGGCGCCTGGGCCGATGTCGATCACCCAGTCGCTCTGGGCGACCACCGCCATGTCGTGCTCGACCACGACCACGCTGTTGCCCGCCGCGACCAGCGACTGCAGCTGCAGGACCAGACGCTCGACGTCGACCGGGTGCAGGCCGGTCGTCGGCTCGTCGAGGATGTAGAGGGTGCGGCCGCGCTGCGCGCGCTGCAGCTCGGTGGCGAGCTTGATGCGCTGCGCCTCGCCGCCCGACAGCTCGGTGGCGGGCTGGCCCAGCCGCAGGTAGCCCAGCCCGACGTTGCGCAGCGTCTCCAGCGAATGGGCGAGGCCAGCCTCACCCTTGGAGAAGTCCTCGTGCTGGAAGAAGCCATGCGCGGCGTCGACCGTCATGGCCAGCACATCGGCAATCGACTGGCCGCCGAGCTTGATCTCCAGCGTCTTGTCGTTGTAGCGCGCGCCGTGGCAGGCCGGGCAGGGCGCGTAGACGCTGGGCAGGAACAAGAGCTCGACGAACACGAAGCCCTCGCCCTCGCACTTGGGGCAGCGCCCCTTGGCGACGTTGAAGGAGAAGCGACCGGCGTCGTAGCGCCGCGCCTTGGCCTGCGGCGAGGCCGCGAACAGCCGGCGCACATGGTCGAACAGGCCGGTATAGGTCGCGAGATTGGAGCGCGGCGTGCGCCCGATCGGCTTCTGGTCGACCACGACCAGGCGGGCGATGGCGCCGAGACCGCCGCCGGGCTCGTCGACGATCTCGCCCGCCGTCGTGGCGACCGGCGCGTCGTGAAGCTTGTCTCCTTCCTCTTCGAGCGTGGGCAGCGCATGACCCAGCCGCTCCGCCATCGCCTCGACCAGGAACTGGCTGACCAAGGTCGACTTCCCCGACCCGGAAACGCCGGTGACGCTTGTGAGCACCCCGAGCGGGATGTCGACATCGAGGCCGTGCAGGTTGTTGCGTGTGACGCCGCGCAGCTTCAGCCAGCCCGCCGGCGGGCGCGGCGGCTGGCGCTCGGCCGGCGCGTCGGGAAAGAGATGCTGGCCGGTGCGCGAGATCGCCACCCGGCGCAAGCCTTCAGGCGGCCCGCTGTAGAGGATCAGCCCGCCCTGGTCGCCTGGCCCCGGGCCGACATCGACGATCCAGTCGGCGGCGCGCACCACGTCGAGCTCGTGCTCGACCACGAACAGCGAGTTGCCGCTGTCCTTCAGCCGGCCGAGCGCGCGCAGCAGCGCCTCGGTGTCGGCGGGATGCAGCCCGGCCGACGGCTCGTCGAGCACATAGACCACGCCGAACAGGTTGGAATGGACCTGCGTCGCCAGCCTGAGCCGCTGCAGCTCGCCGGGCGAGAGGGTGGGCGTGCTGCGCTCGAGCGTGAGATAGCCCAGCCCGAGATCGAGCAGCACGTCGAGGCGCGCCGCCAGGTCGCGGGTGATGCGCTGGATGACGATCTTCTTCTCCGGCGCTTTCTCCGTTGTCTTTGTGTCGCCGGTGAACGGCGCCACCAGTTTGGCCAGGCGCTTCAGCGGCAGCCGCGACAGCTCGGCGATGTCGAGGCCGGCGAAGGTGACCGACAGCGCCTCCTTGCGCAGCCGCTTGCCTTTGCACTCCGGGCAGTCGGCGCCCAGCATGTACCGCGCGACGCGCTTCTTCATCAGCGGGCTCTGCGTATTCGCGAAGGTCTGCAGCACATAGCGCCGCGAGCCGGTGAAGGTGCCCATGTAGGACGGCTCCTCCTTGTCCTTCAGGGCGCGCTTCGTCTCGGCCGGCGTATAGCCGGCATAGACCGGCACGGTCGGCGTCTCCTCGGTGAACAGGATCCAGTCGCGGTCCTTCTTCGGCAGCTCGCGCCACGGCGTGTCGACGTCGAAGCCCAGCGACACCAGGATGTCGCGCAGGTTCTGGCCATGCCACGCTGGCGGCCACGACGCGATGGCGCGCTCGCGGATGGTGAGCGAGGGATCGGGCACCATCGTGTGCTCGGTCACCTCGTAGACGCGGCCCAGCCCATGGCAGGTCGGGCAGGCGCCCTCGGCCGTGTTGGGCGAGAACGATTCGGCATAGAGCAGGGGCTGTTTCGGCGGATAGTCGCCGGCGCGCGAATAGAGCATGCGCAACAGGTTCGAGAGGGTCGTGACGCTGCCCACGGAAGAGCGCGTGGTCGGCGTCCCGCGCTGCTGCTGCAGCGCCACCGCGGGCGGCAGGCCTTCGATCGCATCGACCTCGGGCACCGCCATCTGGTGGAACAGCCGGCGGGCATAGGGCGACACCGATTCGAGGTAGCGCCGTTGCGCCTCGGCGTAGAGGGTGCCGAAGGCGAGCGACGACTTGCCCGAGCCCGAGACGCCGGTGAACACCACCAGCCTGTCGCGCGGCAGCTCGAGGTCGACGTTCTTGAGGTTGTGCACCCGCGCGCCCCGGACACGGACGAAGCCCGCGCGGCTGCGGTCGAGGGTGGCGCCGTCCATCGCCTGAAAACGACGGTGGCGGAGGGCGGTTGCCGGTATTTCGACAGCTCAGCGCAACCTCGTGGGCCGCCGCTTCCTTGTCATGAGTAGAGGGCGAGGAAACCGCATCATCATGATCTGGCGTCACCTACTGAGGAGATTTGGCAATTCCGGCAGCGGTGCTGGCAGCGGTGGAGGGATGCTCCTGGTGATGCTGGCGCTCTCCGGTCTTCTCAGTCGCCAGGAAATCCGGTCGACCGCAAGCGCACGGGGCGAGGCACCGCCACCCGTGCCGCACCCGCTCACGCGTCGGCCCGAAGCGCCGCAAAGCTGAGGGGTGTCAGGGGCAACGACCCTGTGCGGCTCGCGTTGCCGTCTTGCAAGCTTCAGGAGGAGTCGGGCATGTCGATGGGCGTGAACAGCATCATGGTTGGCAAGTCGTATCGCACCCCTGGTGACGAGGTGCGCACTGTCCAGAGCATCGACGGCGACGAGGTCGTCTATCAGGCGGCCTGCGGCGCCACCCCGGCGATGATCGCGCGCGCGGCGGATAAAAAGTGCTCCCTCGCAGACTTTGCCGCGGAGGTCGAAGCCGAGGTCTCCCCTGGAGTCTGAAGCGCACCAGGGCAACGTCGAGCCGGACCGGACCTGCTTGACTCTGTAGCGCAAAGTTGTGGCCTATCCCGGCCAACCTTCGACAAGCGAGGTTGACTCCCTCACCGGAAATTGTGGCTTGTGTCTGCCGACGCTCCTTCAGAGGATCGGCGTGAAGCGGACGACACCGACCCGCATCGCATCGGGACCGGGATACACCCCCGGCAACCGGATGCCTGTGGCCATCGGCAAGCCGTCCAGCGGAGCCATCCATCCTGCGAAGACGACACCGACTTCCATCGCGTCCCTGCTCGCCTTCAATGACGGAGTCACCTGCGACGGAGAAACCAACGACCTACCCGCTTCCGCGCGCCGGGCAGGATGATCGCGCCGCCGGCCATCCATACGTCCGAGCCGATGTGCACGGGCTTGCCCAGCACGACGCAGGTGAAGTTGAACAACGCCGGCTCGTCCGCCTCGGGCTCGCGCGTGGCGTTCAGCGCCTGTCAGAGATCGCGCGCCCGCGTCATCTTCTGGCGCTCGGTCTTCATCCTGGCGCCTCGCGCGTTGGAGAAACGGTGACGAAACGTTTGACACTCCGGTGTCCAACGTTCGGCCAGGATTTCGTGGTCGCCGGAAAACATTATAGGCCCCAGGGCCGGCACCCAGCGTTTTGCCCTCTAACGTTTTGGCCGGCTGCGTCGCTTCGTCTTCCAAGCAAGTGGCGTCGGGCCGGCGCGGCGCCTTGAGAATATACAAAGATTTGTATAGACTGGAATAGCTCCAAGAAGACGACCCGGCAGACATCCAAAGCTGATCTCGATCTGGCAACGTCGCGCTTTGGTGCGCTGTTGAAGGAGTTGAACCGATGAGCAAGAAGAAGCGCTTCTCCAGTGTCTGGGATGCCATCGAAGATACGTCGGCAATGGCCGAGAACATGAAGCTTCGTTCGGAACTCATGATGGCATTGAAAGACCACATCAAGGCGCAGGGCCTGTCCCAGGCTGAGGCGGCGACGATGTTCGGCGTCACCCAGCCGCGCGTGTCCGATCTCATGCGAGGCAAGGTCAACCTCTTTGGCGTCGATACGCTGATAAACATGGCAAGTGCAGCCGGGCTTCGAGTCGAGGTGCGGGTCAGGCAAGCAGCGTGAGCCGACGCACCTTTGGTATCGTGCCGTACAAACGTAATAGGGGTTTTTGCGCCGCTGGGGCCTCTTTGGGACGCAAAAACCCTCTCGACCGAAGACGGTGGGCGCGCGATGGATCGACTCGTCGAAGACAACGAGTGGTGTGATCGCGCAGAGGACGCCCATTCCTGGGGTCTCCTGGAGGCTCAAAAGTCGACTTTTCACAGCCGGGACCTTGCCCTGAATGAGCACTTCAGTTATGATGTGCATGACAAGGTCTGAACGTCGTCTGAACCATGCAATTCCCGCGATGCGCACCACCGCCGGAGGGGGGTAGCGCGAAATGCGAGAAATGCGGAAATTCCTGGCACGCAACAACAGGTCCCTCGCGACGCTCGGGATGACGGCGTTTTCGGCGGGCTGACAGCAATTCCGGGAGAAGGCGCGCCATGAAGATCGCGAGCTATGAAGTCGCCACCTTGCTCGTCCCCGAGGACGATCCCCTGGCCAACATGCCGGAGGAAGCCGGCCGCAAGCGGCCCATCGTCACCGTGCGGCTGCGCACCGATTCCGGCATCGAAGGCATCGGCGTCACGCTCTATGGCGGCCGGCTGACGCGCAGCCTGCATGCCGCCATCGAGGATCTCGCGGCCGCGGCCGTCGGCGAGGACCCGATGCGCGTCGAGGCTGTCATCGCCAAGCTGCGCGTCGGCGATCCCGGCGGCGGGCTGGGCGGCATCTTCACCCTGGCGATCAGCGCCATCGACACCGCGCTGTGGGACATCAAGGGCAAAGCCCTCGACCAGCCCCTCTGGAAGCTTCTGGGCGGCCATCGCGACCGCGTGCCGACCTATGCCTCAGGCTCGCTGCGCCGCGGCCTCTCGGACGACCAGGCGCAGCGCGCCGCGCAGATCCTGATCCAGAAGGGCTTCCGCGAGATGAAGACCCAGATGGCGCTGCCCGGCAATCCGACTCCGGCGGAAGAGGTGCGCCGCGTGCGCGTCGTGCGCGAGGCGATCGGCCCCGACATCAAGCTGATGTGCGACATCAACCAGCGCTGGCGGCCCGAGCAGGCGATCCAGATCGGCCATCGCGTCGAGGAGGAGGGCGTCGGCCTGTTCTGGCTGGAGGACGTCACCACCTGCGACGACTTCCCCGGCCTCGCCCGCGTCACCGCCGCGCTCAAGACGCCGATCGCCGGCGGCGAGTATGTCTGGGGCATCGTGCCGTTCCGCCACATGATCGAAGCCTGCTCGGTCGACATCGTCATGGTCGACCTGGCGCGCGTCGGCGGCGTCACACAATGGATGAAGGTCGCCGGCATGGCCGAGGCCTTCAACCTGCCGATCGTCAGCCACGTCATGCCCGAGATTTTGGTGCACATGGTGGCGGCCTGCCCCAACGGCTTGACCGTGGAATACATGCCGTGGATGCTCTGCCTCTACGAGGAGACGCCGGAGATCAAGGACGGCCACCTCGTCCTGCCGCAGAAGCCGGGCCTCGGCTTGACGTTCGACGAGGCCGCGATCAAGTCGTTCCGGGCGTGAATTTCGTAGCGCAAGCCCTCCGAAGCCGCGCAGCAGCGAAGGAGGGCCACGTCTGGCTTGCTATGCGGCTTGCAGTCCGCTCAGATACACCGCCTTCGACCGTAAGGGATTCAGGGGAGACGCCGCCGCATGAGTGAAATCCAATATCAGTCTGCAAAAACCGTCAAAGAGGCGGTGAAGTACATGCAGGCCGCCAAGGGCAAGGGCTACATCCTGGCCGGAGGCACCGACCTTCTGGTCCAGATGAAGTCCGGCGCCCGCACCCCCGGGGTGATCATCGACGTCAAGAAGATCCCCGAGATGGTGACCGTCACCGAGAAGGACGGCAGCTTCACCATCGGCGCCGCGACGCCGGCCGCCGTGCTGGGCGAGAACAAGAAGCTGCGCAAGGCCTGGCCGGGCGTGATCGAGGCCTGCAACCTGATCGGCTCGACGCAGGTCCAGGGCCGTGCCTCCGCCGGCGGCAACCTGTGCAACGCCTCGCCGGCCGCCGACAGCGTCCCGGCCCTGGTCGCCGCGGGCTGCATCGTCAACGTCGCTGGCCCCACCGGCAAGCGCAAGGTCCCGGTCGAGGAGTTCTGCACCGGCCCGGGCAGGACCTCGCTGAAGCCCGGCGAGATCGTCGTCAGCCTGACCCTGCCCAAGCGCCCGAAGGGGTCGTCGGACGCCTACCTGCGCCTGATCCCGCGCACCGAGATGGACATCGCCGTCGTCGGCGTCGGCGTCTCGCTGACCATGAAGGGCGACACCGTCACCGACGCGCGCGTCGGCCTCGGCGCCGTCGCGCCCACCGTGCTGCGGGTCGACAAGGCGGCCAAGGCGCTGATCGGCTCCAAGCTCGACGACGCGGCGCTCGATGCGGCGGCGGCGGCCTGCTCGGAAGCCTGCAAGCCGATCGACGACAAGCGCGGCACCATCAAATACCGCACCAAGATCGCCGGCGTGCTGCTCAAGCGCTCGGCCATGATCGCGCGCGATCGCATCAACGGCATCGAACACCGCGGCCACCGTCCGGTTTAAGAGGAATTTCACGCACCATGGCCAAGATCCACGTCAACACCACCATCAACGGCGCGCCCACCGAGTTCCTGTGCGACGCCAACCAGACCCTGCTCGATGTCCTGCGCGACAATCTCGGGCTCACCGGCAGCAAGGAAGGCTGCGGCTCGGGTGACTGCGGCGCTTGCAGCGTCACCGTCAACGGCCGCTTGGTCTGCTCCTGCCTGGTCCTCGCCGCCGAGACTGAGGGCATGAAGATCGAGACCATCGAAGGCATGGCCGAGGGCGACAAGCTGCATCCGCTGCAAAAGAAGTTCGTCGAGATGGCGGCGCTCCAGTGCGGCATCTGCACGCCGGGCTTCCTCATCGCCTCCAAGTCCCTGCTCGAGAAGTATCCCAACCCGACCGAGGACGAGGTCCGCTACTGGCTGGCGGGCAACCTCTGCCGCTGCACGGGTTACGACAAGATCGTCACCGCGGTCCTCGAAGTGGCCGCCGAAATGAGGGAGTCCGCCCGATGAGCGAGCATCGCCCCAATACCGAAGGCAAGTACAAGTGGATCGGCACGCGCCCCGATCGTCCCGACGGCGCCGACAAGGTGACCGGCCGCGCCCGCTTCGGCGCCGACTTCAACCTGCCGGGCCAGCTGATCGGCAAGGTGCTGCGTTCGCCGCACCCCCATGCCGAGATCAAGTCGATCGACACCTCGAAGGCCCTGGCGCTGAACGGCGTCAAGGCGGTCATCACCGCGGCCGACTTTCCCGACCAGGCCAACCTCATCGTGCCGACCGGCGAGATGCAGGTGAACATGCGCGACATCACGCGCAACATCATGGCGCGCGAGAAGGCGCTCTATGAGGGCCATCCCGTCGCCGCCGTCGCCGCGGTGTCGGAGGCGATCGCCAAGCAGGCGCTGGCCCTGATCAAGGTCGACTACAAGGTGCTGCCGCACGTCATCGACGTCGCCGAAGCGATGAAGCCCGGCGCGCCGATCCTGCACGACCACCTGCTGACCGAAGGCGCCAACCCGCCGGCCAGCACGCCGTCGAACATCGCCAAGCGCATCGAGTTCAAGAAGGGCGACGCCAAGGCGGGCTTCGCTGAGGCCGAGGTCGTGATCGAGAAGGATTACACGACGCAGGCCGTGCACCAGGGCTACATCGAGCCGCACGCCACCTTGGCGTCCGCCGCCGAGGACGGCCAGGTCCAGGTCTGGACGACGACGCAGGGCCACTTCCAGGTGCGCGGCTTCTGCGCCCGCCTGCTCGGCATCGAGACCTCGCAGATCCGCGTGACGCCGACCGAGATCGGCGGCGGGTTCGGCGGCAAGACCGTGGTCTATCTCGAGCCGCTGGCCATGCGGCTGTCGCAGAAGTCCGGCAAGCCGGTGAAGATGACGATGTCGCGCGAGGACGTGTTCCGCGCCTCCGGCCCGGCGCCGGGCGGCAACGTCAAGGTCAAGATCGGCGCCATGCGGGACGGCCGCATCGTCGCCGCCGAGTGCATCGTCCAGATGCAGGCGGGCGCCTTCCCGGGCTCGCCGGTCGGACCGGCCTGCATGTGCAGCTTCGCCTGCTACGACATCGACAACGTCTACATCGAGGGCTTCGACGTCGTCAGCAACCGGCCCAAGGTCGCGGCCTATCGCGCCCCCGGCGCGCCGATCTCGGCGTGGGCCGTCGAGTCGACGCTCGACATGCTCGCCCTGCAGCTCGACATGGATCCGATCGACCTGCGCCTGAAGAACGCGGCCAAGGCCGGCACCAAGACGGCCTATGGCGTCACCTTCAACACCATCGGCATGGTCGAGACCTTGGAGGCGGTGAAGCACTCGCAGCACTACCGCACGCCGCCGAAGCACGGCTATGCCCGCGGCATCGCCGCCGGCTTCTGGTTCAACATCGGCGCCGATTCCAGCGCCGCCAGCCATGTCGGCGAGGACGGATCGGTGACGGTGATCTCGGGCAATCCCGACATCGGCGGCAGCCGCGCCTCGCTTGCCCTGATGGCGGCCGAGGAGCTCGGCGTCGACTACAACAAGGTGCGGCCGATCATTGCCGATACGGCGTCGATCGGCTTCAACTTCGTGACCGGCGGCAGCCGCGTCACCTTTGCCACGGGTCTCGCCGTGGTGAACTCGGTGCGCGACATGATCCGCGAGCTCAAGGTGCGCGCCGCCAAGATCTGGAAGATCGATCCGGAGGCGGTGATCTGGGAGGGCGGCATGGCCAAGCCGGCCGGCAACCAGGTCGGCACGTTCGAGCCGCTCTCGCTGGCCGACATCGCCGCCCAGGCGGGACGGACCGGCGGGCCGATCAACGGCCATGCCCAGCTCAACGTCACCGGCGCCGGCCCGGGCTTCGGCGTGCACTGCGTCGATCTCAAGGTCGACGAGGATACCGGCTGCGTCCATATCGGCCGCTACACCGCGGCGCAGGACGTCGGCACGGCGATCCATCCGTCGTACGTCGAGGGCCAGCTGCAGGGCGGCGCCGTGCAGGGCATCGGCTGGGCGTTGAACGAGGAGTACATCTACAACGCCAAGGGCAAGCTCGATAATCCGGGCTTCCTCGACTACCGCATGCCGGTGGCCTCGGACCTGCCGAAGATCGAGACCATCCTGGTCGAGGTCCCCAACCCGCAGCATCCCTACGGCGTGCGCGGCGTCGGCGAAGTGCCGATCGTTCCGCCGATCGCCGCCGTCGGCAACGCCGTCTCGCGCGCCATCGGCGTGCGCGTGACCGACCTCCCCCTGTCCCCGCCGCGCCTCAGCGAGGTCATCGACGCCGCCAGGCCGATGAGGATGGCGGCGGAGTAACAACAGCGTCTTCTCTTGCCGGAGCGCGGACCTGGAGGTCCGCGCTCCCGGAAGAGGCGATCATGACCTACTACGATCTCGGCAAATTCGGCCGCCGCATCACCACCTCCTCATCCGAGGCGCAGCTGTGGTTCGACCGCGGCCTGACCTGGGTCTACGCCTTCAACCACGAGGAATCGGTGAAGTGCTTCCAGAAGGCGCTGGAGCACGATCCCGACTGCGCCATGGCGCACTGGGGCGTGGCCTACGCCGCCGGCCCCAACTACAACGTGCCCTGGGAGCTGATGGACCCGAACGGCCAGGCCAAGGCATTGGCGACGTCGTTCGACGCCACCAAGAAGGCGCTGGCCTGCGCCGCCGAGGCGACGGCCGTCGAGCAGGCGCTGATCTCGGCCCTGCCGGCGCGTTTCCCGCAGCGCGACCCGCCGCCGGGCGACCCGCGCGAGGCCATGACGCTATGGGACAAGGCCTACACGCGCGCGATGCGCGAGATCTTCCGGAAGCACAAGGGCGACCTCGACGTCCGCTGCCTGTTCGTCGACGCCATCATGAACGAGACGCCCTGGCAGATGTGGAATCTCGAGACCGGCCAGCCGACCGAGGGCGCCGACACGCTCGAGGCGATGGCCGTGCTCGACGAGGCCTTCCAAACCGACGCCGCGGCGTGGGACCATCCCGGGCTGCTCCATCTCCATGTGCACCTGATCGAGATGTCGCCGTTCCCCGAGCGCGCGCTGCGCACCGGCGACCGGCTGCGCGAGCTGGTGCCCGATTCGGGCCACCTGGTGCACATGCCGACCCACATCGACGTGCAGTGCGGCAACTACCGCGACGTCGTGTACTGGAACCAGAAGGCCGTGGTCGCCGACCGCAAGTTCGTCGAGCGCAACGGGGTGATGAACTTCTATTCGCTCTACCGCATCCACAACCATCATTTCGTGATCTACGGCGCGATGTTCCTCGGCCAGTACACGCCGGCGATGGAAGCCGCACAGGAGCTCATAGACACCACGCCCGAGGCGTTGTTGCGGATCCCGTCGCCGCCGATGGCCGATTTCCTGGAACCGTTCCTCTCGATGAAGCAGCACGTGCTGATCCGCTTCGGCAAGTGGCGCGAGATCATCGCCCAGGAGCTGCCCGAGGACCAGGACCTCTACTGCTCGACCACGGCCATGATGCTCTATGCCAAGGGCGTCGCCCATTCGGTGCTGGGCGAGATCGCCGAGGCAGAGAAGGCGCGCGAGGCGTTCCGCGCCGCCAAGGCCCGCGTGCCCGACACGCGCCTGGTGCACAACAACACCGTCGAGGACCTGCTGGACATCGCCGCCGAGATGCTGAGCGGCGAGCTCGAGTATCGCCGCGGCAGCTTCGACGTCGCCTTCGCCCATCTGCGCCGCGCCGTCGAGCTCTCCGATGCGCTGCCCTACGACGAGCCGTGGGGCTGGATGCAGCCGCCGCGCCATGCGCTGGGCGCGCTGTTGCTGGAGCAGGGCCATCTCGAGGAGGCCGAGGCGGTCTACCGTGAGGACCTGGGCTACGACGGCAAGCTCGCCCGCGCCTACCAGCATCCCGAGAACGTGTGGAGCCTGCACGGGCTGCACGAATGCCTGGTGCGTCGCGGCGACAAGGTCGAGGCGCCGCTGATCAAGGCGCGCCTCGACCTCGCCCAGGCGCGCACCGAGGTTCCGATCCGCGCCTCCTGCCTGTGCCGGCGGCAAGCCGCCTGACGAACCAGATCGCTTGCGGCCGGCGCGTGAAAGCATTCTCATTCGCCGAAACAACCAAGCGAACGGAGGACGCCTCATGGACGTCGGCATGATGATGGTGTTCGCCAGCTACGGCTGGGACAACTGCCCCGACGATCGGGTATGGAACGAGGAGATCAGGCTGGCGCGGCTCGCCGCCGATCTCGGCTTCGATTGCCTGTGGTCGGCCGAGCATCACTTCAACGACTACTCGTTCGTGCCCGACAATCTCGCGCTGATGACGCATCTCACCGCGCTCTGCCCCGACATCGATGTCGGCACGGCGGCGGTGATCCTGCCCTGGCACGATCCGCTGCGCGTCGCCGAGAATGCCGCCGTGGTCGACATGCTGAGCAAGGGCCGGCTGCGGCTCGGCCTGGGGCGCGGCCTGGCGCGGCGCGAGTTCGCGGCCTTCCGGCTCAGCATGGACGAATCGCGCGGTCGCTTCGACGAGGCGGCGCCGATGATCATCAACGCGCTCAAGACCGGCTTCATGGAAGGCGACGGCAAGTATTACAAGCAGCCGCGCATCGAGATCAGGCCCAGGCCGCAGCACTCCTTCGACAACCGCATCTACGCCGTCGCGTCGAGCGAGGATTCGGTCGATTCAGCCGCCAAGCTCGGCGCGCATATCGTGATGTTCACCGACCGGCCGTGGGAGATGCGCGTGCCGCAGATCGAGCACGGTCGCACCCTGCATCGCAAGTATCACGGCACCGAGCCGCCGACGCTGATGCTCACCGAGTTCTGCGTCTGCGGCACCAATGCCGACATCGAGGACGAGGCGCGTCAGTACCAGGGCAAGTTCGTCGAGAGCAATTTCCATCACTACGAGTTCCTGGGCGAGCACTTCAAGACGGTGAAGGGCTACGACGCCTACCAGCAGAAGGCCGAGATTGCCCGCAAGGCCGGCCTGGAAGGCGCGGTGAAAGGTTTCATGCAGGCGGCGTCCTGGGGCTCTCCCGACAAGATCCTGCGCGGCCTCGAGGAGCGGCGGAGGGTCGTCGGCGATTTCGAGATGAACGTCGCATTCCGCTTCGGCGGCACGCCCCTGGAAGTGTCGGAGCGCGGCCTCAGGCTTTTCGCCAAGGAAGTGCTGCCGGTGGTGAAATCCTGGAAGCCGGCGCAAGCCGAGAAAGCGGCGGCATGACATGAGCGACGTGAAGATCCTGGCGAGCGGTTTCGGCTTTCCCGAAGGCCCTGCCGTCATGCCCGACGGCGCGGTGATCCTGACCGAGATCCGCAACGGCCGCTGCTCGCGCGTCACGCCCGACGGCAAGTCCGCGGTGTTCTCGGAGTGCGGTGGCGGGCCCAACGGGCTGGCGATCGGGCCGGACGGCGCGCTCTATCTCTGCAACAACGGCGGCGCGCGCTACGTCGAAGGCACGTCGATGAGCCAGGGGGCGCATGCGGGCTATAACGGCGGCTCGATCCAGCGCCTCGATGCGAAGACCGGCGCCTTCAAGACGCTCTATGCCGAGTGCGACGGCCACAAGCTCTCCGCCCCCAACGACCTGGTGTTCGACAGCCAAGGCGGCTTCTACTTCACCGATCTCGGCAAGCGCCACGCCCGCCATCGCGACCACGGCGGGCTCTACTACGCCCTGCCGGACGGCTCGAAGATCACCTGCATCGCCTATCCGATCCTGAGCCCCAACGGCTGCGCGCTGTCGCCCGACGGCAAGGTGCTCTATGTCGCCGACACCGAGGGCGCCTGGCTGTGGGCGTTCGACATCGAGGGTCCGGGCGTGCTGAAAAAACCGGCACCGTTCGCCCATCACAGCGGCCGTGTCATCGGCGGCGTCACCGGCCCGGCGCGTTTCGACAGCATGGCGGTGCTGGAGAACGGCAATATCTGCGTGGCCACGCTCACCACCGGAAAGATCACCGAGTTCTCGCCGGCCGGCGCGGTCGTGCGCGAGGTCAAGATGCCGGACGTCTATCCGACCAACATCTGCTTCGGTGGCGCCGACCGTCGGACTGCCTATATAACCCTTTCAGACAAGGGCCTGCTCGGCACCATGCAGTGGCCGACGCCTGGGCTGAAACTCAATTTCTGAGGAGTCGTCATGACCGAAGCCAAGCTCGCCCCCAACCTGCCGAAGTGGATGGTCGACCATACCAACCTCTACTTGTCGAGCGGCGGCAAGGAAGGGCACATGTACACCATCAACCAGCCTGACAGGCCGTCGATCACCGTCCCGTCGCTGCTGCTCACGACGACGGGCCGCAAGTCCGGCGAGAAGTTCATCTTCCCGCTGTTCTACGGCAAGTCGGGCAACAGCTATGTCATCGTCGCCTCCAAGGGCGGCGCGCCGGATCATCCGGGCTGGTACAAGAACCTCCTCGCCAACCCCACGGTCGAGATCCAGGTCGGCACCGACAAGATCAAGGCCCGCGCACGCACGGCGAGCGGCGAGGAGCGCGCGAAGCTGTGGAAGCTGGCCAACGAATTCTGGCCGCCCTACGACGACTATCAGAAGAAGGTGCCTGACCGGGAAATCCCGGTCGTGGTCCTCGACCCGATCAGCTGAGCTTCGCCCGCACGACGGGCAGCACCCCTTTTGCCAGGGCCTCCAGACTGTCGACGGCATGACGCAAGGTCATGCCGGGCTGGCGGCCCTGGAAGATGAAATGCGTGAGCGCGTAGCGCGGCAGCCACTCGATCATCTTGGCCGCGATCTCGGCCGGCGTGCCGAGGAACCAGCGGTCCTGCATGAAGGCTTCCGAGAGATAGAGAGGATTGTCGCCGGTCAGCGGCTTGCGCTCGCCGGTCGCCGGATCGATGTAGGTCTGGCCGGTGCGCTCGGGGGCGTACTGCACGCGATAGACGTGATCGATGTAGGGCTTGTGCCGCTTGATCGCGTCGGCCGCGGAGTCGCCGACCAGCACTTCGCGCATCAACGAATGCGGCAGCGGCCCGGCGCCCTGTCGCTCGGCCTCGTCGTCGTATGACTTGATCTGCCGCGCGAGGTGCTGCAGCTCGATCAACGGCGCCACGATCAGGCCCGCCCGGTAGCGCACGGCGCGGGCACGGGCTTTCGGCGCCGCCGCGCCGACCCAGAGCGGCAGCGGCCCGGGCTTGATCGGCGGCGGCCGCAGCAGGCCGCCCTTCACGTTGTAGATGCGCCCTTCGTAGTCGAAGCGCTCGCCGCGCCAGGCGAGCCCCAGGATGTCGAGCGACTCCTCGAAGGCCCGCGTGCGGGTCTTGTAATTCCAGCCGAAGCTCTCGAACTCGGCGGGTCGATAGCCCTGGCCCAAGCCGATCTCGATGCGGCCGCCAGACATGTTGTCGACCACCGACAGGTCCTCGGCCAGGCGCAGCGGATGGCCGTACAGCGGCGCCAGCGCCACGCCCTGGCCGATCTGGCAGTGGGGAGCGGCGACCGCGAGCGCGGCGCAGGCAACGACCGGCGAGGGGCAGTAGCCGTCGGCCTCGCCGTGATGCTCGCTGGCCCAGATCGAATCGAAGCCCAGCCGGTCGGCCTCGCGCGCGAGCTCCAGGCTCTCGCGATAGGAGGTGTCCCAGGCCTCGTTCAAACCGGGGTTGGTCTGGAAGCTGAGCGACAGCCCGAACTTGACGCTCACGGGTCAGCCGCCGAGCTGACGCTTGAGCTCGGTCCAGCGGTCGATGATCGGCATCAGCTTGTCCTCTTTCTCGGCCGGCAGGGTGAAGGTGACACGATCGACGCCGATCTCCTGGCAGAACTTCAGCTGATCGAGTATCTCGGGCACGCGGAAGATGGTGATGGGCAGGCTGGCGGGATCGCGGCCGGCTTCCTTGGCCATGACGCGGAACTTGTCGATGATCACGCCCACCCCGTCCTTCTCCAGCCGGTCGGCGCGCGGGATCCAGCCGTTGCCGTAGCGGATGGCGCGCCGCGCCGCATAGGGGAAGGCGCCGCCGACGATGACCGGCGGATAGGGCTTCTGGAACGGCTTCGGCCACTGCTTCATCTTGTCGAAGGTCACGAACTCGCCGTGATACTCGGGCTCCTCCTGCGTCCAGATCGCCTGCATCGCCTCCATGCGCTCGCGCGCCAGCTTGTGGCGGCTCTCGAATGCGGTGCCGTGGTTCTCGATCTCGTCCTGGTTCCAGCCGTTGCCGACGCCGAACAGGAAGCGGCCCTGTGACAGCTGGTCGATGGTCGACACGACCTTGGCGGTGACGATGGGGTCGCGCTGCGTCAGGAGGGCGATGCCGGTGCCGACCTTCAGCTTCGTGGTCACCGTCGCTGCGGTGTTCAGCACCAGAAAGGGATCCATGATGTCGTAGTAGGGCCGGATCAACGGACCGCCTGCCGGATAGGGCGTTTTGCGGGACGAGGGGATGTGCGTGTGCTCGGGCACCCAGAGCGATTCGAAGCCGCGCTCCTCCAGCACCCGCGCCAACGGCGCCGGCTGCATGGAATCCGCAGTGAAGAACATGACGGCGCCGATTTTCATGGTCGTTTTCCCTCGCTGGCCTTTGCCGGCTATCCTAGCCATGTCGCCCGGGAGGAAAACATGCCAATTGCCGGAAAGTACCTCTTCATCGTCAGCATGGATGTGGCGAAGGAGAAGGAGGCGCTGTTCAACGAAGTCTACGATACCGAGCACGTGCCCCTGCTCTCCAAGGTGCCGGGCGTGCGCGGCGTCACGCGCATGAAGACCGAGCCGGCCGCCTTCAACATCGCAGGCCAGCGCAAGATACTCGATGGCGCGGGCGCGCCGACCTACATGGCGATCTACGAGCTCGACAGCCCCGACGTGCTTTTGAGCAAGGAATGGGCGGAGGCGGGCGAGAAGGGGCGCTGGCCGTCCGAGGTGCGGCCGTTCACGACCAACCGCCATCACATCGTGCGCAAGGTGATCTGATGCGCTTCAAGAACAAGGTGGCGCTGATCACTGCCGGCGCCAACGGCATCGGCCGCGCAACCGCCAAGATCATGGTGGGCGAGGGCGCCACCGTGATCGTGGCCGACAACCACCAGGGCCATCTCGACGAGGCGGTGCCGTCGCTCAAGGAGGCGGCCGGCACGTCGGGCGGTAAGGTGCAGGGCGAGCTCATAGACGCGCTGGACCCGCAGCAGGTCGAGACGCTGATCGCCCGGACCGCGCAGCACCACGGCGGCATCGACATCCTTGTCAACGCCGTGGGCGGCAGCACGGTAATCGCCAACCCGCAGGCCACGACCGAGCAACTGAGCTTCGCCGACTGGCAAAAGCTCATTGCCTTCAACCTCGACGCCACTTTCCTCTGCACCCACACCATGATCCCGGTGATGAAGAAGAAGCGCAGCGGCAAGATCGTCAATCTGGCGTCGATCGCCGGCCGCGGCCTGAGCTTCAACAGCTCCAGCGCCTACGCCGCGGCCAAGGGCGGCATCATCGCCTTCACCCGCAAGCTCGCCTTCGAGCTCGGGCCCGACGGCATCAACGTCAACGCCATCGCGCCGTCGGTCACCCTGACCGAGCGCATCCGGCCTCATTGGGACAAGCGCTCGCAGGCCTCCCAGGCCGAGGAGATCGAGCGCACGCCGCTGCGCCGGGTCGCCGAGCTGGCCGACCAGGCCAACGTGATCTGCTTCCTTGCCTCGTCCGACGCCGATTTCGTCACGGGGCTGACCATCGACGTCACGGGCGGCGTCTAGCCAACAACGACAACCAGCGGAGGACACATGGCCGGCAAGGTCGGATTCATCGGGCTCGGCGCCATGGGCGGGCCGATGGCCCTCAATCTCGCGAAAGCCGGCCACAAGCTGGTGGTGCACGACATCGACCAGAGCAAGACGGCAGCCGTGCGCGCGCAGGGCGCCGAGCTGGCGGGCAATGCCGAGGCGGTGGCGGCTGCGGTCGATCGCACCATCCTGATCGTCGAGACGACCGATCAGGCGAAGGAGGTGATCATGGGCGAGCGCGGCATCGTCCGCGGCGCCAAGCCCGGCCACGTCGTGGTCTGCATGTCGACCATCGACCCCTTCGCCGCGCGCGAGATCGCCGAGCAATTGAAGGCCAAGGGCATCGCCATGGTCGATGCGCCGGTGAGCGGCGGCACGGGCCGCGCCCAGTCGGGCGAGCTGTCGGTGATCGTCGGCGGCGACAAGGAGACGGTCGCCAAGTGCGAGGACCTGTTCAAGGCGATGGGCAACCGCACCTTCCATGTCGGGCCTTTGGGCAACGGCCTCGCCATGAAGCTGGTCAACAACATGCTGGTGCAGGTCAACACCGTGGCGGTGGCCGAGGCGCTGGTGCTGGGCGTCAAGGCGGGCCTCGATCCGCAGGCGATCTACGACGTGGTGAAGGTCTCGACCGGCGCCAGCGCCGCCTGGGAGCTGCGCGTGCCGCGCATCCTCAAGGGCGACTACGAGCCCGGCGGCACGATCGACATCTCCTACAAGGACCAGGAGCTCGAGACGGCGTTCGCTAAGCGCCTCGGCGTGCCGGTGCTGCTCGCGAACGTCAGTCAGCAGGTCTACCAGATGGCCCGCGCGCAAGGGCTCAACAAGCAGGACGGCTCGGCGGTCGTGAAGATCTTCGAGCAGATGGCCGGCGTGAAAGTAAAGGGGGAGGGCAAATGACAACGTTCGTTCTGATCCATGGTGCTTATCAAGGCGGCTGGATCTGGAAACCGACCGCCGAACAGCTCGTCGCCAAGGGCCATCGCGTGCTGACGCCGACACTCGACGGCTGCGCCGAGCGCAAGAACCAGGTCCGCGCCGGCATCACCACCGAGAGCCATGCCGACGAGATCGCCGGGCTGCTGTTCTACGAGGACCTGAAGGATGTCGTGCTGGTCGGCACCAGCACCGGCGGCATGGTGATGGCGCGCGCGGCCGAGCTCGCCCGCGAGCGCGTGGCGCGCGTGGTCTTCGCCGACGCGCTGGCGCTCAGGAACGGCGAGGCGTTGCCCGACATCGTCAAGCGGCCGACCGCGGTCAATACCGAGCTGACCACCGGCCAGGCGCGCGAGGACTTCGAGAACCGCCTGTTCAAGGATTTCGATCCCGCGCTGCGCAAGTGGGCGGTCGAGCGCTGCACCATGCATCCCATCGCCACCATGACCAAGCCCGTGAAGCTCGAGCGCTTCTGGGATCTGCCGTGGAACGCCTCGGTGATCTGGTGCAAGCAGAGCACCAACCCGCCGGTCGCCCACCAGCGCCGCTGCTGCGACACGCTGAAGGGCCGCTGGCACGAGCTCGATACCGGCCACTATCCCATGCTGAGCGAGCCCGCCGCCCTGGCGCGGCTGATCGCGGAGGGTTGACGATCATGGCGAACGAGACCACGTCGGGCCTCGGCTCGATGCTCCAGAGCGGCACGCGTGATCCCGCCGAGCCGACGCGCTTTGGCCGCATCTACAAGCCCGATGACGCCTGGCACGCCAAGGCACCGGCCGAACCGATCCTCGAGCCGGACCTCGCGATCGTCGACACCCATCATCACCTGTGGGACTTCGGGCGCTTTCGCTATCTCTTGGATGAGCTGCTGGCCGACCTGAACACGGGGCACAACATCGTCGCCACGGTGTTCGAGGAATGCCGCTCGATGTACCGCGCGCGCGGACCCGAGGAGATGAAGCCGGTGGGCGAGGTGGAGTTCGTGGCCGGCGTCGCCGCCATGAGCGACAGCGGCAACTACGGGCCGGCGCGCATCTGCCGTGGCATCGTGGGTTACGCCGACCTCGCTTTGGGCGATCGCGTGGCTGCGGTGCTGGAGGCCGAGATCGCGGCCGGCGGCGGGCGCTTTCGCGGCATCCGCTACTCCGGCGGCTGGGATGCCGATCCCATCATCGGCAACAGCCACGGCGTTTCAGGACCCGGCGAATACATGCGGGCCGACGTCCGAGCCGGCATGAAGCAACTCGAGCGGCTGGGCCTGGTGCTCGATGCCTGGGTGTTCCATCCGCAGCTTCGCGAGGTTGTCGATCTTGCACGCGCCTTTCCCAACGCCGGCATCGTGATGTGTCACATGGGCGGGCCGCTGGGCTACGGCCCGTACGCCGGCAAGAAGGACGAGGTCTTCGCCAACTGGAAGGCCTCGATGACCGAACTCGCCACGTGCCCCAACGTGTCGGTGAAGCTCGGCGGCGTCACCATGCGGCTGGCCGCCTACGACTACGGCAAGCTGCCGGCGCCGCCGTCGTCCGAGGCGCTCGCCGGCTACTGGGGGCCGTATGTGAAGACCTGCATCGACCTGTTCGGTCCCGATCGCTGCATGGTCGAGAGCAACTACCCGGTCGAGAAGATGGGCATCGGCATGCCGGCGCTGTGGAACATGTTCAAACGCTTGACCGCCGGCGCCTCCGCCGACGAGAAGAAGGCGATCTTCAGCGGCACGGCGAACCGGGTGTACAAGCTCGGGCTTTAGCTTCCTCTCCTTCGCGGAGTCCGCGAAGGGGAGGTGTCGCCGTCATACGGCGACGGAGGGGTCATGCGGCCAATTTCACCACGCTCTCGATCTCGGGCAGGCGCTGGTCGATCTTGTCTGGGCGCTGGCTGCCCAGGTTCGGGATCAGCCGATGCACGCCGAGATCGGCGTATTGCTTCACGTGATCCGGCGCCATGTTCATCGGCGGCGTGATGATGATCTCGTACTTGGCATCGCGCTTGCGGCCGGCCTTGGCGAACGCCTCATCGAGCTTTGCGAGCATGCCCTTGGTGCGCGCCGGATCGAGGTTGAAGCCGTACCAGCCGGCGCCGAACTTAACCGCGCGGGCGAAGGCGGCATCGGCGTAGCCGCCGACGATGATCGGCACGTGCGGCTTCTGGATCGGCTTGGGATCCATGCGCAGGGTCTCGAACTTCACCCACTTGCCGGAGAAATCGACCACCGGCTCGGTCCACAGCCGGCGCATCACCTCCAGGAACTCATCGCAGCGCTTGCCACGATCCTCCCAGCGGTAGCCGCAGGCCTCGACCTCTTCCTTGTTCCAGCCGACGCCGATGCCGAAGTCGATGCGCCCGTCGCTCAGCCAGTCGAGGGTGCACATCTCCTTGGCCGTGTAGATCGGATTGCGCTGCGGGACGAGCGCGACACCCGTTCCGAGCCGAAGCTTGCTTGTCGCCGCGGCCAAAAAGCCGAAGGTCGCTGTGACGTCGAGCATGCCGCCGCCTTCCGGCACCGGGATGCGGCCGTCCTTCGAGCCGGGATAGCCGTAGGTGTTCTTGTCGAACAGCGCCACGTGCTCGCCCATCCAGATCGAGTCGAGGCCGGCACTTTCGGCGCGCCGGCCGAAATCCATGATCATCTTTGGCGTCGCCTGGGGCGACATGAACGTCGCGAAGACTCCGACTTTCATGGTCTTGCTCCTTCAGTTGAGGCGCGCTGCTTGCGCCATGACCTCGATGGCCTCGGGCTGGCGCGACCGGACGCTGATCGTGTCAGCGCCGCAATCCTCCCAGGCGCGATAGCGCTCGCGGATGCGCGGCGCCGGCCCGACAAGGGATTTCATGTCGACCCATTCGTCGGGCACCGCGGCGATCGCCTCGTCCTTGCGATGCGCCAGGTACAGCTCCTGGATGCGCTTGGCGGCGTCGCCGAAGCCGCGACGCACCATGATGTCGTTGTGGAAATTCTTGTTCTTGTGGCCCATGCCGCCGACATACAGCGCCACCTCGGGCTTCAGCTTGGCGAGCGCCGCCTTCACGTCGTTCTCGACCTCGACATGCACCGAGGCGGTGATGGCGAAGTCCTTCATGCTCTTGCCGTTGCCTGCCCGCTTGAATCCCTCCTCGAGCCACGGCCGGTATTCGGCCATCGCACCCGGCATGAAGCCCATGGGCAGCCAGCCGTCGGCGATCTCGGCGGTGAGCTTGACCGTCGATTCGTTGCCGGTCGCGAGATAGATCGGGATGTCGGGATTCATGTGCAGGATCGACTTCAGCGGCTTGCCGATCCCCATGGCGCCCGGTCCGGTGTAGGGCAGGGAATACTCCTTGCCGTCGTGACTCACCGGCCCCTCGCGCTTGAAGATCTTGCGCATGATCGCGACGTAATCCTTCATCCGGTAGTAGGGCTTGCCCCACGGCTCGCCGTACCAGCCTTCGACGATCTGCGGTCCCGACACGCCGAGCCCGGCGATGAAGCGCCCGCCGCCCGCCATGGCGTCGACCGTCGCCGCCGACATCGCCGCATTGGCCGGCGTGCGCGCGGCAAGCTGCATGATGCCGGTGCCGAGCCGGATGCGCTTGGTCAGCGCGGCGATGTAGGCGAGAGGCGTCACGGCATCCGAGCCGTAGGCCTCGGCCGTCCATACCGAATCGTAGCCCAGCTCCTCGGCGCGCTGGATCAGCTTGACCGGGATGTCGAGCTGCGCGCGCGAATAGCCGATCGACAGGCCCAATTTCATTGCCGTTTCCTCCGCTTCCAACGCAAACTATACCAACAACAAATCAGCCAGAGGAAACGCGATGCCAAGAGTGGGTTACCTGCTGCCGACGCGCGAGCGTGTCATGGAAGGACGCGACGAAACCGGCTCGCTGCTGGCGCTGGCCGAGAAGGCCGAGGGATTGGGCTACGATTCCCTGTGGGTCGGCGATTCCTTGCTGGCGCGGCCCAGGCACGATCCGCTGACCTTGCTGGCCGCCGTCGCCGCCCGCACCAGAAAGCCCGAGCTCGGCACCGCCGTGCTACTGCCTGCTCTGCGAAATCCCGTCGTGCTGGCCCAGCAGGTGGCGACGCTCGACCGCATCGCCGAGGGTCGCGTGATCCTGGGCATCGGCATCGCCTCCGACGTGCCCAACATACGCGCCGAGTTCACCGCGGCGGGCGTGCCGTTCGAGAAGCGCATCGGCCGTCTGGTCGAGGGCATGGCGCTCTGCCGGGCGCTGTGGACCGGCAAGCCCGTCACATGGCCGAAGCCGGGCTCGGAAGGGCGCTGGAAGGTCGACGCGAGCGTACTCGGTCCGACGCCGCATCGCCCGGGCGGACCGCCGATCTGGGTCGCGGGCGCCGTCAAGGCGTCGCGCGAACGCACCGGCAAGTACTTCGACGGCTGGTTCCCCAACAGCCCGCTCGCCAAGGACTATGCGCCGGAATGGGCCGAGGTGGTCGCGGCGGCGAAAGCCGCCGGCCGCGATCCGTCCAAGCTGACGGCGGCGATGTACTGCACGCTGTCCATCGACGACAACGTCCAGCGCGCCGACGACAAGCTCAACGCCTACCTGAAGGAATATTACGGCGTCGATCCCCTGGAGACGCGCAAGCGCCAGAAGAGCTTCGCCGGCCCTGCGGCGGAGGCGGCGGCGTGGCTG
The DNA here is from genome assembly GCA_019750135.1 of Reyranella sp. Classification (GTDB taxonomy): domain Bacteria; phylum Pseudomonadota; class Alphaproteobacteria; order Reyranellales; family Reyranellaceae; genus Reyranella. The sequence continues at coordinate 111,716 of JAIEOV010000005.1, read as the reverse complement.
AAATCCTATGTCGATGCCGGCGCCACACACCTGGTGCTGCGCTTTGCCGGCGATCACGACCGGCATCTCGAGACGGCGGCGCGCATCCGCCGCGACCTCGGCTGGTAAGGGGACAGGTGACGCCATGAAGTTCGCCCTGCATTTCGGCAACAACACCTTCCCCGACTTCGCCGGCGCCGCCCGGCTGGCGCAGCTGGCCGAAGCGGCCGGCTTCGATTCGTTGCTGGCGGTGGACCATGTGGTCTTTCCCGACACCTACAGCTCGACCTACCCCTACTCGGCGACCGGCCGCCTGCCGGTCGGCCGCGGCGGCGCCTTTCCCGACCCCCTGATCTGGATCGCCTATGCCGCCGCCGTGACGACGCGGCTACGCTTCCTGACGGGCGTGGTCATCCTGCCGCAACGCCATCCGCTGGTCCTGGCCAAGCAGGTCGCCACCCTCGACTACATGAGCGGCGGCCGGTTCGAGCTCGGCATTGGCGTCGGCTGGCTCAAGGAAGAGTTCCAGGCCATGGGCGTGCCCTTCGAGCGGCGCGGCCGGCGGGCCGACGAGTACGTCGCCGCCATGAAGGCGCTGTGGGCCGAGGACGGTGCAACTTTCTCGGGTGAGTTCGTCACTTTCAAGGAAGTGAGCTGCAATCCCAAGCCGGTCGGCCGTGTCCCCATCATCGTCGGCGGCCATTCCGAAGCGGCCGCGCGCCGCGCCGGCCGCCTGGGCGACGGCTTCTTCCCGTCCATCGGCTCGCAGATTGACACATTCCCGCTGTTTGACGTGGCGCGTAGCGCTGCAGCAGAGGCCGGGCGCGATCCTGCAGCCATCGAGATGATTGCCGGTTGTCCCGACCTGCTGCCCAGCTCGACCGTGGAGCCAAAAGCCGCCATCGAGGAACGCCGTCGGCGCGGCGTCGATCGTATCGTCGTGCCGATCGGTCCCTTCATGCCGAACCTCGAGGAGAGCCTGGCGCGTTTCGGCGATACGGTGATCCGTCCTTACGCCGACCTGTAACAGTTCACTCGCTGTGCTATCTCGAAAAGTTGAAGTCGTCGAACGCGCATAGGTGAACTGCCGAAATATAAAGTGCAGTCGTGAGTGCGTCTGCACACTTTCCCGACAGATGAGCAGTGCTGCGCCCGAAATAGTTCCGCTGTTTGCGACCCCACTGGTTACGTTCGATGTACCCGAGGCGGCAGCGCTCAACAGTGATTTGCGTCGCGTGATCACCGAACGCGAGAAGACGCATCCCAGCACGCAGCACTCCAATCTCGGCGGCTGGCAGTCGAGCTGGGACATGGATCGCTGGGGCGGCGCGCCTGCGATCAAGCTGATGGCCGTCGGCCGCAACATCGCCAACCGCGTGACGACCGATCGCAAGGGCAATGTGGGCAGCGGGCCGCATCCAGGATATTTTGCCGTGACTTGGCACGGCAACATGTGGGCGAACGTCAATCGCAGCGGTCACGGCAACGAGTTCCATTCCCATCCCGGCGCGTTCTGGTCGGGTGTCTATTACGTCGACGACGGCGGTATCGACGCCGATCCGTCGCTGGGCGGCGAGCTCGAGTTCATGGACCCGCGCGGACCTTTGCCGGCGATGAACGCGCCGCATCTAGGCTACGCCATGCCGGGTGGCCTGACGGCGGGCGCCACCGAGCGCATCCGGCCCAAGGCCGGCCGGCTGGTGATGTTCCCGGCGTGGATGATCCACCAGGTGCGGCCCTACAACGGCACCGCCGAACGCATCTCGATCGCGTTCAATCTCAGCCTTTAGGGGAGCGCGGGCCTCTGGCCCGCTCATGAGCGGGCCGGAGGCCCGCGCTCCCGTCAAGCAAACGCTCTGCGGATCTTTGCCCAGTCGGCGAGGGCGTGTTCCTGGCCGGGCACGAGCTGGATGGTGAACTGGGTGTAGCCGGCGCCGCGCAAGGCCTCGATGCGCTTCTTGATCTCGGCCTCGCTGGCCGTGAACGAGGTGTTGGCGATCAGGTCGGCGGTCACGAACTTCTTCTCTTCTTCCTTCACGAACATCAGGTGCCCGCGATGGTTCTCGAGGTACGGCGCATCCTTGGGCTCGAAGCCGCGCGCCATCTCGATGTAGGCCTTGATCTCCGGCGTCGACAGCATGGTCACGCCCGGCGCCAGGCCGGCCAGTGCCTCGTCGGCGGCGCGATGCAGCATCACGGCGCCGCGCGGTCCGGCCTGTGCCACGGCGCGCGGCGAATCGGCAGGCTCGCCGTCCTTCAGCACGCAGCCCAAGGCGAAGGCGGTGGCCTGCAGGTCGCCGACCGCATGGCCGGCCTTGGCCCAGGCCTCGCGCATCGCCTCGACTTCCTTGATGCCGTTCTCGACCTTGCCGACGAAGTCGATCCAGCCCGCCTTGAGCTTGGCGGTCAGCGAACGGGTGCGCGGCCCGAAGGCGGAGAGATGCAGCGCGATCGGATCCTTGGTGTTGAACAGCGGCAGCTCGGGATTGAGGAAGCGGATCTTCTTTTTCTGGCCCTCCATCTCGAACTCGACGGTCTCGCGCCGCAGCAGGCCGTAGACCTGGTGGATGTAGGCCTCCATGTCCTTGACCTTGATGGCGCCGAAGCCCATGGCGCGCCGCGCCGTGAAGCCCGTGCCAACGCCGAAGTCGATGCGGCCAGGTGCGAGCTGGTTGAGAGTAGCCAGCGCGTTGGCCGCGACCGGCGCGATGCGGTTCGATGGCACCAGCACGCCAGTGCCGAGCCGGATGCGTTTCGTATTCACCGCCGCGGCACCCATGGCGACGAAGCAGTCGGCGCTCAGCATCTGGGTGTCGTAGAACCAGGCGTGCGTGAAGCCGAGCTCCTCGGCTTCCTTGGTGACCTTCCAGGAGTCTGCTGCCGTGGGCAGGGCGATGCCGAAATCCATCGTCGTGTTCCTCCTCAGGTATCCGCCAACGCCGCCAGCATGCGGTCGCGCGCGGCGAAGTCGCCGTCGGCGTGCACCGGCTGCAGGCAGACATGCGTGGCGCCCGCTTCGAAGTGCGCCCGCAGGCCCTTCTTGATCGTGTCGGCGTCGCCCCACAGGCACATGGCGTCGATGAAGCGGTCGCTGCCGCCGTTGGCGAGATCGGCCTCGGTGAAGCCTTCGCGCAGCCAGTTGTTGCGATAGTTGGGCAGCACCATGTAGCGCGCCAGCTCCTTGCGGCCGAGCGTGCGGGCGCGGTTGGCGTCGGTCTCGATCGTCACCTTCTGCTCGACGGCGAGTATCTTGTTCGGTCCCAGGATCGCCGCCGCCTGCTTGGTGTGCCGCGGCGTTACGTTATACGGAACGGCGCCTTGCGATTTCTCGCCGCTGAGCGCCAGCATCTTCGGACCCAGCGCTGCGACGACGACGGGCAGCTGCTCGCCGGCCGGCACGTCCTTGTTGATGCCGTCGAGATAAGCCCGCATCGCCGGAATGGGCTTGTCGTAGCGATGGCCGCGCACGCCCTCGACCATGGGAATGTGGCTGACGCCCAACCCGAGGATGAAACGCCCGCCGTACCAGTCGTTCAGCGAAATCAGGGCGCGTTTGGCGGTGTAGGAATCGCGGGCATAGATGTTGGCGATCGAGCTGCCGATCGTGAGCGTGCTCGAGTTGGCCAGGAGATGCGTGGCGAGCGACATCGATTCGTAGCCGCGCGATTCGGGATACCAGAAGGCCGAGTAGCCGTTGCTCTCGACGGTCTTCATCAGCTCGCCGAGCTGTGCGCCGTTGAGCTTGTCGGTCGAGTACCAGACTCCGAGACGACCCAGTGCCATCGCTATTCTCCTGCCGAATTTTGCCGCACCTTGGCACTGGCTGATTGGAGGCACCACCGGAAACTCGGTAAGGTGGGAAATGCCTTCTCCCAATGCGCTGGTCTGCGTTCGGTGCAGCGCCCGATATGCGGTCGATCGTTTCGCGGACGATTGCCCGGCCTGCCGAACTGCCCGTGCTCCCGCCAATCTCACTGTCGCCTACGACGCGCCACCCGGCGCCGGACTCGGCCGCAACGACACGCGGCGCCGGCCGCGATCGATGTGGCGCTGGGATGCCTTCCTGCCGGCGTCGGCCAAGGACGCGGTGAGCCTGGGCGAGGGCGACACGCCATTGCTCGAGGCGCCGAACCTCGGTCTGGGCGACGTCTGGATCAAGGACGAATCGCGCAATCCCACCTGGTCGTTCAAGGACCGGCTGGCGTCGGGAGCGCTCACAATGGCGAAGCGTTTCGGCGCCGAGGTCATCGCCTCGAGCTCGTCGGGCAATGCCGGTGCGGCGGCCGCCGCCTACGCCGCGAAGGCCGGCCTGCCGTGCGTCGTCTTCACCTTCGTGGGCTCGGCCGGTCCGCTGGTGCTGCAGATGCGCGCCTATGGCGCCATGGTCGTGAAGGTCAACGACAAGGCCGATCGCTGGCGCCTGCAGTCGCTCGGCGTGCGCGAGTTCGGCTGGTATCCGACCTCGCCGTTCTTCGGTCCGGTCGTCGGCAGCAACCCCTACGGCATGGAAGGCTACAAGACCATCGCCTACGAGATCGCCGAGGCGTTCGACTGGAACCCGCCCGACTGGTGCGTGCTGCCGGTGTGCTACGGCGATGCGCTGTTCGGCATGTGGAAGGGCTTCGAAGACCTTTTAGCGTTGGGCTGGATCGACCGCGTACCGAGGTTTGTCGCCGCCGAGGTCTCGGGTTCGCTCACCGCCGCCATGGCGAGCGGCGATGCCATGCCGCCCGAAGTGCCGCGCAATGCGCCGTCCATCGCGACGTCGATCGGCGCGGCGCAGGCGACAGTGCAGGGCCTCGACGTGCTGCGGCGCTCGCGCGGTGCGGCCGTCACGATCAGCGACGACGATCTCCGGCGCTGGGTGGTGACGCTTGCAGCCAAGGAAGGCATCTGGCCGGAGGCGTCGTCGGTCGCGCCCTTCGCCGCCATCGAGCGCCTGCGTGCCGACGGCACGATCGGGCCGAACGAACGCTGCGTGGCGCTGCTGACGGCGAGCGGGCTGAAGGATCCGGGACCGATCGAGACGGCGCTGCCCGAACCGCCGCTGGTCAGTGGCGGCCTGCCCGAGCTGATGACGGCCCTCAAGAACACTTACGGATTCGCGCATGGCTGAGTTCGGCATCTCCATGGATGGCCGCGCGCCGGTCACCGACATTCCGGCGCAGGCCAAGGCGGCGGAGGAGGGCGGCGCCTCGACCTTGTGGATCGCCTGCCACCTTTTCCTGCGCGATCCCATCACGATGGCGGCGCTGGCGCTGGGCGCCACCCGGCGCATCAAGATCGCCCTGATGGCGATGAGCCCCTATTCGGTGCATCCGGTGTTCATCGCCATGGCGGCGGCGACGCTCGAGGAGATGTATCCCGGCCGCGTCATCCTGTGCCTGGGCGCCGGCGCGCCGGCGGATCTCAAGGCGGCGGGCCTGGAGGCGACCAAGCCATTGGTTGCCATCGACGAGACCGTGAAGATCTGTCGCGCGTTGCTCGACGGCGAGATGGCCGACTTCCAGGGCCAGGTCTTCCATGTCGCCGGCCGGCGTCTCGCCAATGGCGGCCACAAGGTGCCCATCGTGATCGCGGCGTCGCGCTCACGCATGCTGAAGCTGGCCGGCCGCGCCACCGACGGCGTGCTGATCTCGGCCGCGACCTCGCCGCCTTTCGTGAAGGCCTGTCTGGCCGAAGCCGCGTCGACCAATCCCGTGTTCCAGAAGGTCGGCATCGTCTACACCAAGCTCGGCGCCACCGAGAAGGAAGGCATCGATCCGATCCGCCGGCCGATCGGCTTCGTTCTGCGCGGCGCTCATCATGCCGAGAACATCCGCCTGTCGGGCGCCAGGCTCGACCAGGCCGCGCTTGCCACGGCCTATGCCGCGGAGAACTGGACCGAGGTCGATCGTTTGGTGAGCGACGACGTGGTCCGCCGCCACGCCGCCTGCGGCACGCCCGACCAGGTGCGCGCCAAGCTAGAGGAGTATCGTGCCATCGGTCTCGACGAGGTCGTGATCGGTGGCATGGATGATGCTCCGTCGATCGCCGCGGCTCTCGCCGCGGTTCGACGGTAGAGGGCGGAGATAGAATGAAGTTCAGCATCAGCCTGCCGACCGGCTTCGAAGGAGTGATGTATCCCATTCCCTTCGTCGAGCCCGGCGATTTCGTTCGCATGGCGCAGCTCTGCGAGAAGCTCGGCTACGATTCGGTGTGGGGCAACGACCACATCACCAGCCAGCACTATGTGCGCGAGCTGTTCCCCGACAAGGCGCCGAACTTCTACGAGCTCATGACCGTGCTGTCGTTCTGCGCGGCGGCCACGACGCGCATCCGGGTCGGCACGGCACTGGCCGTGCTGCCGATGCGTGATCCCTTCTGGCTCGCCAAGCAGGCCGCCACGATCGACCAGCTCTCCAACGGCCGCATGGTGCTGGCGCTGGGCATGGGCGCCTATCGCGAGGAGTTCGCGGCCTGGGCGCCGCGGCTCGCGCCCAAGGCACGGCGCGGCGAGATGATGGACGAGGGGCTGGAGCTGATGCGCCGCCTGTTCAGCGAGCGGCGGGTGACTCACGAGGGCAAGTACTACGCCGTGCGCGACGTCGAGATGTACCCCAAGCCCAAGGCCGATCCCTTCGCGCTGTGGATCGGGGGACACAACATGGAGACCGTCGAGCGCACGGCGCGGATCGCCACGGGCTGGTTGCCCGGCTGGCGTCCGTGGCCCGAGCTCGAGGAGCGCATCAAAACACTGAAGGCGCGCGCTGCCGCGTTCGGCCGCGATCCCGGGGAGATCGAGATCGCGCCGCAGTTCTCGCTGACCATCGCCAAGACGGCGGAAGAGGCGGAGCGCCGCTACATGGAGTCTGGGCTGGTCGCCCATCGCAAGTCGCTCGCCTATACCGGCCGCGACCTCACCAAGCAGGTGGTGGCCAACCTGGTCGGCTCGCCCGACCTCATCCTCGAGAAGATCGAGGGCCTGAAGAAGATCGGCGTCGACCACGCCTGCGCCCTCATGATCCCGGCCGACAGCATGGCCGAGTTCGAGGATCAGGTGGAATGGTTCGCCAAGGTGGCGTTGTAGGATCAGTCGTCCGACGTAGTCAAAGCACCGAGAGCTTGACCACCATGTCGTTGTAGTCGAAGTCGCCGCCGTGATCGGCACGCACGTCCTCGAAGGCGAAGACGTTCTCGCCGAAGGTCTGGACATGCACACGGCCGTCCTTGTTGGCGGTGCCGGGCACGAAGATGTCGCCGTCCGGCGTGACCAGCACCGGCGCATAGAAGCCCTGCTTGCCGTCGACCTTCCAGTCCTGGCTGACATGGAAGGTGCCGTTGCCATTCTGGACCGCGAAGTTCGGATCCCAGTTCGCCTGGACGGCGGCGCGGAAGGCGTCGGTGTTTCCGTAGGCCACGCCGCCCACGCCCAGGATCGTGTTGCTGTCGTGATCGTAGTCGAAGCGCACGAAGTGGATGGTGTTGGCGTTCTTGGCGCTGCCGGCCACCTCGACGTGGATCGTCTCGCCCTGGCTCAGCTCGACCACCGGCAGGTTGCTGCTGCGCTGGTCGGCGGCGAAGTAAGCCTGGTGATCGACGGTGTTGCCAACCGTGACCGAGAACGACAGGCCGGCGCCGGTCACCATCATCGAGCCGTTGCTCTGCGGCGTGATGTGCACGTCGGGCCGGGCAGTGATTGTGCCGTCGCCGTTGAGCACGGCAAAATGGAGCTGCTGGTCGTCCGGCAGGAACAGCGTCTGGCCGAGCTTCAGGAGCTCCATGCCACCGTCGCTGCGCATCGAGCCCAGCCGGGCGAGGGTCGCGTCGGCGATGCTGACGCCGGCGCCGATCTCGCCGTCGCGGCCCACCAGCGTGCCATCGGCCATCGTGGCATACAGCAGAAGCTGCGCGCCTTGCTGGAGCTGCGTGCCTGCCACCGGATCGAAGTGCAGCCAGTTTCCGGCGCCGTTGGGGAGGTCGCCGTGCGGCGCGAACTGCAGGGCATCGCCCGATGGCGCCGCCTGCAGCGCGAGCTGTGTCAGGGCGACGTTCAACGTGAGCACCGCGCTCGACGGCGCGACAGCGCTGGTGCCAGTGCCGAATATCGTGGTGCCGTCCGGCAGGTATTCCTGCATCGTCACCGTGTAGGTGCCGTTGCCGAGCTGGCTCGTGTCGGCCGTCGTCAGCCACTGGCCGTCCAGGTCCGCCGTTGCCTGCAACTGGGCGATCTGCGTCGTGCCGTCCGAAATAGTCACCATCGCGATGTCGTTGGCGACGATCTTGTTGGTGAAGGCCGTCGTCCAGCCGTTCGTGCTGGTCGAGGGGTCGTAGTTGGCCGATGGGTCGTTGTTGTATCCGGTCCAGCCGAAGGCGATGTTGCTGCCGGTCGTGATGGTGATGCTGGGCGCAGCCGACGCGGCGCCGCCGGAGTACGTGTTGGTGATGCCGATACTGTCCTGGCCATCGAACGACGTGAACGTGCCGCCCGACAGGGTACCGGCGACCGGCGCCGCCGGCATCGCCGAGAACTGCGAGTTGTAGTCGAAGACCAGCATGCTCACCGGCATCGACACGGCCGGGTTCAGCGAGATCTTCGTTTGATTGGGTTGCCCGGCTGGACCGTACGTCGCACCGCCGTCGATGGCGAAATCGGCTGTGTCGAATTCGAGCGTGCCGCCTGTGCCCTGGGTCGCGTAGAAGTTGAAAACCTTCTGGTCGCCGCCGGTATCAGTGAAGACGAGCTGGTACCAATAGACTTGGTTCGCCGTCGCCGTCGTGGTCATCGGCAGGTTGTTGATGATGAACGTGCCCTCGAGGTTCGACCCGCCCGATGCGGCCGTCCACGTGCCGCCGTTGTTGCTGAGGATGTAGTTCTGCCAGTAATCCGTCTGGTTGGTGTTGGTGTTGCTCGTAGGCGGTAGGGTCACATAGGTGAACTGGCCGTTGCCCTGGTATAGGCCGAGCTGGACGCCGAGCGTCGACTCGGGGAACAGACCGGCGGTCTGGCCCGAAACGATGAGCTCCGGCCCGTTCACGGTAGTGTTGGTCGTCGTCACCGTAAGGTAGTCGCTCTGGCCTCCCGCCAACGGCAGGTAGATCGAGGTCGCGACCGGCACGAAATAGGTCGTAGCCGTCTCGCCCGATCCGTAGACATAGAGATCGATATTGCCGACGTTCAGCTTGGCGCCGTCGGGTTGCGACAGCGGGATGAGCGGGCCGGTGGTCAGGCCGACCGACAGATTGTCCGAGAAGGCTGAGCCGTAGATGTTCGAATCGTTGAAGAACTGCTGCGACCACCAGTCGTTGTGCTGATAGCTCGGGGCGGTGTTCGCCCGGTTGACGTCGAATGCGTAGGCCGGCGACCAGTTCAGTGTCTGGTTGAGGTCGACGGTACCGCCGCCGAGATTGGTCGCCGACGACGTCGTCGGCATCATCGTGTTGGGTGAATTCGATGTCGTTCCCCAGTAGCCCGCCGTGAAGCCGGTGAAGAACGGAGTGAGGATGTTGCCCCACTGATTGTTGACGGAGGTGCCGATGACATTGGTCTGCTGCTGGCCGATCGGCGCGCTGCCTGGCACGTCGTAGGCCTGGGTGAAGGCGCTGTCCTCCCAGATGGTCATCGTGCCCTGTCCGGCTGCGTACAGATTGGACTGCAGCGTGTCCTGGCTGATGACGATGTAGCCCTGGGTCTGGCTGTCGGTGTCGGGGCTGAATACGAAATAAGTGCCGGCGGCGCCCCATGCGCCGGCGGCCAAGGTCTGTGTCGCGATCGTATAGGAATAGTACTGGGCATTGTGCCAGACGCCGTTGGCGTCAGGCTCGCCGTTGGTCATGCCCGTCACCGTGAGGCCCGACATGCCGCCGACTGCCGCCAGATAGGAACTCCAATCGCTGGTCGGGTAGGCACTCGGCCCGAACGTGCTGTTGGACGGCGAGATGACCATCGAGGTCACATTGTCCAGGGCGCTGTAGGGCGTGCCGGACGGCGCCGTCTGATACGTCTGCACGGCCGACGGATTGTTGTTGGACAGGGTAGTCGTCAGCGTCGATGCCGGGATGCCAAGGCCGCGCGACTGGTTGGTCGTGTCGTCGTAGCCGATGTTCACCGCCATGTTCCAGGCGAAGCCCGGAATGGCGGTGAGGTCGCCCTGGTCCGAGGAGCTGTTCTGCAGCGTTACCTCGAAGGCGGCATAGCTGTAGTGCCAGAGTGCGCTGTTGGGCAGGATCTGTCCGACGTCGCTGCCGATGCCCGTCGACAGCGTAAGGTCGGTGTGGGTGGCCGGGTTCTCGCCCTGCACGATGAGATAGACCGAGCTCGAGACCACCGAACCCAATGCGCTGTCGGTCAGTGCGACCGTGACTTCATAGTCGTTGTTGGTGGCGTTGAAGGTGACGTTGTTCGAGACCGAGCCGTTCAGGACCAGCGGCGTCCAGTTGTTCGTGGCGCCCGGCGCCAGAAGCGGCGACACCGCCACGTCCGATGGCGGCGTCTCGTTCCACAGATAGGCCCAGCTGCCGTTCTGGGTCCCACTGCCGCCGGTGCCGGTCGTCGATCCAGTGACCTCCTGCAGGAAGGCGGAGGACATGTGAAAGGTGAGGTTGGTCGTCATCGGGGTTCCCGCAGCTCAGTGGTGCCGTGAGACGCACAGGTCACACAGCCGGTCTATCGGCCGGTAATGTAGCGTTTCGGCGAACCCCACCGCCGCGATGCCTCGGCCAGTCTGCCGGTTTCCTCGTCAAACGCACAAGGAGATTTGGTTACTTCACCTTCGGTGTGACTTCTTCGCCGAAGATCTGCATCTGGTCGATCAGTTCCTGGACGGAATTGGCGGCGAAATAGAGTCCGAGGAGGTGAGTGACGCCGGCCTCGCGGAAAGCGTTCGCCTTGTCGACGATCTCGGCCGGCGTGCCGATCAGGTTGATGTCCTCGTGGGCGACCGCGCCCTGGCCCTTGAGCGTCGACTTGGCGAGCGAGACCAGGTGCTTGTTCATCTGGCTCTTGCGGAAGCTCTCGACGGCGGCCTGCTTGGTCTTGCCGATATGGACGATGAACTGCGGGCATACTTCGATCGTCTTCGGATCGCGACCGGCCTTCTCGGCTTCCTCGTGCAAAGTCTTCACGCCGGCGCGCAGGCGGTCGACATGCATGCCGGCCGGCAGCCAGCCGTCGGCCCACTTCACGGTGCGCGTGATGTTGTTGGGGTTGTTGCCGCCGACATAGATCGGGATGTGCTTCTGCAGCGGCTTGGGATAGAGCTCGACGTCGCGGAACTTGTAGTACTTGCCGTCGAAGCTCGCGACGCGCTCCTTGAACAGCAGGTTCAGCGCCTGCAGACCCTCGTCGACGATATCGCCGCGGTCCATCTTGGCGTCGGGCTGCAACGCCTTGAACTCCTCGCGATAGGCGCCGATGCCGACGCCCACTTCCAGGCGGCCCTTGCCGAAATGGTCGAGCGTGGCGATCTGCTTGGCCGTCACCACGATGTCGTGGCGCATCGGCAGCACCAGCACGCCGGTGCCGACCTTGATGGTCTTGGTCTCCGACAGCACGAAGGCGTAGGTGATCAGCGGCTCCCAGAAGCGCGGCGGCACCGGAAACTCGGCGCGCACGTAGTTCTGGGTCGTCATGTGGTCGTTGCCCCACACCGAGTCGTAGCCGAACTTCTCGGCCGCCTGGGCGATCTTGATGACGTTCTCGGGATCGGAGAACGGGATGGGGTACGTCAAGCCTTCCATCCCGGTCGGCAGGCCGGCACTGACACGCATGTCGTCTCTCTCCTTTACTCGGCCGCGACGGCGCGCAGCTTGGCGGTCTCGGTCTCGTCGACCGTGCCGTCGTCGTTGACGGCCACGCCGTAGTCGCGGCGCGCCGCTTCGTTCGAGATGAAGCCCTGGCGCACGTCCTCGGCCACGACCGCGGCCGGCCGCTTGCGCGGATTGCCGAGCCCGCCGCCGCCCGGCATGGCGATGATCACGCGGTCCTTCGACCCGACTTCCTGCAGCCCCTTGCCGCGCAGCACCTTGCCCGACTTCAAGGTCAGCGAGCCCGCCTTGCCGTTCAGCCCGCCTTCGCGGCCGCGCGCCGGATGGTCGATGCGGTCGTAGTAGGCGCTGAGCGCGAACGGCGCCTTGTCGAGCGTGCCGACCTCCATGATCTGGCCCAGACCGCCGCGGAACTCGCCGGCGCCGCCCGAATCCTGGCGGTACTCCTTGCGCCAAACGACGATCGGCGACACCGCCTCGTTGACCTCGATCGGCACGTTCTTCACGCCGCTCGGGAAGGCGGTGGCCGAGAGGCCGTCGGCGCCCGGCCGCGCGCCGGTGCCGCCGGCATGGAAGCTCATGACGCTGAACGGCTTGGCATGCACCGTCTCGGACGGATCGCCGCCCGTCGAACCCGGTCCGCCGAGGGCGAACAGATTCCATAGGCATGACGTGCCTTCGGCCGGCACCTGGCCAGCAAGCGCCTGGTGCAGGCAGCCGAACATAACGTCGGGCAGCATCTGGCCGGTGACGTGGCGCGCGGCGACCGGCGCCGGCTTCTGGGCGTTGAGGATCGAATCGACCGGCGCGGTGACGCGGATCACCGACAGCGAGCCCTCGTTGTTCGGCACCTTGGGCGCCACGATGCACTTCACGCCGAACGAGGCATAGGCCTCGGTGTAGCAGACCGGCACGTTGATGCCGTAGGCCGACACGCCCGACGTTCCCGTGAAGTCGACGTCGATGCCGGTGTCGCCGATCTTCATGGTGGCGACCAGGTCGATCGGCTTGTCGGCACCGTCGACGCGCATGGAGAACTTGTACTCGCCGGGCGGGATCTTGCGGATCAGCTCGAGGGATGCCTGCTTCGACTTCTCGAGCACGTGCGCGCCCAGGCGATCGAGATCGTCGATGGCGAACTCGTCCATCATCTCGACCAGACGGCGGCAGCCGATCTCGTTGCAGGTCGCCAGCGAGTAGAGGTCGCCCACCACCTGGATCGGCTCGCGCACGTTGGCGCTCACGATCTCGACCAAGGTCTCGTCGACCTTGCCCTCGCGGGCGAAGCGCATCAGCGGGATGTAGAGGCCTTCCTCGTAGACCTGGCGGGCTTCGGTGGTCATGCCGCGGCCGCCGATGTCCACGACGTGACAGGTCGAGGCGAACATCGCCACCATCTTGCCCCGCCGGAAGGCCGGGGTGACGAAGGTGAAGTCGTGCAGATGGCCGGTGCCCTTCCACGGGTCGTTGGTCAGGAAGATGTCGCCTTCCTTCATGGTGTGCGCCGGGAACTTCGCCAGGAAATGGCGCACCGCGCGGGCCATCGAGTTGATGTGGCCGGGCGTGCCGGTCACGGCCTGGGCGATCATGTCGCCCTTGAGGTCGAACACGCCGGCCGAAAGATCGCCGGCTTCGCGCGTCGACGTCGAGAAGCCGGTGCGGATCAGGGCCAGCGCCTGCTCCTCGACGACCGCGATCAGGCGGTCCCACATCAGCTGCAGGCGAATGGGCGAAAGCGGATCGTTGAAGCTCATGGCTGCACCTTCTCCATCAGGATGGCGCCGATCGGGTTGATCCTCGCGGCGAAGCTTTTCGGGACAATGGTCGTCGTCTCGTCCTCGGCGATGACGGCAGGGCCGGGCACGAGGCTGCCGATCGACAGATCGGCGCGGTGATAGACCTGGACGTCCTTCATGTCCTGGGCGGCCGGGTCGTAGACCGCGCGGCTGGAGCGCGGCGCGGCCGGCTTGTCGGCCGGCTGCGGCGGCGCCTTGGGCTGGTCGGGCTGCTCGGCGGCGAGCCGCAGGGTCCAGTTCATGATCTCGACGTCCAGGCCCGGGATCGTCCGGCCGAAGGTGGCGGCGTAGCCGTCCTCGTAGAGCTTGATCAGTTTCTCGCGCGAGCCGGCGTCGAACGCACCCCGTGGCATGTTGACGGTAATCTCGTGGCCCTGGCCGCGATAGCGCATGTCGGCGGTGCGCGTCTCGATCAGCTTGGCGTCGGGGGCGCCGGCCTTGACCACGGCCTCGGCCTCGGCGCGCATCTCGGCGAACAGCTTGTTGACGTAAGCCGGGTCGAAGTTCTGGTCGAGCTGGACGTAGCGGCTGCGCACGACCTCGTAGGCGACCGGCGCCATCAGGAAGCCGACGGCCGAGCCCACACCGGCGCCGCTCGGCACCATCACACGACGGATGCCGAGCTTTTCGGCCAGCCGTGCGGCGTGGATGGGCGCGGCACCGCCGAAGGCGATCATGGTGCGGTCCTGCAGCTCCTTGCCGCGCTCGACGGCATGGACGCGCGCGGCATTGGCCATGTTCTCCTCGACGATCTCGCTGACGCCGAAGGCCGCGTCGATGCGCTTCAGCCCGAGTGGCGAGCCGACCGACTTGTCGACAGCGACACCGGCCTTGTCGGGCGAGAGCTTTATCGAGCCGCCGGCAAAGTAGCTGGGGTCGATGCGGCCCAGCACCACGTCGGCGTCGGTCACGGTGGGCTCGGCGCCGCCGCGGCCGTAGCTCGCGGGGCCGGGCTCGGCGCCGGCGCTCTCGGGGCCGACATTGACGCGGCTCAGCGAATCGACCGAGGCGATCGAGCCGCCACCGGCGCCGATCTCGACCATCTCGATGACGGGGATGCGCAACGGCAAACCGCTGCCCTTGAGGAAGCGGTATTGCCGCGCGACCTCGAAGTGGCGCGAATGCTGCGGCTCGCCATCGTCGATCAGGCAGATCTTGGCGGTCGTGCCGCCCATGTCGAACGACAGCACCTTGTCGATGCCGCACTGGCGCGCCAGCGCCGCCGCCAGGATGGCGCCGCCCGCAGGGCCGGATTCGACCAGCCGGATCGGGAACTTGCGCGCGGTCTCGAGGGCGGCCAGGCCGCCGCCCGAGGTGATCAGGAAGAGGGGGCAGCCGACGCCCTTCTTGCGCAGCGCCTCGTCGAGGCGGCCGAGATAGCGGTCCATCACCGGCTGCACGTAGGCATTGGCCACCGCGGTCGACCAGCGCTCGTACTCGCGGATCTCGGGCGAGACCTCGCTGGAGAGCGTGATCGACACGTCGGGCAGCAGCTCGGCGAGGATGTCGCGCGTGCGCCGCTCGTGCTTGCCGTCGAGATAGGCATGCATGTAGCCGACCGCGATCGCCTCGATGCCCTCGGCCTTCAGCTTGGGCGCCAGCGCGCGCACGGCCGCCTCGTCGAGCGGGATCAGCACGTTGCCGCGGCCGTCCATGCGTTCGGGCACGCCGAAGCGCAGCTCGCGCGGCACCAGCGGCGGCGGCTTCTGCATGAAGATGTCGTACTGCTCGAAGCGGTGCTCGAAGGCGATCTCGATGGAATCGCGGAAGCCCTCGGTGACGATCAGCGCCGTCTTGGCGCCCTTGCGCTCGATGATGGCGTTGGTCGCCAGCGTCGTGCCGTGGATGATCAGGCTGAGGTCCGACGGTTTCAGGTTGGCGAGCATCAGGATCTGCTCGACGCCGCTCAGCACGCCTTCCTCGGGCGCGCGCGGCGTGGTCAGGACCTTTACGCTTTCGCGCTTGCCGTCCCATTCCAGCGCCAGGTCGGTGAAGGTGCCGCCGATGTCGACTGCCAATCTTGCTTTGTCCATGTCCTACGCCGCTGTTTCGTGAATGTTGCCGCCGAGATAGGCCTGACGGATGCGCGGATCGGTGCGCACTTCGTCCGCCGGGCCTTCCATGAAGAGCCGGCCCTGTTCCATGACCAGAGCGCGGTCGGAGATCAGCAAGGCGCCGCGCACGTTCTGCTCGACCACCAGCACGGTGACGCCGTGCGCGGCGATGCGTTGGACCGTGGCGAAGACGTCGCCCTGCATCTTGGGCGACAGGCCGAGCGAGGGCTCGTCGAGCAGCAACAGAGTCGGCTCGACCAGCAGCACCATGGCCATTTCCAGGATCTGCTGCTCGCCGCCCGACAGGTTGCCGGCATCGGTACGCCACTTCTGCTGCATCATGGGGAACAAGCCGGTAACGCGGTCGATGGCGGCGTCGTGCACGGCCTTGGGCAGGGTGTAGCAGCCCATCTTGAGGTTCTCGCCGACCGACATTGCCGGGAAGTTGCAGCGGCCTTGCGGCACGAAGCCGATGCCGCGTTTCAGGCGCTCCCACGGCGGCAGGCGCTCGATGGTCTCGTTCTTGAAGACGATCTGGCCGGAGAAGAAGCGGTTGGTGCCGTAGATGGCGCGAAGCAGCGTCGACTTGCCGGCGCCGTTGCCGCCGATCAGCGTGGTGATGGTGCCGGTCTGCAGGCGGGCCGAGAACTCGCGCACGATCGGGTTGTCGCCATAGCCCGCCGTCACCGAGACCAGTTCGAGCGCGGGATTCATGCCGCGCCCCGCATCTCGGCCTCGGCC
This sequence comes from Reyranella sp., assembly GCA_019750135.1. Lineage (GTDB taxonomy): Bacteria > Pseudomonadota > Alphaproteobacteria > Reyranellales > Reyranellaceae > Reyranella. The sequence continues at coordinate 95,401 of JAIEOV010000005.1, read as the reverse complement.
ATCTCCGGCGTCATGCCGAGATAGGCTTCGAGCACGCGCGCATCGGTGTGGATGTCCTTGGCCGTGCCTTCGGCCAGCTTCTTGCCCTGGTCGAGGACGATCACGCGATGGCAGAGGTTGGTGATGAACTCGACATTGTGCTCGACGATCAGGAAGGTCTCGCCGGCGCGGTTGAGCTCGCTGAGCGCCACCTCGATCTCGCGGATGCGCGTCGGGTTGACGCCGGCCACCGGCTCGTCGAGCACGACGATCTTGGGATGCGGCATCAGGGCTGCGGCCAGCGCCACCAGCTTCTTCTGGCCATAGGAAAGGATGCCGGTCTCGATGTCCCAGTAGCGCTTGAGCCCGATCAGCTCGACCAGCTCGCGTGCGCGCATCTCGGCCTTGTCGACGGCTTGGCGATAACGGCGGGTGCGCAGGAATTCGTCGATCCAGGTGGCGGGGTCGAACTGCTGGGCGGCGATGGCGAGATTGTCGCGCAGGCTCAGACGCTCGTAGATGCGCACCGTCTGGAAGGTGCGCATCAGGCCGGCGCGGGCGATGTGGTGCGCAGGCCGGCCGGAGATGTCCTGGCCGCCGAGCACGACCTTGCCGCCGTCGCGCTGCTGGAAGCCCGAGATGCAGTCGATCGCCGTGCTCTTGCCCGAGCCGTTGGGGCCGATCAGGCCGGTGACGCTGCCGGCTTCGACCGCGAACGACACGCCGTCCAGCGCATGCACGCCGGCATACGACTTGCGCAGCTCGCTGACTTCGAGGATGGCGCTCATCGCAGCTGCTCGCGCATGCGGGCGATCTGGCGCTCGCGCAGCCAGCCCGCCACGCCCGACGGCATGACGAACATGGCGACGACCAGGATCACACCGTAGATGATCATGCGGAAGTCGGCCGAGAAGCGCAGCATCTCGGGCAGGGCCGAGAGCGCGATGCCGGCGGCGACGACGCCCCAGAAGCTGCCCGCGCCGCCGATGATCACGATGATCAGGAAGGTCTGCATGTAATAGAAGTCGAGGAACAGCGGGTCGATGATGCCGAGATGGAAGGTGTAGACGCCGCCCGCCGCGCCGGTGACCGCCGCGCTGATGGCGAAGGCCGAGAGCTTGTAGGGCATGGGCGAGATGCCCTGGGCGCGCACCAGCGGCTCGTTCTGCTTGATGGCGACCAGGGTGCGGCCGATGCGCGAGCTGCAGAGCGCGTAGAGGAAGCCCAGCATCGCCACCGAGAAGGCCCAGGCCACCCAGTAGAACTGGCCCGTGGTGGCGAAGCGGTAGCCGAAGGCTGACGGCTTTGGCAGGTTGGGGATGCCGAGCGGCCCGCGCGTCAGATCGACCCAGTCGCGCGCGACCAGCGTCACCAGCAGCGCGAAGGTCAGGGTGACGATGACGAAGGCATGGCGGTTGGTGCGTAGCGTCGGATAGCCGATCGCCAGCGCCACCGCGGCGTTGACCAGGGCGGCCCACAGCACGCCCCACCAGAAATTGCCGCCGAAGGTGACGACGGTGAGCGCCGTCGCGTAGCCGCCGATGCCCCAGAAGCCGAGCTGGGCGAAGGACAGCAGACCGGTGAAGCCGTAGATCAGGTTCAGCGCCGCTGCGGCGACGGTGAAGATCAGCGCGGAGATACCGATGCCGATGACGTAGTTCGACGACGTCATCAGCGGCAGGGCGGCGAAGGCGAGCGCCGCCAGGAGGGCGATGGCGAGCTTCATCCGACGCGCATGCCGCCGCGCTTGAACAGGCCGTCGGGCCGCAGGAACAGGACGCCGATCATGATCACGAACACCGCGGCCTCCTGCCAGACGATCTCGTAGAAGCCGCCGATCCAGCTTTCGATCAGGCCGAGGGCGATCGCCGCGACGATGGCGCCGGGGATGTTGCCGAGGCCGCCGATGATCACCAGGGCGAAGGCCTTGAAGATCAGGAACTGGCCCATGTAGGGCGTCACCAGCTGGATGGGCGAGATTGCCGCACCCGCCAGGCCGCACAGTCCCGCGGCGAGCACCACGGCGTTGCGCGCCACGACGCGCGGCCGGATGCCGACCATCAGCGCCGCCTCGCGGTTCTGGGCGATCGCGCGCATGGAACGGCCGAACTGGGTGTGGCGCAGCACCAGGTAGAGGCCGCCGAACGCGGCGGCGGCGGCTCCGGCGCCGATGATGCGCGTCCAGGTGATGCGGATCGAGCCGATCGACACGCCCTCGAAGCCGTACTGGGTGTCGACCATGCGCGGCGTCGCGGTGAAGAAGTACTGCATCACGTGGATGATGATGATGGAGAGGCCGAGCGTGATCAGGATCGAGCGCTCGAACTCCTCGGGCTTGAGCCGCGCCAGCAGCACCTCGTAGATCACGAAGCCGACCAGCATGATCGCCAGGATGGCGACGGCGAGCGACGGCCAGTAGAACAGCCCCATCACCGGAAGCGCGAAGGTCATGGCATAGGCGCCGAGCATCAGGAGCTCGCCATGCGCGAAGTTGATGATCTCCATCACGCCGAAGATCAGCGACAGGCCGACGGCGATCAGGGCGTAGATCAATCCGAGCGTGATGCCATTCAACGTGAGCTGGAGGAGATAGACGGCGTCGACGGTCATGAGTCTCGCAGTTGCAATTCTTGGACCACCAAAACGCGGACGCGACCGGGGCCGATGTGCGTTGACAGATAAACAAGAATCCTGCGAACGTGCAACTATCGCAACGATGTACCGATATTCGGAACAACGAGACGGCACCCGCCGCACCATCTCCCCGCCGCGCCCGGCGCGTTCGGGCTCGCAGTCGCTCGAGCGCGGACTCGACATCCTGGAGATGATCGAGGCCGAGAACGGCGACATCGGCGTGCGCGAGCTGGCGCGGCGCCTGGAGCTCAGCCCGACCATCGTGCAGCGTCTGGTGTCGTCGCTCTCTGTGCGCGGCTACATCGAGAAGAACACCGAGACGTCGCGCTATCGCCTGGGTCATCGCTCGATGATCCTGGGGGCGAGCGGCGAGCGCGGCGTCGACTATCTCGCGACGGCACGGCGCGAGCTCGACCGGCTGGCGCAGGAGCATCATCTCAACGGCTTCGTCTCGGTCCTGCGCTCCGGTCGCGCGATCTACCTGCTGGCGGTGCAGGCCGACGGCCTCGCCATCCGGGTCAGCATCGGCAGCGAGATGGCCCTGCACAGCACGGCAGCCGGCAAGGTGTTGCTGGCGGCGCTCGACGACAGCGAGGCCCGCAAGATCTTGGGCCATCGCAAGCTGCTGGCCATTACGCCGCACACCGTCACCGATCCGGCGATGGTGATGGCCTCGCTCGCCAAGGTGCGGCGCCAGGGCTACGCCACGGTCGTCGAGGAGAACATCCCGGGCGTGCTGTCGGTCGGCGCGCCGATCACCGATCGCGCCGGTGCGGTCGTGGCCGCGCTCAGCGTGGCATTCCCGAAATATCTGGAAAGCGGCCTCACCTTGCAGGGGAGCATTCCCCTGGTGACGGCGGCGGCGCTGCGCATCTCGCGCACGCTGGGCGCCGGCGAGCTTGGCACGACGACTGCTATGCGTTTGACTGCTCTCGGGGAGCGCAACGGAGGGAAGAGATGAGGGTGAGATTTTGGGCGGCAGCGGCGATTGCTGCTGCTTGGGGCATTGGCTCGGCGGCAGCGCAGCCGATCCTGATCGGCGTGTCGACGCCGCAGACCGGCGTCGCCGCGGTGGCGTCGGAATGGGAAATGTGGGGCGTCAACCTCGCCGTCGAGGAGATCAACGCCGCCGGCGGGCTTCTCGGTGGCCGCAAGATCGAGCTGATGGTGCTCGACAACAAGTGCAATCCCTCCGAGGCGGTCAACGTCGCCAACAAGCTGGTCGAGGCCAAGGTGGTGGCGATCGAGGGCGCGCATTGCAGCTCGGCCCATCTCGCCAGCATGAAGATCGTGGCCGACGCCAAGATCCCGATGATCACCGGTATCGCGTCCAACCCGCAGATCACGGCGCTGGCCGGGCCGGGACGCAACGAGTACTCGTTCCGCATCAGCCCGTCCGATTCGGCGATGATGGATGCGCTCGGCATCTATCTCGGCAACAAGAAGCAGTGGAAGACCGTGGCGATCGTCGGCGAGGACACCGACTTCGGCCGCGGCGGCGCCGACGCCTTCAAGGCGGTGGCCGAGAAGGCGGGCGTACAGGTCGTGTCGACCGACTTCCATCCGCAGAACGCGCCGGACTTCACCAGCATCCTGACGCGCCTGCAGCAGCGGAGGCCCGACGCCATCGCGACCTTCCAGGTCGGCGGCGATTCGATCAACTTCCTGCGCCAGGCCATGCAGCTCGGCGTGAAGATCCCCTACACCGGCCGCATCGAGCTCGGCGGGCGCAATCAGCCGATCATCGAGGCCGGCGGCATGGAGAAGTCGATCAGCGCCTGGACCTACAACTCGACCATCGACTCGCCGCAGAACAAGGCGTTCGCCGAGAAGATCAAGGCCAAGTACAAGTCCGAGCCCTACCTGCAGACCTGGGGCGGCTACGACGCCATCCGCATCATCGCCCAGGCGATCACCGACTGTAAGTGCACCGACGGCGAAGGCATCAAGAACGCCATCCAGAAGATGACCTTCGTCAACGTCATGGGCAAAACCGTGACCTTCGACGACCACAATTCCGCGGGCCGCTATGTCGTGCTGCAGACGGTGCTGGACAAGAAGGTTGGCGTGGCCGACATCGTTGAGGTGAAGTAGCCGGGGGGTCGGCCAGGTCCGTCCCCCAAAAAGGCCATCAGGGCCACCGAGGGGGACGGACGGCAGATGCAGATCGGAGTCATTGGCCTCGGACGGATGGGCGGCAATATCGTGCGTCGTTTGACGCGCGCAGGACATTCCTGCGTGGTCTACGACGCCGATCCCGCGCCCGGCGCGGCGCTGGCCAAGGACGGCGCCACCGCGGTCACGTCCGTGCCGGCCATGGTCGAGGCCCTGGAGGCGCCGCGCACCGTGTGGGTGATGCTGCCCGCCGGCAGGATCACCGAGGAGACGATCAAGCAGCTCGCCGGCCTGATGAAGCCGGGCGACGCCATCATCGACGGCGGCAACACCAACTTCAAAGACGACGTGCGTCGCGCCCGCGAGCTGGCGCCCAAGGGCATCAAGTACCTGGATGTCGGCACGTCCGGTGGCGTCTGGGGCCTGCAGCGCGGCTACTGCCTGATGATCGGCGGCGACACAGATGTGGTGAACCGGCTCGACCCGATCTTCGCGGCGCTGGCGCCCGGACTGGGCTCTGTCGAGCGCACCAAGGAACGTGAGGGTGAAAAGCTCGATCCGCGCGCCGAGCAGGGCTACATCCATGCCGGCCCGGTCGGCGCCGGTCATTTCGTCAAGATGATCCATAACGGCATCGAGTACGGCATGATGCAGGCCTTCGCCGAGGGCTTCGACATCATGCGCAACCGGGCTTCCGCCAAGCTGCCGGCCGACGAGCGCTACGACCTCAACCTGGCCGACGTCGCCGAAGTGTGGCGGCGTGGCAGCGTGGTCACGTCCTGGCTGCTCGACCTCACGGCGAGTGCGCTGGCCAAGAGCCCGCAGCTCGAGGGCTTCTCCGGCCATGTCGACGACAGCGGCGAAGGCCGCTGGACGATCGAGGCCGCGATCGAGGAAGCTGTGCCGGCCGACGTGCTGGCGGCGTCGCTGTTCGTGCGCTTCCGCTCGCGCCAGGATCATACCTTTGCCGAGAAGGTCCTGTCGGCGATGCGACTGGGCTTCGGAGGTCACGTCGAAGCACCGAAGAAATAGCCAGAGGAGGTCTGCGATGCGTGTTGGTGCCTTCTATTTTCCGGCCGACTACGGGATCAACATGGCGGAGCTGGCCAAGGCCCTCGAGGACCGCGGCTTCGATTCGCTGTTCGTGCCCGAGCACACCCACATCCCGGCCAGCCGCAAGTCGCCCTTCCCGGGCGGCGGTGAGCTGCCCAAGCGCTATTCGCACACCCACGATCCGTTCGTGGCGCTCTCCTTCGCCGCCGCGGCGACAAAGAAGCTGAAGCTCGGCACCGGAATCCTGCTGGTGCCGCAGCACGAGCCGATCGTGACGGCCAAGGCCGTCGCCTCGCTCGACCAGCTGTCGGGCGGACGCTTCATCCTGGGCATCGGCGGCGGCTGGAACGTCGAGGAGATGGAGAACCACGGCGCCAAGTACCAGACGCGCTTCAAGCAGATGCGCGAGCATGTGCTGGCGATGAAGGAGCTGTGGACCAAGGACGAAGCCTCCTACAACGGCGAGTTCGTGAAGTTCGACCGCGTCTGGTCGTGGCCCAAGCCGGCGCAGAAGCCGCATGTGCCGGTCATCCTGGGCGGCGAGACCGACCACACGCTGCGCCGCGTCATCGAGTATTGCGACGGCTGGTTCCCCAGGCCGCGCGGCGGCTTCGACGTCGTGAAGGGCGTCGCGCATCTCAACCAGATGGCGGAGAAGGCGGGCCGCGATCCCAAGACCATCACCACCATCGTGTTCGGCGCGGCCAACGACGCCAAGGCGCTGGAGAGCTACGACAAGGCCGGCATCCAGAGCGCGTTGCTGGCGATCCCCGACGAGAGCCGCGACGACATCCTGCGCTATCTCGACAAGGTCGCGCCGCTCGCCAAGACGGCCCTGGCCGCATGACCGTCGCCATCGGCCTCGGCCTGATGGAGTTCCCCTTCGCCGGGGCGAGCGACTACTGGCGCTGGGTCGATCTCTGCGAGGCGGGCGGCGTCGATTCGCTGTGGCAGACCGACCGGCTGGTCAGTCGCCAGCCGATCCTGGAATGCATGGCGGTGATGGCGGCCCTGGCCGGCCGCACGCGCCGCCTGCGCTTCGGCATGAACGTGGTGTCGCTGGCGCTGCGCGATCCGGTGCTGCTGGCCAAGCAGTGCGCCACCATCGACGTGCTGTCGGAGGGTCGCCTGCTGCCGGGCTTCGGCATCGGCAGCCCGCTGGGGCCCGAGTGGGAAGCGCTCGACATCGACACCAGGACGCGCGGCCGGCGGACCGACGAATCGCTGCAGATCATCGCCCGCCTGTGGCGCGAGGACAGCGTCGACTTCGAAGGCAAGCACTACAGGCTGAAGGGCGCGTCGATCTCGCCCAAGCCGGTGCAGCCCGACCTGCCGATGTGGATCGGCGGCTCGTCGGACGCCGCGATCCGGCGTACGGCGCGCTACGGCACGGGCTGGCAGTCCGGCGCCGAATTGCCGGACGCCGTCGGCAAGGTCGTTGCCGCCATCAAGAAGGCGACGGCCGAGGCCGGTCGCACGATCGACGAGGATCACTACGGCGCGGCCTTTCCGTTCTATTTCGGCAGCCCAAACGACAGCGTTCTGTCGGGCGCCATGGCCGCTTACCAGAAGCGGACGGGCCGCGACCCGTCGGGCTACTTCGCCATCGGCGACGAGAAGGTGATCTTCGACCGGGTCGCCGAATACGTGGCCGTCGGTGTCGAGAAGTTCATCCTGCGGCCCGTCGGTCCCGACGGCGATGCGATCATCGCCCAGACGCGCAAGCTCATAGACAAGGTGCTGCCCCTGGTCGAAGCGCGGTGGCCGAAGAAAACGAAAGCGGCTGCGTAGGAGGAAACCATGCATATCGGCGCGGCGATGTTCTTCACCGACTACTCCATGACGCCGGCGGAGCTTGGCGTGGCGCTGGAGGAGCGCGGGTTCGAATCGGTGTGGGCGCCCGAGCATTCGCACATCCCGCTGACGCGCAAGTCGGAATGGCCGGGCGGCGGCGAACTGCCCAAGAAGTACTACGACGCCATGGATCCCTTCGTGACGCTGACGGCGGCGGCCGCGGCCACGAAGAAGCTCATGGTCGGCACCGGCGTCTGCCTGGTGAATCAGCGCGATCCCATCCAGACCGCCAAGGCGGTGGCCTCGGTCGACCAGGTGAGCGGCGGGCGTTTCCTGTTCGGCGTCGGCAACGGCTGGAACCAGGACGAGATGGAGAACCACGGCACCGACTTCGAGAGCCGCCACAAGCTGGTGCGCGAGCGCATCGAGGCGATGAAGGTGATCTGGACCAAGTCCAAGGCCGAGTATCACGGCGACATGGTGAAGTTCGATCCGATGATGGCCTGGCCCAAGCCGGTGCAGAAGCCGCACCCGCCGGTGCTGGTCGGCGGCGCGTTCCCCTACGGCGCCCGCCGCGCCGTACGCTACGGCGACGGCTGGATGCCGCTGCGCCGGCGCAAGCAGTACGCGGAAGTGCGCGACCTGATCCCGAAGTTCCAGGCGATGGCCAAGGAGGCCAACCGCGATCTCGCTTCCCTGCCGGTCTCGATCTGGGAATCGAAGGAGGACGAGAGCGAGCTGAAGCGCGACCAGGATGCGGGCGTGGTCCGCGTCATCGTCAGCCTCGATTCGGCAAAGTCGGACGTGATCCTGCCGATCCTCGACCGCTGGGCTAAGCTCGCGGCCAAGGTCAAATAGTCATTGCGGACCGCAGGCGGGACGCCCGCGGTCCGCGCTTCGCTGAACTACACCAGCGACAGCACATCCCGCTTGAACTTCTGCATCTCGGCCAGCGTGGCGTCGACCGTGCTGCCGGGGAAGCCGAAGTCGAGGCAGCCGACGCCGATCTCCTTCAGCGCCTTGATGTCGGCCGCGAGCTCCGCCGGCTTGCCCGAGAACAACCGCCGCTCGCCGTCACCGGCCTTGGCCGGCGCGTTCTCGCCGAACTGCGTCACACGCAAGGTGAGGCCGACGGCGTCGGCCTTGCGGCCGGCTTCCACCGTCATCTTGCGCAGCCGGTCGACCTGCGTCTTGAAGCGCTTCAGGCTGTCCAGCGGATTGGCCGGGTTGGTGCCGATCGGGTACCAGGCGTCGCCCAGCTGCGCCGTGCGTCGCAGCGCCGGGCCGCTCTCGCCGCCGACCCAGATCGGCGGATGTGGCTTCTGCACCGGCTTGGGGTCGAGCAGGATGTTGTCGAACTTGACGTGCTTGCCGGCAAACTTGGGGTTGGGCTTGGTCCAGAGCTCGACGAAGGCCTTCAGGTACTCGTCGGTAACCTTGCCGCGTTCCGCAAAATCGGGCGCCTGGATCGCCTCGAACTCCTCCTTCATCCAGCCCGCGCCGATGCCCAGCACCAGGCGGCCGCCCGACAGCACGTCGATGGTCGCCAGCATCTTGGCGGTCAGTACCGCGGGGCGATGCGGCACGACCATGACCGACGAGACCAGCCGCAGCTTCTTCGTTTTGGCCGCCACGAACGCCATCTCGATCAGCTGCTCGTGCCGCTCGACGCGGGAGCCTGCCGGGAATTCACCAGTGTTGCTGTAGGGGTATTTCGCCTCGATGTCGGTCGGGATCACGACATGGTCGCTGAAAGTGGCGTAATCGAAGCCCATGGCCTCGCCTTCGACCACCAGCTTCACCAATTGATCGGTCGCCGACATCGGCCCGGCGGTCGGCGCGTTGAAGCCGAATTGCATGTCTGGTCTCCTCCAACCCGGTAGTGTTGCTGCCATACTACACGATGCGGGCGGTCTGGATTGCCGCTATCGTCCCGGACAACGGGCGTATTCTTGAGGTTGATGATGTCGGAGCTTCCCGGGCTGATGGCGGATGCGGCGCGCTTGCGCGACCAGGGCCATGGCCGGCTGATCTCGTATTCGCGCAAGGTCTTCATTCCGTTGACCAGGCTGTGCCGCGACGTGTGCCACTACTGCACCTTCGCCGAGACGCCGCACGCCGGCCAACCGGCCTATCTCTCGCCCGACGAAGTTCTGGCCATCGCTCGCGCCGGCAAGGAAGCCGGCTGCACCGAGGCTCTGTTCACCCTGGGAGACAAGCCCGAGCTGCGCTACCGCGCGGCGCGCGAGGCGCTGGCCGAGCTCGGCTACAACTCGACCATCGCCTATCTCACCGCGATGTGCGCGCTGGTGCTGCGCGAGACCGGCCTGCTGCCGCATGCCAATCCCGGCGTCATGACGCGCGAGGAGATCGCCGCGCTGCGCGAAGTCACCGCGAGCCAGGGCATCATGCTGGAATCGACCAGCGAGCGGCTGTGCGAGAAGGGTGGCGTTCACTACGGCTCGCCCGACAAGCATCCGGCCGTCCGACTGGAAACCATCCGGCTCGCCGGCGAGCTGAAGGTGCCGTTCACCACCGGCATTCTCATTGGCATCGGCGAGACGCGCGAGGAGCGGCTGGACGCGCTGCGCGCCATCGGCGAGCTGCATGCTAAGTACGGCCACATCCAGGAAGTGATCGTCCAGAACTTCCGCGCCAAGGCCGACACCAAGCTGGGCGCCGACGCCGACGAACCCGACCTCGACGACCTGTGCTGGACCATCGCCCAGGCGCGTCTGATCCTGGGGCCGGACATGAACATCCAGGCGCCGCCCAACCTGTCGCCCGGCGTCTATCAGCGCCTGGTCGGCGCGGGCATCAACGACTGGGGCGGCGTCTCGCCGGTCACACCGGATCACGTGAATCCCGAAGCGCCCTGGCCCGCCGTCGAGGAGCTGGCGCGCAAGAGCGCCGAGACCGGCAAGGTCTTGGTCAATCGCCTCGCCGTCTATCCGTCCTACGTTCGCCAGCCCGAGATCTGGCTGGCGCCCGAGGTGGCGACGCAGGTGCGGCGCATGGCCGATGCCGAAGGCCTGGCGCGCGACAACGACTGGGCGCCCGGCAATACCGAGCCGCCACCCGCGCCGCAGGTGCAGTTGCGCGAGGTCGATCCCGAGATCGTGCGCATCGTCGACCGCGCGACCGGCGGCACGCGCCTCGACCATCCCGAGATCCAGCGCCTGTTCACGGCGCGCGACGCCGACTATCGCCATGTCACCCAGGCGGCCGACGCGCTGCGCAAGGCGGTGAGCGGCGAGGTCATCCGCTACGTCGTCAACCGCAACATCAACTACACCAACATCTGCTACTTCCGCTGCCGCTTCTGCGCCTTCTCCAAGGGCCGCACGCACGACGACCTGCGCGGCAAGCCCTACGATCTGGCACTCGAGGAAGTCTCGCGCCGCGCCGTCGAGGCGTGGGAGCGCGGCGCCACCGAGGTCTGCCTTCAGGGCGGCATCCATCCCGACTACACCGGCGAGACCTACGAAGCGATCTGCCGCGCCATCAAGGAAGCGGTGCCGGGCATGCACATCCACGCCTTCTCGCCGCTCGAGGTGACGCAGGGCGCGGCGACACTCGACCGGCCGATCGACACGTTCCTCGCCGGCCTCAAGGAAGCGGGGTTGGGTACGTTGCCGGGCACGGCGGCGGAAATCCTCGACGACGAGATCCGCGCCATCATCTGCCCGGACAAGATCAACACCGCCGAATGGCTCGACGTGCAGCGCGCCGCCCACAAGCTCGGCCTGCGCACGACCTCGACCATCATGTACGGCCATGTCGAGACCTCGCTGGCCTGGGCGCGCCATCTGCTGGCGCTGCGCGACCTGCAGGTCGAGACGGGCGGCTTCACCGAGTTCGTGCCTCTGCCCTTCGTGCACATGGAAGCGCCGATGTACCGCCAGGGCCTGGCGCGCCGCGGGCCGACCTTCCGCGAGGCGGTGATCATGCATTCGATCGCGCGCCTGGTGCTGCATCCGGCGATCACCAACATCCAGACCTCGTGGGTGAAGATGGGCCCGGCCGGCGCCGCGATCTGCCTGAACTCGGGCGCCAACGATCTCGGCGGCACCTTGATGAACGAAAGCATCTCGCGCGCCGCGGGCACCCAGCACGGCCAGGAGTTCCCGCCCGACGCGATGGAGAAGCTGATCCTGTCGATCGGCCGGGTGCCGCAGCAGCGCACCACGCTCTACGGCCCGGTCGACGAGGAGCGCCGTGCCGCCTCGTTCGTCGCAGCCGACCTCGCGCCGATCGTCCTAACCCCGCCACGCAAGCGCGTCGCGGCCTAGCGGTCGAAGATGTCGAGCGGCAGGACGGCCGATACCGTCATGTTCGGCACGTCGACGACCTGGCTGATGCGCAGATCGACGGCGACGCTGGCCAGGCAATAGGCCTGCTCGCGCGTGAAGCTGTAGGCATCGGCGATATAGTCGATCATGTTGATCAGCGCGTTGCGCGCGGCCAGCGTGATGTCCTCGGATTCGGCCCGGCCGTCGCCGCGCAGCGACATGCCGGTCGTCGCGTAGTAGCCCTTGCTCGGGGTGACGCCGTAGGCGCCGTGCACGCCCGGTGCTCCATGGTGGGCATGTCCCGGCAGTTCGTACGAAGGATCGCGCTGACGGCGACGTGTCGCCTCGCCCTTCAGCACGTCGAAGCGGGCCACGAAGGTCGCCGAGGTCTCGACCGCGGTGCCGCAGGACTCGCCGTCACCCTGCGCGAAGTGCGCATCGCCGACCGAGAACAGCCCGCCGGGCACCTGCACCGGCAGATAGAGCGTGGCGCCGGCCGTGAGCGACTTGATGTCGAAATTGCCGCCGGTCTCGTGCGGCGCGATGGTCCGGATCGCCTTGCCGGCGATGCCTTCCGCTGTCGGTACGGCGCCCACGGTATCCGGCGGCATCACCATGCCGCCGCGCGTCGCCAGGTCGGCCTCGCGGGCCAGGATGCGCTCCAAGAGCTCGTGCGACGGCGCCACACCCATCACGCCCATGAACGGCGCGCCGGGAATGCGCACGCCGGGGAGTTGCGGCGAGACCGCAAAGCCGTTGGCCATCTCCCAATGCACCAGGAAAGGCGTGGTGAAGAGATCTCGCAGGAAGCCGAAGCCCGGCATGATCATGGTGAAGCCGCGGCTTGCCGGGACGATCTGCTCGATCTTCACGGCAAGAAGGTCGCCCGGCTCGGCGCCGTCGACATGCACCGGCCCGGTCAGGGGATGGATGCGACCCATCTCGACGCCGGCGAGATCCGCCGCCGTCGTGGCGGGCTTGATCTGGCCATCGAGGCCGTCGAGCGTCTCCATCTCGACTGACGAACCGGACGCAATGCGAACGGCTGGAGCGATATCCGGATGCCAGCGGTTGTGACCCTTGTCGGCCTGGCGGACCAGCGGCAGTGCCTGATCGATATGGATATGGTTATGCGCCATTCTTTCCTCCGACAGTGGTGTCGGAAGCCATGCAATCCAGGTGCCATGCGCAGCGCTGGCGCTCAGAGTCCCCGATCGGCCAGCAGCTTTGGAATGCCCTCTGCTTCGAGGAAGGCCCGCGTGCGCGTGCCGATGGACTGCGGCAGCCGCAGGAACATCGCGAGATCGACGGGATGGTCGATGTCCATGGCGATGCCCGGCTGGTGGATCACCGTCGGCTCGATGTTGCAGCGCTGCGCCGCGTCGAGGTGCGGGTAGTAGCTGTTGTCGCCGAAGCGCAGCGGCACGGCGTCGGGCGGCGAACAGATCACGGTGTTCGACCCGAGATGATCGTGCGCCGGCGAGATGGTGAAGGACGGCCCGGGCAGGTGCGCGCCCACGACCAGGCTGATCTCCTGCGAGGTCACGCCGGGAATGTCGGCCGGCAGGGTGAGCATGGCGCCGCGTTTCTCCTGCGCCAGCAGCTTCAGGGCCGCGGTGACGCTGCCGGTGTGGCCGTCGCGCGCGCCGTCGGTCTCCACGCGCGCGCCCAGCCGCTTGGCGAGCGCGGTCGCATGCGGATCGACGGTGACGACCATGACACCGGCCAGGCTCGGGGTGGTGACCACGGCCTCCAGCACCTCGCTCATCATCACCTCGATCAGCGCACGGCGCTGCGCCGGCGAGAGCAGGGGCGCCAGCCGCTGCTTGGCGCCTTCGAGTTCCTTGATGGGCACGACGGCCCAGATGTCGTTGGTGCTCACGAAAGGGAATCCGCAAAGGAGAGAACGGTGCGCGCCAGCGTTTCCTTGGTGGCGACGCTGGTCATCAGGGTCGGTGCGACATGCACCTTGCCCGGGACGCCGTCGGCATCGCCCTGGTCGACGATGTAGCCGTCCAGGAGGTCGCTATAGCGCGTTGCGACCGAAGCAGACGTCACCGCGAGGCCGAGCTCCTGCAGCATCTTGGCCGTCGGCCCCTTGACCGCCTTGCCGGCGACGATGGGCGAGATCGCCACCACCGGTGCGCCGCAGCCTTCGATCGCGGCGCGCATGCCGGGTACGGCGAGGATCGGCTCGATGCTGATGAAGGGGTTGGAGGGGCAGATCACGACGGCCCGCACCTTGCCGCCCAACGCCCGGATGACGTCGGGCTGCGGCCGCGCCTTGGCCGCGCCGTCGAACACCAGCTCGCGCACGACGGGCCGGCACTGCTGGCGCACGAAATAATCCTGGAAGTCGATCCAGCCGTCGTCGCTGCGAACGCGCGTCGGCACGGGATCGTCGCTCATCGGCAGGATGCGCGGGGCGATGCCGAGGCGGCGGGTGATGTCGGTGGTGATCTGCGACAGCGTCTCGCCGGCGCGCAGCCGGCGTGTGCGCTCGACATGCAGCGCAAGGTCGCGATCGCCCAGGCGGAACCAGTCGGCGCCGCCCACCGAGCCAATGGTCGCCATGAACGACCAGGTCTCGTCTCGCCGGCCCCAGCCCTGCTCGGTGTTGTCGAGGCCGGCCAGCACGTAGGTGAGCGTGTCGATGTCGGGGCAGATCTTCAGCCCGAGATGCTCGAAGTCGTCGCCGGTGTTGGCGATGACCAGAAGCTCGTCGGGCGGCAGGACGCGGCTCAAACCTAACGCCAGCTTGGCCCCGCCGACACCGCCGGACAGGGCGACGACCAACCCCTTGCTCACCGGAACATGTCCTCGGCCGCGGGCCGCACGAGCTCCGACGCCCGATTGTCGGGCGCATTCCAGGTGAGACCGCGCACGAGAATGGCGGGCTGCGCCTCGTTGCCCTGGCCCTGGACCAGCGAGGCGGCCGCCGCGATCTCGTCGGCGAAGCCCGAGATGCTGACCTGCAGGGTGCGGCCGAAGAGGTCGGGATTGCCGCGCAGGTCGAGCAGGGCAGGGAGCCCCGCGGCGCCGATGGCGATGCCCTGCGTGCCGCGCCGCCACGCCCGGCCGAAGCTGTCGGTGATGATGACGGCGGGCGCGGCGCCCAGAAGCTCGCCGAGTCGCGTGCGGATCCTGCTGGCGCTGCCGTCGGGATCGACCGGCAGCAGCAGGGCGCGCTCGACGCCGTCGGTCGGGCCGACATTGGACTGGTCGATGCCGGCATTGGCCATGACCCAGCCGCGCTTGTGCTCGACGATCAGCACGTTGGGCCGCGAGCGCACCACGCGCACGGACTCCGACAGGATCAGCTCGACCAGCCGCGGGTCCTTCTGAACCTCGGCCGCCAGCTTGATGGCGGCGTCCGACGGCGTCACCTTGGCGAGCTCGATGCTGCGGCCCTCGGCCTTGGAGACGATCTTCTGGGCGAGGGCGAGGACGTCGCCCTTTTGCGGCTTGAGGCCGGCACGCGAAAACCCCCCGGCCAAGAGGGCCGGCAGGTCGTCGCCTGCCTTGATCATCGGCAGGCCGGGGAGCGCCACCAGCTCCAGCTTGGCGACGCTCATCCGAAGCGCTTGCGCAGCCGCGGCAGGACTTCCTTGCCGTAGAGGTCGAGGAAGCGCGCCTGGTCGGGACCGGGCGCATGGAAGACGAGGTGGTTGAAGCCGAGCCCGACGTAGTAGCCGATCTTCTCGACCTGCTCCTCGGGATCGCTGGACACGATCCAGCGGCTGGCCGCGCGCTCGAGGGGCAGGGCATCGGCCAGGCGCTGCATCTCGACGGGATCCTCGACCGACATCTTCTCCTCGGACGACAGCGCCAGCGCCGCCCAGTGGCGCGTGTCCTGCAGCGCGCGCTCCTTGTCGGTATCGAAGGAGACCTTGACCTCGATCATGTGGTCGTAGGGTTGCGCCTTGGGGCCGCCGGCCGCGATTCCCTCGGCGACCTTGGGCAGCAGCGTCTCGGTGTAGAGCTCGCGCTTCTTGCCGCTGGTGCAGATGAAGCCGTCGCCCGTGCGGCCGGCATACTTCGCGACCAGTGCGCCGGCGGCGGCGACGTAGATCGGTATCTCGACATCGGGCCGATCGTAGATGGTGGCCTTCTCGGTCTTGTAATACTCGCCCTCGAAGGTGACGCGCTCGCCGCGCCACAGGGTGCGGATCAGGTTCACCGCCTCGCGCAGGCGGGCGAAGCGCTCCTTGAACTCGGGCCAGGGCGCGCCGGTCGACGGCACCTCGTTCAACGATTCACCGGTGCCGATGCCCAGAATGACGCGGCCCGGGAACATCGAGCCCAGAGTGCCGAAGGCCTGCGCCACGATCGACGGGTGATAGCGGAAGGTCGGCGTCAGCACGCTTGTGCCGATGGCCACTTTCGTTGTGCGGGCGCCGAGCGCGCCCATCCAGGCGATCGAGTTGGGCGCATGGCCGTCGATGTGTTTCCACGGCTGGAAGTGGTCGCTGACGAACACCGATTCGAACCCGGCCTGCTCGGCATGGACCGAGAAGTCGAGCAGCTTGCCGGGCGCGAATTGTTCGGCCGACGCCTTGTATCCGAGCTTGAGCACGGTGATGCATCCTTATGGAGACACGGGATCAGGCGAAGTCTTAATGGACCGGCATGCTGCTCACAACCGCCCCATGGTCCCGATGTCGGCGGCACGCCGGCCGAGATCGTCGAAGAGATTCTTGTGCGTCTGCCATCGGAATTGAAACGGCAGCCCGCGTAGCGGTCGCACCTGCGGCGGATGTGCTACCTGCATTGACCGCGGTCGGCCGGGAGCGATAGGCTCCCGGCCAAGCAAGCGCCGCCAAGTGCGCGATTTCCCATGGGGTGTGGAGGAAACATGTCGATCAAGCGTCGTACAGTGCTGACCGGTTCTGCCGCTGGAATGGTATCGCTAACATCCGGGCTCGCGGCCCCGGCCATCGCCCAGAACGAGCCGATCCGCATCGGCTACCTGCCGGCGCTGACCGGCCCTTCGTCGTCGACCGGTGTCGGCATCAACCGCGGCGTCCAGCTCGGCGTCGAGGAGATCAACAATTCGGGCGGCATCAAGGGCCGCAAGATCGAGCTGATCACGCGCGACACGCAGAGCGATCCGACCAAGGCGGTGAACGCCGTGGCCGAGCTGACGCAGCGCCAGAAGGTCGCGACGATCTTCGGGCCGGTGAACTCGGGCGAGGCGTTGGCGGCGACGCCGCTGATCGCGCGCGACAAGGTGCCGATGCTGCATCCGTGCTGGGTCGACGAGCTGATCGACGTCAAGAAGTACCCGATGGCCTACCGCATCGCGCCGACCAATACGCAGATCGGCAAGGGCGCCAACAACTACGTGGTGAACGTGCTCAAGCTGAAGAAGGTGGCGGTGATCAGCGACACCACCGGCTACGGCACGGCCTCGGCCAACACCTACGTGCCGATGCTGAAGGCAATCGGTGCCGAAGTGGTCTACACCAACCATGTCGACGCGGCGAACCCCGACCTCAAGCCCGAGCTCCTGCGCATGCAGAGCGCCGGCGCCCAGGTCATCATGCCGTGGAGCGTCAACGCCGGCTTCCTGTCGCGCATCTGCAATACGCGCGGCGCCATGGGCTGGGACGTGCCGATCGTCGGCCAGACGACGCTCGGCTCCGGCCAGACGAAGGCCCTGCTCGAGAAGCCCGAGTACTGGAACAAGGTCTACTCGAACAATTTCCGGCAGGTCTGCTACATCAACGGCAAGCTGCTGCCCAAGGCGGAAGAGTTCGTCGATCGGCTCAAGAAGGCCAAGATCGAGTTCAGCGATACGCTGCTGTGGTGGGTGGCGCTGGGCTGGGACAGCGCGCTCCTGATGGGCGACACGTTCAAGGCCGTCGGCACCAAGAACGACGACATCGTCGGCTACATGAACAAGATCAAGGACCGGCCGGGCATCTACGGCACCGTCACCTGGACGCCGGAGCAGCATAACGGCTTCCCCGACAACGAGGTCGTCATGTGCGAGGTCAACTCGCTCAAGGACGGCGCCTTCAACGTCGCGCCGGGCTACAGCTCGTAGTGCCTGCCACGACGCAATGCCTCACCCTGAGGAGCGGCCCAAAGGGCCGCGTCTCGGAGGGTGGGGATCAGTCGTGCTGTTGCCCACCCTTCGAGACGCGCCGCTTTGCGGCGCTCCTCAGGGTGAGGTTCTTTCGTGAAGGCAGGTAGTCCGTGTTGCAGTCCATCATCTCCTACGGCCTCGCGGTGGGAGCGGTCTATGCCCTGATCGGCATCACCTACAACGTCATGTTCTCGGCGTCGCGTGTGTTCAGCTTCACCGCCGGCATGCTGGGCATGCTGGGCGGCGTGCTCGGCGCGCTGTTCATCAAGGATTGGGGCTGGAACGCCGTGCTCGGGTTCGCGGCTGTCCTGGCCTGTGGCGCCGTGCTCGGCCTCGTCACCGAGATCGTGACCGTGCGGCCGGTGCTCAAAAGCATCGAGCAGCATCTCTACGTGCTGTCGACCTTGGCCTTCGCGCTGATGATCCAGCAGGTGACGGCCATCGAATACGGCACGGAGGCATATCCCTTCCCGGTGCTGATCCCGATCGACGCGAACTCGATCCTCGGCATCGTCGACCAGAAGTTCTGGCTGCCCGTGTTGGCCTGCGTCGTCACCATCGCCGGCCTCGAATTCCTCTATCGCCGGACATTGATCGGCCGCGCCTTCCTTGCCATCGCCGAGGACAGCTACGCCGCCCGCGCGCTCGGCCTGCCCGAGACGCGGCTCAGGATGGCGAGCTACGCCCTCGCCGGCGTCATCGGCGCGCTGGCAGGCTTCACCGGCGCGCAGATGCTGCTGGCCTTCATCGGCAACCAGGCGATCCTGAACTTCTACGGCTTCGTGCCGGTGGCGCTGGGCGGCATGGGCTCCAATCGCGGTGCCGTGGTCGGCGGGCTGGCACTCGGCCTGTTCCAGCAGGCGGCGAATTTCCTGGTTGGCGGCATCTTTGCCGCGGTCGCGGTGTTTGTCGTGTTCATCGTCGTGCTTCTGCTCAGGCCCGAAGGCCTGGCCGGCGCGTCGGCGGCACGACGCGTATAGGGGTGGTGCCGTGACCGATACCACCGCCTCCACGCCGGCGCGCACCGCCGGCACATCCTGGCTCGGAAAGCTCGAGGGCAAGATCTCATGGATCCTGCTCGGGCTGGCCGGGCTGCTGCTGCCGCTGCTCGACGACTCCTACATCGGCGTCATTGCCCAGCGTGCCTACATATACTGGGTCCTGTCGGCCGGCCTGAACCTCGTTGTCGGCTATGCCGGCCAGATCGCCATCGGCTGGGTATCGATGCTGACGCTGGGCGCCTACACCACGGCAGCGCTGGCCGCGGGCCGCGTCGGCGCCGAGTGGAATTCGTACCTCGCGCTGGTGGCGGGCGGCGTCATGGGCGCCATCTTCGGCGTCATCGTCGGCCTTCCCGCGCTCCGGCTGCGCACCTTCTATTTCGCCATGACCACGCTGGGCTTCGCCACGATCGTCACCCAGGTGGCGCTGGCCTGGAAGGACGTGACGGGCGGCGGCGTCGGCACGCCGGGGCCCACCTTCTCGTGGCCGTTCGAGCCGGGCTGGGGCTTCTACTATTTCTGCTTCATCCTGGCGGCACTGGCGACGTGGATGACGGCCAATATCGGCTCGAGCCGTTACGGCCGCGCGCTGGTGGCGATCCGCGATGCCGAGGTCGCGGCCGAGGCGTCAGGCATCGCCAAGCCCAAGCTCCTGATGATGGTCTTCCTGCTGGCCGGCGCTCTTGGCGGCGTGGCCGGTGGGCTGTTCGCCTCGCTGCAGTCCTACATCACGCCCGACGCCTTCACCTTCGAGATGTCGGTGCTGTTCTTCATCGCCATCCTGATCGGCGGCCGCGGTTCGATCCTGGGTCCGGTGCTGGGCACCATCATCCTGACGGCATTGCCTGAGTTCGCGGCGCCGCTGGTGCAATGGTCGACGTTCCTCTATGCCGTGCTCCTGTTGGCGATCGTGCTGCTGGTGCCGGGCGGCATTGCCGACCTGCTCGACTTCAAGAACCGGCGCCCGCTCACCCAGCATCGCGAGATCGTGCCGCGGACGGAACTGCTGAAGCGCGCGCTCGACCGGACGGACGGCAAGCACAGCATCGTGCTCAAGGATATCGCGCTGCATTTCGGCGGCGTGCGGGCGATCGATGGCCTCGACCTCGAGATCCGCTCGGGCGAGGTGCACGGCCTGATCGGCCCCAACGGCAGCGGCAAGACCACGACGCTGAACGTGATCTCGGGCTACTACAAACCCAAGACCGGCACGATGAAGCTGGACGGGGCCGACCTGCCGTTCGACCAGCCACATGCCCGCGCCGGCTACCGCATCGCCCGCACCTTCCAGACGCCACGCCTGGTCGGCGCCGCCTCGGTGCTCGAAAACGTCATGATCGGCGGCACCGTGCACGGCCAGGCGACCTTCGCCGAGGCCATGCTCTCCCTGCCGCGCAACCGCCGCGACGAGAAGCTCTTGCGCGCCGCGGCGTTGCAGGCGCTGGCCACGGTCGGCCTCGAGAATCTCGCCGACGTGCGCGCCGACCGCCTGCAGCACAGCGAGCTGCGTTTCATGGAGGTCGCTCGCGCCTTGATGCTGCGGCCGGCCTTCCTGATGCTCGATGAGCCGGCGGCCGGCCTGTCGCCTGAGGAGATCCGCCGTCTCGGCAATCTCATCAAGGCGATCAGCCGCGAGGGCACCGGCGTGCTGCTGGTCGAGCACCATGCCGACCTGATCTTCGACATCTGCGATCGCGTGACCGTGCTCAACCTCGGCAAGATGCTGGCCGCGGGCACGCCCAACGAGATCCGCTCGCACAGGGAGGTGGTCAGTGCCTACCTCGGCGCCTGAAGCTCTGCTCAAAGTCAGCGGCCTGTCGGCCGGCTACGGCAAGATCGGTGTCTTGAACGGCATCGATCTCACGATCGGCGCCGGCGAGATCGTGGCGCTGTTGGGACCCAACGGCGCCGGCAAGAGCACGCTCTTGAAGGCGATCTCCGGCCTGCTGCCGCGCACCGGCACCATCACCTTCGGCGGCCAGGACATCAGCAAGACCGGCCCGCGCGAGGCGGTGAACGCCGGGCTGGTGCACGTGGTCGAAGGCCATCGAGTCTTCACCCAGCTCAGCGTGTACGACAACGTCATGCTGGCGGGCTACGGCCTGAAGGGCGCCGTGCTCGGCGAGCGCGTCGAGGAGGCGCTGGCGTTCTTTCCCGAGATCGCGGCGAAGCGCAACGATCGCGCCGTGACGTTGTCGGGTGGCCAGCAGCAGATGCTGGCGGTGGCGCAGGGCCTCGTGCGCCGGCCGCGACTCCTGATGCTCGACGAGCCGTCGGCCGGCCTGTCGCCGGTGCTGGTCGATCGCGTGCTCGCCGCCGCCGCGCAGTTGCGCGACGCCGGCACCGCCGTGCTGCTGGTCGAGCAGCTGATCGAGAAGGCGCTGAAGCTCGCCGATCGTGTCTATGCTCTGGCGCGCGGCTCGATCGTGCTCGAAGCGCGCACGAACGAGGACGACCTGCCCAATCGCCTCGAGCACGCCTACTTCGGACAGGACGCCAGCGCCCCGCTCGCGTCTTAGTCTTTCCTAATTTCTTCTTCCGGACCGCGTGCGTCCTCGCGCGCTCATGATCATGAGCGCGAGGACGCGCGCGGTCCGGAAGAGCATGAGTCCGACAAGCGGCACTTCACATCCGCTGCTATTGACCGCTCCCAACGCTCGCCCGATAGTCGTTGTCGCCGTTAGTTGAGTCCCAAGAACTAAAAGACAAAGTCATCGTTTCGGGAGGAGCTCATGATTCGGCAGCTTGCGGGAGCCATGGCTCTCGCCGTCGCCTCGATTGTCGTCGCGGTCGCGCCGACTCATGCCCAAAATCAGGGGGCCCAGGACCAGAAAGGCACGCTCGTCTTCGCCGTCGAATCGCTCGGCGCCCAGACGCTCGATCCCATCCTCGAAGGCCGGCCGGGCAACGCGGTCTATCAGGCGATCATGTACGACTCGCTGGTCGGCTTCGATCTCAAGAAGGGCGGTGTCGGCCCCGGCGTCGCCGAACGCTGGGAACTGTCGCAGGACGGCCTCACCTGGACCTTCTTCATCCGTCCGAACCAGACCTTCCACAACGGCGACAAGCTCACCGCCCACGACGTGAAGTTCAGCCTCGAGCGCCAGATGAACGGACCGGGCACCGTCGCCTCGGCTGCTGCCTTCATGAAACGCGTCATCAAGAACATCGAGGTGGTCGACGACCTCACGGTGAAGGTCAACACGGCCAGCCCGCAGATCGGCCTGCCGGCCAGCCTGTCGCGCGCCGTGGCGCCCGAGGGCGCCATCATGCCCAAGACCTACATCGAAAAGGTCGGCGACGAGGAGTTCCGCAAGAAGCCGATCGGCAGCGGCCCCTGGAAGTTCGTGCGCAACGTGCCGGGCGATCGCATCGAGTTCACTGCCGTCGCCAATCACTGGCGCGGCACGCCGAGTTTCAAGGATCTGCACGTCCTGCTCGTGCCGGAGGAGAGCACGCGCGTCGCCATGGTGCGCACGGGCGAGGCGGGGATCGCCTCGATCGGCCCCGAGACCATGCTCGCCGCCTCGCGCGGTGGCCTCGAAGTCCTGTCGGTGCCCGGCACCATGCAGGCGATCTTCCAGTTCTGGGGCACCTGGAAGCCCGAGCAGAAGGACAATCCGATCACCAAGCCGCGCGTGCGCCAGGCGCTATCGCTGGCCATCGACCGCAAGCAGGTGATCGAGCACGTCATGAACGGCAAGGCGCGCATGCCTTTCCCGTTCTCGACCTTCGCCTACACCGAATATCTCAGCGCCGACCGCTGGGAGAAGTGGGCGAACGATGCCTACCGCTACGATCCAGCGCTGGCCAAGAAGATCCTGGCCGAGGAGGGCTATCCCAACGGCTTCGAGCTGAAGTTCGCCAACACCGCGCTGCCCGGCACGCAGTTCATGGTCGATATCGGCACCGCCATCGCCGACATGTGGAACAAGGTCGGCGTGAAGGTGACGCTGAAGCATTACGAATGGGGCGCCTTCAACCCCATGGAGCGCGGCGACCAGGCGGGGCTCGTCGGCTGGGCCTCGATGTACCGCACCGCCGGCCGGCCCGACGCGCCGTGGCGCTACGACGGCGCCTTCTCGCCCGAGAGCATCCAGCGCCTGCTGGGCGACAAGGACAATTGCAACGAGGTCTGCCAGGATTATGTCAAGACCGCGCGCGCGCTGTCGGCCGAGCTCGACAAGACCAAGCGCACGGCACTGACCGACCGCATGGTCGAGATCACGACCGCCTCCTGGATGGTCGTGCCGATCATCGAAGGCATGGGCTACTACGCCATCAACACCAAGAAGGTTGGTCAGTTCGAGGCCATCCCCGGCCGGCACGAGCTGGGCGACGTGTTCGAGCGCATCCCGCGGCCCGAGCAGAAGCCCTGGAAGAAGTGAGAACGCGCAACCGATGAAGCGCTACATCGCTCGTCGCCTGATGCAGGGTGTGGTCCTGCTGTTCGTGGTGGCGACGATCGTGTTCATCCTGGGACGGCTGACCGGCAACCCGGTCGACCTGATGCTGCCCGAGGACGCCACCGCCGAGGATCGGGCCAATCTCACCCGACAGCTCGGGCTCGACGGATCGCTGACCGATCAGTTCCTGATCTTCGCCGGCAGGGCGCTGCACGGCGATCTCGGCACCTCGATCCGCATGAAGCAGCCGGCGGCGCAGGCATTCTTCGATCGCCTGCCCAACACCCTGATGCTGATTCCTTGGGCGCTGCTGCTGGGCATGGCGCTCGGCATTCCACTGGGGGTCGTTGCCGCCCTCAACCGCGACAGTTGGCTCGACCGGACCGCCGGCACGGTCGCGGTGCTGGGCATCGCCATGCCGAGCTTCTGGCTCGGCATCCTGCTGATCTTCGTGTTCAGCGTCGAATTGGGCTGGCTGCCGTCCAGCCGGATGGGCGGGCCCGAGCACTACGTCCTGCCGGTGATCACGCTCGGCCTGTTCCTGGTGGCGGGCTTCATGCGCATCACGCGCTCGTCGATGCTGGAGGTGATGGAAAGCGAGTTCGTCAAGCTCGCGCGCATCAAGGGCCTGAGCGAGACCACGGTGGTCTGGAAGCACTGCCTGCGCAACGCCCTGATTCCCGTGCTCACCCTGTGGGGCGTGTTCGTCAGCAACCTGATCACCGGCGCCATCGTCACCGAGACCGTTTTCGCTTGGCCCGGCATCGGCCGGCTGACCTACGAGGCGGTGATCTACCGCGACTTCCCGTTGTTGCAGGCGGTAATCATCCTGAAATCGATCCTGATCCTCAGCATCAACCTCGGCGTCGACATTCTTTATGCGTATGTCGACCCGCGGATCAGGTTGGCCTGACGCATGGCGATCATCGAACGTCCCTCGCCGGTTGAGCGGGTCGCCCGCAGGGCTCTGTGGCGCGCGCTGTTGTGGCCGAGCCGCGAAGCCCAGCCGCGCCGCACCGCGCGTGTGCCGTGGATCCCGATCGCCATCATCTCGGTGATCGTCATCATGGCGATCTTCGCGCCGCTGCTCGCGCCGCATTCGCCGATCGACCAGACGCTGCGCTACAAGCTCCTGCCGCCGGCTTGGATGATGGGCGGCAAGGAGAAGTATCTCCTGGGCACCGACGCCTTCGGCCGCGACATCCTGAGCCGCCTGATCTACGGCGCACGGGTCAGCCTGCTGGTGGCGGTGCTGGCGCTGACCGCGGGCGGCGGGGTCGGCCTCACCATCGGCATCGTCTCGGGCTATATCGGGGGTGCGGTCGATGCGGTGCTGATGCGCCTGGTCGACGCGGCCTTCACCTTTCCCGCCATCCTGTTCGCGCTGCTGCTGGCAGTCACCATGGGCCAGGGCCTGGGGACGCTGGTGATCGCCATCAGCCTGCTGCTGTGGGCGCCTTTCGCGCGCGTCATCCGCGGCGAGGTTCTAGGTCTGCGCCAGCGCGATTTCGTGGCGCTGGCCAAGGTGCGTGGCTGTTCGGCCGTGCGCATCATGCTGACCCACATCCTGCCCAACGTGCTCAACACCTTCATGGTGCTGGTGACCCTGAACATCGGCGTGGTGATCATCGCCGAGGCGACGCTGTCCTTCCTCGGCGCCGGCGTGCCGCCGCCGACCCCGACCTGGGGCCTGATGATCTCCGAGGGCCGCGGCCGCATCGCCGACGCCTGGTGGGTGGCGCTGATCCCCGGCATCGCCATCACGCTACTCGTGCTGTCGGTCAACCTGTTCGGCGACTGGCTGCGCGACCGTCTCGATCCCCGGCTGCGCCAGCTATGAGCGACACCGTCCTGGAAGTCCGCGACCTGCACACGCATTTCTTCCTGCGTCGCGGCGTGGTGAAAGCGGTCGACGGCGTGAGCTTCTCCCTGAAGCGCGGCGAAGTGCTGGGGCTGGTTGGGGAGTCCGGCTGCGGCAAGAGCCTGACGGCGCTGTCGCTGATGCGGCTGCTGCCCAAGGGCGGCGCCCGCACCGTCAAGGGCGAGGTCCTGCTCGATGGCGAGAACCTGCTCGAGCGCACGCCGGCCGAGATGCGCGAGATCCGCGGCCGGCGCATCTCCATGGTGCTGCAGGATCCGCAGACCTCGCTCAACCCAGTGTTCACCGTCGGCGACCAGTTGCGCGAGGCGATCGAGCGTCGCCGCAAGGGCGCTTCGCTTTCGGAGATCATGAAGGAGGCCGTGACCGCGCTGCGTCGCGTGGAGATCGCCGCACCGGAGCAGCGCATCGGCCAGTATCCGCATCAGATGAGCGGCGGCATGAAGCAGCGCGTCGTCGGCGCCATCGCCATCAGTGGCGAGCCCGAGGTGTTGATCGCCGACGAGCCGACGACCGCGCTCGATGTCACCATCCAGCTGCAGTACCTCAAGCTCCTGAAGCGCCTGCAGGCCGAGAACGGCATGGCGATCCTGTTCATCACCCACGATTTCGGCGTGGTCGGCCGCATGTGCGACCGCGTGGCGGTGATGTATGCCGGTCGCATCGTCGAGTGCGGGCCGGTGAAGCAGATCTTCGAGGCGCCGCAGCATCCCTACACGCGCGCCCTGATCGCCTCGGTGCCCAAGATGACCGGTCCGGCCGGCCGTCTCGCCACCATCGAAGGCCAGCCGCCGTCGCTGATGGACCTGCCGCAGGGCTGCCGCTTCGCTTCGCGCTGCAGCCTGGTCGAGCAGCGCTGCCTGGAAGCCTATCCCGGCACGGTGCGGGTGGGGCAGGACCACACCGCCGACTGCTGGAAGGTCGCGCTGCCGTGAGCGAGGCACCGCTCCTGCGCGTAGAGGGCCTGCGCAAGCACTTCGCCTTCACCAAGGGCGTCCTGTTCGCCCGCACGCTCGGTCACATCAAGGCGGTCGACGACGTCTCGTTCGAGATCAAGGCCGGCGAGACGCTGGGACTGGTGGGCGAATCGGGCTGCGGCAAGACCACGACGTCGCGCATGATCCTGAACCTCGATGAGCCGACCGACGGCCGCATCCTGCTGGAGGACGAGCCGATCGGCGGCCTGCAGGGCGATGCGCTGAAGGCCTATCGCGCCAAGGTACAGGCGGTGTTCCAGGATCCCTGGTCGTCGCTCAATCCGCGCATGAAGGTGGGCCGCATCATCGCCGAATCGCTGATCGTCAACGGCTGGGGTGATAAGGAGAAGATCGCCGGCCGGGTTCGAGAACTGCTGCTACAGGTCGGCCTGAGGCCCGAACAGGCCGAGCAATACCCGCACGAATTCAGCGGCGGCCAGCGCCAGCGCGTCGCGCTGGCCGCGGCGCTGGCCTCGCGGCCGCGATTGATCGTGCTCGACGAGCCGGTGTCGGCGCTCGATGTGTCGATCCGCGCCCAGATGATGAACCTCCTGAAGGACATCCAGGCGCAGGACAACGTCGCCTACCTGCTGGTGGCGCACGACCTCGCCACGGTGCGCCACATGGCCGACCACACGGTGGTGATGTATCTCGGCAAGATCGTCGAGAAGGCGCCGACCGAATCGCTGTTCGCCGACGTGCGGCACCCATACACCAAGGCGCTGTTCTCCGCCGTGCTGGTGGCCTGGCCGGGCCGCAGTGAGGAAGAGATCGAATTGCGTGGCGAGGTGCCGTCGCCCTTGAATCCGCCGGCCGGCTGCCGCTTTCATACGCGCTGCCCTTACGTCATGCCGCGCTGCAGCCAGCAGGAGCCGGCCTTGCGCGAGGTCTCGCCGGGGCACGCCGTGGCGTGCCATTTGTTCGATAACGCCTGAACGGGAGTAGCGTGAGATGTCGGAGAAGTGGGGCCCGCTCCAGGGCGTGAAGGTCGTTTCGTGCTCGACGGCGCAGGCGGGCACCGTGCCCTACATGCTGATGGCCGATCTTGGCGCCGACGTGATCAAGATCGAGCCGCCCGAGGGCGGCGACAGTTCGCGTCGCATGACCGTGCTGCCCGGCATGCCCAGCACCTTCTTCGAGACCAACAATCGCGGCGTGAAGAGCGTGACGCTCAATCTCAAATCACCCGAGGGCCGCGCCATCCTGCACAAGCTGGTCGCCAAGGCCGACATCTTCGGCCAGAACTTCCGGCCGAGCGCGGCCGACCGGAACGGCTTCGGCTGGGAAGAGCTGCGCAAGATCAATCCCAAGCTCGTCTACGTCTCGATCTCGGGCTACGGCACGCGCGGCCCCAACGGCCATCTGCCGGGCACCGATTCCATGGCCCAGGCGCTGGGCGGCATCGCCGAGGCCTATTCCATGCCGGGCCAGAAGATGCGCACCGGTATCGCGTCGGTGGCCGACGAATCGACCGCCATGCTGGCCTTCGGCGGCGCACTGGCCGCGCTCACCCATGCGCGCACCACGGGAGTCGGCCAGAAGATCGAACTGTCGCTGCTGGGCTCGCTGGTGCGGCTGATGGGCTGGACCTTCACCACGACGATGTGGCGCAACCAGAACCCGGTGACCGGCCAGGCCCGCATCACCGGCACGCCCGAGCGGCCCGGCATCAGCGCCTCGTTCAACGATCGCGACGGCAAGCCGCTAGTGTTCCAGCTCACCGGTCCGGAGAACTGGAAGGACGCCATGACCGGCCTGGGCTTCCATGACCGCATCAAGACAGCAGGCTTCGAGAACCTCGGCGTCATCATCGACAACGACGCCAAGCGCGAGGAGCTTCTCAGCCTGCTCGACGACCTCTTCGCCACCGGCACGCGCGACGACTGGGTGGCGCGGTTGCGCAAGGCCGACATCGTGTCGGCGCCGATCAACACGCTCCTGGAAGCGTCGAACGATCCCGACGTGATCGCCAACGGCTACGTCACCCACGTCGACTATCCCAAGTACGGCAAGAAGCTGAAGGTGCACGGCACGCCCTGGCAGTTCTCCGAGACGCCGGCCAAGCCCGGCATCGCGCCGGAGCTCGGCCAGCATAACCAGTCGGTGCTGTGCGAGCTGGGTTACAGCGAAGCGGAGATCAAGGACCTGAAGACGCGCAAGATCATCTGAGGTGCAGCGGCACGACCTGCATGTGGCTCATCACGCCGGTGATGCCCGGCACCTGGGCGGCCGCCATCTCGCAGGCCCGATCCTCCTCGTGGCTCGCGACCTGGCCCCAGAGGTGGGCCGAGCCGCCGCGCACCACGACGTCGAACGAGCCGCCGAGGGGAATGTTGAGCTTCTGAACGGCCTCCGCGACCTGCCGGCGTAGGGCCCCGTCGGTCTTCGGCGCTTCCGGCGGCGGCTGCGTGACCAGCGCACCGTGTGACAGCATCGCCTTGACGAGATCGGTCCGGCTCACGATGCCGACGACGCTGCCGTCGCGCATGATGGGGATGCGCTTCTTCTGATGCTTCAGGATCAGGGTGGCCACATCCTCCAGCGGGGTTTCCGTGTCGGCGGTGATCACCTCGCGCGTCATGACCTCGACGACCGGGGTGGCCAACGCCTGCTGGCTGTCGGGATCGCCGAGGTGGGCGTGAAGCTGCGTCGGATCGCCCGCGTCGCCGACGACGCGGCGGATCAGGTCGACCTCGCTCACGATGCCAGTCATCGCTCCCTTCTCGTCGACGACCGGAAGCGCACTGAACCGCGAATTGACCAGCACGCGCGCGGCATCGCGCAAGGTTGCGTCGGCCGTGATGGTCACCGCCTTCGACATCACATGCTTGGCGCGCATGGTTCAGGCCCTTGCGGCCTTCTGTTCCTCGAGCCGGTCGGTCGCCGGCGGCGGGGTGCGCGAGAGGTCGGCGATTTCCTGGCGTAGCGACGGCGTCATGTCGATCTTGATGGCGTCGAGCGAGTCCTTGAGCTGGTCGGTGTTGCGCGCGCCGATGATGGGCGCCGTCACTGCCGGATGGGCGCCGACCCAGGCGATCGCCGTGCTCACCGGATGCAGGCCGCGCTCCTTGCAGAAGGCGACGTATTCCTCGGCCGCGTCGAACATCCAGGCATCGCTGTAGCGCGCCTCGTACATCTTGTTGGTCTTCAGACGGCCCCCCTGGTCCCTTGTGGCTTGGCCGAGATACTTGCCCGACAGCAGGCCGGCGGCGGCCGGGCTGTAGGGGATGACGCCGATGCCGTTGGCCTCGGCCATCGGCAGGATCTCGACCTCAGCCTGGCGCTTCACCAGGTTGTACATCGGCTGGATGACCTGCAGGCGCGCCCAGTTGCTGCGCTCCTGGATGTCGAGGCCGCGCTGGGTCTGCCAGGCCGACCAGTTGCTGACCGCGGGATAGATCACCTTGCCCGCGCTCACCACGTCCTCGAGTGCCCGCATGGATTCCTCGATCGGCGTCAGCGCGTCGTAGCGGTGCAGGAACAGGATATCGAGGCGATCGGTGCCGAGGCGCTTGAGGCTGGCGTCGACCGCGCGCACGACATGGCGGCGCGAGGTGCCGCGCGCATTCACGTCCGGGCCCTGCTGGCTGTTGCACTTGCTGGCGATCACCAGCTCGTCGCGATGGCCCTTGATCAGGCGGCCTAAAATCTCTTCGGACTTGCCCTTGCTGTATTCGTCGGCCGTGTCGAAGAAGTTGATGCCGGCATCGCGGACATTCTTGTACATCGCAGCCGATGTGGCTTCGTCGGCATCGCCGCCGAAGGACATGGTGCCGAAGCAGAGTTGAGAGACGGAGACGCCGGTGCGGCCGAGGAGCTTGGTTTTCATGGATCAAATCTAGCAAATGTTGCGCATAGCGGAAGCCAATCGCATTCCAGTAATGCATGTTTATCGCGATAATGCCGGCAGACGAGCAGGTAAGCTCGCAGTGAGGAAACAGTATGGACGGGCCTGAGCCCCGCGGCGGTGCGACACGGCCCGCAAGTATCGAGAGCAAGGCCTCGTGGCGGACCGCCTGGTTGATCCTGGCGATCCTGTCGGTGTCCTTCGGCTCGTCCCTGCTCATCGTCGTCGGCATGAAGCCGATCCAGGAATCGCTCGGCACCGACCGGTCGGTGGTGGCGCTGGCCGGCGCGTTCCTGTGGGTCGGCACCGGCGCCGGTGGCATCTTCATGGGCTGGCTGTCCGACCGCATCGGCGTGCGCGCCACGGTCGCCATCGGCGCCGGCATGATCGCGGCCGGGCTGCTGCTGTCGTCGATGGGCTGGATCTGGTCGCTGTTCGTCGGCCATGCGCTGATGGGCCTGTTCGGCAATGGCGGCGTCTATCCGCCGTTGCTGGTCTATCTCAGCCGCTGGTTCGACCGCCGGCGCGGCACGGCGATCGCGCTGATCTCGTCGGGCCAGTACGTCGCCGGCGTCGTCTGGCCGGCGCTGTTCGAGCGCATTATCTCGACCCTCGGCTGGCAGATGCTGATGGTCGGCTTTGCCGTCCTCGTGCTGGTCGCGATCCTGCCCGCGACCTTGCTGCTGAAGCCCACGCCGCTGCCTCTCGTGCCGCAGCATCTGCCGCATGTTACGGCCGGCGGGCGGCGCATCGGCGGCATGTATCCCAACGTCGTGCAGGCGCTGCTCTGCGTCGCCGGCTTCTGCTGCTGCATCCCGATGTCGGTGCCGCAGGCGCATCTCGTGGCCTTCTGCAGCGACCTCGGCATCTCGCCGACGCGCAGTGCCACCATGCTGTCGGTGATGCTGGCGTCTGCCTTCGTCGCCCGCCAGGCTTGGGGCGCGCTGGCCGATCGCATCGGCGGCCTGCGCACCATCCTGGTCGGCTCCGCCAGCCAGGCGCTCGCCATCTCGGCCTTCTCGCTCACCCAGGACGAGGCCGGCCTGTTCGCCGTTGCCGCCGCCTTCGGATTCGGATTCGCCGGCATCATCCCGGCCTATTCGGTCGCCATTCGCGACATCTTCCCGCCGTCGGAGGCCTCGTGGCGCATGCCGCTGACGCTGTTCACGGCGATGAGCGGCATGGCGGCGGGAAGCTGGTTCGCGGGCTTTCTCTACGATCACTTCGGCTACTACGCGCCCGCCTTCACCACCGGCATCATCTTCAACGTCGTCAACCTGACGATCATCGGCTTCCTGGTGTTCCGCCTCTCCGGCGGGCGGTGGGCGAACCCATACGCCGCGGCGGCCTGACTACATCCGCCGGCTCGACACCAGCGGCAGGTCGAAGGTGGCGCTGTCGCCTTTGATGTCGGGCGGCAGCGGCGCATAGGGCGAACCCGAGCGCACGCCGGCCAGCACGCCCTGATCGAACTCGGGAACGCCGCTCGAGCGCGAGACGGTGACGTTCAGCAGCCGGCCGTCGCGCGCGATGACAACGCGCACCACGGTGATGCCCTGGGTGGCGCTGACGTTCGCCGTGTAGCGGTAGCCCTGCAGACGGCGCACGACCTGCCAGAGATAGTTATCGGCGGCGCGCGCCTTGTTGTAGGTGTCGGCCGGATTGACGAACGGCGAGGGCGATGGGTTCTCCGACTGCGTGCCGGCCGGCGGCCGATGCGACGGCGCGGTGCTGAGCGGCGAGGGCTTGTATTCTGGCTTCTGCAACTGCGGCATCGGCGGCTTGGCCTGCTGTTGCTGCTGCGGCTGATGTTGCGGCTGCGCCTGTGGCGGCTGTGGCTTCTCGACGGGCTTTTCTGGCGGCTTGGCGAGCGCCTGCTGCTGTGGCTTGGGCGGCTCTGGTGGCTTTTTCTCCTGCGGCGCGGGCGTGGGCGGCTTGGGCTCGACCTTGGCGAAGTCGGCCGCCGTCGGCGCCGGCAGGTCCTCGCCAGGCGAGGGCAGGATGCTCTGCAACTGCGGCTGTGGTGGAGCGGCCGGGGGCGTCGGCGCCGGCGGTATCGGCATGGGCGCGGGCGGCGTCGGTGGCGGCGGGGCCGGCGTGGGCTCGACCTTGGCGAACTCCTTGAACTCGGCGGCCGTCGGCGGCTCTACCAGGTCCTGGTCGGGCGACGGCAGGACGTCCTGCAAGGGCGGCGGAGGCGGCGCGAGCTCGGCGTCCTTGGGCTTGTCGCCCTTGGGCGGCGCCTGGGTCGGCTTGTCAGCGACGATTTCGGCGGGCGGCGCGAGCGCCTCGATGGGCGGGATGACCTGCGGCGGCGGTGGCTGCGGCTGGGGCTGCGGTTGAGGCTCCGGCTTGGGGGGTTCGGGCTTCTGTTCGGGTTCTGGTGGCTTTTCTTCCGGCTTCGGGGCCGGCTCGAAATAGACCTCCAGGGCGGGCTCGGCCGGCGCCTTGGGCTCCTGCGCCAGCCACCACAGGCCCAGCGCGACCATCGCATGCAGCAGCACGGCGAGTGCCACGGCCGCAGGCGACATGTGCTCGGAACGATGAGATAAGGCGCTGACGGCGTAGGCCACGGTTCGCTTTTACGATGCGGTTTGCCGCGCCGCCACCCTACCTGTTGCGTCAGGCGTGAGATTTGACCGACTGCTTGAGGTGGTCAGCCATCTTCTCGCCGATCATCACCGTCGTCAGATGGGTATTGGCCCGCACCACGGTCGGCATGACCGAGGCGTCGATGACCCTGAGCCCGCTGCAGCCGATCACGCGGCAGTCGGGATCGACCACCGAGCGCGGATCGTCGGCCGCGCCCATGCGGCAGGTGCCACTGGCATGCTGGGCGTCGGAGCACTCGGCGAACATCCAGTCGTCGAGCTCCTGGGCCGAGAAGGGCTGTTCGATCGACCGGCCGGTCATGCCGTATTCGACTCGGGTGGCGATGGCGCGGACATCCTCGTGCAGCCCGATCTCGCGCATCCGCTGCACGCCGTCGCGCATGCGCACAAGGTCGCTGTCGTGGCTCAGCATGCGTTCGTCGACCCGAGGGTCGATGGCGGGATCGCGCGTGGTGATGCGGACGCTGCCCTCGCTCAGGGCCTGGAAGGCCGAGACGGCGAGGCGGGCGCGCGCCGTGCCGCCATCCTCCGCCGGCCGCAGGTTGCCCGCGATCATGATCATGTCGTTGACGCCCGATCCGGCGAGGGCGGAGCTGTAGCGCAGGCAGCAGTTGGTGTGGCGGTGGGCCAGCGTGCTGACCTGCGCGTCGGGACGCAGCTCGAGCATCAGCCCCAGGATCGGATGGTCGAGCAGATGCTCGCCGACCGGCCGGTCGGCCACGACGTCTATGCCGAGGCCTTCCAGCAGGCGGCGTGGTCCGATGCCGGACCGCTGCAGGATCGCCGGCGAGTGGATGGCGCCGGCCGACAGGATCACCTCGCGGCGCGCCCGCACCGATCTCTGCTCGCCGCCGATCTGGACGCGCACGCCGTTGGCATGCGGGCGATTGCCTTCGAAGGTCAGCGTGTCGACGACGGCGTTGCCGACGATCGTCAGGTTGGCGCGACCGCGCGCCGCTTCGAGATAGCCGTCATTGACCGAGATGCGCAGTCCGTCGCGGCTGTTGATCGCGTAGGGGCCGACGCCGCTTCCCTCCGGCGCATTGTGGTCGGGGCACCAGCCGTAGCCCAGCGCCATTGCCGCCTTCATCAGGGCACGGTCGACATGGCCCCATTGCTCGACCGGCGCGCGATAGACCGGGATCGGGCCGGTCTTGCCGTGATACGGCGCGTCACCGAAGTCGACGTCGCTTTCCAACCTGCGAAAGTAGGGCAGGACTTCCTCCCAGCCCCAGCCCTTCGCGCCGTCGGCGGCCCAGTCGGCAAAATCCTCCGGAATGCCGCGGATGGCGATCTGGCCGTTGATGGTCGAGCTGCCGCCGATGGCGCGGCCGCGCCACAGCAGCTTGGGCTCCTGGCGTTCGGTGCGGCGGGCCAGAAGCTTGGGCCAGCGATAGTCGTCGTCGGCGATGGCGCGCAGCGGATTGGGGATCCTGAGATGCTGTGGCGTCTCGGCGGTGCGGAAGTCGCGGCCGGCTTCGAGCAGCAGCACGCGGATCGTCGGCTCCTCGCTCAGCCGCGCCGCCAGGACGGCGCCGGCCGAGCCACCACCGATGATGATGAAGTCGTAATCGTCTTGCATTGTCCGTCTTCACTGGCACGCTTCTTGTTGGAAGCCAACGCCCCCAAGCAAGGAGCCTGCCGTGGCCACGAACGTCCTGGAGATCAACGCCGAGAGATTGTGGGAGAGCCTGGAACGGTCGGCGGAGATCGGGCGCTTCCGCGACGTCGGGCTGCGCCGGCTGGCCTTGTCGTCCGAGGACAAGGAGATGCGCGACCTGTTCGTCGATTGGGCGAAGCAGGCGGGCTGCAGCATCGAGATCGACCGCCTGGGCAACATCTTCGCCCGACGCGCCGGCAGCGATCCCAGCCTGCCGACGGTCGCGATCGGCAGCCATCTCGACACGCAGATCTGTGGCGGCCGCTATGACGGCATCCTGGGCGTGCTCTGTGGCTTGGAGGTCGTGCGCACGCTGAACGATCGCGGGCTTGAGACCAAGCGCGGCATCGAGGTCATCTGCTGGACCAACGAGGAGGGCGCACGCTTCAGCCCGCCGATGATGGGCTCGATGGCCTTCGCCAAGGTGCTGCCGCTGGAGAGCGTGCTCGCCACCACCGACGACGACGGCGTCACGGTCGCCAAGGCGCTGGACGAGATCGGCTATGCCGGGCCTGCGCCGCTGGGCGAGCGCGCGTTCGACGCCTATCTCGAATTGCACATCGAGCAGGCGCCGGTGCTCGATCGCGAGAAGTGCGACATCGGCATCGTGGTCGGCGGCTACAAGACCCAGGCGCTGCGCCTCACCATCAAGGGCGACACGGGTCATGCCGGCGGCACGCCCATGGCGATGCGGCGCAATGCCCTGGTCGGCGCGGGCTACGTCATCGCCGCCGTCAACGACATCGGCCTGGCCTTTGCCGCCGACGAGGGCCGGACGACGACGACACGCATCGAAAGCTTCCCCAACCTGCCCGGCACCTATGCCGAGCAGGTCAAGCTCACCATCGATTTCCGTCACATCGAGCAGGCGCGCTTCGACGCGATGCGCAAGGAGGTCGATGCGGCGATTGCGGCTTCGGCGAAGAAGGCGAATGTCGAGATCGACGTCGAGGAGGGCTGGCGCTGGGGCAGCGAGCTGTTCGCGCCAGAATGCATCGAGCTCCTGCGATCGACGGCGAAGGAACTCGGCCTGCCGTACCGCGAGATGCGCAGCCAGGCCGGTCATGACGCCTATGCCGTGGCGACCATGGCGCCGACGGCGATGATTTTCACGCCCTGCCACGAGGGCATCAGCCACAATGTCAACGAGGCGATCGAGCTCGTCCGCTCGGTGCCCGGCGCCAACCTGCTGCTGAACGCGGCGGTGGCGCGGGCCAATCGCTGATCGTCAATCCGACTGCATCGTCGTCGCCGCCAGTGTCCGGGCGGCATTGAGCTCGGCAGCGTAGAAGCGTGAAC
Source organism: Reyranella sp. (assembly GCA_019750135.1). Classification (GTDB taxonomy): domain Bacteria; phylum Pseudomonadota; class Alphaproteobacteria; order Reyranellales; family Reyranellaceae; genus Reyranella. Next base: position 59,762 of record JAIEOV010000005.1, on the reverse strand, counting down.
CCGCCATCAGGACGGCAGCCGAGGCAAGGCAGAAGACCGGCATGATGGTGAGGGCGATCGGCAGACTGAAGGCGTCGGACAGCATGCCGGCGATCACCGGCCCCAACGCCAGGCCGAACAGATTCTGCACCACCGCGACCATGGCGCCGGCGGTGGCGCGCAGGCCGGGATGGATGACGTCGATGGCGAGGGAAGGCAGGACACCGGAGGCCGCCGTCATCATGAAGCCGCCGGCGACGATCACGGCGAACTGCAGGACGCCGGGCTGCATCACACCGAAGGCCGAGGACAACAGTAAAGCCGCCACGACCAGGCAGACGGCGGCGACCATCGGCTTGCGCTGCGGCCGGCCGTCGCCCATGCGGTCGGCAACGTAACCCCACAGCACGATGCCGACGCTGCCCAGGATCAGCACCAGGGCCGTCATCGGACCGGCCTTGTCGGTCGGCAGTCCGTAGGTGCGGTTGAGATAGCTCGGCAGCCAGACATAGACCGAGGAGACAGTCAGGAGCTGAAGCGCGCCACCGGCATAGGCGACCAGCGCCGTACGCGGCCCGAGCAGGCCGCGCAGCACACCGCGGAGGCCCAAGCGCCGAGCTTCAGGATCGGTCAGCGGCACGGTGCGGTAGTCGCGCACCAGCAGGAAGGCGATGGCGAGCACCAGCCCCGGAATGCCGACCACGCCGAAGGCGGCCTGCCAACCCCACCGCGCGGTGAGCACGCCGCCCAGCGCCACGCCGGCGACGGCGCCGACCGAAGCGGCGGCCAGGAAACCGCCGATCACCGTGGCGCGCCGGACGGCGGGGAACATGCTGGTAAGCAGGGCGCCGCCCGCGGCGCCGTAGCCCGCTTCACCGATGCCGATGACGGCGCGCGCGGCGAGGAACTGGCCATAGTTCTGCGACAGGCCGCAGGCGATGGTGGCAAGGCTCCAGACCGACGCCATGACGGCGATGCTCTTCACGCGGCTCCAGCGATCGGCCAGGAGCGCGATGGGAAAGGCCAGCACGGCGACGGTGATCGACACGACGGCGGTCAGCGAGGCGAGCTGCTTGTCGCTCAGGCCCCATTCGGCCTTGAGCGCCGGGAACATCGCCACCACGATCTGGCGGTCCATGAAATCGAATGCCATCAGGAGAAATGCCATGACGAAGGCGAACCACGCCTGACGTCGTGGCACCGGCCAATGCTCGGCCTCGTCCGGACCTGTGCCCAGACTCTTGTCGGCGGCGGCAATACGCATGGTCTCTTCTCTTTCCCCGAAAGCCTTTTTGGCCGGACACATGCCAACGTCAACCCATGGCATGGGATTTGCGTCGTCCGTGCGGGGATCAGGGAACGCCACTCCATTCAACCGATCAGAGGGTGGTCACATGAAACGTCGAGTTCTTCTGCAGGGCGCTGCGGGCGCCGCACTGCTGGCGGGCGGGGGAACGCCGGCGATGGCGCAGAGCCGGGCGGAGACGTTGCGCTACGTGACGGGCGCCACGATCAACACGCTCGACACGACGATGTTCGGCGCCACGCGCGAATCGTTCGGCCTCAGCATGAACGTCTACGACCGCCTGTTCCGCTTCGGACGCAAGAAGGTCGCCGACTATTGGGTGTTCGATCCCGACAAGATCGAAGGCGAGCTGGCGAAGTCCTACAGCATCAGCCCGGACAACAAGGTGATCACCATCACCTTGCGCGACGACGCCACCTGGCAGGACGGCTCGCCGGTGACGGCCGAGGACGTGAAGTGGTCGCTGGATCGCGCCGTCTCGGCCAAGTCCCTGGCGGCGCCGCAGTTCACCACCGGCTCCCTGACCAGCGCGGATCAGTTCAAGATCGTCGATCCGAAGACGCTGACCGTGACCCTGGAGAAGCCCGACCGTCTGGCGCTGGCGAACCTCTGCGTCTGCTATGCCATCATGGTCAACAGCAAGCTCGCCAAGAAGAACGCCACGGCCGAGGATCCGTGGGCGCAGGAATGGATGAAGACCAACACCGCGGCGAGCGGTGCCTACATCGTCGAGAGCCACAAGGCCGGCGAGAGCACCGTGCTGCGGCGGAACGAGAAATGGGCCGGCGCACCGGGCGGTACGCTGCCGTTCTTCAAGCGCATCATCATCCAGACCGTGCCGGAGCCGGCGACGCGCGCCAACCTGGTCGAGCGCGGCGACGCCGATCTCTCGATCGACCTCGCCGCCGCCGACCTGCCGACCATCGAGAAGTCGGCCAAGGCCAAGCTGGTGTCGATGCCGCAGACCAACGGTTTCACCCACGTGTCGATGAACACGCAGGCGGCGCCGTTCGACAATCCCAAGGTGCGCAAGGCGGTGGCTGCGGCGCTGCCCTACGACGACATGTTTAAGGCGGCGATCTTCGAGCGCGGCCGCAAGCTCTACGACGGAACCTGGACGACGACGCCGCCCGACGCGAGCTTCCCGCAGCCGATCCCCAACAAGAGCGATCAGGCCCTGGCCAGGAAGCTGCTCGCCGAGGCCGGTTTCCCCAACGGCTTTTCGACCACCTTCGCCTTCAACGTCGGTGCGGCGGCGACGGCCGAGCCGGTGGCGGCCCTGCTCAAGGAATCCCTGGGCAAGGTCGGCATCCAGGTCGAGATCCAGAAGAAGCCGGACGCCGAGTTCAACACGCTGGCGTCGGAGCGCAAGATGCCGTTCTTCATGGACGGCGCGACGGCCTGGCTGCCCTACACCTACTACTTCTTCTATCTCTACTTCACGCGCGAGCAGCGCTGGAACTTCTCCTCCTTCAAGAGCACCAAGATGGAGGAGCTGACGCTCGATGCGCGCTACCAGACCGACAAGGCCAAGTACGACGACGACTGCCTGAAGATGATCGAGATCTTCAATGCGGAGACGCCGCTCATCATGCTTTGGCAGCCCAACCACGATGCCGCCATGGCGAAGTCGGTCGACGGCTACACCTACCAGTTCTACCGCCAGGCCGATTTCCGCGACCTGAAGAGGGTGTAGCTTGCTGGTCGGAATCGCCCGACGGGTCGGCCGCAGGCTGCTGGCGTCGATCCCCGCGCTGCTCGGCGTGGTGGTCGTCACCTTTATCCTGATGCGCGTGCTGCCGGGCGATCCCGCGACCTTCTTCGCCTCCGGCCCCAGCGCCGGGCAGGCGGAGATCGAGGAGCTGCGCCGCCGCATGGGGCTCGACAAGCCGATCCCCGTGCAGCTGGTGCGCTATCTGGGCGAGATCGCGCAGGGCGATTTCGGCCGGTCGATGACGACCGGCCAGCCCGTCGTGCTCGACATCCAGCGCCGTCTGCCGGCGTCGCTGGAGCTCACCTGCACGGCGCTGGTGATCGCGCTCGCCTTCGCCGTCCCGCTCGGCATCTTCGCCGCCTTGCGCCAGGGCTCGCTCATCGACCACATCGTCCGCCTGCTGTGTACGCTTGGAGTCTGCGTGCCGACCTTCGTGTCGGGGCTGCTGCTGATCTACGCTTTCTACTATCTGCTGGGCTGGGCGCCCGATCCGACGGCACGCATCGACATCTTCGCTTCGCCGCCGCCCGACATCACCGGCTTCTACCTGATCGACTTCGCGATCACCGGCGATTGGGAGGGCTGGTGGGCGGCCTTCCGCCAGCTCATGCTGCCGGCCTTCACAATGGCGCTGTTCGTGCTGGCGCCGCTGGCGCGCATGACCCGCGCCTCGATGCTGGCCGTGCTGGGCAGCGACTTCATCCGCACCGCCCACGCCATGGGCCTGCCGCGGCTGCGCATCGTCGTGGCCTATGCCCTGCGCAACGCCCTGCTGCCGGTCATCACCATCACTGGCATCGTCTTCTCCACCATGCTGGGCGCCAACGTGCTGGTCGAGAAGGTGTTCTCCTGGCCGGGCGTCGCCTCCTATGCGCTCGACGCACTGCTCGCCTCAGACTACGCGCCGGTGCAGGCCTTCGTGCTGCTGATGGCGTCGATCTTCGTGCTGGTGAACGTGACGATCGACGTGCTCTACGGCATCGCCGATCCGCGGGTGTCGGTGGCATGAGCGACATCGCCCTCGGCCACTCGGGCATGGGGCGGCACGTCGCCTACGTGCTGCGCTCCAACCCCGTCACCGCCGTGGCCGCGGTGGGGGCAGCGGTACTGATCTTCGTCGCATTGTTCGCGCCGTTCCTGGTGCCCTACGACCCGGTGGCATCCAACGTGCCCCAGGCGCTGCAGCCGCCGTCGGCGGCGCACTGGGCCGGCACCGACCAGCTCGGCCGCGACATCTTCAGCCGCATCCTGTCGGCGACCCGACTCGACCTGCTGATCGCCTTCTCGGCGGTGAGCCTCTCTTTTGCAGTCGGTGCCGTCATCGGCGGTTTTTGCGGCTATGTCGGCGGCGGCCTCGATCGCTGGGTCGGCCGCTTCGTCGACGTGCTGATGGCCTTCCCGTTGTTCGTGCTGGCGATGGCCCTGGTGGCGGCGCTCGGCAATCGCGTCGAGAACATCATCATCGCCACCGCCATCATCAACCTGCCATTCTACATCCGCTTCGCGCGCGCCGAGGTGAACGTGCGGCGCAACGCCGGCTGGGTCGAGGCGGCGCGCTCGTGCGGCGACAGCCATCTGTCGGTCGTGCTGCGGGTGCTGCTGCCCAACGTGCTGCCGGCCATGGCGGTGCAGATCTCGCTCAATCTCGGCTGGGCGATCCTCAATGCCGCGGGCCTCTCCTTCATCGGCCTCGGCGTGAAGCCGCCGACGCCCGAATGGGGGATCATGGTCGCCGAGGGCGCGCGCTTCATCACCACCGGCAAGTGGTGGCTGGTGGCCTTCCCCGGCCTGGCGCTGATGCTGACGGTGCTCTGCTTCAACCTGCTGGGCGACGGGCTGCGCGACATCCTCGATCCGCGCATGCGCACATGACGGCGTTGCTGCAGGTCGAGAAGCTGCAGGTCGCCTTCTCGACGCGCCACGGCGTCGTGCAGGCGCTCCACGGCATCGACATCGCCCTCGCGAGCGGCGAGACTCTGGGCATCGTGGGCGAAAGCGGGTCGGGCAAGTCGGTCACGTCGCTCGCCGTGATGCGCCTGCTGGACCGGGCCGGGCGGATCACCGGCGGCAGCATCCGCTTCGAGGGCCGCGACATCACCAATGCCGGCCATGCCGACCTGCGCCGCCTGCGCGGCTCGGCGCTGTCGATGATCTTCCAGAACCCGCGCGCCGCGCTCAATCCGATCCGCACCGTCGAGCGGCAGATCGTCGACGTGCTGGCCGCTCACGGCCGGCTGTCGCAAGCCTTCGCCCGCACCCAGGCGCTCGAGCTCCTGCGGGCGGTGCGTATCCGCGACCCGGAAGCGCGATTGTCGGCGTATCCGCACGAGCTGTCGGGCGGCATGTGCCAGCGCGTCATGATCGCCATGGCGATCGCCTGCGAACCGGCCCTGCTGATCGCCGACGAGCCGACCACCGGCCTCGACGTCACGACGCAGCAGACGGTCATGGAGCTCCTGGCGCGCATCAAGGCCGAGCGCGGCATGGCCATGATCCTGATCACCCACGATCTCGGCCTGGCCGCACGATGGTGCGACCGCATCGCGGTCATGGAGGCGGGACGGGTGGTCGAGCAGGGCGCGACCGAGCGCCTGTTCGAGGCGCCGGCCCATCCCTACACGCGCCGCCTGGTCGCCGCCTCGCCGACGCGCGGCTCGACCTTGGCCGACCTGGCGCCGGATGCGCCCAAGGTCGTGCCCCGGCCGATCGAGCGCCGGCCCGGCACGCCGCCGCTGCTCGAATTGCAGCATGTCGTGAAGTCCTTCGGCGGCCCTTCGCGCGCGGTCGACGACGTCTCGTTCAGCCTGCCGGCCGGCGGCGCGCTCGGCCTGGTCGGCGAATCGGGCTCAGGCAAGAGCACGCTGTCGCGTCTGGTCTGCCGCCTGCTCGACCCTGACGACGGCGACATCGTCTTCGACGGCGAATCGATCGTCCGTATCCCGGCGCGCGAGTTCCACAAGGCGCCGCAGCGCCGCGACATCCAGATCGTGTTCCAGGACCCGAACGACAGCCTCAACCCGCGCTACACGGCCTTCGACAGCATCGCCCATCCGCTGCGCCGGCTCGAAGGCCTGCGCGGCGGCTCGGCCATGACGACGCGGGTGCGCGACGCGGCCGATCGCGCCGGCCTGCCGATGGAGCTGCTTCAGCGCTTTCCGCACCAGCTCTCCGGCGGCCAGAAGGCGCGCGTCGGTATCGCCCGCGCCATCGCCCCGCGGCCACGACTGATGATCCTCGACGAGCCGACCGCGGCGCTCGACGTGTCGGTTCAGGCCGTGATCCTGCAGCTGCTCGACCGGCTGCGCCGCGAGGAGGGGATCGGCTTGCTGTTCGTCAGCCACGATCTCAACGTCGTGCGCATGCTGTGCGACGATCTCGTGGTGCTGCAGGCCGGCAAGGTGATGGAGGCGGGACCCAGCCAGGAGATTTTCAGGCATCCCAGGGCGGAGTACACGCGCGCACTGCTCGATGCCGTGCCGTACTTCGAGCCGCAGCGTGCGGCTCTTCCCCTCCAGCGTGGAGCCCGCGCTGGGTAGGCGCCTTGGGTAGCGAAACGCCTGCGTTAACGGCGGAGCCTCGTCGGGATATCGGAGCGGATCGCCTGCGAATAGTGCAGCCAGATGGCTGGTGCGATCCCACCGGTCGCGAGTACAATCGAGTACAATCAAGTTCGTTCCGAGGGAGCCCCATGTCGAATTGGCGTGCTTTGATTACCGTGGAACCGGACAAGCTTGGCGGTAAGCCATGCATTCGCGGCATGCGCATTTCGGTCGCCGACGTCCTGGAGTATCTCGCTTCCGGGATGAGCATCGACGAAGTCTTGTCCGACTTCCCTGACCTTACCCGCGAGGACGTGCTGGCTTGTCTCGCCTACGCGGCGGCTCGTGAACGGGGCACCGTCCAGCTCCACGCATGAGATTGCTGTTCGATCAAAATCTCAGCCACAAGCTTGTTCGACGCCTTGCAGATGTCTTTCCCGATTCTGTTCATGTCCGTGACATCGGGATGAAATCTGCAAACGATCCAGCAATTGCCAAGTTTGCCCTCGAACAAGGCCTTACGATCGTCAGCAAGGATGCCGACTTTCTTGCCCTAAGGTTCGTGCTTGGTGAGCACATCAGAATGGTTTGGGTAAGACTGGGCAATGGATCGACGGATCAGGTTGAACAGGCCCTCAGACAGCGTCGGGCATCCATCGAGGTGCTTGCAGAGGATCCGTCACAGGTGATTGAGATACTCTGATCGCACATCAGTCGCACGGAAGTCACGCCTTGCCGTAACCGCCGCCGCCGGACGTCTCCATGACCACGCGATCGCCGGCGAACAGCGCAAGGTTCTCCTTGCCTGAAAGCTCGCGGCTGCTGCCATCGCGATGCAGCGTGACGCGGAACGGCGCGCCGGCCTCGCCGCCCATCAATCCATAAGGCGGCACGACGCGGCGCTCGAACATGGTGGTGAGGGTGAGGCCTTCGCCCATCACGGTGTAGGTGCGGATCATGCCCTCGCCGCCGCGATGCTTGCCGGCGCCGCCCGAGCCGCGCCGTAGGCGCTGCTCCTCGACGCGGATCAGGTACTCGGCTTCGACGATCTCGGCCGGCGTGTTCATGGTGTTGGTGAGGTGCACGCGCACCACAGGCACGCCGTCGCGGTCGGCGCGCGCGCCTTCGCCGCCACCGTGGGTCTCGTAGAACGTGCCGGTGGCGCCGTCGCGCCGCGTACCGCCGAAGATAAGCAGGCCGGCCGTGGTCGAGCCGCCCGCCGTCAGCCGCTCCGGCACCGCTTGGGCGAAGGCCTTCATGATGGCGTCGACGGCGCGCTGCGAGGTCTCGTGATTGCCGCCGACCACCGGCTTGTCGATGCCGGGATCGAGGATCGAGCCCGGCCGCGTGACGACCTCGAGCGCGCGGTAGCAGCCGCCGTTGGGCTGGATCTCCGGCCCGGCCACCGCCTTGATGGCGTAGTAGACCGCGGCCATGGCGACGAACGGCGTGGTGTTGAGCGGGCCTGCCACAGCATCGTCTGTGCCGCTGAAATCGAAGTGCGCGCGGTCGCCCGCGATCTCCACACGGACGCGGATGGCGGCAGGCTTGCCGCCCGGCCCATCGTCATCGAGGAAATCCTCGCCCTCGTAGACGCCGTCGGGCAGGCCCGCGATCGCCTCGCGCATCTGCGCCTCGGAAAGATCGTCCAGCCGGTCGAGCGCGGCGCGGATGGTGGCCGCGCCATGCTCCTCGCAGAGCCGCGTGAGGCGCCCTTCGGCCGCCCGCGTCGACGCCACCTGGGCCAACAGATCGCCCTCGCGCTCGGCGGGGCCGCGCAGGTTGGCCAGCAGGAAGTCGCGCTTCTCCTCGTCGATGCCGTCGGCCGTGCAGAGCCGCAGCGGCGGGATGCGCACGCCCTCCTGCCAGGTCTCGGTCGCGGCCGCGAAGTAGCTGCCCGCCCAGGCGCCGCCGATGTCGCCCCAATGGGCCAGGCTGACGGCGAAGGCGAACAAGCGGCCTTCCAGGAAGATCGGCCGGATCGCCTTCACGTCGGGCAGGTGATTGCCGCCGACCTCGGGCAGGTTGAGGAACCAGACGTCGCCCGGACGTAGTCGCTCGGCCGGCACGCGCTCCAAAAACTTCTTCACCGTGAAGCTCATGACACCGAGATGGATGGGGATGTCGCGGCCCTGGGCGATGAGGTCGCCCTTGTGATCGGTGATGGCCGACGACAGATCGCCCGCCTCGCGCAGCAGCGGCGAGCGCGCCGAGCGCATGACGACGAAGGACATCTCCTCGGCCGCTGCCGTCAGCGCGTGGCGAATCACCTCGACGGTGAAGGGATCGATCGCGTTCTTCATGGCTTTTCCCGGATCCAGAGACGGCCCATCTCGTCTGCATTGAGGACGTAGCCGGGTGGGACGACGATGGTCGACCAGGCGTCCTCGATCACCGCCGGCCCCTCGATCACCGCGCCGCTCGGCAGCAGGTCGCGGTCGTAGCGCGGCGTGTCGTGCGGCGCCGATTTTTCGAACCAGCAAGGCCTGATGCTCGTCGGCTCGGGCATGACGCCCGGCGCGGCGTGCGGGCCGAACGTCGTGCGGCGGGCGACCAGGGTGCGCAGGCGCAGGCTCTGCATCTCCCAATGCTCGTCGGTGGCGTAGCCGTAGATTTCGCGATGGCGCGTGCGGAAATCGCGGCCCAGGCGATCGAGGTCGAGCGGATGGGTGAACGGCACCTCGACGGCATAGCTCTGGCCGACATAGCGGACCAGGGCCGTGCGCTCGACCTGGATCGCGGTCTTGTCGTGGCCCTGGCGCTGCAAGGGCGCCATCAGAGTCGCCAGCATGTCGTCATGCAGCTTGGCGAAGCGGTTGGCATCCCATTCCGTGCTCAGCATGCGTACCGCCTGCTGCTGGGTGTAGCTCATGTCGGCCACGATGCAGCCCAGCGCCGAGAAGCCCGAGGAGAAGCGCGGCACGACGATCTCGGTGATGCCGAACTCGCGTGCCAGCGCGGCGGCGTGCATGGGGCCGGCGCCGCCGAAAGCGAGCAGGGTGCATTGCCGCCCGTCGACGCCGCGCTCGACGGTGACGCGGGCCAGCGCGCGCACCATCGTGGCGTTCGCGACCCGCTGCACGCCGAGCGCCAGCTCGATGACGCTGACGCCGAGGCGCTGGGCGAGCGGGGCGAGGGCTGCTTCGGCTGCCTTCACATCGAGCGAGATCGCGCCGCCCAGCCGCCGCGACGTGTCGAGGTAGCCCAACACGGCGTTGGCGTCGGTCACGGTCGGTCGCGTGCCGCCGCGGCCGTAAGCGGCCGGCCCCGGTTCGGCGCCGGCGCTCTCCGGACCGATCGACAGGCCGCCGGTGCCGAGCATCACCAGCGAGCCGCCGCCCGCGCCGATCGATTCGACGGCGACCATGGGCTGGCGCACCGGCCGGCCGGCGAGCTTGGAATCGGTGGAGATCTCGGCGACGCCTTTCGCCACGAGACAGACGTCCGTCGTCGTGCCGCCCATGTCGAAGCTCAAGACCCTGTCGAGGCCGAGCGTGGCGGCGACGTGCTGGGCGGCGGCGATGCCGGCCGCGGGTCCCGAGAGCGCCATCGCCAGCGGCCGATGCGCTGCGGCTTCGGGCGAGGCCATGCCGCCCGCCGAGTGCATGACATGCAGGCGCGAGCCCTGGACCTCGCGCTGCAGGCGATCGAGATAGCGCGCGGCGATCGGCATGACCGAGGCGTTGAGCACCGTGGTGGCCGTGCGCTCGAACTCGCGCGTCTCGGGATTGATCTCGTGCGACAGTGAGACGAAGGGCAGGGCAGACTTCAGCGCGGCGCCGAGCGCGCGCTCGTGCGCCGGGTTGGCGTAGGCGTGGAGCAGGGACACCGCGACGCTCTCGACGCCGCTCGTCCTTGCTTGGCGCACGACCTCGGCGATCGCGGCGGCATCGGGCGCCTTTATCGCAGCGCCCGTGTGATCCATGCGTTCGGCCAGCGACAGGCGCCGTTCCGGCGGCACCTGGGCGGCGCGCTTGGGCGGCAGGTCGAGGCGATAGAGATGCTGGCGGCCGGCGCGGGCGATGTCGAGCACGTCCTCGAAGCCCTCGGTGGCGATCAGCGCCACCGGCTCGACGCGATCCTCGACGATCGCGTTGGTGACGAGGGTGGTGCCGTGCACCAGGTCGTCGACGTCGATGGCGGCCAGGCCGGCGGCGGCGAGCGCGGCCTTGATGCTGGCGACGGGATCGTTGCGTTGCGTCGGCACCTTGATGGAGCGCAATTCGCCCGTCGTGGGCCGGAGCGCCACCAGGTCGGTGAAGGTGCCGCCGATGTCGATGCCGACCTGCCAGCCATTGTCCGGCATGATGTCTCCCGCGTGATTGCGTTGTCCGCTGGCCAGCAATCGCCGAGCCAGGCAGCCGATCATGATCATAGCGACAGACCGCGGGCCCGCAGGTACGATGGCCTCAACCTGAGAGGTCGCTGTGCAAAATATCGTTACATCGGAGGCCGAGCTCGAAGCGCTCTACGGCCATCCGGTCGGCGCTGCGGTGATCAAGGAGATTCCGCACATCTCCGAGCACTATCGCCGCTTCATCGAGGTCTCGCCGTTCGTGGTCCTGGCGACGTCCGGCCCCGAGGGGCTCGATTGCACGCCGCGCGGCGATCCGGCGGGTTTCGTGCGCGTGGTCGACAGCAAGACCGTGATGATCCCCGACCGGCGCGGCAACAACCGCATCGACACGCTGCGCAACATCGTCCGCGATCCGCGCATCGCGCTGTTGTTCCTGATCCCCGGCATCGGCCGCACCTTGCGCATCAACGGCCGTGCGGCGATCAGCGTCGATCCCGAGCTCTGCGCCTCGTTCACCATGGAGAACAAGGTCCCGCGCAGCGTGATCGTCGTCACCGCCGAGAGCGTCTATACCCAGTGCCCCAAGGCGCTGGTGCGTTCTCACCTGTGGGACGCGAGCCGCCATCTGGCCGAGAGCGCGCTGCCCTCGAGCGGCACCATGATGAAGGCGCTGCAGGCGGAGTTCGACGCCGAGACCTACGACCGCGAATATCCGCAGCGCCTCAAGGAAACGATCTACTGAGGTGAGCATGTCGGGTTGGCGGGAGCGCGCCGGTACGCGCTTCACTTGCGAGAAGCAACCGGCGCACGGCACCAGGGGCGTGGTGGTGACCAACCATCCGCTGGGCTCCGCCGCCGGCATGGAGATGCTGGCGGCCGGCGGCAATGCCGTCGACGCCGCCGTCGCTGCGCAATTCGCCCTCACGGTCGTCGAGCCGATGATGGTCGGCCTGATCGGCGGCACGACCTGCCACATCCGGCTGGCCGACGGCACTCACACCGTCATTGACGGCATGAGCGCCGTGCCGCTCTCCGGACGGCCGGACATGTACCGGCCGGTCGCCGGTGCTGCGCCGGAGAACTACGACGTCGCGGGCCGCGAGAACCAGGTCGGGCCGAAGGCGGTTGCCGCGCCGGGCTCGCTGCTGGCCTGGACTTTGGCCCTGAGGCGCTACGGCACGATGTCGCTCGCCGACGTCATGCAGCCCGCGATCCGCCACGCCACTCGCGGCTTCACGGTCACGCCGTACCTGTCCGACTGCATCGAGAGCGCCGCCGCCGATCTGTTGAAGGACAAGCTGGCCGCCGCCCGTCTGCTGCCCGACGGCACGCCGCTGAAGGCCGGCACGCGCCTGGTCCAGGCCGACTACGGCGAGGCGCTGACCCTGATCGCCCAGCAGGGCGAGAAGGCGCTGCATGGCGGCCCGCTGGGCGACCTGCTCGTGGAGTGCATGCAGAAGGCGGGCGGGTTCGTCGGCAAGAAGGACCTCACCGACTATCGCGTCGTCGAGCGCACGCCGATCCGCGGCCGCTATCGCGGCTGGGAGATCGTCGGCCCGCCGCCGCCAGCGGCCTCGGGCGTGCACATCACCCAGATGCTGAACATTCTCGAAGCCTACGACATCAAGAGCCTGGGCTTCGGCACGGTGGACACGCTGCATCTGCTGGCCGAGGTGCTGAAGATCGCCTTCGCCGACCGCGCCCAGGCGAGCGGCGATCCGGCCTTCGTCGACGTGCCGGTCGAGCGCATCACCTCCAAGGCCTATGCCGACCAGCGCCGCGCCGGCATCGATCTCGGCCATGCCACGCGCTGGACCTCGGGCCTGCTGGCCAAGGAAGGCGCGGACACCACGCATCTCACCACGGCCGACGGCAAGGGCAACGTCGTCTGCACCACTCAGACCATCAACAGCCTGTTCGGCGCGCGCTTCGTCGTGCCCGGCATCGGCATGGTGCCCAACGACTACATGTCGAACTTCGACCCGCGGCCGGGCAATGCGCTCTCGATCGCGCCGGGCAAGCGGGTGACGACCTCGATGGCGCCGATGATGGCCCTGCGCGACGGCCGGTTGATCTATGCGCTGGGCCTTCCCGGCGGCCGCAAGATCTTCCCCTCGGCCTGGCAGGCGCTGATCAACCTTCTGGACCACGGCATGACCCTGCAGGAGGCGGTCGAGGCGCCGCGCATCTGGACCGAGGGGCCGGTGCTGGAGGTCGAGCACGGCATCCCCGAACCGGTGCGTCAGGGGCTCGCCGCGCGCGGCCACAGGCTGCAGGTCATGCCGACCGTGGCGGGCGGCATGAACGCCATCCAGTTCCACGACGACGGCAGCATGACCGGCGCCGCCTGCTGGCGGGCCGACGGCTCGCCGGTGGCGCTGGGCGGCGGGCTCGCGCGGGCGGGCGTGCGGTTCGTGCTGCCGGGCTGAGTCGCGGCTTTCCACCGCGTCACGGCTGAGGTAGATACGCCGCCGTTGATAGAAAGCGGTTAGAGCGACCTTGCCTAAGTAATCGCCGGTCTCGTCAGTTCCACCAGCGCGGCAACGCGAGAGGCGTCGCCGCGCCGTCTTTGTGCGCAAGCTCTTCATGGTGGCGGCTCGAGACCGGTTTGGCATGACTGTCTCGCCGCCATTTCTCTCCGCTCCACCGTCCTTGCTACGCCGCGTCCAAAAGGGTTCGCCCTGCCGCCGTCCTGCTGAGCTTCCCAATGGGAAGAGCAAGCCGGCATGTCCGATGTCTTACGGGTTCAATGGACCATCATTCCTCGCACCGCCCCCCAGCCGTGGCTGGCCTGCAGCCGATGTGGCGAGGCGAAACCCTTCCGCAGCAGCGACAAGATCAGGCTCAATGCCAACGGCAAGCGTGTCGACGCTTGGCTGATCTACAAATGCACGGGCTGCGGCAGCACCTGGAACCGGCCGATCCTTGAGCGCCGGCCGGTGCGGTCGATCGAGCCCGGCTTGCTGGCGTCATTGCACAGCAGTGAGTCGACGCTGACACGCCTGCTCGCGTTCGATGTCGAGGGACTGCGGCGATGCGCCGGGCACGTCGAGGAATTCGACGATGTTCTTGTGATCAAGACCGTTCTGTCGCAGAGCACGACGTCGCTTCGACGGTTGGAGATTCTGTGCTCCGTCCCCGAGCCGGTCGGGCTCCGTTTGGATCGCCTGCTCGCGAACGAGCTACGCCTGTCGCGAAGACGGATTCAGGCACTGGCAAAGGCCGGCGAGCTCCTCGCGCTGCCACGAGGGTCGCAGCTCCGCCGGCCGGTGCGAAACGGGCTGCGGCTGATCGTTGCGTTGAAGGCCGGCGAAGACTGCTGCGCCACATCCTGCGACAGACACGGTGCTGTGGATAAGACCGGATTGCCCGTGTGATATAGGCGCGTCGTTAGCTCCGCACAGCTTCGGTACTGCCGCGTGGTCGCCTTTTCCCTGGCATTCGGATGTCTCGTCTCAGCTTGCGCCTGACGCCGCACGGGCGCCTGGTCGTCGAGGCTGCCGAAAACACGCCGGAGATGGAGGACACTGCGGCGGCGCGCCTTGGAGGCGCTTTCGGCCAGGGAAGCGGGGCCGGGCTGCTATGGCTCGGCGCTGGCGAGGTCGGCCAGGCGCTGCCGCCGGTTTTCGTCTGGTGGCGCGCCTTCGCCGCCCGGTACGTGGCGGCGCTCTGCCTGCACGCGCCCGCGGAGGTCGGTGAGGATTCGCGATCACGGCTCCTTCCCGATGTTGCGGCGCCGGATGAAGGGGATCTTGCCACGCTGGTGCTGACGGCGCCGATGATGGCGGGCGCCGAATACCTGACGGCCGAGGTCCTGCGCCGCCTGTGGGACGAGATCGCGCAAGCTGCATCGGCTTCTTTTGCCGCGGGCAAGACAGACCTGCAGAGCTTCCTGAAGGGCATGAATCCAGCCTGGAATCTCGTCGGGCGCGTCTACTTCAATCTGGCGGAGAATCGCGGCGATGCGGCTGCGCCTTTCGCCTTCATGGCCACGTACACCACGCATCTGTCGGCGCAGGCGAAGGCGCAACACTTGCCGTTGGGCCAGGCGCTGCGGGAGTATGCCGGCGCCGCCAACCGCAGCAAGCTGCTGTCGCTGCTGATGCCGGTGCAGCGCGCCGCCGAGACGTGCGCCTGGCTGCGACCGATGGTCGATGCCGGAGAGATCTATCATCCGCTGCGCTGGACGCCGCCGGACGCGTCACGCTTCCTGGCCAGTGCCGGCGATCTGGAAAGTGCCGGCGTCATCGTCCGCATGCCCGCCGCGTGGCGCGCCGGTCGTCCTGCGCGACCCAAGGTGTCGGCGACCGTCGGCCGACGTGCCCCGTCGGCCATCGGACTGGACGGGCTGCTGGATTTCTCCGTCGAGATGACGCTGGGGGGCGAGACGCTGGGCGAGGAGGAGGTCGCCGCCCTGCTCGCCGGCAGCGATAGCCTGGTGCTGCTGCGCGGCCAATGGGTCGAGGTCGACCGCGACCGGCTCGACCGCACGCTGCAGCGCTTCCGCGAGGTGGAGGCGCTGGCCGAGCGCGAAGGTCTGACCTTCGCCGAGGCGATGCGGGCGTTGGCGGGCGCCGCGGTAGCGGACGATGCCGCCGACCCCGCGGCAGCCGACTGGTCCGTCGTGTCGGCGGGCCCGTGGCTGGCGCAGACGCTGAAGGCCCTGCGCGAGCCGGATGGCAAGGGCGTCGACCCCGGTTCCGGGCTTCGCGGCACGCTGCGGCCCTACCAGAAGGCCGGCGTCCAGTGGCTGCATCTGCTGTCGGGCCTCGGCTTGGGCGCCTGCCTTGCCGACGACATGGGATTGGGCAAGACCATCCAGGTCCTGTCATTGCTGTTGGTGCAGCGCCGGAAGAGCGGCGCCAAGCCGCTGCCGCCCTGCCTGCTGGTGGCGCCGGCGTCGCTGCTCGCCAATTGGGCCGCGGAAATCGAGAAGTTCGCTCCCGACCTGAAGGCGCGGATCCTGCACCCGTCGGCGATGACCGCCGAAGAGATGAAGCAGTTCACGGCCGACGACGCGGCCGGGCTGGACCTGGCGATCACCAGCTACGGCACGTTGTTGCGCCTGCCGGCGCTCGCCCAGGCCTCCTGGCGCCTGGTGATCCTGGACGAGGCCCAGGCGATCAAGAACCCGAAGGCCAAGCAGACCCGGGCGGCCAAGGCGCTGCAGGCGCAAGCCCGCATCGCGCTCACCGGAACGCCGGTCGAAAATCATCTCGGCGACCTGTGGTCGATCTTCGACTTCGTCAATCCCGGCCTGCTGGGGACCGCGAAGCAGTTCGGGCGTTATGCCAAAGGCCTCGGCGAGCGGACCGAGAATCCGTATGGACCGCTGCGCGAGTTGGTCCGCCCGTACGTCCTGCGGCGCATGAAAACCGACCGGTCCATCATCGCCGACCTGCCCGACAAGACCGAGACCAAGGCCCATTGTCATCTCAGCCGCCGGCAGGCCGCGCTCTACGCCCAGGCGGTCGAGGATCTGGCGCGCGCCCTGGAGGCGTCCGATGGCATCCAGCGCAAGGGCATCGTGCTGGCGATGCTGATGCGGCTGAAGCAGATCTGCAATCATCCTTCGCAGTGGCTGAACGACGGAGGCTGGGCCGAAGCCGACAGCGGCAAGCTGGCGCGCCTGCGCGAGATCGCCGAGGTGGTCGCCACGCGGCAGGAGAAGATGCTCGTCTTCACCCAGTTTCGCGAACCGGCGGCGCCGCTGGCCGCCTTCCTGGCCGGCGTGTTCGGGCGGCCGGGGCTGGTGCTGCACGGCGACACCGAGGTGAAGAAGCGAAAGGAGCTGGTGCGGGCGTTCCAGGAGGACGAATCCGTGCCGTTTTTCATCCTGTCGTTGAAGGCCGGCGGCTCGGGACTGACGCTGACCGCGGCCTCTCATGTCGTGCACTTCGACCGCTGGTGGAATCCGGCGGTGGAAAACCAGGCGACGGACCGTGCCTTTCGCATCGGACAGAAGAAGAATGTGCTGGTGCACAAGTTCGTCTGCCGCGGCACGGTCGAGGAGAAGATCGACACGATGATCGAGGACAAGCGCGCGCTCGCCGACGCTTTGCTCTCCGGCGCCGGTGAGATCAACCTGACCGAAATGACGGATGACGCGCTGTTGCAGCTGGTCCGCCTCGACCTCCATGCCGCCCTGAAGGAGTAGCGCCGTGTCGCGATACTATGACTACGATGACGATGGCGATTGGCCGACTTACGTGTCCGCCGCCGAGCGCCGTTTCAGGGCCGCGCGCGAGGCCCAGAAACTGGGCAAGAAGGGCCGTCCCGTCGAGCCGGTGACGATCGAAGGCCGGCGGATCGCCTCGACATTCTGGGGCAAGGCCTGGTGCGACAACATGGAGAGCTATCGCGACTTCGAAAGCCGCCTGCCGCGCGGGCGCAGCTACGTGCGCAACGGCTCGGTGCTTGATCTCCAGATCGCGCCCGGAAAGGTCACGGCGCTGGTCAGTGGGTCAGATCTCTACAGGGTTGCCGTCGACATCACGCCGCTGTCGAAGCAGAAGTGGAAGGCAATCCGAGCCGATTGCTCCGGCGGCATCGACTCGCTGGTCGAGCTGCTGCAGGGAAAGCTCTCCAAGTCGGTCATGGAACGCCTCTGCCGCCAGGATGCCGGGCTGTTCCCCAAGCCTTCGGAGATTCGCTTCTCCTGCTCGTGCCCCGATTTCGCGTCGATGTGCAAGCACGTGGCGGCGGCCCTGTACGGCGTCGGTGCGAGGCTCGACCACAAGCCGGAGCTCCTCTTCCGCCTGCGTGCCGTCCATGAAACCGAGCTCGTCGCAGAAATCGATGTCGCCCTGCCGATATCGAGGAAAGATGCGGGTTCCGACAAGATGCTGGAAAGCGGCGACCTCTCCGCCCTGTTCGGCCTCGAAATGGCATCGCCGTCGGCCATCGAGCAGGCGGCGGAAGATGCCAGGCCCCCGCGCTCGCGTCGCGCGGCGTCGAAGCGCGCCTCGGCCACGGTCAAGGCCGCGGCCTCCCGGAAGCGGGGATTGCCGGGCAGCGACGTGGCGGCAGGGCGTTCCCGGCCAGCGCGCCAAAAGCAACAACGCAAGCGACCGGGACCAGCGCAATCAAACGTCTGATTTGAGCGAAGTCGCGGCGGATTGCGCGTACGTTCCAGTCAAATCAGGCGACGATGGAACTGGCGGACAGGGCGGGATTCGAACCCGCGGTGGCTGTTACACCACGCACGCTTTCCAAGCGTGTGCCTTAAACCACTCGGCCACCTGTCCTGAAGGCGGCCCTCCTACGCCGAGGCTTCGGAGGGTGAATTCGCCGTCCTTATAGCGCGGTGGACAGACTGGGCAACGGCCTTCCCCCCGGACCCCCACTTCTGTAGGGTGCGCGCCGCCATTTGGGGGAAAGATGGTAGTGTTCCGTGCGCTGGGATGGCTTCTGTTGGCCATGGCCGTCGCAGCAATCGTGCATGACGGACTGGCCTGGTGGACCGAGGGGTCGTTCCATCTGCTGGGCCTCGGGGACCTTTGGTCGCATCTCGACACACGATCGCTGGCAGATGCGCAGACAGCCGTGCAGCGCCGGGTCTCCTCCGGGCTGTGGTTCTGGCTGGTCCGGCCGGTGCTGATGGTGCCGGTGCTGGCGGCCTTCCTGGTGCTCGGCCTCGTCTTCCTGTGGATCGGCAACCGCAGCGGCGGCCGGCCCGATACCGGCTTCCTGCTCGGCTCGCGGCCGCCCCGGCGGCGGAGATATCGCGGTCTGTCCTAGTCGCGGCGCGTTGTAAGCATTGCTTGCACTTGTGCCCGGCGCCAGACATGGACCTCCACGGCACCCAGACGTCGCGATACGAATAGGGGCATTGCTGACTGAAGTTGTTGACAAAAATATACTTAGGTTATATAGTGCGATCTGTTGCGTAGCGTCTCCGCGTTTTCGCTCTATGCATCGTTCATCCGATTCACCGCAGCCGGGGCGGGGCCGTTCGGCAACCCTGCGTCGCGTCCCGTCGACGACGACAATGCCCGACCAATCTCTCGTCGACAAAAGGGGCCAGTGCAATTGGCCGAAATGACTACAGGGCCGAGAAAAGCCCCCAAATACGGGCTTTCTTGCGATCGAATTTCGGACAAGGTGGAACTGTCCGAAACTGTCCGAAATTCCCCGCCCGGCGCCCAACCGGAGATCACGATGCGCCGATGCCGTCGACCAAGACAAGGTTGCGGCTGAGGGCCCGATCGCGGACCGCGAGCGCCTCGGCGTATTCAGGCGAGCGATACCAGGCACGGGCCCGTTCGAGATCGGCGAATTCCACCACGATGATCGTGCGCGGGTTCCAGCGGCCCTCCAGCGTCTCGATCGGCCCGCCGCGGACGAGGTAGCGGCCGCCGTAATGGGCGATCGAGGCGGCGGCGCGCGTGCGATAGGTCTCGAACGCCGCGGCGTCCTTCACCGTCACGTCCGAGATGAGATAGGCGGCCATCGTCGGCGTTAGCGGCTGTCCATCTTCAGGGCGGCGATGAAGGCCGACTGCGGGATCTCCACGTCGCCCACCTGGCGCATGCGCTTCTTGCCCTTCTTCTGCTTCTCGAGGAGCTTCTTCTTGCGGCTGATGTCGCCGCCGTAGCACTTCGCCAGCACGTCCTTGCGCAGCGCGCTGATCGTCTCGCGGGCGATGATGCGCCCGCCGATCGCCGCCTGGATGGCGATCTTGAACAGCTGGCGCGGGATCAGATCCTTCAGCCGCTCGCACAGCGCGCGGCCGCGGCTCTCCGCCTGGTTCTTGTGGGTGATGATCGAGAGCGCGTCGACCGGCTCGCCGTTCACCATGATGGTGAGCTTCACCAAGTCGCCTTCCTCGTAGCCCACCATCTCGTAGTCGAAGCTGGCATAGCCGCGCGTCACCGACTTCAGCCGGTCGTAGAAGTCGAACACCACCTCGTTCAGCGGCAGGCGGTAGACCGCCATGGCGCGCGAGCCGGCGTAGGTGAGTTCGATCTGCTGGCCGCGCCGTTCCTGGCAGAGCGTCAGCACCGAGCCCAGATGCTCGTCGGGAGTCATGATCGTGGCCTTGATCCACGGCTCCTGCATGCTCTCGATGTGCACCGGATCGGGATAGTCGGCCGGATTGTGCAGCTCGCGCTCGGTGCCGTCGTTCATCCTGAGCTTGTAGACGACTGACGGCGCAGTGGTGACCAGGTCGAGGTCGAACTCGCGCTCCAGCCGCTCCTGCACGATCTCGAGATGCAGCAGGCCGAGGAAGCCGCAGCGGAAGCCGAAGCCCAGCGCCGCGCTCGATTCCGGCTCGAAGTGGAACGACGAATCGTTCAGCCTGAGCTTGGCCAGCGATTCGCGCAGCTGCTCGAACTCCGCGGCATCGGCCGGGAACAGGCCGCAGAACACGACCGGCACCGACGGCTTGAAGCCCGGCAGCATGTCGGTCGCGGGCTTGCGGTCGTCGGTGATCGTGTCGCCGACCTTGCAGTCGGCAATGGTCTTGATGCCGGCGATGATGAATCCGACCTCGCCCGGCCCCAGCTCGGCCACGTCCTTGGGCTTGGGCGTGAACACGCCGACCTTGTCGAGGTCGTAGGAGGCGCCCGCCGCCATCATGCGGATGCGCATGCCCTTCTTCAGCACGCCGTCCTGCACGCGCACCAGGGTCACGACGCCGAGGTACGGGTCGTACCAGCTGTCGACCAGCAGGGCCTTCAAGGGCGCGTTGCGGTCGCCCTTGGGCGGCGGCAGGCGCTTGACCATCGCCTCCAGGAGATCGTCGATGCCGATGCCGGTCTTGGCCGACACCTTGACCGCCTCGGACGTGTCGATGCCGATCACGTCCTCGATCTCCTGGCAGACGCGCTCGGGCTCGGCCGAGGGCAGGTCGATCTTGTTCAGGACCGGGATGATCTCGTGGTTGGCGTCGATCGCGTGATAGGCATTGGCCAAGGTCTGCGCCTCGACGCCCTGGCTGGCATCGACCACCAGCAGCGAGCCCTCGCACGCGGCCAGCGAGCGGCTGACCTCATAGGCGAAGTCGACATGGCCCGGCGTGTCCATGAGGTTGAGCACGTAGGTCTTGCCGTCGAGCGCGGTGTAGTCGAGCCGCACGGTCTGCGCCTTGATGGTGATGCCGCGCTCACGCTCGATGTCCATCGAATCGAGCATCTGGTCGTGGAACTCGCGCTCGCTCACCGCGCCGCAGCGCATCAGCAGCCGATCGGCGAGCGTGCTCTTGCCGTGGTCGATATGGGCGATGATCGAGAAATTGCGGATCAACGACAGGTCGGTCATTTCATACTCTTTTGGGAGCGCGGGCCTCCGGCCCGCTCATGAGGCGGGCCAGAGGCCCGCGCTCCCATTTCTATCCACGCAGTGTAGCACCGGTAGCCTTGGCTACTTGTGACACGATCTTGGCGCTGGCCGCCTCAATTTCCGCATCGGTGAGCGTGCGCTCGACCGGCTGCAGGGTGACCGTGAGCGCGATCGACTTCTTGCCGGCGGGCACGCCCTTGCCGGTGTAGACGTCGAACACGCGGGCCGCCGTCACCAGCGCCTTGTCGGCATTGCGCGCGGCGCGCACCAGCTTGTCGGCGTCGACCTCGCTGTCGACGATGAAGGCGAAGTCGCGCTCGAGCGGCTGGAAGGCCGACAGCACCAGCTTGGGCCGGGCCTTGGTCGCCTTGGCCTTGGGCAGCGGCGGTGCGTCGAGGAAGACCTCGAAGGCCACGACCGGCCCCTTGAGATCGGCGCCGGCCGAAAGCTCGGGATGCAATTCGCCGAACTGCGCCATCACGCGATCGCCGAGCTTCAGCACGCCCGAACGGCCGGGATGGTACCAGTCGGGGGCGCCCGACTGGGCCGAGAGGTTGTCGACCGGCGCGCCGATCGCCGTCAGCACGGCGAGCGCATCGGCCTTGGCGTCGTAGGCATCGACGGTGCGGGCAGGGCCTGCCCAGTTGCGCGGCACCGCCATGTTGTGCCGGATGCCGGCCGCCACCACGCGCTGGCCGGTAGGCGTCGCGTCCTTGTACTGCGGTCCGACCTCGAACAGCGCCGGATCGGCCAGCCCGCGTGCTTCGTTGCGCCGTGCGGCGTCCAGGAGGTTGGGCAGGATCGAGGGCCGCATGGTGTCGAGCTCGGCCGCGATCGAGTTCAGCAGCCGAAGGTCGGCCTGGCCGCCGCCGAAGCGCTCGGCCTCCTTCAGCGGCAGGAACGACCAGGTCACCGCCTCGTTCATGCCGCGCGTCGCCAGCGCCCGGCGCGCCAAGGGCACGCGGCGCTGCATGGGATCGCGCACCGGCTTGGAGGTCGGCGACAGGCGCGGCAGCGAGGTCGTCGGGATGTTGTCGAAGCCCCAGACGCGCGTCACTTCCTCGACCAGGTCGGCCTCGCCGACGATGTCGGGACGCCACGACGGCACCGCCGCCGTCCACGGTCCATTGCCGTCGACGACGAAGCCCAGCTTGCCCAGGATCGCCGCAGTCTCGGCGGCCGGCACGTCGATCGCCGTCAGCGTCTTCACGCGGTCGCGGCGCAGGGTGAAGCTGCGCTGCCAGTGGGGCATCACGCCGCTCGAGACGATCTCGCTCGCCTCGCCGCCGCACAGCTCCAGGACCAGGCGCGCCGCCACTTCGGCGCCCCACCAGACCGATTGCGGATCGATGCCGCGCTCGAAGCGATAGCGCGCATCGGAGAAGATGCCGAGCTTGCGGCCCGACACGGCGGTGCGGATGGGATCGAAGTAGGCCACCTCGAGGAACACCTCGGTGGTGTCCTCCCGCACGCCAGTGTCCTCGCCGCCCATGATGCCGCCGATGCCGTGCACGCCCTTGGCGTCCGCAATCACGGCGATCGACGGATCGAGCGTGTAGGTCTTGCCGTCGAGCGCCAGCGTCTGCTCGCCCTCGCGCGCCTGGCGCATCACTAGGTCGCCGGCGAGCTTCCTGGCGTCGAACACGTGCAATGGCCGGTTGAGGTCGAAGGTCACCAGGTTGGTGATGTCGACCAGCGCCGAGATTGGACGCAGGCCGATCGCCTTCAGCCGGCGCTGCAGCCAGTCGGGCGAGGGGCCGTTCTTGATGCCGCGGAAATGGCGGCCGACCACGATGGGGCAGGGGCTGTCGGGAGCGGCGTCGTAGCCGTGCGTCCACTTGATCGGGCTTTGATAGGTGCCGGCGATCTTGTCGGCCTTCATCGGCTTCAGCGTACCGAGTCCCGCCGCGGCGAGGTCGCGGGCGATGCCGTGGACGCCCAGGCAATCGGCGCGGTTGGGCGTCACCTTGATCTCGACCACCGGATCGTCGAGGCCGAGCGCCTCGGCCGCCGATGCGCCGGTCGTGGCCTCGGCCGGCAGGTCGATGATGCCGCTATGGTCCTCGCCGAGCTGCAGCTCGCGGAACGAGCAGAGCATGCCGTTGCTGTCCTGGCCGCGGATCTTGCTCGCCTTGAGATGCAGGTCGGTGCCGGGGATGTAGCTGCCCGACGGCGCGAAGATGCCCTTCATGCCGGTGCGGGCGTTGGGCGCGCCGCACACGACCTGGACGACGCCCGAGCCGGTATCGACCTTGCAGACGCGCAGCCGGTCGGCGTTGGGATGCTGCACCGCCTCGACGACATAGCCGACGACGAAGCCCTTCAGGGCCTCGGCCGGGTCGGTGATGCCTTCGACCTCGAGCCCGAGCATGGTCAGCGCGTCGCGGATCTCGCCCAGCGACGCCGCCGTGTCGAGATGCTCCTTCAGCCAGGAAAGCGTGAACTTCATCGTCCCAGCCCTCCGGTCAGCGACGGCCATTCGAGCGCCGAGAAGCCGTAATGGCGCAGCCAGCGCAGGTCGGAGTCGAAGAAGCTGCGCAGGTCGGGGATGCCGTACTTCAGCATGGCGATGCGGTCGATGCCCATGCCGAAGGCGAAGCCCTGGTAGACCGCGGGATCGAGCCCGCAGTTGGCGATCACGTTGGGATGGACCATGCCCGAGCCCAGGATCTCCAGCCACGAATCGCCGGCGCCGATCTTGAGCTCGCCGCCCTTCCACGAGCAGCCGATATCGACCTCGGCCGACGGTTCGGTGAACGGGAAGTAGGAGGGGCGGAAGCGCAGCGGCAGGTCGTCGATCTCGAAGAAGGCGCGGCAGAAATCGACCAGGCAGCCCTTGAGATGGCCCATGTGCGTCGTGCGGTCGATCACCAGGCCTTCGACCTGATGGAACATCGGCGTATGGGTGGCGTCGTTGTCGATGCGGAAGGTGCGGCCCGGCACGATGATGCGCAGCGAGCCGCCGTCGGCCAGCATCTTCTGCACGCCCTTGTCGAGCATGGTGCGCGCCTGCACCGGCGAGGTGTGGGTGCGCAGCACCATCGGCGTGCCGTCGGCGCGCTTGGGCAGATAGAAGGTGTCCTGCATCTGCCGCGCCGGATGGTCGGGCGGGATGTTAAGAGCGGTGAAGTTGTGCCAGTCGTCCTCGATGTCGGGACCTTCGGCCCAGGTGAAGCCCATCTCGCCGAAGATGGCGGCGAGCTCGTCCATCACCTGGCCAATGGGATGCAGGGTGCCCTGCGCCTCGGGGCGCGCCGGCAGGCTGATGTCGACCTTCTCGTTGCCGAGCTTGGCCGCCAGCGCGAGCGCGCTGAGGTCGCTCTTGCGCGCCTCGAGGGCCGCCTCGATCTCGCCCTTGAGCTGGTTGACGCGCGCGCCGAACTCGCGGCGCTGGTCGGGGGCCATGCCGCCGAGGGTCTTCATCAGGCCGGTGACGCTGCCCTTCTTGCCGAGCACGGCCACGCGCGCGGCATCGAGGGCGCCAAGATCGGCCGCCTGGCTCACGGCGCCGAGCGCCTCGCTGCGAATCGTCGAAAGGTCGTCCATAGATGTCTCTCTTCCGAACCCGACACGAAAAAAGGGAGCCTGCGGTCCAGGCTCCCTCTTTGCGATCCTTATCCGTGCGCCCATTGGGCGCTCGGACATTACTTGAGGGCGGCCTGGGCCTGTTCGACCAGGGCCTTAAACGCTGCCGGCTCCCGCACCGCCAGATCGGCCATGACCTTGCGGTCGACCTCGATCCCGGCCTTGAGGATGCCGTTCATGAACTGCGAGTAGGTCATGCCATGCTCGCGGGTTGCGGCGTTGATGCGCTG
Source organism: Reyranella sp. (assembly GCA_019750135.1). GTDB lineage: Bacteria > Pseudomonadota > Alphaproteobacteria > Reyranellales > Reyranellaceae > Reyranella. The sequence goes on along the minus strand of JAIEOV010000005.1, from coordinate 34,828 downwards.
GATCCATAGACCGCGGAACGTGCGCTTCTTGTTGCGCCGGTCGCGGTAAGCATACTGCAGGCCCTTCTCGACTTTTTCGATGCCGACGCGGAACGCCAGCTTGGCGCGGCCGCGATAGCCCTTGGCGAGCTTCAGGACCTTCTTGTGACGAGCGTGTGCAGCCACGCCCCGCTTTACGCGTGCCATGGTGGACTACCTCTCGTACGGGAAGAAGTTGCGCTTGATGATGCGCGTATCGGGCTCGGACACCAGGGTCATGCCGGTCTGCTGGCGCAGGAAGCGGTTGCCCCGCTTGGTCATGCCGTGGCGCTTGCCGACGACGCCATGCTTCACTTTGCCGGATGCCGTGAAGCGAAAACGCTTCTTGGCCCCGCTCTTGGTCTTCATCTTGGGCATTTTCGTTCCTTTTCAAAGGGTTACACTAGGCGGCCGAGGCAATGCCCTATACGGCCAGGCCGCCGAAGAACGGGGCTTATAGCGGCGGTGCGGGGGCGGTGCAAGCACGTCGCCGACGGCAAAATGCCCCCGATGACGGTCAGATTTGGCTGTAGAGGTGGGCCAGCATGAATATGCCGAGGAAGACCCACCGCGAAACCCAGACCATCACCAGCATGCCGCCGACGGCCACCGCGCTCCATCCGACGAGCGAGATCGAAGCTCTCGCCAAGGTCAGCCACGTCATCTCAGGCACCTTTGCCATTCGGCACGATAGTAGCAGCATGGGTGCCTGCAGGCCCCAGGAGGATTGATTCATGAAATTGGCAGGCAAAGTGGCGCTGGTGACCGGCGCGCAGCAAGGCATCGGGGCCGCGATCGGCCGGGCGCTGGCCGCGGAGGGGGCTGACGTGGCCGTCACCTGGCTCGACGACGAGCGCGGGGCCCGGGCGGTGGCGAACTACGCCCGGCAGGCCGGCCGGCGCGCCCATGTCATCAAGGCCGATGTCTCGAAGCTCGCCGACATCGACGCCATGGTGGCCGAGACCGCGAGCGCGCTCGGTGTGCCCGACATCCTGGTCAACAACGCCGGCGTCTATCCGCGCGTGAAATTCCTCGAGATGCGCGAGAGCGACTGGGACTACGTCCTCGACATCAACCTCAAGGCCGGCTGCTTCGCCGCCGTCGCCGTGGCCAAGGCGCTGATCGCCGCCGGCAAGCCGGGCTCGATCATCAACCTCTCCTCGCAGGCCCTGCGTGGGGCCGTGCGCGGCGTGCACTACAGCGCCAGCAAGGGCGGCGTGGTGTCGATGACCCGGGCGATGGCGCTCGAGCTCGCGCCACACAACATCCGGGTCAACGCCATCGCACCCGGCACGACCGACACCGCCCAGCCGCGCTACGGCAACACCGACGCCGAGCTGGTCGAGATCGCCAAGGCGACCATCCCGCTCGGCGGCAAGCTTCTGACGCCGGACCAGATCGCGCGCAGTGCGGTGTTCCTCGCCTCCGACGAGGCCGACGCCATGACCGGGCAGGTGCTGCACGTCAATGGCGGGTCGTACATGGCGTAGCCGGAACGAACGCGGCCTCCATGCGTTACGTCGCTTGGAGGCGACGGCCGGCCATGAGGAAGATTGCAGCGATTGCCCTTGTAGCGGCTTTGAGCGCCACACCGGTTGGGGCACGGTCGGGGACTGTTCAGTCGAGCTCTGAAAAAGTGAGCGAGAACCCGGCGGCGCAGTACGTCCTGGTGAAGACCGTCGTCGGCCAGGTGATGGGCGTGGTCGACGCGCGCGCCAGGCCGGTCGAGCCCGAGGGCTACAATCTCCTGAAGTACTGCTGGACCGCCGAGAATGTGCTGGGCGACTGGGCCGAGCGCGCGGGCCTCACCGGCGCGATGGTCGTGCGCGCGCTCGAGACGCGCTCCTGGCAGCGCGACCTGGCGCGCGCCGGCTATCCCGAAGGGCCGACCGCCGAAGCGGTCGGCCGCTACGAGGCCATGCTGGTGAGCGCGGGCTTCACCGACGCCGCCCGCGCCCGCGCGGTCGATGCGCTGGTGGTGGAGCTGGATGGGATCAGGCTGAAGACGCCGGGGGCGGCGCAGGTCCGCGCGATCCATCGCTGCGAAGGCCAGCGGCGCTCGCTGGCGCTCAACTACACGACGGCGCCGGAAGACGGCCGCGCCCGGTTCATGCCCTACGTGCTGCACCAGATCTGCCAGGCGCAGCAGCTCAACCCGGACGACCCGATCCGCTGCGATTACTGGATGTACGGCAAGACCGACAAGCCGATGTCGTTCGCCGGCGAGACCGTCTACAGCGTGCTCTGGCTCGACGGGTCGACGGCGAATGGGCGCTTCGATCCTGAGCAATCGCGCAGCGCCGGAACTGTGACGCTGCGCCTGCGGCCCCCGAAGGCGACGAAGTAACGACTTCGGCGCGATTACTTCGGAGCCAGCACCATGATCATCTGCCGGCCTTCCATGCGCGGCATCGACTCGATCTTGGTCAGCGGGTCCATCTCGCCGCGGACGCGGTTCAGCACCTGCAGGCCGAGCTCGGAATGGACCATCTCGCGGCCGCGGAAGCGCAGGGTGACCTTCACCTTGTCGCCTTCCTCGATGAACCGCTTCATGGCGCGCATCTTCACTTCATAATCGTGGTCGTCGATGTTCGGGCGCATCTTGATCTCTTTGACCTCGATGACCTTCTGGTGCTTACGCGCCTCGTGCGCCTTCTTCTGCGCTTCGTATTTGTATTTGCCGTAATCGGAAATCTTGGCGACCGGCGGGACCGCATTGGGGGAGATCTCGATCAGGTCGAGACTGGCCTCCTCTGCCATGTCGATTGCCTCGCGGGTGCTGACGACGCCGACCATATCGCCGTTCTCGTCGATCAGTCGGACTTGCGGCGCTTTGATTTCGCCGTTGACGCGCGGACCCTCGCGGGTGGGCGCGCTCTGTTGGGCAGGTCTGGCTATGGCTTCCTTCTCCTTCGTAAGAGCTCCCTCATCTTTCTGAAAATCGGGAGCGGGGTACGAGACGGCGGCCACCCTAGAAGGGCGGCCGTGCCTCTTCAGAAAGTTTAGTGACGGCGGCCCCGAGTTCAAGGACCTCCTGCTTTTCCGAGCCCAGGCGGCGGACGGCCACCGTCTTGCCCTCCACGTCGCGGCGGCCGACGGCCAGGATCAGCGGGACATGGGCCAGCGAATGCTCGCGGACCTTGTAGTTGATCTTCTCGTTGCGCAGGTCCGTCTCGACCCGCATGCCGGCGGCACGGAGCTTGGCTGCAAGCTCCTGGGCATAGGAGTCGGCGTCGTTGACGATCGTTGCCACTACCGCTTGCGTCGGCGCCAGCCAGAGCGGGAACCGGCCGGCATAGTGCTCGATGAGAACGCCGATCATCCGCTCGAAGCTGCCGAAGATGGCGCGGTGCAGCATGACCGGCACCTTGCGGCTGCCGTCCTCGGCGACGTAGCTCGCGCCCAGGCGCTCGGGCAGCATGAAGTCGACCTGCAGCGTGCCGCACTGCCAGTCGCGGCCGATCGCGTCGCGCAGCACGAATTCCAGCTTGGGGCCGTAGAAAGCGCCCTCGCCGGGATTGAGGATCAGGTCGACGCCGGCCGCCTTGGACGCCGACTGGAGCGCGCCCTCGGCCTGGTCCCAGATCTCATCCGAGCCGATCCGGACCGGCGGCCGGTCGGAGAACTTCACGAAATAGTCCGAGAAGCCCAGGTCCTTGTAGATCGAGTCGAGCAGGCCGCAGAAGCGGATCGTCTCGGCCTCGATCTGGTCGGGGCTGCAGAAGATGTGCGCGTCGTCCTGCGTGAAGGCGCGCACGCGCAGGATGCCATGCAGCGCACCCGACGGCTCGAAGCGATGGCACGACCCCATCTCGGCCATGCGCAGCGGCAGCTCGCGATAGCTGCGCAGGCCTTGATTGAAGATCTGGATGTGGCAGGGGCAGTTCATCGGCTTCAGCGCGAACATGCGCCGCGCCGGATCGTCGACGAACTCCTTCAGGCCCTCTTCGTTTTCGCTGAGATACATGTTCTCGCGAAAATTCTCCCAGTGGCCCGACTTCTCCCATAGCCGCCGGTCGTTGAGCTGCGGCGTCTTCACCTCGACGTAGCCGCCGGCCTCGAGCCTGCGGCGCAGGTAGTTCTCGAGGGTGCGCCAGAACGTCCAGCCCTTGGGATGCCAGTAGACCATGCCGGCGGCGTCTTCCTGCTGATGGAAGAGGCCCATCTCCGGCCCGAGCTTGCGATGGTCGCGCTTCTCGGCTTCCTCGATGCGGTGCAGGTAGGCCTTGAGGTCCTTGTCGGAGAAGAAGACCGTGCCGTAGACGCGCTGCAGCTGGGCATTGTTGGCGTCGCCGCGCCAGTAGGCGCCCGACACCTTCGTGAGCTTGAACGCCTTGCCGAGCTTGCCCGTCGAGGGCAGGTGCGGGCCCAGGCACATGTCGAGCCAGTCGCCCTGCTTGTAGACAGAGATCTCCTCGTCCTTGGGCAACTCGTCGGCCCATTGGGCCTTGAAGCTCTCGCCGTGCTGCTTGAAGTAGTCCTTGATCCTGGCGCGGTCCCAGATCTCGCGCGTGATCGGCAGGTCTCGGTCGACGATCTCGGCCATGCGCTGCTCGATCTTGGCGAAGTCCTCGGACGAGAACGGCTGCTCGCGCACGAAGTCGTAATAGAAGCCGTCGTCCGTCGCCGGGCCGAACGTGATCTGCGTGCCGGGATAGAGCTCCTGGACCGCCTGGGCGAGCACGTGCGCCGCGTCGTGGCGCAGCAGCTCGAGCGCGTCAGGGTCGCGTGACGTCACGATGCCGATCTTGGCGTCGTGGTCGACGACATGGCTGAGGTCCTTCATTTTGCCGTCGACGCGCAGGGCCAGCGCCGCCTTGGCGAGGCCGGGGCCGATCGAGGCGGCGATGTCGGCGCCGCTCACCGGTTTGTCGAAGGATCGGACCGAACCGTCCGGTAAGGAAATATTGATCATGGCAACCACCGAATAAGAAGATTCCGAACACAGCTCACGCGCCGACACGAGGTGTCGGCGGCGCGTGGCCGGGAAGCGGCACGAGTGCGCGCGCCCGGCCGAATCAAGTTCGAACGGTGGTCGTGAAAGCTGGAGCGGTGAAAAACCGGCGTTCCATGGGCTTGGAGATAATTGCGGGCAAGCCGCGAGTCAATGCCCGGCCGCACCGTGTGGTTGCACTGCGGCAGCGGTGTATCAGCCCAGGCGTTCGTAAAGCTGGAGCAATTGGCGGTTGGCGTGCGCAAGGCTGTAGCGGCTGCGCACCTGCTCCTGGGCGGCGCGGGCGACCTCGACCCGCCGTTCGGTGCTGAGCGACAGCGCGCTCTGCAGCGCCTCGGCCAGCGCCGCCGGGTCGCCGCCCGGCGCCAGCCAGCCGGTGACCCCCGGCAGCACCGATTCAACGGCGCCGCCGCCGTCCTCGGCCACCACGGGACGGCCCATCGCCTGGGCCTCGATCAGGGTGCGGCTGAAGCCCTGGCGGGCGCCGCCGGTCGCGACCACGACGTCGGCCAGCATGTAGGCCGCCGGCATGTCGTCGACATAGGGGCCGATCTGCATGCGGCCGGCGAGATCGGCCGCGACGATGCCGCGCTCCAGCTCGCGCTCGAACGGCGTCGGTGCGCCGACCGAGCCCAGCAGCAGGCAGAAGACGTCGTCGCGTCCCAGGCGCTTCACCGCCTCGATCAGGATCTTCTGGCCGCGATCCTCGTCGAAGCGCGCCGGGCAGAGGATCAGATGGCTGCCGTCCGGCACCCGCAGCTCGGAGGCGAGCTTGATGACCCGGTCGGCGCGCACGATGGTGGGATCGAAGCGGTCGAAGTTGATGCCGGGGGGAATCGTCTCCAGGCGGCCGTCGAGCGTGGGGAAGCGTTCCAGCGCATCGCGCGCCACGTGATCCGACACGGCGATCACCGCGTCGGCCCGCGCCTGCCGACGCTCGACGAAGCGCTCGGCGATGCCGTCGGCGAGGAAGGGCGTATGCAGCGTGGCGATCCACTTGATGCCGAGGCGGCGCGCCAGCGCCCGCGCCACCCAGGCGGTGTTGGGCGACCGCGCCTGGATCAGCGAGACGCGCGCTTCACGCAGGCTCGAGGCGAGCTTGCCGGGCAGCATCAGGCGACCCCACAGCGGGTGACCGCCCTCCGGCAGCTCCAGATGCGTGGCGCGCAGGCGCAGCAGATCGGGCACCATGGCGCCGCCCGGCGAGGCGACGATGGCCGAGCCGCCGGCGGCGATCACGGCCTGCGCAGCGTCGAGCGTGGCGCGCGCCAAGCCGCCGCCCGCGAGGGTGGGAACGATCTGCAGAAGAGTCGGGATGGGCACGTCAGCTTGGCGGATGGTTAATTGTTGTGGCAGGTAACACGGGATGAGCAGCGACGATAGAGTGCAAAGACTGCGGCGTCCTGACGGCAACACCGTTGCCTATGCGACGACATCCGGTCGCACGCCGACTGTGGCGTTCCTGGGCGGCTTCCGCTCCGACATGACCGGCACCAAGGCGATGGCGCTCGAGGAATGGGCGCAACGAAGCGGCCGCGCCTTCGTGCGCTTCGACTATCTCGGCCACGGCCAGTCGTCGGGTCGCTTCGAGGACGGCACGATCGGGCGCTGGCTCGACGATTCACTCGCCGTGCTCGACCAGCTCACCGAGGGCAAGCTGGTGCTGGTCGGATCGAGCATGGGCGGCTGGCTGTCATTGCTGGCCGCGCGGGCGCGGCCCGAGCGGCTGGCCGGCCTGGTGCTGATCGCAGCGGCGCCCGACTTCACCGAGCGCATGCTGCTGAAGGGCCTGTCGCCCGAGGATCGCGAACGGCTGCAGCGCGACGGACGGCTGGAGCGGCCGTCGCAGTATTCGCCCGAACCGTCTGTGTTCACCTGGAAGCTGATCGAGGAGGGACGCAATCACCTCCTGCTCGACAAGAAGCTGGCGTTGCCCTGTCGGGTGCGCCTGCTGCACGGCCAGAGCGATCCTGACGTGCCGTGGGAGTATTCCCTGCAGATCGCGGAACACGTGGAAGCGCCCGAGGTGATCACGACGTTGATCAAGGGCGGCGACCATCGCCTCAGCACACCGTCCGATATCGCGCGACTGATCACGACGGTCGAAGAACTCCTGTAGCCAACGCAATCGCGCGCAGCCCTTCCTTGTACGTCGGAAAGCGCAGCGCCACGCCGAGCTCGTTCTTGATTCTGTCGTTCTTCACCCGTCGATTCTCGGCATAGAACGAGCGCGCCATGGCGCTCATGGTCGGCGCCACCTCGTCCCACGGCAGGGCCGGCGGCACGGGCTTGCCCAGAAGTTCGCAGGCGAAGGCCACGACCTCGCCGGTCGCGGCCGGCAGGTCGTCGGCGACGTTGTAGATCGTGCCGGCGCGCCCCTGCATGAGTGCCAGCAGCACGGTGCCGGCGACATCCTCGACATGGATGCGCGAGAAGACCTGGCCCGGCTTGTCGATGCGTCGAGCCGTGCCCGCCTTCACCTGGTCGATCGCGCTGCGCCCCGGACCGTAGATGCCGGGCAGGCGGAAGATGTCGACAGCCGAGCCCTGCTCCATCCCCATCACCTGCCAGGCGCGTTCGGTCGCCAGCCGCTCGATGCTGCGCGGCTGCATGGGGCGCGCGGGCGTTTCCTCGTCGACCCAGCCGCCGCCGTGATCGCCGTACACGCCGGTGGTCGAGAGGTATCCCAGCCAGCGCGCGTCGCGCAGGAGGCACGCTGACGTCTTCAACGCCGGATCGCCGGTCGTGCCCGGCGCGATGGTGCAAAGGACGTGCGACGCCCTGCCGATCGCCTCGGCGGGCAGGGCCGCGGTGCCATCGAACAGGTGCGCCTCGAACCCCCGTCCCCTGAGCTCGTCCGCCTTTTCGCGCGTCCTGCAGGTACCGGCCACGATCCAGCCGGCGGCCCGCGCAAGCTTGGCAATTTCAAGGCCGCAGTAGCCCAAACCGAAGATGAAAAGACGTCCTGTCATCTTGTCAGGATCGCCGTGACGCGGTTCTTTTCAAGGATGTTGTTTTCCCGCCTGGCCTTCTGCCTCGCGCTGCTTGCGGCTGCACCCTGTGTCGCGCAGGGCTTGAGCATTTTCGACGAATCGCCGGATCACCTGCGCAAGTACAACGAATGCATGAACCAGGCGCGGGCCGAGCCCCTGAAGGCGCTCCCGATCGCCGAGAAATGGCACGCCCAGGGCGGCGGGCTCGCCGCCCGTCACTGCGTGGCTACCGCCATGTTCGGCGCCGGCCGCTACACCCAGGCGGCGGCGCAGTTCGAGGCGATCGCGCGCGACATGGGCAAGGAGCGCCCGGGCCTGCGCGCCGAATTGTGGGCGCAGGCCGGCCAGGCCTTCATGGAGGCGGGCCTGCCCGAGAAGGCGGCCGAGGCGCAGAGCAAGGCCCTCGAGCTCAATGCCAAGGATGCAGACCTGTGGCTCGATCGCGGGCTCAGCTTCGCCGCGCTGAAGGCCTGGCCGCGCGCCATATCCGACTTCGACCGCGCGCTCGGCCTGCGGCGCGACGACGTCGAGATCCTGGTGCTGCGGGCCGCCGCGTGGCGCAATTCCGGCAATCCGGCGAAGGCCTACGAGGACGCCACGCGGGCGCTGAAGGTGGCGCCCGATCATTCCGAGGCCCTGCTCGAGCGCGGTTTCGCCAGCCTGGCGCGCGGCGATCGCGCCTCGGCCAACCTCGACTTCAGCGCCGTCCTGCGCCTGGTGCCACCCGGCTCGAGCGCCGCGCACGGCGCCGAAGCGGGACTGCGCGGCGAGCAGCCGCCGGCTGCCGCGCCGGTTTCACCCTCGACGCCTGCTGTTCCACCGAAGAGTGGGGCGAAGAAGTAGCGTCCCTGTGACCCCTGATGTAAGAGCCGATAGATAATGAATCGAATCCTGGTCCTGCTTCTCACCCTCCTGGCAGGTGGTGCCGCTGCCCAACAGCAGCAGCAACCGTCGACTCCTTATTATCCCGCGCCGCCGCCGGAGAGGGCGCCGACCGTGCAGCAGGGGGCGCCCACCACCGGGCTCACCTCGCCGCTGCCGGCGGGCGTGCCGAAGATCGACCGTACCGAGATCGCTTCCGACGCGGAGGCGCAGCTCTTCGCCGATGCGCGCAAGATCTCCTGGGGCCGCTACGCCAAGATCAAGGGCGCCAAGCCGGGTGACGTCAGCGTCACCAAGCAGGGCAATGTCTGGATCGTGAAGGGCCGCATCGACAGCGTGGCGCCCGGCAGCGAGGGCGACTGGGCGTCGATCGACGGCGTGGTCGAGAAGATCGCGCCCGGCATGGTGCAGATCAGGGGCGAGGTCGCTTTCCGCGTCGCCAAGGTCGAGAAGGGCACGGCCTGCAAGGTGGCGGGCCTGCTGAACTTCAAGCGCTCGGGCAAGTCGCAGGTCTGGCGCCTGGCCGAGGGCGACAATCCCTGCGACGGCATGCGCGAGGGTTTCGACCTGGTCTACGAGAAGCCGGCTGAGAAGAAGCCCGTGCCGGCCCAGCCGAAGCGGAGTTGACGGGAGCGCGGGCCGGAAGCCCGCGCTCCCTCAAGAAGTTCGGATCTTGAGGATCTCATTGCGCGCCAGTTCATCGGCGCGCTCGTTCTCCGGGTGGCCGCTGTGGCCCCTCACCCAGCGCCATTCGACCTGATGCGGCGCTCGCGCGGCGTCGAGGCGCTGCCATAGCTCGACGTTCTTTACCGGCTTCTTGTCGGAGGTGCGCCAGCCGTTCCGCTTCCAGCCGTGGATCCACTTGGTGACGCCGTCCTTGACGTAGACGCTGTCGGTCCAAAGCCGCACGTTGCACGGCCGCTTCAGTGCCTCCAGCGCCATGATGGCGGCCATCAGCTCCATGCGGTTGTTGGTCGTCGCCGGATCGCCGCCCGACAGTTCGCGCTCGCGTTCCCCCAGCCGCAGGATGGCGCCCCAGCCGCCCGGTCCCGGATTACCGCTGCACGCGCCGTCCGTGAACATCTCTACTTCAGGTTCGCTCACGATCCGCTCTTCATAGGCCGTAATCCGCAATCGACGCGATGCCGCGATGGAACCTGAGCTTGGCGAGGTATTCCTGCGGATCCTTGCGCTTGACCAGGGCATCGGGCGGCGTGTGCACCCAGTCGTAGAGCCGCGTCAGCAGGAAGCGTAGCGCCGAGCCGCGCGCCAGCAGCGGCAGCACCTTGCGCTCGTCGTCGCTGAGCGGCCGCACGGCTTCATAGCCCTGCAGCAGGGCGCGGCCCTTGGTGGCGTTGAACGACTTGTCGGGCTCGAAGCACCAGGCGTTGAGGCAGATCGACACGTCGTAGGCGAAGGCGTCGTTGCAGGCGAAGTAGAAGTCGATCAGTCCCGACAGCCTGTCATGCAGGAAGAGCACATTGTCGTTGAACAGGTCGGCATGGATGACGCCCGACGGCAGCCCGCTCGGCCAGTTGGCTTCGAAGAAGTCGATTTCGGCCCCGAGCTCGGCCGCGAGCGGCGCGTCGATGTCATGGCGCGAGCCTTCGTAGAGCGGCCGCCAGCCCGCGACCGACAGCGCGTTGGGCCGCTTCATCTCGAAGTCGCGTCCGGCCAGATGCAGGGCGGCCAGCGCCTCGCCGACCTGCCCGCAATGGCCGAGCGTCATGCGGCGCGGCCACAGCCCCTGCAGGAAGGTCGTGATGGCGGCCGGCCGTCCCGCCAGCGTGCGCAGCGCCTTGCCGTCGCGGCCATGGATCGGCTGCGGGCAATTGATGCCGCGGGCGGCGAGATGGTCCATCAGGCCGAGGAAGAACGGCAGGTCCGCAGGGTCCACGCGCTTTTCGTAGAGCGTGACGAAGTAGGGCCCCTTGTCGGTGGTCAGCAGGTAGTTGGAGTTCTCGACGCCCTCGGCGATGCCCTTGAACGATTCGGGGCTGCCGATGTCGTACTCGGCGAGGAAGGCTTCCAGCTCGGCATCGCTGACTTCGGTGTAGACCGCCATCAAGCCACCAGCGTGCGCGGCAGCTTGAACACGACGCTCTCCTCGGTGGTCCGCACTTCCTCGACCGTGACGTCGTAGCGCTCGCGGCATGCCGCGATCAGCTCATCGACCAGCGTCTCGGGTGCCGAGGCGCCGGCCGTGATGCCGAGCCGGCTCACATCCGCCAGCCAGGCCCAGTCCATGTCGGCGGCGCGCTGCACCAGCCGCGACCTGCGGCAGCCGTAGTGGGACGCCACTTCGACGAGCCGCATGGAATTCGACGAGTTGGGCGCGCCGATCACCACCAGGGCGTCGCACTCGGACACGATCGCCTTGACCGCAGCCTGGCGGTTGGTGGTGGCGTAGCAGATGTCCTCCATCTTGGGACCCTGGATCGCCGGGAAGCGACGGCGCAGCGCCGCGACGATGCCGACCGTGTCGTCGACCGACAGCGTGGTCTGCGTCGCATAGGCGAGATTGCCCGCGTCGGGCGCGTCCAGCGCCTCGGCCTGCGCCACGTCTTCGACCAGCAGCACGGCGCCGGCCGGCAGCTGGCCCATCGTGCCGATGACTTCGGGGTGACCGGCATGACCGATCAGCACCACCGTGCGGCCCGCGGCGTGATGGCGCTCGGCCTCGCGATGGACCTTGGAGACCAGCGGGCAGGTGGCGTCGACATAGATCAGGCTGCGACGGTCCGCCTCGGTCGGCACGGCTTTTGGCACGCCATGCGCAGAGAACACGACAGGCCGGTCGTTCGGCACCTCGTCGAGCTCGTCGACGAAGATCGCGCCCTTGGCCTCGAGAGTCTCGACGACATGGCGATTGTGCACGATCTCGTGCCGGACATAGACCGGCCGGCCATAGCGCGCGATGGCGCGTTCGACGATCTGGATGGCGCGCTCGACGCCGGCGCAGAAACCGCGGGGGCTGGCGAGCAGGATTTTTAGCGGTTTCTTCGGCGGGCTCATGCTGAACGTTCTTGCCCGCTCGCTTGCGGGCTTCTTGGCCATTGCCTAGAGTCCGTCAGCAACAGATTGGCAGCAACGGATCAGGCGGCGGCACCGTAACAAAGCCGCCGCAACGGGGAAAGCAGACATGACCGAGCCGGTTGTCGCGGTGTGCGACCGAACCCCCAAGGCCCTGGCCCGGATCCCGTCATGACCCACGGAAAATTCGTCGTTTTGGCGCCGGCTTTGCTGGCCCTGACATTGGCCGCCTGCGGTGGCGGCTCGTCGGATGTGAACTATGCCTGCCCGTCGCCGTTCACGGTGCAGGACGCCGAGCGTCTGACCCATTTCAAGGACGGGCCGGGCCGCGATCCGCGCGACATCGCCTACGAGGCGTCGATCGTCGGGTCGGGGACCAAGTGCTCGGTGAGCCGCAACCGGGTCGACGTCACGCTGATCCTTCGCATCTCGGCCAACGCCGGCCCGGCGGCGGGCACGGCGCGAACCAGCGTTCCCTATTTCGTGCGCGTGCTCGATTCGAACAACAATGTCGTCCAGAGCCAGGAGTTCACTGCTGACTTCCGCCTGACGGCGGCCAATCCGCGCGCTTCCTCGCAGGAGGAGCTGACGCTGACGCTGCCGCGCGACGGCGGCTTCCGCATCGCCGTCGGCCTGAAGCCCACGCCGGAAGAGCTCAACTACAATCGCCGCGGCCGCTCGCCCTGATCGCGCGACCGAGCGCGAGATTACTTTGTGACAGGCCTGAGCCAGGTTCGCTCCTCGCTCAGGATGAAGCGTTCGCGCTCGGCGAACTCGAAGTTGGCGCGGCCGGCCGGATTGGCGCGCAGGCGAGCGCGATAGGCCTCGTAAGCCGCGAGGCTCTCGAACGAGATCAGCGCGTGGGCGATGTTGTTGGTGCCTTCGTGCGGCATGAAATAGCCCAGAAGATCGCCACCGCAGGCCGGGATGATGGTGAGCCAGTTCTTGGCATAGGTTTCGAAGGCCTCGCGCTTGAACGGGTCGATGACGTAGCGGATGGCGCAGGTCACGGTCATGGCAGTCTCCGTCGATGAGGCGTCGATCCTAGCCGGCAGCATTTGATCCATGTTTCGGCCACTGCCGAAGGCTTGACAGTGCGCCATCGCTGGCGCTGCATGCGCGCCACTCACCACGTGTGACGTACGGAGGATTGCTTGAGTGCTTATGCCGAACGTCTGGAAGCCCTGGCAGCCGATGCCGCTGACCGGTGCACGACCTGCGGCAAGTGCTTCGAAGCCTGCCCGACCGCGCGCGAGATCGGCATGGATGCCGGCGGCGCAAAGGAACGCGTCGGCGAGCTTCTCGCGCTGACGCGCGGCGAGGCGCCGGCGGAGGCGCTGCAGAAGTGGCTCGGCGCCTGCGACGGCAGCGCGCGCTGCACTGAGGCCTGTCCGGAAGACATCAACGTCCGCCAGTGGGTGACCATCGCGAAGATGAAGGCGGTCGAGGCGACGCGACCGCGCGAGGTCGGCGCGTCCGCCGCCGCCAGCCGCTTCCGCCACATGGCGCAGGCGGTGCGGCTGCTGGCCAGCATGCAATTGCCGTCGGAGACCCTGAAGAAGATCCTGGCGCCGGCCGAGCGGCGCACCGCCGACGTGCTGTTCTATACGGGCTGCAACGTGCTGCGCACGCCGCACATCGTGCTGAACGTCATGGACATCCTCGATGCGCTGGAGCTCGACTTCGACGTCGTCGGCGGCACCGCCCATTGCTGCGGCGTCTATCAGTTCCAGGAAGCCGATCTGCCGACCTACGAGCGCATGGGCCATCGCACCTTCAAGCGCTTCGGCCAGTCCGGCGCCGGCCGCGTGCTGACCTGGTGCCCGACCTGCACCAAGAACTTCGACGAGCTCGAGAAGGACGTCGAGGAGCCGTCCTTCGACCTGGGCCACGTCAGCGAATTCCTGGCCACCAACCTCGATGCGCTGAGCGCGCGCTTCGTCGCCGACCAGCCCAAGCGCCGCGTCGTGATCCACGAGCATCTCGGCATCGGCGCCACTGTGGCCTCGATCCGCGAGTTGCTTTCCGCCGTACCCAACCTCGAGCTGCTCGAGCTGCCGCAGGATTCGGGTTTCTCCTATGCCTGCGGTGGTCAGGCGGCCAAGTTCAAGGAGCGCGAGCAGGCGATCCATCGCGGCCTCGCCGAAGGCGCGGTCGCGGCCGGCGTCGACACCATCGTCACCATGTACCACTCCTGCCATCGCGCGCTCGCCGGCGCCGAGGCGATCTACCCGCAGCTCAAGGTCGTGAACTTCACCGACGTGCTGGCCGAGGCTCTGGGCCGCGGCGGCCATCCCGACTACTACCGCCTCTACAAGCAGGGCGGCGCCATGGACGAGGCGGTGACGGCTGCCCGCCGCTTCCTGCAGGACAACGGCGTGCGCGTCGACGAGGCCTCGGTGGCGTCGCTGACCGCCGACATCTTCAACGAGACGGGACTGGCAGGCTCGCGCGAGGCTTTTGCCAAGGCTTTCACAGCGTTGGCGAAGGAAACGAGCTGACCGGCCCAATCCGGGACCTTGAAATTCCGCTGATCGGCGTTAGCCTGCCATTATGAACGCCACGCTTATGAAGGAGCTTTCGAAGCTCAGCGTCGAGGAGCGTCGAGCTCTTATTGACGATTTGTGGGACAGCATCGAAAGCGAGCTCGATGCACTGCCCATTTCGGACGATGTCGGCAACCTGCTTGATCAGCGTGCCGAAGCGTTGGCACGCGATCCGCATCAGCGAAAGTTCACGTTTGAGGAGATAGCTGCTCGCAACAACATAAAGTTATGACCTTCGCAGTCGTCTACACGGCTGAGGCTGCTGACGACGTAAGCGAGGCGATTGACTGGCTCCTTCCGCGAATGCCAAGCGCTGCGGCCGATCTGCTGCGGACGATCCAGCGAGCTGAAGGTCATCTTGAGCGAAACCCTGCCATCTATCGCGTAGTTCGCGCGTCGCGGTCGGGCGATATACGCCGAGTGAACCTTCGGCCGTTTCGCTATCAGCTATATTTCCAGATTCTGGACAGTGAGGTCGTGGTCGTAGCTTGCCTTCATGCGAGTCGCTCGCCAAGCGTACATGCCAGAGTGATCGCGGGACGCCGGGTGTGAATGGTCGCGCATCGGCCGGTTGCGAGTTGCTGCGGTGACCGACTGGCTGCTACGACACTCGGTATAAGTTGGTTGGGAAGGATGAACGACGACGTCTGGCTCTTTTCCTACGGCACTCTCCAGCAGGAGGGCGTGCAGCTCGCCACCTTCGGCCGGCTGCTCGAAGGCCGCGCCGACGCGCTGCCGGGCTATGCGATCGTGCCCTTCGAGATCACCGATCCGCAGGTGATCGCCACCAGCGGCAAGAAGTTCCACACCATGGCGAAGCCGTCGGGCAATCCGGCCGACGAGGTTCCCGGCGTCGTCTTCCGCATCACGCCGGCCGAGCTTGCCGCCGCCGACACCTACGAGGTGTCGGATTACAAGCGCATCTCGGTACGGCTGAAGTCGGGAATGGAGGCCTTCGTCTACGTCGGCGCCTGAGGGTTCTCTTCGAGAAAGCGTTCCATCAAACTTTGGCAATGGCGAGTGAGCATCTGTTTCGCCGTCGCTTCGGCGCGCGGGATTTCGGGATACTTCGCCTGCAACATATCGAGAGGCCAATGCTCGCGGCCATCTGTGGGCGGCAGCGATGGATATGCCATATGCACGTCCAGGACCGGACCGACGTCCGCGTCGAACGCCGGCAAATCGGAATAGTCGTGCAGCAGGGCGATTCGGTGAGCCCCCTCTATGAAGGTGACCTCACCGCACAACATGCCGCAGGCGATCTGACCGATCTCGCGACGGATGGCGACCGGCCCAAATCGCTCGATAAGTCGCCGACAATGATCGCTCGCGAGCTTCCTGGCCCACTTCTCGAGGCCATCGATCTCCGGTTGCAATTTCGCGAGCCCATCAGGATTCCAATGCTGCCTCACCGCACCCAATGGGAACCGGTCACTCTCGCTGTTTATTCCCATGAACGGAATAAGGTCCTTGTCCAAGTCGTCGATCTCCAATGCGTCTGCACGAGGCACTATCAACGCGCCCTCGAGAAACGACAGTTCGCCGTCCAGCATTCGTCGAACGACGTCGACGAGCTTCTTGCGTTCCCGATAGCTAGCCGGCGAAGTCATCCCTGGTTTCACTTCTCCTTCACCGACAGCACCGCCCACGCCGCATCGGCGAAGAAGCGCACATGGTCGGTCAGGTCGCCGGTGAAGCGGCCGTAGACCTTGTAGGTCGCCGCTTGCATGACCACGCCGATGGCGGACGCTGCGGCGAGGTCGATGTTGCGCTTGGGGATCTCGCCCGCCTTCATCGCCTGGCTGATCACGTCGCGCACGACGGTCACCGGATTGGCCATGTCGTCGGGCACCTGGATCAGGAAGGAATGCTGGTTCAGCAGGTGATAGGCGAACAGCGTCCAGTCGCGGTCGGCCCATTCGCAATAGCAACGCACGATCGCCTCGATTTTGGTGCGCAATCCCTTGGCCGGTCGCTGCGCCTCGGCAAGGGCTTCGGCGAGGCCCTGGTGGTGGCGCAGGAAGAGATCGAGCGCCAGCTGCTCCTTGCTCGGGAAGTAACGGTAGATCGTGCCCTCGGCGACCGAGGCCGCCATGGCGATCTCCTTGGTTGTGGTCTCGGCGACGCCGCGCGCCACGAACAGCGTCAGCGCGGCGCGCTCCAATCTCGATTTTGTCTCTTCGGCCTTTCCCATTCCCACAGTGTATGAGTGATTGCTCACTGTTGGAAGGGCCGGCGATGATCTCAACCCGCAATCGGCGACTTGAGATTATAGGTCTGCAGGAGCTGCTCGGTTTTCGCCTCCTCGATCCGCTGGTGCAGGCGCTGCGCCTCGTGTCGATCGCGCAGGAGCTTGGCCAGGGTGAAGCACGACCCCATCAGGAAGAAGGTCGACATCACGAAGTAGGCATGGATCCAGGCCTCGCCGGAAATCATGACGATGCCCACGGCCATCATCGCCACCGCGACGACGAACGACGTGTAGGAATAGAGCGCCCAGCCGGGCGAATCGGAATGCATGGTCGTCTCCTTTCGTGTTCAGCGCGGTGTCGATGGCGGGTCGCCGGACGCCCGTGCCTTCAGGCGCGCGAGGACGGCGTCCGCGGTATGCGGTGCGGGTTTGGCGATGCCGGCTTGGCTGAGCTTGTCGCGCAAGGCGGTGCCGTCCTTCTCCGCCGCCAGGAGCTCGGCCGCAGCCTCCCGGTCGGCGGCGTCGCCCTGCAGTTCCTTGATGCGCGCCAGCGTCTCCTCGGCGTCGGCGAGCGCGCCGGGCAGGCTGGCGGCACTTTGGGCGAGCGCTCCGGTGGCGCGCTGCAGCGCCATCCGCGACCGGGCGGCCAGCCATTCGCGGCGGATCTCGGCGATCCGTGCATCGGCCTTGGCGATGCCGGTGCGCAGACCGGCGATGTGGCGCCGCGTCGCCTCCAGGTTCTGGCCGTAGCGCTCGCGCTCGGCCTCGGCCGCCGCCACGACCTCCGCGCACTGGCGGGCCAGGCCATCGTCGCCGTTGTCCAGCGCCTTGAGGGCATACGCCTCGTACTCGGCGACACGCTCGCCGGCCGCATCGTGACTGCGACGGTCGGCCATCTCGCGGGCCATCAGGCCGGTGAGATCGCGCGTCGCCTGCGCGACGCCCGCCGCGGCGTCGCGCAGTTCCTGCTCGAGGATCTTCAGCGCATGACCGTCGATGATCGACTGCGTGGCGTCGGTCTCGTAGGCGCGGAAGAGGGTGAAAAGCTTGCGAACGAACATCGGTTACTCTCCGAACCAGCGCCAGTCGACGATGCAGCCCTGGTCGAGCGGCTCGGTGGCCTCGCTCCACAGCTCGGGGAAGACGGCAAGAGCTTTGCGGATGAACATGCGACCCTCCTTGGAAATGAGCGCACGCTCAATTTATAAGTGAGTAATCACTTAATTTCAAGTCCTTTCTAAGTTCCGGATTTGTCACGGGTTTTCCCGGTGGACGGCGCTGGGGAGGCCACCTAAGGTCTTCGCACCCAGACGAAACCTGTGGGAGAGACCGTCTCTCGAAGACGGCGCCGAAGGAGCAACCGACCCCGGAAACTCTCAGGCAAACGGACCGCAGGAGGATGGGTCTCTGGAAAGTGGCAGGCTCTCGCAAGAGGGCAGGCCCACCGACGAAGTAAGCCGGATCGCTCCGGCGAATCTTTCAGGTCTCCGGACAGAGGGGGTCGCAAGGCGGCGCAATCTTTGCGTCGGTTGATGCGACTCTGGAGACCTGCTTGGCCGATTCTCTCAAACGCACACCGCTTTACGATCTTCATCGCGAGCTCGGCGCTCGCCTGGTGCCGTTCGCCGGCTACGAAATGCCGGTCCAGTACCCGACCGGCATTTTAGCCGAGCACGCCCAGACGCGGACGGCCGCCGGCCTGTTCGACGTCTCGCACATGGGCCAGGTGCGCCTGACCGCCAGGCCCGGCCAGAACGCGGCCAAGGCGATCGAAACGCTGGTGCCCGGCGACATCGCGGGCCTGGCGCCAGGCCAGCAGCGCTACACGCAGCTCACCAACGACAGCGGCGGCATCCTCGACGACCTGATGATCACGAGCACGGGCGATCACCTGCTGATGGTGTTCAACGCCGCGTGCAAGGACGCCGATCTCGCGCACGTGCAGAAGCATCTCGCCGCGACCTGCGAGATCGAGCCGATGTTTTCCCGCGGGCTTCTGGCGTTGCAGGGACCGCAGGCGTCGCAGGTGCTGACGCGGATCGTGCCGCAGGTCGCGACGATGAAGTTCATGACCGGCGCCTTCTTCGTCATCGACGGCGCGCGCTGCTACATCACGCGCTCGGGCTACACCGGCGGTGACGGCTTCGAGATCTCCACGCCCAACGACGCCACCGAGGTCATCGCCCGCAAGCTTCTGGCCTCGCCCGAGGTCAAGCCGATCGGCCTGGGCGCGCGCGATTCGCTGCGCCTGGAAGCGGGGCTTTGCCTCTATGGCCACGACATCGACACCACGACGACGCCGATCGAAGCGGGCCTGTTGTGGAGCATCGGCAAGGAACGCCGCACGCAGGGCGGCTTCCCGGGAGCTGCCGTCATCCAGAAGCAGATCGCCGAGGGTGCGCCGCGCAAGCGCGTCGGCCTGCTGCCCGAGGGCAAGGCGATCGCCCGCGAAGGCGCGGAGATCGCCATCGGAGGCAAGACCGTCGGCAAGGTCACGTCGGGCGGCTTCGCACCGACGCTCGGGCGCGCCGTCGCCATGGGCTATGTCGAGCGCAACCAGTCAGCCAACGGCACCAAGGTCGATCTTATGGTGCGCGGCAAGCCCGTGCCGGCCGAGATCGTGCCCATGCCTTTCGTCAAACACGCCTACTACCGCGGATAGGAGCTTTTAGATGGCCGACACCAAGTACACCGAAGAGCACGAGTGGATCCGCGTCGAAGGCGATGTCGGCACCATCGGCATCACCCAGTACGCACAGGAGCAGCTGGGCGACGTGGTGTTCGTCGACGTGCCGCAGGCCGGCCGCAAGGTTGCCAAGGGTGAAGCCTGCGCCGTGGTCGAATCGGTGAAGGCGGCTTCCGACATCTACGCGCCGGTGACCGGCGAAGTGGTCGAGGCCAATGCCGCGCTCGCCGATTCGCCGGGTGACGTCAACGCCGAGCCCATGGGCAAGGGCTGGTTCTTCAAGATCAAGCTCTCGGACAAGGGCGAGCTTGCCGCCCTGATGGACGAGGCTGCCTACACCGACTTCGTGAAAAGCCTGGGCTGACCATGCGCTATCTCCCCCTCACGCCAAGCGACCGCAGCGACATGCTAGCAGCGGTCGGCGCCAGGTCGGTCGACGACCTGTTCAAGGACGTGCCGGCATCGGCGCGGTTGCCCGGCAAGGTCGCCGGTTTGCCCGATCATCTCGGCGAACTTGAAGTCGAGCGCGCCTTCCTGAACTACGCGGCAAAGAACGTCTCGCCGTCCACCGCGCCGTTCTTCATCGGCGCCGGCGCCTACCGTCATCACGTGCCCTCGACCGTCGACTACATGATCCAGCGCGGCGAGTTCCTGACCTCCTACACGCCCTACCAGCCCGAGATCACCCAGGGCACGCTGCAGTACCTGTTCGAGTTCCAGACCCAGGTGAGCCTGCTGACCGGCATGGAGGTGGCCAACGCCTCGATGTACGACGGCTCGACCGCGGCGTCGGAAGCCGTGCTGATGGCCAACCGCATCACGCGCCGCACCAAGGCGCTGATCTCGGGCGGGCTGCATCCGCACTATCGCACCATCATCGAGACCACCGCGCACTGGCAGGGCTATAGCGCCGTCGCCGGCAAGGCCGATCCCGAGGGCCTGGAAGACCTGATCGCCCAGGTCGACAAGGAGACCTCCTGCGTGGTCGTGCAGAACCCGAGCTTCTTCGGCCATGTGCGCGACTTCACCAAGCTCGCCGCCGCCTGCCATGCCGCCGGCGCGCTGCTGATCGTGGTCGTGACCGAGGTCGTGTCGCTGGGCCTCATCAAGCCGCCGGGCGAGATGGGCTCCGACATCGTTGTGTGCGAGGGCCAGTCGATCGGCAACGGGCTGGGATTCGGCGGTCCTTACGTCGGCCTGTTCGCCACCCGCGACAAGTACGTGCGCCAGATGCCGGGCCGTCTGGTCGGCGAGACCGTCGATGCCGACGGCAAGCGCGGCTTCGTGCTGACCTTGAGCACGCGCGAGCAGCATATCCGCCGCGAGAAGGCGACCTCCAACATCTGCACCAATGCGGGCCTCTGCGCGCTCGCCTTCACGGTGCATCTCACGCTCCTGGGCGAGGCGGGCTTCCGCCGCCTGTCCGAGCTCAACCATGCCAAGGCGAGCGAGCTTGCCGACCGGGTCAGCGCCGTGCCGGGCGTAAAGCTGCTGAACGACAGCTTCTTCAACGAGTTCACCGTGCGCCTGCCCAAGCCGGCGGCGCCGGTCGTCGAGGCGCTGGCCGACCGTCGCATCCTGGCCGGCGTCCCGGTATCCCGCCTGATCCCCGACGATCCTTCCCTCGCGAACCTGCTGCTGCTGGCCGCCACCGAGACCGCGACCGAAGCAGGCATGGCGCCATTGATCGCCGGCCTGAAGGAGGTGCTGTGATGGTCCAGTCGCTCGACCGCTCGCAAGGTCGCATTGGGGGCGGAGCCGCCAATGAGACGGGCGCGCCCACGTCCACTTTCACCGGCAATCGCGCGCTGCAGATCGAGGAGCCGCTGATCTTCGAAATGGGCCAGCCCGGCCGCTGCGGCGTCGACTTGCCGGAGCCGCCCAAGGTCAGGGACCGCTTGAACGGCCTGAAGCGCGCAGGCGAGATCGGCCTGCCCGGCCTCTCCGAGCCGCAGGTGGTGCAGCACTACACGCGCCTCAGCCAGAAGAACTATGCCATCGACATGGGCGTCTACCCGCTGGGCTCGTGCACCATGAAGCACAATCCCAGGATCAACGAGAAGGTGGCGCGTCTTCCGGGCATCGGCGACCTGCATCCCCTGCAGCCGGTCTCGACCGTGCAGGGGGCGCTCGAGCTGATCGATCGCCTGGCACACTGGCTGAAGACGCTGACCGGCATGCCGGCCGTGGCGATGTCGCCGGCCGCCGGCGCCCATGGCGAGATGTGCGGCATGATGGCGATCGCCGCTGCCCTCGAGGCGCGCGGCGAGCGGGCCAAGCGCAAGGTCGTGCTGGCGCCGGAATCGGCGCACGGCACCAACCCCGCGACGGCGGCGGCGCTCGGCTTCACCGTCAAGCCGATCCCGGCCAACGATCACGGCCGTGTCGACCTCGCTGCGCTCAAGGCGGCACTAGGTCCCGATGTGGCGGCGATCATGCTGACCAACCCCAACACCTGCGGCCTGTTCGAGAACGAGATCGTCGAGATCTCGCGCGCGGTGCACGAGGCGGGCGCGTTCTTCTACTGCGATGGCGCCAACTTCAACGCCATCGTCGGCCGCGTGCGGCCGGGCGATCTCGGCGTCGATTGCATGCACATCAACCTGCACAAGACCTTCTCGACGCCGCATGGCGGTGGCGGGCCGGGCGCGGGTCCGGTGGTGCTGTCGGCGGCGCTGGCGCCCTATGCGCCGTATCCCTGGATCGTGAAGGACGGCGACACCTGGCGCGTTGCCGAAGACGGCGCCGCCGTCGATGGCAAGCCGCTGGGACGGCTGAAGGCGTTCCACGGCCAGATGGGCATGTTCACCCGGGCGCTGAGCTACATCATGAGCCACGGCGCCGACGGCTTGAAGCAGGCGGCCGAGGATGCCGTGCTGTCGGCCAACTACGTGATGGCGTCGTTGAAGGACGTCATGACGCCGGCCTTCGAGGGCCCGTGCATGCACGAGGCGCTGTTCGACGACAGCTTCCTCAAGGATACGGGCGTGAGCACGCTCGACTTCGCCAAGGCGATGATCGACGAGGGCTATCACCCCATGACCATGTACTTCCCGCTGGTGGTGCATGGCGCGCTGCTGATCGAACCGACCGAGAGCCAGGCCAAGGAGGATCTCGACCTGTTCATCGGCGCGCTGCGCTCGCTCGCCGAGCGCGCGAAGAGCGGAACCGCGGCCGAGGACTTCAAGGCCGCCCCGCGTTTCGCCCCGCGGCGGCGCCTCGACGAGACGCTTGCCGCGCGCAAGCCCGTGCTACGCTGGCGGCCGTCGAACAATCCGCCGGAAGGCGATCCGATGAAGCAGGCGGCGGAGTAGGCAACAGCGCCCTCCCCGCATCGGGGAGGGCATATGCGTATCTTCACCACCCTGCCACAGGAGAACCTGGCCACGGTCGGCCGGGCGGCCCAGGCGATCGAGGCCACGGGCTATACCGGCGTCAGCACCCAGGAAAACCGGCACGAGCCGTTCCTGTCGCTGGCCGTCGCCGGCGCCGCGACGAAGAAGATCGAGCTGCATACCGGAGTGGCCATCGCCTTCGCGCGCTCGCCGATGGCGGTCGCCAATGTCGGTTGGGACCTGGCGTCGAGCTTCGGCGCCCACCGCGTGACCATCGGCATCGGCAGCCAGGTGAGGGCGCACAACGAGCGGCGCTTCTCGGTGCCGTGGTCGCCGCCGGCGCCGCGCATCCGCGAGTACGTGCAGGCCGTACGGGCGATCTGGAAGTGCTGGAAGGACGGCAGCAAGCTCGACTACGAGGGCAAGCACTATCGCTTCACCTTGATGACGCCGAACTTCGTGCCGGAACCCTATGACGGTCCGCTGCCGCGCCTCGGCGTCGCCGCCGTCGGCCCGGTCATGTTGAAGGTCGCGGCGGAGGAATCCGACGACGTGAAGCTCCACTCGTTCTGCACCCGGAAGTACCTGGAGCAGAACATCATGCCGATCATCAATGCCGGATTGTCCGCCCGCGGCCGCAGCCGCGAGAGTTTCGAGATCTCGGGCGGCGGCTTCGTCGTCACCGGCAAGGACGACGAGGCCGTCGCCAAGCTGTTCGACTGGGTGCGCTATCGCGTGGCCTTCTACGGCTCGACGCCGGCCTACTGGCCAGTGTTCGAGGTGCACGGGCTGGGCGAACTCGGCCGCAAGCTCAACGCCATGACCCGCGCCGGCCAATGGGACCAGATGGCGCAAGAAGTGTCGGACGACGTCGTGCACCTGTTCGCCGCGGTCGGCCGCCACGACCAGATCGCCAAGGCGATCACCGAGCGCTTTGGCGGCCTGGTCGATTCGATCGGTGCCAGCGCCAACTCGGCGAAGCCCTCGGACATGCCGCCCGACCTGCTGCAGGACCTCGCGCGGATCCCCACTGTGTACAAGCACGCGAGCTGACGGCTACCCGACAAGCATGCTCAGGACAAAGTCGACGCGTTGCTCCACGCCGGTCTTCGGCAGGATCGAGACTTCGTAGCCCAGCGACGGATAGACCTCGAGAAGGCGCGAATACTCGCTGATCGCTGCGGCGAGACCGTGACGGCGCTCCGCGTCCTGCACGTAGATCTCGGGCCAGGGCGGCGCCAGGAATACGCGCCGATGGTAACGGTGAGATCGACCGAGCTTCTCGATCAACGGCTCGCCTGTCAGGTGTTGAAGGCCAACTGCGGCATCGATCAAGCCTCTATCGAAGAAGACCCAGCCGTCCGAGGTCATTGCCGATGCCCGGTCCGCAAGGGCTATCGCGATGGCGCGACGCAAGAAGGCTGGCCCGTCCACCCAAGGCAGCGCCAAGCCATCGCCCGCCAACTCTTCCTTCACGATCCGTCGTCCAGGCTCGTCCACGACAGCGTAGCCGCGTCGGCCGAGCGCGGCGAGCAGCGTTGATTTGCCACCGCTCGAGCATCCCGAGATGACGACGAAACGATCCACGCGACAGATCCTCGCGTCCGGGCCTAGTCGAACAAGTTCGCCAGCCGCTGCTTCATCTGGTCGGCGATGTAGAGCGCCACCGCCTGGATGGTCGAGGTCGGGTTCACGCCGCCGCCCGTCACAAACACGCTGCCGTCGACGATGAACAGGTTCTTGACGTCGTGGCTGCGGCCCCAGTCGTTCACCACCGAACGCTCGGGATCGGTGCCCATGCGCGCCGTGCCCAGGAGATGGCCGGGATAATTGAGCACCGTGCGCGAGCAGAAGATCCGCTCTGCGCCGGCGGCGGTCAGAATCTCCTCAGCGCGCGCGATGCCGTGCTCCATCATGCGTCGGGTGTTCTCGCTGATCGTGTAGTCGACCTTGGGCGCGGGGATGCCGTTGCTGTCCTTCAATTCGGGGTCCAGCGTCACCCGGTTATGCTCCTCCGGCAGGTCGTCGCAGGCGACGCCGATTCCGACGCGATGGTCGAGCATCTCGCGATAGACGCGGTGATGCTCGCGTCCCCACGGCAGCTGGCCCGCCGCCATCGCGCCAATCGCCTGGGTGGCAGGGCCGGTGCCGCGGTTGAACTGCAGCGTGTAGCCCCGCACGAAGCCACGCGAGCGGTCGGTCTCGTAAAACTGCTTGCTCCACAAATTGGTGATGGGCGCGCGCCCGCCGTCGAGCGTCTCCGCGACATAGCCGGAGATCATTGGCCACGGGTGCAGCATCAGATTCCTGCCGACCAGGCCCGAGGAGTTGGCGAGCCCGTGGGGGAACCTGCTTGAGGCCGAATTGAGCAGCAGCCGCGGCGTGCCGACACCGTTGCAGGCCACGATCACGACCTCGGCCGGCTGAAACTGCTCCTTGCCCTCGGCGTTGTAGTAGATCGCACCGGACGCCATGCCGCGCTCGTCGGTGGTGATCTCTCGTACCCGGCAGCGCGTGCGCAGCTCGACGCCGGCGCGGATGGCGAGCGGCCAGTAGGTGATGTCGGTGCTGGCCTTGGCACCCTGCGCGCAACCCGGCGTGCAGTGGCCGAGGTTGATGCACTGGGCGCGGCCTCCGTAGGGCTGCGTGGCAATGGTCGTGTCCGACGGCCACCAATGCCAGCCGAGCTTGTTCATTGCCCGGCCGTAGTGCGTGCCGGTCCGGCCGAGCGGGATCGGCGGCATCGGCGGATGGCGCGGCGGCACGCCAGGATCGCCTTCGAGGCCCGACACGCCCATCATGCGGTCGTTCTCCTGGTAAAAGCGCTCCAGCGTCCAATAGTCGATCGGCCAGTCGTCGGCCACGCCGTCCAGCGACTTCACCCGGAAGTCGGAAGGATGCATGCGCGGCCAGTGCGCCGTGTAGATCAGGGTGCCGCCGCCGACACCGTTGAAGTTCGCGACCTTCATCGGCGAGTTGTCGTCGTTTACGGGGTAATCGGTGTCACGGCCGCGGAAGTTGGGCCTGATGTCGAAGTCGGTGTAGCGCCGCGCCTCCCAGTCGCGGCCGTTGCTCGGGAAGTCCGTCGACTTCATCCAGTCGCCCTGTTCCAGGCACAGGATGCGCATCCTGGTCTCGGCGAGGCTCCAGGCCACCGCCGCGCCGGAGGCGCCCGAGCCGATGATCAGGACATCGACCTTCTCGTTGCCGCTCATTCGGCGAGCTCCTTGCGATCATCCCGCCACAGCGGCGGACGCTTGCGCACGGACTCGAGTAGCGAAAAGTCGCCCTGCTCCAGGGGGTAGCCCTTGGGGAATGGGGGCCGTGCCTCGTGCTTCAGCGCCACCAGCACGCGGTCGTCGCGATAATAGGCGGCCAGGATGACCCGCCCCAGCGCCATGACCGGCGCGCCGCCGCTCTTGTAGACGTCGTTGATCAAGGCTTCGCGCCTGTCGCGGTCGAGGTCAGCAAAGCCCTTCGCCGCGATCTCCGCCAGCGCCTCGCGGACCAGCGGCAGGTCGCGCCCCAGCGACCGCACGATGTCGGCAAGGATGGCGGGATCGTCCGCGCCCGGCACGCCGAGCGCGGCGTCGGCCGGGATCATCGTCCCGGCGATGAGGCCGAGCGCGCCGACCTCGGCCTCCGAGAGCGCTACTGGCACTGGCCGTGGGCGGCCATCACCGCCTCGAGGCCCTTCTGCTGGTTGGCCGGCAGCGCCTTGGGATCGGGCGTCTTCGTCGTGTTCATGGCATGCATGGCGGCGATCGCGTCGGCGCGTACGGTACCGGTCACCTTGCCCGACATGCAGGTGCAGGCCTTCACGGGATCAGCCGCGGAGGAGCCCTGCTGGCATTCGCTCATGAAATTGTCGGTCTGGGCGAGCGCCGACAGGCTGAGGCCGAATACGACAACAGCCGCTGCGATGCCGATGCCGCGGAACGCACGAGTCATTGAAAGTCTCCCCTATCCGGACGACGACGCTAGTCGATGGACGCTACGGCGTCTTGTCCGATCTTACCTCCTCCCGTCATCCCGACCGGAGCCGAGCGACCTGTTTTGTCGATGTACCTACAAAAAAGGTCCCTCGGCTGCGCCGCCCTTCGAGCGGCTCCGCTCGGGATGACGGACAAGAAAAAGCCCCCGCCTTGCGACGGGGGCTGCAGGTAGCCCGCGATTTTTGTTTGCGGGAAATCAGTGCAGGCGGCGCGGCAGCTCGGCGATCGCCTCGTCGACCAGGGCCGCGCTGCGGCCCGAGCCGACCTGGTCGCGCAGCAGGGCGCGGGTAGCCGAGAGCGCCACGTCGACGGCGGTGTCGCGCACGTGCTTGTTGGCGGCTGCTTCCGACTGGGCAATGCGGTCGAGCGCCTGCTGCTCGCGCAGGGCAACGGCCGTCTCGAGGTTCTGGGCGGCGCGGGCCTGCATGCGCTCGGCTTCCTCGCGCGCCTGCTTCAGGATCTCGGCGCCTTCGGACTGGGCCTGGCCGAGCGTGCGCTCGGCGTCCGCCTTGGCCTTCATGGCCTCCTCGCGCAGCCGCGCGGCATCGGCCAGTGCCTTGGCGATGTCGGCCGAGCGCTTGTCGAGCATGGCCGAGATGCGGCCCCACAGGGCCTTGCCGGCGAGGGCGAAGAACAGGACGAAGGCAACCGCGACCCAGAATGCCGGATCGGAGAAGATGCTCTCGCTGTGGGCGGCGTCAGCCGCCCAGGCAGTGCCGATCATTACCTGGTTCCTTTCGCGGCCGCGATCTTGGAGGCGAGCGCCGCCTGATCGGCCGGCTGGCCGGCCAGCTTGGCGTAGACGTCCTGGCCGATGTCCTTGGCCATGTTTTCCAGGCCCGCCATGACATCGTCGCGCTGGGCGGCGATGCGCTTCTCGGCTTCGGCGATCTGCGCATTGAGCTTGTCATGCAGGGCGCTGAAGCGGGCAGCCGCCGCAGCGCTGTCGGCCTCGCCGCGCTCGCGCATCAGCTTGCGCGCTTCCTCACGGGTATCGGCCAGCCGCTTCTCGTACGCGGCGACCAGGCTACGAGTGTCCTCGTTGGCCATCTCCGCCGCGTCGAGATCGCCCTGGATCTTGCCCTGGCGCCTCTCGATGGTGTCGGAGATCGCGGGGACCGCGAGCCTCGACATCACGAGGTAAAGCGCCAGGAAGGCAATCGCCAGCCAGACGAGCTGCGGTGCGAAGCTGTGATAGTCGAGCTGCGGCATGCCGCCCGACCCTTCCTTCGCCATTGCCGTGCCGCTCGCCACCAACACGGCGAGGCCGGCGAGCGCACCGTAGATCGACTTCTGCATTGTCGTGCTTAGAACACGAACAGAATCATGAAGGCGATGACCAGCGCGAACAGCGCCACGGCTTCCGTGAGCGCGAAGCCCAGGAGCACGTTGCCGAACACGCGGGGAGCCGCTTCCGGGTTGCGCAGCGCGCCCGAGACGAAGCTGCCGAAGATATTGCCGATGCCGACGCCGACGCCGGCGAGGGCGATGGTGGCCAGACCGGCACCGATGAGCTTGGCTGCAGAGGCGTCCATTTCGATTTCCTTTCAGTCGATGGATCAGTGATCAGTGATGGAGATGAACTGCGTCGTTCAGGTAAAGGCAGGTCAGGATCGCGAACACATAGGCCTGCAGGAACGCGATCAGCAGTTCCAGGCCGGTGAACACGACGATGAAGGCGAGCGGCGCCCAGCCGCCGATGATGCCCAGCATCACCACGAAGCCACCGAACACCTTCAGCATGGTGTGGCCGGCCAGCATGTTGGCGAACAGGCGGATCGACAGGCTGAACGGGCGGATGAAGTAGGAGATGATCTCGATCGGCACCAGCAGGAGCAGCAGCGCGAACGGCACGCCCTTCGGCACGAACAGCGACAGGAAGTGCATGCCGTGCCTGGCGAAGCCGATGATGGTCACGCCGACGAACACGAAGGCTGCCATCGCGAAGGTGACGACGATGTGGCTGGTCGGCGTGAACGAGTAGGGCACCATGCCCAGCACGTTGCAGAACAGGATGAAGATGAAGAGCGTCAGGATGAACGGGAAGTACTTCTTGCCGCCGTCGCCGACGTTGTCGCGCACCATGCCGGCGACGAACTCGTAACCGACCTCGGCGACCGACTGCAGGCGACCCGGCACCAGCGCCCGCTGGCGCATGCCCCACACGAAGACAGCGGTCGCCAGGATCACGGCGATCACCATCCAGGTCGATGAATTCGTGAAAGAGGCGTCGATGCCAAAGAGATTCAGGTGGAGCAGCCGCTTGATCTCGAACTGCTCCATCGGGCTATGCATTTGGCTACCTCGTCCCCAACGCGTCTATCCTACGTCCGACCGGTTCAGGGCAGGCGGCGCTCTTCGTCGCTCCCCCCAGGCTTATTGGCGTCCCTGGAGTAATCCCGAATGGCGCGCCAGGCATTGTTGACGCCCGCAACGAACCCGAGAACCAGGCCCGTCACCAATGACCAAGGCGCCCAACCCAACCAGCGGTCGAGCCAATAGCCGAGGAACCCCCCGACCAAAAGGCCCGCGATCATATCCACCATCACTCGATACGCAACGCCTGTCTGGCGGTGCGACATTCCGCTACTTACCCCGTTGTTCGGGCGCGGTTTTTCGATCTTTCCGCGCGCCGCCTTGAGACGCGCATCGATCTCCTCGATGCGCCGGCGATCGCCCTCGGGGTCCGGAGGATTTGTCATATAAATCAAACTCTTATGGAGCGCGGACCTCCAGGTCCGCCTCATGAATCATGAGCGGACCTGGAGGTCCGCGCTCCCAATTATCAAGCCTTCAGCACGTTGAACGCCGCATCGCCGTCGCGGGCGACCTGGGGAACGAGATCGACTTCCCATTCGAGGTACTGCCGCATGGCGGCCTCGACATTATCTGCGAAGTCATAAGGCCGGTACCACACGTCGGTCGGTGGGTCGGCCATCCGTGTGTGTCCCGCCTCGAGCGGCAGCTTGGCCGCGCGCCACGCCTTCATGCCGCCTGCCAGAATGGCGACCGGCAAGCCGCCCGCGGCATCCGCCGCCTCGGCCGCTGCCAGCGCCGCGATCTCGCCGTCGGGCGAGACCAGGACGATGTGGGTGGCGCCTTTCTGCTTGGCCAGCATTTCCGGGATGGTCTTGGCGAGGCCGGCGCGCACGGCGAACCAGGCACCAGGCACGTGGCCGTCGCGATAGCGCAGGCTGGTATCGAGATCGATCACCAGGGCCTGCTCGAGCGCCTTGCCGAGGTCGGCCGGCGCCACGGTCGCGGGCGTCGGCACGGTGAAGCCTGCCGGGAAGCGCGGCTCGGCCTCGGTGGTGAGCTCGCCGTCGGCCGGCTTGTGGTCGAGGACATAGACCTCGTTCCAGTTCATCTGCATCAGCCAGTGCGCCGTCATGGTGGCGCGCACGCCGTCATTGTCGTGCAACACGATGGTGGCCCCGCGGGCGCCGACATATTGATCGGTCGCCTGCACGAGTTGGCCGCCCGCGGCATGGCGGAAGCCCTTCAGATGGCCCTGCGCATACTCGGCCGGGTCGCGCACATCGAGGCGATGAAGCGGGCCGCCACGTGCTTCGAGCTTGGCGAGGCCGGCCTTGTCGATCTTCTTGATGTTCATCTTCTTGGCGATGTTCGCCGCCGCGGCCTGGGCGAATTTGGCCGCTTCCGGTCCTTGCGGGCCAAAGCTCTTGGTCTCACCGCGCGCCACCTGCAGGCCGGCGAGATGCCAGCCCATGGTGCCGTTCTTGAGCGCGATCACCTTGTTGGTCAGGCCGGCATTGATCAGCGACTGCGCGCCGATGATCGAGCGCGTGCGGCCGGCGCAGTTCACCACCACCAGCGTCTCGGGGTTGGGCGCGAAGTCCTTCACGCGATAGACCAGCTCGGCGCCGGGGCAGTCGATGCCGCCCGGGATCGACATGTTGTTGAATTCCGGCATCGGCCGCGAATCCAGGATCACCAGGTCGGTCTTGGCGTCGACGAGCTTCTGCAGGTCGGCGGCGTCTATGCGCGGCGTGTCGTTCTCGTGCTCGACCACCTCGCCGAACGCCTTGGACGGCACGTTGACGCCGGTGAAGACCTCGTAGCCCGCCTCGCGCCACGCCTTCAGGCCGCCCTTCATGACGGCGACATTGGTGTAGCCGAGCTGCGACAGCTTGGCGGCGGCGCGGTTGGCGCGGCCGAGCCACTGCGGATCGGCGGCCTCGTCGCCGCTGTCCATCAGCACGATGCGGGTGTGCGGATCGGGCAGCAGGGCGAGCACCCGCGGCTCCAGCCGCGACAGCGGCAGCGGCGTGGCGAACAGGGGGTGGCCCTCGATCGAGAACTCGCCTTCCTCGCGCACGTCGAAGAAGCCGAAGATCTCGTTCGACTTCAGCATCGCCTTGACCTGCCTCACGTCGAGCAGGGGCGTCAGGATCTTGGCCTTTGCCATGAAGCGCTGGGCATTGCCCGTCGCCATGTCGACCGACACGCGCTCGGGCAGGTGTTCCAGGCTCAGCCCATAGAAGTGCAGATGCAGCGCGTCGCCTGACCCCGCGGGCGTTTCGATGTGATGGAAATCGTCGGGCAGGTAGGAGATGACGTCGCCGCGACGCAGCGTCTTCTCCTTGGCCGGGGCCTCGCGCAGCTGCACGAAATCCTCGCGCGCGCCGTTGTCGAGCCGGTCGTAGACGACGTTGCGCTCGGCGCCGTGCACGCCGGCGATGATCGCCCAGGTCGTGTGATTGTGCGGCGGCACCTTCTTGCCGGCGCCGCCGGCCGAGGCGTAGAGCGCGAAGCGATGGTCGGGATCCTCGGCCAGGCGATAGATGCCGCCGTCGGCGCCCAACGGGAACTCCTCCTGCGGGAAGAGCTCGGCGCGGGCCGCCAGCGACGCCAGCAGGCCGCCGATCTTCTCGAGGTTGGCGCGGGTCACGCCGGCCTTCTCGATGGCGCGGCTTTCGTCGACCAGACGTTGCACGGCAGCGGCGCGTTCCTGATGGATGGTCATGGGCTCCTCCGGTTGGCCGCAGTATAGCCATCCTGGGCTGGCATGGGACGCCAACTCCCACTACGGTATCGCTATGAAATACGTCGTCTCGATCGTCTTGCTGGGGGCAGCGACGATGCTGGCGGCCGGGGCCCTGGCGCAGACCCAGACCAAGCCGAAACCTCCCGCAAAGCCCGCGGCCGCCAAGCCGGCAGCCGCCACGAAGCCGGCCGCGGCTGCAGCGCGGCCCCATCCCACCATCCAGCATCGTCCG
The DNA here is from genome assembly GCA_019750135.1 of Reyranella sp. GTDB lineage: Bacteria > Pseudomonadota > Alphaproteobacteria > Reyranellales > Reyranellaceae > Reyranella. The sequence goes on along the minus strand of JAIEOV010000005.1, from coordinate 2,955 downwards.
GTGTTCGTGCCGCCGCCGCCGGTCATCGAGCTCGACGAGATGGCCGTGGTCGCCGACCTGCCGACCGTCCTCGATACCGAGGAGCGCGACCGCTACCGCCGCATCTTCCAGGCCCAGGCCGCCGGCCAGTTCGGCCAGGCCGATGCCGACATCGCCCAGGTCAAGGACAAGACCCTGATGGGCTATGTCGGCGCCCAGCGCCTCCTGAACCCGCAATACCAGGCGAAGTTCCCCGAGCTCGCCCAGTGGCTGCAGGACTACAACGACCATCCCGATGCGCCGGCGATCTACAGGCTCGCCGTGGCGCGCCGCACACCCGGTTCGGCCGAGATCACGCCGGCGAGCTTCATCGGCTTCGCCCAGCCGTCGCCCACCTTCGCCGCGGCGCGCACGACGCGCGGTGCCGACGCCGGACAGGCCGCCGATCTGCGCGCGCGCCTGCAGGGCATGGCCGACGACGGCGGCTTCAACGCAGCCTTTGCCTTGCTCGATCGCAAGTCGACGGTCGATGTGCTGGGTCCGCAGGAAGTCGAGCTGTGGAAGGGCCGCATGCGCACCCGGGCGCTCGAGGCCGATTCGCAGCGCGGCGTGCAGGTGCCGATCGAGGTTTCCATGCCGCCCGACGCCAACTGGACGGCGGGGCTGGCAGCCTTCAAGAGCGGCAACTATGCCGAGGCTGCGCGCCGCTTCGAGGCGGTGGCCGATGCCGCGCCCGACCAGGCCTCGTCGTGGACCTTGTCGGCGGGCTCGTTCTGGGCCGGCCGCGCCAACCTGCTGGCCGGCAATCCGCAGAAGTTCGCGCCTTATCTCAAGCGCGCGGCGCTGCATGGCCGCACTTTCCACGGCCTGATCGCCCAGAAGGCGCTCGGCATGAGGATCGAGCCCGACTGGAACGTGCCGGCGCTCGACCGCCGCCGTGCCGACGTGCTGAAGAACGACCGCTCCGGCCGGCGCGCGCTCGCGCTGTTCCAGCTCGGCGCCCAGACGGCGGCCGAGCGCGAGCTGTTCGCGGCCTCGATCGACGCTGACCCGCAATACATCGAGACGGTCATGTCGGTGGCCCTGAAGGCCAACCTGCCCGGACTGTCGGTGCGCGTCGGCAACGCCAACTGGGACCAGCGCCACAACATCAAGGGCTATGACGGCGCCATGTATCCCTTGCCGCCGTGGGAGCCGACCGGCGGCTGGTCGCTCGACCGCGCCCTGGTCTGGGGTTTCATGCGCCAGGAATCGGCGTTCAATCCCAAGGCTCGCTCGACGGTGGGTGCGATGGGGTTGATGCAGTTGATGCCGGGCACCGCGCGGCTGGTGTCGAACCGCTATGCGCCGGAGACGGCTGGGGCCAATCCCTACGATCCCTCGAACAACGTGGCGCTGGGGCAAGCCTACATCATCTCGCTGCTGGGCGAGGTCGACAACAACCTGGTGCGCACCGCGGCGGGCTACAACGGCGGGCCGGGCAACGTCATGCGCTGGGACAACTCGCTGAACGCGAGCCAGGATCCCTTGCTCTACATCGCCTCGATCCCGCTGCACGAGACCCGTGACTTCGTGCAGCGCGTGCTCACCAACTACTGGGTCTACCAGATCAGGCTAGGCCAGCCGACGCCTTCGCTTGACCAGATCGCGGCGCACGAATGGCCGCGCTACTCGACGCAGGACAACCGGCGGTAAGTTGATCCCATAGCCTATGTGACCATATCATATGGTCACATAGGGATGCCCATGGCCCGCAAGATCAATGCAGCTGCCTTCAAGGCGCGCTGCCTTGCCCTGATCGACGAGGTCGCCGAAAGCGGCGAGCCCATCACCATCACCAAGCGCGGCAAGGCGAAGGTGCAGATCGTCGCCGTGCGCGAGAAGCCCAAGACGCTTTGGGGGGCGACCAAGGGCACCTTCAAGATCTTGGGCGATATCGTCGGCCCGATCGTCGAGGATTGGGACGAAGAGCGCGAAGTGAGAAATATCCGCGGACAGTTCGATGACCCTCCTGCTCGATACTCACACCGTTCTGTGGCTGACCGAACAGGTGCCAAAGCTCGGAAAAGCGGCAAGGCAAAGCTGCGACGCCGCTCTCGCCGTAGCTGAACTCGCCATTCCGACCATCGTCGTCTTCGAGTTGGGCTGGGCGATGAGCCGTGGACGGATCGAGGGACCGGCGAACCTTCGCGACTGGAGAAATCGTATTCAATCCCTCGGTGTCCGAGAGATCGGCCTTTCGGCCGAGGTCGCCATGGGGCTGTGGAACTTGAGGGCATGCACGGCGATCCGATCGATCGTATCATCGTCGCAACTGCGTTAGCCCATGACGCGGTGCTGCTGACGGCCGACCGGCCCATCCTCGAATGGTCGGGCCGATTGCGCCGTCAGGACGCCCGCCGGTAAGGTTGAGATTATGAGCATCGAACGCCTGCGCCGCTTCATCGGAGACATGACTTCCCTTGTGGGGGGCGCGTGGCAGGACAAGGACGAGTCGGCGATCGTCGAGGTCGGCCAGAAGCTTTTGGGAGAACTGGTATCGCACGACGACTGGCTGCCCGAGGCGATGGCCAAGGTGCCGGCACACGGCTACGCCCAGAACCTGCTGTGGTGCGATCCGTTCGAGCGCTTCTGCGTCGTGAGCTTCGTGTGGGCGCCGGGCGCGGTGACGCCGGTCCACGATCACCAGATGTGGGGCATGGTCGGCATGTTGCGCGGCTCGGAGACGTCGCTGCATTTCGCACCCGATTCCGAGACCGGCGCGCTCAAGGCCGGCGTGCTGAACGCTTTGAAGCCGGGCGATGTCGAAGTGCTGTCGCCGGCCGAGGGCGACATCCACCAGGTGACCAATGCGTTGACCGACCAGGGTTCGATCAGCATCCACGTCTACGGCGGCAACATCGGCGCGGTGCGCCGCCACACCTTCGACGTGAAGACGGGCGAGCCCAAGCTTTTCGTCTCGGGCTACACCAATAA
>JAIEOV010000013.1 GCA_019750135.1 Reyranella sp. | reverse complement strand
GCGCACCAATATCCCGGCGACATCGATTTCTCCGTGCTGCTGCTGGAGCTCGCCCGCTCCGCCGGCATGAAGCTCGACGCGGAGAACGTGAAGGTCGGCGATGGTCTGTGACAGCGCCTCGCTGTCATCCCGAGCGAAGCGAGGGACCTTTAGGCAACAGGAAAGGTCCCTCGCTTCGCTCGGGATGACACCTTCTGTGGAATTCAACGCTGTGCAACGATGACCAAAGTCCTTTTCAAGTCCGGCGTCGTCGTCACGCAGGATGCCACGCTCGGCGTGCTGCCCAAGGGCGACGTGCTGGTCGACGGCGACCGCATCGCCGCCATCGCGCCCTCGTTGCAGGCTGCTGACGCAGAGACCATCGACTGCAGCGGACACTTCGTGCTGCCGGGGCTGGTCAACGCCCACATGCACACCTGGCAGACGGCGCTGCGCTCGGTGGCCGCCAACTGGACGCTGCTGGAGTACTTCCGCCACGTCCATGCCGGGCTGGCCACGGTGTTCACGCCCGAGGACATCCACATCGCCACCCTGGCCGGCGCGCTGAACCAGCTCGACCACGGCGTCACCACCTTGGTCGACTGGTGCCACAACAACCCGACGCCCGAGCACACCGATGCCGGCATCGCCGGCCTGAAGGAAGCCGGCATCCGCGCCGCCTTCTTCCACGGCTCGCCCAAGCCCGATCCCAAGCCCGGCGAGCCGCACTTCTCGGAAGTCCCTCACCCCCGCAAGGAAGTCGAGCGGCTGCTGAAGGGCCCGCTGTCCGACCGGCAGGCCCTGGTGACCCTGGGCATGGCGGTGCTCGGCCCGCACTACTCCACGCTCGAGGTCAGCGACCATGACTTCGCCTTGGCCAAGGAGCTCGGCCTGGTCGCCTCGATGCACCAGGGCGGCGGCGAGGCCAAGACGCCGGGCGGCTGGGAGACCCTGATGCAGCGCGGCCTGGTCGGCCCGCACATCAACATCGTGCACGGCAACAACCTCACCGACGCGCAGTTGAAGGCCTTCGTCGATCTCGGCGTCAGCTTCTCGATCACACCCGAGAACGAGATGGCGCAGGGCCATGGCCATCCCATCACCGGCCGCCTGCGCGCGCTGGGCTGCGGCCCGTCGGTCGGCGTCGACCTCGAATCGGCGGTGAGCGGCGACATGTTCACCGTGGCCCGCATGGCGCTCGCCTCGCAGCGTGCGCTGGACAATGCGGCGGAACGCGCCCGCAGCGGCGGCATCCCCGCCACTTCCACGGTGCCGGCGGCGGAGGCCTTCGACTGGATCACCACCCGCGGGGCGGCGATGCTGGGCATGGCCGGCCGCATCGGCTCGCTGGTGCCCGGTAAGCAGGCCGACATCGCCGTGATGTCGCTCGGCCCGCTCGCGATGTGGCCGGTGCACGATGCGGTCGCATCGGTGGTCATGCAGGGTTCCGGCGCCCGCATGCGCGACGTGCTGGTTGCCGGCCGCTTCGCCAAGCGCGATGGTAAGCTGGCGTGGCCCGATCTTTCAGGCGTGCGCGCCAGGCTGGCGGCGTCGGGCGAACGGATTCTGTCGAGACTAAATGTAAAAAGCGTCAGCCGCGAAATAGCGGCGACATAAGACTACAGGGAAAAAAGTCGATGAAACGTCGGGTTGCACTCACATTGGCATCGGCATCGATACTGCTCGCCCTGCCCGCTTCGGCGCAAAATTTCCCCGACAAACCGATCCACATCATCGTGCCCTTCACCCCGGGCAGCGCCACCGACGTCGTGGCGCGCGCCGTGGCGGCGGCCATGACCAAGAACCTGGGCCAGACCGTCGTCGTCGAGAACAAGCCCGGTGCCGGCGGCACGATCGGCGCGGGCCAGGTCGCCAAATCCGCCCCCGACGGCTACACGCTGCTGGCGAATTCCTCGGCGCACACGGTCAATCCGGCGATCTATCCCAACATGACCTTCGACACGGCCAAGGACCTGCCGGCCGTCACCCTGCTCGCCGTGCAGCCCAACATCATGGTGGCCTCGCCGTCGAAGGGCTGGAAGACGGCCAACGACTACGTGAAGGCGGCCAAGGCGGCCCCGGGCAAGCTGACCTATGCGACGGCCGGCACGGGCAGCGGCACGCACATGAATGCCGAGAAGTTCAAGCTCGCGGCCGATATCGACACGGTGCACGTGCCCTACAAGGGCACGCCCGAGGCGCTAGGCGACACGATGAACGGCCGCACCGACATCTATTTCTGCCCGGTGATCGCGGCCCTGCCGATGATCAAGGACGGCCGCGTCGTGGCCCTGGCCAACGGCAGCCCCAAGCGTTCGTCGGTGCTGCCCGGCCTGCCGACCACCGAGGAGCAGGGCTTCAAGGACAGCGGCTACAACTTCTGGGTCGGGCTGTTCGCGCCGGCCGGCACGCCGCCGGCGGTGATCAACAAGCTCAACGCCGAGGTCCGCAAGGCGCTCGACAATCCCGAGGTCAAGGAGCGCCTGCAGGCGCTCGGCACCGATCCTTCGCCGACGACGCCCGCCGAGTTCGACAAGATCGTCGCCGCCGAGATCAAGGAAAACATCGATCTGGCCAAGAAGGCCGAGATCAAGCTGCAGTAGGTGAAAATGTCAGACGTGCTTCTCCAGACCACCGTCGTCGGCTCCTATCCTCAACCCGACTGGCTGGTCGATCGCAAGATGCTGAGCAAGGGTGTGCCACGCACCCGCCTGCGCGAGCTCTGGCGCGTGCCCGAGGCGTTCCTCGAGCAGGCCCAGGACGATGCGACCCTGCTCGCCATCCACGACATGGAGCGCGCCGGGATCGACATCGTGACCGACGGCGAGATGCGGCGGGAGAGCTACTCCAACCGCTTCGCCACGGCGCTGGACGGCATCGACGACGAGCATCCGGCCGAGATCGTGAGCAGCCGCGGCCAGAAGACGCCGGTGCCGCGGGTGGTCGGCAAGATCCGGCGCACAAAGCCGGTGGAGCTGCGCGACATGCAGTTCCTGCGCGCCAACACCGACAGGCTCGCCAAGATCACGCTTCCCGGGCCCTTCACCATGGGCCAGCAGGTCAGGGACGAGTTCTACAAGGACGCCGAGGCGATGTGCATGGACTACGCCGCGGCGGTGAACGAGGAGGCGCACGAGCTGGTCAAGGCCGGCGCCGATGTCATCCAGCTCGACGAGCCGTGGCTGCGCAACAACCCCGAGGAGGCCAAGCGCTACGCCGTGAAGGTGATCGACCGGGCACTCAAGGGCATCGAGGTGCCGACGGTCGTGCATCTCTGCTTCGGCTATGCCGCGGTCGTCCCCGGCGGCAAGCCGACGGGCTACGCCTTCCTGCCGCAGCTGGCCGATTCGCTCGCCCAGCAGATCTCGATCGAATCGGCGCAGCCCAAGCTCGATCTCGGCGTGCTGAAGGATCTCGCGCCCAAGAAGGTAATGCTGGGTGTGATCGACCTCGCCGATCCCGAGATCGAGACGCCGCAGAAGGTCGCCGACCGCATCCGCGCCGGGCTGAAGCACCTGCCGGCCGACAAGCTCCTGCCCGCTCCCGACTGCGGCATGAAGTACCTGCCACGCGCAACGGCATTCGGCAAACTGAAGGCGCTGGCCGAGGGTGCCGCAATCGTGCGCAAGGAACTGAGCTAGGCGGCCATGGCAGACGAATACAAGATCATCACATCGCCGCTCAGCCGGAAGTTCACCCGGGACGGGGTTACGATCGAGATATTGATCTATCGCATCGACGCCGACCCGTCCTGGCAACTCGAAGTCATCGATGCAGAGGGTGGGTCCACGGTCTGGGAGGACTTGTTCGAAACCGAGCAGGACGCGTTGAACGAGGCGTACCAGACGATTGCATCGGAGGGCATCGCCAGCTTCCGCCGGGACCCCGAGCAAAAGCTCCACTGAAGGTCGTCGTAGCGAATTCATGTCGTCCTGAGCGTAGCGAAGGACCTCATGCCGGTTGCCACACGGATGAGATCCTTCGCTTCGCTCAGGATGACGGATAGGGAGTCAGGGCGACTGATCAGGCATCATGTCTTCCCAATTCGGATTGGCGGCTCTGACAAGTTCATTCTTTCGGATTCGCTTCCATCCCTTGAGCTAGACGAAGTAGCGGCGTTCACCCGTGGCTAGCGGCGATGAGGTCCTTCGCTTCGCTCAGGACGACACCCTTTCGTCTTCCTCGTCTTCGTCGCATCAGCGGGCCGTCACCGTGCCTTTTGGGCCGATCGTCACCTGCTTCTCGACGCCGTTCTGGGTGGCCGTGCCGGTCCATTGGCCGTCGGGGCCGCGACGGAGGTCGTGGACGTTGCCGTAGTGCAGCGAATGGAGCTGCGTTCTCACGCTGGCGCTGCCCGGCGACGGAGTCGTTGCCGGCTTCGTCTGGGCCGAGGCGGCGCAGGCGATGCCGGCAAGAACAGCGCCGAGCAGCAGGCTTCTCATGACGCGAGCTTGCCTTTCAGCACCTGGCCGGCATAGGCGCCGGTTGCCTCGCCGTCCTCGAACGCTACGGCGCCGTTGACGACGGTGGCCTTGATGCCCTCGGCCTTCTGCACCAGGCGACGGGCGCCGCCCGGCAGGTCCTTCTCGACTGTCGGCAGCAGCGGACGGATGCCGTTCTCCTCGAACAGCACGAGGTCGGCCCGATAGCCTTCGCGGACTACCCCGCGGTCGTTGAGGTCCCAGGCCACCGCATTGTCGTGCGTCAGCTTCTTCACCGCCTGCTCGAGCGTGAAGGCGCCGCGCTTGCGCACCCAGTAGCTCAGCAGGTGCGTCTGCAGCGACGACCCCATCTCCTGGCAGACATGGGCGCCCGAGTCCGAGAAGGTCGCGAGCGTGCGCGAATGCTTCAGGATGCCCAGGACATCGTCGGGCGTCTCGTTGACCAGCGGCTGGACGTAGACCTGGTTCTCGTCCTTCAGCGACAGGTCGATCATGACCTCGACCGGATGCCGGCCGCTCGCCTTGGCGAGCTGGTCGACCGTGGGATCGTCCCAGTCGACGCCCTTCAGCGCGAACAGGTTGGTGTAGTCGGGCTTGCGCGGATCGGTCGTCGCTGCCCCGCCGCCCTGGAATACGCCGTCGCGCGGCTTCATGCGCGCCTCGGCCTCGACCAGCTCGCGGCGCACCGCCGGATCCTGTAGCTTCTTCTTCTGCTCGCTGATCGGCAGGGCACGGATCGGCTGCCACGCCGGCAGCACGTCGAACGGCAGGTAGGACTTCAGCGAGAAGATGGCGTTGATCGAGCGCGTCGTGCCCTGGCCGAACATGCGGCCGCCGGCGGCGACCGTGTCGTCGATGTACTTGGTCTGGTATTGCCAGCCCGTCGGATCGTCGCCTTGCTTGGTCGCCAGCACGCCGAACATGATCGGCCGCTTGTACTCCAGCGCCACCTTGCGCAGGCGCTCCAGGAAGATGCGATGGTTCGGCCCGCTCGAGATGTCGGGCCCGACTTGGAAGATGCCGGCATCGAGTTCGGCCATCGCCGCGATGATGCGGTCGATCTCCTCCCATTCGGCGAGGCGGCTCGCCACCGGCGTGTCGTCCGGCGTCATGTGCGTGGAAGCGCGCGAGCTCGAGAACCCCATGGAGCCCGCCTTCAGCGCCTCCTTCACGGCCGCCGCCATGCGCACCATGTCGTCCTCGGTCGCGGCCTCGGTGAGCGCGCGCTTGCCCATGACGTACATGCGCAGCGCCGAGTGGCCGATATACATGCCGTAGTTGATCGCCTTGGGCAGGCGCTCGACGGTCGCGAGATATTCCGGGAAGGTCTCCCAGGTCCAGTCGATTCCCGCGGCCATCGCCTCGGTCGGGATATCCTCCACCGCCGACAGGCAGCGCGCATACCAGTCGCGGTCCTCGGGCTTGCAGGGCGCCAGTGCAAAGCCGCAATTACTCATCACCACCGAGGTGACGCCGTGCCAGCACGAGCAGCTGCCCAGCGGGTCCCACGCCACCTGCGCGTCCATGTGGGTATGGCCGTCGATGAACCCCGGCGAGACGATCAGGCCGTCGGCATCGATGGTGCGCGATGCCGTCGACTTGATGCGGCCGACTTCGACGATGCGGCCGTCCTTGACGCCGACATCGGCGGAAAAGCGCGGCTTGCCCGAGCCGTCGACGATGGTGCCGCCGCGGATGAGGAGATCGAGGGTCATCACAGGCGATCCTTTTGCTCGACGATCTTCCAGTAGGTGTCCTTGGCGGCGATCTTGCCGCCGCGGAAGGTGTAGATGTCGCAGCCCTGATAGTTCAGGTCCTCGCCGTCGGCGCCCTTGCCCTTCACGGTCCACACCGAGATCGCGCGGTTGCCGGCGTAGATGTACTCCTTGTGGTCCCAGCGCATGTCGGGGATCACCTTGAAGCGGTCGGCCAGCGTCTTGCGGATGGTCTCCTTGCCCCTGAGCGTGCGGCCGACCGGCTCGGGCCCGCGCGCCAGCCAGAAGGTGGCGTCGTCGGTGAAGTGCGACACGATGCGATCCACGTCGCGGCTGTTGAAGGCGGCCGAGATCGCCTTCATGAGCTCGGGCGTGGCGACGTCGGGATTTGCGGCTGTGACGTCCGGCATACGAAACCTCCCACAGTGCCTATGCCGAACGATTGCAGGCTTGCCGCGGAGCCGCAAGCAGAACGACGAAACCCGCCCCGTCTTGCGACGGGGCGGGTCTGAAGTCGATTAGACGAGAAGCTGGCTACTTGGTGACGACGTTGCCGCGCGCGTCAACCTGCACATCGACCATTTGGCCGCCGCGCAGTGCCTTGCCGGTCCAGCTGCCGTCCCGATTGCGGGTCATGCCTTGCACGTTCTTGTAGCCGTCGGCCTCGATCTTCTTGACCGCGGTGGCCGAGCCCTGCGCGTTGGGCGCCGGCGGCAGGTTGGCTTGGCTGGGTGCCGTCACCGACTGAGACGGCACACCCGACGTCCTGGCGCTCGGCGGCGTGACGCCCGGCGTGGTGACGCCCGCCGATCCAGCCGACGGGGCTTGCACTGTACCGCCGCTCGCGGGCGGCGTGGTCACGGTAGCACCACCGGCGCCCACCGAACGCGACGGCATGGCGGGCGTGTTGACGGCCGGCGGAGTCGCGGACGGGGTCGTCACGGCACCGCCGCCGACTGACGGCGGCGTCACGGTCGCTCCGCCAACCGGCGGGGTGGTGACGGTCTGGGCGCCCGCAGCGCCGGCAGCGGTCAGAAGGGCCAGGGCAAGAAGGGTACGCTTCATTGAAAGTGCCTCCTCTCTCGTTGCATGTCGGACCTGAACGTCGAAGCATCTGAAGCGTTGCGCGGCGAAATATCTTGGTTTCGCCACATTGGCCAACGGGTTAGCGTCAGCCCAACAAACCTCGAGGAAACGCACCCGTGTACGACTACATCATCGTCGGCGGCGGCTCGGCCGGCTCGGTCATGGCGCATCGACTGTCGGCCAAGAGCGCCAACAAGGTGCTGCTGTGCGAGGCCGGCCAGGACACGCCGCCGGGCAAGGAGCCCAAGGAGATCGCCGACAGCTACTCCGGCACCGCCTACTTCGATCCGCGCTTCCACTGGACCGACCTCAAGGTCCACACCCAGGTCGTCTCGCACAACAATCCGCAGGAGAATCGTCCCCCGCTCCGCAAGTACGAGCAGGCGCGCGTGCTGGGCGGCGGTTCCTCGATCAACGGCCAGATGGCCAACCGCGGCGCGCCGACCGACTACAACGAGTGGGCATCGCGCGGTGCCGAAGGCTGGGGCTGGGACCAGGTCCTGCCGTTCTTCAAGAAGGTCGAGCGCGACCTCGACTTCGACGGGCCCTGGCACGGCAAGGACGGCCGCATCCCCGTGCGCCGCATCCCACGCGAGAAGTGGACGGGACATGCCAAGGCAGTGGCGCAGGGTTTCGAGGCAAAGGGATTCAAGTTCCTGCCCGACCAGAATGGCGAGTTCGTCGAGGGCTACTTTCCCGTCACACACTCCAACGCCGAGGAGCGGCGTGTGTCGGCGGCGATGGGCTACCTCGACGCCGAGACACGCAAGCGCTCCAACCTGACCATCTCGACCAACACTCAGGTGAAGTCGCTCCTGTTCGACGGCACGACCTGTGTCGGCGTCACCGCCATGGTCGATGGCAAGGAACAGGAGTTCCGGGCCAAGGAAGTGATCCTGTCGTCGGGTGCGATCCATACGCCGGCTCATCTGATGCGGGCCGGAATCGGTCCCGTCGGGCACCTTAGCGAGATGGGCATCCCGGTGGTCGCCGCCCTACCCGGCGTCGGCCAGCGGCTGATGGACCATCCCTCGATCGCGCTCTCCTCGTTCATCCGCCGCGGCGGGCGCATGAACGAGCACACGCGCCGGCACATCCATATGGGGCTGCGCTACTCCTCCAAGCTGCCGGGTGTGCCGATGGGCGACATGTTCGTCGCCGTGATCAGCAAGTCGGCTTGGCACGCAGTCGGCGAGCAGATCGCCTCGCTGCTGACCTTCATCAACAAGACCTACTCCGAAACCGGGCAGGTCAAGCTTGCCTCGCGCGACTATCGCAACGAGCCCATCGTCGAATTCAACCTGCTGTCCGACAAGCGCGACCTCGACCGCCTCATGAGCGGCTTCAAGATGATGGCGGCGGTGCAGATGACCGATGCCGTGCGCCAGGTCTGCGACACGCCCTTCCCCGCCGCCTACAGCGACAAGGTGCGGGCGATCGGCGTGGTCAACACCAAGAACAAGATCCTGACCAGCATCTTCGCCCAGTTCCTCGACGGGCCGGCAGCGCTGCGGCGTTACCTCGTGGAGAAGTTCGTAGTCGAGGGCTTCACCTTCGAGCAAGTGATGAACGACAACGAGGCGCTCGAGGCCTTCGTGCGCAAGGCGGCGATCGGCGTGTGGCACGCCTCGTGTACCTGCCGCATGGGCCGGCCGGACGATCCGATGTCGGTGGTCGACACCCAGGGGCGGGTCAAGGGCGTGCAGGGCCTGCGCGTCGTCGACGCCTCGATCTTCCCGGTGGTGCCGTGCGCCAACACCAACTTCCCGACGCTGATGAGCGCGGAGAAGATCTCGGCGGCGATGACGGCTACGGCGTAAAGGAGCGAAACATGTCGGTGATCCTCGGAAGCGGCGAGCATCGTTATCGCGTGATCGAGAACTGGGCGAAGCTGCCCGACGGCTGGGAGTTCCGCGACGTCGCGGCGGTCGCCGTCGATAGCAAGGATCGCGTCTACGTCTTCAACCGCGGCCAGCACCCCATGATCGTGTTCGACCGCGATGGCAACTTCCTGCGCTCGTTCGGCGAAGGCCTGTTCAGCCGCGCCCACGGCATCCACATCGACAGTGACGACAACCTCTACTGCACCGACGACGGCGACCACACGGTCCGCAAGGTCACCACCGAGGGCAAGGTGCTGATGACCATCGGCGTGCCCAACCAGCCCGCCCCCTTCCTGAGCGGCAAGCCGTTCAACCGCTGCACCCACACCGCGCTCTCGCCCAAGGGCGAGATCTACGTCTCGGACGGCTACGGCAATTCCTGCGTCCACAAGTACTCGCCCGACGGCAAGCACCTGATGTGCTGGGGCACCACCGGCACCGATCCCGGCCAGTTCAACATCGCCCACAACATCGCCACCGACGACGACGGCTGGGTCTATGTCGCCGACCGCGAGAACCATCGCGTGCAGGTGTTCGACGGCAACGGCAAGTACGAGATGCAGTGGAACAACATGCACCGGCCTTGCGCGCTCTATTGCTGCGCCGGCGGCGGCAAGAACCCGAAGTTCATCATCGGCGAGCTCGGGCCGGGCATGCCGGTCAACAGCAAGCACACCAACATCGGTCCGCGCCTCGCCATCGTCGACAAGAAGGGTGGCCTGATCGCGCGCCTGGGCGGCGAGCACGGGCCGGGGCAGGAACCCGGCCGGTTCCTGTCGCCGCACGGCCTCGCGGTCGACAGCAAGGGCGACATCTATGTCGGCGAGGTGAGCTACACCAACTGGGGCGGCACCCATCCCGGCGTGCCGGTGCCGAAGTACCTGCGCTCCTTCCAGAAGCTCGAGAAGGTGAACTAGTGGAGGCAAAGGACCGCCTTCATCTGATCGGCAGCATCCCGCTCGACAGCAGCGAGCAGGTGTTCCGGCGGCTCGCCGACGAGCTGGGGCCGTACTTGCGCTGCATGCCCGACGGCGAGACCGGCGAGCGCTCGCGCTGGGTCTTCTTCCAGCGCCAGATGCTGCTCGATCATCCGGCGATGGAGATCGACCCCACGGTGCCGCCCTACAAGTTCATCCAGTGGGACGGCAAGGTCGTGCGCGAAATCGAGCAGGTGCGCTTCAAGCCCGGCGTCGACCCAGCGACGGTCGTGTTCGAGACCGGCTACGACAAGGCCGCCCTCGCCTCCTGGGAAGTCTTCAAGAAACTGCGCGCCGCCGGCACCATCCCCATGCACGTGCGCTTTCAGGTCAGCCTGCCGACGCCGCAGGCCAGCGGCTACCTCTATGTCAGCGGACCGGCGCGCGAGACCTATTTCGGGGTGTACGAACGGGCGCTGAAGACCGCGCTGGCCAGTATCGTGAAGGCGATCCCGGCTGCCGACCTGTCGATCCAGTGGGATGTGTGCCAGGAGGTGCTGGCCTTCGAGGACTACTTCAAGGACCGTCCGCCGCACTACAAGACACAGATCTTCGACATGCTGGGCCGCCTGGGCGATGCCGTGCCGCCTGGCGTCGAGATGGGTTATCACCTGTGCTACGGCTCGCCGCGCGACGAGCACTTGGTCCAGCCCAAGGACGCCGCCATCCTGGTCGAGATGATGAACGGCATCGTCGCCGCCACGAAACGGCCGATCAATTTCATCCATATTCCCGTTCCGAAAGACCGCACCGACGACGCCTTCTATGCGCCGCTGAAGGCTTTCAAGCGGCCGGCCGGAACCAAGCTCTATCTCGGGCTGCTGCACCACGACGACGACGCCGGCGACAAGAAACGCGTCGAAGTGGCCAAGCGCCATGTCACGGAATTCGGCCTGTCGGCCGAGTGCGGCTGGGGCCGCACCGAGCCCGGGCGGCTGCCCGGACTTTTGAAAGCTCATCGTACTGCTGCGGAGGCACTCTAAATGGTTGAACGCGTACTCGTGGTCGGACCCAAGGACACCATCTCCATGGTCGACGACCTCGCGCCCAAGGGCTTCGAGATCGTCAAGGCCCTGCACAACTCGCCGGAGATGAAGGCGGCGCTGCCCGGCACGGACTACTTCGTGGGCTTCATCCAGCAGTACGTCACGCCGCAGCTCTTCAAGGATGCGCCCAAGCTGAAGCTGATCCAGATGCTGAGCGCGGGCTACGACCGCGCCGATCTGGCTGCGGCGCGCAAGAGCGGCGTGCCCCTGTGCAACAACGGCGGCGCCAATTCGGTCGCCGTCTCCGAGCATGCGATGCTGCTGATGCTGGCCGTGTCGCGCCGGCTGATCACCCAGCACAGCAACGTCACGGCCGGCCGCTGGCATGGCAACCAGCCGCCTACCGTCCACCAGGTGCGCGAGAAGGTTTTGGGCATCATCGGGCTCGGCACCATCGGCAAGAAGGTGGCGCGCCTCGCCCAGGCCTTCGGCATCGTCGTGCACTATTACGACATCAAGCGGCTCAAGGAGGAAGAAGAGGATGCGCTCGGCGTGCGCTTCCGACTGCTGCCCGAGATCCTGCGGCACTCCGACATCATCTCGCTGCACGTGCCGCTCAATGCCTCGACCCAGGGCATGATCGGCGCGCAGGAGCTCGCCGTGATGAAGCCGTCGGCCATCATCGTGAACACCTCGCGCGGTCCCGTCATCGACGAGAAGGCGATGACCGCCGCCCTTTCGGCCAACAAGCTGTTCGGCGCCGGTCTCGACGTGTTCGACGAGGAGCCGACGCCGCCCGACAATCCCCTGCTCAAGCTCGACAACGTCGTGCTGACGGCCCATCTCGCCGGGCCGACCTACGAGAGCAACATCACCCGCCTGCGCAACGGCTTCGACAACGTCCAGAGGGTTGCGCGCGGCGAGCCGGCGCTCTGGGTGGTTCCCGAGCTGCTGGAGTAGTTCCACATGACCAAGTTGTTGCGCCGCGGCGTTCTCGCGGCAGGCCTTGCTGCGCCCTTTCTGGCGCGCCACGGCTACGCCCAGGGCGATTGGCCCAAGGGTCCCGTGCGCTGGATCGTGGCCTTCGCCGCGGGCGGCGCCGCCGACACGGTGGCGCGCAATGTCGGCGCGCGCGTCTCGGAAATCATCGGCCAGCAGGTCATCGTCGACAACCGCACCGGCGGAAACTCACTGGTCGCGGCCAACGCCGTGCTGCAGTCGCCCCGCGACGGCCAGACCTTCCTGATCGACGCCGCCAACCAGCTCACCAATCCGTTCCTGATCAAGGACCTGCCGTTCGACTACGAGAAGACCTGGCTGCCGGTGACCAAGCTGTCGGACTTCCCGCAGGTCCTGGCGGTGAAGCAGGAGTTTCCCGCCAAGACACTGCAGGAGTACGTCGCGGCCGCCAAGGCGAAGCCCGGCACGGTCAGCTACGGCACGCCGCCCGCTGCCGGCATGGGCCACATGGCGGGCGAAGAGCTGCAGCGCCGCGCCGACATCAAGCTGATCCACGCCCCCTATCGCGGCGGCGCCGACGCCGCACGCGACATCGGCGCCGGCGCGATCGATTCGGTGATCATCACCACCTCCTCGATCCGCCCGCCGTTGGCGGCCGGACGCGTGCGCGTCCTTGCCGTCACCAGCCTGAAGCGCGTCGCGCCGACGGTCGCCGAGTCGGGCTATCCGAGCTACGACATGATCGACTGGAACGGTCTGTTCGCTGCGACCGGCACGCCGGTCGAGCTGATAGCCCGCATGCAGGCGGTCTGCGCCGAGGCAATCAAGGACGCCAAGGTTAAGGAGCGGCTGGACGCGGCGGGCGCGGTGCTCACGCCCAATACGCCGGCCGAATTCAAGACCTGGCTGGAGGGCCAGCGCACCCTGCTCGGCAAGCTGATCGTCGACGGCAACATCAAGCTGGGCTGAGCGAGGCCCTGTACGATTCCCGGAACGACAGCAGTGCCAGGAAGGAGATCGCCGCAGCCGCCATGATCATGAAGCCCGGGCTGTAGTCGTTGCCGGTGCGGTCGACCAGCCAGGTCGCCACCAGCGGGCTCAAGCCACCGACCACCCCCAGCGTGACGTTGTAGCCGAGGGCGATCACCGTGCAGCGCACCTCGGTCGGCACGGTTTCCACCATCAGGGCGGGCTGGCAACCGACAAAGGCGCCGACCGACAGCACGAAACCCAGCTGGCCCAGCAGCATCAGCGCCGGGCTGGCGCTGTGCATCAGCCAGAACAACGGCCATGCCGCGACGAAAGCGAAGGCGGTGGCGGCCATCAGCACCGGCCGGCGGCCGATGCGATCGGACAGCCAGGCCGTCGCCAGCATCAGCGGCAGCAGCAGCGCCATGCTGATGGTGTTGATGCCGAGCGCCCGCGCCGGCGCGACGCCGTCGACCAGTTGCAGCCAGCTCACGATATAGACGAACATCAGGTAGAAGCCGACCGAGTTGAAGACCGAGAGCGCCGCGAGCCGGAGCAGCAACGGCCGGTGATCGCGAAGCGTGGCGAGGAACGATGTGGCCACCGCCTTCTTCACCTTGGTTTCCTCGTGGATGCCGCGGCGCAGGAAGAAACCGGCCAGGCCGACGACCAGGCCCAGCATGAAGGGAATGCGCCAGCCCCAACTTTCGAGGGCGGCCTCGGACATCACCGCCGCGAGCAGGGCGCCGGTCGCCGAGCCCGCCAGGATTCCGCCGACTGCGCCGCAGCAGCCCATGGCCCCGATCAAGCCGCGGCTGCCCGGCCTGGCATGCTCGACCATGAACACGATCGAGGTCGTGTATTCACCGCCGACCGACAGGCCCTGGATCATGCGCAGCAGCGTGAGCAGGATCGGCGCGGCAAGGCCGAGCATCTGGTAACCGGGCAGCACGCCAACCAGGAAGGTCGGGATGGCCATCGCCGCCACCGAGAAAGTGAGCGCGGCGCGTCGGCCCAGGCGATCGCCGACATAGCCGATCAGCGCGCCCCCGACGGGGCGCATCAGGAAGCCGACGGCGAAGATGCCGAAGGCCGCCAATACCTGGGCGACTTTGTCCTCGCTCGGGAAGAAGGCGCGGCCGATGGAGGCGGCGAAGTATCCGTAGACCGCGAAGTCGTACCATTCCAAGACATTGCCGATAGCGCCGGCCGCGATGACTCTCTGGGTGCTGCCCGGCGTCATTCCCTCTCCTTCAGATGAGGCGGATCGTCGATGCCAACCGGCGAAGACGCCGCCGCCGACCGCACGGGCGGCGTCCGGCCGGCCAGCCGCTCCGAGCGCTCGAACAGGACCTCGTAGATCGGCCGGCCGCCCAGGACCTGGGCGACGACGTGTGCCGTCACGCAGGTCACCATCAACGGCAGGATCAATTCGAAGGCGCCGGTCAGCTCGACCACCAGCACGACGCCGACCAGGGGCGCCCGGATGGTCGACGAGAACAAGCCGCCCATCGCCGCCACGGCGAAGGCCGCGCCGGTCAGCGTCGGCACGGCGAACGACGCGTACTCCAGCGCCATCTCGACCAGCAGGCCGAAGATCAGGCCGACCACGGTGGCAAGGGTCAGCATGGGCGAGAAGATGCCGGACGGCACGCCGACTGGATAGCTAGCCATGGTGCCGACGAAGCGAACGATGGCGATCAGCAGCAGCACCTTCAGCGGCAGGTCGGCCACCGGCATTTCGGGGATCAGCCTCTCGCCCCCGCCGACCGACATGGGCACGACGAATATGAGCGCGCCGATCGCCGCGCCGACGATGACGGGATAAAGGATCGGCACGCGGGCGAACACCTTGGCGCGCCAGTCGAGCGCCATCACCAGCGTCTTGTTGAAGACGATTCCCAGCACGCCGAGCGCGGCGCCCAGCAGCATGAAGACCGGCAGCATGACCAGCGGGAGCGCGTCGGTGTCGATCCTGAACTGCGGCGCGGTGCCGCCGACCAGTTCCATGCCGAAGGCGCTGGCGGCCGAGGCAACGATCACCGCGACATAGGAGCGAAAGGTGTAGCGGAACTGCCGGCGCGTCTCTTCGATCACGAAAAGCACGGCGGCGAGCGGCGCATTAAAGGCGGAAGCGAGCCCCGCCGCCGCGCCGGCCGCGAGCAGCGCATGGAAATCCAACTTGTCGAGCCGCAGCCATTCGGCCAGCGCGGCGCCGATCGATGCGCCGATATGGATGGTCGGCCCCTCACGGCCGCCGACGATTCCGGCGGAGAGGCTGAGCACGCCGCCCACGAACTTCACGGGCAGCACGCGCCGCCAGCGCACCTCGCGCACGCCCTCCATCGCGCCTTCGACCTCGGGCACGCCGCTGCCCGCGGTCTCAGGGGCGATGTAACGTGTCAGCAGGTAGGCGGCTGTGACGGCAAGGGCAGCAACACCGGCCCCGACGGCGATGGTGAGCGGGCCCGTGCCCAGTCGGTCGGCCAGCCAATGGGGCCACTGCAACAGCCGGTCGACGGCAAGATGAAAGGCAGCGCCGACGACGCCGGTGGCAAAGCCGCAGCCGCCGGCGATCCAGTAGAACAGACGATTGGTGATCCGGTGATGGCCGCCGTCGGCACTCACGTCAGCGACCCACCAGCCTCAAGCCAAGTTCTTCTTGAAGAAGGCGATGGTGCGCTCCCACGACAGCTTGGCCGCCGCCTCCTGGTAACGCGGCGTCGAGTTGTTGTGGAAGCCGTGCTGCGTGCCCGGATAGATGAACATCTCGTAGGGCACATTCGCCGCCTTCAAGGCCGCCTCGTAGGCCGGCCACATGGCGTTGATGCGCTCGTCGTTCTCCGCGTACTGGATCATGACCGGCGCCTTGATCTGGGGCACCGACGCGGTGTCGGCCGCCGCGCCGTAATACGGCACTGCAGCCTGCAGGTCTGCGCCAAGGGTCGCCGCCAGGAAGTTCGTGGTGCCGCCGCCCCAGCAGAAGCCGGTCGCGCCGAGCTTGCCGTTGGAAAGCTCGTGCGCCTTGAGGTAGCGCGCGCTGTTCACCATGTCGGTGCGCAGCTTGCCCTGGTCCAGCTTGGCCTGCAGCGTGCGGCCGTCATCGTCGTTGCCGGGGTAGCCGCCGACCGGGAACAGGCCGTCCGGCCCCAAGGCCAGGAAGCCTGCGACGGCGACGCGGCGCGCCACGTCCTCGATATAGGGATTGAGGCCGCGGTTCTCGTGGATCACCAGCACGGTCGGGAACGGCCCGTTGCCGGCGGGCTGCACGAGATAGCCCCGCATCTGGCCCGAGCTGCCGCCGGGCGACGGATAGTTGACGTAGCGCGCCTTGATGCGCTCGTCGGTGAAGGAGATGGTCTGCGCCCGCGCATATTGCGGCAACAGGGCCTGCGCCATCGCCAACCCTCCGAGCGTGACCGCCGCAGCGCGCGACAGGAACGTCCGGCGGTCCAGGCGGCCGTGGCAGTATTCGTCGTAGAGGTCGAACACGCGCTGGTCGATCCAGACCTGCGTCACCACCTGCGATTCCGCCAATGCACTCCTGCCCATCGTCCACCTCCCCCGCGATCAACGAAGCAGGAGTGTAGCCGCCTGGACGGCGGGAGCGCTACGGGCTCTTCAGAGATGCCGGCGCGCGGCGGCGAGCAGGTCCGGTTGGCTGACGGGCTTGCGCAGGAACGGTGCGGCAGCCAGTTCCCGGGGCACGTCCGCCGGGTCGGTCGCAGACACGAATACGAATGGCACACCATCCCGCCGGAAACGGTCGGCCAGCCTGAACACGTCGCCATCTCCTAGCTTGATGTCGAGAAAGCCGAAGGCGATGCGGTCGCTCCGCGCCATGGCTTGGCCCGAGGTCGTCGAAACGACGGGCACACAGCCAAGCTGTTCGCGGACAAGCGCCGCGATGTGGTCTGCGACCACTTCGTCATCCTCGACGATCAAGATCCGCTTGCGCATGGGAGTCGTACCTGCCGGCGATAAGCATAACACTCCTTCGGTGCTCAGGTTCCTCAAAAAGAAAGGTATTCGATCAGGGGCGGAGATATGCCATTTCTATGTTTCCATGACGTCTCTGCAGGATGCGCGGCCTGCTCCCTCTTCGCGCTCTCCCATCCGCCAGCTGCTGCGCACGGCCACTGCTGATTTGCACGCCGCTGTCGACGCGCGATTTTCCGCCGACTTCGCCTCGAACAAGGCAGCCTATGGGCGTTTCCTGACAGTGCTGGGCAGCACGGTGCTTCCACTGGAGGCGGCCTTCGAGGCAGTCGGCGTGGAGCTGCTGCTGCCGGACTGGCCGCAGAGACGCCGCGCGGCGTCCTTGCGATCGGATCTTGCCACCTTGAACCTGCCTATCCCCAGCCCTCGCGCGGTCGAACCGCCTCGAGGCGAGGCGAGGTTATTCGGCATGCTCTATGTGCTCGAAGGCTCGCGACTGGGCGGTAAGCAGCTGCTGCGGCGTGCTTTGGCAAATCCCGATCGGCAGATGCGGTCGGCGACGCGCTATCTCGGGCATGGCGATGGCCGGGACCTGTGGCGACTTTTTCTGGAGCGGCTGGAGGCCTCCCCAACGGTGGCCTCGGCGCCCGACGCGGCGGTCGCCGGAGCGCGTGACGCCTTCTCTTTGTTCGCCGCGGGAGAGGCTCATGGCTGACACCGCGCCGGCGGTCGACCTCACCAACTGCGACCGCGAACCCATCCACCTTCTGGGGGCCGTCCAGCCGTTCGGTTTCCTCGTGGCGGTCGACAGCACCAGCTGGACCATCGTGCGGGCGTCCCGCAATGCGGGCGAGTGGATGGCCGTCGGTCCCGGCGATATTGTCGGCACGTCGATCGAGCGCTTCTTTACGCGCGACGCCCTGCACTTGATCCGCGGTCATCTGCAGACGGCGGTCTTCACCAACACCGCCGCGCGTGCCTTCGCCGTGCCGTTGATGAAGGACCAGCTGCCCTTCGACATCGCCGTGCACCTCATCGACGACACGATTGTCATCGAATGCGAGCCGTGTCTCGACGAGCAGGGCGTGAATTCCGGCGCGCTGGTCCGGGCAATGATCGCGCGCCTGCAACAGACACCCGACCTGCGGACGTTCTACCGCGTGGCGGCGCGCGAAATGCGCGCCCTCACCGGTTTCGACCGCGTCATGGTCTATCGCTTCGACCACGACGGCTCGGGAGAGGTAATCGCCGAATCGGCACGCGGCGGGCTGGAGAGCTACCTCGGCCTGCATTACCCGGCCTCCGACATCCCCCGGCAAGCGCGGATCCTCTACGAGCGCAACTGGCTGCGCATCATTCCCGACATCGCCGCAACACCGTCCCCAATCGAGCCGGCCCTGGACGACGGCGGCCGTCCGATCGATCTCTCGATGAGCATCCTGCGCTCGGTATCGCCGATCCATATCGAATACCTGCGCAACATGGGTGTCGGCGCCTCGATGTCGGTGTCCATCCTGCGCGAAGGCAAACTGTGGGGCTTGTTCGCCTGCCACCACTATGCTCCCCACCGCGTCGCCTTCGAGCGCCGCACGGCCGCCGAGTTGTTCGGCCAGATGTTCTCGCTCCTGATGGAGAGTCGCGAGCGCGACAACGAAGCGACCTACGAAGCCCGCGCCCGCAAGCTGCACAACCAGCTCGTCACCGTCATGGCGAGCGAAGCCACACGGTTCGAGAGCATCGTCTCCCATCTCGACGAGATCGCCGACCTGTTGTCGTGCGACGGCATCGGCGTGTGGAGCGGCGCGCATGGCACCTTGCACGGCCTCGCACCGACGCCCGATCAGTTCAAGGGCCTGATCGGCCACTTGGTGTCGCGCGACCTGGGCGACGTCTACGCCACACACGAGATCGGCGCCGAGTACGCCGCCGGCCGCGACTTCACCGACCGGACGGCCGGCATGCTGGTGGTGCCGCTATCGCGTCCGGCCCGTGACTTCCTGGTGTTTTTCCGAAAGGAGGCCGCGCGATCGGTCAACTGGGCGGGCGATCCCAGCAAGCCGGTGACGGTCGGTCCGCTCGGCGCACGGCTGACACCGCGCAAGAGCTTCGAGCTGTGGCGCGAGACAGTGCGCGGACAGTCGACGCCGTGGCAAGCGGTCGATATCCGCATCGCCGAAAGCCTCCGGGTGAGCCTACTTGAGGTGATCCTGCGGCTGTCGGACATCACCGAGGTCGAACGCCGGCGGGCCCAGGAGCGCCAGGAACTGTTGATCGCCGAGCTGAACCACCGCGTCCGCAACATCCTCGGCCTTATCCGCGGCGTGATCTCGCAGAGCCGCGACGCCGCCCACACCGTCGAGGCCTTCACCGAGGTGGTCGGCGGCCGCATCCAGGCGCTGGCGCGTGCCCACGACCAGATCACAGCCGACAACTGGGGGCCCGCCTCGTTCCGCGCTCTGGTGACGGCGGAAGCCGGCGCTTATCTCGGCGGGAAGGCGGCGCGCGTCCGGCTGGCGGGGCCGGAAGTGCTGCTTGAGCCGCAGGGCTTCACCACGGTTGCCCTGGTGATCCATGAGCTGATGACCAATTCAGCCAAGTACGGCGCGCTCTCGGACAGTCTCGGCCACATAGACATCGAAACCTCGTTCGATTCGCAGCGGCGCCTGCACGTGCGCTGGACGGAAAGCGGCGGGCCCGAGGTCAAGGCCCCGACGAGGCGCGGCTTCGGCTCGACGGTCATCGAACGGTCAGTGCCCTACGACCTGGGCGGCGAAGCGACCGTGACCTACGCGCCGATGGGCGTCGTCGCCGCCCTCGTCATTCCTTCGAGCTTTGCGCGTCCTGCCCCCGGCGTTCCGATCGACGCCCCGGAAGCAAAGCCGAAGGCTGACGATTCTACGGCGCTGCCCCAGTATGTCCTCATCGTCGAAGACAACATGATCATCGCGCTCGATGCAGAAGCTGCCCTCAAACGCGCCGGTGTGGCCTCGGTGCGCGTCGTTGGCAGCGTCGCCCAGGCGATGAAGGCGATCGAGGACAAGCCGCCAGATTTCGCGCTGCTCGACATCAATCTCGGCCGTGAAACAAGCTTCGCCATCGCCGAGCGCCTGGCGGCGATCGGCGTGCGCTTCGCCTTTACCACCGGGTATGGCGAGGATATTGCCTTTCCGCCCAAGCTCCTGGGCGTGCCGCGCATACGCAAGCCCTACACCGGAGACTCCCTGCTGGCCGCCATGCGCGGATAGAACGGTTGACGTCTATGCGGTCAAGCCGATGCGCTGGCGGAACTCATCATCGCGCATGGAGGCGTCCTGGCCGATCAGGTCGTCGCTGGCCGTGGTGCAGAGATGGACGAGCCCGCGCACGGCGTGCTCGACCGGCGAGAGGTTGGCGCGCGGGATCTGGCTGATCATGTTCATGCCCGAGGCGCGGATCTTGACCTGCATCTCGGTGTCGATCGTGCCCGGCGAGAAGCCGAAGACGCGGATGCCTTTGCCCTTGGTCTCAAGCTCGATCGACCGGGTCAGCATGGCGAGCCCCGCCTTGCCCGCGCAGTAGGCGCTCCAGCCCTCGAGGGGCCGGTAGGCGGCGCCCGACGAGACGTTCACGATGGTGCCTCCGCCGCTGGCCAGCATGCCGGGCAGCACCGCGCGCACGGCGTTGTAGGCGCCGACCAGGTTGATCGTGATGTTGTTTGCCCAGGCCTTGGGATCGGAGGTCGCGATTTCGGAGATCGGCTCGATCACGCCAGCGTTGTTGACCAGGATGTCGAGCCCGCCCAGACGCGCCTTCGTCTCGGCAACGAGCTTCTCCACCGCGCCATAGTCGGACACATCGCATGCCGTTGCCTCGGCGCGGCCGCCCTTGGCCACGATTTCACGCG
Organism: Reyranella sp.; assembly: GCA_019750135.1. Classification (GTDB taxonomy): domain Bacteria; phylum Pseudomonadota; class Alphaproteobacteria; order Reyranellales; family Reyranellaceae; genus Reyranella. The sequence continues at coordinate 146,733 of JAIEOV010000013.1, read as the reverse complement.
CCACGGCCGCGGACAGCGCGCCATCGCGCGCCACCAGCATGACCGCCGCGCCGGCGTCGCCGAGTGCGCGCGCCACCCCCTCGCCCAGGCCACGGCTGGCACCGGTAACGAGCGCCACCTTCCCTTTCAATTCACTGGACACGAGACCTCCTGCGCCAAGAAGATCAGAGCAATAACACCCGCATTCAGTCAGGGGAAACTGCCTTCATGATTGTCGACCGATACGGCCTGCCGATCAGCACCTCGTCGACCGCGGCGCGCGACGCCTATGTCGCCGGCGTCGACTGCCTACTGTCGGCGGCGCATGGCGACCAGGCGCATCTCGAGCGCGCCGTCGAGGCCGATCCGGATTTCGCTCTGGCCCATGCCGCCCTGGCCCGCGCCCGCTTCCTGATGGCCAACGTTTTCGGCGCCCGGCAGTCCGCCGCACGCGCCCGTGAGCTCGCCCCGAAGGTGACGCCGCGCGAGCAAAGCCATGTCGATGCGCTCTGCCTTGCCATCGAGGGCAATCCGGTCGGGGCGTTCGCCGCCACGCGCACCCACCTCGCCCAGCATCCGCGCGACGCCATGGTCGCCTCGCCCGCCACAGGCGTGTTCGGCCTGATCGGCTTCAGCGGCCGGCAGGACCGCGAGCCCGAGCAGGTCGAATTCCTCGAGGCGCTGAAGCCACATCTCGCCGACGACTGGTGGTTCCAGGGCGTCTACGCCTTTGCATTGGAGGAACATGGCCGGCTCGACGAGGCGCTCGACCTGATTGAGCGCAGCATGGCCACGAACCCGAAGAACGCCCACGGCGCCCATATCAAGGCGCATGTCCTCTACGAGATGGGCGAGGACCGCGCGGCCCTCGACTATCTCGATACCTGGCTGCCGACCTATGAACGCGAAGGCCTGATGCATTGCCACATCTCCTGGCACGTGGCGCTGTTCGCCCTGATGCTGGGCGACACCGAGCGCGCCTGGCAGGTCTACCAGGCGCAGGTCCATCCGGGCGGCGCCTGGGGCCCTGCGCTGAACGTCGCCACCGACGCGCCGGCCTTCCTGTGGCGCGCGGAGCTCGCGGGACACGGCCGCAAGGCGGCGCTGTGGGACGAGGTCCACGCCTACGGCCAGAAATCCTTTCCCAGGCCCGGCATCGCCTTCGTCGACGTCCATCGCGCCCTGGCCGCCGTCGCGGCCGGCGATCGCGACGGCATCGCGGCCTACGTCACCGAGCTCGAGCAGCGCGCCGCCTCCGGCCGCTCGCCCGCGGGCGATGTGGTGCCGCGGTTGGCCAATGGTCTTTCCGCCTACGGCGATGGCGACTGGGCAAAGGCGATCGCCATCCTGGAGCCGGCACTCGCCGAGACCGTGCGCATCGGCGGCAGCCGCGCCCAGCGCGACCTGATCGAGAACACGTTGCTCGCGGCCTATCTCAAGGCCGGGCGCGAGGCCGATGGCCGCAAGCTGCTGGCGGCACACACCGACCGCCGGCCGTCAGTGCCGGTGGCCGGCCTCGGCTGATCAGTCGGGCTGTACCCGCCCTCTGGTATCGACGACGAGCTGTACTTCGGCAGTGCCGATATAGGCCTTGGCGCGCCACGTGCCGTCGGCGGCCTTGATGAGGCCGGTCACCTCGCGGTAGCCGGACGCCTCGATGGCGGCTTTGGCGGCGGTGTCGTCGGTGACGGGAGCGACGGCTACGGCCTCGGCAGGAGCACGCGACAACGTTGTCAGCGTCGGCTGCGGGGACGGTGTCAGCACGAACGTCCCGACCAGGACGAGGATGACGATCGCGCTCAGAAGATTGTTCATCATTGGCAGGCTCCAATGACCAGACGCAGGGTCTGGCACACTGCCTACCAGCCTCGCTCTCCGGTTTCTGTGCGTTTCCGCACACCGCCTTGCTACAGCCTCGATCCGAAAAGGCGTAAGCTCCGCAGCGACCGGCACCAAAAAAGCCGGCGATGGGAGGATCGGTGATGCTTCGCCGCAGGCAGTTCCAGCAACTGGCGGCGGGCGCGCTCGCGCTGCCCGCTGTTTCGCAAGTCCAGGCGCAGGCCTATCCGGCCCAGCCGGTGCGCCTGACGGTGGGCTTTGCCGCCGGCCAGGCGATCGACATCCTGGCGCGCCTGATCGGCCAATCGCTCGGCGAGCAGTTCTCCCAGCAGGTCATCGTCGAGAACAAGCCGGGCGCCGGCGGCAATATCGCCGCCGAGCAGATCGCGCGCGCGACGGCGGACGGCTACACGCTGCTGGTGATCGGCGCCAACAACCCGATCAACTCGACGCTCTACGACAAGCTCGGCTTCGACCTTCTGCGCGACTTCGCGCCGGTCGCCGGCATCTACCGCGTCTTCCAGGTCATGGTGGTCAAGCCCGACTTCCCGGCCAGGACCGTTCCCGAGTTCATCGCCTACGCCAAGGCCAATCCCGGCAAGATCAACTTCGGCTCGGCCGGCACCGGCTCGGTGGCGCACGTAACGGGCGAGTGGTTCAAGATGATGGCCGGGGTCACCATGCAGCACGTGCCCTATCGCGGGGCGCCGCTGGCCTTGGCTGACCTGATGAGCGGCCAGGTGCAGGTCATGTTCGACAACCTGCCGTCATCGATCGAGCACATCCGCGCGGGCCGCCTGCGCGCCCTCGCCGTCTCGACACCCGCGCCGCTGGAGCTACTGCCCGGCATCCCGACGCTCGGTGAGTTTCTGGTCGGCTTCGAGACCAGCGCCTTCGCTGGCCTGGGGGCGCCCGTCGGCACGCCGCGCGACATCATCGACAAGCTCAACAAAGGCGTCACCGCCGCCCTCGCCGATCCCAAGATCAAGGCACGCATCCTCGATCTCGGCGGCGAGCCGATGCCGATGACCCCCGCGGAATTCGGCCGCTTCCTCGCGGCCGAGACGGAGAAATGGGCCAAGGTGATCCGGGCCGCCGATATCAAGCCCGGCTGACGCGCCTCAGCCGATTGCGACCTTGCTCCAGACCGGCCGGACCTCACCGTCTGGATCACTGACGACGCGGCACTCATCGTCGAGAATCATCGTCGAACGCCCTGCCGCCTCATAGGTTGGCCACGCAGGCAGCAGGTCGTTGGCTGGATCGCCTTTGCGTGCAAACGTGGCCCATGTCTTCGATACGCGATCGGCCAGCGTCTGTGACCCAGGCGTGCGATGCCCCTCGCCGATCACATGGAGCGTATCGAACACGAAGGGCACCTCGACGGAGTGCGATGACTTCAACTTGCCGCCGAAGGCCGGCGTCTCCCAGTCGAAGCTGTACATCCAGACCGGTGCTCTGCCTCGCGCCGCCTTGCGTTCGGCCAGCAGCATCGACCGTACATGGAAATTCGACATGCTGAGCATGGTGATCAGCCGGTCGCTCGGGCTCGCCGCCGGGTCATGCCGTTTGTAGTACGCGACCAGGTCCGCCGCGGCGCCGCCCGCGACCTTGGCGATGCGCTCGGAGAGCCCGGCGTCGGTGACAAGGCGGTTCCAGACCTCGTCGTCGGGCGCCAAAAAGATCGCCGCTTCGTCCTTGGTGCCGCCGATCATCAAGGGGATGTCGTCCGACAATGCAGGAGCGTCGGGATCGAAAGGCTGCCCGGGCAGCACACTGCCGTCGATCACCGGCCCGAAGTTGTAGCGGTCGAGCAACGGCTGGCGCGGGCGCGGCAGTGTCGCCTGCGCCGGCACGACCGCCTCCTGCAGCCGTTCCAGCGGCAGGGCCTGCAACGCGTCGAGCTGGTCGGGCCGCAGTCCGAGATGCTTCAGCACCGCGTCGGCAAGTCGCGTCGTACGCTCGCGCTCGGCGAAGCGGACGCTGGCGCCGCTCTGGATGATGGCCTTGTGAAACAGTCCCTTGGCGCGCGGCATCGTCAGGAGCGCACTCACCTTCCCGCCGCCGCCGGACTGACCGAAGATCGTGACGTTGCCGGGATCGCCGCCGAAGCAGTGGGCGTGCTCGCGGACCCATTCCAGCGCCGCGACCAGGTCGAGCACGCCGGCATTGCCGGATTGGGCGAAGCGCTCGCTGCCCAGCTCCGACAGGTCGAGATGGCCGAAGATGTTGAGGCGGTGGTTGACGGCCACGACCACGACATCGTTGCGCCGGGACAGTCGCGTGCTGTCGTAGCGCGGCGAGTTGGCCGAGCCATAGGAGAACGCGCCGCCGTGCAGCCAGACCATGACCGGCCGCTTGCCGTTGTCGAGACCGGGCGTCCAGACGTGCAGGGTCAGGCAGTCCTCGCCGACAGGCAGGGTATCGACCGATCCCCACACGGTCGCGAGCTCGGGCCTCTGCTGCGCCGCCGGCGCCTGCGGCGAGCGGCCGGCATAGGCCACGGCCTCGCGCACGCCGGCCCATGGCTCGGGCTTGCGCGGCGGCATGAAGCGATTGCTGCCGCCCGTCGACGCGCCGTAGGGGATGCCTTTGAAGACATGCACGCCGTCCGAGATGGCGCCCCTGACGCGGCCGGAGGCCGTCTCGACGATGGGGGGCTGTATCAGAGTGCCGACATCACCAGCCATGGCATTCCTCCCGAAAAGATGACGCGCGCGGTCCGGAAGACTACTCCGCCATCACGTGCTTCACCCGCGCCTTCGCCAGCGCGGCGTTGAGCTGGGCGATGTCGTCCTTCACCAATGCCTCGAACTTGGCGACCTCGCTGTCGACCTTGGCCATGACCTCGCGCGAAACCTCGGTCGTCTGGGTGGTCGGCGGCCGGTCCGCGGTGGTCGCCATGGCGACCATGTCGATCAGCGTATCGTTGAGGCCCGCCGGGTTGCGCAGCACGTCGCGCACCGACTTGCGATGCGGGTCGACCATGACGCTCTCGATGACCGAGAGCTTGCGCACGATTGTCGCGGCGCGGTTCTTGAGCGCGCGCTCGCCCTTGCCGAGATGCACGGTCGCCTCCTCGAGCTGCCGCTTCATCTTGCGCAGCCGGTTGACGGCCTGCTTCAGCTTGGACACCGATGCGATCAGCTCCCTGTGCAGGGCGAACTGCGCGGCGTACTCCTCGGGCGTCGTCGGCAGGCGTGGATCCTTGACCACCGTGAACTTGGCCTCGTGGCTCTTGGCGCTGCCCTTCTCGCCGACGGTCAGCTCCACGCCATAGGCGCCGGGCACCACCGTCGGTCCCGGCGGATTCTCGGGATCGGGCACCAGGGGCTTGGGCCGCGGCGGCGCCAGGCCGTAATCCAGCCGCGTCGGCCCGGGGTACTTCATGTTCCAGACAAACCGGTTCAGGCCAGGCTTGGCATCCGGACGCTGCGCCGGCGACGTGTCGTTGCTCGAGCAGTCGACGATCTTGCGCCCGCTCGAATCGCGGAAGGTCAGGGTGACCGGCCCAGTGTCCTTTTCGGACAGCCAGTAGTAGACGATAGCGCCGTTCGGCGGGTTCTCGCCGACATCGAGATGCTCGCGATAACGGGTGCCGTCGGGTCGCTCGACCATGACCGTGCTGCCGTCGATGCCGAAGGCCGGGCCATAGGCGATGCCCGTGCGCACGTTGGCGCCGGCGCTCCAGTGCAGCTTGGTGCGGATCGCCGGACGCGGCGCGAACAGCCGGGTCGTCCGCCGCCCGTCGGCGAGGCCGCGCAACGCCGTCACATCGTCGAGGATCCAGAACGACCGGCCGTGCGTCGCCGCCACCAGGTCGCTGTCCTTCAGCTTCATGTCGTAGACCGGGACGTTGGGCAGGCCGCTCATGCGCGTCCATGTCGCCCCGTCGTCGAGGCTGAAATGGATGCCCGTCTCGGTGCCGACATAGAGCAGGCCCTTGGCGACGGCATCGGCGCGCACGACGCGGCTGATCTCGTCCTTGGGCAGGTTGCCGTTGATCGACTTCCAGCTCTTGCCGCCGTCGGTGCTCTTGAACAGGTGCGGCCGGTAGTCGGCGAGCTTGTAGCACGTGGCCGCCACATAGATCGTGTCGGCGTCATGCGCCGATACTTCGACGCAGCCGACATAGGCCAGCTCCGGCATGCCCTTGGGCGTCACGTCCTTCCAGCTCTTGCCGCCGTCGCGCGTGACATGGACCAGGCCGTCGTCGGTCGAGGCCCAGATCTCGTCGCGGCGATGCGGCGATTCGACGACGCAGGCGCAGGTCGCATGGACCTCGGCGCCGGCGCTTTCGCGGGTGATCGGGCCGCCCGAGGCGCCCTGGCGCTTGCGGTCGTTCAGGCTGAGGTCGGGCGAGATGCGCTCCCAATTCATGCCCTCGTCGCGGGTACGGAACACGCAGTTGCCGCCGGCATAGAGCGTGCCGGGATCGTGCGGCGAGAACACGATCGGGAAGGTCCAGGCGAAGCGGTACTTCAGGTCCTTGGGCGCGATGCCTGTCGATTCCTCCGGCCAGACATTGACCAGCTGGATCTGGCGGGTGCGATGGTCGTAGCGCTGCAGGGCGCCCGCGCCGCCCGGGCTCGAGCCGATGGCGCCGACATAGACGATGTTGTGGTCGCGCGGATCGACGGCGATGAAGCCCGATTCGCCGGTGCCCGGGTAAGAGCAATCGGCCAGGGTGATGACGCCCCACTCCGAGGCGCTCGGCACCGAGATCGAGGTGTTGTCCTGCTGCGTGCCGTAGACGCGGTAGGGGTACTGGTTGTCGACGTCGATGCGATAGAACTGCGCGGTCTTCTGGTTATAGATCGTCGACCACGAGGCACCGCCATTGAACGAGACGTGGGCGCCGCCGTCGTTGCCCTCGATCATGCGCGACGGATCCTTGGGATCGATCCAGAGATCGTGGTTGTCGCCGTGCCGCGTCGTGACCTCATTGAAGGTCGCGCCGCCGTCGGTCGACTTCCACATCTGCAGGTTCGTGACGTAGACCGTGTCGGCGTGGCCCGGGTCGGCGAAGACGTGGGTGTAGTACCAGGGCCGGTGCATCAGGTCGCGGTTGGGCGACACCATGGTCCAGCGCATGCCGAAATCGTCGGAGCGGTAGAGCCCGGTCTTGTCGCCCTCGGCCTCGATCAGCGCCCAGACGCGGCCCGATCGCGCCGGCGAGATGGTTACGCCGATCTTGCCCAGCATGCCCGTGGGCAGGCCGGGCCTGGTCGAGATCTCCTCCCAGGTGTCACCGCCGTCGGTGCTGCGGAACAGGCCGCTGCCTGGGCCGCCGCTGGAAATGTTCCAGAAGTTGCGCTTCGCCTCCCACATCGAGGCGAACAGCAGGCGCGGGTTGTTCGGATCCATGGTGAGGTCGATCGTGCCCGCGACGTCGCTGCGGTACAGGATCCGCTCCCACGTCGCGCCGCCATCCTTGGAGCGATAGACGCCGCGCTCGCTGTTGGGTCCGAAGATGTCGCCCAGCACGGCGACATAGACGAGGTCGGGATTCTGCGGATGGATGCAGATCCGGCCGATGAACTTGCTGTTCTTCAGGCCGATATGCTTCCAGCTACGCCCGGCATCGGTCGACTTGTAGAGGCCGTCGCCATAGGAGACGTCGAGGCGGATGGCGGTCTCGCCGGTGCCGGCATAGATCACATTGGCATCCGACGGCGCCACGGCGATCGAGCCGACCGCCGAGCTGCCCATGAAGCCGTCGGACACGCAGCGCCAGAACACGCCGCCATCCTCGGTTTTCCAGATGCCGCCGGCGCAGGCGCCGAAATAGAAGGTCATCTTGTTGACGGGGTCGCCCGAAACGGCGACGACGCGACCGCCACGCGAGGGACCAATGCAGCGCCACTTGAGCGCGTCGAAACCCGGCGACGCGGGCAAGCTCTTTTTCAATGCCATGTGCGGGAAGGCCGATCTCTTCAGGTCACGAAGACTGCGACGGTAGGTCAGGTTCGCAGGGCAAGGCAATGAACTTTGACAGCTCCTCCCGGCCGGCATCCAATCACGCAAACAAGGATGGAGCCGCCGGATATGGCCGACAGCGATACTCTTCCAACCGCGACCCGCGTTTCCGATCCGGGCATTCGTGCACTCTATCGCCTGGAGAATCGCTGGCAGGCCTGGCTCGATGTCGAAGCCGCGCTCGCGCACGCACAAGCCGAGCTGGGAATCATCCCCGCCGAAGCCGCAAAGGCCATTGCTGCACGTGCGAAGCTCGAGCTAATGGATCGCACGCGCATCGATGAGGGCTTCGCGCGTACCGGCCATACGCTGGTGCCGCTTGTGTGGGAGCTCGGCCGCGTCGTCGGCGAGCCGCACGGCGGCTGGGTGCATTGGGGTGCCACCACACAGAACATCACGCAGACCGGTGACCTTCTGGTGTTGCGCCAGGCGCACGCGATCATCCTGCGCCAGATCGGCGAGATCCTGGCCGCAATGGCCGATCTCGCCGAGCGCACGGCCGACATGCCGATGGCGGGGCGCACGCATGGCCAGCACGCCGTGCCCGCCACCTTCGGCTACAAGGTCGCCGTCTGGATCGACGAGTTGCTGCGCCATGTCGAGCGCCTGCAGCAGGCCGCCCCTCGCCTGTTCGTCGCCATGCTGGGCGGAGGTGCCGGCACCTTCGCCTCGCTCGGCAAGCAAGGTCCGCCGGTACAGGCCGGCATCGGCCGCCAGCTCGGCTTCGGCTCGATGACGGTGCCGTCGCGTGCATTGGGCGATCACTTGGCGGAGAACATCTGCCTCCTCGGCCTGCTCGCCGCCACCTGCGGCAAGATCGGGCGCGAGGTCTATACCCTGATGAAGACCGAGTTCGGCGAGGTCGAGGAGCCGGTGCCGCCGGGCACGGTCGGCAGCTCGACCATGCCGCAGAAGCGCAATCCAAAGCTCTGCCAGGACGTCATCGCCGCGGCTGCCGAGATCCGCAGCCAGGTGCCGCTGGCGCTCGAAGCCATGACCACCGAGCACGAGGCCGACCGCACGACGAGCCTGATGATGGACAGCGCCGAGTCGCGCGCCTGCATCGCCACCGGCGACATGCTGGCCCGCCTGGGCGAGATCATGCGCGGTCTCAGCGTCGATCCCAAGCGCATGCGTCAAAACCTCGATCTCGGCGGCGGGTTGATCATGGCGGAAGCCGTGATGCTCGACCTCGGCGCCGTGATCGGCCGGCAGCACGCCCACGACGTCGTGTACGACGCCGCGCAGGCCGCTTTCGTCGAAGGCAAGTCGTTCTCCGATCTGTTGGCCGCCGATACACGCCTTACCGCACACATGGACAAGGCGGCGATAGCCAAGCTGCTCGATCCGACCGCCTATACCGGCCTGTGCGCCGACATGGCGCGGGAAGGCGTCGGCCGCGCCCGCGATGCTGCGGCGGCGCTCACCGCAGGCTAAGCTGCCGCTCTTCGTATTACCGCCACAGGAGTCGTCGATGTTGTTGAGCGCCCTCTTCCCGACCCGTGACATAGGCACCGATCCCGCGAAGATCCGTGACTGGGCGCAGGCCGCCGAAGATCTCGGCTACGACTGCATCGAGGTGGCCGATCACGTGTTCGGTGCGGCGCCGCGCGGCGACTGGAAGCCGACCTACAGCGAGCACGATCCCTTTCACGAAACCTTCACGACGATGGCTTTCATCGCCGCCGTCACCAAGAACATCAAGCTGTGCAGCGGTGTGCTGATCCTGCCCCAGCGCCAGACCGGCGTGGTAGCGAAGCAGGCCGCCGAGGTCGATATCCTGAGCGGCGGCCGGCTGCGGCTCGGCGTGGGCGTCGGCTGGAACCATGTCGAGTACGAGGCGCTCGGCATGGACTGGAAGACACGCGGCGCACGGCAGGCCGAGCAGATCGAGGTGATGCGCCGGCTGTGGACCGAGGACCTGGTCACCTTCAAGGGCAAGTTCCATACGCTGATCGACGTCAACATGCTGCCGGTCCCGGTCCAGCGCCCGATCCCGATCTGGTTCGGCGGCTCGTCCGACGCCGTGGTCAAGCGCGCCGCCCGCATCGGCGACGGCTGGATGCCGATCCTCTCGCCCGAGGCCGCCGAGCCCAAGCTCGCCGCGCTGCGCGAGCATCTGAAGGCGTTTGGGCGCGATCCGGCCAAGTTCGGGCTCGAGGGCTGGCTGCGTTTCGACGACGAGGATCCGCAGCGCTGGGCCGCAGCCGCGCAGGGCTGGCAACGCCTCGGCGCCAGCATCGTGATGCTCTATCCGATGTATCGTATGCCCGAGCTCGATCGCCAGATCGAGACCTTGCGGCGCTTCAAGGAAGTCGCGCCGAAGTAGTTCAACGAACGCCGTCGGGGGAGCGAGGAGACATGGGCGATCGTCGGATCGGCGTCATCATCAACGGCGCCACGGGCCGCATGGGCACGACCCAGCACATGGCCAACCTTTTAGCCATCGCGGCCGAGGGCGGCCTCCCGCTCGCCAATGGCGACCGGCTGATCCCCGAGCTGATGCTGGTCGGCCGCGACGCCAAGCGCATCGAGAAGCTCGCCGCCGACCACGGCGGCCAGCGCTGGACGACCAAGCTCGAAGAGGCATTCGCCGGGCCCGACCGCATCTTCATGGATTGCGCCAACACCGGCGACCGGCCGAAGCGCGTGCGCCGGGCGATCACGGCCGGCAAGCACATCTTCATCGAGAAGCCGACGGCGCCCACGGTCGACGAGGCGATGGAGCTGGCGCGCCTGGCCGACCGCGCCGGCCTCAAGCACGGCGTCATCCAGGACAAGCTGTTCCTGCCCGGCTACGCCAAGCTTCTGGCCACGAGCAAGTCGGGCTTCTTCGGCCGCATCCTGTCGGTGAAGGTCGATGCCGGGTCGTGGATCTTCGACGGCAGCGAGCAGGAGTGCCAGCGGCCGAGCTGGAACTACAAGAAGGCCGAAGGCGGCGGGTTGGCTCTCGATATGATGGCGCACTGGCGTTACATGATCGATCGCCTGGCGTCGCCGATCACCGACGTCTGCGCCGTCATGACCACCGCGATCCCCGAGCGCGTCGACGAGAGCGGGCAGCGCTACAAGGTCGATGCCGAAGACACCAACTACGCCCTGCTCAAGCTGCAAGGCGGTGCGATCGGCATGATCACCAACAGCTGGGCAACGCGGCCGCGGCGCGACGACACCATGGTGGTGCAGATCGACGGCACCAACGGCTCGGCGGTGGCCGGCCGCTTCCGCTGCTTCACCCAGTCGGCCGCCGAAACGCCGGAGGCCTTCATCAAGGCTGCCCGGCCCGGCGGCGTCGACTTGATGGCGGACTGGAAGGAAGTGCCGGACACCGGCGGCAACAAGGGCCCCTTCCGCCAGTGCTGGGAGGCGTTCCTGCGCCATGTCGGCGAGGATGCGCCTTATCTCCCGACGCTGGTCGAGGGCGCCAAGGCCGTGCAGCTCGCCGACCTGGCCTACAAGAGCGTTGCCGAGCAGCGCTGGATGACGGTGCCGGAGTTGAAGCTCTGACCATCGCGAAGACTTGATTGGTCCGGATCGGAGCTGCAGCCCATGTGAATTCGCGCTGGAGGTTCCTATGCGTTCTACTCGTTTCGCCGCCGTCCTGTTCGCGTTGCTCACCGCGCCGGTGGCTGCTTTCGCCGCCGTCATCGGCGGCACCTACTACGCCCCGCAGTACGATTACCGCGACTTCTTCGCGGCGACCGACGGCAAGCCCTTCCAGGTCGTGCTGGCCGGCAACCCGTTTCCCGGCATCGATCCGGCAGTCGTCGCGCGCGACCTGCTGCCGGCCATGCAGCGCGCCAAGCCGCGGCCGGCACTGACCTTCACCTACGACGCGCCCTCACCGCGGCCCAGCCCCAATTATCGGCTGGTGCTGGTGTTCGATCCGGCGCTCAACCTCAACAGCGATCCGGTGTGCGCCGGCGAGCCGCCCCGCTTCCGCCCCAACACGCCCGGCCGCTTCTACGTCTACGCGATCTACTGCCGGAACGACCGGGCGATGTCGCAGACCACGGCGTGGACCGACGCCACCGGCCCGACCGACCCACGCATCGAGCGCCTGTTCCGCGAGCTCTTCCCGGTGATCTTCAGCGAGCAGCAGAACCGCTGGGCCTTCAACGACCCGGCGTTCCGCTGACTTAGTGAAACGTGCGACCGGCGTCGATGACCAGCGTCTGGCCGGTCATCGTATTGGTCCGGCACATCGTGACCACCTGATCGGCGCAGTCGTCCTTGTCGGCGGCCTTGCCCAGCAGTGACGCCTTGCGCCCACTCTCGACCGCCTCGGGCCGGAGGTTCGCCGTCGCCCGGGTGCCTTCAAGCAGGCCGGGCGCCACGCAGTTCACCAGCACCTCGGGCGCCAGCGCCACGGCCATGCATTTGGTGAGATGGATCAGCCCCGCCTTGGAGACGGCATAGGCGATCGACGAGCCGGTCGGCCCCAGCCCCGCGACCGAGGAGATGTTGACGATGCGGCCGCTGCCCTGCCGCTTCATCACCGGTGCAACGGCCTTGGTCATCAGCATCGGCCCGGTCAGGTTGATGTCGATGATCTTGGTCCATTCCTCGTAGGTGAGGTTGTCGAGATCCTTGAACGGGATCGATTTGTTGTAGGCCGCGTCGTTGACCAGGATGTCGAGCCGGCCGAAGCGCTTCACCACGTCGTCGACCATCTTCTGGACCTGGTCGCGCTTGGTCACGTCGCAGGCGAAGGCCGTCGCGCCGACCTGGTGCTTCTCGAGCTCGCGCGCCACGCCCTCGGCCTGGTCTTTGCTCTGGGCGTAGACGACGGCGATGTGACAGCCCTGTGCAGCCAGTGCATGGCAGATGCGCTGCCCAAGCCCGCCATTGCCGCCGGTGACGACAGCGACTGTCCCCTTCAGGTCCATGCGTCTCTCCCTCGATGTCGGCCGGCAGCCTAGAGCCTGTTCCGGCACGAGGGAATCACTATGATCTTTCCACCAAACCGGCGGTCAAGCCGGATGGAGGAAACATGAGCCGCAAGTACGACGTCATCGATGCCGATGGGCATGTGCTGGAGCCGTTCACGCTGTGGGACGACTACATGGATCCGCAGTATCGCGAGCGCGCGCCGAAGCTGGTCAAGGACGAGAACGGCAAGGAGCGTTTGCTGCTCGAGGACAAGATCCTGGGCAGCCGCGCGGGCTTCGGCGGTATCGGCGGCGTCGGCGCACGCCAGGGCGTCGTCGCCGCCGATGCGATGGACTACAAGGACGGACGCAAGGGCGGCTTCGATCCACATGCGCGCATCCCCGACATGGACCTCGACGGCATCGACGCCGCCTTCCTCTATCCCAGCCTCGGCCTGTTCGCCGGCGCCGTCAGCGATCCCGCCTTCGCCGCCGCGATGTGCCGCGCCTACAACCGCTGGCTCGCCGACTACTGCAAGCCCTACCCCGACCGCCTGTTCGGCATCGCCATGCTGCCCATGCAGTCGATCGACGCGGCGATCCAGGAGATGACCTTCGCCCGCAAGGAGCTCGGCTTCCGCGGCGGCTTCCTGCGGCCCAATCCGTACATTCCGGCCTGAAGATGCGGCCGAGCGACATCTTCCGGCGCAACTGCTGGATCTCCTTCGAGCCGGTCGAAGGCTCGATCGGCGCGCTGGCCGAATACATCGGCCCGCACAAGATCCTATGGGCGACCGACTACCCTCACCGCGACGGCTTCTTCCCGGGCGCCCCCGAGATGCTGAAGGAGCGCATGAAGAGCCTGTCGCCCGAGGTGCAGCGCAAGATCATGGCCGGCGGCGCGATGGGGTTCTACGGCCTGCATTGAGTCTTGCCGGAGCGCGGACCTGGAGATCCGCGCTCCGAATTACTTGATCCCCAACAGCTTCGCCGCCGTGCCGCCGAGGATCGCGATGCGCTGGTCGTCGTTCAGGCCGGGCGTGCTCAGCACCAGATCGACCTCGGTGCTGGTCCACGGAAACGGATAGTCGGTGCCGATCATGATCTGGCCGGGGCCGGTCTCGGCGATCAGGTGGCGCAGCGCTTCGGGCGTGAACACGATGGTGTCGAAGAAGAGCTGGCCGTCCTTGAGATAGGCGGTCGGGTTCTTCTTGGGCAACGGGCCGACGCGGTTGGGGAAGCAGCGGATCACTGCATCCGACCGGTTGGCGTAGGACGGCAGGAAGCCGCCGCCATGCGCCGCGCAGATCTTCAGCCCGGGGAAGCGGTCGAGCGTGCCCTCGAAGATCAGGTGCGACAGCGCGATCGTCGTCTCCAGCGGATTGCCGATGGTGTTGGTGAGAAGCCCGCTGCCGCCGAGCCGGCCGCTGGGCTCAAGCTCGCGCGTGCCGAGCGGATGCATGAAGACCAGCACGCCCAGCTCCTCGCACTTCTTCCAGAAAGGATGGAACCGCGGGTTGGCCAGCTCCTCGCCGGCCACGCTGCCGCCCACGCCGACGCCCTTGAAGCCAAGCTTCTTGACCGCGTGCTCCACCTGCTCGGCCGCGAGCTCGGGATGCTGCAGGGCCGCCGTCGCGAAGGCCACGAATCGGTCAGGATTGCCGGCGCAGAATTCGACCAGGGTCTCGTTCTGCACTTTGATCAGCTCGGCCGCGGCGTCGCGCTCGGCCCGGTACCAGTAGGGATTGATGCTGAGAGCCTCGACATCGATGCCCTGCGCGTCCATCGCGGCGATGCGCGTGCTGGTGTCGTCCATCAGGAGACCCGGCGCCTCGAGCGGATGGTTGATCAGCGCCATCGCCTTGGGCACGCAGCAATGGGCGTGCACGTCGATGGTCTTGATCCGCTTGCCGTTGACCACGACCTCGCGGCGGCGGGGATGGTCATGGCCATGCGGCTGCGCCGGCGGGCTGAGCCCTGCGGCCGCGTGCAGGCCGCAGCCGGTGAACACGATGCCGCCGGCAGGAGGGCTCGGAACGAAATCTCCGGTCAAAGACATTGGCGTTCTCCCCTCCGTTGATCTCCCACTAGACTGCCATCATGACGGACAACGACCTTCAAAGGCAAAGCCCCTCCTATCGCCTCGCCGCCCTGGATGAGGAGTTCATCCTGGGTGACTCGACACGGGGCGTCCGCTTCCTCCTCGAGTATGCCAAGGCCGAGGAACTGCTGCGAAAATGGGGGGTCATTTCGACGATCGTCGTGTTCGGCAGTGCGCGCATCAGGCCGGCTGTCGCAGGCGAGCCATCCAAGCAGCTCGAACGCGCCGCACACTGGTACGAACAGGCGCGCCGCTTCGGACGTATCGCCTCGGAGCGCGGCGGCGCCCTCCAGAGCCGCCGGGCCGGCCGGCGCAACGTGATCGCCACCGGCGGCGGCGGCGGCATCATGGAAGCGGCCAACCGCGGCGCATCGGACGCCGGGGCGCCGTCGATCGGCTTCAATATCCGCCTGCCCAAGGAACAGGAGCCGAATGCCTACTCGACCCCTGAACTGACTTTCCAGTTCCACTACTTTGCGATGCGGAAGATGCACCTCGCGATGCGCGCCGCTGCCCTGGTCGTCTTTCCCGGCGGCTTCGGGACCCTGGACGAGCTGTTCGAGATCCTGACCCTGGGTCAGACCGGCAAGATGCCACATACACCGATCGTGTGCTTCGACCGCGCCTACTGGAGCCGCATCATCAACTTCGATGCCCTGCTCGACGCCGGCATGATCACGACGACCGACCTCGATCTCTTCAGTTACGCCGACGACGCCGAAGAAGCCTGGAAATGCCTGGTCGATCGCGGCCTGAAAACCGAGGTGCCGCCCGACGACTAGGATGCCGGGCGCCCGTGAGCTACGATAGCGGCCAGTTCACCGGAGTTCTCCTGCGATGGCCGACCACGACCACGATCATTCCCACGAACACGGCTCGGAGCTGTCCGAGACCCAGCTGCGCGTGCGCGCGCTGGAGACCATCCTGACCGAGAAGGGCTACATCGACCCCGCCGCGCTCGACGCCATTGTCGAGGCCTATGAAACCAAGATCGGCCCGCGCAACGGCGCCCTCGTCGTCGCCAAGGCGTGGACCGATCCCGCCTTCAAGCAGGCGCTGCTGAAGGACGCCACGGCGGCGGTCGGCACGCTGGGCCATGTCAGCCCGGTCGGCGACCACCTGGTGGCGGTCGAGAACACGCCGCAGCGGCACAACATGATCGTCTGCACCCTGTGCTCCTGCTACCCGTGGGAAGTGCTGGGCCTGCCACCGGTCTGGTACAAGTCCGCCCCCTACCGCTCGCGCGCCGTCAAGGATCCGCGCGGCGTGCTCGCCGACTTCGGCGTCAAGCTCGCCAAGGAAACCGAGATCCGCGTCTGGGACTCGACCGCCGAGACGCGCTTCATCGTGCTGCCCATGCGCCCCGCCGGCACCGACGACTGGAGCGAGGAGCGCCTGGCCGATCTGGTGACACGCGATTCGATGATCGGCACCGGGCTTGCCCTCACGCCGGCGGAGATCGCCAAATGAACGGCGTGCACGACATGGGCGGCATGGACGGCTTCGGCAAGGTCGAGGCCGAGACGAACGAGCCGCCATTCCACGAGACGTGGGAAGGCCGCGTGCTCGCCATGGTGCGCTCCATGGGTTACGCGGGCGCTTGGCATATCGACGATTCGCGCTATGCCCAGGAGACCCTGCCGCCGCAGACCTATCTCGCCGTCTCGTACTACCAGCGCTGGGAACTGGCGGCGGAGAAGAACCTGCTGTTGCGTGGCTACGTCACGGAGGAAGAGCTGAAGTCGGGCCATGCCATCGGACCGGCCAAGCCTTTGCCCGGCAACAAGCTCACCAAGAAGGTCGTGGACGCGGGCATGACCCGCAACTCGTTCTTCCGCCAGCAGCAGGGCCCTGCCCGCTTCAAGCCCGGCGATCGCGTGCGCACCGTGAACATCAATCCGTTGACGCACACCCGCCTGCCGCGCTACGCGCGCGACAAGCTGGGCACCGTCGAGCTGATCCATGGCTGCCACGCTTATCCGGATTCCGTCGCCACCGGCCGCGGCGACGATCCGCAGTGGCTCTACACCGTCGTGTTCGACGGCCGCGAGATCTGGGGCCCGGATACCGATCCGACGCTCACCATCTCGATCGACGCCTTCGAGCCCTATCTCGAGCCGGCATGACAGCTCGTCCGACCATCCCCGTCCCCGGCATCCCCTGCGACGCCGAGGGGCCGGTGTTCCGCGAACCGTGGGAGGCACAGGCCTTCGCCATGACCTTGGCGCTGCACAAGGGCGGCCTGTTCACCTGGCCGGAATGGGCGGCGACGCTGGGCGAGGAGATCAAGCGGGCGCAGGCGGCGGGCGATCCCGATACGGGCGCCACCTACTACTCCCACTGGCTCAACGCCCTCGAGCGACTGGTCACCGAGAAGGGCGTCGCCGATGCCGGCATGCTGGCGCGCTATCATGACGCCTGGGACCACGCCGCCGACCGAACGCGGCACGGCGACCCGATCGTGCTCAGGCCGGAGGATTTCAGTTAGCTGGGGGCGCGCCACTCCAGTGGCGCGCCCCCGGCAAAGACTACAGATACTTCGCCGGCCGGATCATCGCGCGCCACATGTGCGCGACCGGGCTGTTGTCGAAGCCCAGCCCCTGCTCGGGCTGGCGGAAGTTGCGGCCGATGATGTCGGTGAACTCTTCCAGCTCGACATGCACGTTGGGATCGAACGAGTAGATGTCGTGCACCGTGATCATGCGGCCCGACATGTACCACTTGTGGTCCCGCATGCGCTTGTAGTCCTCCTCCACGTAGGGATCGGGACGGTAGTCGGCGCCGAACAGCGTGACGTAGGATTGCGGATATTCGTAGCCGACCGATTCGTCGGCATAGAAGCGCAGCACCTGGTGGGCGCGGATCGCCCAAGTCACCTCTTCGTCGACATAGGGCTCGACCAGCTGGGCGCCCCAGTAGCCGTGGTCACCGCGGATGAAGCCCGCACCGGCAATGTCGTGCAGCAGGCAGGCCAGCACCATCTTCTCCGGCAAACCGCCCTTCACGGCATGGCGGGCGCTCTGCAGCAGATGCATCGACGGACCGAAGCGCAGCTTGAAGAAATCGATCAAGGTCGGCTTCTCCGGCATCGCCGGCAGGCGCGGATCGTCGCCCATCAGGACGCGCAATTTCGGATTGGCCCGGATCATGGCGCCGGCGTTGGGCGGCGGGCTGAGGTCGCCTTCGGCCATCATGTGCAGGCGCGACTTGACGACGATGTAGTCGAGCTCGGCCGCCATCTCTTCTTCCATTGCGTCTGCCCGTTGCGCGGCACTCATGCTTGCGTTCATGGCACGTCTCCTCCGGCGTTTCGGCAAAGCTAGCACGTGCTAGGGTGCCCGTCCCGCCGCCCAGCCCGTGGAAGATCGCATGCCCGCCTCCTATGAAACGCACCGCCGTCAGCTCGAACTGATCCTCAGCGCCTGGGGCATGGCCGCCCCTGCTGCGGCCAGCACGGCCGAGATCATGAGCTGGGCCGACCTGCACGGCATCGACACCCACGGCATCTCCATGGTGCCGGTCTATGACGAGCGCCGGCGCGGCGGAAAGATCGACATGAAGGTCGAGCCCGTTGTTTCACGGGAAACCCCGGTATCGGCGCTGGTCGACGGCCAGGGCGGCCTCGGCCACGCCAACGCCCGACGCGCCATGGATCTCGCGATCAGCAAGGCCAAGACCTCGGGCATCGGCGTCGCCGTGGTGCGCAACTCGGCGCATTTCGGCGCCTGCGGTTTCTACGCGCTGATGGCGGTCGAGGCCGGCCTGATCGGCATGGTCGCCACCTCGGCGAGCGGCATCCAGGTGGCACCCACCTTCGGCGCCCAAGCGCGGCTCGGCACGGACCCGATTGCGTTCGGCGCGCCGGGCCGGCCAGGCGAGCCGTTCCTGCTCGACATGGCGACGACCACGGTCGCCGCCGGAAAGATCCGCAACAAGGCCAACGAGAACCTGCCGACGCCGCTCGGCTGGCTGGTCACTTCAGAAGGCAAGCCCAGCACCGATCCGCGCGAGGTGAGCAAGGGCGGGTTCATGACGCCGCTCGGCGGCACGCCGGAAGGCAGCAGCCACAAGGGCTACGGCCTGTCGTCGATGGTGAACATCTTGTCGTCGGCGCTGTCGGGCGCCACCATGATCACCGACCCGATGCACACCAAAAAGCCCGGCACGCAGGACATCGGCCATTTCATGCTGGCGCTCGATCCCGGCATCTTCCGCGACCCGAAGGAATTCCGCGACGACGTCGCCGCCTTCTGCGACACGCTGCGCGCCACCAAGCCGGCCGATCCCGACCGCCCGGTGATGGTGGCGGGCGAGCCCGAGCGGCGCATCGCGGCCCAGCGTCTCAAGACGGGTATTCCCGTCGGGCCCGGCCTGCTCGCCAAGGTGCGCGACGTCGCGCTCGCCTCGGGCGCGCCGTGGATCATGACGAACTGAGCCGAGGACATCGCGCCGTGCATGCAGTGCTGTCAGCGGCGCGAGAGGTTTCCGGGGGTTTCCGGGGGTTTCCGCCGTTTCCGCCGAGCGTCGTAGCGTTGCCGCGGCAGCCGACCCGCTACCCATGGGGGGCTGCCGATGAATTCGGACAGTTACACGCTCGTGGTATGCACCCCTCGGGTGAGTCGGCAAAAATGCGGACAGCGACGCGGCCGCCCTCGTCGCCGGACCGGGTGCGCCCATCCGACTGAACCAGCCGGATGGGCTCGCACGGTATCTGGCGCGGGCGATGGTCGTCGGATGAACGATGCATAGAGCAGAGCCCGCGGGAGGCGAGCACGGGGGCTAAGATAACTCAAGTGCTTCAACAGGTCAACTACGGTTTTGGATATTGCCTGCCATAGGAGGTCTTTCGACGCATTATCTCCGACTCGCGTCCTGCACCGGCAGTTGCGCTATGGGTTTACTGCCGGATCAACTTCGGTCTTATTTTTTGCGTACCATAGGGGCGCAGTCTTTGTCGGTGCCAGCAGTGGCGGCAATCCGGTCGGCACCGCTAGAGCTCGACCGCCTGCGGGCCGCGCGCCTTGCGTGGCACGGTTCGCATCAGCGAGAGCGCGGCGGCCAGGACGCCCAGGACGCCCAGCATCAGGATCACCAGGCGGCTGGCGAAGACGAGCGTCGCGGCCGAGGCATCGACCGTGATGCCGTTGGATCCGGGCGCGTCGGCGATGCCGAGCGCCAGCACGGTGGAGGCGCTGGCGATGCCGGTGCTGATGCCGAGGTAGCGCACCACGTTCAAAAGGCTGCCGGCTTCGCCGGTCAGCTCCTCGGGAGCGGTCGCCATGATCGCGCTGCTGTTGGGCGAGATGAACAGCCCCTGCCCCACACCGAAGATGGCCAGCGCCAGCATGACCTGCGGCATGGTCGCCGCCTTGCCGTCGAGGAAGACATAGAGCACCGCAAGGCCGGCGACGCAGATCGTCATGCCCGCCGCCGTCACGATGCGGCCGCCGAAGCGGTCGTAGAGCATGCCGCCGACCGGCGCCAGCAGGCCCAGCATCACCGGGACGATCGAGAGCCTCAAGCCGGCTATGAGCTCGGAGTCCTGGTAGATGCGCACCAGCACGAAGGGGATGAGGAAGAACACGCCGAACAGCGTGGCGTAGGACAGGAAGTTCGCCAGGTTGCCGGTCAGGAAGGCCGGCTGGCGCAACAGCTTGAAGTCGATCAGCGGCGTCGTCGCATGGTGCTCGGCGCGGACGAACAGCGCCAGGAGAACGACCGCCGCCGCGGCGCAGGAAATGAAGGCGGGCGACGTCACGCCCCAGGCATGGCCTTCGTTCAGGATCGCCACGACGGCGGTGAGCGCGGGCGCGATCAGGAAAGCGCCATGCCAGTCGAAGCGTCCGGCTTTCGCCAGATGCCGGGTCTGCGGCAGCACGAACCAGCCCAGCAGCAGGCCTAGAAGACCGAACGGGACGTTGATCCAGAACGCCCAGTGCCAGCCCAGCGTGTCGAGCACCAGGCCGCCCACCGCCGGCCCCACGCCCAGCCCGATCGCCTGCGCCGCCGATTGCAGCCCCAGCGCGCGGCCGCGATGCTCGGGGCCCGCAGCCAGGACGACGATGGCGATGCTGTTGGCGGTGAGCAGCGCGGCGCCGATGCCCTGGATGATGCGGAAGGCGATCAGGGTGGGCAGGTCGGGCGCGAAGCCGCACAGGCCGGAGCCGATGACGAAGATCAGGAAGGCGCCGGTATAGAGCAGCTTGCGGCCGATCATGTCGGCCAGCCGGCCGAAGATCGGCATGAACGACGCCATGGTCAGGATGTAGGCCACGGCGACCCAGCTCACGGTGCTGAGCGGCGCATGGAAGTCGTGCTCCAGCCGGGGCAGCAGCATCTGCGTCAGGCTGGCATCGACCTGCCCCATGAAGGCGCCCACGCACACAGTGCCGACGACGGCCCAGGGATACCATGAGAGCCGGGTAACGGCCTGCAACGGCGGCGGCTCGTGGCCTCGCAGCACCGCATTGCGCAGCGCGACAAACGACGCTGGCCCGGGCTCCGCGGCAGCCATCAGGCGGCATCCTCCAGCACCATCGCCGCGGCCTTCTCACCGATCATGATCGAGGGCGCATTGGTGTTACCCGAGGTCAGGGTCGGCATGATCGAGGCATCGGCAACGCGCAGGCCCGCGACGCCGTGCACGCGGAGGCGGCTGTCGACGACCGCCATCGCGTCGGAACCCATCTTGCAGGTGCCGACCGGATGATAGGTCGTCTCGGCGGTCTGCTTGACCCAGGCGATGATCTCGTCGTCGGTCTTGCGCTCGGGCCCCGGCGCGATCTCGCTGATCTGCAGAGGGGCGAGCGCCGGCGCATGCATGACCGAGCAGGCGATGCGAATGGCGCGCACGGTGAGCTCGGCATCGACCGACGCCGACAGGAAATTGAAGTTGATGGCCGGCTGCTTCTTCGGATCGGCCGACACGATGTGGATGTGCCCCTTGCTCTCGGGCCGCATCGGATGGGCGTAGCAGGTCATGCCGGACTGGCGCGCAATGCGCGGCCCTTTTGGCCCCGGCTCGGTCAGCATCGGCACCCAGCCCAGCAGCAGGTCCGGCGACGCGAGGCCTTCGCGCGAGCGGACGAAGGCACGGATCGGCGCGGCGACCATCGACAACAGGCCGTCGCCGAACAAGGCGTAGCGCATCGCCTGATACACCATGCCGAGCCCGCGCGCGCGATGATTGAAGGTGAAACCCCTGGCGCCGATCGACCAGCGGGTGCGCGGCGCATAGTGGTCGCGCAGGTTCTCGCCCACGCCCGGCAGGGCATGGCGCACGGTGATGCCGAGCGCCTGCAGGCGCTCGGGCTGGCCGATGCCCGACAGCTCCAGCAGTTGCGGCGAGTTGATCGACCCGGCGCTGATCACGACCTCGCGCGCCGCCCGGGCCTCCCGCGCCACACCCCCGACGGAATAGCGGACACCGACGCAGCGCTTGCCCTCGAGCAGCAGCCCCTCGGTCAGGGCGTCGGTCACGATGCGCAGATTGGGCCGGCTGCGGACGGGATCGAGGTAGCAGCGCGCGGTGCTCATGCGCTGGCGAGAGGCGATCGTCGCCTGGCTCATGGCGATGCCGTCCTGCTGCGCGCCGTTGTAGTCGGGATTGTGCCGGATGCCGACCTGGCCGGCCGCCTCGATCAAGGCCGAGAACAGCGGATCGCGCCAGTCGGGATCGGTGACGCGCAACGGACCGTCGCGGCCACGGAAGGTATCGTCGCCGCCGCCCTCGTAGCTCTCCATCTTCCTGAAGAACGGCAGCACGTCGCTGTAGCTCCAGCCGCGATTGCCCATCTGCGCCCAGGAGTCGAAGTCCTGCGCCTGGCCGCGCACGAAGGCCTGGCCGTTGATGGCGCTCGAGCCGCCCAGCAGTTTTCCGCGTGGCACCGGTAGCCGGCGGCCGCTGGTGTTGGTCTCGGGCTCGGCGCTGTACAGCCAGTTGGCCGCCGGGTTGTTGATGAGCTTGGCATAGCCGATCGGAATGCGTGACCACGGATTGCTGGCCGGGCCCGCTTCGAGCAGCAGCACGCGGTAGTGCGGGTCGGCAGACAGCCGGTTGGCCACGGCAGCGCCGGCCGAGCCCGCGCCGACGACGATGTAGTCGAAAGTCTCGTTGGTCATTTGAACCGGTAGCGGAAGTCGCAATAGGCAGCGCCCTGCATGATGGTCTGGGTGCGCTTGAACTCGATACTCGATCCGGCGACGTCGGCAATGTGAAAATCCGAATCGCACAGCAGGATGCCACCCAGCTCGGGCTCGCCCAGGCCGCGGAAGAACTCGGCGTACTGGCAGCGCGTGATGTTGTATTCGCGCACGGCGCCGTCGTCCTTCAGCATGTCGCGATCGACCGCGTCGCCGATGCGTGGCCGCATGTCCTCGGCCCACACCGCATCCCATTTCTGCCGCGGCGAGCCCGGCTTGCTCTCGCCGATGCGATGGTAGAGATCGCGCGCCCAGGTGCGTAGCGCATCGCCGACGATGCGGTCGGCCTTCTCTTTGCCGACCTCGGCGCGCAACGAGCGCAGGATCGGCAGGATCACTGCGGCCTGCAGCTTGACCTCGTCAAGCAGGGAAATGGTGGTTTCGGACATGATGGGCCTCCCCTCGGATTCGTGACGTCACTTGGCCATGGCGGCGGACTTCAACTGCGCCGTCCGCAACGGCCGCAGGACAGCGATACCCATTACCGCCGGCACGATGCTCATGCCGACAGCGATGATGAAGACGGCATGCCAGCTGCCCGTCGCCGACACCACGGTCTCCGACAATGGCACCAGCAACGCGGCGAAGCCCTTGGCGGTGTGCAACAGGCCGGCGTTGGTCGTGGCGTAGCTGGTGCCGAAATAGTCGGTGCAGGTCGCAGGGAAGAGGCTCGCCACCCCGCCCCAGGAGAAGAACATGACGCCGCTCAGCAGCACGAACATGACCGGATGCTTGCCCCAGATGGCAAAGGCGAGGACGCTGACAGCGCTCAGCGTGAACGCCATCAGCATGGCGTTGTGACGCCCGACATGGTCCGACAGCCAGCCGCACAGGGGCCGCCCCAGGCCGTTGGTG
Organism: Reyranella sp.; assembly: GCA_019750135.1. Classification (GTDB taxonomy): domain Bacteria; phylum Pseudomonadota; class Alphaproteobacteria; order Reyranellales; family Reyranellaceae; genus Reyranella. The sequence continues at coordinate 122,907 of JAIEOV010000013.1, read as the reverse complement.
ATGCGGTCGAGGGTGAGCGCGAAGGTCACCACCGGCAAGGTGATGCCCAACAGGCTCACCGGCACCTCGGCGATGCGGAAGTCGAGCGCCATGGTCGCGAGGTAGGCGGTGAAGACGAGGGCGACCGCGGTGATCATGAGCGACATCACGAACAGCAGCCAGAACACTGGCGAGCGCAGCACCTCGCGCGGCGTGTGGTGCCGCTCCGAGTGCGCAACGCGTGCAGCGGCAGCCAGCCCGTGCGATGGCGGCTTGGCCAGCATTAGCGCCAGCAGGACGATGACGGTGCCCTGCCCCAGGCCGAACCACAGGAAGGCCGCCTCGTAGCCGCTCTGCTGGATGGTGAGATGGATCGGGACGACGGTGAAGGCGGGCCCGATACCGAAGCCGGCGATGGTGAGGCCGACCGCGAGGCCGCGCCGGTCGGGGAACCATTTCAGCGCGTTGCCCAGGCAGGTACCGTAGATGCAGCCCACGCCGATGCCGCCCAGTACCGCCGCGAGATAGAACAGCGGCAGGGAGTCGGCGATGGAGTTCAGTCCCCACGAAGCACCGACCAGCACGCCGCCCAGCAACGCCACGGGCCGCGGCCCGAAACGATCGACGAACCAGCCTTCGAAGGGCACGAGCATGGTCGCCGCCAGGACGAGGATCGCGAAGTCGGCCTGGATGGCGGCGCGGCCCCACTGGAACCTGGCGTCGATGGGCTCGACGAACAGCGTCCAGCTCTGCTGCAGGCTGGAGACCATCACCATGCAGACGATGCCGATGGCCAGCTGCAGCCAGCGTTTCGTCATGGCCGTGAAAGTCTTTTCATCTCGGCGCCATCCTACCGGAGAATCGCCTCCGGGCATCGCCATCGTTTCACGGCGCGAACACCCTCTCGGGCGCAGGGCTAAATTCCCGTCATCCCGAGCGAAGCCGCCCGAAGGGCGGCGTAGTCGAGGGACCTATTTTTATCGATGCATCAACAAAACAGGTCCCTCCGCTCCGCCTCGCTGCGCTCGGCTCCGGTCGGGATGACGGCCATATGCGATAGCCCTGCTCTCAGACGAGGAGCACTCACCCGTCATCAAATGCTTCTCTTTTGCCGCCCGCGTCGCCGCTCGCCACAGTGATGTCGAGGAGTTTCCAAGCATGTCTACACGAGGCCAGACCACGGCGGTCATCATCGCGGGCGCCCTGATCCTGAGCGCGACGATGGGAATCCGCCAGACATTCGGATTGTTCGTCGAGCCACTATCCGTCGATCGGGGGATATCGCTGAGCATGATCGCCCTGGCGATCGCCCTGCACAATCTCGTCTGGGGCTTTGCCCAGCCTTTTGCCGGCGCGGCTGCCGATCGCTATGGAGCGGCGCCGGTGGTGGCATTCGGCGCCCTGGCCTTCGCCGCCGGCCTCGCTCTGTCGGCGCTCGCGCCTTCGGGCTTACTCCTCGTGATCGGCATGGGCCTGCTGATCGGCATCGGCGTGAGCTGCACGACTTTCGCCGTGGTGCTGGCCTCGGTCGGCCGCGTGGCCTCGCCCGCGCGTCGCAGCATGGCGATGGGTATCGCGAGCGCCGGCGGATCGTTCGGGCAGTTCGTCCTCGTGCCGGCAACGCAATTCGCCAACGAGGGCCTCGGCATCTCCATCGCCCTATTGGGGCTTGCCGTTCTGATGGCCGTGGTGTCCCCGCTCGGGATCATCCTCGACCGGCGCGATGCAGGCGCCACGGCGCAACCGCAATTCGCTTATGCACTGGGCGACGTTCTCTCCCTGGCCTTGCACCATCGCGGCTACATTCTACTGACACTCGGCTTTTTCACCTGCGGCTTTCAGCTCGCCTTCATCGCAACCTACCTGCCGGGTTACCTGGTGGTCTGCAACATGCCGGCGGGGCTGGGCGCGGCAGCGCTGGCGACGATCGGCCTGTTCAACATGGCCGGCACCTGGGTCTGCGGATGGTTGGGAGGCAAGGTGCGACAGCAGTACATCCTGGGATGGCTCTATCTGATCCGGGGCGCTGCCATCGCCGTCTTCTTCCTGATGCCGAAGACCGAGACCTCCGTGATGATCTTCGCCGCCGTCATGGGGCTGACCTGGCTGGGCACCGTGCCGCTCACCAGCGGCCTGGTGGCCAAGATCTTCGGCACCCAGCATCTCGGTACCCTGTTCGGCGTATGCTTCCTCAGCCATCAGGTCGGATCATTCCTGGGCGCCGGCGTTGGCGGCGTCATCTTCGACCTGACCGGTTCCTACGGGCCGCTCTGGATCGCCACGGCAGCCGCGGGCCTCGTCGCTGCGCTGTTGCACTTCCCGATCGACGACGCCAACATCGAGACGGGTCGCGCGCCAGCCGCCGTACCGCTTGCCTGAGAATTGCTCATCCCGCCATTCGGCTTCGTCGTTTGCCGGCATGGTCGGCGTGCTCGACCCTCGCCGCCATGCCCTATCGGCTGCCTCCCCTCAATACGATGCGCCTGTTCGAGGCGGCTGGCCGACATGCGAGCTTCAAGGCAGCGGCGGAAGAGCTCAACCTGACGCCCAGCGCGATCAGCCACGGCGTCCAGACGCTCGAGCAATGGCTGGGCGTCGATCTCTTCCTGCGCGGCAACAGGACCTTGACCCTGACTGTTGCCGGCGAAGCCTACTTGCCGCGGGTCCGCGCGGCCCTGGAGGCGATCGTCGAGGCAAGCGACACCGTACCCGGGCGGAAGCCGACCGGCAGGCTGGCGGTCAGCGTGTCGCCGACCTTCGGCGTCCGCTGGCTGCTGCCGCGCCTGGCGCGTTTCAACGAACGCCACCCGGAGATAGAGGTGTCGGTCGATACCAATCACCGCCTCGTGGAGTTCCCGCGCGACGGCATCGATGTCGCGATCCGCATGGGCCGTGGCGACTGGGCCGGACTCGATACGACCTGCCTCGTGCGCGAGCAGCTCGTGCCGGTATGTGCGCCCCGCATCGCTGGCGCCTTTCGGTCGACCGATGATCTCGCGGACAGCACCCTGCTGCATGTCGTCGATGCAAGAGAAGATTGGACCGCGTGGGGCAGGCTCGCTGGCATCAAGTTGCCGCCTGCCGTCCGCGGGCTGCGCTTCGATACGATTCAGATGGCCTTGGACGCAGCCGTGGCAGGGCTCGGCGTCGCTATCGGTCGCCTGCCACTCGTCGAGGCGGAGTTGGCCGAAAGGCGGCTGGTCCCTCTTTTCGGTCGTCCCCGTACCTGCCGGACGGGTTATTGGATGGTGACGGCCCGCGGCTCGCGGATCCGGCCCGAGATCGCCGCTTTCTGCGGCTGGATCGAAGGCGAGGTCGAGCCGCCGCAGCACGCCTCGAGCCCGTCAGTTTCACGGCGCGGACGCGTGGGCCGAATAGGCGGCATGGTCGCTTGAAGTGACGACCGCGTTGCCGAAAGCTTGCAGCAACAGCAAGCTCGGAGGAACGCACCATGACCGCCACCCAGCTCGACAGCCTCGTCACCCTGCTGCGCTCGCGCGCGGAACCGCCCGATTACGACGTTGCCAAGGCACGGACCCGGTTCGAGAAGACCGCCGTCTTCCTGGGCGGTGCGCCGGACGCCAAGATCGAGAAGGTCGATGCCGGCGGCGTGCCGTCCGAATGGGTGATGGCGCCGGGCTGCGACACCGGGCGGGCGATCCTCTACCTGCATGGCGGCGGTTACGCGATCGGCTCGCTCAACACGCATCGCCGGCTCGCCTACGACATCTCCGCGGCCTCGGCGGCAAAGGTCCTGCTGATCGACTATCGCCTGGCGCCCGAGCATCCCTTCCCCGCCGCCGTCGACGACGCGGCCTCGGCCTGGCGCTGGCTGCTGCAGCAGGGCTTCGCCCCCAACCGTCTGGCAATCGCGGGCGATTCGGCGGGCGGAGGACTCACAATCGCCACGCTGGTCAACCTGCGCGACAAGAAGCTCGGCTTGCCGGCCTGCGCCGCCGCGCTCTCGCCGTGGGTCGACCTCGAAGGCCTGGGCAACAGCATCACGACTCGCGCCGCCCAGGATCCCATGGTGCAGAAGGATGGCCTGCTGTGGATGGCCAAGATGTATCTCAACGGCAAGGATCCACGGACGCCGCTCGCCGCGCCCTTGCACGCCGACATGAAGGACCTGCCGCCGGTGCTGATCCAGGTCGGCAGCGCCGAAACGCTGCTCGATGACGCCATCCGCATCGCCGAGAAGATGCATGCCGCCGGCGTCGATGCGCGACTGTCGATCTGGCCCAACATGCTGCACGTCTTCCCCTTGTTTGCGCCCGTGATGTCGGAGGGCCGCGACGGCTGCATCGAGATCGGCAACTTCATCCGCAGCAAGACCGCGTAAAGGAGCATTCCCATGCCACGCATGACCGGCGGCGACGCCATCGTCGATTCCCTGCTGCGGCACGGCATCGACACTATCTTCGGCCTGCCCGGCGTGCAGATGTACGGCCTCTTCGATGCCTTCGCGCGCAATGCCAACCGCCTGAAGGTGATCAACGCGCGGCATGAGCAAACTACGGCTTACATGGCGCTGGGCTATGCGCAGTCGTCCGGCAAGCCTTCGGCCTTCACCGTCGTGCCGGGTCCGGGTGTCATGAACACCATGGGCGCGCTGACCACAGCGTGGGGCGTCAACGCGCCGGTGATGTGCATCACCGGCCAGGTACCGAGCGCCATGATCGGTCGCGGCCGCGGCCAGCTGCACGAGATGCCCGACCAGCTCGCCACGCTGAAGACGCTGCTGAAGTTCGCCGAGCGCATAGAACATCCGACCGAGGCGCCGCAGGTCATGGCGCGTGCCTTCCAGGCGATGACATCGGGCCGGCCAGGACCCGTCGCCGTCGAGATGCCGTGGGACATGTTCCCGGCCACCGCCGACATCACACCCATCGATCCGCTGGGCAAGCGCAAGAACCCCGGGCCTGATCCCGACAAGATCGCCGCCCTGGCCAAGCTCGTCGACGCAGCCAAGGCGCCGATGATCTGGATCGGCGGTGGCGCGGTGGACGCCGGGCCGGAGATCCTGGCGCTGGCCGAAAAGATCGGCGCGCCGGTCGTGTCGTTCCGCATGGGCAAGGGCGTGGTCGATTCGCGCCATCCACTGTCGCTGAACACGGTCGGCGGCTTCGAATTGTGGGACAAGACCGACCTGCTGATCGGCATCGGCACGCGCCTCGATACGCCGATCGCGCGCTGGGCCCCCGCTCCGAGCGGCCTCAAGACCGCGCGCATCGATCTCGATCCCGCCGAGCACCGCAGGCTCGCCGTCAACGTGGCGATCGTCGCCGATGCGGCCGACGGCGCGCGCGCCTTGACCGCGGCGGTGTCACGCAAGGACGGCAAGGACTGGCGCGCCGCCATCGCCAACGCCAAGGAAGCCGCCCACGCCGCCATCGCCAAGGCCGACCCGCAATACTCCTATATGAAAGTGATCCGCGAGACACTGCCCGACGACGGCATCGTCGTCGATGAGGTGACGCAGCTCGGCTACATCCTCTGGTACGGCTATCCCGTGCATCAGCCTCGCCGGCTGGTGAGCTCGGGCTTCTCCGGCACGCTGGGCTACGGCTTCCCGACGGCGCTGGGCGTCAAGGTGGCGAACCCCGACCGGCCCGTGGTGTCGGTAACCGGCGACGGCGGCTTCCTGTTCGGCGGCTCCGACCTCTCGACGGCTATGCAGTTCGGCATCAACCTCGTGACGGTGCTGGTGAACAACGCCTCCTACGGCAACGTGAAGCGCGACCAGGAGCGGCTCTACGAGGGCCGCCACTCCGGTGCCGTGCTGCACAATCCCGACTTCCAGGCCTACGCCCGCTCCTTCGGCGTGCCGGCCTGGCGGGTCGAGACCGCGGACGCCTTCCGCGGCGCCCTGCGCGAGGCGCTGGCCGCCGATTCACCGGCGGTGGTCGAGGTCGTGTCCGACATCAACAAGGATTATCCGCCCTACAAGTTCCATCAACCGAGGTTGCCGTGATGGCCAACGCACCCACCGCCGAGCGGCAGCGCCGCGCCTACGTGCCGAACGACGATTGGCTCGCCAAGCGGCCGAAGGAGCCGATCCTCGAACCCGACCTGCCGATCGTCGATCCGCACCATCACCTGTGGGACCACGCCAACCATCGCTACCTGCTGGACGAGCTGGTGGCCGATACCGGCACCGGCCACAACATCACCCACACGGTCTATATCGACTGCCGCTCGATGTATCGCGTCGACGGGCCGAAGGAGATGAGGCCGGTCGGCGAGACCGAGTTCGCGAACGGCGTCGCCGCCATGAGCGCCAGCGGCCTGTACGGGCCGACGCGCGCCTGCGCCGGCATCGTCTCCTATGTCGACATGACCTTGGGCGCGCGCGCGCGCGACGTGCTCGAGGCGCATGTCGCGGCGGGCAACGGCCGCTTCCGCGGCATCCGCCATTCCGGCGGCTGGGACCCTAGCCCCGACGTGCGCAACGCCCACACCAACCCGCCGCAGGGCCTCTACGCCCAGGCCGACTATCGCGCCGGCGTGGCCGAGCTCGGCAAGCTCGGCCTGACCTACGAGGCCTGGCAGTATCATCCGCAGCTCAAGGAAGTGACGGCTTTGGCCAAGGCCGTGCCGGGCACCACCATGATCCTGAACCACTGCGGCGGACCGCTGGGCATCGGACCCTACGCCGGCAAGACGGATGCGGTGTTCGCCGCCTGGAAGGCGGACATGGCCGAGCTGGCCAAGTGCCCCAACGTCGTCGTGAAGCTGGGCGGCCTCGGCATGGACATCGGCCCGTTCGTCGAGCACATGCAGCGCCCGGCCCCGCCCTCCTCGCAGGACATTGCCGAGGCCTGGGGGCCGTGGATCGAGACCTGCATCGATGCCTTCGGCGCCGAGCGGTGCATGTTCGAGAGCAACTTCCCGGTCGACAAGATCTCCAACGGCTACGCCACGCTGTGGAACGCTTTCAAGCTGATGGCAAAGGGCGCGTCGGAGGGCGAGAAGACGGCGTTGTTCAGCGGCACGGCCAAGCGCGTTTACAAGCTTTCCTAGCGAGGAACCCATGTTCAAGCGCGTCCTGATCGCCAATCGCGGCGAGATCGCGATCCGCATCGCACGCGCCGCCGCATCGCTCGGCATCGATTCGGTGGCGATCTTCACTCAGCCCGATTCGATGTCGCTGCACACTAGGCTGGCCGGCTCGGCGCGCGAGATCGGCGGTGAGGCAATTCGCGGCTACCTCGACATCGAGCAGATCATCGCCGCCGCCAAGGCGAGCGGCAGCGATTGCGTCCATCCCGGCTACGGCTTCCTGTCGGAGAACACTCTCTTTGCCGAGCGTTGCCAGGCCGAAGCGGTGCGCTTCATCGGCCCCTCGCCCAAGAGCCTGAAGCTGTTCGGCGACAAGGTCGCGGCCCGGGCCTTTGCCGAGACGCAGGGCATTCCCGTCATTCCCGGTGCGCCCAAGCTCGCCTCGGCCGCCGACGCCAAGACCCAGGCCAGGTCGATCGGCTATCCGGTGATGCTGAAGGCTTCGGCCGGCGGCGGCGGGCGCGGCATGCGCGCCGTGACCAGGCCCGAGGACATGGACGACGCTTTCACCCGCTGCCAGAGCGAGGCCGAGGCGGCGTTCGGCGACCGCGCCGTGTTCCTGGAGAAGATCGTGCCCAGGCCGCGCCATATCGAGGTTCAGGTGCTGGGCGACGGCCAGGGCAACGTCGTGCATCTCTACGAGCGCGACTGCTCGGTGCAATTGCGCAATCAGAAGGTCGTCGAAGTGGCGCCCGCGCCCAACCTCGATGCCGGCCTGCGCCAGCGTATCCTCGACGATGCCGTGAAGCTCGCGCGCGCTGCTCAGTACGAGAATGCCGGCACCGTCGAGTTCCTGGTCAATCCCGAGAGCGGCGAGCACTTCTTCATCGAGTGCAATCCGCGCATCCAGGTCGAGCACACGATCACCGAGCAGGTCATGGGCTTCGACCTGGTCGAGGCACAGTTCCGCATCGCCGCCGGCGCGTCGCTGGCAGAGCTCGGCGTCGCCGACCAGAAGGCGGTCGGCATGCCGCGCGGCTTCGCCGTGCAGGCGCGCGTGGTGGCACAGGGGACCGGCACGCTCAGCGCCTATCGCGAGCCGTCGGGCCCGGGCGTCCGGGTCGATGCCTGCGGCTATGTCGGCCTGGCGCCGCCGCCGCAGTTCGATCCCCTGCTCGCCAAGCTCATCTGCCAGTCCGGCTCCTCGGGCTGCTTCGAGTCCGCCGTCGATCGCACGCGCCGCGCGCTCGATGAGTTCCATATCGTCGGCGTGCCGACCAACGGCGACCAGCTGCGCGCGATCCTGGCGAATCCTGAGTTCCGCGCCGGCAATGCGCGCACGACGTTGCTCGCCGAGGCGATCGAGCCGGCGAAGGCGAAGACGGATGCGCTGAAGTTCCTCGACCAGCAGGTCGCGAGCCTCGGGATGGGGGGTGGACGCGGCCGCGGCGCCAGTGCGCCGCCGCCCCGGCCCCTGCCGGTGCCGACCGGGCATGAGGCCATCGAAAGCCCGCATGCGGGCTCGGTCGTCGACATCAAGGCGCGCGGAGGCGCGGAAGTGAAGGCGGGCGACCTGTTGTTCGTCGTCAGCGCCATGAAGATGGAGACCTCCGTGGCGGCGCCCTGCTCCGGCACCGTGACCGCCTTGGCGTCGATTGCCATCGGCGATGCCGTCGACGGCAGCCAGATCCTCGCCGTGATCAAGCCGGCAACCGGCGCCACCCGGGCCGCTCCTGCAGCAGCGGCGGACGAAGGCTGGCAGCCAATGCTGGACAAGGTCACGGCCCTGCAGGCGATCGCGCACAAGCGCCTCGCGCCGGGCTCGACCGATCCCGGCGTGGTGCGCCAGCGCAATCGCCGCAAGCTCACCTGTCGCGAGCGCATCGACGGCCTGCTCGATCCCGGCAGCTTCCGCGAGGTCGGCAGCCTGGCGGGCTTCGCCAGCTTCGACGAGGACGGCAACGTCGCCGAGTTCACGCCGGCGAGCCACGTCGGCGGCCAGGGCCGCATCGATAACCGGCCCTGCATCGTCTGCGCCGACGACTTCACCTCGCGCGGCGGCCACGCCGACGGCGCGATCGGCCACAAGTCGCGCTACCTCGACCAGCTCTCGATCGAGCTGCGCACGCCCTCGATCCGCCTGCTCGACGGCTCGTCGGGCGGCGGCAGCGTCGCCACCATGGTGCCCAAGCAGGACGGCTCTGCCTCGGCCAAGGAGAGCACCGGCGCCATCAAGGCGGGCCGGCCACGCGTGGTCGGCGGCGGCGGCTCGTTCCTGCCGGGCCATCTTGGCAGCACCTTCTATACCGAGCAGCTCGCCTCGGTGCCGGTCGTCAACATGCTTCTGGGCAGCGTGGTCGGCATCGGCGCGGCCAAGGCGGTGCTGGGCCACTTCTCGGTGATGGTGCGCGACATCTCGCAGCTCTTCGTCGCCGGACCGCCGGTGGTCAGCCACGCCATGGGCTACGACGTCACCAAGGAAGACCTCGGCGGCTGGCACATCCACTGCCGCAACGGCTCGGTCGACAATCTCGCCGAGAGCGAGGAGGAAGCGATGGTGCAGACGCGGCGCTTCCTGTCGTACCTGCCGTCGAGCGTCTACGAGGCGCCGCCGGTCACGACATCCGCCGATCCCGCCGATCGCCGCGAGGAAGAGCTCCTGACCCTGGTGCCGCGCAAGCGCACGGCGACCTTCGACATACGCCGCGCCATCCGCCTGCTGGCCGACAAGGACTCGTTCTTCGAGGTCGGGCCGCTGTGGGGCACCGACCAGGTGACGGGCTTCGTGCGCATGAACGGCTATCCGATGGGCGTCATCGCCTCGGACAGCCGGCATGTGAACGGCGGCGCGCTGACGGCGGATGGCTGCGACAAGCTCAAGCGACATCTCGACGTGTGCGATCTCTTTCATCTGCCGGTGCTGAACCTGGTGGACAATCCGGGCTTCGCCGTCGGGATCGAGCACGAGATCGCCGGCACCATCCGCAAGGGCGGCGAATGGATGGTGGCCTTCGCCCAGGTCACGGTGCCGATCTTCACGGTGCTGATGCGCCGCAGCTTCGGCGTGGCCGGCAACAACTATGCGACGCCGCGCGCGGCGGCATCGGCGCGCGTCACCTGGCCGTCGGCCGATGTCGGCGGCATCCCGCCCGAGGGCGGCATCGAGGCGGCCTACAAGCGCCAGCTCGCCGAGGCGGCCGATCCCGCCGCGCTGCGCGCCGAGATCAATGCCCGCATCGAAAGTGTGCGCGGCCCGATCGGCCCGCTGAACCGCTTCGAGATCGAGGAGATGATCGACCCGCGCGACACGCGCCGACTTGCCTGCGAATGGGTGGCGGATGCGTGGCGCCTGGTCAGCCAGCCGTCACGGCTGGCGCCAAGGGCGCTGCAGTTCCGGCCTTAGAGTCTTTGCCGGGAGGCGCGCGGTCCGGAAGAGCATGAGAAGACGCGCCACTGGAGTGGCGCGCTCCCGGCAATGAGCTACCAGTTACGGAAGCCGTTGTGCCAGCCGTTGCCCCAAGGGCCGCCGAAGATGCCGCCCAGGATGCCGCCGATGAGGCCGCCGTTGCCCCAACCGCCGTTGTGCCAGCCATTGCCCCAACCGCCATTGTGCCAGCCGTTGCCCCAGCCGCCATTGTGCCAGCCGCCGTTATGCCAACCACCGTTGTGCCAGCCGCCATTGCGCCAGCCGCCATTGCGCCAGCCGTTGCCCCACCAAGCGAGCTTGGTCTCGGGATCGACGCCGACATAAGGCTCGGACTTCTCCATCGCCTCCTTCCAGGCATCGGTCACCGATCCGCGCAACGCCTCGAGGCGCGCAGCGACGGACTTGTTTTCCGTCGGCACCGGGGTCGTCGCCGCGGCCGCGTCGGCGGCGGCAAGGGCGATCGACAGCCCCATGACGCCGCCCGGCAGCAAATTGGCCAGGGCCTCGATGGAACGACGGTCCTTCGGCTTGTCAGCCATGCATGATCCCCTTCGAGGCGCGAGCTTGCCCTACTCCTGCGGATAACGCCACGGTTTGTCGGGCTGCTTGGCGCCCTCGTCGATCGTCCATTGCGGGATGGCGATTCCCGGACCGGCATCGGAGAAGACCATGCGGACCCGCGTGCCGATACCGACCTTGCGCACCATATCGGCCGGCGCGAGCGTGCCGTCCGGTGTCGTGAGGTTGCCGACCACGCGCAGCGCCTCGTGCTCCGTCGGCTTGCCCTTCTGGGTGTCGAGATCGACCACCAGGATGAGATAAGGCGTATGCGCCTTGAACGCCGGCTGAATGGCGTGATGGACCTCGGTGTAGGAATGGACTGCGCCCTTGGCCTCGACCGGCACCCATTCCGACTTGGGACTCATGCACCACGGACAGGCCGTGGTCGGCGGATAGCGCAGCAGCCCGCAGGCGCTGCACTTCTGCAGATGAAATGAATGCGCCGAGCAATGCTTGAAGAAGGCGAGGTTCTCGACATCGAGATCGTCGAGACTAAGCGGCATGCCGAGATAAGTGGCCTGGACTCCCATGGTTCTCTCCCGTGTTTCCGTTTCCTGGCCTCAGCCGCGCCGCATGACCATGGCCGAGCCCGTGCCGGGATTGGCCCAGCCCAGATTGGCCGACACTTCGCAGTTCTTGACCTGGCGGCACCCGCCCTCGCGGTAGTCGTAGGTGTGCTGGCGCTTGCCGTCGGGCCCGATCGGGCAGGAATCGTCGACGTCGTGCCTGAGCTGCCGCACGTTTTCGATCACCATGTTCATGCCGTGCGTATAGCCCTCGCAGAGGTGGCCGCCGCTGGTGTTGTTGGGTCGCCGGCCGCCCAGCCGCATGGTGCCGTTGGAGACGTAGTCGCCCCCCTCGCCCTTCTTGCAGAAGCCGTAATCCTCGAGCTGCAGCATGGTGGTGAAGGTGAAGGCGTCGTAGGAGCCGGTGACGTCGACGTCCTGCGGGCCGACCCCGGCGTTGGGCCACAGGATGTCCTTGGCATAGTGGCCGGCGACGGTCGAGATCGGGCCGGTCTGGTAGTGCATGTCGGTGCGCGGCTTGCTGCAGCGCCCGACCACGCCCCTGATCAAGGCGCGCGGATGGCGGAGATCCTTGGCCCTCTCGGCATTGGTCACGACAATGGCCGTGGCGTTGTCGGTCTCCACGCAGCAGTCGAGCAGGTGCAAGGGCTTGCAGATGATGCGGCTCGACAGAACCTCGTCGACGGTGAAGCGCTTCTTGTAGAAGGCCTTCGGATTGTTCGAGGCGTGCTCGCTGTGGATCGCCTTCACCGTGGCGACCTGCTCGGGCTTCGTGCCGTAGTCGTACATGTGGCGCATGAACGAAGGCGCGAACATCTGGCCGGCGCTCTGCCAGCCGTAGGCGCGCATGTGCAGGGCATCGCCCGACACCGGGGCCGCGGCGCGCGCGCCGGTGCCGCCGATGCGGACCTGGCTGAACCCGTTCATGGCGCGGAAAATCACCACGGCCTTGCACATGCCGGCTTCCATCAGGCCGATCGCCATGCCGATCAGCGCCTCGGTCGACGAGCCGCCGCCGAACACGTCCATGTAGAAGTTCAGCCTGAGCCCGAGGTCGCCGGCGATGAAGGTCGAGAAGGTCGAATCGCCCGACTGGTAGCTCAGCATGCCGTCGACGTCGGACGCCTTCAGGCCGGCATCCTGGATCGCGTTGCGCACCGCCCAGGTGCCGAGCGCCCTGGTCGTTATCCCGGAGCCGCGTGTATAAGTCGTCTCGCCCACGCCGACGATGGCGTACTTGTCGCGAAGATATTTTGGACTCGTGGTGTCGGTCTCGGCCGGCATCGGCATGACGTTTCCCCTTTGCTTGACCCGTGGACAGTACAATACGACGGTGACGAGCGGACGTCGGCGTCCGTAGTCCGCATTGCGGCTTTGGCATGAGGGGGAAACAGAAGTGAGTTCCAATCCGTCGCGCTGGGAATCCTCGGCGCCGATCCGCTATCCCGATCCCGACATCATCGTTCTAGATCCGCGCTTCCGGCACCTGGTGGTGCCGATGGCCGCCATCGAGCGCATCGCCACGGGCTTCCGGTTCACCGAAGGCCCCGCCTACTATGGCGACGGCCGCTACCTGCTCTTCTCCGACATCCCCAACGACGCGCTGCTGCGCTGGGACGAGATCACCGGCGCGGTCGCCACCCTGCGCAACCCGGCGGGCCACCCGGACGGCAACACACGCGATCGCCAGGGCCGGCTGATCACCTGCGAGCTCGGCAGCCGCACGCTGACCCGCACCGAGCATGACGGCACGGTGACGGTGCTGGCCTCGTCCTTCCAGAACACCCGGCTCACCGGCCCCAACGACGTGGTCGTGAAATCCGACGGCTCGATCTGGTTCAGCGACAACGGCGCGGGCATCCGCGGCAACTACATGGGCGACAAGGCGCCGAAGGAGATGCCCTATCGCGTCTATCGCCTCGATCCGCAGAGCGGCGCGCTCACCATCGCGGTCGACGACATGGAGCGGCCGAACGGGCTCGCCTTCTCGCCCGACGAGAAGCTGCTCTATGTCGTCGACACGCCGGACGGCCCGCGGTCGACGCGCGTCTACGACGTTCAGGGCGACAAGGCAGTCAACGGCCGGCTGTTCTTCGACGGCAAGGGCTTCGCCGACGGCATCCGCATCGACACCGAGGGCAACGTCTGGGCGGGTTTCTCCGGCGGCGAGGGCGAGGACGGTGTGGCCGTGTTCGCGCCCGACGGCACGCTGATCGGCCGCATCCTGCTGCCCGAGCGCTGCGCCAACCTCTGCTTCGGCGGCCGCAAGCGCAACCGGCTGTTCATGACCGCGAGCCAGTCGGTGTATGCGCTTTATGTCGAGGCGATCGGCGTCGCCGGCGGCTGATCCTCAAGGGACCGCGCTGGGGGCGCGCCACTCCAGTGGCGCGATCATCTCTTGCCTCAACGAAGACGCGCGACTGGAGTCGCGCGCCCCCAGCCTATGAATGCTCCCGCGTCTCGAACTCGTGGAACTCGCTCATGAAGGGCGCCGCCACGGCGGCGTTCAGCTTACAGTCCAGGAGTACCGGTCCTTCCGGCTTCGCCAACAGCGGCGCCAGCTTCTTCAGGTCGTCCAGCGTCCGCACCGTCGCCGCCTGGAAGCCGAACGCTTCGGCGATCGGCGCGTAGTCCACGTCGGGGAACACCGACTTCGCCACCGGCAGGTCGCGCATCTTCAAGAAGTGCAGCTCGGCGCCATAGGCGCAGTCGTTCATCAGCACGATCACCAGCGGCAGGTCCTCGCGCACCACGGTCTCGAGCTCGCCCAGGGTCATGAGGAAGCCGCCGTCGCCCACGACCAGCACGGTGGTCTCGTCAGGCCGCGCCTTGGCGACGCCCAGCGCCGTGCCGAAGCCCATGCCGATCGAAGCGAAGTCGCTGGTCAGCTTGAAATGGCCCGGTCCCGGCACCGACAGATAGGGCACGATGCCTAAAAAGTTGCCGGCGTCGTAGACGAGGTTACGCTGCTTGGGCAGCAGGTTCTCGAGCGCCGCTCCCAACGCCCGCGGATCGACCGTGCGCGGCGTGTTGGCGGGCTCGAAGTCGCGGGCGATGTCGAAGCCCGCAAGGAAGCCCAGCGTCTCGTCGGAGCGGAACGGCCGGTCGGCGTTCGAGCCCGGCGGCAGCGCCTCCAGCATGGCCTCGGCCGCCAGGCGCGCATCGCCCACCACGGCGACGTCGGCGGGATGCCAGCGGCCGATGTGGCTGCGATCGGCATCGACCTGGATCAGCGGCACCTTGGGCAGCGAATGGCCGAAGCTCATGGTCAAGAGGTTCAGCCCGGCGCCGAACACCACGACGCAGTCGGCCTGGTCGATCATGCGCCGCGCCGCCGAGTGGGAGAACGAGCCGACGATGCCGAGATTGGCCGGGTGGCCGCGGAACATGTCCTTGCCGCGCGCCGAGGTCGCGAGCAGTGCGCCGACGCGATCGGCAAGCTGCTCGATCGCGGCCTTGGCGCCGGCGCGGTGGGCCCCCATGCCCGCCAGGATCAGGGGCTTGCGGCTCTGGCGCAGCAGGGCGGCCGCCGCCTCGATGGCCTGGGCGCGCGGCGGGGCCGGCGGCCGCGGCTTGGCCAGCGCGGGAGGTGTCGGCGCCTTGGCAAGATCGAGCTCGGCCAGCTGGACGTTGACCGGCAGCAACAGGGCGGCAGCCCCGCCCTGCAGCGCGGCATTCGCGGCATCGCTCAGCGCGCCGCGGGCGGTCTCGGGGCTCGTGGCGACGAAGGTACGGATGCCGGCGGCGCCCAGCACACCGGTGGCGTTGAACCCCTTGTAGTCGGGTCCGAGGGTGTTGACCGCGCCGGACGACGCGGCCTGCTCGCCGAAGATGATCAGGACCCGCGAGCCGGACCGGCTGGCGTAGGTCGTGGCGTGCAGCCCGTTCGCCGTCGCCGGCCCGCGGCCGATCACGGCGACGCCGAGGCCGCCGGTGCCGTAGGAATAGCCTTCGGCCATGGCGATGGCGTTGTTCTCGTGACGCGCGCCGTAGAAGCGGATGCCGGAACTGTCGAGCGCCGTGGCGAAGACCGCCGTGTCGTCGCTCATCAGGCCGAAGACCTGCGTGACGCCGAGTGCTTTCAAGTCGTCAACGAGGACTTGGTACGTGGCGGTCATGGTCGCCCCTCCTGTTTGCTGGGGGCGCGCCACTCCAGTGGCGCGTCATTGGAATAGTAGTTCCAGTACTACCTCACCCTGAGGAGCATCGCGAAGCGATGCGTCTCGAAGGGTGGGCTGCAATCTTGGTGTTGCCGACCCTTCGAGACGCGCCCTTCGGGCGCTCCTCAGGGTGAGGTTGTCGAGTTACTCCGGCCTATGACGCGCCACTGGAGTGGCGCGCCCCCAGCGATCAGCTCACCGCTGCGTAGGGCTGGCCCCACTTGTCCTGGTAGACGAATTCCGCCATCGAGCCGCGGCCGACCGGGCCGAACTTGCCCATGGGATAGCCGATGGGAAGGATGGCGTAGGAATGCACGCCTGGCGGCAGGCCGAGGGCGGCGTCGGCCTCCTTCTCGAACAGCATGTGGCGCGTCGTGAGCGTCGTGCCGAGACCCAATGCCCGGCACGCCAGCACCATGTTCTGCACCGCCGGATAGATCGAGGAGCCCGCCATGCGGTTGGGCGTCGGGCCGTCCTCGAGGCAGGCGACGATCCAGACCGGCGCCTCGTGGTAGTGCTCGGTCAGGTACTCCACGGCGGCGTGCTGGCGGCGATACTTCTCCTTGTCGCTGCCCGGCGGCGGCTCGCTCGTGCTGTAGCGCGGGCCGATCACCTCGTCGTAGGCCTTCTTGTAGATGACCTGCACGGCCTTCTTGATCTTGGGATCCTTGACCACCAGGAAACGCCACTTCTGGCTGTTGCCGCCGTTGGGGGCGTAGATGCCGGCGCGCAGGACCTTGGCGACAAGCTCGTCGGGCACCGGATCGGGCTTCAGCCGGCGCATGGCGCGGCACGATTCCATGATCTCGAACAGGTCGGGCATCGTTCTTCCTCCAAAAACTTGACCCGAGACTTGCATTGTCTTCGGGCAAGGTAAACCGAAACTGCGACGCAACCGATGTTTGGTTGTCGTTTTATGAATGCACTATATAGTTGCAAACATGAAAGTCCTGCACGTTGCACCAAGTGGTTTGACCGGCGCCAACCTCCGCGAAGCGATGCGCATCGCCGGCCTTCACCAGGAAGTCTTGCCGTTTCATGACGACCTGAGCTGCGGCCCTATCGCCTGGGGTACGTCGCAAGAGAGGGCGGCGTGGTGGTCGCATACCGATGAGCCGCGGCTGCGTCAGGAGTTCGAGACATTTTGGCATCGCCTCGAAACGGCCGACGAACGGCTCGTGGTCTGGTTCGGACGCCAAGCCGCCAGCGAACTCGCATTCTTCCTTGCGCTCGCCGACCGGTTGCGCAGCCGCCCCTACGACATTGTCGACGTCACGCAACTGCAATGGCCGATGACGCAAAGCGACGCCTCCTCGGCTTTCATGCCACCCGCAGGCGCGGTCCTCGTAGTCCCCCCCGATCAACTGGCACCTCTGATTGGCACTCCTCGCCCGCTTGCCTCGGACGAAGGAGAGGATGCTGCGCTTAAGTGGGAATGTCTGCGGAGGCAGAACGCACCTTTTCGGGTCGTGACGCCAACGGGCCTTAAATCGGCTCCCATCGACCACTTCGACTCCTCGATCCTGAGGTCTGCAGGGAAAGAGTGGCAGAACGCCGTTTACATCATTGCATGGGCTATGGCCCGTATCGGCCCCCCTTACATGCAGGTCGGCGACGTCATGTTGCTCAGGCGCCTCGCCGCCCTCATCGAGGAGGGCAAGCTCCTCGCCGATGGCGATCCGCGGGACATGAGGACTTGCCTCGTGCGGTTACCCGACTAGCCGCGCAGCACCTTGCCCGCCTTGGCCTCGGTGAGCCTGCCCTGCTCCCAGGTCAGCGCGCCGTTGACGACGGTGTACTCGACGCCTTGCGACGGCATGACGATGCGCTTGGCGCCGCCCGGCAGGTCGAACCGACGCTCTCCGTGGTTCTTGGAGCCGATGCGGTCCGGATCGAAGATCGCCACGTCCGCCGGCGCGCCCTTGGCCAGTCGGCCGCGATCCTTCAGGCCGAAGAGATCGGCGGGATCGGAGGTGAGCTTGCGCACGCCCTCCTCCAGCGTGATCGCCTGCTTCTCGCGCACCCAGGTGCCCAGCAGGTAGGTCGGGTACCCGGCGTCGCACAGCATGTCGACATGCGCGCCGCCGTCGCCCAGGGCCATCAGGATCGACTTGTTGTTCAGAAGCTCCTTCATGCGGTCCTCGCGGGTGTTCCACGAAGCCATGGTGAGCTCGCATTGCAGGTTGTCGGCCAGCACCAGGTCGAGGAAGGCATCGACGCCGTCCTTGCCCTGCTCCTGGGCGATGGTGGCGATCGACTTGCCTTCGAGGCCCTTCAGCGCCGGGTTCTTGACGGCATAGACTCCGATGCGGCCCCAGTTGCTGAAGCCCGTCGGGTTCTTGAGGTCGTCGCGGAAGGCGTTGCGGAAGGCGGGATCGGCATAGACCTTCTTCTGCGCCTCCTTGTTGGTGTCGGCGAACACCCGCTTCCATGCCGGGAAGGCGGCGAAGGAGAACGGATTGTTCATGTCGACTTCGCGCGTCAGCGGCAGCGGCGAGGTCTGCGGCCGGGCGCCCTTGGCGATCATCGGCGCGGCGCGGCGCAGCGTATCGCGCACCGCCTCGGGGATATCGTCGCGGTCGAACAGGGCGATGAAGGTGACCGGCCGGCCGCTCTCGGTCAGCAGGAAGTCCAAAAGCTCGCACTGGTCCTGTTCCAGCACGCCGACCTGGCGGGTCAGCGCGATCTCGATGGCGCCCTTGCCGCGCTTCTTGAGCTCGTTGGCGTAGGCCTTCATCTCCTCGCGGCTGGCGTTGCGGCAGGCCAGCGGCTTGCCCTCGAAGCCGAGATGCTGGTTGAGCGTCGTCGAGGAGAAGCCGAGCGCGCCGGCATCGACCGCCTCGCCGATCAGCTTGGCGATCTTGGCCGTCTCTTCGGCCGTCGCCGACCGCTCGATCGAGGCATCGCCCATGACGTAGTGACGGAACGGCGTCAGCGGCGCGATGAAGGCGAGGTTGAGCGACGGCTTGCGCGCGGCCGCGGCGTCCATGAACTGCGGGAAGGTCTCCCAGTCCCAGGTGATGCCCTTGTTCAGCACGTCGAACGGGATGCCTTCGACGTTCACGAGGTCGCGCATGGCGATCTCGCGCGTCTCGGGCTTGCAGGGTGCGATGCCGACGCCGCAATTGCCCATCACCACGCTGGTCACACCGTGCCATGACGAAGGCGTTACCGCGCCGTCCCAGCAGATCTGTGCGTCGTAGTGAGTATGCGGATCGACGAAGCCCGGCGCCACGACCAGGCCGTCGGCGTCGATGGTGCGCTTGGCGCCTTCCGTGACCTTGCCGATCTCGGCCACCTTGCCGTCGGCGATGGCGACGTCGGCCCGATAGCGCGCCGCACCGGTGCCATCGACCACGGTGCCGTTCTTGATGACGAGGTCATAGCTCATCGTCGTTTCCTCCCGGGAGAAACTTTGCCAGAGAGTACACGCCAGGAACGGCCCTGGCGCATGCGAAAAGCGCGGACCTGCCACCTCCGCCCGCTGGTCTAGGCGAGCAGGAAGTCCGTCACATGCAGGGCACTCGGATCGGCGAAGCCCACCAGGGTGACGCTCGATGCATCGTCGAACGAGATCGTGGTGTTCGCTCCGTCGCCACTGATCGACATATCCTCGAAGCTCGCAAAGCCCCAGGCGCTGACGTCGATCCGATCGCCGTCGCTCTGGCGGAAGTCGTTGATGTCGTCGCGACCGCCGCCCGGTCCGAAGACGAAGGTGTCGGCGCCGGTCAGCGCCCCGGCCGCGACGATGGCCGCATCGCCCCACATGTGGTCGGTGCCGTGACCGCCGATCAGCACATCGTTGCCGCCCCGGCTGTTGTCGGCCAGGGTCTCGGCGTCGCCGTACAGCCGGTTGGTGAAGCCCGTCGATTCCAGCACATCGTCACCGCCGACGGCCTGATCGCGCATGGTCGTCGCGTCGCCGTGGAGAACGGCCAGCGACGGACCACCGGTCAGATGGTCATTGCCGCCCCTCGCCTGGCCGGACATCTCGCCGGCATCGCCGCTCAGGCCGCTCTGTCCGCCGGCGTGCCCCACGAGGGTGTCGTTGCCGCCGACCGCATGGTCGGTCATGCGATTGGCGTCGCCAACCAGGGCATCGGCCCGACCGTTGCCGCCGATCAGGATGTCGTCGCCGCCACGCGCGTGGTCGGACATGCTGTCGGCATCGCCCACCGCCGCCGCCGTGTCGCGGAGCGTGTCGTTGCCGCCCACCGCGTGGCCCGACATGGTGAAGGCGTCGCCGAAGAGAACGCCGGGCGGCCCCTGGCCGATCTCGATCTGGCCGGGAGAGCCGATCATCGTGTCGTCGCCGCCGCGCGCATGGTCGAACATGTCGTGAGCGTCGCCGTAGAGCAGCTCGAACGATGCACCGAGGACGAGCTTGTCGTTGCCGCCGGTCGCATGGTCGTACATGGCGTAGGCGTCGCCGTAGAGCTGGTCCCTGAGGCCGACACCGGTGAGCGTATCGCTGCCGCCATGGGAATGGCCGTGCATGGTGTCGGCGTCGCCGAACAGGATGCTGTTGACGCGCTGAGCTCCGGTCAGGACATCGTCGCCGCCCGAGCTGTGCTCGAGCAACTGCTGCGCATCGCCGTAGGCCGTGCCGCCGACATCGTCCGCAAGCGCGATGATCTGATCACCGGCATGCTCATGGTCGCGAAGAATGCCGGCGGTATCGCCATAGACTGCCATTTGGACATTTCCTCCTGCAAAGCGTTCAGCCGTTCACGTTGGCGCTGATCTAAGCTTTGCGATTCGAGGAATGCCATTGCTCACTGTGCCCTTCACCGAATGGCCACAGCGAGTTTCGCCGCGGTCAATTGGTGCATGCCGGGAGCAGGTTCACCTCACTTGATGGTGAACGCCTCCAGCTTCTTGCCGCCCCTCAGCGCCGCGACCAGCCATCTCGGCCGGTTGCCGCGTCCCGCCCAGGTCTCGTCGCGATTCTTCGGGTTGCGATAGAGCGGCGGCAGCTTCTTGCCCTTGAGCGCGTGCGGCCGGCCCGCCCCATCACCGTTCGCGTTCGTCTTCGACAGCTTCCTGAGCCTGCCGATCGCCTCGATTAGGCTGGAACGCTCTTTCGCAGCCCGCAATTCGAGCTCGGCCTCGATCTTGGCTTTCGCCTTGACGAGCTCATTGAACGCCATCGATTTTACCTTCAGCATCACTAACCTTTCCAAAGCTCACGCACACACCCAATTAAACTACTAAAGAACTGTCGCCTCGATGCAAAGGCGACTGTCGCCGCATGAGCAAGAACAACACCCCCGATATCCCCTTCCAGCAGCTGCTACGCACCATTCCCGCCGACTATTGGCGCCTTTGGTACGTCGGCATGATCATATCGACCGTGCGCTGGCTCGAGACTGTCGTCATGGGAGTCGTAGTCTATCAGCAGACAGGCTCGGCCTTCATCGTCGCCATGATGACCATGCTGCGCCTGCTGCCAATGGGCCTGTTCGGCGCCTTCCTGGGGGCCGTCGCCGAACGGTTCGACCGTCGGCGCACGCTCGCCGGGATGGTCGCGTTGCTCGCCCTGACGTCGACCTCGCTGTCGATCATCGCCTGGCTGGGAACGCTCGAAGTCTGGCACTTCGCCGTAGCGAGCTTCGTCAACGGCTGCGGCTGGGCGACCGACAATCCGCTTCGCCGCACGATCATGGGCGAAGTCATGGGCCGCGACCGCATGGCGACCGCGATGGCGCTCGATGTCGGCGCCGCCAACTCGAGCCGCATGGTCGGCCCTACAGTCGGCGGCCTGCTGCTGGCCGGCGTCGGCATCGAAGGCGCCTTCGTGCTGAGCGTGGCGATGTACGCCACGGCAATCGCGGCCACCCTGATGGTGCGCGCGCACATGCCCGCCACGGCCGGCGCCGACGCCGTTCTGGCCCGCACCTGGGAAAGCATCGTCGTCGTCGCCAAGGACCAGAGGCTCGCCGCCATCATGCTGGTGACGATCATCTACAACGTCTTCGCCTGGCCCTTCACCAGCATGATCCCCGTGATCGGCCGCGATCAGCTCTCCCTGGGGCCGGAAGGCGTCGGCCTGCTGACCAGCGTCGACGGCGCAGGCTCCTTCGTCGGCGCCGTGCTGCTGGCGTTGTGGCTGACGCCAGGCTGGCATGCGCGCGCCTATGTCGGCGGTGTGGCGGTCTATCTGCTGTCCCTGATCGCCTTCGCCCTGGCACCCGGGCCACTCTCGGCCGGCGCCGCGCTGCTGCTGACCGGCTTGGCCGGTGCGGCTTTCGCGACCCTGCAAGCGACGACCGTCTATCTCGCCGCACCGGTGGAGATGCGCTCGCGCGTCATGGGCGTGCTGTCGGTGTGCATCGGCACGGGCCCGATCGGCTTCGTCTGGCTGGGGTGGCTCGCCGACAGCATCGGCGCGCCATACGCGACGGCCCTGACAGGCGCGATGGGGCTGCTCGCGCTCGCGGCGACGTGGCCGCTGTGGCGGCGGATCTGACTCGGATTACTCCAGCTTCACCCCGACCCGCGTGATCAGGGCCTGCCATTTGGCCGTCTCGGTCTGCAGCAAGGCGGCGAATTCGGCCGGGCTGTTGAACACGACCTCCGAGCCGTCGCTGTCCAGCGCGCTCCGGAACCCGGGGTCGTTCAAGCTCTCGGCAAGCACGCTGTAGAGGCGCGTGACGATCGGCGCCGGCGTGCCGGCCGGTGCGGCCAAGGCGAGCCAGGCATCGAGCGCGAAGCCGCCGGGCATCGCTTCCAGGAGTGTCGGCACGTCGGGCATCACCTTGGACCGACTGGCGCTTGTCACCGCCAGCGGCCGCAACGTGCCCTGCTGGGCCGGCCGGACGGCGGTCGGCATGGTCGGGAAGCCGACATCGATCTGCTTGCTGAGCAGCGCCAGCACGATGTCGGGCGCGCCCTTGTAGGGCACATGGATGTAATCGATTCCCGCCGCCAGCCGGAACGCTTCGGCCGACAGATGCGCCAGGCTGCCGGCGCCGCCGGAGCCGTAGTTCAGCTTGCCGGGCATCGACTTGGCGAGCGCCACGAACTCCATGACCGACCTGGCCGGCGACGTCGGCGGCACCACCATCAGCGAGGGAATTCGGGTGATCATGGTCACCGGTACGAAGTCCTTCAGCGGATCGTAGTTCACCTTGGCGTAGAGCAACGGGCTCAGGATGTGGCTGCTGGTCATCAGCATCAGGCTGTAGCCGTCGGGCGCGGCGCGGGCCGCGACCTCGGCGCCGATGTTGCCGGCCACGCCCGGCTTGTTGTCGACGACGAACTGCTGGCCGAGGCTCGCGGTCAGGCGCTGCGCCACCTGACGCGCCGCCACGTCGGGGGCGCTGCCGGCGATGAACGGCACGATGATGCGTACCGGCTTGTCGGGATATTGCGCCTGCGCCGCTCCTGTCGTCAGGATCGAGGCTGCGAGCGCGAGCAAAGCCAGGCGCTTCATCATTGCGGTTCGATGCCCGAGTCTTTCAAGGCGGTTTTCCAGACGGTGAGCTGATCCTTCATGTAGGTGGCCAGCGCCGCCGGCGTAGACGACTTCGGCATGAAGCCGTGTCTCTCTACCTGCTCCCTTACCGCGGGCTTGGCGAGCGCCGCCACCATCGCCTTGTTCATGGTGGCCACGACATCGGCCGGCAGGTCGGCCGGACCGACCAGCGCGAACCATGGCACGATCGGGAACTGGCTCTGGCCCGATTCGGTGAGCGTGGGAAGGTCCGGCATCAACGGGCTGCGCACGTCGAGCATGGTGGCGATCGCCTTCAGCTTGCCGGCCTTGACGTGCGCGGCGACCGATGTCGCGGTGCCGTTCATGGCCTGGACGCGGCCCGACAGCAGGTCGGCGATCGCATCGGGCTCCGACTTGTAGCGGATCGCCTCGAGCTCGATCTTGTTCCTCATCGCCAGCATCGCCATCGACACGAAGGCATAGGTGTTGCCCGCCGCGTAGTTCAGTGGCTTGGGACTGGCCTTGGCGACGGCGATGAGCTCGGCCAGCGTGTTGGCCGGCACCGACGGATGGACGACGAGGAAGAAGCTGTTCTCGCCGAGGAACGTGATCGGCGTGAAATCGGTGAGGACGTTGTACGGCGGGTCCTTCTGCATGTTGGGCGCGACGGCGAGCGGGCTGTTGGTGCCGAACAGCAACGTGTAGCCGTCGGCCGCCGCGCGCTTGACCTCGCCGGCGGCCAATGCGCCGTCGGCGCCGGGCTTCTGCACCACGATGATCGGCTGGCCGAGCGTCTGCTCCAGGTCCTGGCCGATGATGCGCGCCAGCGCGTCGGTGGCCGAGCCTGCGCCGAAGGGAATGACGAACCTGATGGGTTTCGATGGGTACGCTTGTGCGCGAACTTCGACGTTCGACAACGACAACAGCGCGGCAAGGGCCGCGGCCACCACCCTCAGCATGAGAGCCTCCCCTGTTACTTCTTGTTCTTCGCTGACCAGCATACATCGGGATGCCCGCCTTACTAATTGCAGTTACAGTAAAAATTGATAAGGTCGGGCCGGGGATTTGGGAGACGACAATGAAAATCGGACGGATGGCGCTGGCCGCCGCTGCAGCGGTGCCGATCGCCTGGGCGCTGCCCGCTGCGAGCCAGGACACGACGCATGGTTGCGCCTGCTTCCACAACAAGACCGGCGCCACGATCAGCTATCGCTACAAGTGGGGCGACGGCCAGTGGCAGGCCTACAAGCTTCAGCCGAACTATCAGAACTGGATCTGCTGGAAGTACGACAGTCCGCAGAAGAGCTCGCCCAACCTCACCTTCCAGCTCGATGTCGACATGAGCAAGGGCAGCGCGTGGACGACCTACGCAATCACGCGCGTACAGACGACGGCTGCCCATTGCAACGCCGTCGGCAAAGGCGGCCACTACGACATCTCCTACCGGCCCAACACGAACAACGGCTTCATCCAAGTGACTCACCAGCCATGAGACGCTGGGTTGCCGCGATCGCGGTGGCGATGTCGCCGGCGGTGGCGATTGCGCAGGACACGGTGAAGATCGGACAGGAGACCAAGCGGGCGTTCGGCACGATCGCGTCGCTGAACGGCGGCGACATGGGCTGCTATCTCAAGCTCAAGAGCGACCGTGGCGTGGTGTTCGAGGAGATGGCGCGCTTCGAGATCTGCGAGCAACGCAGCCTGATCGGCAAGCGCGTGGCGCTGAGCTATGTCGTGCAGAACGTCATGTCGCCGGCCTGCCAGGGCGACCCGAATTGCAAGAAGACTCGGGCGGTTGCGGTGGTGAGCGCCGCGATGCCGGTGGCCGCGGCGCCGGCGGCCAACAAAGCGCAAGCCTCGTTCTGCACCTCCGAGGAAAGCGTGGTGTTCGCCTGCCGCGCAGACGGAAAGATGGTGTCGGTCTGCGCTTCCAAGGCCGTCGGCCCGAACCGCGGCTATCTCCAGTATCGCTTCGGCAAGCCCGATTCGGCGGCACCGCTCGAGCTGGTCCTGCCCGAATCCCATCTCCCGCCGCCGAAAGCGGCGACCGGCGAGAATGTGCCGTTCTCGGGCGGCGGTGGATCGTGGCTGCGCTTTGCCAAGGCGCAGCTCGCCTACACCGTCTATAGCGGCATCGGCAAATGGGGACCCAACGGTGAGGTCCGCACCAAGAGCGGAATCGTCGTCGAGCGACAGGGCAAGACCATCGCCACATTGAAGTGCACAGGCGAGCGGATCGGCGAGCTCGGCCCCGACTGGTTCGAGCGCGTGGGCATCAAGTCCAACGGCCAGGATTTCGATTTCCCCGACTGAACACAGCGCGGCGCGCACGCGGCATTGACAGCATCGAAGTCTCGTGTCTGGATTAGCCAGTCTCGTCAGCAAAGGAGGTTCGCATGCTTCCACCGGGCCATCGTGCCGCAACGATTGCTGACGCGGACGTTCGGGCATCAGCATAGCGGGAACACACGGACGCCACACCGGGAGCGGCCGTAGCGGGTCGCATCAGTAGGGCGAGACCCCATCTCTGCCGCTCCCGGGCGTGCGCTTCCAGCCGCCCTTTGGGCGGCTTTTTCAATCCGACAATCGAGGTGCAATTTCGCCAGTCGTGCCAAGGCCTTGGCCCGGCGGTGCGAACCGTGCGACGGTTGGTCGTGCGGACGGCTCATGGAGGAAACGATGTCATTCTACCGCGGCATGACTTGCGAGAACGTAACCCTCAAAGGCGACAAGGGCACGCCGATCACCGCTTACGTGGCCAAGCCGGCCGGCGCAGGCCCCTTCCCGGGCGTCGTGCTGATCCATCATCTGCCCGGCTGGAGCGAGCTCTATATCGAGACGACCCGGCGCTTCGCGCATCACGGCTACATCGCGATCTGCGCCAACCTCTATGAGCGCGAAGGCGGCGGCAGCGACGGCAACCCCGACGACGTCGCGGCCAAGGTGCGCGCCGATGGCGGCATCGCCGATTCCCAGATGGTCGGCGACACGGCGGCCGCCGTGGCCTGGATGCGCGCGCAGCCCAACCTCAACGGCAAGGTCGGCCTGTTCGGCTCGTGCTCAGGCGGCCGGCATGCCTTCATCTATGCCTGCCAGAAGAAGGACGTCGATGCCTGCATCGACCTGTGGGGCGGCCGCGTCGTGATGGGCAAGGAGGAGCTCAACGCCAAGACGCCGGTGGCGCCGATCGACATGACCAAGGACCTCGCCTGCCCGCTGCTCGGCCTGTTCGGCAACGACGACCGCGCGCCCAGCCCCGAGCAGGTCGACCAGCACGAGGCCGAGCTCAAGAAGCACGGCAAGAACTACGAGTTCCACCGCTACGACGGCGCCGGCCACGGCTTCTTCTACTGGCACCGGCCGCTCTACCGGGTCGAGCAGTGCATGGACGGCTGGAACAAGGTGCACGCCTTCTTCGGCAAGCACCTCGCCAAGAAGTAGGAGGCCGCCATGTGCACGTCGATCATCGAGATCACCCGCGCCGAAGGCATGGCCAAGCGCGGCGACGAGTGGTTTCCGCTGACACAGGCGGTGGTCGCCTATGACCACGCGCGGCACGCCCTGTTGGGCGATGTCATCACCCTCGACTTCATGAACACGGGCCTCGATGCCGGGGCCCGCGCCGGGGTGGAGATCACCCTGGACTCGGCCAAGGCGCTGCGTGCCGCTCTCGACCGCGCGATCGCCGCGGCCGAGTTCGAGGAAGCGGAAGTGCGCGGCAAGGGAGCCGTCGTCAGTCTCGTCCGCGCGGCCTGACGACCCCATGCGTGCCGGCGAGATCGTCTTCACGGGGATGGACCGCGTGGTGTTCGGCCGTCCCGCCGCCGAGGCCGTCGTCCAGACGGCCGAGCGGCTGGACGCCAAGCGGGTGTTCATCCTCGCCGGCAAGACGCTCAATCGCGAGACCGGCGCGGTCCGGCAGATCGCCGCCGCGCTGGGATCGCGCTACGCCGGCGTGCATGACGACATGCCGGCGCACAGCCCGCGCGATGCGGTGATCGCTTGCGCCAACAAGGCGCGCGATGCCGGCTGCGACCTGCTGGTCAGCGTCGGCGGCGGTTCGACGACGGACGGCGGCAAGGCGGTCACGATCTGCCTCGAGCACGACATCCGCGAACCGGACGGGCTCGAACCTTTCCGGACCGTGGTCGACGAAGTGACGGGCAAGCGCAGCTTCCCGCAGTATCGGGCCCCGAGGGTGCGCCAGATCTGCGTGCCGACGACCTTGAGCGGCGGCGAGTTCAACGCCCGCGCCGGAGTCACCGAGCCGCGGCTGCGCCTGAAGCAGGCCTACATCCATCCGGGCCTCATCCCGCTCGCCGTGATCTTCGATCCCGCCGTCACGGTGCACACGCCGGAATGGCTGTGGCTTTCCACCGGTATCCGCGCCGTCGATCATGCGGTCGAGACCTACTGCTCGATCGACGGCAATGTGTACACCGACAGCACCGCGTTGCAGGCGCTGCGCCTGCTCGGCCGCGGCCTGCCGGCGGTGAAGCGCGACCCGTCCGACCTGGCGGCGCGGCTCGACTGCCAGATCGGCGCCTGGATCTCGATGACCGGCATCGTCACCGGCACGCGCATGGGCGCGAGCCACGCCATCGGGCATGTGCTGGGCGGCAGCGCCGGCGTGCCGCACGGCTACACGTCGTGCGTCATGCTGCCGGCCGTTCTGGCGTTCAACGCCGAGGTCAACGGCGAGCGCCAGGCCGAGCTCAGCACCGCGCTCGGCGCGGCAGGACAGCCGGCCGCCGAGGTGCTCGACCGCTTCATCGGCGGCCTCGGCTTGCCGCGCCGGCTGCGCGATGTCGGCGTCAAGCGCGACGACCTGCAGCGCATCGCCACGAACTGCATGAAGGACGACTGGACCTTCAGCAATCCGAGGCAGATTCAGGGTGCGCAGGAGATCGTGCCGATCCTCGAATCCGTCTATTAAGCTTCCGCACGCGGTGACCATCCGGAGGCTATGCCGCCACACGCAACCGTCGGCGTGGCGCCACGTTTCGTGGCGGGATGACAGTATCGACCTCGACACGCGTGCTGTGCGTCAGCGTGATGCTCGTGGCAGCAATGGCCTTGCAGGCGCCGCGCGGCAAAGCGCAGGCACAGGATTGCGAATACGGCGCGTTCGGCTGCGGACATGCCGAGCAACATCACCAGTACCAGGACTGGAAGCCGACCACCGGCAAAGGCAACTGCTGCAACGGTGAGGACTGCCGGCCGGTGCGCGCCCGCACCGAAGAAGACGGCAGCTGGTCGGTATGGATCCCGGAATTCCGTCGCTGGATACCGGTGCCGGCCTTCGCCGTCGGCGAGCCGGACCGCTTCGGCGACGGCCGCAGCCACGTCTGCAGCACCAAGCCGCTGATGACAGTGCCGGTGTTTCACATCTTCTGTTTTTCGCCGACGGGGTCGAAGAGCTGAGGGTTGTTGTTACCGGAAGTGTCTGAGGGAGAAAGCGCGGCCCGAGCCGGATTTCAAATAACGCTCGAAGGCGACCGCCTTGGTCTGATCCGAGAAGGCGATGTAAGTCGTCAAGCACCAGGGGATGAATTTGGAGGTATGAGACGCCTTCCCGGAATTGTGATCGGCAAAGCGCTGTTTCAGGTCAGTGGTCAGGCCGACATAGTGTTGATCGGGCACCCGTTGGCTCTGGAGCAAATAGACGTAGAACATCGATCCCATAGACGGGCATCGACATCGGATCGTTACACCAACATAAAGCAGGTTGGCTTGCCAGCCGTAGCTGCGCGGGGCATCGACAGCCCTCCTTCGCTCTAACGAGCTTCGGCGGGCAACCTCGCTGCTGCGCAGCGAAGGTTGGCGGAGAGGAAGGGATTCGAACCCTCGATAGGGATTATCTCCCTATAACGGTTTAGCAAACCGCCGCCTTCGACCGCTCGGCCACCTCTCCGCAGCCCGCTAAGACCCCGGCGATCGATATCCACGACGGATGCGCGGCGGTTCTAGCGGCGGGGTCTTCCGGTGTCAAACGAAGCCTCGATTTCACCAACAATTTCAGGGCCTTGAGTGAAATCCGGCCGGTGCCGGCGGGACGTCGGCCCGCCTCGCCGGCCCTCGGCCGCTGCGCCGCGCAGCAAAACATATACACGTATAACGAGAATGTGACGTTGATTATTAGACTCCATTTGGTTGTCTTATGCACTTCACTACTACCTGAGAGACCGACATGCTCGCAACGCTGACCACGCTCAATGCCGCAACTTCGGCGTCCGTCGACGACAAGCGGAAGAAGATCTGGGTAACGCAAGCGGACGGAGCGATCCTCCGGGTCGACCTTGCCGGCACCAGCGAGACGGTCCAGACCGCCTCGTCGTCATTGGTCAGCGTGGCGGGCAACGGAAGCGCCCTCGTCTTCGCCGACAAGGACGGCACGCTATCCCGATTGGACCCTGAAGACCCAGGCGCGCGACTGCAGGTCGTGAGCCGATCGCGCGCTACCTATGGCCAGCTCGGCCTCACCTCCGCGGCCGCGCCGACTGCCGCCATCGTGACGCAGGCGCCGTCCGGCGCCGGACCCATTCCGCGGACAGGGCAGACCCTCGGTCTGACCAAAGTCGACTCGGGAGCCACGTCTTCCGTTCCCGTTGACGGCCTGGTGGGTGTCGCCATCAGCGATGGCACGGTCTATGTCGCACGCAACACCGGTTCGCCCCTGCGCGGCGAAGTCGGAATGCTGGCCGGAACCACGATCAAGCCGATCGCCGGCGGACTGCCGCCGCTCGGCCGGCTCGGCGTGGCGGAGCGCGGAGCGCTCCTGCTCGCCGCGCATGCCAGCGGCCAGCTCAGCGCCATCCGGCCCGCAACCGGCGCCGTGAACAAGGTCTCCACCGGATCGCTCGGCGGTCCCCTCGTCGAAGCGCACGGGCTTGCCGATGGCCGCATCGCCGTCCTGACGGACAATGCGCTCACGCTGATCGACAGCCTCGCCGATCTCAGTCACGACCCGTCCATCACGCCGTTTCTCGATCCGATCTTCGTCGGTTCCTGGACCGAGATCGATTTCGACCTCGGCACCAGCGGCCTGACCAGGGATGCCGTGCACTTCGAGGTGCCGGACGGCCTCGATGCGGGCCTCGTCTCCTACACGCGCCTCAACAATCTCGGCGCTCCGGTGCCGCTGCTCGTGGTCGGCGGCGCGGTCGGCGTCCACAAGGTCGCCCTGATCGAGCGGGCGACGAGCAAGACGCTGGCTACCGCCGAGTTCGAGATCACCGACCTCTGGAGCGACTCCGACACCGGCCCGCCCGGCTTCTGCATCGCCGATTCGCAGTTCGACGGCGACAGCGGCTGGGGCGGCGGTCCCAATACGCCGCAGAACCTGAACACCAAGCCGCACTCCGGCACCTGGCGTACTCTCGTCGTCATGGTGGACACCGCCTCCGGACGCTGGCCGACCGATGCCCCTACCATGACCGCCAACCAGACCAGCATCATGGGCCATGTCACGAACGGCATTGCCTTCAATGGCCAGACGCGATCGGTCCGTCAGTACTACGAGGAGAACTCCGCATTCCTGACCGGAAAGTCGGGGCTGACGATCAGCGTCAGGAACAACCGACCGCTGGGCCCGGTCAACCTGTCCAGAGAATGGGCCGACTATTTCGAGCAGAAAGTCGATGACATGGGCAACATCACCGACGATCGCTGGAACTCGAAGGGTGGCACCGTGCAGTCGATCATCACTGCCGCGATCACCAACCGTGTGGCGACGGCGAACGATTTCACCGACATCGACGCGATAATCGTGGTCCCCTTCTCGCCGGATACCGGTGGCCGGCCGAACCGTTTCGTCTGGCCGCACGCCACATCCATCGCGAGCTCGTACCTGTGCGGCCGGGACCTATTGCGAGACTGGCGCATTTTCACCTACGCATTCGCGCCGCTCGACTTTGCAACGCAGGACGATCCGATCGGGGCGAACGGGCGGCAAATGCATGCGACCCTGTCGCATGAGCTTGGACACACCCTCGGCCTGCCGGATCTCTACAAGTTCCCGACCTACTCGGCGGACGTGAACGCACGTCTCACGGGCGGCTGGGACATGATGGCGGGGTCGAACAACATCCTTCCGCACTTTTCGCTGTCCAACAAGATGCGCATGGGCTGGCTCGAGGCCAGCCACCTGAAGCTCTACAACTTCCAGGGCGCCGGCCTTCGCGCAGAGACCGTCACCCTGCATCCCGCCGAGCTCGGCCCCCCACCGGCCGGCCGGGTCAAGGGCATCGAGATCCGGATCGCCAACGGCAGGAACTACTACGTCGAATATCGCGCCCAGCAGGCCGCTACGCAGGTCAGCGACAATCTCCTCA
Source organism: Reyranella sp. (assembly GCA_019750135.1). Taxonomy (GTDB): domain Bacteria; phylum Pseudomonadota; class Alphaproteobacteria; order Reyranellales; family Reyranellaceae; genus Reyranella. The sequence continues at coordinate 91,480 of JAIEOV010000013.1, read as the reverse complement.
CCGACCGGCAAGTCATGATCACCGATGTCACGTCCGACGATCACCGGTCCGCCATTGCACGTCCGCCGATTCTCTTCGTCCCCAACGACGTCGACGGCGACGGGCGGCTCATCGGACCCGGCGAGAACTTCGTGGAACGCGATCCCGGCACCCAGCTCGACTTGCACGTCGAGGTGGTATCGACGGCGGCCGACAATGCCGTGGTGAGGATCAGATACGATTCCAACGGTCGGCCCGAGCCCGGGATCCGGCCGTGGCCGGGCGAGCCGGATTTCCAGAGCCCGGACATCGAGATCCGCAACGACCGCGCCACCGCCGACCCCGGTCAATGGTTCAACATGCCCTGGGCCGGCCACAACAACACCGTGGTGGCCAAGATCACGAACAACGGCGACCTGCTGGCCAGGGGCGTGGCCGTCGACTTCGCCGTCACCGAGTTCACCACCGGTGACGGCGACTGGGAAAGCCTCGGAACCGACCGGCAGGACGTGCCGGCAAAGACCACCGTGGAGTTCACCCGGCCGTGGTCCATCGAGGCGGACGAAGATCGGCACTATTGCGTGCGCATTCGCATACAGCTCTACCAGGATCCGGCGAACCTCGCGATCGTCGACCTGAACATCTTCAACAACGAGGCGCGCAGCAACTACACGCGCTTCATCTCGGCCTCCGCCTCGCCGTCGAGCCGCGTCGGCACGGAAGTGATGCTGTCGAATCCCTTCGACAAGTCGACGCTCGTTTACGCCAATGTGAGGAAGACGCACCCGATGCACCGCGTCTTCACCAGCCACCAATGGCTCAGGGTCGCAGGCAACGACCAACGGGCCATCCAGGTCTGGGACGAGGCGATGTTCGGCACGCCCGAATGGCCCATCGTCTCCAGGACGCCGCGGGGCGATCTCTCGCCATCTTTGCTCTGGGAAATCCCGAACAAGGTGAGCGTCACCGGCTGGGCGCAGCGTCCGTTCGAGGCCGATTGCGGCGCCCGGACGCTGACCGGCGGTGTCGGCATTCGAGTCGCCGCCGGCCGCGCCACGCAAATCAAGGTTGGCGCCCAACGCGCCAATTACGTGACAGGTCAAGTCGTGTTCATCGACGACGGAACGCCGGTGACCGGCGGCGGCGTCGCCCTGATCGAGGTCAGGGCCGCATCGGGCCGATACTTCACGGTGACCGCGGACGTCGGACGAAACGGAGTCTATACGCGGGAGTTCCAGAACCCGCTCGGCGGCGAGGCCAGGACGGTCGAGGTTCACTACCTCGGCAGCTACTCGGCGGCGCCATGCACGACGGGGCCGCTCCCGGTGTAGACCAACCAGGAACGTGTTTCGCCAGCCATTCCGCAATCCTGGCCTGATGGCATGAACCATGCGACGGTGCCGTCATGAGTACTGCACCCTCGTCCATCGACATGCTGAAGCGCCTGGTGGCGTTCGACACCACCTCGCGCAATTCCAACCTCGAGCTGATCCACTATATCCGGGACTACCTCACCGATTTCGGGGTCGAGAGCACCCTGGTGCCCAACGAAGAGGGCACCAAGGCCAACCTGTTCGCCACGATCGGCCCCGACCGTGAAGGCGGCGTCGTGCTCTCCGGCCATACCGACGTCGTCCCGGTCGACGGCCAGGCCTGGACGACGGATCCGTGGACCCTCACTGAAAAGGACGACGGCAACCTCTATGCGCGCGGCACCTGCGACATGAAGGGCTTTGTCGCGGCTTGCCTCGCCAACGTTCCGGCCTTCCAGCGCGCCAGGCTGAAGGTGCCGATGCACTTCGCCTTCTCCTACGACGAGGAGATCGGCTGCCTGGGCGCCCATGCGCTCGCCGAGCGCCTGGTCGGCGCCGTGCCGCGGCCGCAGGCGGTGATCGTGGGCGAGCCCACCATGATGGGCGTGGTCAACGCCCAGAACGCCGGCGGCGGCATCGTCGCCACCTTCACCGGCTTCGAGGCGCACTCCTCGATGACCCATCTCGGCGTCAGCGCCATCCACTTCGCCGGCGACTTCATCCATTGGCTGAACGAGCTGCAGGTCGAGCTGGCCGAGCGCAAGCGCACCGACATCGACACCGTGCCCGGCCATACCACCATCAATGTCGGCGTGATCAAGGGCGGCACTGCGGGCAACATCCTGGCCCGCGAGTGCACCCTGAATTGGGGCTACCGCACCCTGCCGGGCGACGATCCCTGGGAGGTCCAGCGCCGCGCCGAGAAGTACATCGCCGAGCTGCTGCTGCCCAAGATGCGGGCCAAGCACCCCGACGCCAACATCACCTTGAAGCGGCGCTCCTTCGTGCCCGGCTTGCTGCCGCAGGAGAACGATGAAGCGGCCAAGCTCGCCCTGCAATGGACCGGCGGCAACCGCACCTATGCGGTGCCCTACGGCACCGAGGCCGGCATCTTCCGCGGCCACGGCATCGCGACCGTGATCTGCGGCCCGGGCGACATCTCCCAGGCCCATCAGCCCAACGAGTTCGTCGCCCGCTCGCAGATGGATGCCTGCGACGCCTTTTTAGGCAGGATGATCGGCTGGTCGGAGAGGCAGTAGCGATCAGCCTTCGGTCCGCCGTCCCGTCTCGAACAGGAACCACACGCGCTGCTCAGTCTCGTCGACCCAGTTCTCGATCAGGCTGGCGGTCGCGATGTCGCCGTGCTCGTCGGCGACCTCGTGCAGGATGCGCATGTGCTTCAGCAGTTCCTTGTTGTCGTCGCGCAGCTCGGCCAGCATGTCGGCCGGCGTCACGTACTCGGCATCGTTGTCGAGCACGCGCTGCAGGCGCTTGACGTGGCCGACCGAGCGGATGGTCGTGGCGCCGAGCTTGCGCACGCGCTCGGCGATCACGTCGGTCATGGCGTCGATCTGGGTCGCCTGGTCGTCGAGCAGCAGGTGGTAGTCGCGGAAGTGCGGACCCGAGACGTGCCAATGGAAGTTCTTGGTCTTGAAGTAGAGGGCGATGACGTCGGCCAGCAGGATGTTGAGCCCGCCCGCCACTTCCTTGCTGGCGTTGGCGCCGAGGTCGTTCGGCGTGGCGAGATTGGCGGTGCGGCGAGATTTGGCGTCCTTGGCCATAGGCTGATTCTCCTGGCGAGCTGTGGTTCGCCTGTCAATCTAGCGGGTTTTTCCCGGTGGTGAACAGTTGCCCAAAGGTATAGCCGCGGTAAGTTTCGCCGCGTGAGCAGCAATGGCGGGCCGGACTCCGAGTTGACCACGATCCTCGAGGGGATCGGCGAAGGCTTTTATGCCGTCGACCGCGAGTGGCGGATCACCCATTTCAACAGCGAGGCTTCACGCCACTTCCGTCGTCCCGCCAGCGACATGATCGGCCACGTGTTGTGGGAAATTTTCCCGGGTGCGGCGGATACCGACCTCGGCCGCACCTTTCTCAGCACGATGGCAAGCCGTGCCACGGTGCGCGGCGAAAGCGTTTCCGTGGTGGTGGGCCCACGCACGCTGGCCTACCGCCTGTTCCCGCTGGGCGATGGCATGGGCATCGTCTTCCGCGACGTCACCGACCTCAAGAACGCCGAAGCGCACCGCGAGCTCCTGATCAACGAGCTGAACCATCGGGTCAAGAACACGCTCACCATGGTCCAGGCGATCGCCACCCAGACGTTCAAGGGAGCGGACAGCGGCCCTCGCGAGGACTTCGAGCAGCGCCTGCTGACGCTCAGCAACGTGCACAGCCTGCTGACCGACGAAAGCTGGGAGAGCGCCGAGCTGCTCGCCGTGATCCGCGCCTCGCTCCGGCCTCATCTCGGCGGCGCCCGCGAACGGATCGCCTTCGACGGACCCGATCTCAGACTGCGCCCCAAGGGCGCCGTGGCACTGTCCATGGCGCTGCACGAACTCGCCACCAACGCCCTGAAGTACGGCGCCCTGTCGGTCGAGGGCGGCTCGGTCGCGCTCGGCTGGACAGCCGACGACGGCCGCTTCCGCCTGCGGTGGGAGGAGCGCGATGGTCCCGCCGTCTTGCCGCCCACGCGCAGCGGCTTCGGATCGCGCATGATCCAGCGCGGTCTTTCGGCCGAGCTTCAGGGCGAGGTGCGCATCGACTTCCGGCCGGCGGGCGTGATCTGCACCATCGACGCGCCGCTCGATGCGATTCGCGACGAGCATCGGGCGGAAGGGGGCCGCGGGTGAGCCGGCGGCGTGTCCTGGTGGTCGAAGACGAAGTCATCGTCGGCATGCTCCTCGAGGACATGCTGGCGGAGCTGGATTGCGAAGTCGTGGCGATCTCCACGCATCTCGACGAAGCGTTGGCACTGGCGCGCCGCCTCGACATCGATTTCGCGCTGCTCGACATCAATCTCGACGGCCATCACAGCTTCCCGGTCGCCGACCTGCTGCGCGAGCGCGGTGTGCCCATCCTGTTCGCGACGGGCTACGGCGCCAAGATCCTGCAGCCGCCCTATTCCGGCACACCGACCTTGCAGAAGCCCTTCCAGCTGGAGGACTTGCGCCGCATGGTCGGAGTGCTCACCGCGGCCTAGATCAATGCCCGCGCTACTTGGGTCATTCCTCCTCAGCGAAGCTGGGGAGGTGGCCGCGAAGCGGACGGAGGGGTCATGAGCAGCAGCACTGTTGCCTATGACCGCTCCGGCCCTAGCTAGCGGGCCACCTCCCCACGCACAGCGTGGAGGAAGGCGTTTCAAACAGCGCGGACTATGTTCCAGCTAAAGGCCGGCGCAGACCGGCTGCTCGACGCGGAACACGCTGTATTGGCCGAACCGCTGCTTGTAGGCCTCGACGATCTCGACGACCTTGGCCTTGTGGGCCGGTGAATCGAAAACGATCACGACCAGGCGCTTGCTGCGCTCGCGGACGATGCGGCCGGACGGCTCGCGAAACTGGCCCGACGAATCGAACACGCTCAGCCCGTCGGGAAAGCGCGACGTGACGACCTCGTTGAGGAAGGCTCCCCACTCCGCATCCGTGACTTCGCCGCCCGCCGGCTTGTCGCGACCGAAATAGAGATCGATCGCGACGGCCGGTTTCAGCGGCGCGGTGCAGACCGGCGGCGCACCGGGCTGGGCGCAGGCTGAAAGCGCCAGAATCGCTGTCATCCCGAGCGCAGCGAGGGATCCTTGAGGCCGCAGGAAAGGTCCCTCGCTGCGCTCGGGATGACAAAGGCTAGTTGAGATACGGCACCGCCATGCCCTTGGTCACGGCGGGCCGGGCGTTGATGATGTCGTACCAGCGCTTGACGTTGGGGAAGTCGGCGAGGTTGACGGTGTGCCACTCGTGGCGCGCCGCCCACGGGAAGATCGCCATGTCGGCGATGGTGTAGTCCGACCCCGCGGCGAAGGCGGTGACCGCGAGCTGCTTGTCGAGCACGCCGTAGAGGCGCTTGGCCTCGTCGACATAGCGCTTGATGCCGTACTCGATCTTGGTCGGCGCGGCGCGCAGGAAGTGATGGGCCTGGCCGAACATCGGGCCGACGCCGCCCATCTGCCACATCAGCCATTCCAAGGTCTTGTACTTCTGCGTCGGATCCTTCGACAGGAACTTGCCGGTCTTCTCGGCAAGGTAGATCAGGATGGCGCCCGATTCGAACAGGCTGATCGGCTTGCCGCCGGGACCGTCGGGATCGACGATCGCCGGAATGCGGTTGTTGGGGCTGATCTTGAGGAACTCGGGCTTGAACTGCTCGCCCTTCGAGATGTCGACCTTGTGCACGCTGTAGGGCAGCCCGCACTCCTCCAGCATTATCGAGACCTTGCGGCCGTTGGGCGTGCCCCACGTATGAAGCTCGATCATCTCCTCGTTCCCCCTTGCCGTCAAAAAAGCTCAGGCCCACTCGTCGTCGGACCCGCCCATGTCGCCGCCGCCATCGTCGTAGGCGGCCGTATCGTAGTCATCGTTGTTGCGCAGGTCGTCGGGCATCGGGTTGCTGTCGGCGAGGGCCTGCTGGCTGTCCTGCGGCAGCAAGGGCGCAGGCTGCGCCGCCGCCGTCTGTCCGAACGGCCCGGGGTTGCTGCCCATCAGGCTGCGGATGCCTTCGAACAGCAGGGCGCCACCGGCGACACCAGCGGCGGTCGCCATCGCCGAGCGCAGGAAGCCGCCACCGCCGCCCTGCTGCGGCGCCACCGCCGCCTGCAGCGGCGAACGGGTCGACGGCACGGAGGGAGGCGGCGCTGCAGGCGCGGCGGGCTGGGCCGCGCCCCACGGGCCGATCTTGGGCGCGCTGCCCAGGAAGCCGGCGGCCGCCGGCGCGGCGGCGCCGGCCCTGGCCTCGAGCTCGGCGATGCGCTCCTGCGCCGCCTTCAGCGCCTGCTCCTGCACCAGAACCGTCTGCACGAGCAGATAGGGCGCGGCGGGCTGGCGCGCGACGGCATCCTTGATCAGCGCCTCAGCCTCGCTGTCGCGCGGTTGAGATTCGAATGGCTGCAGGCGGCCGAACAGGCCACCGATCAGCTCACGTTCCTGAGATTGCATGACTGTGCCTCCTGCCCTTTCGGTTCAAAGGGCAGGGAGAGCGTGGTTGTCTGGCCACTCAGCGTCAAGGGCCGAGCGTCAAGGGTCGAGGGAGCCCAGCCGCAATTCCCACGGCTCGATCCGGAGATTGGTCAGGAGGCCCTTGACGACCCAGCAATCCGGCGCCAGCCGCGCTTCGACTTCCTGCCTGTCCTCGGCCCGCACGATCAGCAGAACGTCGCTCGTGCCCTTGAATGGCCCGCCCAGCAGCACGAACCCTTCGGCGGCCAGGCCATTCATGAAATCTGCATGACCTCGCCAGTGGACTTGGCCTTCCATGGGCTTTGAATCGTCCCAGTTCGGCCCGCGCGTGTTGATCACGGCGAAGAGGCTCTTGGCCATGGTGTTACACTCTCGTGAAATCCATGTACCAGTTGGTCTCCCAGTTGTTGCCTTCGTCGAGCGAGAAGGCCTGCTCCCAGCGCGCCGACTGCCCGGTGATGCGCGACCAGGTGAGACGTGCGCGAATCGGCCGGCCCTTGAAGCTGTCGTCACCGTAGAAGGTGCCGACGCCCTTCACGAAGCCGCCATGGACCGGCGGGAACAGGTATCCGGGACGGCGGCTGTCGAGCCAGTAGATCGACCAGCGGGATTTGTCGGAATCCCAGATCCGAAGACTCACGCCCGTATAGGCGTCGCCCGGCAGGTTGATCTCGCCCTCGTCGATGTTGCCGAAGCCGCCCAGGATCTTGCGCGCGGCGAACGGGCCGTCGAACTCGATCCAGTCATGGCAGTCCGCCAGCCGCTGCACGAGATAGCGATGGTGGCAATTCCAAGCCCCCATCAAGAAATCGAAGTCGGCAGCAGAGCCGGACGCCGTGGCCATGGCGATCTCCTTTGATCGCGACGCTACGATGCCCCTGCTGTCATCCTCCGTCAGCAGTCAGCGGACCACCGATGCGGTCTGGCCGAACAGGATCTTGCGCTGCTCGTCGGTGTTGATGCCGGGCTTGGGGCGCAGCTCGAGGCCGACCGCCTTGCCCTTCAGGACCGCCGGGCGCTGGCCGACCGTCTCTTCGAACCACTTCTTGAGGTTGGGGAAGTCCTCGAGCTTCTGGCCGAAGTTCTTGAAGCCCACGACCCATGGCCAGATCATCATATCGGCGATCGAGTAGTCTCCGGCGACGTAGGTCCGGTCCGCCAGCCGCTTGTTCAGCACGCCGAACAGCCGGTTGACCTCGTTGCTGTAACGATCCTGCCCGTACTTCAAAGCTTCGGGCGGATTGAACTGCGGCGCATACATGTTGAAGTGGTTGGCTTGGCCTGCCATCGGGCCCAACCCGCCCATCTGCCAGTTCAGCCACTGCAGGACCTCGTACTTACCGCGCAGGTCCTTCGGCAGGAACTTGCCCGCCTTCTCGGCGAGGTATTGCAGGATCGCGCCCGATTCGAACACCGAGACCGGCGCGCCGCCGCCCGGCGGCTCGTGATCGACGATGGCCGGCATGCGGTTGTTGGGGCTGATCTTGAGGAACTCCGGCTTGAACTGCTCGCCCGTGCCGATGTTCACCGGGACGATCTTGTAGGGCAGCCCGCATTCCTCGAGCATGATGGTGATCTTGAAGCCGTTGGGCGTCGGCCAGTAGTACAGGTCGATCATGGGGCGTCTCCTCGGTTAGCCGATCATCATGAACGGGAAAGATGGTGGCAAGCAAACCATCCGCTATAAGGTCGCATGGCACAGGCGATGCAACGCGCGGTCAACTTGCGGATCGTCATCGAGCAGCCGGTCATCGGCGTGCTCCACAGCCTCCAGGCGAAGGATGACTCGCCACTCGATGCGAAACGGTCGCGCAAGGGCGAGCCGCTCGCGTTCGATTTTCGGGTCCGCGTCGGGCCCGGCCCCAAATTCTTCGGCGATCAGGTGCGCCGCGAAGGTCCGGTCCGGCGCTTTGTCTATGTCCGGATCGGCCAGTATGCCGGCGACCCTTCATCGCCGTGGTCACGCCGCATGAAGATCGACATCCAGGACATCGGCGGCGACCTGCTGGATCGTGCTGCCGATGGCGGCGGCGTCATCGAGACGACGGTCATTGGCACCGACAAGGACGGCACTCCCGCCTGTGCCACGGTGCGGGCCACGAAGCGGCGTTTCGTCAAGCGTTGAGGCCGGGCGGCCGCATCTGGTAAGCAGGGCTATCCAATCGGGAGAAACGACCATGGCCGTCTCGCTTTACGATCTCAGCGTCACGAACTACCTGCAGACCTTGGGAGCCATGGAAGGCTTTCTCGCCAAGGGTCTCACCCACTTCCAGGGCAACGGGACCGATCCCAACAGCATCCTCGACGAGCGCCTCCACAGCGACATGCTGCCCTTCAAGTTCCAGGTATGGGCGACGGCGCATCATTCGCTGGGCGCCATCAAGGGCGTGCAGGAAGGCGTGTTCGGCCCGCCCTCGGCGATCCCTGCGACCATCGACTATGCCGGGTTGCAGAAGGCCGTGACCGAGGCGCGCGAGGCGCTGCAGCAGGTCAAGGCCGCCGACGTTGATGCGACGCAGGGCAAGGACGTCACCTTCCAGCTGCCGACGATGAAGATCCCGTTCACGGCCGAGGGCTTCCTGCTCTCCTTCTCGCTGCCCAACTTCTATTTCCACGCCACCACGGCCTACGACATCCTGCGCCACAAGGGCGTGCCGATCGGCAAGCGCGACTTCCTCGGTCGCATGCGGATCAAGAGCTGATGGCGCAGCACATCGGCATCGTCGCCTGCTCGGCAGAGGGCGCCGCCCTCTGCTACCGGACGATCTGTGTCGAGGGCGGCGCCCTGATGGGCCGCCAGCACGCGCATCCCGAAGTATCCATGCACACGCCGTCGCTCGCGGACTACGTCGTGCATCTCGACCGCAACGACTGGCCGGCCGTGGGCGAGCTGATGCTCGCCTCGGCGCACAAGCTCGCGAAGATGGGCGCCGATTTCCTGATCTGCCCGGACAACACCATCCACCAGGCGTTGCCATACGTGCTGCCGAAGTCGCCCCTGCCCTGGCTGCACATCGCCGAGGTCGCGGCCCAGCACGCCGTCGAGCGCGGCTATCGCCGCCTCGGCATCACCGGCACCAAATGGCTGGTCGACAGCGAGGTCTATCCGGAGAAGCTCGCGGCCCGCGGCCTGCAGTACGTCAAGCCGAGCCCCGCTGAACGCGACGAGTGCAACCGCATCATCATGGATGAGCTGGTCTGCAGCCAGTTCACGCCGCAGGGCGTCGTCTACTTCCAACAAGTCATCGCACGCATGAAAGACCAGGGCTGCGACGCCGTAGTGCTCGGCTGCACCGAGATCCCGCTGATCATCAGCGACGCAAACTCAGCCCTGCCGACGCTCGACTCGACGCGTCTATTGGCGCGGGCGGCTCTGAAGCGCGCGGTGGAGAGCCGGGCCAAGGCGGCTTAGCCGGGGGCGCGCCACTCCAATGGCGCGTCTTCTCGGAGCGCGGACCTCCAGGTCCGCATCATGATCATGAGCGGACCTGGAGGTCCTCGCTCCGGCTAGAGCAGGACGCGCCACTGAAGTGGCGCGCGCCCAGCAAAAGACTGCTAAGCCGGCTGCAGCCCCGCCGCGACGGCGTCCTCGACCTTCTCGAGCCAGACGAACTCTAGCTTGTTGCGCACTTCCTCGGGGATGTCGTCGTAGTCGCGCTTGTTTCGCGCCGGCAGCATGACGCGGGTGATGCCGGCGGCCGCGGCGGCCACGACCTTCTCCTTGATGCCGCCGACCGGCAGCACCAGGCCGCGCAGGCTGATCTCGCCGGTCATGGCTGTGTCGCTGCGGATGACGCGGCCGGTGAACAGCGAGGTGAGCGCCATGAACATGGCCACGCCCGCGCTCGGCCCGTCCTTGGGCGTGGCGCCGGCCGGCACGTGGACATGGATATCGCTCTTCTCGATCAGGCTCTGGTCGATCTTGAGCGACGCCGCCATGTTCCTCACCACGCTGTAGGCAGCCTGTGCGCTCTCGCGCATGACCTCTCCCAGTTGCCCGGTCAGCTGCAGCTTGCCGCCGCCCGGCGTGCGCGTCGCCTCGATGAACAGGATGTCGCCGCCGACCGGAGTCCAGGCAAGGCCCGTGGCCACGCCCGGCACGCTGGACCGCATGGCGACCTCGTTCTCGAAGCGCACCGGCCCCAGGATCTTCTCGAGGTCGCCCGCTCCGATATGCTTCTTGCTGGCGCTGCCCTCGGCGAACTCGACCGCCACCGAGCGCAGCACACGGCCGATCTCGCGCTCGAGATTGCGCACACCCGCCTCGCGCGTGTAACCGCCGATGATGGCGCTGAGCGCCGCGTCGTCGATCTCGACCTGCTCGGCCTTCAGCCCGTTGGCCTCGAGCTGACGGCGCACCAGGTAGCGCTTGGCGATCTCGAGCTTCTCGCCCGACGTGTAGCCGGTGAGCGAGATGATCTCCATGCGGTCGCGCAGCGGCCCCTGGATGGTGTCCAGCATGTTGGCCGTGGTGATGAACACGACGCGACTCAGATCGAACGGCACGTCGAGGTAGTTATCGCGGAACGTCGAGTTCTGCTCGGGATCGAGCACCTCGAGCAATGCCGCCGACGGATCGCCGTGCATGCCGGTGCCCATCTTGTCGATTTCGTCCAGCATCATCACGCAGTCGCGCGCACCGACCTTGCGGATCGCCTGGATGACGTTGCCCGGCATGGCGCCGATATAGGTCCGGCGATGGCCGCGGATCTCGGCCTCGTCATGCAAACCGCCCAGGCTAATGCGCGTGAACTTGCGGCCCATGGCGCGGGCGATCGACTGGCCGAGCGAGGTCTTGCCCACGCCGGGCGGGCCGACGAAGCACAGGATAGGTGCCTTGCCTTCGGGCGCGAGCTTGCGCACCGCGAGATACTCGATGATGCGCTTCTTGATCTTCTCGAGACCGTAGTGATCGGCATCGAGCACGCGGCGTGCCTCGGCGATATCGATGTCCTTGGGCTCGGGCGGCGCCCACGGCAGCTCGATCAGCGTATCCAGATAGGTCCGGATCATGCTGTACTCGGCGGCGGCCTCGGGCGTGCGCTGCAGGCGGCGCAGCTCCTTCTTCGCGACCTGCTCGACCTCCGGCGGCATCTTGGCCGCGGCGACGCCCTTCTCGAGGTCGGCCAGCTCCTGCTTGTTGGAGCTCTCGTCGCCCAGCTCCTTCTGGATGGCGGCCATCTGCTCGCGCAGCAATACTTCTCGCTGGCGTGAATCCAGCGATTCACGGGTCTTGTTGCCGATCTCGGCCGACAGCCGCAGCACTTCCAGGCGGCGGGCCAGGAGCTTGGAGACCTTGTCGAGACGCGGCACCAGGTCGAGCGTCTCCAGGATGTCCTGCTTCTCTGCCGGCGTGGCGTCGAGATAGGTGATGGCGAGGTCGGCCAGCATGCCCGGCGACGTCGTCGCCTCGACGGTCTGGCGCAGCTCCGGCGGCACACGCGGCAGCAGTTCCAGGATCTCGCCGACCTGGCCCTGCAGCACCAGGAAGCGCGCCTCGACCTCGGGGCCGGTCGGCGCCGGCTCGGCGAGATGCAGGCCGCGCGCCATCAGGAAGGGCTGGCCCTCGACGAACTCGGTGATGCGGAAACGCTGGGCGCCCTGGCAGATCACCATGTGATTGCCGTCCGGCGTCGTGACGTAGCGCACGATGTTGGTGACCGTGCCGACGCGGTAGAGGTCGTCGGCCTTGGGGTCGTCCTTCTCCGCCTCGCGCTGCAGCACGATCAGGATCTGGCGCTGCTCGCGCACGGCCTGCTGGGCGGCGGCGATGGTCGCCGGCCGGCCGAGGGTGATCGGGAAGACGATCTCGGGGAACAGCACCGTGTTGCGCACCGGCACGACGATGAAGGCGTCGGACGGCAGCGACTGGAGGGGCTGGCCGCCCATTCCCGAGCTGGAAGGGCCCGGACTGACATCGGGCGGGCTCATGGCGCGCTCCTCGGCCGGGATGCCTTGGGCAGCCGGATCACCAGGCAGCCGTTGACGACGGCGCTCTTCGGCGCCTCGTAGCGGCCGGCCGGCAGCGGGATGTGGCGTTCGAAGCGGCCCTGCGGCAACTCCAGGCGATGGATGGTGGCGGTGCGCAGCTCCTGCGGCAGCACGCGCTCGCCGGCGATCGACAGCCCCCCATTGTGGATGACGATCTCGACCTTGTCGGGATCGACGCCGGGCAAGGCGACCAGGACCAGGACGGCGTCCTGGGTCTCGAGCACGTCGGTCGGCGGCTCCCAATTGACGCCGCGCCGCGAAACCTGGGGCGGCGTGAACACTTCGCGATGCAGCCGCTCCGCCCGCGCCAGCATCTGCAGCGCCTCGGACCACATCCAGTTGCGGGGATCTTGGTTAGCCATTGGTCCCATATAGGAAGTGGTTGGGATGCTTCAAAGGTCCCTCGCGCCGCTCGGGATGACAAAGGGGCTGTGGTAAGCGCCCGGTGTCATCCCGAGGCCGAAGGCCGAGGGACCTTTCCTCTCCTAATTCCCGATCAGCGCCTGGTAGACGAGATCGCGCAGCAGGTAGCGGTAGCGCAGCCGCGCCACCGGCGACTGCATCATGAACACGACGTACATGCGCTCCCGCGGATCATGCCAGAAATAGGTGCCGTAGGCGCCGCCCCAGTAGTAGTCGCCGGGCGAGCCGGGCAGCGGATTGCGGCCCTGGTCGGTGCGCACGGCGAAGCCAAGGCCGAAGCCCTGGCCCATGCGCCCACTGGGCTCGAGGGCCTCGAAGGTCTGCATGCCGGCGCCCATCTTGATGTCCGGTGGCAGCGCATCGGCCGTCATCAGGTCGATGCTCTTGCGCGAGATCAGCCGCACGCCGTCGAGCTGGCCGCCATTGGCGAACATCTGCAGAAAGCGCGCATAGTCGGCCGCGGTCGACACCATGCCGCCGCCCCCCGACCGCCAGGTGAACTTCTCGGTGACGTCGGGGATCGAGGGCACCTCGTTCTTGGGCCCCTCCTTCATCGGCTTGGCGCCGCGCGCCTTCTTGTCGGCGGGAACCTCGAAGCCGGTGTCGCCCATCTTGAGCGGCTTGGTGATGCGCTCCTCGATGAACTTGTCGAGCGGCATGCCCGAGGCGACCTCAACGACGCGGCCCAGCACGTCGGTCGACATGGAATATTCCCACGTCGTGCCGGGCTGGTAGACCAGCGATAGCTTGGCGAGCTTGTCGGCCATCTCGGCGGTCGTCTGGTTGCGGTCGTTCACGTTCATGTCGAGATAGGACTGCTTCAGCCGGTTGGCGCCCGGCGCGCCGTAGGTCAGGCCCGAGGTGTGGCGCAGCAGGTCCTGCACGGTCATCGGCCGGGTCTGCGGCTCCAGATCATACTCGACCGTGCCGTCCTCCTTCTTCTTCTCGACCGCGACCTTGGTGTCGGCGAAGGCCGGGATGTAGCGCGACACCGGGTCGGCCAGGGTCAGCTTGCCTTCCTCCATCAGCATGATGGCGGCGACGCTGACGATGGGCTTGGTCATCGAGGCGATGCGGAAGATGGTATCGTTGGTCATCGGCGCCTTGGCGTCCTTGTCGCGGAAGCCGAAGGAATCGAACATCACCAGCTTGCCGTTGCGCGCGATCAGCACGACCGCGCCGGGCAGCTCGTTGTTCTTGACGCCCTCCTCGATGCGGTCCGACAGGCGCTTCAGCCGCGTCGCGACGAAGCCCACCTCCTCGGGCGACTGCGCCTTGGGGATGCCCTGAGCGGCGGCTGGCAAGGCAATGGAAAACACGAGTGCCGCGACAGCGGCAAGGCGAACCACTTTGATCATATCTCCTCCCGGATCGTTGGCGCCATCAAAGCAAAACTGCTGTCGCTTCGCGAGCCTCATCGGCGCACTTCATGTGCGACCCGCCAGCATTCCCGACCGCAGGAACCAGAAGACGATCGATGCGTTACCCCGGCGGGGAGCCCTACCTGTAACGAATGATGTTTCCACTCTTTCGCGCCCTGATCGTGGCGACGACCCTGGCCGGCCTCGCGGCGTGCGGCGGCGACCTTCCGAACACCGCGTGGCGCGGTGGGTCTGGCGAGCGGGGATTCAGCGCCGACGGAGCCGCAACACCGCTCGCCGACCTCATTCGAGAACACGATATCGGCGTACCCGATGAGACCGCCGGACCTCCCCTACTCGAACAACTGCAGCGTGAGGTCGCAAAGAGCGATCCCAAGCGAGCTTTTGCCGGAATCACCTACGAGCTGACCCATGGAAACAGCCTGCCGCCGCGCTGGCTGGTGCAAAGTCCAAATCGATGGGGACGTCGCGCCAGCGACCTTCCCTTCTATCCATTCGACTGCCGTGACTGCCAACCCGACATCATGCTGCCAGCCTGCCGAAGCGATGCCGACTGCCCGAACGGCGGCACCTGCGCACCGATCTGGCCGTCCCCCGGTGCATCCCAGGCGAGGCGCCAAGTCTGCTTCGGTCATTCCGATGCACTGATGCTGCCTGTGCATGACCTGGTGGCCGGGGCCCGGCACAACGTCGATATCGCAGCCCTGCAGCCCGTGCCGAACACTCGCTTTCTCGCGGCCTTGCACGCCGGCTTGAGTGATCTTGCAGCCGCTGGCCGGCCAGTTACCGTGCGTATCATCGTCGGACAGTATCCCCCCGAGGGAGCCGACGCGGCAGCGCTCCTGTCATCCCTCACGTCAGGGCTGCCGCCGGGTGGGCAGCTCAGCATAAGTGTCGCCACCATGCGGTCCTGCACCGCAGAAGCGTCGTGCCGGAGCTTTTCCTGGCCGCACGCCAAGATCATTGCAGTCGATGGCAGGGAGGCCCTGGTCGGCGGCCACAATCTATGGTCCGAAGACTATCTGGTCGACAAGCCGGTGCATGACCTCTCAATGCGACTGCAAGGACCTGCCGCAGGCAGCGCGTCGCGCTTCGCCGATCGGCTCTGGGATTTCGTTTGTACCCACGCTGGCAAGAGTGCAGTCGTGCAACTGGCGAGCTACTCCGGTGGGGCGAGCGAGGTGAGCGGGACATGTCCCCCGGCGCCACCTCCCGCACGGCTGACGGCAACGTCGGGAGACGGCGTTCCGGTGCTCGCCGTCGGGCGGCTGGGCGCGGGCATCACGAAGGACTTCGCCAACCACAGCGAACTTGCGCGCGACCTTGCCTTCGGCGCGGCGCGGCACACGGTACGCATGTCGCAACAGGATTTCGGCTTCATTCTGGGCCGTTCCGACGCCCTGTTTCCCGAGAGCACGCTCGATCGTCTGCTCGAATTCATCGAAAAGCGCGACGGCCACGTCTACATCGTGCTGTCCAACCGCGGCGCCTCCGGCAATACCGGTCAGAGCTACTCGAACGACGTCAGTTTCGCCGCCTTCGCTCGCCATTTGCGCGACAAGGTGCAGAAGCAGGTCGACGCCCGCGATCCGATGGCACGCTACCAGGTCAGAAAAGGTCCCGATCCCATCAACGCGCTGTTGTGCACTCATATCCATCTCGCGCCGTTGCGCTTCGGACCGGACGCATCGTGGCCGCGCGGTGAGGCGATCGGCAATCATGCCAAGCTCTGGATGGTCGACGACCGACTCTTCTATATCGGTTCGGACAATGTCTACCCCGTCAACCTTCAGGAATTCGGATACATCGTCGACGATCGCCGGGCGGCCGCTGAAGTGCTCGAGGCCTACTGGAGCCCGCTTTGGCAATGGTCGAAGCGCGCGGCGCTATCGGGCGAAGACGTCGACTCCTGCATCTTTCGCAACCTGACGAAGTGATTGCATCGACGCCAACCGCTGCCCGTTGCGCCCTTTCATAGGGCAACGATCCGCTCCACGAACCACACTGCGCCGACCAGCGCCACGATCGCCGACAGGATCCGCGGCAGGCGCGGCAGGCGGCCGGGACGCGACGCCCAGACGAGCGGCGGCATGACGACGACGACGAAGGCGAGTTGGCCGAGCTCGACACCGAGATTGAAGCCGACCAGCGCCCCCACCAGCGCGTCGCGCGGCAGGCCGAGTTCGGCGAGCGCCGAGGCGAAGCCCAGGCCGTGGATCAGGCCGAAGACCGCCGCGATCAGCCAGCGTCGCCCCGCCCCGGTTGGCGCGACGAGGTTCTCCACGGCGACCCAGACGATCGAGGCGGCGATCAGCGGCTCCACGATCGACGACGGCACGTCGACCAGGCCAAGGACGGCCAGGCTCAAGGTGATGCTGTGGGCCACCGTGAAGGCGGTGACGATCTTCACCGTCTGCCAAAGGCTGGTGGAGAGCGCGAGCAAGGCCAGCAGGAACAGCAGATGGTCGATGCCGCCGATGATGTGCTCGACACCGAGGCGGAGGTAGAAGACGAACTTGCTGGTCGGCTTGCTCTCGGCCGCAGCACCGCTGGCGATGGCAACGCTGGCCGAGCGCTGGCCCTTCTCGAATATCACCTGCCTGGCGCCGCCCGGCCATTGGATGTCGGCGATCGTGTGATGATCGGCGCCGAGCAAGGCGTCGATGCCATCGCGGATCGACAGCGTGCGGATGGGCGCCGCACAGGCATAGAGCACCACGATCTCGATGTTGGGGCGTCCGGCCGATGGCGGCCTCGTCTCCGACGGGACGCCCGAGCACGCGGCGCCGTCGGCTTCGATCGCGACATGCCGCGCGACCGCCGCCGCGAATTCGCGCAGGTCCCGGGTGGCATCGCCTAGGCCTTCGCCAGGCAGGGAGAGCGCGTAGCGCACCGACTGCCCGGCCACCGACACGGTGGCGTAGCCGGTGGTCCCTCCGGTGTGCGCGACGGCTGCGCCGACGGCGAGCATCGCGACCGCTGCGGCGACAAGGGCGTCGAGCCACCTCATTGCGGCTTCATGCCCTCCAGCGCCGCCAACCACTCGGCGCCGATGAAGCGCGACATCAGGTAGACCTTGGGATCGCCGTCGATCCGCATGTACTGCAGGAAGCCCTCCGGATTGAGGGCGCCGAAGCGCACCGTCAGCGGGCGCCCGCCCGTGCCGGCAAGCGTTGCCACCACGACCGGCTCGTCGAGGCCGAACGGGCGCGTGTCGACGCCCGACAGTTCCTCCGCGGCGATCTCGCGGACCGGCCCCGACCGGTGCAGCATTTTTACCGCGGTATCGAGGTGGGTCGCCGCCGCCCCTTCGACTGCGCCGCCGGCCTCCAGCGCCCAGCCGCCTTCGCCACGGCGCACCAGCACGAGCTGCCGCCCGCCGCGCCCGAGCGTGACCCGTTGCACCGCCTCCGGCTCGATCGGCAGCACGCCCTTGGCTTCGAACTTCACGAGCTGGCGCTGCACCGGCTGGGCGCCGACCAGCACCATCGCCGCGAGGTAGGCCAACGCCAGCACGGCGAGCAGCGGCAGGGCGAGGCGCCGGAGCGAGAGTGCGTTCATCGTCTCATCCACCAGACCACGCCGCCGACGCCGATCACCATCAGCGGCAGCAGGATGACGATCACGATGAAGATCCAGCGGCTCTGCGCCGCCGTCAGCAGGATCATCGGCGGCACGGGGATGCGGGTGCGCACGGCCGTGCCCCGCTCCTCGTGCGCCAGCCATCGAACCGACGCCACCATCAGGTCGCTGTTGGACATGTAGGGCAGGAAGGAATTGCTGGCGAAGTCGCCATCGCCGATCACCACCGCCCGGAACGGCGGCGCCCCCGGCGCAAGCATCCCCTCGGCCGCGACACCCAGGATGCGCGGCCTCACCTCGGCAACCTGGGCTGCCGGGCTGGAGGCGCCCGAGACCGTGCGCGCATCGGCAGACGACACGAGCCGGGTGTAACTGTCGCGGCTGCTCTGCAGGATTGGCGTCACCTCCACGCCCGGCGCCGGCTGCGTCAAGGTCAGCGGCCGGATACCCGGAAAGAACGTCAGCGACAGCGTGCGGGTGATGGGATGCGGATCATAGCCCGTCACCGCCACCATCTCGGCATCGCGGTGATAGTGGCTCAGCGGATCGACGACCACCTGCTGCTCGAGCTGGACGCCGAGGTCCGACAGCAGCTTCGCGAGGCCTGCCTCCGGCACGAAACCGAGGTCGAGCATGAACAGCGCGCTGCCGCCGCCGGCGAGATAGGACCGCAGCGCGGCGCTTTCCGCCGGCAGGAACGTCGTGCGCGGGTTGGCCACCAGGACCACCGTGCAATCGCCCGGGACCGCACCGCTGGTCGCCAGCATGAGCTTGCGGGTGACGTAACCCTGCGCTTCCAGGACCCGGCGCAGGCGTCCGACGCCGTGACCCGCTGTCTCGATGATCTGGGAAGACGCTTCGCCGTGGCTGTGGTCGGACACGCCCTCGAGATGCGTGTGGAACTCGAAGCCGTCCATCGAGAATTCGCCATGGCCCTCGAGGAAGCAGACTGTGAGCGACCGCGTGCGCAGCACGCGCTGGATGCCGATGGCGACTTCGGCCTCGTCCGTGCCCTGGATCAGGACGCGCCGGCCGGCCGCCTCGATGATGGCGGCGTTGTACAGCCGCACGCCCTCGCGGCGCGCCAGCTCCGGCTGCTTGTCGGGATCGACGGTCACGACGGTCAGCATCGGATTGCGCCGCCCCATCACCTCCAGGATGCCGCGGGCGCGCTGCCCGACCGGATCGTCGGAGCGGTAGAAATAGGTGATGCTGACCGGTGTCCTGACCTCATCGACCACCGCCATTGCCGTGGCGGACGGCGTGTAGACCTTCTCCCGGGTGACGTCGATGTGGGTGTCGTTGAGATGAAGCGCGACGTTCGCCAGAACGCAGACGCCGATCCCCGCAAGGGTGCAGCCCAACGCATAGAGCCTCGATCCGATGGTCCCGAGGCCGGTCGCCAGCGGCAGCCGCACGGCGGCCGCGAACAGGATCGCCACGGCGACGAGCCAGCCTGCCGCCCAGAGCAGCGCATGGAACTCGACCTCGTGCCCGTGATGCATCGCTCAGCGCCGCGCCAAGGCCCGGACCGTCAGGAACAGGCCGAGCAGGATGACCGAAAGGAAAAAGCCGACGTCGGACAGGTACATCGCGCCGACCGCGAAGGGCGTGAAATGGGCCAGCAGGGACAGGCCGAGCATCCAGTTCTCGAAAGGCTGCGGCAGCAGTGAGGCCAGCGTGTCGATCGACCAGAGGATGCCGAACAGGCCGAGGGAAACGACGGCAGCGACGATCTGGTTGGCCGTCAGCGCCGAGATCACCAGGCCGATCGAGACCAGGGCCGCGCCCAGCATCACGAGCCCGATATAGCCGCTGTAGATCGGGCCCCAGTCCGGATCGCCGTAGGCCGCCAGCACGGCGGCATAGACCAGCGTCAGGCTGGTCATGGCCAACAGCACCGCCATGCAGGCGACGAACTTTGCGACGACGATGTCGACCTCGGCCAGGGGCGCCGTCAACAGGAGCTGGAGCGTGCCGCTGCGCCGTTCCTCGGCGAACTGGCGCATGGTGATCAGCGGCACCAGCAGGATCAGCTGGACCGCCGACTGGAAGAAGATGTGCACCAGGGTCGCCTGCTTGGCGACGATCAGCGAGACGGTGAAGGTGTAGCCGCTCAGTACGACGAACACGGCGATCACCGCATAGGCGATCGGCGAGGTGAAAAGCGCGCGGACCTCCTTGCCCACCAGAGTCGCCAGTTGGCTCCCCATTGAGATCATTGCATCGCCTTCGCCTGCGTGAGCTCCAGGAACAACGCCTCGAGCGGCGACGACACCGGCGCCGCCAGCGTCTCGTGGGCGATCTGCTCCACGGTCAGCAGCCGTCCATCGAGCAGGATGGCCACGCGATCGGCCGTGCGCTCGATCTCGGTCAGGATGTGGGACGTCACCATCACGGCACAGTCCTGCGCCAGGTCCCTCAGCAGCCCGCGCAGTTCGATGATCTGCCGGGGGTCGAGGCCGTTGCTCGGCTCGTCGAGCACCAGCAGCTCCGGCTTGTGCATCACCGCCTGGGCGAGCGACACGCGCTGCCGGAAGCCGCGCGACAGCCGCTCGATGATGGTCTTGCGCACGCTCCCCAGCGCCAGCCGTTCGACGGCGGCATCGATGGCGCGGTCCAAGGCGCTGCCCGAGATCCCGCGCAGCCGCCCCATGAAGGAGAGGTACTCGACGACGCGCATGTGGCCGTAGAGCGGGGAATCCTCGGGCACGTAGCCGATGCGCTCGCGGGCCGCCCGGGCGGACCGTACGACGTCGATGCCGGCAACGCGGATCGTCCCCGCGTTGGGGTAGAGATAACCGGTGACGAGCCTCAGGATCGTGCTCTTGCCGGAACCGTTCGGTCCGAGCAGGCCGAAGACCTCGCGCTCTCCAACCTCGAAGGAAACGGCATCGACCGCCAATCGGGCGCCGAAGCGCTTGCTCAGCCGGTCGAGCGTCAGGACGGCCATGGAGAACTCGGGTACCCGGCATGACGGCGAAGCCGAAAGCGGCCTCGCCGTTGATCAGTCAAGAACGCCTGTCTTCGACGATCAGTCGTAGAACTCCGGCGCCTTCTTCATGGCCTTGAAGGCATCCGGATCGTGGGCGGTGAAGAAGTCGGCCTTCTCGTTCGCCATCGTCATCCGGATCCATTCGAAGGCGGTCAGGAAGCCCTGCGGGTTGTAGGCCAGCACGATGTTCGGCGGAATGCTCTTTTCCACGTTCTCGCGCATGTAGACGTTGTCGCCGGTCAGGATGATGAGGCCGCTGTTCTTCAGCTTGACGGTCATCATCTGGCTGCCGGGCGTATGGGCGACCCAGCGCTTGACCACGAGCGTGCCGTCGCCGAACAGGTCGAGGTCGCCCTCGAGCTGTAGCATCTTCTGCGCGTTGGGGTAGTCCGAGTTGGGCGCCCTGAGCGGCATCACGTCGCCGATCATATAAGGCCCGCCCGTCCCCGCCTTCGGCCAGAACGCGTTCAGGATCTCGTCCCGCTGCACGACGATGGTCGAGTTCGGGAACTTGCCGACATTGCCGCCGTGGTCGAGATGGAGATGGCTCGGCACAACGTACTTGATGTCGTCGGGCTTGAGCCCGATCTTCTGGAGCTGCACGTCGATCGCCACGTCCGGCGTGTTGACGGGCTTCAGGGCGGTGAACGAGGCGCCCCAGTAGCTGGGGTCCTTGATGATCTTGTCGTTGTTGCCGGTATCGAAGAGCACGTTGCCCTTCGGATGCCTGATGACATAGAAGCCGACCGGAACCTGGATCGGCGGTTCGTTCGACGCGCCGTTCACCAGGGCGCCCTTGCCGATGGTCAGGGCTCCCGAACTGAAGGCGTAAAGTTTGGTGTCCTGCGCCTGCGCAGCGGCGAAGCTGCTGCCGATGGCGATCGCGGCGATACTTGCCAGTGCTTTGCCCAACATGCGTTCCTCCGAAGTTGGTCGGATTATTTTTGCTTGGCATCGACGGCCCGTGGGCCGCCCACGCATCATGTTGTTGCCATAATTAACGCCCGCGACTTTTCCGAAGTCAATCGGAAACGCCCCCGCTTGCGCGGGGGCGCTCCAGATATGCGTTGCAGACGGGCTGTCAGGTCACGGCGATCGGACCGCCGTTCGATCCCGTGGCGCCTTTGATGGGTGCCGGCGAGAAGATGTAGGCGAACTGGTATTTGCGATCGGCGATCAGCCCCGTGAAGTCCAGGTTCTCGTGGTTGTAGATGCCGTTCTTGCAGATCAGTTCGCCGTGCACGGCAAAGGCCAGGTCCTTGTTCGGATTGGGCACCACTTCCGTCGCCCACTGGTCGGCACCGGTCAGGCATATGCCCTTGTCGATGCACCACTTGGCCACTTCGAGGCCGATACCGGGCTCGCCGCTGTTGAACTTGTCGTTGTTCTTCAGCCATAGCTTGCCCCATCCGGTGTTGAAGAACACCGCGTCGCCTTCCTTGATGTCGGCCTCCTGCATGTTCTGTTTCTGCAGCGCGGCGCGAAGATCGGCGACGGTGATCTCCTGGCCCACTTCCATTGGAGCGCCCTTGACCGCCTCGACGTCGAACAGATGGCCGCGCGTGAAGAACGGCCTCACGTTCTCGACCCCGATCACGGCAAGGCCGTAGGCGCCACCGATCTCCTGCTCGGTGTGGCCGTTGTAGTAACGCATCTCGTTCTTGTCGCCGTCCTTGCCCATCTGGATGCCGATGTGGCCAAGAGCATCGAATTGCGTGCCGGTCTGGCCGATCTCGGTCGAGAGATATTCATCGTGATAGATGAGCTTGTTGGCGCCGAACGGCCCGCCGGTCGGCGAGCCAGGAATGCGCATGGTGAAGGCCCGCTCTCCGAACTTGGGCATGCCTGATTCGTAGACACGGCCGATACGGTAGACCTTGCCGTCCTTGATCCACTTCACGGTGTCGAGGACCTTGGCCGGCGTCATCCAGTTCGAAGCGCCGATGACATCGTCCTTGCCCCACTTCGGATGCGGCCACCACGGCTTGTCGGACAGCGCCGGCGCCTGGGCGACTTGCTGAGCGCGCGCCACGCCAGCGACCAGGGTTCCAGCAGCGACGGCACCGCCGACCAGACCTGCTGTCAGGAAATTGCGGCGCTCTTCGTCGACCGCTTGTGACGCTTGCTTGAGCTCTTCCTTGTCCTGAAGATATCTCGCGTCCATGGCGCGCTCCCTCCGTTAGTTATTGACGGATGAAGCGTCCTGCCGTCCCCTGGTGCCGTCAAGTTGCGCGGGCGCATATCATTCAACTGTCACTAAACTGACATCGGCGGTGCAATGAGTCTGTTCGACCAAGACAAGTCTGCCGGACGCATGCCGGTCAGCCTGATCACCGGCTTCCTCGGCAGCGGCAAGACCACGCTGCTCAACCGCGTGCTGGGAGATCCGCGCATGGCCAGAAGCCTGGTGCTGGTGAACGAGTTCGGCGAGGTCGGCCTCGACCACCTGTTCATGCAGTCGGTCGCCGGCGACATGGTGCTGCTCCAGTCGGGCTGCGTCTGCTGCACCATCCAGGGCGATCTCGACAAGACGCTGCGCGACATCGCCCGCCGCCGCGCCAAGGACGAGACGCCGCCGTTCGATCGCGTGCTGCTGGAGACGACGGGCCTCGCCGACCCGGCGCCCATCCTGCAACTGCTGCTCAACACGCCGATGATCAGCCACGACTACCGCCTGGACAGCGTCGTGGCGACGGTCGATGCGCTGAACGGCGCCCGCCAGCTGGACGAGCACCAGGAAGCGGTGAAGCAGGCCGCGGTCGCCGACCGCCTGCTGATCAGCAAGACCGACCTTGCCGACATCAACACCAGCGCCAGGCTGCGCGCCCGGCTCGAGGCCCTCAATCCCGGGGCATCGCTTTTCGAGGTCGTGCAGGGCGAGATCGATCCGGCGCTGCTGTTCGATTCAGGTCCCTTCGACCCTTCCGGCAAGAGCGACCGGGTCCAGCAATGGCTGAACGCCGAGGCTCATGACCATCATCACCATGACCACCATGAGCATCACGACCGCTCGCGCCACGACGCCCATATCGGCTCCTTCTGCCTCACCTTCGACGAGCCATTGGACTGGGACCGCTTCAACCGCTGGCTGATGGCCGTGCGCGCCTCATGGGGCGACAAGCTCCTGCGGGTGAAGGGCGTGCTCAACGTCGTGGGCGAGGGCCAGCCGCTGGTCATCCACGGCGTCCATCGCACCTTCCATCCGCCCACCCTGCTGAGGCGCTGGCCGGACGACGACCGCCGCTCGCGGCTGGTGTTCATCACCCGCGACCTCGACCGGGCGACGGTCGCGGCGAGCTGGCGGGAGATGACCTGAACATCTGCCCCCGGTCAGACGACCGGGCTGTCCACCAGCGGCATGGCCACCGGCCGCATCGGCGCGCCCGTCGCGCCGCGCAGCTTGATGCAGGCGCCGAAGAAGGCGAACTCCCAGACCTTGTCGGCGGCGAGCTCGTCGAGCTGCATGATCTCGATGATCGGTACGCCGGCCTCGGCCAGCAGGTAGGTGTGCACCGGGAAGAAGTTGATCGAATCGGGCGCCGGCGTTTGCTCCAGCGTGAGGTTGTCCGCGCCGATGGTGATGGCGCCGGCCTTGGCCAGGAACTCGGCGCCTTCGCGATTGAGGCCGGGCGTGTTCATGACGAACTTGCTGTCCGGCCACAGGCTCATCTGGCCGGTGCGGATCAGCACGACGTCGCCGCTGCGCAGCTGCGTCTTCTGGTGCTTCAGGCAGTCGACGATGTCTTTCTCGCCGATCGCGTGGCTCGGCTCGAGGGTGGGCACGCCATGCATGGCGGCGATGTCGAGCAGGATGCCGCGGGCGAAGATCGGCGGCTGCTTCTCCGCTCCGCATTTGCGCCAGGCGCGGCTGCCGAGATGGTCGTGCGCCGTGAAGTTGTTGAAGATGGCGCCGTTGTAGCCGAAGTGGTTGAAGGTATCGATGTGCGTGCCGCAGTGGGTGTACATCGAGATGCCGTCGCCCGAATAGGCGACGAGCGAATTGGCCTCCTTGCCCTTCTTCATGCTGTCGCCGACGACCTCGCCCTGCGGGGTGTGGGTCATCCATATCTGGTAGGGCTGGTCGCCGGCGCCGGTCCAGCCCGGCATGCCGACGAAGTGATCGACCGACAGATCGTAGACCTTCGTGGGATCGGCTCGGCTCAGGATGGCTGTCCGCGACTGCGCGTCGATCAGGTTCAGCATGCCGGCTTCGTCGTCCTCGCCGAACGGGCTCGAGGCGACTTTGTGAAACTCTGCGTTGCGGGCGATGATCTTGCTCTTGATCGCCTCATCGATATAGCAAATCTCGCACATCGGTCGCACTCCTCGTTGCATCGGCCATGACGGGGAGCGATGCAAGAAGCATGCTTGGCGGGTCTTCCGACCTCAGGCGTGGATATGTTCGTGCTCGTGCGAGCCCCCGCCGTGTGAATGACGGCCGCGCGCCCGATCGGCCGGCACGAGATGCAGTTGGCCGTGCCGCACGCCGCGCTGGCTGACGGTCTCGTCGGCCAGCGCCCGCACCGCCTTGACGGAGCCGCGCAGCACCGACACTTCCAGGCAGGAATCGTGGTCGAGATGGACGTGGAGCGTCGCGACCTGCAGGTCGTGATGCTTGTGCTGGGATCGGGTGAGCCGCTGCCCCAGGTCCCGCGTCTCGTGATCGTAGACATAGGCCAGCGTCGCAATGCAGAAGCTGTTCGGCTTGCCGTCGTCGCCGAGCTGCTGGCCGGCCTTGACGCCGCGCAGGATGTCGCGAAGCGCCTCCGAGCGGCTGGCGTAGCGGCGCGTTCTCATGTGCTCGTCGAGCGCGTCGACGAGGTCGTCGTCGACCGACAGGGTTATGCGCTGCATTGGGCCTCCACTTGCTAGCCGGATATCAGTATGCACTATTTCCCGTTAGTGCATCCCAAGCCGCTCCTCTGCGCCCTCCTCCTCGTCGCCGGCGGCGCGGCCAAGGCGCAGACGCAAACCCAGGCACCCGATCCGTTCGGCTCCGGCACGGGCGCCTCGACGGTCCTGCCGGCCGTCACGGTCACCGCGCCGCGCTCGCTCGAGTCCGAGCCGACCGATGCAGCGAGCGAGAAGCGCATCTCGGGCGAGACGATGAACACGCGGCCGGTTCCGCGACCGGGCGAGATACTGGAAGCCGCCCCCGGCCTGATCGTCACCCAGCACAGCGGCGAGGGCAAAGCCAACCAGTACTTCCTGCGCGGCATGAACCTCGACCACGGCACCGACCTCGCCATCTGGCTCGACGGCATGCCGATCAACATGCGCACCCACGGCCACGGCCAGGGCTACGCTGACGTCAACTTCTTGATCCCCGAGCTGCTCGAGCAGATGATCGTGAAGAAAGGCCCGTACTGGGCCGAGGAAAGCGACTTCGCCTCGGCCGGCTCGCTGCGGCTTGCCTACGCCAATCGTCTGGAGACCAACGTGGTATCTGCGACGGGCGGCAGCTTCGGCTACTGGCGCGGGCTCGCCGCCGGCTCGACGGCGGTCGGTCCGGGCTTCCTCACCGCGGCCGGCGAGGTCGTGTTCTACGACGGGCCGTGGCAGGCGTCCGACGCCTTGCGCAAGTTCAATGGCTTCCTGCGTTACAGCGAGGGCACGCGCGACAACGGGCTCTCCTTCACGGCCCTCGCCTACACCAATTCCTGGCATTCGACCGATCAGATCCCGGTGCGCGCCGTTTCCGACGGCAGCCTGAGCCGCTTCGGCGCGGTCGACCAGACCGACGGCGGCGACACCCAGCGCTATTCGCTCAGCCTGCGCTGGGCCCGGACCGACGATCGCGGTGCCAGCCTCGTCGAGGCCTACGGCATCTATTCGACGCTGAACCTCTTCAACAACTTCACCTACTTCCTCGACAATCCCGACCTCGGCGACCAGTTCCAGCAGGTCGACAAGCGCAAGATCCTGGGCCTGAACGCGAGCCAGTCGTTCCGCCACAGGCTCGCCGGCTTCCTTTCGGAGACCACGGTCGGCACGCAGATCCGCTACGACGATATCGGCGTAGGGCTGTTCAACACCTTCCAGCGCACGGCCTACAACACCGTGCGCTACGACCAGGTGAGCGAGACCAGCGTCGGGCTCTATCTCAAGAACACGACGGCGTGGACCGACTGGCTGAAGGTGACGCTGGGCGTGCGCGGCGATCTGTTCATGGCCTCGGTCGACAGCACCACGCTCGCCGCCAACTCGGGCTACACCTCGGCCTTCCTGGCGAGTCCCAAGGCCGGCGTCGTGTTCGGTCCCTTCGAGAAGACCGAGTTCTACCTCAACGGCGGCTTCGGCTATCACAGCAACGACGCGCGCGGCGCCACCATCACGGTGAACCCGGCCGACCCGACCCAGCCCATTGCCGCGGTGCCGCTCCTGGTGCAGTCCAAGGGCGCAGAGATCGGCGTGCGCAGCCAGGCGATCAAGGGGTGGGACACTTCGCTCGCCGTCTTCCTGCTCGATTTCAATTCCGAGCTCGTGTTCCTGGGCGACGCCGGCACGACCGAGGCCAGCCGTCCGAGCCGGCGCATCGGCGTCGAGTGGACCAACAGCTACCGGCCGACGCCGTGGGCCGCGGTCGATCTCGACCTCGCTTTCACGCGCGCGCGCTTCTCCGACTATTCGCCCGAAGGCAACTTCATCCCGGGGGCGCCGGATTTCGTCGGCTCCGGCGGCATCACGCTCGGCGCCGACACGGGCTGGTTCGGCGCGTTGCGCGTGCGCAGCCTGGGACCACGGCCACTTACGACCGACGGCAGCGTCTATACATCGTTCACCACCACGTTGAACGGCCGTCTGGGCTACATCTTCGACAACGGCATCAAGCTCAACCTCGACGTCTTCAACATCCTGAACACGCAGGCGAGCCAGATCGACTACTTCTACACCTCGCGCCTGCCGGGCGAGCCGGCAGGAGGCGTCGCCGACCGGCATTTCCATCCGGTCGAGCCGACGGCTTTCCGGTTGACCTTGGCCAAGGCCTTCTAGGCCGCGGCGACCACGTCCGAAACCCGCCAGACCAGCGGCTGTTGCACCACCATTGTCCGCTTCCGACAAAGGAGCATCGACATGGCAACTCTGCGACGAGAGATCCCCGTGGCCGCCGGCGCGGCCCCGGTCTGGCAAAAGCTGCGCGACTTCGGCGCCGTCCACACCAACGTCGCACCGGGCTTCCTGACCGATCTCAAGATGGACAACGGCGATCGCATCCTGACCTTCTTCAACGGCATGGTGGCGCGCGAGCGGCTGGTCACCTCGGACGACGAGACCTGCCGGTTGGTCTATTCGGTCGTCGAAGGCCAGGCGAGCCACTACAACGCCGCCGTCCAAGTCTTCCCCGAAAGCGACGGCTGCCGCGTGGTCTGGACGATCGACCTCCTGCCCAACGAGCTCGCGCCGGCGATCGGCGGCATGATGGACGAGGCGGCGAAGGTGATGCGGAAGCGGTTGGCGGAGTAGTACCGCACGCTGTCATCCCGAGCGCAGCGAGGGACCTTTGCTCATGGCCTTAAAGGTCCCTCGGCCGATGGCCCTCGGGATGACGGCAGGGTCGATCAGGCTGCGTCCTGCTTGGGCAGCACGTCCTCGTACTTCTTGAAGCCCGGCAGCTTCTCCATGCGCTCCATCCACGCCTTGACGTTGGCGTAGGACGCGAGGTCGATGGCCGCTTCGCCGGCATAGGACACGTCGCCGTAAACCGCGACGTCGGCCACGGTCGGCTCGTTGCCGACCAGGAAGGCCGACTTTGCCAGCGAAGCGTCCAGCACCTTCAGCGCATCGCCCGCAAGGCCGCTGTAGAGCTGGTAGAGATTGTCGTCGAGCTTCATGAAGCCGCGCTTCATGGCGCGCGGGCGGTAGACGTTGGGGGCGAGCCTGTCGAATTCCCAGAACAGCCACTCGCGCACCCGCGCCTTCTCCTCGGGCGTCTTGCCGCCCATCTTGCCGAACTTGTCGGCGAGATAGAGCAGGATCGAGCCCGACTGGCAGAGCTTCAGGTCACCGTCGACCAGAGCCGGCACCTGGCCGAAGCGGTTGACCGCGAGGTATTCCGGCTGCTTGTGGGCGCCGGCCCGCAGGTCGACATGCTTGTAGGCGAAAGGCTCGCCCATCAGCGACAGCGCCAGGCCCGCCTTGTAGGTCGGTCCGCTCAACCAGATGCCGTAAAGCGTCAGTTTTGACATGGTCTCTCCCAATTGTTCGAGGCCGCAGCATCGCACTTGAGCGTGCCCCGGTTAAGCCTGTATGAGCGGGCATGAAGATTTCGGCGCGCGACATCGATCACCTCTCCCTGACGCTGACCGACCCGGAGTCGGCGGCGACCCGACTGCAGCAGCTCGGCTTCAACCTGACGCCGGAAGGCGTCGAGCCGCGCTGCATCTGCTTCCAGCCCGACCAGGACGACGTGCCCAACTACCTCGAGCTGCTGCAGGGCGAACCGCCCGTCATCGCGGTCGCGGCGAACGTCGCCGAGCTCGAGGGCGAGGAACGCACGCACGCCTGGGAGACCGAGGACGGCTACGAAGTCGATGCCGGTGTCGTGGTCGGCGAGAGCGATGGGCCCCTGCCCTGGTTCCCGGTGCGCCATGAGACGCCCGATGCCTTCATGGAGCCGGAGTGGATCGTCCATCCCAACGGCGCGCTGGCAATGATGGCAGTGCATGCAGTCGCGGAAAATCCCAAGGAGATCGCCAAGGCGCTGAAGGAGAAGTGGAGCGCCAAGGCCGAGGAGATCCTGGACGGCTGCATGGTGGTGAAGAGCGGCACCGTCGAATTGCTGATTTGGTCGTCGGCAGCCTACCAGGCCGAATACAAGGCGATCGAGGCGATGGCGCCGCAGGACCTGCCGGCGATCGTCGGCGTCACCATCGCCGTCGAGCGCGCGCGGCCGCTGCAGGCGCTGCTGCGCGCCAACAACGTGCCGTTTGCCCTGGCTGAAGGCGATCGCGTCCTGACGGCGCCCGAGCAGTCGGGCGGCCTGATGTTCGAGTTCCTGCCGCAGAATTGACGGGAGCGCGGGCCTCTGGCCCGCTCATGTTCTTCGCTGGGGGCGCGCCACTCCAGTGGCGCGATCATCTCTTGCCTCAACGAAGACGCGCGACTGTAGTCGCGCGCAATGAGCGGACCGAAGGTCCGCGCTCCCATTACATCACCGCCGGCAGCACCAGCTCCTTCAGCAGCACATCGGTGACGCGGCGCTGGTGTGCGCCCGACTTCCAGTAGTTGCCGCAGTTGATCGCCACGACGAGGTCGGCCGCCGGCATGACGTAGAGCCGCTGGCCGCCCCACCCGGCCGCGCCGATCGTGCGCCCGGCGCCGTCCGGCGACGACAGCAGATACCAGTGCCAGCCGTAGCCGAAGGGACCGTCGATGACGACGCTCTGCGTTGTCGATTGCTCCAGCCACTTCGCCGGCACGATCTGGCGGCCCTGCCAGATGCCGTTGGCCAGCACCATGCGGCCGATATTCAGGAGATCGCGCGGCCGCAGGCGCATGCCTGACGCGGCAATCGTCTCGCCGTCGTTGCCGTGCGACCACTCGCTCGGGCCCGCCCCCATCGGATCGAGCAGGACGCGCCGCGCATAGTCCGGCAGCGACGCACCGGTGCCGCGGGTGATCAGGTAGCCAAGCAGCGCGGTGGCGCCGCCGTTGTAGATCCATTTCTCGCCGGGCGGGCCGACGATCGGGCAGGACAGCACGTAGCGATAGCGATCGGGTGCGGCCTCCATCGCGATCTCGCTGTTGCGCGGGTCGGGGTACGGCAGGGTGAGCTCGTCCCACTCGACGCCCATGGTCATGCCGAGCACATGCGCGATGGTGATCCGCTCGCGTCCCGGCTGGCTCGCCAGGTCGGCATACCGGGGGGAACTGATCGTAAAGCTTCGCCTCCGGCGGCGGCACCTTGCCGTCGGCGAGCGCGATGCCATAGAGCATGCCGACGATGCTCTTGCTGACCGAACGCAGGTCGTGCAGCACGTCCGGCCCGAAGGTCACCTTGCCGAGCGGCTCCCCGCGGATCTCGTCCTCGCCCGTTTCGTAGTGCTCGAACATCATGCGCCCGCCCCTCCAGACCAGCAGGGTGTGCAGCCCGAACACGCGGCCGTCCTTTTCCATCTCGGCGAGGCGAGCCGCCATGTCGCCGTCCACCGCCCTCGCGCGTCCCGATGCTGCCGTCGTCATGACTGCCGCTCCCGTGCCGATGACCGCCAGTCGGCGGCCGATGCTGCGTCCGGTCATTTCGCCTTCTCCTTCGCCGAAGAGGGATGCGCGATGCGCGTCTGCAGATCCGAATCGAGCACGAAGCGCCGGCGCACCGCGGCGGCGACCTGGTTCACATGCCGCTCGGCCTCGTCGATGTGCTCGACCATGAGCTTGCGCACACGCTCAGCATCGCCGCGCCGCGCTGCCGCCAGCAGCCGACGATGCGCGGCCACATTGGTCTCACCGAGCTTGTGGCCCGCCGCCGAGTTCTGATCGCCCATCGCCACGGAATGGCGCAGCAGCTGATTGATCACCTGGCAGAAGAAGCGCAGCAGCATGTTGGGATTGGCCGCCGCCAGCACGTCGTGGAAGTGCAGGTCTTCCTGGCGTTGCGTCAGCGCCTGTTCGGCGCTCGTCGGGTGCGGCGCGCAGGTCTCGATGCTGCGCTCCAGCGCCGCGAAATGCTCTTCGGTCAGGTGCGGCACCGCGCCGGCCGCCAGCTCCGGCTCGAGCACGCGGCGCACGGCATAAATCTGCGCCACGTCGAGCTCGCGGAAGAAGAGATAGTTCTGCAGAAGCTGGAAGGCGCGCTCCAGCGGCACCTCGCCGATCGTGGCGCCGCCCGCCGGCCCCGTGGTCACCGTGACCAGTCCCTGAACTTCCAGCGACTTCAGCGCCTCGCGGGCTGTGCCCTTGCTGACGCCGAACAGCTCCTGCAGCTCGTCTTCCTTGGGCAGCTTGTCGCCCGGTCCGAGCCGGCGCTCGGCGATCCAGCGCTTGATCTCCTCGACCATGAGATCGCCGCGCTTGGGGGTGCGGATAGATGCCATTCACCCTATTTATTATAATAAATAGGAGAGTCAAGCCCCCGAGAAGGGAGACCGGCCGAACTGCAGGGGCATCAAGGGCGGGCTGTCGCCGTCGCCCTCGCGCCAACGGCCCGGCGTCAGGCCAGTGACGCGCTTGAAGGCGCGGTTGAAGGCCGCCTCCGATTCGTAACCGCTGTCGACGGCGATGCGGGCGATGGCGTCGCGACCGTTACGCAGGCGGTCGGCGGCGAGCTGGATGCGCCAGCTCGTCAGATACTCGATGGGCGGCTTGCCCAGCACGGCGTTGAAGCGCTCGCCCAGCACAGTCCTCGAGGCCCCCGCCTCGCGCGCCAGCTCATCTGTCGTCCAGCGCCGGCCCGGCTCGGACTGCATGAGATGCAGGGCGCGGCCGACCAGCGGATCGTTCACCGCGGCCAGCAGGCCCTTGCTGCCTTCCGGCAGGCGATCGGCATGGCGGCGCAGCAACTCGACGAACAGCAGCTCCATCATGCGGCCCAGGATCACCTCCGCGCCCGGCGTCAGCGTATCGACCCGGGCCAGCATGTCATCGATCGTGCGGGCAATGCCCGAGCCCACGGCCTCGTCGTCGGCGCGGTCGACCAGCATCTCGGGCAGCGAGCGGAACATCGGCGCGAACATCATCTCCGCCGATTCGATGAAGCCGCAGACGAAGCGCGTCACCGTTCCACCGCCACCGTGGCTGAACGACCAGACGCCTTCCTTGGAATCGAGATTGACGATGCTCGAGGCCGGCACGAACTCGGCCTTGCCGCGCCACAGTTTGTGTTCAGCGGCGAACGGCAGCAGCACGAGGTCGCCGGGCTTGAGCTCGCGGCAGGCGCCTCCCGCCGTCTCGATCATGCAACCGCCGCTGGCAACGTAGTGGAAGATGCTGACGTGACGCAGATGGGCCATGGGGATCGCGGCGTCGTAGCGCTGCGGCGACAAAATCCCGAACGGCTCCGTGAAATTCGCCTTGAGGAAGATGGCGCCGGTCAGGCGCACGGCTCTCAACATGTCCGCCAGAACATCGGCACCAGGCGGTCTATCGGCAAAGGACGGCGGTGTTTCAGTCATTGTGACGCACTCTCTATCCGACGATATCTATGTCGCCAAGCAATGAAGGAGGCATTTGTGTCAGTTCAGCCCCTGCTCAAGCCCTCAACCCCCGATTGGTCGTCTGACCTCGCCAGGCTCGGCCCCCAGATCGCCGAAGAAGGTCGCCGCTGCGATGCGGAAAACCGCTATGTCGGCGCCAATATCGCTACGCTCAAAGAACATGGCTTCCTCGGCCTTGCTGTCCCGTCAGAACTCGGCGGCGGCGGCCTGTCCCGCATTGAACTCGCCAGTATGCTCCGCGAATTGGCGCACTATTGCGGCGGCACCGCTCTCGTGCTCGCCATGCATACCCATACCGTGGCGGCCGCGGCCTGGCGCTGGCGCTACCAGAAGGCACCGACCGACGGCCTGCTGAAGCGGGTCGCCGGCGAGCGCCTGCAGCTCCTGAGCTCGGGCGGCTCCGACTGGCTGCCGGGCTCCGGCACGGCCGAGAAGGTCGAGGGCGGCTACGAGGTCAACGCCCTGAAGATCTTCGCCAGCGGCGCGCCGTCGGCCAGCATCTTCATGACCGGGGCCGTCGAATTGACGCCAGAGGGGCAGACGGCCGAGGGTCCGACGGCCCTGCAGTTCGGCGTGCCGATGAACGCGTCCGGCGTGTCGATCGTCGAGACCTGGGACACGCTCGGCATGCGCGGCACGGCTTCGCACAGCGTCAAGCTCGAGAACGTGTTCGTGGCCGATGCCGCCATTGCCGCCCGCCGGCCGGCCGGCGTCTGGCATCCGTCGTTCCACCTCATCTCGATGGTCGCCTTCCCGCTCATCTACGCCGTCTATACTGGCGTTGCCGAGGCGGCACGCGACATCGCGGTGGCGGCGGCCGCCAAGCGCACGCAGCCGGAAACGATCGACGCGGTTGGCCAGCTCGACACCGAGCTCGCCGCGACGCAGATCGCCCATCGCAGCATGGTGGACTCCATGGAGCAGGCGCAGCCCGGTCCCGAGACCACCAACAAGGTCTTCCAGCATCGCGCGCTGGTCGCGCGCAGTGCGGTGAAGACGGTCGAGCTGGCATTGGTTGCCGCGGGCGGCGCCGGCTTCTTCAAAAGCATGCGCCTGGAGCGCGCGTTCCGCGACATCCAGGGCGCGCGTTACCATCCGCTGACGGACAGCCAGCAGCAGAAGCTCGCCGGCCGCATGGCGCTCGGCCTGCCGATCGACGGGTGATTTAGCGGGAGCGCGGACCTCCGGTCCGCTCATGATCGGCCGGCCGGAGGCCCGCGCTCCTATCCCTCCTAGAACGCCGGCACCGGCGCCTGGGGCACGTCTTTCCAGAAATCGGGATCGTGGCCGAAGAACAGCTTCGCGCCACCCTTCTCCAAGGCCTCCAGCCGATCGAGCGAAGCCAGCATTTGTTCGCGGTCGTAGACGAAGCGCGGCAGACGACGCTCGCGCAGCGTGCGGCAGAAGTAGCAGGAGTCGCCCGTGATCACGACCTCGCCATTCTCGGTGCGTACCCTGAGCGACTGGTGACCGGGCGTGTGGCCGTAGGTCGGGATGCACACCACGCTGCCGTCGCCGAACAGGTCGTGCTCGCCCTCGACCTGCTTGACCGGATGGCCGTGGTCGAAGTCAGCACGGAAGAAGCCGACCTTGGCCGCCGTCTCGGGATCCTGCGCCGCCTGCCATTCGCGCTTCTGGACAACCATGGTGGCGTTCGGCACCAGCTCGTTGCCGCCGGCATGGTCGAAGTGAAGATGTGAATTGATGATGTAGTCGACCTTGCCTGGATCGCGGTCGATCGATTCCAGGCGCGACTTCACATCGTCCTTGGCGCCGTACTGCTCGAAGCCGAAGATACGCGCGGCACGCTCGCCGATCCGGCCGGCGGCGTCGGTGCGCAACTGCGGATGCATGCCGGTGTCGAACAGCGCGCGTCCCTTGGGATGCTCGATGAGATAGGACGGGATGGGCAAGGCCACCTGGCCGTCCTCGCCTTCGATCATGTCCTTCAGGCGGCCGACCAGACGGCCGCAGGTCATGGCGTAGAGCTTCGCCGTCATTTGCTTCCTCTCTTCCGTGACCAAAGCGTAGCACATATGATTCGCGTCATGCGCCTCGCGTCTGTTTTCCTTCTCGTCCTGTTCTGCGGTTCGGCTGCGGCGCACGCTCAAAGTCCCGATCCGCCGGCGCCGCGCGTCACGCTCAATGTCGCCCTGCCGCCACCGCCCGATCACCGTCTATCGGGCCTCGGACCGCCGGGCCGCCTCGCCGTCGGCGCCGACGGCTCGATCTACGTCGCGAGCTCGAGCTTCCAGCCGTCGCCCGACGGCATCCTGCCGGCCCGGAGTGCACACATCGAGCTGCTGGCCTACGCGCGCGAAGGCACGCAGAAGTACCGCACCCGGCTGCCGGTGCAGGCAGGCGTCGGGCCGAGCGGCTTCAATGCCGAATCGCTGGGTGTCGTCGCCTTTCCCGCCGGCGAGGCAGCGGTGTTCCTGTCGAGCTCGAACAGCCGCGTGGCCCTGCCCCAGGACGACCGTGCGGTGACGACGCTCTACAGGGTCGACGCGAACGGCAAGGTCCAGAGTGCAGCCTCGGTGCTGCCGGCTGCCGACGTCGCCGGCGCCTTCTATCGCACCCGGTTCTATCTGCCGACGTCCGACAACGGGCTTCTGGTCGGCGGCGGCTACGGTCCCGATCCCTTCAACTGGTGGATCGGCAAGTTCGACGCGGTGGGTCAGCGCATCTGGCAGGCCGGTCCGGGGCCGGCCTATCCGGAGGACGTGTACGGCCTTGCCGTAAAGGCGGACGGCAGCGTGTCGGCGATCATCCAGGAAGTCGGACAGATGTCCGGTCTCAGCCAATGGACCGTCGCGCGCTTTGCCGCCGACGGCACGCCGCAAGGCCGCTCGCCCTTCAACACGCTGGGAACGTCGTTCGTCATGCTGCCGGGGTTCTGGGTCTCGACGATCGATATCTTCCAGACAGCGAGCGGCCCGGCACTCGTGCGGCTCGATGAGCAGGGCAAAGAGCTGGGCCGTGCGCCGTGGCCGTTCGACCAGACGCGTCGGTTGATCGCCGATGGCAATGGCGTGGCCGCCGTCGTCTGTGCCGCGGCCGGACCACTCTGCTTCGTGGTGCGCGCCGGCGTCGACGGCAAGATCCGCTGGCAAAGCCAACCCGGCAGCTTCACCGACATCGCGCGCACGCCGGACGGCCAGATCGTCGCCGTCTCGTGGTCGGCCGACATGCTGTCGGCCAGCCTGGTGCGTTACGCCGATCCCTAGGCCGGGCCGGAACCTCATTCGCACGCATGGCGTTGCACTCGACTGATGAGTGCCGCCATCGAAAGCTACGGCCTGATAGGAGATTGCCAGACCGCAGCCCTGGTTGGCCGCGACGGGTCGATCGACTGGCTGTGCTGGCCGCGTTTCGACTCCGATGCATG
Organism: Reyranella sp.; assembly: GCA_019750135.1. Classification (GTDB taxonomy): domain Bacteria; phylum Pseudomonadota; class Alphaproteobacteria; order Reyranellales; family Reyranellaceae; genus Reyranella. The sequence goes on along the minus strand of JAIEOV010000013.1, from coordinate 55,107 downwards.
TTTTGCCGCGCTGATCGGCAAGCCGTCCAACGGTCGCTGGCTGATCACCCCCTCTGACGACGTCATCGAAGTCACGCGCTGTTACCGACGCGACACGCTGGTGCTCGAGACCACGTTCCGCACCGGCAGCGGAAAGGTCACCCTGATCGACTTCATGCAGCCGCGCGGACGGTCCTCCGACGTCATCAGGGTGGTACGCGGCGACGAAGGCGAAGTGCCGATGTGCATGGAGCTGGTGCTGCGCTTCGGCTACGGCGCGACCATGCCTTGGGTCAGCCGCCTGAAGGATGGTGCGCTGCGGGCGGTCGCCGGGCCGGACATGGTCGTGCTGCGCACGCCGGTCACAGTGTGGGGTGAGAACTTCAAGACCGCCGCGATGTTCACCATCGCCAAGGGCGAGACCAAGCCTTTCGTGCTGAGCTACGGGCCCTCGCACCTGCCGCCGCCAAAGCCCGTCGATTGCGCCGTCGCCCTCGCCGCCTGCGAGAAGTTCTGGCGCGACTGGACGGCGACGACCCAGACCGAGGGCCCTTATGGCGATGCCCTCAGGCGTTCGCTCATCACACTCAAGGCGCTCACCTATGTGCCGAGCGGCGGCATCATCGCCGCTCCCACGACGTCGCTTCCCGAGCAGCCGGGTGGCGCGCGCAACTGGGACTATCGCTACTGCTGGATCCGCGATTCGACGCTGACCCTGCTCGCGCTGATGAACGCCGGCGTCTATGACGAGGCGACGGCATGGCGCGACTGGCTGCAGCGCGCCGTCGCCGGCTACCCCGCCGACATGCAGATCATGTACGGGCTGATGGGAGAGCGGCGGCTTACGGAGTGGGAAGCCGACTGGCTGCCGGGCTACCTCGAATCCCGGCCGGTGCGGATCGGCAATGCCGCCCACCGCCAGTTCCAGCTCGACGTCTACGGCGAGCTGATGGACACGTTCGAGCAGGCGCGCAAGGGCGGCCTCGCGCCGAACGAGAGCGGCTGGGAAGTGCAGATCGCCCTGATCGACCATGTCGCCAGCACCTGGCGCGAGCCCGATTACGGCATCTGGGAGACGCGCGGGCCGCCGCGGCACTTCACCTACTCCAAGGTGATGGCCTGGGTGGCCTTCGATCGCGCCATCAAGGCCGTCGAGCGCCATCACCTGCCCGGCCCCGTCGAGGAATGGCGCGCCACTCGCGCCGAGATCCACGCCGAGATCTGCCGTCGCGGCTTCGACGAGAGTCGCAACACCTTCCGGGCGGCCTATGAGGACACCCTGCTCGATGCGAGCCTGCTGCTGCTGGCGCAGGTCGGCTTCATCGACTGCCACGATCCGCGCTTCCTCGGGACGCTGGCGGCGATCGAGCGCGATCTCCTGGTCGGCGGATTCCTGCGGCGCTACAACACCCATGAGGCTGACGACGGGTTGCAGCCGGGCGAAGGCGCCTTCCTGGCCTGCAGCTTCTGGCTGGCCGACGCCTATGCCTCGGTCGGCCGTCGCGGCGATGCCGAAAAGCTGTTCGAGCGGCTGCTGGCGATCCGAAACGACCTCGGGCTGCTGGCCGAGGAGTACGACACGTCAGCCGGCCGGTTGATCGGCAACTTCCCTCAGGCCTTCTCCCATGTCGGCCTGATCAACACCGCCTTCAACCTGACGCGCGCCGCCCGGCCGGCCGACCAGCGCGCCAAGGTCAACGGCTCGGACACGCGGACGCCCAAGACACCCGAGCGGCCCAAGCAGCCCGGCGGGCCGGGCGTCAGGCGTCGAGAGCCTTCTTCAGCAGCTCGTTGACGACCTTGGGGTTGGCCTTGCCGCCGGTAGACTTCATCACCTGGCCGACGAACCAGCCGAACAGCGTCGGCTTGGCCTTGTAGGCCGTGACCTGTCCTGGATTGGCGTCGATCACCGCCTTGATGGCGGCCTCGATGGCGCCGGTGTCGGTGACCTGCTTGAGGCCGCGCTCCTCGACCAGCGTCGCCGGATCCTTGCCTGTCTCCTCCATGGCGACGAACAGGTCCTTGGCGATGCGGCCCGAGATCGTGCCGTCAGCCATGAGGTCCAGCAGCTTTCCGAGATTGGCGGCGCTGATCGGCGACTCGCCGATGCCGACGCCACGGCGGTTCAGCATGCCGAAGAAGTCGCCGGTCACCCAGTTGGCCGCCTGCTTGGCGTCGCGGCCCTTGGCGACGGTCTCGAAGAACTCGGCCGTCTCCTTCTCGGCGATCAGCACGCCCGCATCGTAGGGCGATAGCCCGTAGTCGCCGACGTAGCGATTCTTCCGTGCGTCGGGCAGCTCGGGCAGGCTCGCCTTAATCTTCTCGACATACTCCTTGGTCAGGATCAGCGGCAGCAGGTCGGGATCGGGGAAGTAGCGGTAGTCGTGTGCATCTTCCTTGGAGCGTTGCGGGCGCGTCTCCCCCTTGTTGGGATCGAACCCCCGCGTCTCCTGCACCACGGTGCCGCCGCCCTCAATCAGCTCGACCTGGCGGCGCGCCTCGTATTCGATCGCCTGCTTCACGAAGCGGATCGAGTTCACGTTCTTGATCTCGCAACGCGTGCCGAGCGGCCCGTTGGGCTTGCGCACCGAGACGTTGACGTCGCAGCGCATGGAGCCTTCGTCCATGTTGCCGTCGCAGGTGCCGAGATAGCGCACGATCGAGCGCAGCTTGGCGAGATAGGCCGCCGCCTCGTCGGCCGAGCGCAGGTCGGGTTTGCTCACGATCTCCATCAGCGCCACGCCCGACCGGTTCAGGTCGATGTAGGACTCGGTCGGATGCTGGTCGTGCAGGTTCTTGGCGGCATCCTGCTCGAGATGCAGGCGCTCGATGCCGATCTTGCGCGTCTTGCCGTCGGGCAGGTCGATCTCGATCTCGCCCTCGCCCACGATCGGGTCCTTGTACTGGGAGATCTGGTAGCCCGCCGGCAGGTCGGCATAGAAGTAGTTCTTGCGGTCGAACACCGAGCGCAGATTGATCTTGGCGTTCAGCCCGAGCCCCGTGCGCACCGCCTGCTCGACGCAGCGCTTGTTGATCACCGGCAGCATGCCGGGCATGGCGGCGTCGACCAGCGACACCTGGGTGTTGGGATCGGCGCCGAACGTCGTCGGCGCGCCGGAGAACAGCTTGGCATCGGAGATCACCTGGGCATGGACTTCCAGCCCCAGGACGATTTCCCAATCGCCAGTTTCGCCTTTGATCATGGACATAATGCGAGGGTACTTAGGCGATCACCGCGGCGGCGTCCAGAGCGCCAGGAACCGTTGCACGACGATGGCAGAATTGTCCGACGCCAGCTGGAAAAACGTGTTGATCTGGTTGGTCCCTTCAGCGCCGCCCGCGAGGTCCGAAAGGCTGCGGAAGGCGATGAACGGTAGGCCGTTGGCGTAGGCGACCACGGCCACCGCCGCGCTCTCCATGTCCAGCACGCGGGCATTGAAGGCCTTGTGGACATACTGGCGGAAGTCGGCATTGTCGACGAAGGCTGCACCCGACACGCCGTTGCCGCCCACGACCAGGCGCGGCGTTCCATGCAGGCAGGCCTGCTCTGCCGTGCAGCGCTTCAGCTCGATGTCGCCGATCTTTGACGCGGCGGCCAGCATGCCGGCATCGGCCTCGAACCAGAACCGCTTCTCCACCGGCTCCTTGACGCTGCGCACGCCGACGTCGATGGGAAAGACCATGCCGTAGTTGGGAAACGGCGTCTTCGCCCAGGGCGGCGGCTGGAACTTGCCGTCGACCTCGCGTGCGAACACGGCTTCGAGATACTGGCCCCACTGCGCGGCCACCGTGACATCGCCAATGTGCAGGCTCGGATCGACGCCGCCCGCGATACCCGACACGACGATGCTGGTGACGTCGAAGCGATCGAGGGCGAGCTGAACGGTCATGGCCGCGTTCACCATGCTGACTCCGCTCAGGAACAGCACCACCTTGCGGCCCGACAAGGTTCCGGTGACGAACTCCACGCCGTTGACGGAAAGGCTCGTGGGCTCGCCCAGACTGGCCTTCAGTGTCTTCCACTCGGGCTCGAAGGCGGACACCACGGCGATGCGCGGCACGGTGTCGAGCCGATCTGCCGCCCGCAACGGCAGCGCAAGCAGCGACAGCAGCAGGCACAGGACAAGGGCAATAAATCGCATAGTGTCCGATGAATAGCCGGTCGAATCCTGCTTGGCAAAAAAATCGAAACGTGCCCTGCTCGCCTCGATTGCGGAGGCGGACATGACACTATCGATGCGGCGCATCGTGCTTTTCACAAAGGACATGCCGGGAATGGCGGCGTTCTACCGCGACGTCCTCGGCCTGAAGGTCAGGAAGGATGAGAAGGGCTGGAAGGAGTTCGACGCCAACGGCTGCGTCATCGCCCTCCACAACGGCACCTCCGAGGTCGGCCGCCGGCCGCCCAAGATCGGCTTCTGGGCCAAGGACATCGCGGCGGCGCGCCAGGAGTTGGTCGGCCGCGGCGCCAGGATGTCAAAGCTGATGACAGGCGGCGGGCTGGTGCGCTGCGAGGGCAAGGACCCCGACGGCAATCCGTTCTCGGTTTCGGACCGGGCCTGACCTCACCAATTTTGACATATGTCACCGGTCGGCATAAATTGACATACATGGAGAAAACCCAGGTGTACCTGCCCGCCGAGGAGCTCGCCGCGTTGCGCAGGGCTGCGGCGCGCTCTGGACGCAGCGTCGCCGACCTCATTCGCGAGGCGATCCGGAAGCAGGTTCTCAGGCCGTCAGCCAAGGGACCGATTGCGCTTTGGGACGGAGAGCCGAAGCGGACGTCAGTCGATCACGACAGTGTCCATGACGACGTGTGATGTTGCGGGGCGAGGCGGCATTCGTCGATAGCGGGGCGTGGATCGCCCTGGCGTTGTCGCGCGACCCTTTGCATGCACGCGCCAGGGAACACTGGGAAATCCTCGAAGATGCCGGCGCCAGGCTCCATACTTCGATCCCTGTAGTCCTCGAAACCTTCACCTTCCTCGAGCGCAACGCCCACAGGGACGTAGCGCTGGCCTGGAAGGAATCGATCTCTGGTCCTGTTGCCGTCAAAATACTTACGTGCGAGCCCCGCGACCTGGCTCAGGCCTGGGACTACTTTCGCCGCAAGGACCTTCACAAGCTGTCGGCCGTCGATGCGACCAGCTTCGCAATCATGAAACGCGCCCGCATACGCGTCGCCTTCACCTTCGACCATCATTTCGCCGCGGTGGGATTTAGACTGGTCGGATAGTCAAGAAACTCAGGGAGGAGTCGTGTTCATTCTACGACGTCGTTCAATACTTGTCGGCAGCTCCGCCGCGATCGTGGCCGCGCCCGCCATCGTCAAGGCACAGAACCTGGCGCAGGCCGGCGACTGGCCGAAGGGACCGATCAAGATCATCGTCCCCTTCCCGCCCGGCGGCTCGACCGATCCGGTGGCGCGCATCATCCAGGCCAAGCTCACCGACCAGACCGGTTGGCAGGTCATCGTCGACAACAAGCCGGGCGGCGCCAGCGTCGTCGGCGCCTCGATCGCGGCCAAGTCGCCGCCCGACGGCCAGACCTGGATGGTGACCTTCGACTCTCACATCCTCAATCCGGCGTTCGCTCCCTCGATCCCCTACAAGGATTCCGAGCTGATGAACGTCATGCTGATCGGGCGCACGCCGCAGGTGATCGCCGCGCACCCCGACCGGCCCTACAAGACCTTCGCCGAGGTGGCGGCCGATGCGAAGGCGCGGCCCGAGAAGGTGAGCTTCGGCGTGCTGGGCGGCAGCCAGGCGCTGGTGCTGGCGACGCTGATCAACAAGGAGAACGCGCTCAAGATCAACCTGATCCCCTACAAGGGCGGCGGACCTCTGGTGCAGGATCTGCTCGGCGGCGTCACCGACATCGGCATTTCGAGCCTCGCCTCGTTCAGCCCGCACATCCGCACCAACAAGATCCGGCCGATCGCCGTCACCGGAGAGGCGCGCACGCCGGCGCTGGCCGACGTGCCGACGCTGGCCGAGCAGAACATCAAGGCCTTCCCGTCCTATTCGTGGTGGGGTGTCTATGCGCCGGCCGGCGTGCCGAGGCCCATCGTCGATCGCATGCATGCCGAGATCACCAAGGCGGTGCGCTCGCCCGACGTGACGCAGAAATTCATCGAGCAGTTCAACATGGAGATCATGACCAGCTCGCCGGAGGACTTCGCCGCCTACCAGAAGAGCGAGCAGGAGCGCTGGTTCAAGGTCATCAAGGAGAACGACATCCGGGGCGACTAGTAGCTCTGCACAGAGATTATGACTCATTGGAACTTGCACCAGAATACGTCTCCAGAAGCGGACTTGGAGGTCGCGCGCCACCGGTGTGCGTAAGAGCACCCGCGATGGGCCATGACGGCGTGACGCCGCAGCCCAGCAGATCGGGGGCGATCAGACCGAGCTCCGCCGGCAGCATGGCGGCGAGCTTTTCCCATTGCGCGCCCGAACCGCCGCCGGAATGAAGCAGTACGACCAGACGGCCCTGCCCCCAAGTACGGTAAGCGGCGCGCAAGCCCCTGAAAGCGATGTCGTGCACGGTGTGGTGGCCCCCTGGAGCGGACCTTGGCATTGATTTCGGTCAAAGCCCATGCCGGTCGACAGGTTCAGCGTGCTTCGACGTCCGTCCTGGACGCAACCGAAAGCGGGGACCAGCCATGTCACGAGCTAGCCGTCGTACCACGCTCAAACTGATGGGAGGCGCCGGTCTGGGGGCCATCCTGCCCTTGCCGCTTGCCGCGCAGGGCGATGATCTCGTCGTGCCAAACACCTACCAGAACTTCAAGCGTGGCACGATCCACAGCCTCCATCCGGAGCGCCGCATCTTCAACATCGTGTGGGAAGACCTCGGCCGCGTGAAGATGCGCGCTGCGGATCTCGTCACCAACTATCCGTCGCTGAAGGTCGGCAACATCGTCGACACCCAGTGGTACGACTATCTCGACTTCATGATCGCGCCTAAGACCGCGCAGAACGACGCCCAGGCCAAGGCGATGCTGGCCAAAGGCGCGCGCCTGCAGGGCATTCCCGGCATGCAGGAGCCGATCCGGCTGTGGCGCATGGACGGCATGGTCACCAAGGTCGACGGCAACACGATCTACCTGATCAACGCCTCAGGCGGTCGGCCCGAGGAACCGGCGCCCGACAGTGGCGAGGTCATCCAGCTGCCGCCGGTCCAGTCACCCGCCGGCCAGGCCGCCCTGAGGTCGGTCAAGGTGGGCGACCCGATCATCACCGTGTGGAGCCAGCAGACCGCCATCAAGGCCACCGTCATCCGCTGATGCCGCGACGCGATCGGATGGAGCCCGAGTGGTTCCATCCGGTCGTCAGAAAGCGGCGGCAGCCGCGCTGACCGGCGTCGCGCCGACCTTGCCGACCTCGCGCAGCTTGGCGCCTTCGAGCACGACGACGCCGTCGCTGCCGATCAGGCCGATCAGCCCGCGCTTCTTCAGCTTGCCCATGCTGCGGCTCACCGTCTCGATGGTGAGGCCGAGATAGTCGCCGATCTCGCCGCGACTCATGTGCAGGACGAGCGGCATGCCGCCGATATGGCGGTCGCGGTACAGCGCATCGATCTCGCACAGGAAATGCGCCACGCGCTCGGTCGACTTCAGCTGGCCGAGCACCAGCATGGCCTGCCCGGTCTGCTTGAGCGCGCTCGACAGCGCCTCCGTCACCGCCGCGGCGAGGTCGGGGTGATCGGCGGCGAAGGCGTCGAAGCCACGGCGGTCGAAGGCGCAGGCCTCGACTTCGGTCAGCGCCTCGCCCTCGAAGGCATACGTGCCGTCGCTGTCGAGATAGCCGACGCAGTCGCCGGGCGCGCGCACGGCGACGATCTGCCGGCGCCCGTCATCCAGCGCGCGCGAGACGGCGACGATGCCCTTGCGGATCTTGAAGAACGATCCCATCGGATCGCCGGCGCGGAAAAGCGTCTCATGCCGTTTCCAGTGACGGATGCCGCCCAGCGCCAGCAGCCGGCGCAGGCGCGTATCGTCCAGCGGCTTGCAAAGGTTCAGCGACCTGCCGACGCAATGGTCGCATGGCAGGGAAGCTCGTGACTTCAGCCCCGGAACCACGATGCCCCGGGGCTGGCGGGGCGGCACCGTGAAGTTCACGGCGCGACGTTAGCACACTGTCTACGGCGTATCAGCCCCAGCTCAGGACGATGCCGACGTCGCCCGGCATGCCGCCCGGATAGTTGATGGTCTCGTACCGGATGTGATAGCCGCGCGGCTGGAGCTGGCGCTTCCAGAACTCGTAGATCTCCCGGGGAATGCCGGTCAGCGTCGACTCCCAGCCGGCCTCGGCCTGATTGATGGCGCGTCCGTTGTCGGTGCAAAGCGAATGGGGGAAGCGGAAGACCTGCACCGACATCTGGCCGTTCTCGACCGCACGGTTGATGATGATCGAGGCCTTTTCCATGACCTCGTCGTCACTCAGGCCCGACGGCTTGCTCAGGCGCTCAAGCAGGGCGCGCTTCTCCTCCTCTTCCGCATGCTGTGCCTTGAGCGCGGCCGAGGCCTTGGCCCCCTCCACCGCGGCAATCCTGGCCTGCAGTTCCTTGACGGTGAGCAGTTTCATGATGACCTCCGGACCGTCGATCAGTATTGCTCGGCGACGAAGCGCCGGCCCTTGAGCGGCGCCTGATCGTCATACTGCCGCTTGTCCGAGCGCGACGGCAACTTGACCTTGGCCTTTTCGATCCGCTTGTAGGGGATCTGGGCCAGGATGTGGGCGATGGCGTTGAGCCGGCCACGGCGCTTGTCGTCGTTGCGCACGATATACCAGGGCGCCTCCTTGGTGTCGGTCCGCTCCAGCATCAGGTCGCGCGCCTTGGAATATTCGTACCAGCGCTTGAAGGATTCGAGGTCCATGGGACTGAGCTTCCATTGACGGATCGGATCGTCGATGCGCGCATGGAAACGGCGCTCCTGTTCCTTCTGGCCGACTTCCAACCAGATCTTGATCAGCCTGATGCCGCCGTCGATGACATACCTCTCGACGGTCGGGCAAAGCTCGAGGAAGCGCTCGTGCTGTTCGGGCGTGCAGAAGCCCATGACGTACTCAACACCTGCCCGATTGTACCAGCTGCGATCGAAAACCACGACCTCGCCAGCAGCCGGGAATTGCTCCATGTAGCGTTGCATATACATCTGGCTCTTTTGGCGGTCCGACGGCGCCGGCAGGGCGACGACACGGAAGACACGCGGGCTCACGCGCGCGGTCATCGCCTTGATCAAGCCGCCCTTCCCGGCGGCGTCTCGCCCCTCGAGGACGATGATGACCCGCTCTCCGCTCGCCTTGAGCCAGTCCTGCAGATGGGCGAGCTCGACGTGCAGCTTGTCGAGCTCCTTTTCATACTCTTTGCGCTTCAGCTTCTCGCCGACATCCTTGGCCATGGCCGTCTCTCCTCCCCGCGTCAGGCTAACGAGCCGTCTTGGCGCACGGCATTGATATTGGTCAACAGTCCTCCTAGGCTCGTAAAAACCAAGACGCATCCGGGAGGCTGACATGGCCGTCTTGCGCCGCCGAGTCGTGCTGGCCGCGAGCCTGGGCACGACCCTCTGGGTATCCCGCGTCGACGCCCAGGCCGAGTGGCCGAAGGGGCCGATCAGGTTCATCGTGCCCTTCCCGCCGGGCGGCGGGACCGATCCGATCGCGCGCATCATCGCCGCCAAGCTGGGAGACAACACCGGCTGGCAGATCGTGGTCGAGAACAAGCCCGGCGCCGCCGGCGTGATCGGCGCCACCGCGGCCGCCAAGTCGCCGCCCGACGGCCAGACCTGGATGGTGACCTTCGACAGCCACATCCTGAGCCCGGCCTTCACCCCCAACCTCACCTACAAGGACTCCGATCTCTTCAACGTGATGCTGGTCGGGCGCGCGCCGCTGGTCATCACCTGCCACCCCGACCGTCCCTACAAGACCTTCGCCGAGGTCGTGGCCGACGCCCGCCAGCGGCCGGGCCAGGTCAACATCGGCATGCTGTCGGCCAGCCAATCGCTGCTGCTGATGACCCATGTCCGCAAGGAGAACGGCTTCGACGCCAACTTCATCTTCTACAAGGGCGGCGGGCCCACGGTGCAGGATGCGCTGGCCGGCGTCACCGACATGTGCATCACCACCCTGGTGTCGGCCGTGCCCTATTGCCGGACCGGCAAGCTCCGAGCGCTGGCCACCACCGGAGAGAAGCGGCCGCCGGCGCTTCCCGACATCCCCACTCTCACCGAGCAGGGCATCAAGTCCTACCCGACCTATTCCTGGTGGGGCCTCTACGGCCCCGCCGGCATGCCGCGGCCGATCGTCGATCGCATGAACGCCGAGCTCGCCAAGGCCGTGCGCTCGCCCGACGTCATGCAGAAGTTCGTCGAGCAGATCCACCTCGAAGTCCTCGCCAGCACGCCCGAGGAATTTGCCGCCTTCCACAAGGCCGAGCAGGAACGCTGGTTCAAGGTCATCAAGGACAACGACATCAAGGCAACCGACTGAAAAGCGATCTCAGCGCTTCGCCGCTCTCAGCTTCTGCAGCTCGCCGATCGAGCGCACGAAGCTGTCGGCCGGCGTCGAGGCCGGATCGATCAGGCGGTGCAGCCTGAACCCGTCCTCGAGCGCCAGCAGCATGGCGCTGCCCTGCTCGGGATCGGTGAAGCCGATCCCGCTCAGGATCTCTGCGACCAGGGCGCGGCGAGCCCGCAGGCGCTTGGCGAGCTCGGGCCGCCGGCGCTCGGAGCGCGCCGCGAACAGGACCAGCTCGATATGCAGCAGCGGCGCGCGCCCCAGCGGATCGCGGCGATTGCGGTCCGACGCGGCAAGCGCCGCGATGAAATCCTCGGGCGTGCGATGCTGCGCCAGCAGCTCGCGGTGATGCTGGATGGAGCGATCGACGTGATCCTCCAGCATGCCGATGATCAGCTCGTCCTTGTCGGCGAAATTGGAATAAAAGGCGCCGCGCGTCAGCCCGGCGGCAGTCGCGATCGCCTCGATGCTGGCAGCACCGATGCCCTGCTCCTCGAACACCTCGGCGGCGGCCTGGAACAGCTTTTCCCGCGTGTCCTCGCGGGTCGGACGGGTTCTTACTCTTGACATTCGCGGCAAATCTATCACATTTGCAATTCGATACATTACTGTATCGAGTTGCACAAGGGGCCCGTCATGAGCCAGTCCGCAACCGCGCCGTCCGTGGCCGACAATTTCTTCCTCGAGGCGATGAAGCCCGCCTTCCGCGAGGATCCCTATCCGTTCTACGAACGCTTCCGCGGCACCGCGCCGCTGCTGCGCGTCGCCGACACGATCTGGTTCGCCCTGGGCCACGCCGAGGTGACGGCCATGCTGCGCCATCCCCGGCTGTCGACCGACGAGGTCCAGCACGCCACGACCAAGGCCGGCCAGGAACGCGACCCCAACCGCGGGCGCAGTCTCTTGTTCATGGACCCGCCGGACCACACCCGGTTGCGTGGCCTGGTCGCCCGCGCCTTCACGCCGCGACGCATCGAAGATCTGCGCGCCGCCACCGAGGGCATCACCGACGAGCTGATCGAGGCCATGGCGCAACAACGCGGCGCGGTCGACCTGATCGAGGCCTTTGCCTATCCCCTGCCCGTACGCGTCATCTGCACGCTGCTCGGCGTGCCGGCGCGCGACGAGGCGATCTTCACCGACTGGTCGCGCGGGATTGCCCGCTCGCTCGATCCCTCGATCCTGCGCAGCCCGGAAGTCGAAGCCGCGATCGTCGCCGCGCGCCAGAACATCCAGACCTACATCGGCGACCTTCTGGCCGAGCGGCGGCGCGAGCCGGGCGATGATCTTCTGTCGGCGCTGGCTGCGGTGGACGTCGACGGCGACAGCATCACCGCGCGCGAGATCGTCTCCCTCGCCCAACTCCTGCTGGTCGCGGGCCACGAGACGACGGTGAACCTCATCGGCAATGCCGCGCTGGCGCTGCTGCGGGCGCCCGACCAGTTCGCCCTGCTGCAGCAACGGCCCGAGCTGATCGGCCCGTCGGTCGACGAGTTCCTGCGCTTCGACGGACCGGTGCAGATCAACCAGCGCGTCGCCATGGAGGACCTCGAGCTGTTCGGGCAAAGGGTCAAGAAAGGAGACGAACTCCTGCTGATCCTGGGCGCGGCCAATCGCGATCCCGCGGCCTTCCCCGATCCTCACCGTCTCGACGTCACGCGCGACGCCCGCAAGCACGTCGCCTTCGGCGGCGGCATCCACCACTGCCTGGGCGCGGCGCTGGCGCGCATGGAAGGCGACATCGCCTTCAAGGCCCTGCTCGCGGCGTTCCCGTCGATGGAGCTGGCGGCACCACCGACCCGGCGCCCGACATTCACCCTCCGCGGCCTGGAGACGCTGCCGGTCGCGCTATGACCGCCTACGGCCAACTTGGCTGTGCGGTTCTGCTCAATGTCGCGTCGTACCTCGTCTATAGGTCGATCGCCGACGCTGTCCCGCGCATCTGGTGGCCGGTCTTCGCAGTCGGGCTGATGTTCGGCGCCGCCAATACGTTCCTGTTTGCACGCTCGATCAAGGCGATCCCCCTCTCCGTGGCCTACCCGGTTTTCACCGGCGCCAGTTTTGCCGTCATCACGGTGGCGGCGGCATTCGCCTTCCAGGAGCGCCTGCCGCCGGTTCACCTTCTCGGGATCGGCCTCGTCGTGACCGGCATCGTCTTGGTCACGAGATAGACTGCGGTCCCCGCACCAGCTTGCCCGGCAGCGCGCCCGTCGCCTCGCCGTCGCGATAGGTGACGGCACCCGACACGATCGTGGCGCGGTAGCCGCGCGCCTTCTGCAGGAGGCGCTTGCCGCCTGCCGGCAGGTCCCATTTCATCACCGGCGCCTCAACCCGGAGCTTGTCGAAGTCGATGACGTTGAGATCGGCCTTGCAGCCCACGGCGATCCGGCCGCGATCGTTGAGGCCGACGGCCCTGGCATTGTCGAGCGTCTGGCGCTTGACCAGCCACGACACGTCGAGCCGGCCCGAGGCGCGGTCGCGGCCCCAGTGGGAAAGCAGGGAGGTCGGGAACGAACCGTCCGAGATCAGGCCGACATGCGCGCCGCCGTCGCCCAGCCCGATCAAGGTGTGCGGGCTCTGCATCATCTCGCTGCAGCAGTCGAGGTTGTAGGCGGCGAAGTTGGCGAAGGGCGAGAAGATGAAGTTCTTGCCCTCGTTGTCTACCAGGTAATCGTAGATGACCTCGCGCGGATCACGACCCTCGCGCCGGGCCTGCGCCCCAAGCGAGCTTTCCTGCGCCGGCTCGTAGTTGGGAGGATCGCCCAGCGGGAACATGCGGTCGTAGTCGGTGAGCCGCGCCGCCATGTCGGAGCGCAACGGCTCGTGCGCCTCCTCCAGGAGCTTCGCGCGGAAGGCGGGATCGCGCATGATCGCCAGCCGCTCGGCCACGCTCTTGTGCTGAATATTCTTGTAGGACCGGCACATCGAGAACGGAATGCGACTGGCCTGCAGGCCCTGCAGCACGCCGATCGGGCGCGGCGCCACTTGCGCCTTCGCCGAATGGCCCTTCGCCGCCAGCTTGTCGACCAGGCCGAGCAGACGCCGCCAGCCCTCGGGCCGGGAATGGGCCTGCGCCAGCGACACCGAGAACGGCCGACCCGACGCCACGAGCAGCCGCTCGATCATCTCGAACTCGCTCTCGGGGTTGGGCGTGTTGAAGTCGGAGATGAATTCGATGACGCCGGTCCCGGCATCCTTCATGCCGAGCGCAATGCCCAGAAGCTCCGCCTCGGAGGCGCGCAGCGAGGGCGTCGGATCGCCCTTCACCGTGCGATGGTTGAGGGTGCGCGAGGTCGAGAAGCCGAGCGCGCCCGCGCGCATGGCCTCGGCCACGAGCGCCCGCATCTCGGCGACCTCCTCTGCCGTTGCCTCTTCCAGCCGGGCAGCCCGCTCGCCCATGACGAACACGCGCAGCGCACCGTGCGGCAGCTGCGCGCCGAGATCCATGTCGCGCGGCCGCGCTTCCAGCGCATCGAGATACTGGCCGAACGATTCCCACGACCAGTTCAACCCCTCGTCGAGCGCGGCGCCGGGAATGTCTTCGACGCCTTCCATCAGCTCGATCAGGCGCTGGCGATCCTCGACTTTCACCGGCGCGAAGCCGACGCCGCAATTGCCCATCACCGCCGTGGTGACGCCGTGCCAGCTCGAGGGCTGGAGATGCGAATCCCAGGTCGCTTGGCCGTCATAGTGGGTGTGGATGTCGACGAAGCCCGGCGTAACCAGCAGCCCCTTGGCATCGATCTCCTCGACGGCATTGCCCGAGATCTTGCCGACGGCGGCAATCTTGCCGTCCTTCACCGCGATGTCGGCTTCATGGAGCGAGGCACCGGTACCGTCAGCCACCGTGCCGCTTCGGACGACCAGATCGAATTCCTTCGCCATGTTCGCTTCTCCCATATGAACAGGAGTTTACCGGATCGTCAGCGCCGAGAGAACGCCAGCCAGAGGCCACCACCTATGAGAAATCCGCCACTGACGCGCGACAGCAGTCGCACTCGCTTGGCGGAAAGCGCCCGGCCGGCGCGGCCAGCGGCGAGCGCGTAGACGCTGTCGGACACGGCCGCGACCAACATTGCCGTCAGGCCCATGATCAGGATCTGCAGGCCATGATCGCGCGCCGGATCGATGAACTGCGGGAAGAAGGCGCCGAAGAAAATCAGGGTCTTGGGGTTGCTGAGAGCAACCAGTGCCCCTTGCGTGAGGAAGCCGCCACGGGGCGGCGCTGCCGCATCGCCTTCGCCTGACCCACCGCTCGATCGAATCATCTTCCAGCCAAGCCATACGAGATAGGCTGCACCCGCCAACCGCAGCCAGTCGAACCAGTGACCAGCGGATTCCATGAGCGAGGTAAGGCCGAGGCCGACCACGCCGATCATCAGGGCAAGGCCGACCTGCGTGCCGAGCACGTTCAGCAGCCCGGCGCGCGTGCCGTGGCGGATACTGTTGGCGAGGATCAGCGTCACCGTCGGGCCGGGCACCAGCACGACGATCAGGCAGGCGAGGAGGTAAGCGGCGTATAGTTCGAGAGACATGGGCGGGACCATCCCAAGGATTTGAGTCATATGGAAGAGCAGCTTCTCGGTCTCCTCTCCGCCAGGCGCAGACACTTCCTCCTGGAGTCGGGTCATCACGGCAATCTGTGGCTCGATCTCGATACACTGTTTCTGCGCCCGGCTGCCTTACGGCCCTTCACGAACGAGCTGGCGCGACGGCTGGGTGGGCACGGCGTGGAGGCCGTGGTCGGCCCGCTGGTTGGCGGCGCCTTCGTTGCCGAAATGGTGGCGGCTGACCTCGGTGTCCGCTTCGCCTTCGCTGAGCGACTAATCGACAGCGGAAGCGTGACCTACGTCATCCCCGACGTCTTCACAATCACCTGCGCGGTCGCGCCGTTGCGATCGTGGACGATGCCATCAATGCCGGTTCGGCAACGCGCGCGACCTACGCCGCGCTCACGGCACTAGGCGCCCGTCCGGTTGCCGTCGGCGCCTTGCTGATCCTGGGAGAGACGGTGCCAACCCACTTCGCAGCCAACAAGCTTGCCGTCGAAGCCGTCGCCCGACTGCCCAACGACTTGTGGGAACCTGCCGCGTGTCCGATGTGCGCGGCGGGCGAACCGCTCAGTAGCCCGTCGGCCTGAGGGTGAACGCCGCCGCCTTCTCGAGCGCCGCCGCTGCCCGCAGCATCGTCTCCTCGTCGAAGGCGCGGCCGATGATCTGAAGCCCCAGCGGCAGCCCGTCCTTGTCGACGCCGGCCGGCACGGAGATGCCGGGCAGGCCCGCCATCGAGGCCGGGATGGTGAACATGTCGTTGAGGTACATGGTCACCGGATCGTCCATCTTCTCGCCGGCGGCGAAGGCGGCCGTGGGCGCGGTCGGCGTCAGCAGCACGTCGCATTTCTCGAAGGCCTGCTTGAAGTCGCGCGCGATCAGGGCGCGGATCTGCTGGGCTTTCTTGTAGTAGGCGTCGTAGTAGCCGGCCGACAGCACGTAGGTGCCGATCATGATGCGCCGGCGCACTTCCTTGCCGAAACCCGCGCCGCGCGTGTTCTTGTACATCTCGATCAGGTCCTTGCCGGGAACCCGAAGCCCGAAGCGCACGCCGTCATAGCGCGCCAGGTTCGACGAGCACTCGGCCGGCGCCACGATGTAATAGGCCGGCAGGGCATACTTGGTGTGCGGCAGCGACACCTCGATCGGCACCGCGCCCGCGGCCCGCAACATCTCGATGCCCTTGTCCCACAGCGCCACGATCTCTGCGGCCGTGCCGTCGACTCGGTACTCCTTGGGAATGCCTACACGCAGGCCCTTGATGTCGGCGTTGCGCGCCGCCGCGGCGAAATCGGGCACCGCGAGCGGCGCCGACGTCGAATCCTTGGGATCGTGGCCGGCCATGCCCTGCAGCAGCAGGGCGCTGTCCTCGACCGTGCGGGTGAGCGGGCCCGGCTGGTCGAGCGAGCTCGCGAAGGCCACGACGCCCCAGCGCGAGCAGCGGCCGTAGGTCGGCTTCAGCCCGACGATGCCGCAGAACGCCGCCGGCTGGCGGATCGAGCCGCCGGTGTCGGTGCCCGTGCTGCCCGGCACCATGTAGGCCGCAACCACGGCCGCCGAGCCGCCCGACGAGCCGCCGGGCACCAGCTTGCGGTTGTCGCCGCGCTTCTTCCACGGGTTCTCGACGCCGCCGAAGTAGCTCGTCATGTTCGACGAGCCCATGGCGAACTCGTCGAGGTTGGTCTTGCCGACCATCACGGCGCCCGCCTTCCACAGGTTGGCGGTCACCGTGCTCTCATACGGCGGCACGAAGCCTTCGAGGATGTGTGACCCCGCCGTGGTCCGCACGCCTTCGGTGCAGAACAGGTCCTTGATGGCGAGCGGGACACCGTCCAGCAGCCCGGCCTGCCCCGCGGCGCGGCGCGCGTCGGAGGCCTTGGCCATGTCACGCGCCCGCTCGGGCGTCTCGGTGATGAAGGCGTTGAGCGCGCGATGTTCGTCGAGCTTCTTGAGATGGGCTTCGGCCACCTCGACGGCGCTCGCTTCCTTCTTGTCCAGCGTCGCCTTGAGCTGGGCGAGCGTCAGGTCGGTGAGAGCAGCCATCGCCTACTCCACCACCTTGGGGACCGTGAAGAAGCCGCCGGCGTTCTTGTCGGTCTGCTCGATATAGACGGCGCCGCCCGGCGCGTTGGCCAGGATCTTCTCGGCGATGCCACCGTCGGTCACCTTGTCCTCGCGCTGGGGCAACGTCACGTCGGACACCGAGGACATCGGCTCTACGTTCTTGGTGTCGACCTCGTTCAGTTGCTCGATCCAGGCAAGAATCCCCGACAGTTCGCCGGCCAGCGGCGCCAGTTCTTCATCGGGCACTTTCAGACGAGCCAGATGCGCAATGCGCGCCACGGCGTCCTTGTCGAGCGACATACCTAGCTCCAAACGCTTGAATGGCGCGGTTGGTAGCCGGTTTGCTCCGCAGGAGCAACCGGACCGCAGCCTTGCTACGATGCGGTCCATGACCGCCACGGACCGCCTCTATGCCAGCCTCACCCGCCGTCTACGGACGTCGGGCAGCCCGGCGCGGGCCGAGAAGGAAAAAAGCTACCAAAAGTCGGCCTGGCAGCACTGGGGGGTGTCCCTGCCGCAGATGGACGAGGCGATCCGAGAGATCCTGAAGGACGTCCCGGCCGGTGACCGACTGGCGCTCAGCCGCCGGCTGTGGCGTGAGCCGGTGTGGGACCTGAAGATCGTCGCCGGCCGTGTGCTGGCGCCGCCGAGCGTGCCGCCGAACGAGCCGTTGTGGCGCTTCGTGACGGCGCGCATGGCCGACCTCGACGGCTGGGCGGTGGCCGACAATCTCGCCCCGGTCGCCGCACGCTGCCTGCTGCACGATCCGCGCCGCCTCGACATCGTCGAAGGCTGGGTGGAGAGCCCACACCTCTGGACGCGGCGCGCGGCGCTGGTCTTCACCCTCGCCTGGACGCGCAAAGGCCGCGATCCCGAACGCATGCTGCAATGGGCCGCGCGCCTTGCCGGCGATCGCGAGTGGTTCATCCAGAAAGCGATCGGCTGGTGGCTGCGCGAGTTGTCCAAGCGCGACCCGGTCCGCGTCAGGCGGTTCCTCGTCGAACACGGCGCCGCCCTGAAGGGCGTCGCGCGCCGCGAGGCGTCGAAATATCTCTAAGCTCTTCTGGACCGCCGGCGTCCCGCCGGCCCAAGCTCATGAGCCGGCGGTCCGGAAGACTAGGACGCTGCCGCCTTGCCTTCGTTCTCGGCAACGCGGCGGGCGGCCATGGCCTCGATCTCTGTGCGGACGGCCGGGCGCTTGGCCAGCAGGGCCCGGAAGTCCTTGCGATAAAGAGCCAGCAGATGGCTGTAGCCGTCGGACACCACGTCGGCGCTGCGCGGCGAATCGCTGATCAGGCCCATCTCGCCCACGAAGTCGCCTTCCTTCAGGGTCACCTGGAAGTTCGGCAGCATCACCGTCACATGGCCGGCGGCGATGAAGTACATCGAATCGGGCGGACCGCCGATGCTGATGATCTTCTCGCCCGGCAGCGCCACGACGGCGCGCAGCCGCTTGCTGAGCTCGACCACCGCCGGCCGGTCGAGCGAGGCGAACAGCGGCACGCGCTCGATCATCTTGGCCAGCTCCAGGCCGAGGTCGAGCGGCGGCCGCTTGCTGATGGCGCCGCGTCGCTCGGCCAGCTGCTCGCGCAGGTCGTTGTAGACCTCGCGGCTGATGATGCCCTCGCGCAGGCGGCGGTTGTACTCGGTCGATTCGAAACGGATGGCGGCGCGCTCGAGCTGCCGCGTCTCGATCGATTCGGCATAGCCGGGATACTGCAGAGACAAGGCCTTGAACGCACTCTCGACCGCCTCCTGGCGATTCTCGATCACGGCCGCGAGTTGCGCCTCGGCGTCGCTGCCCAAAAGATCGGCCACCGAGCTGATGTTGAACGCCGCAAGCTCGACCAGCACGCTCTGCGTCACCATCAGCGTCTCGAAGCGGTCGGCCAGGCGCTCGGTCAGCATGCGCTCGAGACCGAGCCGCCGATGCAGCCAGAGGGCCAGGCGGAAGCCGAGATCGGGCCGCGAGATGTCGACCAGCCATGCTTCGTATCCGGCCACACCCTTGTCGCGCACATTGTCGATCAACCGATCGGCGCTCGCCGTCAGCACGGCGACCATGCGGCGCGACAGGATCTGCTGCTCGAACTGCTCGAGATAGAGCTCCTTTTCGCGCGAACACAGTGTCACCAGGCCGACCTTGACGCGTTCATCGAGATCGAGCGCCAGATCAGCCGGCACGTCCTCGATCTCGGGCTCGCCCGCCGACGCGGGATCGGCGGCCAGGCCCTCGATGCGGGCATTGCGGCGGCGGATGATCTGCGCCAGATGCCGCTCGACGTTGATCTTCGACAGCGCCAGCACGCGATCACGCCGGGCGAGTTCCAGGCGCGACAGCTTGTCGAGACCCAGCGCATGCATGAACAGGCCGAGCGTCGTTGCGTTGACGAACAGCGTGAACAGCACGAACAGAGTGGCCGAGAGTGCGATGAACTCCCGGGTATGCTCGGGCAGCTTGTCATTGCCGGCCGCCACCATGGCCAGCACGATCGTCACCGCGCCGCGCAGTCCGCCCCAGACCAGGATGGCCTTGTATCGGTTGTCGACCGGCTGCACGAGCTTGAGCTTCTCCAGCACGGGAAGCATGCCGAACACGACCAGGCCGCGCGCCGTGAAGGCGCCGATCGCCACGGCGGCCACCGCCAGGAAGTAGAGCCAGGTGATCTGCAGCAGCACGTTGGCCGCCAGCATCGAGGCCAGCACGAAGATCAGGCAGCTCGCCCAGAACTCGAGCTGCTCCCACAGTCGCTTGAGCGACGTCCACTGGTGCGGATGCAGGTGCGTGGGGCCATAAGCCGCGACCGTCAGCGCCGCCATCACCGTCGAGACCACGCCCGAGACATGCAGGTAGCGGTCGGCGACGACGAAGGAGACATAGGAGAGCGCCACCGTGATCGAGGCAATGGCGGCCTCCGATTCGCCGAGCCGCGGCAGCATGAACATAGCGGCCCGGGCCAGCAGGAAGCCCAGCACGAGCCCGCCCACGAATTCGCGCAGGAAGACGACGACGACGCCGCTGGGCGAGCCCGGCATGGCGGCACTCGGATCGACCCGGCTCACCAGGATGCCGATGAACAGGCCGAAGGCGGCGATGGCGACGGCATCGTTCAGGAGCGATTCGCCCTCGGCCAGGATCGACAACCGCTTGGGCGCGCCGACATCGCGGAAGATGCCGATGACGGCCGCCGGATCGGTGGTCGACACCACTGCGCCCAGCAGCAGGCAGACGATGAGGTCCATGCCGGTCGCCCAGTGCACCACGAAGCCGACGCAGGCGATGCACACCACCACCGCGACGATGGCCAGCAGCAGCACGGCATGGACCTCGTCCATCAGCCGTCGCACCTCGATGTTGAGGCCGGCGGTGAACAGCAGGGGCGGCAGGAACAGGGGCAGGAACATGTCGGCGCCGACCTCGAGCTTGTCGAGGCCGACGAAGGCGTCGCCCAGCGCGCCCAGCTTGACGCCGCTGGTGATCAGCCACGAGCCCAGGAAGCCCATGCCCATGCCGGCGATGGCCAGCAGGACGGTGTGCGGCAGACGAAAGCGCTCGGCCACCGGTACCAGCAGGCTCACCACCACCAGCACCATGGAGATGGCGAGCAGAGCGTAGAATGTATCGGTCACCTGTCGAGCCTACCCCGCAACTCTTGTTCTTTGGACCCTGTGTCGACCGAACGGTCCCCGCGTTTTATAACCTCGACAATGGCCAAGGTGGCAGTCTTCATTCATGGCATGTGGGGCACGCCGGACGTATGGCGGAACTGGCGGCCGTTCCTGGAAGCCCGCGGCTGGCAGACCGTCGCGCCCGCCTTGCGCCATCACGACGCCCCACCGCACGCACCGCCGGCCGGTCTTGGCACGACCGGACTCGGCGACTATGTGGCCGATCTCACAAACACGATCGAGGGCCTGGCCGACAAGCCGGTGGTGATCGGCCATTCGATGGGCGGGCTGCTGGCCCTGATGCTGTGCGCGCGTGGGCTCGCCCGGGCGGGTGTTCTGCTGACGCCGGCCCCGGACGCCGCGGTGATCGCCATCAGGCCGTCGAACCTGTGGGCGTTCGCGCGCATCCAGCTCAATTGGGGCTGGTGGCGCAAGCCGCATCGCGCGACTCTCGCCGAGGCGCTGTCGCATACCTTCAATACGACCGATCCGCGGGAAGGTGCTGAGCTTCATTCCGCCTTCGTGCATGATTCGGGACGGGCGTTGTTCGAGATTGCCCTACCCTGGCTTGATGGCAGCAAGACGACGACGGTCGATCCGCGGCTGGTGACGGCGCCGCTGCTGTTCGTTGCGACGGACAAGGACAAGCTCACGCCGGCCGGCGTCGTGCGCCGCTCGGCCAAGCGTTACGGCCATGTCGCCGACTATGTGGAATATCCCGGACAAGGCCACTGGGTGCCGGGGCAGCCCGGTTGGCAGCGCATCGCCGAGGACACGGCCGCCTGGCTCGATGGCAAGGTGGGTTAGCGATGGCTGTCGTCGACTTTGCCGAATTGAAGACGCTGGTGCCTCAGGGGCGGTTGATGGCGCTCGATGTCGGCACCAAGACCGTCGGCATCGCGACGTCCGACGCCTTGCGCATGCTGGCGACGCCGCTCACGACCCTGAAGCGCGGCAAGCTCGCGGTCGACCTGGCCGCCATCGCCGAGCTCGCGAAGAAACACGAGATCAAGGCCCTAGCGATCGGCCTGCCGCTCAACATGGACGGCACCGAGGGCCCGCGCTGCCAGTCGGTGCGCCAGTTCGCGACCAACATCGCCAACCACGGCCCGCCCGCCCTCGCCGCCCTGCCCGTCGTCTTCCAGGACGAGCGGCTGAGCACCGCCGCCGTCACCCGCGGCATGATCGACGACTACGACATGAGCCGCGCCAAGCGCGCCGAGCGCGTCGATGCAGCGGCGGCAGCGTGGATATTGGAGAGCGTGCTGGCGCGGCTGAAGTGAATGGGAGCGCGGGCCTCTGGCCCGCTCATGAATCATGAGGCGGGCCAGAGGCCCGCGCTCCCGTTAGGGACAGAGCGGCGCCGCGGCGACGCGTGGCGGCGGCGCGACCGACAGCGTGCGCAGGAAGGCGACGAGGTCGGTGCTTTGCTCCGCGCTGAGCGCCAGCGGGCGAACCAGCGGGATCGCGTCGCTGTGCAGGCGGTCGGGGTTCACCTCGGAGTAGTGCTTCACCACGTCTTCCAGCGTCGCGAGATGGCCGTTGTGCATGAACGGGCCGCCGCCCGACTGGCGCAGGCTGGGCACGCGGAACTCGCCGAAGTTGCTGTGCAGGCGCTGCACGTGCCGGGTGCGCAAGGCGTTGGCGCCCGACGCATCGTCATTGTGCCGGCCCAAAAGGTTGAAGGCGCTGCTGGCGAGCTTGCCCAGCCCGTCGAGTCGGCCGGCATCCACCTCGCCCGGCCGCGTGAAGAACGGGATGCCGACATCGCCGAACTCGCCGTTGGTGAAACGCGGCCCGAAATGGCAGGCCGAGCACTTCGCGTCGATGAAGATCTTCAGGCCGCGCTGCGCCGCCAGCGGGTAGCGCGCCATGGCCTCGCGATCGCCCGCCACCACGGCATCGCGGAAGGCATCGAACGGCGTGCGCGGGCTGACCAGCGTCGCCTGGAACGCGGCCAATGCCTTGGCCGCGTCGACCAGAAGCTTCTCGTCGTCGCCATCGGGCCTGTGGCCGAACGCGCGCTCGTAGCCGCAGGCCAGCGCCTTGTCCTCGCGCAGCAGCCCGGCGACTCGGCCTGCATCGCTCGCCATTTCCCGCGAATCGAGGATCGGTCGGATCGACTGCGACCACAGCGAATCCCCCGCCCCGTCCCAGCCGAACCAGTGCGCATAGCCCACGTTCCACAGCGACGGCGTGCGCCGGTCGAGCTCGGCTCGACCCATCGCCCTGGTGCGCCCGTCCGCCCAGTCCCGGCCGGCGATATGGCAGGTGGCGCAGCTCATGGCGCCGTCGGCCGACAGGCGCGGCTCGTTGAACAGATGCTCGCCGAGGGCAACGGCACCGGGCGAGCCGGCGACGCGGTTGGATGGATCGCGCGGCGCCGGCGGCGGCCACGGCCCGTGGCGGGCAATCGCCCTCGTCTCTTCTTGCGACCATTGCAGCGGCGTTTGCGCGACGGCCGACGCGGCCAGCGCCAACACCAACGCGCCGCCGAGCCAGCGCATCACTTCACGACGAGCTCATGGCTCAGCCGCTCGCTTTCCTCGCCGGCGCGCACGTCGATCGCGAGCTCCCAGGCGCCGGGCATGTGGAACACCATGCCGTCGACGCGATAGCGGCCGTCGCCCAGGGACACGATGGTCGGCCGGTAGTTCATGCCGTGCTTGTGCTCGGGCATCTGGGCGTCGATCGCCACCAGCTCGGCCGGCTTGTCGTTCTTGGTGCAGACGTTGAACAGCAGCGAGAACGGCTCGCCGACCTCGATGCGCAACGGCTCGGGACGGAAGGCGATGAGATAGTGGCTGGAGAATATGACGATACCGGTGCCGCGCCCGAGATCGAGCGGGCAATCCGCCCAGGCCGGAACGGCGATCACCAGCGCGATGAGGGCTGCGAGCAGCCTCATTGGCCCCCGCCGAGCTTGTCGCCGAACAGGCGGTCGCCGTTCTCGTAGGCGATCTTGCGCGCCACGTCCGGCGGCAGGTCGCTGAGCCACTGGCGCGACCAGCGCGCATACTCGACGACGTAGTGCCAGCGCTCCGGCGTGAAGGTGTCGGTACCGACCACGAAGCGGTCGGGGAATTCCAGGAAGGCCTCGCGCCAGCCCGGCGCCACCTTGCCGTTCGAGGCGTGCGAGGTGAGGAAAGCGAGATCGCACCACAGGGTCGGATAGCGCCGCAGCATCTCGCGCACCTTCTCCGGCCGCTCGAAGCCCGAATGCGCCCACAGCACGCGCGCCGTCGGGTCCTGTTGAAAGTGGCGCTGGACGGCGTCGGCGTCGGAATGCGAATGCAGGTAGAGCCCGTACTTCTTGGCGAGCTCGACCACCTTGCGCATGTTGGGCAGGTCGGCATCGGCGCCGTAGATATGGAACTCGCCGATCGCCACGTACTTGCGCTTGGAGAGCATGTCCTCGAGGAAGCCGATGATCGTCGCATCCTTGGCCCAGGTCGACAGCTCGCCGCGCGAGCGGTAGGGCCTGAGCTCGGGCACGATCACCGAGGGCGCCACGTCCTGCAGCATCTTGGTGCCCTCGTTGTTCGAGCTCGACACCATGGCGCGCTTGACGCCGGCCTTCTTCAGGATCTCGACGACCTGCTTGGGCGGCACGACCTCCCAGGCGTCATGGCTGTAGTGCATGTGGGCATCGAAGATCGGCAGCTCCTGGTCGGCCGAGGCCGTGCCGGCCGCGGCGAGCAGACTGACGAAAGCGAGAAGAGCGCGCATGTTGGGTCCCATCAGCGGCCGGCCCTGGTCGTCCAGCCATAGTTGAAGCTAATCGAGATGCGCTCGCCGGAGAAGCGGGCCGGCGGCACTTCATGGCGCAGCCAGCTCTCGAACAGCAGCAGATCGCCCGCCTTGGCCGGCAGGCTCACGAAGGAGTGAAAGCTCTTGGGCGCGTCGGTCCGGCGCGGCGGCGTCGCCATGTGCAGGCCGAGCCGCGGATCCTCGAACTTCAGGGCGCCCGCGCCCTTGGGCACTTCCGCGTAATAGGTGCCGCTGATGAAGGACGTGGGATGGAGATGCAGCGAATGCACCACGCCCGCCGGCATGACGTTGGCCCAGCAATCGGTCATGGCGAGCGAGCGGCCGGCGAGATCGTAGTGCAGCGAGCGGACGAAGGCTTTTACGTGCGGGTCGATGCGACGCCGCAGGCGAGCGAACAGCGACGAAACGAGATGCAGGCGGTCGAGCGAGCCGTAGGACGTGTAGCCGCCGAGATAGTGCTCGGCCGACCAGCGCCGGCCGGCCTCGTCCGAGACGGCGAGCGAGCGGCATTCGTCGGCCAGGTCCTGGTTGAGCTGGCGCTGGTCCGGCGGCTGCTTTGGCCCGGCGATCGATTCTCGGTAGATCAGTGTCGGGAAAAGGGCATGGATCGCCATGGCTTGATTATCGGCGAAGGCGGCGGACCGTGCTATGGTCGTCGCCATGCTCACCGACCAGCAGATCGAGACATATCGGCGCGATGGCTATCTGGTGATCCCGCGCCTGATCCAGGGCGAGCAGCTCGCCGAGCTGCGCGACCTCACCGACCGCATCGTCGCCGAAGCGCGTGGCGTTTCGGCGAACGACGATCTCTACGACCTCGAGGCCAGCCACAGCGCCGCCCTGCCGCGCGTGCGCCGGCTGAAGCCCGCGATCTTCAAGCGCTATGCCTTCTTCCATGCGCTGGCCCGCGATCCCAAGATCACGTCGATCCTGGCGCAGCTCCTGGGGCCGGCGATCCGCCAGCACGGCGGCAAGCTCAACATGAAGTCGGCGGGTTACGGCTCGCCGGTCGAATGGCACCAGGACTGGGCGTTCTATCCGCACACCAACGACGACGTGCTGGCGACCGGCATCTATCTCGACGACTGCGACATGGACAACGGCGCGCTGATGGTGATCCCGGGCAGCCACCACGGCCCGACCTGGGATCATCACGCCGACGGCCGCTTCTGCGGCGCCATGAACCCCGACGCCTGCGACATCGACTTCGACAAGGCGGTGCCGCTCACCGGCCCGGCGGGCTCGATGACCATCCATCACGTGCGGCTGGTGCACGGCTCGGCGCTCAACCGCTCCAACCGGCAACGCCGCCTGCTGCTGCACGAATACACCGCCGCCGATGCGTGGCCGCTGCTGGGCGTGGCCAACTTCGAGGAGTTCAACAGCCGCATGGTACTGGGCGAGCCGACCATCGAGCCGCGCGTCGTCGCCGCCCCGATCCGCATGCCGCTGCCACCCGCCGACCACCAGGGCTCGATCTACGAAAACCAGCGCGGAACGGGCCGGCGGTTCTTCGAAACGTACGAGGAGGGCGTGCGCGCCTGATCGCTGGGGGAGAGGAGCATGAGCGGCTGAACTATCATCCGACCGCCCAAGCGCTGCACTGGATCACCGCCGTCGCGGTGATCGGCATGCTCGGCGTCGGGCTGTGGATGACCGGCCTGCCGCTCGGCTTCACCAAGCTCTACGCCTACAACTGGCACAAATGGGTCGGGCTCGCCGTGCTGGTGCTGACCGTGTGCCGCCTGCTGTGGCGCTGGCGGCATCCGCCGCCGCCGCTGCCTGGCACGATCGTGCGCTGGCAGGCACTGCTGGCGCCGGTCGCGCATTGGGCGCTGCTGCTCCTCCTGCTCGCCATGCCGATCAGCGGCTGGTTCATGAGCTCGGCCGCGGGCGTCAGCGTGATCTGGTTCGGACTGCTGCCGCTGCCCGACCTGCTGCCGCGCGACCAGGACCTGTTCGAGACGCTGAGGACCACGCACTATATCCTGTCGCGGCTGCTGATCGTGATGCTGATCCTTCACGTCGCCGCTGTCGTACATCACGATGTCCTGCGGCGAGACGGCGTGTTCCGCCGCATGTGGCCTTTCGGAGGACGTTGATGCGCTCCTGGTTCGCCCTCATCGGTCTGCTCCTGCTGCCGTTGCCGTCGCTCGCCGGTCCGCAGGACGCCTGGACGGTCGATCCCAAAGGAAGCTCGCTCTCGTTCAGCGTCGCCCAGGTCGGCTCGATCGTGAGCGGCCGCTTCCCCACCTGGACGGGCGACATCGTGCTCGATCCCTCCTCGCTCGCCGGCGCGCGCATCGACATCAGGATCGACACGCGGCCGGTCTCGACCAACAACCGCGACGTCGATTCGCTGATGAAGGGCCCGAACTTCCTCGACGTCCAGAAATTCCCCGAGGCGCGTTTCGTGTCGACCTCGATCTCAGGCAGCGGCGATCGCTACGAGGCGCGCGGCAAGCTCACGATCCGCGACGTCACGCGCGATGCCGTGCTGCCCTTCACGCTCGCCATCACCGACGATCCGTCACAGCCCGGCCGGGTTCGCGCCACGGCGCGCGGCCGCATCATCCTGAAGCGGCTCGACTATGGCGTCGGGCAGAACGAGTGGGCCGCCACCGGCCAGGTCGCCAACGAGGTGACGGTCGACCTCAACGTCGTGGCCGGCCGCACGAAATGATCCGCCGGCGCGCCCTGCTCGCGGCGGGCGCGTTGTTGCCGGCGATCGCACGTGCCCAGTCGGGCCTGTGGCCGGAGTGGATCGGCCTCTACGACGGCGCCGCGCGGTTCTATCGCTCGATCCCGCTCGAGGACATCTATCCGCCGCCCAACGAGCCGCATGTCGACCTCGACGATCCCGCGCCCTTTGGCGTGCACTTCGATATCCGCGCCATCGACGGTCTGCCGTCGATCCGGCTGCGCATCGATACCGGCCCGATGCAGACCGCCGCCGCTGGCGAGCTGCTGCTCTTCGGTCCGCTGATCGACGGCGTCGCGGTTCTTGCTTCCAACGAATCGCGACATGGCCCGCGCTCGGCCACGCTCACCGTCGGGCGCGATCTTTTAGGCACCGAAGCCCTGTTCGCCCATGCCGACGGCAGCTTCTGGCGCCGCCACTTCACCGTCCGCTTCACGCCGACCGGCGGCGACATCATCCTCTGGGTCTTCGACGCCGCCGGCACCCGCGCCCGCACCTGGCGCGGGTCGGCGATCAAGCGTTCATAATCTTACTGCGGCCGCGGCCCGACGTAATTCGACTGCGGGCGAATGATGCGGCCGCCCTTCTCCTGCTCGAAGATGTGGGCGCACCAGCCGGCGGTGCGTCCGACGGCGAACAGGGCCGTGAAGGCGCTGCGCGGGATCTCCAACGCCTCCAACAGGAGCGCCGTGTAGTACTCGACGTTGGTGTCGAGCGGCCGGCCAGGCTTGTACTTGCGCAGGGCGGCGATGGCGCCCTGCTCGACCGCGGAGGCGTAAGCGAGCCGGCCTGCCGTCTCCGGCAAGGTGGCCACTGCGGCCTTCAGCACGTCAGCCCGCGGATCGCGCACCTTGTAGATGCGATGGCCGAAGCCCATCAGCGTCGTGCCCTTGGCGAAGGCGTCGTCGAACCAGGCTTCGGCGCGCGCCGCATCGCCGATCTCGTCCAGCATGTCGAGCACCGGACCGGGCGCGCCGCCATGCAGCGGGCCCTTGAGGGCACAGAGGCCGGCCAGCACCGAGGAAATCAAACCGGCATGCGTCGAGGCGACCACGCGCGCGGTGAAGGTCGAGGCGTTGAATCCGTGATCGGCGATCGTCGCGAGATAGGTGTCGAGCGCCTTCTCGAACACCGTGCCGGCGCGCTGGCCGCGCACCATGTGCAGGAAGTCCTGCGCCGTGCTAAGCGCCGGATCAGGCTCGATCGGCGCCAGCGACTTCTCGGCATTTAGCACCGCCGCCAGGAACACCGGCATGGCGCCGCACACCAGGAAATGATGCGGGGTCTTGTCGTTGTCGGGCAGCATGCCGAGGCCGACCCGGAGCGCCTCGACCGGATTGAGGCCGCGCGTCGCAGCCAGGAGCCTCGGCACGTCAGCGAAGGCGCGCACACGCGCCGCCGCCAGACCCGCCCGTACCGCCGCCTCGTCTCCGCCGCCTTCGGCGTAACCCTCCCACAGCAGGGCGGCGACGCCTTCGAAGCCGCGCGTCGCCGTCAGATCCTCGATCGCATGGCCACGCACGATCAGCCGGCCGGCCTCGCCATCGACCTCGCTCATTGCCGTGTCAGCCACGACGACGCCGTCGAGGCCGCTATCCACCCGTGTCAGCAACATATCGCGTCTCCTGGTAATGCCAGGAGACGATCGGCTTCAGCACAGTGGATTGTCAATCTTGATTATATTGATCAACTAATCAGCCGACACGCTCGGCCCACCATTGCTGCAGGTCGCCGCCATTGTAGCCCGCGCTGTTCACCGGCTGGTTGTGCAGGACAGTGCCGTCCTTCACCTCCGCCACGCTGCCGGAGGCAATGGTGGAGATCTTCACCCAGCCATCGCTGCTCGGGGTTTGCAGTTCGGGATGCTGCGGATAGGTCCAGTCGACGTATCCGACGCCCATCCTGAAGGCCGGCCATGTCGCCACGTTGGCGTAGTGGAGGGTATCGATACAACAGAGCTGGTTGCCGTCGGCGACAGTCCCTCGGTTCATGTTGTCGTAGTTCATGGGAAATCCGAGGTACGTCTGGGCGCTCGAATCGGAACTGGCCAGTTGGAGATTGTAGACGCCCGGCTGGTAAGGGTGATCCTTGTCGACCTTGTCGGCGACCTCCTTGACGACGAACACGCTGTAGCGGGGATCCGCGCGCGGATACTCCTGCAGGACGGCACCGACCAGCCCGTTGAGATAGGGGGTTACGCCGAGGATGAACCCACGGTTCAGCTTCGAGTGGAAGCGATATTGATAGCCACCTTGGATCATGATGGTCACCTCTCCGTTTGACCGTGACCACATTGCAATCTATAGTTGAATTGTTTCTGTGTTTTTTCGCACACTACCCGCCTTCGCAATCTTGATCGCATTGACTATGATGGCGTCATGGCTGGCGAGTGGCTCACCTCCCGCGAAGCGGCACGGCGCCTGGGCGTATCGGCGGCAACCCTCTATGCGTATGTGAGCCGCGGCCTGCTGCGCTCCGAGGCAACCGGCGGCCAGCGCGAGCGGCGCTATCGCGCCGACGACATCTCCCGCCTCAAGCGACGCCGTGAGGTTGGCCGCAAGGCCGAGTCGATCGCCAACCATGCCTTGGACTTCGGCACGCCGGTCCTGGAATCGGCGCTGACGCTGATCGAAGACAACCGGCTCTATTATCGCGGCCAAGACACCACGGAGCTTGCCCGCACGGCCTCGCTCGAGGAGGTGGCGCGCCTCCTGTGGGACTGCGGCGAACAGCCTTTCGCCGATGACAACCTCCCGCCCCTGACGACGGCGCTGCGCCGTGCCTGGTTGGCGGCCGCGACCCTGGGGCCGGTCGATCGCTGCCTGGTCGTCCTGCCCGCCGCGGCGGCCCTCGACCATCCGAGCTGGGTAGAGGATCGCGCTGCCATGCTGGAGACCGGTGTGCGCGTCCTGCGCCTGCTGACAGCGGCCGTGACCGGGCAGCCTCCATCGCCACTGCCGATCCATGAGCAACTGGCAGCCGCCTGGCGGGTGTCGGCTGGGCGTGCGCCGCTGCTGCGCGCCGCGCTCGTCCTCTCCGCGGACCATGAATTCAATGCCTCGGCCTTTGCTGCACGGGTCGTCGCCTCGACCGGCGCGAATCTCTATGGCGCCGTCATGGCCGGGCTCGCGGCACTCAATGGTCCACGCCACGGCGGACTGACGCGTCGGGTCGCGACCCTGTTCGACGACCTCCGCAAGTCCCGCGACATCGACGCCGAACTGGTGCAACGCGTTCGTGACCGCATCTACATCCCGGGCTTCGGCCATCAGCTCTATCCTGACGGCGACGTACGAGCGGCCACCCTGTTCGCACTCCTGCGCGAGACCGTGCCCAACTCGCCCGAGCTTGCCTTCGCCGAGCGGCTCGCCGTCGCCGGCGAGCGCCTGATCGATCGCAAGCCCAACGTCGATTTCACCACTGTCGTGGTCGAGCGCGTGCTCGGCCTGCCCAAGGATTCCGCGCTGGCCCTCTTCCTCCTGGGCCGTACCGTGGGTTGGATCGCCCACGCACTGGAACAGTCCGCGCACGCCGCGCTGATCCGGCCGCGTGCCCGCTATACAGGCCCCAGGCCCGGAGGAACGACATGAGCGAAGGCCGCTGCCTTTGCGGAAACATCCGCTTCACCGCCGACGGTCCGCCCAAGTGGACGAGCTACTGCCACTGCCAGAGCTGCCGGAGGCACACCGGCGCGCCGGTCTCCGCTTATGCCGGCTTCGAGACGGCGAAGGTCCGCTTCAGCGGCGACGCCCTCTCCACCTTCGAATCGTCACCTGGTGTGCGGCGCGGCTTCTGCGGGCGCTGCGGCTCCACCCTGACCTACGAAGGCGACCGCTGGCCGGGCGAAATCCACCTCCATGTCGGCGCGTTCGACGAACCGGGAGCGCTGGCGCCGGCCGGCCACGCCTTCGCCGACGAGCGGCTGCCGTGGCTGAAACTGTGACCTTATTTATCCACCAAAACGTCGCCTTGCGGGGTCCGCTCCAGCGTGCTTAACGTCGCGCTTTAGTGACAAGAAAACGCGTGGGCGTGCCGAGGTTGCCCCATCTGCTCGGCATCGAGGGACTTGCGCCCGAAACCATTTCGGGACTGCTCGACCTTTCCGAAAGCTACATCGACCAGAATCGGTCCATCGACAAACGGCGCGACGTGCTCGCCGGGCGGACGGTGATCAACCTGTTCTTCGAGAATTCGACGCGCACCCGGACCAGCTTCGAGGTCGCGGCCAAGCGGCTGGGTGCCGACGTCATCAACATGGACGTCGCCACCTCCTCGGTGCGCAAGGGCGAGACGCTGCTGGACACGGCGATGACGCTGAACGCCATGCGGCCCGACGCCATCGTCGTGCGCCACCATGAGTCGGGCGCGGTCAATCTTCTGTCACAGAAGGTGAACTGCGCCGTCATCAACGGCGGTGACGGCCAGCACGAGCATCCCACCCAGGCGCTGCTCGACGCACTCACCATCCGACGACGACGCGGCAGCCTGGAAGGCCTGCTGGTGGCGATCTGCGGCGACATCATGCACAGCCGCGTGGCGCGCTCGAACATCCACCTGCTGCAGATCATGGGCGCGCGCGTGCGGGTGGTCGGCCCGCCCACCCTGATGCCGACCGACGTCGACCGCATGGGCGTCGAAGTCCACTACAACATGAAGACCGGGCTGAAGGACGTCGACATCATCATGATGCTGCGCCTGCAGACCGAGCGCATGCAGGGCTCGTTCGTGCCCTCGATCAGCGAGTACTTCCGGTTCTTCGGCCTCGACTCGGAAAAGCTCAAGTTCGCCAAGCCCGACGCGCTGATCATGCATCCCGGACCGATGAACCGCGGCGTCGAGATCGACTCCGAGGTCGCCGACGACGTCGATCGCTCGGTCATCCAGGAGCAGGTCGAGATGGGCGTGGCCGTGCGCATGGCCTGCCTCGACGCCCTGATCGGCGGCCGCCGCAACGCGCTCTCGGGAGCCGCAGCGTGAACGGCACCATCGATCGCCTGGCGCCGCAGCACAGCGGCTCGACCGCCTACATCAACGCGCGCATCATCGATCCCACGGGCAATGCCGAGTACCAGGGCGCCGTCCTGATCAGCGACGGCAAGATCGCCGACTTCGGCCCCAACCTGTTCGCTTCGGGTGCACCCTACGGCATCCAGTCGGTCGACTGCCGCGGCCTCTATCTCGCACCCGGCCTGGTCGACACGCGCGTCCATACCGGCGAGCCGGGCGAGGAGCACAAGGAGACGCTGGAGAGCGCCGGCGCCGCCGCTGCGGTGGGCGGCATCACCTCCCTGGTGCTGCTGCCCGACAACGAGCCGCCGTTCGACGACGCCTCGCTGATCGAGTTCGTCGCCCGCCGCGCCCGCCAGATCAAGCTGGTGAACATGTACGCCTACGGCGCATTGACCGTCGGGCTCGAGGGCAAGGAACTGGCCGAGATCGGCCTTTTAGCCGAGTCGGGCGCCGTCGCCTTCACCGACGCCGATCATCCCGTCGGCAACGCCCAGGTGCTGCGCCGCGCGCTCTACTACGCCAAGGCCTTCGACGCGCTGATCGTCCATCTGCCGCAGGAGCCGACGCTGTCGGGCGGCCACATGACCAGCGGCGAGATGGCGACGCGGCTCGGCCTGTCCAGCTGTCCGCCGCTTGCCGAGGTGATGCTGGTCGAGCGCGACATCCGGCTCGCCGAGATGACCGGTGGTCGCCTGCACCTCGCCAAGATCTCCACCGCCGAAGCGGTGGCGGCGATCGCCGGCGCCAAGAAGCGCGGGCTGAAGATCACCTGCGATACGGCAGCACCCTACTTCGCGTTGAACGATCTCGCGGTCGGCGACTACCGCACCTTCGGCAAGTTGGTCCCGCCCTTGCGGGCCGAGAAAGACCGGCTGGCCGTGGTCGAAGGCCTGAAGGCCGGCATCATCGACGCCATCGTGTCCGACCATCGCCCACAGGACCAGGACAGCAAGCGCGTGCCCTTCGCCCAGGCCGAGCCGGGCGGCATCGGTCTGGAGACGCTGCTGCCGATCTCCCTCGAGCTGGTGCACAACGGGCATCTCACCCTGCCGCGCCTGTTCCAGCTCCTGGCCAGCACGCCGGCGCGGCTGTTCGGCCTGCCGGGCGGCAAGCTCGCCAAGGGCGCTCCGGCCGATCTCGTGGTGTTCGACGCCGACTACGCCTGGAAGGTCGACCGCGACGAGCTGTGGAGCAAGACCAAGAACACGCCGTTCGACGAGCGCCCGGTGCAGGGCCGCGTGATGGCGACCATCGTCGGCGGACGCACGATCTATCAGGATGAAAGTTTCCTGACGCCTGCAAGGGCAGCCTAATACCTGCCTCCAAACGGCCTTTTCGTCTGCTATGGTCGTGTCCTTCCATCAATCAGGGCGTTGCACGATGCTTCGACA
This sequence comes from Reyranella sp., assembly GCA_019750135.1. Taxonomy (GTDB): domain Bacteria; phylum Pseudomonadota; class Alphaproteobacteria; order Reyranellales; family Reyranellaceae; genus Reyranella. The sequence continues at coordinate 21,449 of JAIEOV010000013.1, read as the reverse complement.
GTCACTTCTTATCGGGGTCGCCGGCATGGCGTTCGCGGGCGCGAGCGCGGCCCAGCAGCGCGGCCAGTCGCGCGACGACCTTCTGGACGCCCTGACCCGCCACATCCAGATCTGTGGCGAGATGACCGAAACCCAGGCGCGGCTCGCCTGCTACGACCGCCTGCAGACGCAGGTCGGCGGCGTGGCGCCTCAGGCCCAGCCGACGCCGACGCCGTTGCAGTCACAGCCCACCCCGACTCCTCTGCAGCCTCCGCCGACGACGAACATCGGCTCGGGCGCCGGATCGGGCAGCTCGTCGATAAGCTCCGCGCCGTTGACGCCGCAGCCGCTTGGCGTCCCGGGCGGTGGCGTGGCGACGCTCGGTGCGGGCGGCGGCACGGCCAACCCGCCACCGGCGATGACACGCGATCCCGACGCCGCCTTCGATCCGCGCACCGCGGGCTATCGTCCGCCCGAGAACATGGGTGCGCGGCCGCAGCCGCAACTGCGCCGCACCGGGCCACGGCCGGTCCCGAACTACTCGACGCCGCAGCCGCTGGTGACGCTCGGCGCCAACAACCTGACCTACGGCGATTCGCGCTACTGGCAGGTGACGGTCACGCTCACCTCCAACACGCGCAATCCCGTCAACACCCAGGCGGAGTGCACCTTCATGAATGCCGGCCGCCCGGTATCGACCGACTATCTCGGCCCGCTCATGATCCAGCCCGGCGAGCAGGTCACCACCGAGCTGATCGGCCCGCCGACCACGTCCTACATCGATTCGACCAACTGCAAGGTCGTCAGCCCCTGACCGTCGGATGGAATCGACGCTGATCCTGCTGCTCGGCCCCTTCCTGCTGGGTTACCTGCTAGGCTCGATTCCCTTCGGCCTGCTGCTGACGCGCGCCGCGGGACTGGGCGACATCCGCAATGTGGGGTCGGGCAATATCGGCGCGACCAACGTGCTGCGCACCGGCCGCAAGGGGCTCGCCGTCGCGACCCTGCTGCTCGATGCCTTGAAGGGCGTCGCTGCGGTGTTGATCGTCGTCTACATCAGTCAGATCGCCGCCATTGGCGCTGCCGCCGGCGCGGTTCTCGGCCACATGTTTCCGGTGTGGCTGCGCTTCAAGGGCGGCAAGGGCGTGGCGACGACGCTCGGCGTCATGTGGGGCCTGTCGTGGCCGATTGGCGCCATCGCCTGCGCGGCGTGGCTCGTGTTCGCGGCGATCTTCCGTTACTCCTCGCTTGCCGCCCTGCTCAGCGTCCTGATTGCCGCCGTCGCCGCCTGGATCCTGACCAGTGCCTACGTCGCGACGCTGCTCACGCTGCTGGTGCCGCTGGTGTGGGCGCGGCACCACGAGAACATCGCCCGCCTGCTCAAGGGCACCGAGCCCAGGATCGGACAGCGCAAGAGCGAGGCCGCTACCTCAGGCGGGTGAAGCCGTCGGGGCTGAAATCCTCGCTGCCGACGCCGTGATGGACGAAGAACAGCCCGTCGGGATCGTACTTGTCTTTCACCTGCCGAAGCCGCGGATAGTTCGCGCCCCAGAAGGCGCCGCGCCAGTCGGGCTCGAAGTAGCTCGATTCCGAGACGTAGGAGCCGTGGTTCGGCACCAGCTTGCGCAGCTCGTCCATGGCGGCATTGATGAGCTTGGCATTGCGCTGGGCCAGCGCGATGTCGGGCTCGTGACCGGGTATGCCCGGAAAGGCCGGCGGCCCCTCCGAGGCGCTGATGATGAGCGCGAAGGCGTCGGCCGCCGCGGGATTGGTTGCCGTGTCGCGCGCCGCCGCGACCTCCTCGGGCGGCGCACCCGCCAGGCCCTTGTTGAAGTGCAGCGTGACGCGCCAGTTGCGCGACGCGGCGAACAGAGCATCGGCCAACCGGGCCTGGTTGGCGGGCTCGATCAGCGGACCCGGCATCCACACCGATTCGTAGCCCTGGATGAACCAGCCGGCCTCGCCGATGTTGGAGCGCCAGAACACGTTGCCCGAAGGCGCGCCTGGCCGGTCGTCATTCATGACCAGGTCCGGTGCGTTTGCCTTCAGAAAAGCGGCATCCCAGAAATGCCGCGCCGGCAGTGCCGCGATGAAGGGCGGGGCCTGCAGTGCGAAGTCGGCGGGCCGCGCCGCCACCCAGTCGAAGAACGGCTTCCACACGGCGTTGGCGGAATCGCCGTCCAGGCCTTGGAACACCATGGCGATGGCCAGGACGTTGTCGCGCCGGCACGTCACCTGCTCGCCCCAATGCGGATTGAACAGCGCGTCGCGGTAGAAGGTGACGAAGCGTCCGATCAGCTCGCGGAAGGCGGCATCCGACTTGGCGGCGATGTTCACGAACGTCGCGCCGAAGAACTCGGGCAGCTCGCGCGTCCGCAGCGTGAGGCGCGTGACGATGCCGAAGCTGCCGCCGCCCCCGCCCTTCAAGGCCCAGAACAGGTCCGCATTGGTGCAGGCATTGGCGATGCGCACGGTGCCGTCGGCCGTCACCACCTCGGCCTCGATCAGGCCGGCCGCCGCCAGGCCGAAGCGCTTGGAGAAGGTGCCGAAGCCGCCGCTCTGGATCAGGCCGGCGACGCCCACCGTGGTGCACCCGCCGCCCTGGACGTAGCGCCCGACCTTGGAGACCGCGTCATAGGCATGCAGCCACACCGCGCCGGCGCCCAGCGACACCGCAGGCTGTGGTCGATCGCTGCAGCCTTGGCCGACGAAGGCGTCGTGCAGCTCGATGCGATTCATCTGACGCGTCCAGACCAGCAGCGAATCGGGCGCGTTGGAGGTCCCCTGGTAGGAATGGCCGCCGCCTTTCACGGCCAGTCTCAGCCGATGCGTGCGCGCGAAGTTGACGGCTGCCGCGACGTCGGCGGCATTGCGGGCCGCCACCGCATGGGCGCTGGGCGTCGACGTCCAGGCATCGACCCAGCCGCTGGTCTGGGTCAGCGCGACGTTGTCGCCGATCAGCCAGGGGTTCTTCAGGCCTTTGAAGAAGGCGGCGCACTCGGCACTGGCCGGCGCCGCCCGGCAGGCATCGAGCGGCGGCGTGATCTGGACCAGCTGGCCGCCGACCTGGGCGTTGAGCTCCTGCCACTGCGCGGCCGACGGCCAGGTTGGATCTCCGGGACGGATGCGGCGCGTGGTCTGGGCATAGGCGGTCGACATCAGGGGCAGACCTCCGGCAAGCATCATCAGTTGGCGTCGGTTCATCGCGGGTCCTCTTGTTGACGCCCTCCGACTACCGCTCGATTCGGCGATGATGGCTCGAATTGTGACGACCGGCACGGCCCACGGGACGACCGGCGGGCAGAGAAGGACGACCGGTCCGAGCACATTCCGGCCACCGCGTCACACTGGCGCCACCACGACTATTCGTGCCCTAGACGCTCCGCTCCGCCTCGTCTCCTTCGCGTGTACCCTCCGCTCTGGCATCGCCCGGCGTCGACATGCCGCGCAAGTGCACGATCATTGCGAGGAGATCGACGTCCGTCTTGAGGAGCTCCAGATCGCGGGTCATCTCGCGCACCTGCTGGCCTTTGCGACCGAACTCTTCCGAGGCGTCCACCGCGTTCCTGCGCTCCGTCACGCCGCCGGAACCGTTGGTGAATGCCTTTGCCTTCAGCCATTCCAGCCTCGCGCGTTCAGTGTCCCGAGCGAATTTCCTTTCGACGTATTGCCGCCGGGCGTCATGATACGCTGCAAGCAGCTCGACCTCCGGTAGCTTCCACAATGCTTCGGCTGACACGGTCATATCTTCGGATCACATCAGGAGCGGAACGGGCTGAAAGGTAGCGCCGTCATATTTCGCCGGTCCACCATGAAGAGATGCGGTCGGGCAGCCGGCAGACGACCGGTCAGTTCTTCTTGGCCGCCTTGCCGTCGTAGCGGCGCGCCCATTCCTCCAGGATCCGGGTACGATTGGCGGAGGCCCAGGCGAAGTCGTTCTTGATCATCGATTCGGCGACGCCGGCGGGATAGTCGGGGATGTTGCTGGCGATGCCCGGCATGGCGACCTGGCTGACGAACGAGGCATAGAGCTCGTTGGCCTTGCGGCTCGCGGCAAAGTCCATCAGCCGGCGCGCCGCCTCTGGCTTCTTGGTGCCGCGCAGGATGGCCGCGGCGTCCATGTCCCAGCCGCCGCCCTCCTTCATCACCAGCCCCTCGATGGGCGCACCTTTCTGGCGGCCGCTGGCGGCGGCCAGCTCATAGGAGATTCCGAGCGGAAACTCGCCCGAGGCGGCATGCCGGCAGGGCCGCGTGCCCGAATGCTCGTAGATGGCGATGTTGTCGTGCAGCTTGTCCATGAACGCCCAAGCCTTGTCCTCGCCGAACATCTGGATCCAGGCAGCGACGTGGAAGTAGCCCGTTCCCGACGAGGCCGGATGGGGCATGGTGAGCTTGCCCTTGAAGCGCGGATCGAGCAGGTCGAACCATGAGACGGGCTTGGGCAGGCCGAGCTTGGTTGCCTCCACGGTGTTGAAACAGACCGCTGCGACCCACGCTTCCATGCCGACCCAGGCGGGCGGGTTGGCCGGATCTCGGAAGGCCGGCTTGATGCTGGCGAGGTTCGTGGGCGCGTAGGGCTCGAGGAGGCCGCGCTTGTCGAGCACGAGCATGGAAGTGACGGCCAATCCCCAGATGGCATCGCCGCGCTGCGCACCCTGCTCCGCCAGGATGCGGGCCGTAAGCACGCCCGTCGAATCCCGGTTCCACAGGATCTCGGTGTCGCGGTTCTCGGCTTCGAACGCCTTCTTGAAGTCGTTGAGGTTCTCGACCTCCAGGGTCGAATAGACCTCCAGCCGGACGCGGTCCTGCGCCGCCGCAGCTGTCGCGCCGAGCGCAAGAAGCACCGCCACCAACAAACGTCTCATCACCGTTTACCCTTTCTTCCCACACATAACATTGATCGCCAGCCGGCGCGTCGCTAGGGTCACTACACAACAACTGCAGGAGGCAGTTTCGATGTTTGTTGCTCGGATGGTGGCGATCGCCGCCGCGGCCCTGTGCGCGACCACGGTAGCCGACGCCAAGACCCTGCGCTGGGCCAGCCAGGGCGACGCCCTGACGCTCGACCCCCACGCCCAGAACGAGGGCCCGACCTCGGCGATGAACGGCCACGTCTACGAGGGGCTGATCAGCCGCGATCCGTCGCTCGCGAAGGTCCCGGCGCTGGCACTGTCGTGGAAGGCGATCGCGCCCGACACCTGGGAGTTCAAGCTCCGGCCCGACGTGAAGTTCAGCGACGGCACCCCGTTCACCGCCGAAGATGTGGTCTTCAGCTACAACCGGGCGCTGGCGCCGACCTCGGACTTCCGCGCCTACATCTCCTCGATCAAGGAGGTGAAGGCGATCGATCCGCTGACCGTGCACATCATCACCAACGGACCCAACCCCATCCTGCCCGACTACGCCTCGTCGATCCTGATCATGTCCAAGGCGTGGGCCGAGAAGCACAACGTCACCAAGCCGCAGAGCTTCAAGGACAAGGAAGAGACCTATGCGGTGCGCAATGCCATGGGCACCGGCGCCTTCACGGTGAAGCAGCGCGATCCCGACGTGAAGACGGTGATGGCCAAGAACCCGACCTACTGGGGCGCCAAGGATTTCCCGGCCTATCCCGACGAGCTGGTCTACACGCCGATCAAGGAGCCGGCGACGCGCGTCGCCGCGCTGATCTCGGGCCAGGTCGACTTCGTGCTCGACGCGCCGCTGCAGGATATCGCGCGCATCAAGCAGACGCCGGGGCTGAAGACCGAGGAGACGGCGCAGGTCCGCTCGATCTTCCTCGGCCTCGACATGGGCGCCGCCGAGCTCAAGTACTCCGACGTCAAGGGCAAGAACCCGTTCGCCGACAAGCGCGTGCGCCAGGCGATGTACCAGGCGATCGACATCGACGCGATCAAGGCCAAGGTGATGCGCAACTTCGCAGCGCCAGCCGGCCTCGTCACCTCGCCCGGCGTGCACGGCTATACGAAGGAGAACGACAAGCGGTTGAAGTTCGACGTCGCCGCGGCCAAGAAGCTGATGGCCGACGCCGGCTATCCCAACGGCTTCTCGGTGGTCCTGGATTGCCCCAATGACCGCTACAACAACGACGAGCAGATCTGCCAGGCGGTCACCGGCATGCTGGCGCAGATCGGCATCAAGGTCGACCTGCAGGCGCGCTCCAAGACGCTGCACTTCCCCAAGATCCAGAAGAAGGATTCGAGCTTCTTCCTGCTGGGCTGGGGCGTGCCGACGCTCGATTCGCACTATGTCTTCACATACCTGTACCAGACCAACAACGCGGAGAAGAAGGTGGGCGGCTACAACCTCACCAACTACTCCAACGCCAAAATGGACGAGCTGACCGACGGCATCCTGAAGGAGGTCGACCAGGCCAAGCGCGACCAGATGATCGCCGACGCCTGGAAGCTCGCCATCGAGGACATGCCGTACCTGCCGCTGCATCACCAGCTGATCGTCTGGTCGATGAGCGACAAGGTGACGATCCCGATCTTCGCCAACGACTCGCCCAACTTCAAATACTCGAAGATGAAGTGAGCCAAACGGCCTGAACCGAGGTAAAAGCCAGCACCGATGCTGGCTTTTATCGTCTCCCGCCTCCTGCAATCCGTCGCCGTCATGCTGGCGGTGTCGTTCCTGTGCTTCGTGCTGTTCAACTTCGTGGGCGACCCGGTGAGCAACATGGTGGGCCAGGAGGCGTCGGCGGCCGATCGCGAGGAGATGCGCGCCGAGCTCGGGCTCGAGGATTCGGTCGGCCTGCAGTTCCTGCGCTTCCTGGTGAACGCGGCGCACGGCAATTTCGGCAAGAGCTATCGCCTGGCGCGGCCGGTCTCCGACCTGATCGTCGAGCGCATGCCGGCGACGCTCGAGCTGGTGGCGGCGGCGGCGCTGCTGGCGCTCGCCATGGGTATTCCGCTGGGCGTGTTCACCGCGCTCCGGCGCAACACCGTCGACAGCCAGGCGGTGATGACCTTCTCGCTGGCGGGCGTCGCCATGCCGACGTTCGTGATCGGCATCCTGCTGATCTATGTCTTCTCGGTGGAGTGCAAGACCTGGGCGCCCTCGGTCGGCCTGCCCGGCGACTGGTGCTTCCCCTCGTTCGGGCGCGGTGAGACCGAGAAGGTCGGCGGCTGGACCACCGGCCTGCTGACGGCGAGCGGGCTCAAGGCGCTCGTGCTGCCGGCCGTCACCCTCAGCCTGTTCCAGATGACCCTGGTGCTGCGCCTGGTGCGCTCGCAGATGCTGGAGGTGCTGCGCACCGACTACATCAAGTTCGCGCGCGCCCGCGGCCTCACCAATCGCGCCGTGCATTTCCGCCATGCGCTCAAGAACACGCTGTTGCCCGTCATCACCGTGATCGGCATCCAGGTCGGCGGCCTGATCGCCTTCTCGATTATCACCGAGACGGTGTTCCAGTGGCCGGGCATGGGCCAGCTCTTCATCCAGTCGGTGCAGTTCGCCGATATCCCCGTGATGGCGGCGTATCTCGTCATGGTCTCGCTCATCTTCGTCACCATAAACTTCTTCGTCGATCTGCTTTATGCCGCGATCGATCCGCGCCTCAGGCTCGATCGCGCGCAAGTCGGCACGGCAGGCGGCTGACGCATGAAACAGAACGTTGGGGGGGCCCTGCCGTGGGCCCTGATCGGCGCTGCGTCGCTCGGCATGTTCGCCTGCACCTCGAGCGGCACCACGCGCGCGCCCTTCCTGATCGACATGGGCCACGACCTTTCGGTCAGCATGGCGCTGGTCGCCAACCTCGTGTCGCTGACGGCGACGGCCTGGGGCGTCTCGTCCGCCATCGCCGGCTGGCTGTCCGACGTCATGGGACGCCGGCTGGTGCTGGTGGGCTCGCTGTTCGGGCTGGCGCTGACCCTGGTCGGCCAGGCGCTGGCGGGCTCGTTCTTCTGGGTCGCCGTGTGGGCCACGGTCGGCGGCAGCTTCTGCGGCGCCTTCACGGCGGCGGCCTATGCCGAGCTCTCCGGCCGCGTGCCCGACGCCCAGCGCGGCCGGGCCCTGGGCTGGGTGATGAGCGGCCAGTCGCTGACCTTGCTCGTCGGCGTGCCGATGGCCGCCGCCGTGGGCTCGCTGATCGGTTGGCGCGGCTGGCTGCTGTGCGTCGGCGCCCTCGCGCTGATCGCCAGCGTCAGCATGTTGATCACCGTGGGCCGCGGCTCGGCCGGGCATATGCGCGGCGTGGTACGCCCGTCGATCCGCGACGCCCTGTCCAAGCGCGTGATCGGGCTGCTGGCCACCGGCATCTTCGAGCGCATCTGCTATGGCCTCGCCGTCACCTACTTCGCCGCCTTCCTTCAAGCGACCTATGGCCTGTCGCTGGCCGAGCTCGCCTTGCCGCTGGCGATCTTCGCCGTCGGCAGCGTCGCCGGCACCGTTCTGGGCGGCCAGATCGCCGACCGCTTCCGCGATCGCCTGCTGACCTTCGCCGTCGCCATGGCCCTGTCGGCGGTGGCAGCCCTCGTCCTTTTCATGTGGCACCCCAGTGCCGAGATCTCTGTGGCGCTGGGCTTCCTCTATGTCCTGCTGAATGCGCTCGGCCGGCCGGCCTACATGGCCGCCCTCGCCAACGTGCCCGACGACGTGCGCGGCACGGTGCTGGGGTTGAACAGCTCCTCGGCCAGCATCGGCTGGATCGGCGCCGCGGCCCTTGGCGCGGCCATGATCGGTTGGGTAGGCTTCGAGGGCTTCGGCCCGCTGGCCGCCGTGCTGGCGGTGCTGAGCGCGGCCGGTGCGCTCGCCGGCCGCCGCGCCGCTGGCCGCAAGGTGAACTGAATGGCCGACACGACGACCCTGGCCCGCTTCCGCGACTCCGACATGTGGTGGAGCTTCCGTCGCTCGCCCACGACCGTCGCCGCCGCCGTCGTCACCGTGCTCTTCTTCCTGGGGGCGATCTTTGCGCCCTGGCTCGCGCCCTACGATCCGTTCGACGTCAAGTCGCTCAACCTGATGGACGCGTTCACGCCGCCGGTCTGGGCCTCGGGCGGCAGCGCGGCCCATCTGCTCGGCACCGACAACCAGGGACGCGATCTGCTCTCGGCCATCCTCTACGGCGCGCGCGTGTCGCTGATGATCGGGCTTGCCGCCATCGTTCTGTCGGTGACGACGGGGGTGCTGCTGGGTCTACTGGCCGGCTTCCGCGGCGGCTGGGTCGAGGCGGTGATCATGCGGCTGGCCGACATCCAGCTCACCGTGCCCGCCATCCTGATCGCGCTCACGCTCGACGGCGTGGCGCGTGCCGCCCTGCCCAAGCACGTGCATGACGAGATCGCCATCTGGGTGCTGGTGATCTCGATCGGCGTCGCCTACTGGCCGCAGTTCGCGCGCGTCACCCGCGCCACCACGCTGGCCGAGAAGCACAAGGACTACGTCAACGCTGCGCGCATCATCGGCGTGCCGGGCGCGCGCATCGCGCTCGGCCACGTGCTGCCCAACGCCTGGGGACCGGTGCTGGTGATCGCCACCATCGAGCTGGCGCTCGCCATCATCGCCGAGGCGTCGCTGTCCTATCTCGGCGTCGGCATGCCGGCCACCCAGCCGTCGCTCGGCACGCTGATCCGCATCGGCAACGCCTTCCTGTTCTCCGGCGAATGGTGGATCGTGCTCTTCCCGGTCTTCGCGCTGGTCATCCTGTCGCTCTCCGTCAACATCCTGGGCGACTGGCTGCGCGACGCGCTCAATCCCAAGCTGCGTTGATTCTACTGACGGTTGATTTACAGGATGTCGGCACGCGCGTACGGTCGCGTCATGTTCGACGGCCCCCTCTCTGCCGAGCTCGATCCTGGTGAACGACGCGCCCGGCTGCGGCTGGCGCGCAGCGCCCGGATCGGGCCGGTCACTTTCCACGAAGCGCTGGGCCATTTCGGTTCGGCACGCGCCGCCTGTGCGCGGCTCGATACGATCGGCGATGCCGCCGTCACCCGCGAGGAGAACGCCCTGGCCAAGGCTGGCGGCCGCTTCCTGGTGTTCGGCGATCCGGCTTACCCGCCCGCGCTGGCTGCCCTGCCGGATGCGCCGGCGGTGCTGTCGGCCATCGGCGACCTCGGACTGCTCAGCCGGCCCACCGTGGCCGTCGTGGGCGCGCGCGAGGCCTCCCTGGCCGCCTGCCGTCTCGCCGGCGAACTGGCCGGGGCGCTGGGCGAGGCAGGCTTCGTCGTCGCCTCCGGCCTGGCGCGCGGCATCGATGCCGCCGCCCATCAGGCCGCGCTTGCTACCGGCACCGTGGCCGTGCTGGCCGGCGGCATCGACCAAGTCTACCCACCTCAGAACGCCGGCCTGCAGGCCGCCATTGCCGCCGGCGGCCTGCTGCTGAGCGAATCCCCCTGGGGTGCGCCGCCGGTAGCCCGCGCCTTTCCCCGCCGCAACCGCATCGTCAGCGGCTTGTCGCAGGGCGTCGTGGTCATCGAGGCGGCGGCCCGCTCGGGCTCCCTGATCACCGCCCACCGGGCGGCCGAGCAGGGTCGCGACGTCTTCGTCGTCCCGGGCTCGCCAGCCGACCCTCGGTACGCCGGATCCAATAGCCTTATCCGGGATGGGGCCATTTTGACCCGCGACGTCAAGGATATTCTAAGTGTGATCCAACCGCCACGGTCCGGCCCCCAAGTCCCTGTCAAACCAAGGGAAAAATCGGCTCACCCGGAGGCCTCCCAGGTGCTCTCCGCCCTGGGGTCCGTACCCACCCTGGTTGACGAACTGGTACGTCGATGCCAAGTGTCCGCCGCCACCGTGGCGGAGGTCCTGCTGGCTCTCGAGCTGGAAGGCCGCCTGGAAAGGCACCGGGGTAACCGCGTGTCCCTGATTTGAAATCAGTGATTTAGCTCCGGTTTTCAAAGGTTTACTGGAGCATACCCGACGATGGACGTACTGGTCGTCGAGTCCCCGGCCAAGGCAAAGACCATTGGGAAGTATCTCGGCCCCGGCTACACCGTGCTGGCCTCCTATGGTCATGTCCGCGACCTGCCGCCCAAGGACGGCTCGGTGCGCCCGGATGAAGATTTCGCCATGTCCTGGGAGGTCGATGCACAGTCGCAGAAGCGGCTGGACGCCATCGCCAAGGCCATCACCAAGGGCGGCAAGCTCTACCTTGCCACCGACCCCGACCGCGAGGGCGAGGCCATCTCCTGGCACGTCCGCGATATCCTCAAGCGCAAGAAGGCGCTGGAAGGCGTCGACGTCAAACGCGTCACCTTCAACGCCATCACCAAGCAGTCGGTGCTGGACGCCGTCGCCCGCCCGCGCGACCTCGACCAGGACCTCATCGACGCCTACATGGCGCGCCGGGCGCTCGACTACCTGGTGGGTTTCACCCTCTCCCCGGTTCTGTGGCGCAAACTGCCGGGCAGCCGCTCGGCCGGCCGCGTCCAGTCCGTCGCCCTGCGCCTGATCTGCGAGCGCGAGGCCGAGATCGAAGTCTTCAAGAGCCGGGAATACTGGACGGTCGACGTCCTGTTCGGCACGGCCAAGAAGCAGACCTTGAAGGCCCGGCTGACCCATCTCGACGGCCGCAAGCTCGACAAGTTCGACCTCGACACCCAGGAGCGGGCCGAGCAGGCCAAGCGCGAGATCGAGCGTCGGGCTTTCCAGGTGGCGTCGATCGACCGCCGCCAGGTCCGCCGCAACCCGCCGCCGCCCTTCATCACCTCGACCCTGCAGCAGGAGGCCTCGCGCAAGCTTGGCCTCGGCGCCGCCACCGCCATGCGCATCGCCCAGCGGCTCTACGAAGGTGTCGACATGGGCGGCGAGACGGTCGGACTCATTACTTATATGCGTACCGACGGCGTCACCCTGGCGCCCGAGGCGATCGGCCAGACCCGCCGCCTGATCGAGAGCAAGTACGGCCAGAGCTATCTGCCCGAGAAGCCGCGCGTCTACACCTCGAAGGCCAAGAACGCCCAGGAGGCGCACGAGGCCATCCGCCCGACCGACCTTTTCCGCACGCCGCAGGATGTTGCGCAGTATCTCGATAAGGACCAGCTCGGCCTCTATGAGCTGATCTGGAAGCGCACCGTCGCCAGCCAGATGGAAAGCGCCGTGCTCGACCAGGTCACGGTCGACATCGCCAGCGCCGACAAGAACGTGCAGCTGCGCGCCACCGGCTCGGTCATCAAGTTCAACGGCTTCCTCACCCTCTACGACGAGGGCAAGGACGAGAGCGCCAACGACGCGGACGAGGAAGGCAACGCCATTTTGCCCGACGTCACTCAGGACGAAGGCCTGGAGCGTCGTGACGTCCTCCCCGAGCAGCATTTCACCGAGCCGCCGCCGCGCTATTCGGAGGCGAGCCTGGTCAAGAAGCTGGAAGAACTCGGTATCGGCCGCCCGTCGACCTACGCCAGCATCATCGAGGTGCTGCAGCGTCGGAACTACGTGAAGATCGATCGCAAGCGCTTCGTGCCCGAGGACCGCGGCCGCATCGTCACGGCGTTCCTGCAGACCTATTTCCCACGCTACGTCGAATACAACTTCACCGCCCATCTTGAGGACGAGCTCGACGAGATCTCGGACGGCAAGATCGACTGGCGCCAGGTGCTGCGGGAGTTCTGGAAGGCCTTCTCGGCCGCGGTCGGCGAGACCAAGGAGCTGCGCGTCAAGGAAGTGCTCGACAAGCTCGACGAGGAGCTTGGGCCCCACTTCTTCCCGGCCAACGACAATGGCGGCAAGAGCCCGCGCGACTGCCCGTCCTGCGCCAGCGGCCGGCTCGGCCTGAAGCTCGGCAAGTTCGGCGCCTTCATCGGCTGCTCGAACTATCCGGAGTGCCGTTTCACCCGCAAGCTCGGGATCGTCGATCCCGACGCCGATGCCGCCTCGGGCGCCAACCTCGACGGACCGAAGGTCCTGGGCACCGATCCGGTAACCGGCAAGGTCGTGACCCTGCGCAACGGCCCCTACGGCCTCTACGTCCAGCTCGGCGAGCCCGAGGGCAAGGAGAAGCCCAAGCGGCAGTCGTTGTTGAAAGGCATGACCCCGGACGACGTCACCCTGGAGAAGGCGCTCGCCCTGCTCTCGCTGCCGCGCGAGCTGGGACCGCATCCCGAGGACGGCCAGCCCGTGCTGGCCGGTGTCGGCCGCTTCGGCCCGTACGTGCGGCACACCACCAAGTACAAGACCATCCCCGCCGACGAGAGCGTGCTCGACATCGGCATGAATCGCGCCATGGCGCTGTTGGCCGAGGCCAAGGCGACCGGCCGCGGCCGTGCCGCCGCCAAGCCCATCCGCACCGTCGGCAACCATCCCGCCGACGAGGCGCCAGTCGAGCTCTACGAGGGCCGGTATGGCCCTTACGTGAAGCATGGCGGTATCAACGCCACCGTGCCGCGCGACATCAAGCCGGATGAGCTGACACTCGACCAGGCGGTGTCGCTGCTGACCGAACGCGCCGCCAAGGGCGGCGGCAAGAAGCCGAAGGCCGCCCGGGCGAAGAAGGCCGCGCCGGTCGCGGCCAACGACGCCGGCGAGAAGCCCAAGGCAGCCAAGAAGAAAGCGGCGCCGAAGAAGAAGTCGGCCAAAGCCGCGAAGGGCGAGCCGACGCCGCGCACCGGGACCGATGGCTAAGGGCAAGGTCCCGACCCGCGACGAACTGCTGGCATTCATCAAGGAAAGCGCCACTCCCGTGGGCAAGCGCGAGATCGCGCGTGCCTTCGGGCTGAAGGGCGACCAGCGCATCGAGCTGAAGCAGCTCCTGCGCGACCTGCGCGATACAGGCGACATCGCCGCCGACCGCGCCAAGACATTCAAGGATCCAAAAGCACTGACTGACATCACCGTACTGGAGATCGTGCGAGTCGACGACGACGGCCATCTGCTGGCCGTGCCGCGCCGCCACGACGAAGAAAAAGAGGGCCCTCCGCCTCGCATTGAAATCAACCCGCAGGGCTCGCGTCGTGGCCCCGCCCCCGCCGTCGGCGACCGGGTGCTGGCCTCGCTGAAGCGCCGCGGCAAGAACACCTACGAGGCCCGCATCATCCGGACGCTGGGCAGCGCCCCGCGCCGGGTCCTCGGCCTCTACGAGGAGCCCGACGGCCGCAACGGCATCGGCCTGGTGACGCCGACCGACCGCAAGCTGAAGGCGAGCTACGACATCCGGCCGGCCGACAAGAACGGGGCCGAGCCCGGCGACATCGTCTGGGTCGAACCTTCCGGCGGCGCCCTCGCCCGGCGTGCCCGCGTGAGCGAGCGCGTCGGCGCGATGAGCGACCCGCGCACCGTCAGCCTGATTTCCATCGCGGCCAACGACATTCCCGTCGAGTTCCCGGCGGCCGCGCTGGAGGAGGCCGAACGCGCCAAGGCGGCACCGCTCGGTCATCGCCTCGACCTGCGCGACACGCCGCTGGTCACTATCGACGGCGAGGACGCGCGCGACTTCGACGATGCGGTTTTTGCCGAGCCCGACCCGGATCATCCCGGCGGCTGGCGCCTGCTGGTCGCGATCGCCGATGTCGCCTGGTACGTGCGGCCCGACAAGCCGCTCGACCGCGCCGCCTATCGCCGCGGCACCTCGGTCTACTTCCCGGACCGGGTCGTGCCCATGCTGCCCGAGGCGCTGTCCAACCACTGGTGCTCGCTGGTGCCGCACGAGGACCGACCGGTGCTGGCAGCGGAAATGTGGATCGATGCCGAAGGGCGTCTCAAGCGCCATCGCTTCCACCGCGCCATGATCCGCTCGGCCGCGCGTCTCACTTATAACCGCGTCCAGCGCGCCCAGGACGGCATGCCCGACGCCGAGATCGCGCCGCTGATGGGCCCGGTCATCCGCCCGCTCTACGGCGCCTACAAGGTTCTGCTGGCGGCGCGCGAAAAGCGCGGCGCGCTCGACCTCGACCTGCCCGAGCGCAAGGTCACCCTGGGCGAGGACGGACGCATCGCCGAGATCGGCGTGCGCGAGCGGCTCGACAGCCACAAGCTGATCGAGGAGTTCATGGTGCTTGCCAACGTCGCGGCGGCCCAGGCGCTGGAGCAGCGTCACACGCCCTGCCTCTACCGCGTCCACGACAATCCCGACGCCGCCAAGATCGAGGGGCTGCGCGAGTTCCTCGGCACTCTGGGTGTCGGCCTGCCAGCCGGCCCGCGGATCCGGCCCGGCGACCTCAATCGCGTCCTGCACCAGGTCGCCGACAAGCCGGTCGCCCGCCTGGTCAACGAGACCATGCTGCGCAGCCAGAGCCAGGCGGTCTACAGCCCCGACAATCTCGGCCATTTCGGGCTGGCGCTCGCGCGCTATGCCCACTTCACCTCGCCGATCCGGCGCTTTCCCGACCTGATCGTGCACCGCGCGCTGATCTCGGCCTACGGCCTGGGCGAAGGCGGCCTGCCGGACGCCGACAAGGGCCGCTTCGCCGAGTTCGGCGAGCACCTGTCGATGTGCGAGCGCCGCGCCGTGGCCGCCGAGCGCGGCGCCATGGACCGCTATGTCGCGGCCTTCATGGCGAGCCACGTCGGCGCCACCTTCCCCGGCCGTGTCACCAGCGTCACCCGCTTCGGGCTGTTCGCCGAGCTCGACGCCAGCGGCGCCGACGGGCTCATTCCCATCCGGTCGCTCGGCCAGGAGTTCTTCCGCCACGACGAAGGCCGCCAGATGCTCATCGGCGAGCGGACCGGCGAGACCTTCGGTTTGGGCGACAGATTACGGCTGAAACTGGTCGAGGCCGACATCGCCACCGGCGGCCTCCTGTTCGAGATCGTCGACGTCATCGAGCGCGTCGAGCGCCACGCCGTGCCGCACGGCCGCCGACACGATCGCCGCCCTGACCGCCACACACCGCGGCGTCCGGTCGCGCAGCGTGGCGGCCCAAAGGACAAACGGTCGCGACGACGCCGATAAAGCGAGGGCCCATCTTGGCGGGATGAAAGAGGAACGCTCGGAGGGACCCTCGCCGGATATCTGGACCTGCCTCTGGCGCGGCTGGCGCGGCAGGTGCCCGCGCTGCGGCGCCGGCAGCCTGTTCTCGAGCTTCCTCAAGATGCGCAGCCACTGCCCGGCCTGCGAGCTCGGCCTCGAACCGTTCCGTGCCGACGATGCGCCGGCGTATTTCACGATTTTTGCAGTCGGCCACATTGTCGTCCCGCTCGTGCTCGTGTTCGAGCGCTACGGCGGTGAGCCACCCCTATGGGTACATGCGGCGTTGTGGCTTCCCCTGTCGGTAGTTCTTGCACTTCTACTCCTGCCTCGCATAAAAGGCGCCGTCATTGCGCTCCTGTGGGCGCATCGGATAGCCGCTCCCAAGCCTTCGACGACCGGGAGTTACGACCCCTCAGCCTAAAACGTGGCCGCCCGCCGACGGCCTGTGCTATGCTTGCCGTTGCTGGGTATGGAAGTGTCGCTGATCCCTTTTCTCGTTAAGGCGGTGCCGCGTGCGGCGGCCGCTCTTCTTGCTTCATCCTTGGTTGTCTCCTGTGCGACGTCGACGGACGCCCCGCAGGCCACTTCCGGTCGCAATCCGTCGACAGCCGCCGACGTCAACCTCGAGCGGGTCGTCCTGCAGGCCTATCGCGCCATCGGCGACCGCCACCTGTTCGAACCCAATTTCCGGACGCTCTCGACCGAGACCTATCGCGGCTTCGCCAGCGCCGATCCGGCCATGGTGCTGGAGACCTCCGACGGCGCCTTCACCGTCAAGCGCGACGGCAAGGAAGTCCTCAGCCGGCCCACCCCGGCCGACCCGACCGATGGCCGCGCCTGGGGCGGCATGCTGGCCGAGCTGATGGCGGGCTCGGTCGACGCCTCGCCGGCGCTGCAGCACACCGACCGCCAGCAGCTGATCCGCGAGGCCATGACGGCCACGACCAAGCAGCTCGACCGCAACAGCCGCTATGCCGATCCCGACGAAGCGCGCGACAACCGCTTCCAGCGCGACGGCGGCGGCGGCGTCGGCATCACCGTCGAGCGGACCGACGACAAGAAGATCATGATCCGCGCCGTGCAGGCCGACTCGCCCGCGTCCAAGGCCGGCATCCAGGTCGGCGACCAGATCCTGTCGATCGACGGCGAATCGATGATCGAGCGGCCGCTGAGCGACGTCGTCGCCAAGCTGCGCGGCTCGATCGGCGCTCCGGTCGCCATCACGGTGCTGCGCTCGGCGCAGGGCGCCGAGTACGTGCTCAGCATGAAGCGGGCCCGCATCATCCCCACCACGGTCACTTATGAACGCCGTGGCGATGTGGCGCTGATCCATCTGACCGGCTTCAACAGCGCCACCACCGACAATCTCAAGGCCGCCGTCGACAAGGCCAGGGCCGAGATCGGCAAGGACATGGCCGGGGTGATCATCGACATGCGCTCCAACCGCGGCGGGCTGCTCGACCAGGCGCAGACCGTGTCGGAGCTGTTCATCAACAACGGCACCATCTTCTCGACCAGCGGCCGCCATCCCGACAGCCGGCGCACCTACAAGAGCGGCAGCAGCGCCAAGTCGCCCGACCTGCCGATCGTCGTGCTGATGAACGGCGGCTCGGCCTCGGCGGCCGAGATCGTCGCCGCCGCCCTGCAGGACCGCGGCCGCGCCGTCGTCGTCGGCAGCACCAGCTACGGCAAGGGCACGGTGCAGACCGTCGTGCGGCTGGCCAACGAAGGCGAGCTGATCCTGACCTGGTCGCGCCTCAACGCGCCGTCCGGCTACACCTGGAACGAGCTGGGCGTGCTGCCCAACATCTGCACCTCCAAGGTCGCCGATGTCGGTCAGCTCAACGCCACGTCGGTCGATTCCAGCCAGGGCACGCTGATGCGCTGGCACGCGCTCCGCAACCCGACCCATCAGGAAGTGAGCGACCTGCGCAAGATCTGCCCGCCGGGTGACGCCAGCCCCGAGCGCGACGTCGAGATTGCCACCCGGCTCCTGCGCGACCGCGGCCTTTATGCTCACGCCGTGCATGCGGCGACCCAGCAGGCCACAGCTCGCTAACAGGCGACTTGACACGGGCCGGGCAGCGACTAGTTTGCCCGCCTTCCAGAGATTCGCCCTCTCCCCTGAGTCCGGGGCGGGCATAGGGACAAGACCATGGCCAAGCCGACCTCGATCCTCATCAAGATGGTGTCCAGCGCCGACACCGGCTTCTATTACGTGACGCGCAAGAACCCGCGCACCAAGACCGAGAAGATGGAGCTGAAGAAGTACGACCCGGTCGTGCGCAAGCATGTCGTCTTCAAGGAATCGAAGATGAAGTAAGCGCGCGTTCCGCGCTGCGTCTGACGAGAGCCGCCCCTTCCGGGCGGCTTTTTCGTGGCTGGATACCGGCGTCGTCGCTAACATCCCCGCCGCCCGACGTTGCTTCTCCGCCGTCCGACAGGGCCCCGAAATCAGAAGGATTAGGCAAATGGTCAATCGCACGAAATTCTACATCGACGGCGCCTGGGTCGACCCGGTCGTCATGAAGACAGTCCCCGTGGTCAATCCCGCCACCGAAGAGCGCATGTACGACGTCGCCGTCGGCTCGAAGGCGGACGTCGACAAGGCCGTGGCCGCCGCCCGCAAGGCGTTCGAGACCTTCTCGCTGACGACGCGCGAGGAGCGCATCGCACTGCTCGAGAAGATCATCGAGGCCTACAAGGCGCGCTCCAAGGAAATCGGCGCCGCCATCTCCGACGAGATGGGAGCGCCGCTGCCGATGGCGGAGCGTGCACAAGCCGGCTCCGGCCTCGGTCACCTGATGTCCACGCTGCAGGTGCTGAAGGACTATCATTTCGAGGAGAAGGTCGGCACGGCCACCGTCGTCCGCGAACCGATCGGCGTGGTCGGCATGATCACCCCGTGGAACTGGCCGCTCAACCAGATCGCCTGCAAGGTCGCGCCCGCGATCGCCGCCGGCTGCACCATGATCCTAAAGCCGTCGGAATTCACGCCGACCTCGGCCCTGATCTTCGCCGAAGTCATGCATGCCGCCGGCGTCCCGAAGGGCGTGTTCAACCTGATCAACGGCCTCGGCCCCGAAGTCGGTGTCGCCATGAGCGAGCACCACGGCATCGACATGATCTCGTTCACCGGCTCGACCCGCGCCGGCATCGACGTCGCCAAGCGCGCCGCCGATACCGTCAAGCGCGTCAGCCAGGAGCTCGGCGGCAAGTCGCCGAACGTCATCCTGGAAGACGCCGACTTCACCAAGGCGGTTAGTGGCGGCGTGGCTCACGTGTTCAACAACTCGGGCCAGTCCTGCAACGCGCCGACGCGCATGATCGTGCCGTCGAGCAAGATGACCGAAGTTAAGGCGATCGCGAAGGCCGTCGCCGACAAGACCAAGGCGGGCGACCCGAAGGCCGAGGGCACCACGATCGGTCCCGTGGTCAATCGCACCCAGTGGGACAAGATCCAGGCGCTGATCAAGAAGGGCGTCGACGAGGGCGCGACGCTCGTCGCCGGGGGCCCTGGCCTGCCCGAAGGCGTCAACAAGGGCTTCTATGTCCGTCCGACCGTGTTCGCCGACGTGACCAACGACATGACGATCGCCCGCGAGGAGATCTTCGGACCGGTGATCACCATCCTCGGCGCCAAGGACGAGGCCGAAGCGGTCAAGATCGCCAACGACACGCCCTACGGCCTCGCCGGCTACGTCTCCGCCGGCTCGGTCGAAAGCGCCAAGCGGGTCGGCAAGCAGATCCGCGCCGGCAACGTCAACCTGAACGGCGTTCCGAACGAGCGCACCGCCCCGTTCGGGGGCTACAAGCAGTCCGGCAACGGCCGCGAGTGGGGCAAGTACGGGATGGAAGACTTCCTCGAGGTGAAGGCGATCGCCGGCGTCTAAGAGGGGTTTCGACGGGTATGATGCGTTCAGGTGTTTCCACCTGAACGCATCATGCTTTAGGCTCCGCCCTCCACGAACGGAGGGGAACGGATTATGAGCGCACAGCTTTCGCGCGACGACTGGAAGGGCCGTGTCGGCGGCCTGAACTACCGCAACCAGGCCTTCATCGGCGGCAAGTTCACCCCTTCCCTCACCGGCAAGACCTTCGACTGCGTGAACCCGGCCACGGGGCAGGTGCTGACCAAGGTGGCGGCCTGCGAGCAGGCTGACGTCGACGCCGCCGTGAAGGCCGCGCGCGCCGCCTTCGACAAGGGCACGTGGGCCAACATGCCGCCGGCCAACCGCAAGCGCATCATGCTGAAGCTCGCCGAGCTCATGATGAAGAATAAGGATGAGCTGGCGCTGCTCGAGACGCTCGACATGGGCAAGCCCATCACCTACTCGAGCCGCGTCGACGTCCCGGGCTCGGCCAACACGGTGCAGTGGTTCGGCGAGGCGATCGACAAGATCTACGACGAGGTCGCGCCGACGCCGGGCAACGTCGTCGCCATGATCACGCGCGAGGCCGCCGGCGTCGTGGCCTGTGTCGTGCCGTGGAACTTCCCGCTGCTGATGGCCTGCTGGAAGATCTCGCCGGCGCTCGCCGCCGGCAACTCGGTGATCCTGAAGCCCGCCGAGCAGTCTCCCCTCACCGCCATCCGCCTGGCCGAGCTCGCGGCCGAGGCCGGCATCCCCGAGGGCGTGTTCAACGTGCTGCCGGGCTTCGGCGAGACCGCCGGCCAGGCGCTCGGCCGCCACATGGATGTCGACGTGCTGGCCTTCACCGGCTCGACCGAGGTCGGCAAGTACTTCCTGAAGTACTCCGGCGAATCGAACATGAAGCAGGTGTGGCTCGAGTGCGGCGGCAAGTCGCCCAACATCGTGCTGGGCGACGCGCCCAACCTCGATGTCGCGGCCCAGCGCACCGCCTTCGGCATCTGGTTCAACCAGGGCGAGGTCTGCACCGCGGGCAGCCGCCTGATCGTCGAGGACAAGATCAAGGACCAGTTCCTCGAGAAGGTCATGGCGATCGGCCAGAAGATGATGCCGGGCGATCCGCTCGATCCCAAGACGCAGATGGGCGCCATGGTCGACGAGGTCCAGACCAGGCGCGTCATGGGCTACATCGAGGCCGGCCAGAAGGAAGGCGCCACGCTCAGGATGGGCGGCAAGCAGGTCCATGTCGACAATGCCGGCAGCTTCATCGAGCCGACCGTGTTCGACCAGGTCGACAACAAGATGAAGATCGCCCAGGAGGAGATCTTCGGACCGGTGCTGTCGGTGATCCCGGTCAAGGATCCCGAGCAGGCGCTGACCGTGGCCAACGACACGATCTACGGCCTGGCCTCGGCGATCTTCACGGCCGACATCAACAAGGCCTTCAAGTTCGCCAAGGGCCTGCGCACCGGCTCGGTGTGGGTCAACACCTACGACGGCGGCGACATCACCACGCCGTTCGGCGGCTACAAGCAGTCGGGCAACGGTCGCGACAAGTCGCTCCATGCCTTCGACAAGTTCACCCAGGTGAAGACGACCTGGATCCAACTCGACTGAGGCACGTCGTCCGGACCGCACGCTGGAAGCGCGCGGTCCGGGAGAGCATGGCGGCCGTGTACCGGCCCCCAAAAGTGAGACAGGGAAAATGCGGGCAGTTTCTCGTAAGAGAGGGACTGCATGACAAAGAAATA
>JAIEOV010000048.1 GCA_019750135.1 Reyranella sp. | reverse complement strand
GGCACCGAGCTCAGCTTCAAGACGCTGGGCCTGATCGGCTGCGGCAACATCGGCTCGATCGTCGCCGAGCGCGCCATCGGCTTGAAGATGCGCGTCATCGCCTACGATCCGTTCCTGTCCGACCAGCGCGCTCAGGAGCTCGGCGTCGAGAAGGTGACCCTTGACCAGGTGCTGGCACGCGCCGACTTCATCACCGTGCACACGCCGCTCACCGAGCAGACCAAGAACATCCTGAGCCGCGCGAACCTGATGAAGACCAAGAAGGGCGTGCGCATCATCAACTGCGCCCGCGGCGGGCTGGTCGACGAGCTGGCGGTGCGCGACCTGCTGGTCAGCGGCCATATCGCCGGCGCGGGCTTCGACGTCTTCACCGAGGAGCCGGCCAAGGAGAACGTCCTGTTCGGCGCCCCCAACCTCGTCAGCACGCCGCATCTCGGCGCCTCGACCCTGGAGGCGCAGGAGAACGTGGCCCTGCAGGTCGCCGAGCAGATGGCCGACTACCTGCTGACCGGCGCCATCGTGAACTCGCTCAACATGCCCAACGTCACGGCCGAGGAGGCACCCCGTCTCGCGCCCTATCTCGACCTCGCCGAGAAGCTGGGCTCGTTCGCGGGCCAACTCACCGACACCGACATCAAGGCGGTGTCGATCGAGTACGAGGGCGACGTCGCCAACCTCAACGTCAAGCCTCTGAGCCAGGTGGCGCTGATGGGGGTGCTGCGTCCGCAGCTCACCTCGGTGAACATGGTGAACGCGCCCGTCATCGCCCGCGAGCGCGGCGTCGAGATGGCCGAGGTCAAGCACGAGCGCGCCGGCGACTACCATTCGATGATCCGGCTCACCGTCACCGCCGACAAGTACACCCGCGCCGTCACCGGCACGCTGTTCGGCGGCAAGCATCCGCGCATCGTCGACATCAAGGGCATCGAGATCGAGGCCGAGTTCGCCCCGCACATGCTCTACATCACCAACGACGACAAGCCGGGCTTCATCGGCCGGCTCGGCACGCTGCTGGGCGAGAGCAAGGTCAATATCGCGACCTTCCATCTCGGCCGCGACGCCCCCGGCGGCTCGGCGATCGCGCTGGTGCAGGTCGACCAGCCGATCTCGCCCGACCTCATGGGCAAGATCGCCAAGCTCGAAAGCGTCGTGCAGGCCAAGCTGCTGAGCTTCTGAGTTACCGCCGCGGCTCGGAGATCGAGAACAGGTCGCGCTCGCCGAGATCGGCCGTGCGCCGGCGCTCGAGCTCCTGGTTGTAGTGCCGCAGGGCATACTGCTCCGTCAGGTAGCCGATCACCGCACGGTCGCCGCCGGAGGCCAGGACCGGGAGCGTCTCCACTTCCTGCTCCTCGAAGCGCGCGAGCGCGGCGCGGACGTTGTCGCTGGGCAACAGGAAGAGATCGGGATCCGAGGCGAAATCACCCGCCCGCTTGCCGTCGAGCCCATCGGTGGTCTCGGCGTCGTGAATGGCGGCAATGTCGAGGGTTCCCGCAAAGGCGCCGGTCTCGGTAATGACGAACGCGCGCTTCGCGCTGCCGAGGGGGAATTTCTCGCGCACCGCGTCGATCGACATCGCACTTGGTACGATCTTGGCATCCGCGCGCATGAGGCGTCCGACCGTGAGGTCGGCGAGCCATCCGACATCGTGCGGGCTGCGGATGCCGAGGCCGCGCTGATGGAAGCGCCAGGTCGAGAACGAATAGCCGAAGGTGAGCCGCACGATGGTCGAGGCGAACACCACGCCCACCATCACCCCCACGGTCAATGGGAAGTTGCCGGTACCCTCCAGCACGAGGAACATCATGGTGAGCGGGGCGCCGATCACCGCCGCCGCCACCGAGCCCATGCCGACCATCATGAGCGTCGCATGCTGCTCGACGAGGTGGGGCGCCACATACGAAATAAGGTCGGCGAAAACCGCGCCGAACAGGCAGCCGAGGAAGAGCGAGGTGCTGAACATGCCGCCGCGAAAGCCGGCGCCCAGCGTGAGCGCCGAAGCCAGCAGTTTGGCGACCAGCAGGAGAAGCAGCATGGGCAAGGTGAAGCTGTTGTCGAACACGAGCTGGATGGCGCCGTGCCCGCTGCCCAGGACTTGCGGCACGACCAGGGCGATGGCGCTCACGAGGACGCCACCCACCGCTGGCCGAAGCCACTGTGGCAAGGGCAGCCGGCGCAGCCCGCGCTCGGCCCAGGTCACCGCCTGCATGGCCAGCACGCTGAAGCCGGCCGCCAGGATGCCGAGCAGGGCGAACACCAGATAGAGCCATTGGCTGAAGGAGTAGATGTATCCGACGCTAAACAAGGGGGCCGGATCCATCAGCGCGCGCAATGTCATCGTGCCGGCGAGCGCCGCGGCTGCCACCGGTGCCAGCGGCCGCACGGCGTAGCTCCCGAGGATAAGCTCGTAGCCGTAGAACGCCCCGGCCAGCGGCGCGTTGAAGGCGGCAGCGATGGCCGCGGCGGCGCCGGCGGCCACGAAGATACGCTGGTCGGAGCGGCGCAGCCTGAAAGACCGCCCGACTTTCGAGAGGATGCCGGCGCCGAGCTGGACGTAGCCGGCCTCCATGCCTATAGCGACGCCCGACGCGTTCGAAACGATCGTCGCCACAAGTAAGCGAAGGCTGTCGGTCAACGACATGCGCCCGCCATGCAAGGCGTTGGCTTCAATGGGGTCGACGACGTCGTTCGAGCGAAAGCGCCGGACGACGAGCGCGGAGAGGCCGAGCACGAGACCGCCGATGAGCGGAACGATGAGGATACGCTGCGGGCCGACGCCGATGCCGGTGCTGAGGCTGTGATCGACGGCCAGACGAAACCCCGTCTGATGAAGAAAATCGACCAGCCAGTGCACACCGGCGACGAGCGCGCCCACGACCACGCCGAACGCGGCGCAAACGACGATCTGAAACAGTTCGTTGGAGCGCAGGCGTCTCTGCATGAGGAACAGGCGCCGCGCCTGTGCCCAGGACGCGGTCCACGGGAACAGCTTTTCTGCCTGGCTTCGCATCACAATTGCCATTTCGGCAGGCCTTTTCCATCCATACTGTCGCGATCCCATCTCCATCGTCTCTGTTCTGGGCGATCTTGAGGCGCATGGAAGCGAGAGATCGACCGAAAATGCATGGCAGCGGGTGTCGCGCTCTCGTAGTAGCGTGACAAACGCTACTCTTGCTGCCGGATCGCTCGACTTGCTTGGATACTCCCCCCTGATCGCGTTCCTGACGCATACGCTACTCATGATAGCCGTGTTCGCACGGATCCTGCTGCGGCCACACCGCGATCCTGCCTCGCGCCTTGCCTGGCTCGTGGTCGTGGCGTCCCTGCCGTTCGCCGGCACTCTCGCCTACCTGCTGCTCGGCGAGACCAATATCGGGCGGCGCCGTGTCGCGCGGCTGCAGGCGGCGCTGGCGCGCCTGCCGACGACCGACAGTGCCTGCTTTCGCGGCTCCGACGGCGCCGACCCAGTCGTGCCCGAACGCTACCGCCACGTCTTCCGTCTCGGGCAGTCGATCACCGGCTTCGAACCGGTCGCAGGCAACAAGGGTTCGCTGATGGCGGATTCGAATGCCGCGATCGACGCCATGGCGGCCGACATCGACGCTGCCGCCGACCACGTCCATCTGCTCTTCTACATCTGGCTGCCCGACACCAACGGCTGCAAGATCGTCGAAGCCCTGAAGCGGGCAGCGGCCCGAGGCGTCACCTGCCGCGCCATGGCCGACGATCTCGGCTCACGGGCGATGATCCGGTCGCCCCACTGGCAGGCCATGCGGGACGCCGGCGTGCGCGTGGCTGCCGGGTTGCCGATCGGCAGTCCTCTGCTGCGACCCTTCGTGGGACGCATCGACCTTCGCAACCACCGCAAGATCGTCGTCATCGACGATCGCATCACCTACTGCGGCAGCCAGAACTGCGCCGATCCCGAGTTCCGGGTCAAAGCAAGGTTCGCGCCCTGGGTCGACGCCGTCATCCGTTTCGAGGGGCCGATCGCGCGCCAGAACCAGTACCTGTTTGCCAGCGACTGGATGACGTATGTGGCCGACGACCTCGCCGATTGCTTCGAGCGGCCGCTGGCCCCCTGCGGCACCGCCGGGATTCCCGCTCAGGTGGTCGGAACCGGACCGACGGTCCGTGCCTCGGCGATGCCCGAGATGTTCGAAGGCGTGATGTTCGCGGCCCGAAACGAGCTTGTCGTGTCCACGCCGTACTTCGTGCCGAACGACGCCCTGTTGAACGCCTTGTGCACGACGGCCTGGCGCGGCGTCGACACGACGATCATCTTTCCTGCGCGCAACGATTCGTGGATCGTGCGCGCGGCCAGCCGCAGCTACTACGCCGACCTCCTGCGTGCCGGCGTCAAGGTCTACGAGTACGAAGGCGGCCTGCTGCACACCAAGTCGCTGACGATCGACGGCGAACTGACGCTCATCGGCTCGGCCAACATGGACCGCCGCAGCTTTGACCTCAACTACGAGAACAACATCCTGTTCTATGATCGCGCTCTGACGGGCGAGGTTCGTCGCAGGCAGCAGGAGTATCTTGCCCGCTCGCAGCCCGTTAGCCAGGAAGGGGTAGCGGCCTGGCCAATCCGGAAGCGCCTTTGGAACAATACGATTGCCATGATGGGGCCGTTGCTCTGACCGAGGTCTCGGCAAGCCGCTAAGCCGCAAACAGGCCCAGCCCGACAAGCCAGCGCGGGCGAACAGGCACCGATTGCTCGAGCAGCGAACGCGACTGCGAGATCCGCAGTCGGCTGGAAGCGCACAGCTCGGCGTGCCTTTTGTCGTGCTCCCTCATGCTTCGGCGGACCCGCTCGAGTGATCGGCAGGCCCGGGCATTGACGTGCTTCTTGTCGAACTGGGAGCGCCTATCTCATTCCCGATGCCGAGGCAATTCCCTGCGTCTTCGACCTGGTCGAGCACGAGGGCCTCTACCTCGGCGGCTCACTGGCCATCAACGTCACGCGCGTGGTGCGCGGTGATTGCCGCGGGCGGAGTGACAGTCGTTCCCGAGGCTTGTCCCTAAGGGCGAATATAGGGGCTCTGCACGGACATGCGGTGGCCCGTGCTGTCGACGCGATAGCCCTCGGAGTCGACCCTGTTGTTGTACTGGTCCAGCCGATAGGGCGGAGCCGACTGGGTCGGATAGGTCTGCGCCCGGGCCTCCTGGTAGGCGACGCAGGTGGCGTAAGTCGGCGTGTCGGTACGGATGCCGTAGCCGGCGCAGATCGCACTGGCGGACTGGCCGGCGACGGGCACGTCTCTGCCATAGACGGGCACCCCATTGATCCAAGGGCCCTGGCAACCAGCCAAGACCAAGCCCAATCCTATCGTCGTCACTATCCGAATACGCATGGGTCGATGCTCCTCCCCCGAGGCTGAATTTTCCGTTCAGCCAGCCCTGCGTCAAGGCCCTCTTCTTCGTGGCGCATAGGGGCTCTTCGGATTGACATCGAGATCGACGATGTCGACGCAGGATTGCGGCTGTTCGTGGCTGGCCCCGGCGCGCCATGGTCCGTCGCGAAGCTCGACGTCGCTGGCGCCGGACAGCAGTAGACATCGCCACTGGCCGCCGGGCGGCAGCCGGCTGCTGCTTTCGCCGGCGAACTGGAAGGTCAGCGCGGCTTCCTCGCCGCTCTTCTTATGGCCCAGGATGATCGGGCAGAGCTCGCGCCGGTGGCCGCCGTAGAGGCAGACGACCTGCTTGCGCTGCCGCATGGCCTGCTCGAACAGCGTGTAGGTCGCGCTCGGCATCGAATGGACGATCACGCCGCCACAGTGGCCTTCGCGACACGGGGCGCCGGCTTGAAGGTCAGCGCCACCGCCACCGCCGCGAGGCCCACGGTGAACGAGCCGATATAGAGCCACGTGTAGCTCGCATAGGTGTCGAACACCCAGCCGCCGGCCCATGGCCCGAACGCCATGCCGAGGCTCGCCATGGCCGAGATCGCGCCGAACACCGTGCCCATGATGTGTGGGCCGAAATAGTCGCGCGCCAGGATGGCGTAGAGCGGCATCACGCCGCCATAGGCGATGCCGAACACGACCGACAGCGCATAGAGCTCGCCGAGCTCGCGGGCGAACAGATAGGCGCCGGCGCCCATCGCCTGCACCATCAGCCCGCCGACCAGCACCGGCTTGGCGCCGAGCCGATCGGCCAGCACGCCGAGCAGCAGGCGGCCGCCCAGGCCCGAGAGGCCGGCCAGGCTGTAGACGCTGACCGCCACCATCGCCGGCAGGCCGCAGCCGATGGCGTAGGTCACCATGTGGAAGATCGGCCCGGAATGGGCGGCGCAGCAGGCGAAATGGGCCAGCGCCAGGACGACGAACTGCGGCGTGCGCAACGCCTCGGCCGCGCTCATGCGTGTCGCGACGACCGCCGCGACCGGGGTGGCGACGCCCGGCGCCGGCGGGTTCGTCTCGAGTACAACCGGTGGGCGGCGCACCAGGAAGGCGGCGGGGATCAGCAGGATCCAGGCGGCGATGCCCACCACCAGCATCGACGGCCGCCAGTCGTAGTTGTCGAGCAGCCAGCGCGCGAAGGGCGCCACGGTGAGCGGCGCCGTGCCGGCGCCGGCCGACACCAGGGCGACGGCGAGGCTGCGGTTGTTCTCGATCCAGCTCGAAGCCAGCGCCATCATCGGCGCGTAGAAGGCGCCCGCCGCCGTGCCGACGAGGAGGCCGAACACCAGCTGGAACTCGATCAGGTTGGTGGCGCGGCTGGCCAGCACCAGGCCCAGCCCCAACATCAGGCTGCCCGACAGCACGACGATGCGCGGGCCGAAGCGGTCGCTGATCGCGCCCCAGGCGAAGGCGGCAAAGCCCATCGCCAGGAAGTCGATGGTCATGGCCGTCGAGATGCCGGTGCGCGACCAGCCGGTATCGACCGAGACCGGTTGCAGGAAGACCGCCAGCGAGAACATCGCGCCCATGCTGACGCAGGTCATCAGCGCACCCGCTGCGACGATCACCCAGCCATGGGCCGAGCCGCTTGCCCGTGTCATGTACGTTTCCCTTTGTTGCCTGGATCGTAGCGGTGTTCCCCTATGGAGGGGCATGAGAAAAGTTCGGTCGCCCTCGCACATCCTGCATGGCTAGGGTGGCGTCCCCCAGTGAAGGAGGAGAGCAGTGCCCCGCGTCAGCGAAATCGAAGAGGACGGCGGCGATCCGATCCTGAAGGCCAGTTTCGATCGGCAGCGCGAGATCTACGGCGGCGTGCTCAATCCCGCGAAGGTGATGGCGCATTGCCCGCCGATCCTGCGTGCCGCCGCCATCCTCGGCCAGTCGATCGAGCAGTCGGGGCTCTTGCCCAAGGCGCTGCTGCCGCTGGTCTACGTCCGCGTTGCCACGATCAACGGCTGCCCGTTTTGAATTGACATCAATTCCGTCCGTGCGACGGAACATGAAGGCGGTTCGGAGAAGCTGGCCGAGGTGCTCGACTGGCGCACCAGCAAGCTCTTCAGCCCCATGGAGCGGGCGGCGCTTGAATATGCAGAGCGCATCACAACGACCGGCCAGAAGGTCGACGACGCGCTGTTTTCAGAGCTGAAGAAGCACTTCACCGAGGGCCAGATCGTCGAGCTGACGGCGGCCATCGCCATGGAGAACTTCCGCTCGAAGTTCAATCCGCCGCTCGGCATCGAGGCGCAGGGTTTCTGCATGGTGCCGAAGCGCTGAGCACAAAATCCGTGTAGGATGGTCGCCATGGCCCGAGAAGAGGCGATGGCGACCCCAGGCTACGACTACGACAGAGACATCCCGGCGGGCTTTTATGACGAGATCCATCAGCGCAAGGCGGGCGTACGGTTCTTCTGGCACGACCTGAAGTTCCGCGCCGTCGCCAGCCGTCTGGACGGCGTCGGCAAGCTCCTGGACGTCGGCTGCGGGCCCGGCACCTTCATCGGCAACTACCTCGGCGGCGTCGAGTGCCTGGGCGTCGACTTCAGCGCCTCGCAGATCGATTACGCGAAGCGGCGCTATGGGACGGCCGAGCATCGCTTTTCGACCCAGGGCCTCGCCGAGCTCGGTGAGCGCTTCGACGCCATCACCATGATCGAGCTTCTGGAACATCTGCCGCCGGCCGACGCCCGCCGCCTGCTTGCCGACGCGCGCGGGCTGCTGTCGTCCAACGGCCGCCTGGTCGTGACGACTCCCAACTACCGCTCGCTGTGGCCATTGATCGAATGGGGCGTGAACCGCGTCTCGCGCGTCAGCTACGAGCAGCAGCACATCAACAAGTACGGGCGAGGGCGGCTCGCCGCCGACCTTGCCCAGGCCGGCTATGCCAGGGTCGAGGTCGGCACGGCCGTCGGCCTCGCGCCCTTCGCCGCCGTGCTCGGCCGGCATCCGGCGCAATGGCTCGATGCCGTCGAGCGCAGCGTCGGCCACCTCGGCTGCGGCAACCTCCTGGTCGCGGTCGCCCGGCCATGACGGTGGCAGAGGTTTCGGTCGTCGTGCCGACCTACAACGAGGCGGGCAACGTCCCCATGATCTATGACGGCCTGGCGCAGGCGCTGGCCGGGCGCGCCTGGGAGCTCGTGGTCGTCGACGACGACTCGCCCGACGGCACGGCCGATGCGGTGCGCGCGCTGGCGCGGGGGCACGACAATGTCCGGTGCATCCAGCGCGTCCAGGAGCGCGGCCTCGCCTCGGCGGTCCATTGGGGCGTGCAGGCCGCCCACGGCGAGGTGATCGTCGTCATGGACGGCGACCTGCAGCACGAGCCGGCGTTGATCCCCAGGATGCTGGAAGCGCTGCAGGCCGGGCACGACATCGTCTCGGGCTCGCGCTTCCTGGAAGGTGACGCGGAGAAGGGCCTGTCCCAACGGCGGCGGCTTCTTTCCGACTGGGGCAACCGGCTGACCAACCGCTTCCTCGGCACCGAGCTCAGTGATCCGCTGACCGGCTTCTTCGCGACCTCGCGCCGGCTGTTCCTCAACTCCATCCCGCAGATGCAGGCCGACGGCTTCAAGGTCTTCTTCGACCTGGTCTATCACAATCGCCGCGTGACGATCCGCGAGCTGCCCTTCGAGTTCCAGCGCCGCCGGCACGGCGAATCGAAGCTCGACCTCTACGTGCTGTGGCTGCTGGCCTGCGACATCGCCTCGAAGCTCTCGCGCGGCATGCTGCCGCCGCGCCTGATCAGCTTCGTCGGAGTCGGGCTGATCGGCTCGATCTTCCATTTCAGCATCCTCTATGCCTGCATGGATCTCGGCGCCGTGTTCTGGCTCTCGCAGGCGATCGCCACCGTCGTCGCGATGGTGTTCAACTTCACGATCAACAACGTGCTCACCTACTCGAACGACCGGCTGCGCGGCGGCGCCTTCTACAAGGGCCTGCTGCTCTACAGCCTGATCGCCTCGATCGGCATCGTGGCCAATGTCAGCACCGCCCAGATCGCCTATCTGCAGCTGCACGGCCATGCCTTCATCGCCGCCACGACCGGGCTGGTCATCGACGTCATCTGGCGGTTCGTGGTCTCGAACCGCCTGATCTGGGGCCGCTCGTCCGTCCTGGGAAGGGTGCGCTAGTGGCGCCCGGGATGTTGCGGCGCCTGCGTTGGACCTTGCAGGGGCCGGCG
Source organism: Reyranella sp. (assembly GCA_019750135.1). Taxonomy (GTDB): domain Bacteria; phylum Pseudomonadota; class Alphaproteobacteria; order Reyranellales; family Reyranellaceae; genus Reyranella. The sequence continues at coordinate 153,494 of JAIEOV010000048.1, read as the reverse complement.
AGCAACTTCTACCTGTGCGGCCTCCTATCGCTCGCGGCGGCGGCGCTGCTGATCGTCGAAGCCGCGGTCTTCCCCGCAAGGCTGACGTTCCTCCTGCTGGCGATGCCGACGACTGTCGCAGCGCTGATCCTCATCCATGCCGTTGCGCGGACTGCACCGTTCGGCCTCGACGATGCGATCGGTCATTTCGCCCGCGATGCCGGGCTGGCGATTAGACCGGGCGGCACGCCTAGTCTCTTCGCCGTGCTGCTCTATTGCGCCGGCATCATCGGCGCCGCCGGCGGCTACGCCTGGCTGGCGCTGACCAGGACCGGCATCACGCGCGACGACGTGGTCGTGGTGTGGGGCCTGCTCGACAAGCGGCAGGTGATCTTCGCCTATCTGGTGATCGTCGCCTTCGTCCTCTTTCACCGGGCGATGGTGGAGCTGTTCTTCGCGCCGGCCTATGGAGGACGCGAGGCGCCGGCGATGCCGCGCCGTTCGTGGCTGGCACGCCTGGCCGGCGCCGTTGTCGTGGCGGTGTTGGCTTACTGCTGGCTGGGTGCCGACGCTTTGCGTGAGGAGTCGCTGGCGCGGTTCTACGAGTATCACTCGCTGGTGCATCTCGGCGCCCTGGAGCAGATCCGTCTCGGCGCGACACCCTATGTCGAGGCGCAGACGCAGTACGGGCTCGGCAACCAGCTCACGGCGTATGCTCTCACCAAGGCATTCGGCTTCAGCAATCACGGCTTCTATGCCGGCGTCCTGCTGGTCGACGTCCTGTGCATCGTCGTCTTCTTCGTGATCGTGCAGCAGGTGCTTGGACTGGGCTGGGCCGTGGCCGGCCTGGTGGGCTGGGTGTTGTGGCCGAGTCCGGCTGCCGTGCTCGACCTCGCCGGCTGGGCGATCCTGACGCGCTGGCTCGCCGTGCCGCTCCTGGCGTTGCTGCTGGCGCGCTGGCTGCTGGCTGCCGGACCGGGCGTGTCGTGGATCGCGCCGGTGGCGGCCGGCGTGATCTGGGGCGCCGGCGGCTTCATGAGCCAGGAGAATCTTTCGGGCGGCCTGCTGGTGCTGATCTTCTCGCTTGCGCTCTATGGGCCCGTGTGCGGCCAGTCCCTGGCGAGCCTGGCGCGGTTCGCCGGGCTGTTCGTCGCCAGCGGTGCGATGGTCTTCGTGCTGTTGATCGCCGGCACGATCGGCATCGGCCATACGCTCGACGTCCTGCAGCGTGCCGGCGCGCAGTCGGCGCTGGTGATGGCGGGCGTGTCCAACTCCGTCTGGTCGGACAATATCGGCCTGACCTTGACCCTCGAGGTCGTGAACGGCTGGTGGGAGGAGTCGCTCAAGACGCACGGCAACTTGCGTCCGGTGCTGCAGGTCTATGGCTTTGCCGTCCTGCTCATGGTCGTGATCGGCCTGCTGGCCGGCTATCTCGGCCGGTCATGGCGGTCGGCGAGCGGGGAGCAGCGGCAGTTCGCGTGGAAGTTCGCCGGTGTGGCCGTCGGCGCCTATGTGCTGCATCTCTTCGCCTTGCTGCGTTCCGATCTCTCGCATCTCGAGGGACCGTCGTTTCTTTTGCCGTTGTTCCTGCTGGCTTTGCCGGTCTTCGCCTGGCGCTGCCTGCGGCCGGGCCTGGGCCGCGGCCTGACGCTCCTTCTGTCGGTTGTGCTGATTGCCGAAGCCGCGATCGTCGGCCGATCGGATCTCGTCCGCCACGCCGAGGCCGCCGGCACCGCCTGGAAGGAGTCGATGGCAGCCCGCGAGATCTATCGCGCCTTGCGCGCCGCCGAAGGCCAGCCGCTCGATGCTGCTTCGCGCTACTCGCCAATCCCGCGCTACCAGGCGGCGTTCCGCAACACGCCATCCTTCGCCGAGCTGGAAGAGCTCGCGCGGCTGCTGCACGACAAGCTGAAGGGGCGTCCCGTCGAGCTGGTGCTGCCCACGCCCGACGATCCGATGAACGATGCCGATCTGCTCTATTTCTTCGGCGGCTTCCGCTCGATATCGGGCATCACCTCGCCGCGCAGCCTCGTCTGGACGAAGGCCGACCGCGAAGCCTGGATCGCCAGGGTCTTGGGCGCGAAGAACGCCTGCGTGTTCTTCGATTCGCGCTCGCTCGACAGCCCGTTGTTTAAAGCCTGGAACGACACGACCCGCAACGGCGCCGTCAGCAACGAGCCGGTCGTCGGCAGGCGTGAGTACGGCGTGCTTTCCTGCAAGGACTAGCGTTCGAAGATCAGGCAGGTCGTTGTCGCGTGCACCAGCAGCCGGCCCTTGACGTCGGTCAGGCGTCCCTCGGCCGTGCCGACGCGGCGGCCTACTGCGAGCACGCTGCCCTCGGCCCTCACGAGGCCGGTGTCTGGTGTGACGGGCCGCAAGAAGGAGATCTTGAATTCCAAGGTCGTCGATCCGAAGCCCTTGTCGGTCGCCGACCAGACGGCGAGGCCCATGCAGCTGTCGAGCAGCGTCGCGGCGAAGCCGCCATGGACGGTGCCCGCGGGGTTGAGCAGCGTGACGGTCGGCGTGGCGGTGACGACGACCTTGCCGGGAGCGGCTTCGACGATGTCGTAGCCCAGCGTGCGGGCCATGCTGTTGAGCGGCAGCGCGCCGCTCACCAGCCCCTGGACGAATTCCAACCCGCCCAGGTTGGCCTGGTTTGCGGGACTGACGATGCCGTAGTGTTTCTCGGTCATGGGCTTCGCTTAGCCCATGAGCCTCCGTGCGCGCTGGCGGAAAGCGGACCTCATCAATCCGCGGTCACTCCATCTCGATCTTGAGCTCCTTGAGCTTCGCGCCCCAGAACTTGTGCTCGTCGGCCACGAACTTGGCGAACTGCGCGCGCGTGCGGTCGGGTGGCAACTCCAGGCCGTCCTTGGCCAGCGCTTCTTCCCACTTGGGATCCTTCATCGCCGCCTTGGTGTCCTTCTCGATCTTGTCGAGGACGGCGTCGGGCGTCTTGGCCGGCGCGAACAGGCCGTGCCAGCCGTTCACCACCACGTCGATGCCCTGTTCCTTGAGCGTCGGCACGTCGGGCAGGGACTTGATGCGCTTTTCGCCGGTCACCGCCAGCGCCTTGAGGTTGCCCGCCTTCACCTGGCCGACGGCCGGCGGCAGCGAGGAGAAGTTCATGGTGATGACGCCGCTGATCACGTCGGCCAGCGCCGGGCCCGTGCCCTTGTACGGCACGTGCGTCAGCTTGATGCCGGCTGCGTCGGCGAACAGCGCGCCGGCGAGGTGGTTGTTGCCGCCCACGCCCGACGACGAATAGGTGAGTTTCTCGGGGTCCTTCTTGGCCAGCGCTACCAGCTCGGCGGCGGTGTTGGCGGCGACCTTGGGGTTGATCGCCAGCACGTACTGGTACGACGTGGTCTGGCAGATCGGCGCCAGCGTCGCCAGCGTGTCGATCATGCCCTTCTGCACCCAGGGATTGATGATGACATTGGTGCCGACGGCGTAGAACAGCGTCTGGCCGTCGGGCTTGGCCGAGGCTACCACGCGCGCGCCGACGCTGCCGGCGGCGCCGCCCTTGTTGTCGACCACGATCTGCGCGCCGATCATCGGCGATTCGATGTTGGCGAGCTCGCGCGCGTTGATGTCGGCGCCGCCGCCCGCAGCATAGCCGACCACGAAGGTCACCGGCCCGTTGGGCCATGTCGCCTGGGCACGCAAGGCGGAGGGCAGGAGCAAAGCGCTCGAGCCGAAGGCCATCGCGTGGCGGCGGGTGATGCGGGTCATTGGCATTGCCTCCTAGTTCTTGCCCTGAACGTACCGTCCGGCGCCGTCGCCCGCCAGCTTGCCCAGCACCGCGCCCGACACCAGGCCCGTGCCGCCCGGGTAGTTGTGATAGAACAGACCGCCCACCAGCTCGCCCGCGGCGAACAGGCCGGGGATCGGCGGGCCGTCGGTGCTCTCGACCTCGCCCTGGTTGGTGATCTTGAGGCCGCCGAAGGTGAAGGTGAGGCCGCAGGTCACGGCATAGGCCTCGAACGGCGGCTGGTCGATCGTGTTGGCCCAGTGGCTCTTCGGCACGGCGAGCCCGCGCGTCGAGCGTCCGTCCTTCACCGCGGGATTGAACGGCACCTCGGTCATCACCGCGGCGTTCCATTCCTTGATGGTCTTGAGGAACTGCTCCTCGTTCACGCCTTCGAGCTTCTTCGCCAGCTCCTCGATCGTGTCGGCGCGCACCTTGGTCATACGCTTGATGCGGTACTCGTCGCGCAGGCGGTCGAGCACCTTGGAATCGAAGATCTGCCACGCGAACTGCTGCGGCTGGGAGAGGATCACCGCGCCGTACTTGGCGTAGGTGTAGTTGCGGAAGTCCGCACCCTCGTCGACGAAGCGCACGCCGTTGGCGTTCACCATGATGCCGAGCGGGTAGGAGTGCTTCTGGAAGTTGTCGCCGACCTCGAGGTCGCCGAACTCGGGCGCGTTCATGTCCCAGCCGACGGCGTGGCCGCCCGACCAGTTGCCGTGCGCCTTGGCGCCGATCGCCAGCGCCATGTTGATGCCGGCGCCGGTGTTGAAGCGCGTGCCGCGCACCTTGGCGAGATCCCAGGTCGGCCCGAGATAGCGCGTGCGCATCTCGGCGTTGCTCTCGAAGCCGCCGCAGGCCAGCACGACCGCCTTGGCGCCGATGCGGACCTTGCGGCCCTTGTGGCGGGCGATGACGCCGCGCACGACGCCGTCCTCCTCGATCAGCGAGACCGCCGCCGTCTGATAATGGATGGGGATGCCGGCCTTGACCGCGGCCTTGTGCTCGAGGTCGACCAGGCCCGGGCCGCCGCCCCACGCCTCGACGGCGAGGCCGCCCCAGAACTTGTACTTGCCGTTCACCTTGAAGGCCTGGCGGCCGTAGGACGGCTGGAAGCGCACGCCCTTGGTGCGCATCCACTTCAGCGTCTCGAAGCTTCTGCCGATCAGGATGTCGGTGAGCTCGGGGTCGCAGCGGTAGTTGGTCACGCGGCCCATGTCGTCGAGGAACTCGTCGGCGGTGTATTTGCCGAAGTCGACGTCGCGCTTTTCATCCTCGGTGAGGTCGTAGAGCTGCACCAGGTCGTCGACGCCGTGGAAGACCACGCGCATGGCGCCCGCGGTATAGGTGCTGTTGCCGCCGCGCTCCTCCTCGGGAGCGGCCTCGAGCATGGCGACCGAGGCGCCCGTTTCGCGTGCCGCAAGGGCCGCACAGGCCGCCGCGTTTCCCGCACCCACCACCAGTACATCGACCTGGAAATCGTCCACTTTGGCACCCCTCTTGCCTGCACAGCCCCGAAAACGGAGCTAGAATACCGTTATGGGTGATCGTTTCGACCGTCTAGGGCTCCGGCATGCCAATGTCGAGGCCCTGCTGCGCAGGCCGGGCATCGGCCACAACAATGGGCCGACCTTCGACATGTCGTGGGAGGCCTGGGTGTGGCGCCGCGCCACCGCCAAGGCCTGGAAAACCCCCAAGCCCGAAGTGGCGATGATGCGCGTGAAGCGGGCTGAGCGGCTCGGCATCACCTACCGGGAACTGACCGCGGCGATCATGGATTCGGGCGCCCATCTCGGCGCCGCCGTGATCCCCCTGTCTCTGGCCGCCCGCGTGCGCCGGGGGCCCAACCGCGAGATCATCGTCGAGCCGCGCAACTCGGTCGCCGACCTTTTGGCGAAATTCCGCGGCCGGCTGTTCGTGCTGGGCGACATCGACGCCGTGCCGGCCATGTCCGAGGAGGAGCGCGCCGAGTTCCTGGCGACCCTCAATCGCGCCTTCGACGGCAAGGTCGAGGCGATGGGCTGGGGCCACGACGGCAAGGCCATCCGGACGATGCTGAAGAGCAACGCCGTGCCGCACCATGAGGCCTTCCTGGTCGGCGCCGGCATGGGTCATCAGGTGCTGGGCGAGGCCGCCGGCTTGCCGCTCACCAAGGATATCGAGACGTGGTTCGCCTCATCTTGAGGAGGCCTTCTCATCTGTCTTTTCGGCGAGCCAAGTCTTGATCAACGACTGGTAGGGGACGTCGCGCTTGTTGGCGGCCACCTTGATGCGATCCAGGAGCGTCACCGGTAGTCGCAAGGAAATGGAAGTCGTCGATGGCTTGAGATTCGGCAGGTGCACGCGTTTGGCCTTGGCCCAGTCGACATAGTCGCTGGAATCGTGGGTTTCCCAGAAGCGGCGCTCTTCAGCCTCGCTTCGGAACTTGGGAACAGTCTTAGGATTCTTGCTCATAGCGTACCCGCTCTCTGCGATGCATGGGCCTTGCGGAAATAACCCTGATCAGCTTGTTGTCGTGGCGTAGCGTAAATGTGACATGAAGCAGGCGTCCGGCGTCCGTTCGCCCCAAGGCGTGCAGTCGGAGTTCTCGCGTGCTGTGGCCGACATCCTCGCTGATCAGCAACGGATCATTGAAGAATATTTGCTCAGCCTCGCTCTGGCTGACCTGGTGCTTTTCGGCGCTCTTGCGCGCATTGCCTTCGTCCCACTCGAACCCTTCGATCTGATCCAGGTCCAGCATTGCATGTATATTATCATCATATACAGGATTGGCAAGGGTTGAGCGCCCCGACGCAAGCGCGCTATTGAGGTCAACATGACCTCCATCACCCCGCCCCTCAAAGGCGTCCGCGTCGTCGAGCTCACGCACACCATCCTCGGGCCGTCCTGCGGCATGATCCTGGCCGATCTCGGCGCCGAGGTGATCAAGGTCGAGCCGGTCGACGGCGATCGCACCCGCAAGCTGAAGGGCTTCGGCGGCGGCTTCTTCGGCTACTTCAATCGCAACAAGCAGAGCCTCGCCCTCGACGCCGATGCGCCGCAGGGCAGGGAAGTGCTGGTGAAGCTGCTCCAGTCGGCCGACGTGCTGATCGAGAATTTCGCGCCGGGCTCGATGAGCAAGCGCGGGCTGGGGCCCGAGCACCTGGAGAAGATCAATCCGCGACTGGTCTATTGCGCGTTGAAGGGCTTCCTGCCCGGGCCCTACGAAAAGCGCCCGGCGCTGGACGAGGTCGTGCAGATGATGGGCGGGCTGGCCTACATGACCGGCCCGTCGGGCCGGCCGCTGCGCGCCGGCACCTCGGTGGTCGACATCCTGGGCGGCCTGTTCGGCGCCTTCGGCACGGTGCTGGCGCTGCAGCAGCGCGACCGTACCGGCAAGGGCGGGCTGGTCGAGAGCGCGCTGTTCGAATCGGTGGTCTTCCTGATGGGCCAGCATCTTGCCATCACTGCCATGAACGGCGCGCCGCCGCCGCCGATGCCCGAGCGCGTGAGCTCGTGGGCGATCTACGAGATCTTCAACACCAGCGACGGCCAGCAGATATTCATCGGCATCACCAGCGACGGCCAATGGAAGCGTTTCTGCGAGTTCTTCGGCCAGAAGGACCTTGCCGCCGATCCCAAGCTGGCAACGAACAACCAGCGTATCGAGGCACGCCCCTGGCTGGTGCCCAAGGTCGCCGAGATCTTCAAGGGCTTCAGCAAGGACGAGCTCGAGCAGAAATGCCTCGAGGCCGACATCTCGTTCGCCCCCGTGGCGCGGCCGCAGGACCTGTTCGACCATCCCCATCTCCTGGCCAACGGCTCGCTCGCGCCGACCACCCTCCCGGGCGGGGTGAAGACGCGCCTGCCGTTGCTGCCGTTCCAGATGCTGGGCTGGCGTCCGCCGCTCACCTCGGACCCGCCGGAGGTCGGCCAGCACAATGACGCCGTGCTGGCCGGGATCGGCTACGATGCCGCCGGCATCGCGGCGCTCAAGGACGCGGGCATGCTGGGACCGAAACAGGAGACGTCATGAAAATCAGGCGGGTGGTCACGAGTCACGACGACAAGGGCAAGGCCGTCGTCGCCATCGACGAGGTTTCGCGCGACGTGGTGTCGTTCCGGCCGGGCGCCACCATCGCCAACATCTGGTCGACGGCAGGCTTCCCGGTCGACAATGACGAACTCAAGGACACCGCCAAGGAGATCAGCGGCACGACCCGCGCCAACGGCACCGTCTTCCGTGTGATCGAGTACGCGCCGGGTGTGACGCCGCGCAACCACCGCACCGATTCCATCGATTATGCCGTGGTGCTGTCGGGCGAGATCGACATGGAGCTCGACGACCAGGTCGTGTCGCTGCGTGCCGGCGACGTGCTGGTGCAGCGCGGCACCATCCACAACTGGGTCAACAAGTCGGATGCGCCCTGCGTGGTCGCGTTTGTGCTGATCGACGCCAAGCCGGTCGAGCATGACGGCAAGCCGCTGGCGGCGCACGGATAGGCCGCGCGACACAGACGACACAAATCTCCCGGCCCGCAATACGGCGAAGATACGGCGGCCCCGTACAAGCAAAGTGTCCGGCGAGGGCAATACCGCTCCGCCTCACCGAGCAAACCGGGACCCCCATGTTTCAGCTGATCGGCAGCCTCCTGGCGTTCTTTGCAATCGTCGCCGCCGTCGCCGATGCCCCCCTTGCCGGCGCCGTGTTCGCCCTGCTGACGTTCATCTGGGTCCTCGTCGCCAAGCCCCGCCATCGCTCGGCCACCCTCAGGAACGATGCCCCGTGGGACTCGCTCTACGAAGTGCCCTCCAGCCGTTGACGCCGCGGCCGGCTCTCAGCCGGACTGAATGTCCCGCCCACGAATAGTGGAATGCCTGTCCGCGAATCGACTCGACACGCATAATACAAATCCCCGACGCTGCAATACGGAGAAGATACCGGCCGGCGGTAGCGTCACGGTCGTTCATCTTTCACTGAGGCTCGGACCCGACGTGCGGCCATCTGAGTCCTGACGAGAAGGGCTCGATCATGGCGCAGAATCCTCTCAACAACATGCAGGCGTCGCTTGCGCTGACGCAGTACTTCCCGTTGGCCGGCGTGTTTCCGTCGCAAGGCGGCGGCTCGACGGACTTCTTCCTCGGAGAGATCGGGACTTTCGCGGGCAACTTCGTTCCGGCTGGAGCGAGCGCCAGCGGCCAACTTTTGCCCATCAACCAGAACACCGCCGTCTTCTCGCTGGTTGGCACCTACTATGGCGGCAACGGTCAGACGACCTTCGCGCTGCCCAATCTCAACGGCGTCACCATGGTCGGCACCGGCCAGGGACTGGGCCTCGATGCCGAAACGCTCGGCGAGCAGAGCGGCTCGACGACGGTGACGTTGGACTACGGGCAGACCCCGGCCAACAACCTCAATCCCTTCGGCCAGAGCCAGACCTTCGACAATCACCAGCCGTCGCTGGGCATCACCTATGAAATCGCCACGACGGGCGTGTTCCCGTCGCAAGGCGGCGGCAGCAATCCGCTCAACACGCTCGGCATGATCATGGCCTTCGCCGGCAACTTCGAAGCCGGCGGCTACATGATCTGCGACGGCCGGTTGCTGCCGATCGCGCAGAACACGGCGCTGTTCTCGATCCTGGGGACGACCTACGGCGGCAACGGCACGACCACCTTCGCGCTTCCCGACCTGCGCGGCCGTACCATCATCGGCGCCTCGATCACCGACCCGATCGGATCGATGGTCGGGCAGGAAGATGTGACCCTGACTGCCAGCCAGGTCCCCAACACTCCCAACAGCCCGGCGCCGGCGGCTTTCGACAACCAGCAGCCGTCGCTGGCGATGGAATACATCATTGCGATTCAGGGGATCTTCCCGAGCCAAGGCGGCAGCCAGAATTCCACGACGCCGTTCCTCGGCCAGATTGTCAGCTTTGCCGGAAGCTTCGTCCCGGGCGGCTGGGCTCTCTGCAACGGCGCCCTGCTGTCGATCGCCCAGAACACGGCGTTGTTCTCGATCCTGGGCACGACCTACGGCGGCAACGGCCAGACGACCTTCGCGCTGCCCGACCTGCGCGGCAAAACCGTCATCGGGACCAGCATCGGCATTCCCCTGGGGACGACGGTGGGCGCCAACGACACGACGGTCACGACCAGCGAGCTTCCTTTTCCGATGCCGCGGTTTTCCGGCGCGGCGGTGACGGCCGGTCAGTTCGGCGACTGGACGCCGGTCGACTCGGTGGTGAGCGGTGGCGGCTACCAGATCGTCTGGAAGAACGGCAACGCCAGCCAGTTCATCGTCTGGACCACCGACAACAACGGAAACTTCCAGTCGCAAGGCCCCGTCCTGACGGGCGCCAACTATGCGCTGCAGTCGCTCGAGCCCACGTTCGGCCGCGATCTCAACGGCGACGGCACGGTGGGTCTTGTCGTGACGACGACCGAGGCGTTCGGCGGGACCGACCTCAAGCAGGTCGCCGACACCTATTTTCTCTACGCTCATGGCACGAGCAACGGGCCGCAGCTCAAGTTGTCCAACGCGCTCGTCACCTTCGGCCAGTTCGGTTCGTGGACGGCGATCGGCGCGGAGAAGTCGCCGTTCGGGAACTATCTGGTCGTCTGGAAGAACGGCGCCGCCGATCAGTACATCGTGTGGAGCGTCGACAACGCCGGCAACTGGATCGGGCAGAGCGACGTGCTGTCCGGCGCGAGCTCCCAGCTGCAGGTGCTCGAGCCCGGCTTCAATCAGGACCTCGGTGGCGGCGGCATTGCAACCAGGACCGTCATCGAATCCGCCGGAACGACGACGCTGGCCAAGATCGCCAACACCTGGGTCCTCTCGCCGACGAGCAGCGCGCTCGGCGTGCAGATCAAGATGTCCGGAGCGCCAGTCACGGTCGGCCAGTTCGGGAACTGGGCGGCGATCGGCGCGGAGCTGGGCTGGAACGGGAATTTCCTGACCGTCTGGAGGAACGGCAACCTCGACGAATACATCGTGTGGACCGTCGATGGCGGCGGCAACTGGGTGTCGCAGACCGGCGTAGTAGCCGGCGCGAGTTCCACGATTCAGGTGCTCGAGCCCGGCTTCAACCAGGATCTCAACGGCGCCGGCGGCATCGCGACGAGGACCGTCATCGAATCCTTTGGAACGACGGCGCTGGCCAGGATCGCCAATACCTACGTCGTTTCGCCGATCGGCAACGTGCTCGGCCCGCAGATCAAGATGTCCGGAGCGGCGGTCACGCTCGGTCAATTCGGGAACTGGACGCCGATCGGTGCGGAGCGGATGAACGACGGTACGTACCAGGTCGCCTGGAAGAACGGCGGCCTCGATCAGTACCTGTCGTGGAACATCGACAGCGACGGCAACTTCCTCTCGCAGGGCACCGTCGTGCCTGGCTCCTCGTGGTACACCCAGAACTTCGAGACTTGGCTGCAGCAGGATCTCAACGGCGACGGAACGACCGGCTTCGTCACGACCAGCATCGAGGCGATCGGCGGAACCAGCCTCACCAAGGTCGCGGACTCCTATTACTTCAACTACGGCTCGGGCGGCCCGCAACTGAAGATGAACGGTACGTTCGTGACGGCCGGTCAGTTCGGCGGTGGCTGGACGCCGATCGGCGTCGAGCAGGGCGGCCCTGGTTATTGGCTCGCGTGGAAGAATGGCGCGGCCGATCAATACACCGTGTGGAATGTCGACGCCGCCGGCAATTGGCTGTCGCAGAGCGCCACGGTATCCGGATCGAGCTCGGTGCTGCAGCAGTTCGAGCCGTTCCTCCAGCAGGACCTGAACGGCGACGGCGTCATCCCGATCGAGGCCTTCGGCGCGACCAAGCTGGTTCAAGTGACCAACAACTATCGCCTCGATCCGATGGCGGTACTCGGCGGTCCGCTGTTGAGAGACAACAATGCGATCGTCACGTTGAACCAGTACGGCGCGTGGAAACCGATTGCCGCGGAGCAGACGGCCACTGGCTTCGGCGTCGCTTGGCAGAACGGCAACGCCGATCAGTACCTCGTGTGGAACACCGACGCCAACGCCAACAAGCTGGCGCAAACCGCCGTGATGTCGGGAGCCGACGCGTCGCTGAAGGCGTTCGAAAGCGCCTTCCAGCAGGACCTCAACAAGGACGGCGTGATCGGCGCGCCGGCGTCGGCGACTCCGGACATGGCGCTCTTCACGAGCTACATGGCATCCGCGTTCGCGAGTCCGGCCAGCGAAGGCACGGGCATCGTGAACGAGGAGTCGTCCTCTCAGCCGATCCTGGTCAAGCCGCTGGGCTAGAGCGGGATGATATCGGGTCGACTCAATTGCTGGGAGCGCGCCACTGGAGTGGCGCGCTCCCAGCAAAGATCATGAGTCAATCTCCAGTCATCTTGCTCTAGGCGCCGATCTCCGCCTGCGCCCGCTGGACTTCGACGGCGAGCGGGCCCAACCCGTCCTGGCATGTTGCGCGATCCCCGGCCTTGGCGGCCTTCTCCAGGGTCTGTGCCGCGTCGCCGAGCGCGCGGGCGCCCACGGCGAGCGCACTGCCCTTCAGCCGATGCGCCGCCGCGGCCAGCGCGGCGAGATCGCCGGCCGCCATCGCCGTCTCGATGTCGTGGCGAGATTCCGAAGCCGAGCGGCTGAACTTGGCCAAAAGATCGCGGCGCGCGGCCTCATCGTCCTGCAGCCAGGGATCGAGCACCGCGCGGTCGATCGCGGGGGCATCGTCGACGGCATCGCGCAGCCAGCGCTGCAAAGTGGCGCGCAGGCGGGGCAGGCTCACCGGCTTGGCGAGATAGCCGTCCATGCCGGCGGCGCGGCAGCGCTCGTCCTCGCCGGCCATGGCATTGGCGGTCACCGCCACGATCGGCGTGCGCGGCCGGCCGTCGGCTGCTTCGAGGCGGCGGATCTCGCCCGTCATCTCGAAGCCGTCCATCAGCGGCATGTGCACGTCGGCGAAGACGATGGCGTAGCGGCCCGCGCTCCACGCCTTCAGCCCCTCGCGTCCGTCGCCGGCCGAATCGGCGCCGACGCCAAGTGCCTGCAACTGGCGCACCAGCACCTCACGGTTGATCGGATGGTCGTCGACCACCAGCACGTTGTTGCCGGCGAGCCTGGCGGAGGTGGGTAGCGACTCGGGTGGCGCCTCGACCACCGGCAGATCGACCAGCGGCGAATCGGCGGGAGCGGCCATCAGCTCCAGGATCACGGTGAAGGTCGAGCCGGCGCCGGGGGCGCTTTCGACGGTGACGTCGCCGCCCATCAACTGCGCCAGTCGCCGCACGATCGACAGCCCGAGCCCGGTGCCGCCATAGCGCCGCGTCGTCGAGCTGTCGGCCTGGGAGAAGGGCTGGAACAGGCGGGCCTGCTGGGCATCGTTCATGCCGATGCCGGTGTCACTGACCGTGAGCACGACATGGACGCGGCCATCGCCCATCGGCTCGGTGCGGGCGCGGATCATGCCGCCGCCGCGCTCGGTGAATTTCAGCGCGTTGCCGAGAAGGTTGAACAGGATCTGGCGCACCCGTGTCGGATCGCCCAGCAACACGTCGGTCGAGCCCGGCGCCACCGCGGCGACCAGTGACAGGCCCTTGCGCTCGGCCTGGGGGTGGAACGTCGCCACCACGCTGTCGACCAGCCCGGTGAGCGAGAAAGGCGTCTCCTCGAGCTCGAGGCCACCCGCCTCGATCTTGGAGAAGTCGAGCACGTCGTCGATGATGCGCAGAAGGGCCTGGGCCGATTCGTGCATGGTCGCCACGGTGCGCGCCTGGCCTTCGCGCATGCCCTCGGCCTCCAGCACCTCCATCATGCCTAAAACGCCGTTCATCGGCGTCCTGATCTCGTGGCTCATGGTGGCGAGGAAGGTCGACTTGGCCTGGTTGGCGGCCTCGGCCTCCTCGCGCGACTTCTCGGCGGCGACCAAAGCCTGCTCGAGATCGCGCTGGCGGCGGCGCTCCTCGGACACGTCGCTCACCAGCACGACGGCGCGGCCGTCGGAGGCGTAGTCGAGCGAGATACGCGCCCACTGGTTGGGACCGTAGGGGATCAGGGCCGGACGACCCGAGCGCATCGTGGTGAGCTGGCGCTCGGCCCATGCCTCGGGCGTCTCCTTGGGCGGCTTCAGCACCTTGCCGGCGAAGTGCACCGCGTCGCGCAGCACGACGCCCGGCGTGATGATCTCGGGGATGCCCTGCATGAAGCGCCGGTAGGCCTCGTTGCACTGGACCAGCCGCTCGTCGCGGTCGAGGAAGGCGATGCCGTCGTCCATCGCCTCCATGGCGAGCAGCAGGGTCTGGCGTGCATCCACCGCCGACTGGCGCGCGCCCTCGAGGTCGGTGACGTCGCGGAACATGCCGAATCGCCAGCCGTTATCGAGCACCGTCATCCGGAAATGCAGCATGCGCTCGCGGCGCTGGAGCAGCATCCAGCCGTCGGTGCCCGAGGCGAAGATCTGCCTGCGCGTGGCGACGAACGCGGCGCGCTGGGTCGCATCCATCCGGCCGAAATCGCCGCGATCGATCTGGTAGTCGAGGATCGACCAGGCATCGCGCAGACCGTTCAGGGTCGTCCGATCGAGATTGAGGAACCGCAGCGTCGCCTCGTTGAAGAACAACCACTTGCCGTCGGCGTCGTAGACCAGCAGCGCGTCGGGCATCTCGTCGAGCACGGTCTGCAGGGTGCCGCGCGAGCGCTCGAGCTCCTGCTCGCGCGTCTTGAGCTCGGTGATGTCGCGATAGGTCACCAGCAGGCGACCGTCGGCCAGCCGGTGCGAGGTGATCTCGAGCGTGAGCCCGTTGCGGCCGGTGCGCACGAACGGCACGTTGTCGCCGCTTTCGATGATGGCCATGCGCCTGGTGAGCTCGGCATCGATGTCGGCGATCGGGCCGAAGTCGCCGCGCGCCAGCTGGAAGCGGGCGATGTCGGCGAGATTGATGGTGGTGGCGATGGTCGCGGCATCGAGGTCGAGCAGGCGGCCGAAGGCGGCATTGTGGAACAGCAGTCCGCCGTCCGGCGCGTAGAGCGCGGCGCCGTCGCCCATGTTGGCGAGCACCGAGCGCATGGTGGCGCGCGTGCGCTCCTGCTCGGACTGCGCCTGGGTGAGACGGTTCTCCTGCTCGACGATGTCGGTGAGGTCGCGATGCACGGTGAGCACGCGGCCGCCCGGCAACGGCCGGTACGTCACCTCGACCGTGCGGCCGGTGACGGTGCGGCGTCGCTCGGCTGGCTGGCCCGGCAGGTTGAAGCGCGCGGTGCGGCTGGCGATCCAGCCCTCCAGGCCGCCGGGCAGCTGGTCCAGCGGACCGTAGTCGCCGCGCAAGGCGCGATGGCGGATGATGTCCTTGAAGGTCGGCAATCCCTTCAGCACCTCGTCCGACATGTCGTGCAGGCGGGCCATCGCCCTGTTCTGGTAGACCCAGCGGCCGTCGCCCTCGTAGAGCAAGGCGCCGTCGCTCATGTTGTCGAGCATGGTGCGCATGGTCTCCTCGGCGAAGGCGACGTCGCGGTGCGCATCGTCGAGGCTCTTGGAGAGGTCGTGGGCGGCGAGGTCGCGGGCGATCTCGGCGCGCGTGCGCTTGCGCTCGATATGGGCGAACAGGCTGACGATGATGACGAAGCCCAGCATGATGGCGGCGAGCCCGATGGCGTGCCGGTCGCCGTCGCCCAGCACCAGCACGCCCGCCATCGGCAGCACCAGCGAGGCCGCTGACAGCGTGAAGGTTCGCCCGTCGAGGCTACGCGACGGCGTGCCGCCGATGATCAGGCAGATCGCCAGCGCCCACAGCGTGCGTTCCTCCTCGGCCGGCAGGGTGGCGAAGAAGCCGCCCATCAGGCCGTTGGCGAACGAGGTTGGCACGGCGGTGACGGTATAGAGCCAGCGCCAGCCGGCCAGGCTCACGGCCGACGGATCGCGCCGGTAGAGAACCTGGACGCGCCACGAGCCCCACACCGAGACGACGTAAACCGCCGCCGGCACCAGGAACATCCAGAGCGGCGCCAGCCCGGCATAGAGCGCCGCCGCCGCCGCGCCGAAGATCGGCAGTGCCAGCACCTTGGGCAGCGTCGGGATCTCGACAAGGCGATGGGTGACGACCTGCTCGATCCGCTTGGGATCGATGCCGGCGATATCCAGTTGGGCCATTCAGCCATGCTGAAAGGACGACGTATCGACCGTGTGTCGCCGGTCCGAGCGCTTTGTATCGTATGTGTCGCCAACGCGCGGTCCGCGACATCTCGGCGACACAAAGCCTCTCGTTCCGCAACACGCACGGCACACGAAAATGGCCGGCGCGACACAGCGACGACTTGCAACGCAGGCATCGTGCCGCCGCATTCCAACAGGGGAGAAACCAATGCTGAAGACCCTCACGGCGATCGCCGCTCTTGCGGCGCTCCTGGCATTCAACATCGCACCGGCGCACGCTGTGCTCAGCGGCAACGGCGCATCGCTGAATGGTGGCGGTTCCAACGGTGGCGGCACGAATGGCGGCGGCGCCAACGGCAGCTCTGCGGAGTCCTCGACTCTTTCGATCGACGCCTTCGAGCTCCCGCCCCAGAAGCGCTGACGCCGGTCGATGCGGCCGGTCTTCCTCGCCGTCATCGCCTGGCTGTGCGCCGCCGCTGCTGCGGCGCATGCCGGGCCTCGCATGGAGGTTCAAGGCACCGAGTTCGTCGTGACGTTCGACGATGGCCGGACCTTGCGCAGCCGCGACCTCGTGGGGGCGGTGCTCGATGTCCGCTTTGCCGGTCGGCCGATGCAGTTGCGAGTCGCTGCGGTCGAGGCCGATCCCCAGGATCGCAGCAACACGGTCTGGCTGCATACCCTGGAGACACGTGGCCCGGACGGCGACTGGCGCAATTTCTGTGCGGCCGGCCCCGACGGTCGCCGTCAGGGCTTCCCACTGGCCGGCGGTCCGGACGGTGTGGAACTGAGCTGCACGGCCGGCGCGATCGCCAAGTGCGTCCGCTTCGGTTATCGACGTTGGACCGATGCCGCTGACGGCCTCTCCCTGGCGCCATTGCATGCGGCTTGCGTGCGCATGGTGCGGGCTGACTATGGCGGCGCCGGACGCTCCTGGACCAGAGATGGCATGCACATCGACGTCTATGATGATCGCGGCGTGCAGCGGCCCGACAACGATCCTGCTGACGTCTTCGAGGCGGGCTGGGGGCCTGATGGCGCGGTCTGCGTCCATCACGCGCGTGTCGGAGAAAATGTCACACTCGCTGAACTGGAGACTTTCTATCCAGGCGTGCGCGGCCGCACCGGGGCCATCTGCACGGAGGAATTCGCCCGCGCCCACGGCGCCGTCATCTTCAACAGATCACGCCCCTGACGGTCATTTTCCCCCGCGCGGCTTGTGCTAGGCTTGCCGCGGCAGGGGGCAGAGTGGACAAACGTCAACATATCGTCGTGGTCGAGGATGAGGCGGCTCAACGTCAGCTTCTGCTCGACTATCTCAGCCGCCAGGGCTTCCGCGTCTCCGGCTTCGAATCGGGGGCCGGGCTGCGCCGCATGGTCGAGCGCGAGATGCCGGCCCTGGTCCTGCTCGATGTCGGCCTGCCCGGCGAGGACGGGTTCGCCGTCGCCCGCTGGCTGCGCGAGAAGAGCGGCCGCATTTGCATCATCATGGTGACGGCGGCGGGCGACACGGTCGATCGCGTGGTCGGCCTCGAGACCGGCGCCGACGACTACATCCCCAAGCCGTTCGATCCGCGCGAGCTTCTGGCCCGCATCAAGAGCGTGCTGCGCCGTGCCCAGGGCACGGCGGCGCCGTCGGCCGGGCCGCGGGTGCGCATGGGAAGGCGTGTGCTCGATCTCGAGAAGCGTGTGCTTGTAGATGCCGATGGCAGCGAGGAGACGCTGTCGGCCAGCGAATTCGATCTCCTGAAGGTGTTCGCGGAGAACCCCAACCGGCCGCTGGCGCGCGACTGGCTGCTCGAGACCATCGGCCATCGCGAGATGGAGGTGTTCGATCGCGCCATGGACCTGCGCATCACCCGCATCCGTCGCAAGGTCGAGAAGGATCCCGCACACCCGGAGGCGATCCGCACGGTGAGGGGTGTGGGCTACATGTTCGTGCCGCCCAAGGATTAAGCGCCCAATTAACGCTTTCCCCATAGAGGCGAACGATCGGGGCGAACATATCTAGAACTTGTGTCAAGAACATTAGTTCTATCATGGGGTTATTTGCCCCCTTGTCGAACGGAACAAAATGGGTACATTGGCCTGACCCCCGGCGGACTTATCCGCATTGCCGCTCCTGACAGGGGCGTGGGAGAACGAGGAGACAGCCAATGTCCGCTGTTCTGAAAGTGGTCGAGAAAGACGGCATGGAAAACAAGAACAAGGCGCTGGACGCCGCCTTGGCCCAGATCGAACGGGCCTTCGGCAAGGGTTCCATCATGAAGCTGGGCCAGCGCGAGGCGCTGGAGATCGAGGCGATCTCGACCGGCTCGCTGGGGCTCGATATCGCGCTCGGAATCGGCGGCCTGCCCAAGGGCCGCATCGTCGAGATCTACGGCCCCGAAAGCTCGGGCAAGACGACGCTCGCGCTGCATGTCGTGGCCGAGGCCCAGAAGAAGGGTGGCGCCTGCGCCTTCGTCGATGCCGAGCACGCGCTCGATCCGGGCTACGCCAAGAAGCTCGGCGTCGACATCGACAACCTCCTGATCTCCCAGCCCGACGCCGGCGAGCAGGCGTTGGAGATCGCCGACACGCTGGTGCGCTCCGGCGCGATCGACGTGCTGGTGATCGACTCGGTCGCGGCCCTCGTCCCGAAGGCCGAACTTGAGGGCGAGATGGGCGATTCGCTGCCCGGCCTGCAGGCCCGCCTGATGAGCCAGGCGCTGCGCAAGCTCACCGCCTCGATCAGCAAGTCCAACACGCTGGTGATCTTCATCAACCAGATCCGCATGAAGATCGGCGTCATGTTCGGCAGCCCCGAGACGACGACGGGCGGCAATGCGCTGAAGTTCTACGCTTCGGTCCGCCTCGATATCCGCCGCATCGGCGCGCTCAAGGACAAGGACGAAGTCATCGGCAACGCCACGCGTGTGAAGGTGGTGAAGAACAAGGTCGCGCCGCCGTTCAAGGTCGTCGAGTTCGACATCATGTACGGCGAGGGCGTGAGCAAGACCGGCGAATTGATCGATCTCGGCGAGAAGGCCGGCGTCGTCGAGAAGTCGGGCTCCTGGTACTCCTACGATGGCCAGCGCATCGGCCAGGGCCGCGAGAACGCCAAGACCTTCCTCAAGGAGCACCCCGAGGTCGCCCAGGCGATCGAGAACAAGGTGCGCTCCAATGCCGGTATCCTCGCGGGTGCGCTGATGGATGCCGGCAAGGAAGACGAGGACGAAGAGGACTAGTCCTCAGTCCCGTTGTCATCCCGAGCGTAGCGAGGGACCTTTTCTGCAGCCTTAAAGGTCCCTCGGCCTTCGGCCTCGGGATGACAAGAGAGTTTTGCGACCAGGATCCCCCTGTCTCCTGTCGCCGGGCCGGTGCTGTACCCCCACGCACAGCATCGGCCCGTTTTTATTTGGCGCTCAGCCTCTTCAGGAATTGCTGTATCCATTCGGGGCCTGTCCGCCTCGTCGCCTTGCGCGGCCGCGTGCGTCCCCATGCCATCAACAGGGCCAGCGGAAACCAATCGTCCTTCTCATCCTGCAGCCTGCGCGCGGCCATCGACACCTTGGGCACGGGTACCGGCGTCACCCCCCCCTGCGCGGGTCCCGCGCACAACTCAGCCGGTGACGTCACCAGATACTCCCGGCAGACCAATGGCCGCTCGGGATGGATCGAGCAGCTCTCGTCCTCGAGAAAGGGGCAGGGCACGCCCAGCGCGAAGTAAGCCGTCGACAGTTCACGGTCGCTGCGTCCCTGTCGCTCCTTGAGGCCGCCATCCTCGATCGCCGCTTCGGCGGCGGCGAAGCGCGCCTTCAGTATCCTGCGTCTTTCCGACGGCATCGCCTCCACGACCTGCAGTAGCCGCTCACCCTCCGTGCGCGATACCGGCACGAGCTGGCGGCAGCACGCCCCGCAGCCCTTGCGGCAGGAGATCGCCTTGCCCATCTCTGCTGCCTCGACGACTGCGTTCACCAACCCCTGGAGGGCGGGCACGACCTCGGCCGCGGGAACCGCCGCGTTGGGCACGGTGATCGGATGAACGATCCTGAGATTGCCCATCGTGAGGCGTAAAGTTGCGGTGGAATGGGCCGATTCGGCCATTTTCCGGCAGGTTCCCCGTTCTGGACGAAGGCTTGGCCCGCACGCTACAAGCACCGCATGCAAAGCGTCAGCGACATTCGCCGCACCTTCCTAGAGTACTTCGGCAAGAACGGCCACGAGATCGTGCCGTCGAGCCCGCTCGTGCCGCGCAACGATCCGACCTTGATGTTCACCAACGCCGGCATGGTGCAATTCAAGAACGTCTTCACCGGCCTCGAGAAGCGCCCGTACAGCCGGGCCACGACGTCGCAGAAGTGCGTGCGCGCCGGCGGCAAGCATAACGACCTCGAGAATGTCGGCTACACCGCGCGCCATCACACCTTCTTCGAGATGCTGGGCAACTTCTCGTTCGGCGACTACTTCAAGGAGCGCGCGATCGAGCTCGCCTGGAACCTGATCACCAAGGAGTTCGGCCTGTCGCCACAGCGCCTGCTGGTCACCGTGTTCAGCGAGGACGACGAGTCGGCGGGCTACTGGAAGAAGATCTCGGGCTTTTCCGACAGCAAGATCATTCGCATCCCGACCTCGGACAATTTCTGGGCGATGGGCGACACCGGCCCGTGCGGACCGTGCTCGGAGATCTTCTTCGACCATGGCGATCACATTCCGGGCGGCCCGCCGGGCAGCCCCGACCAGGACGGCGACCGCTTCATCGAGATCTGGAACCTGGTCTTCATGCAGTTCGAGCAGCTGACCAAGGAGGAGCGCGTCAACCTGCCCAGGCCGTCGATCGACACCGGCATGGGCCTGGAGCGCATCGCCGCCGTCCTGCAGGGCAAGCACAACAACTACGACATCGACCTCTTCCGTACCTTGATCGAGGCGGTGGCGCACGAGACTGGCGTCGATCCCGACGGCCCGCATTCGGCCTCGCACAAGGTGATCGCCGACCATCTGCGCACCACCGCGTTCCTGATCGCCGATGGCGTGCTGCCGTCCAATGAGGGCCGCGGCTACGTGCTGCGCCGCATCATGCGCCGCGCCATGCGGCATGCGCACATCCTGGGCGCGCAGGATCCCATGGTCTTCAAGCTGGTGCCGAGCCTGGTGCACGAGATGGGCGATGCCTATCCTGAGCTAGTGCGCGCGCAGCCGCTGATCACCGAGACCCTGAAGCTCGAGGAAGGCCGCTTCAAGAAGACGCTGGGTACCGGCCTCAAGCTTCTCGAGGACGAGGCCAAGGGGCTGGGCGCGGGCGGCACGCTCAAGGGCGATGTCGCCTTCAAGCTCTATGACACGTTCGGCTTCCCGCTCGACCTGACGCAGGACGTGCTGC
Source organism: Reyranella sp. (assembly GCA_019750135.1). Taxonomy (GTDB): domain Bacteria; phylum Pseudomonadota; class Alphaproteobacteria; order Reyranellales; family Reyranellaceae; genus Reyranella. The sequence continues at coordinate 132,292 of JAIEOV010000048.1, read as the reverse complement.
GGGCGCGCGACATCACCGTCGACACCGCGGGCTTCGAAAAGGCGATGGACGAGCAGCGCGCCAAGGCGCGCGCGGCATGGGCCGGCTCGGGCGAGACCGCCGACCAAGCGATCTGGTTCGACGTGCGCCAGAAGGTCGGCGCGACCGAGTTCCTGGGCTACGACACCGAGCGCGCCGAGGGCCAGATCAAGGCGATCGTGGTCGACGGCAAGGAAGTCTCGGCGCTGACGGCGGGCCAGACCGGCTGGATCATCGCCAACCAGACGCCGTTCTATGCCGAATCGGGTGGCCAGCAGGGCGACAACGGCCGCTTCGTCGGCGCCAATGGCGAGGCCACGATCCTCGACGTGCAGAAGCGCGTCGGCGACCTGCACGCCCATCACGCCAAGGTCGAGAAGGGCGAGCTCAAGGTCGGCGACGATCTCGCCATGAGCGTCGATCCGATCCGTCGCGCCCAGCTGCGCGCCCATCATTCGGCGACCCATCTGCTGCACGAGGCGCTGCGCCGCCATCTCGGCGAGCACGTCACGCAGAAGGGCTCGCTGGTGGCGCCCGACCGGCTGCGCTTCGACATCAGCCATACCAAGGCGATCTCGCTGGACGAGCTGCGCAAGATCGAGGACGAGGTCAACGAGCGCATTCGCAAGAACTCGTCGGTCGACACGCGCCTGATGACGCCCGAGGAGGCGATCGCGGCCGGCGCCATGGCGCTGTTCGGCGAGAAGTACGGCGAGGAAGTCCGCGTGCTCTCGATGGGCGGCGACGATGGCCAGAAATATTCGGTCGAGCTGTGCGGCGGCACCCACGCGCTGCGCACCGGCGACATCGGCCTGTTCCGCATCGTCGGCGAGGGCGCGGTCTCGGCCGGCGTGCGTCGCATCGAGGCGGTGGCAGGCGCCGCGGCCGAGGAGCATGTACGCCACCAGGGCCAGCTGCTGGCCGATGCGGCGGCGGTCCTGAAGGTGCGCCCGGAGGATCTGCCGGCGCGCCTGCAGGCGCTGGTCGACGGCCAGCGCAAGATCGAGCGCGAGCTGTCGGATGCGCGCAAGGCGCTGGCGCTCGCGGGCGGCGGCAGCGCGGCCCAGCCGGCCGACGAGGTCCGCGATGTCGGCGGCGTCAAGCTGATCGGCCGCGTGCTCAACGGCGTGCCCGGCAAGGACCTCAAGGGCATGGCCGACGAGTTCAAGAAGAAGCTGGGCTCGGGCGTGGTCGCGCTGATCGGCGTCGAGGACGGCAAGGCGTCGGCCGTGGTCGGCGTTACCGACGATCTGTCGAAGTCCCTGAGCGCTGTCGAGCTGGTGAAGGCGGGAGTCGCGGCCCTGGGCGGCAAGGGCGGCGGCGGCAGGCCAGACATGGCACAGGGCGGCGGTCCCAATGCGGCCAAGGCGCCGGACGCGCTGAAGGCGATCGAGGCGGCCTTGGCGGTCCCCAAATGAGGGGGCTCATCCTTCTCGCTGCCCTGGGGCTGGCGACGGCTGCGTGCGCGCCGAAGAACTTCTCCATGGAAGGCAAGGACGCCGAGCAGATGACCAAGGACGAGTCGCAGTGCCGCGCCCAGGTCCGCGCCCAGGCCCAGCAGGAGCGCAACATCGAGGACCAGCGCCGGGCGACGTTCGACGGCGAACGCGAGCGCTACGGCCAGCAGGATCTCTACCGGACCATGGACAACCAGGGCTACAAGAACAACGTCGACCGCATGACGGCGCGCTGCATGGAAGCGCGCGGCTGGGCGCCCAAGAACCAGAACGCGGTCAGTTCCTGGTGGAACCGCGTCTCGACGTTCAACACCCCGATTGGCGGCGGGGGCAGCAAGTAGTTCTGTGCTTCATACTCCTCTCTCCCTAGCGGGGGAGAGGAAATTGATTACGAAGCGGGCGAAGAACTCGACGATCACGCCGAACAGGACCAGCACGAAGGCGTTCACCGGCATGGCGTAGTTGTGGCTGGGCAGCGCGGCCATCGCCTGGGCGAGGAACAGGCCGGCGAAGGCCACCGCGACGCCCTCGATCACCAACCCCTGCCTGAAGTCGAGCCGCCGCCAGGCGCCGAACGCCGTCGCCGCCAGGAAATGCACCAGCCCGATCGCCAGCACGATGCCGAACGGTGGTCCGGGATAGAGCGTCGGCGTGCCGAGCAGTATCCACGCCTTTGCGAGATAGATGCGCACCACCTCGGCCGGGTCCTCCGCCCAGCGCGCCAGGTAAAGCTTCCCCATCAGGCGGAAATACTCGGGCGAGCACCAGACGATGCCGGCCTTGTCCGCGATCTCCTCGCCGTAGTCGTCGTCGTAGCGGATGCCCCACTTGTTCTCGACGAAGCCCAGGCCGAGATAGAGCGTGTGCGACAGGCCGTGCGTGGCCAGGCGATCGGCTTTCTGCATGTCGAAGGCGGCGTCGCGCGCCATCACCACCCAGCGCGGCGTGGTGAAGGCGAGGACGGCGAGCACGCCGACCAGCAGCACGGGAGCGGGGCGGAAGCGGCGCGCCAGCAGGACGATCGCCACCGCGGCGGTGACCATCAACCCCATCATGCCGATCGATTCTCGCATCAGCGTCGCCATGCCAAGGAACACGAGGCCGGCGGCGATCCACCCATTGGCCGCGCGGCGCGACAGCAGGCCCATCTCGCGCGCTGCCAGGGCCATCGGCAGGACGGCGGCGAGGCTCACTAGGCCGATATAGGCCCAGTGCGGCGAGGTGCCCATCCAGCCGAGATATTCGACCGGTCCCTTCCACAGCAGCACGACCGAGGCGATGTACGCACGCAGCGTGAACAACAGGCCGGCCAAGGTTAGCAGCCCGATCGTGTCGGTGAGGGTGTTGAGGCGCGCCACGTCGATCAGGTCGGCGTGCCGGCGCGTCGCCATCGACCACAGGCCGAGCAGCAGGGCGTGGCCCGGATCGTCGGCAATGGCGCGCTCCGACATCGGCACCAGCTTTCCCTGCTCGCAGACGGCGAGCCAGACGCCGCGCTCGAGCGCGCAATCGGCGGCGTCCAGCCAGACGTTGGTGGCCTTCCAGTCCGACGGCATGATATCGGCGTAGTGGCCGTAGCGCTCGGAGTCGGTGTAGGTCCGCTGGAACTGGCCCCAGACGAGCAGCGCTGCGAACAGGAAAAAGACCAGCGCCCTCAATGCTCCCCCGACCTCACGACGGTGTCATTTACCCGGGCTTGACCCGCGCGCGCAACGCAGCGCACCCTCGCAGGCGCCGCGATCGGAGTGTTGCATGCGTGCCGCCATTCGGGCCGTCGTCGCCCTTTCGCTGCTCTCGCTAGCCGCCGCCTGCGCCGGGCAGACCAACCAGGAATTCGACATGAGGCTGCGCGAAATGGCCGGCAGCAACGAGCGCTCGTTGCTGGGCGGCATGGGGCGCATCCCGGACAACACCTACCAGCTCGACGAGGAAACCAAGATCCTGCAATGGCGCTGGGACACGTCGTACATCACCGGCGGCTGGGCGCCGACCTACCAGCGCGTCGGCTGGGGCCTGTGGATGCCGATCGGCGGCTTCCCGCCCACCCTGGTGCGCCAGGGCTGCATCGTCGAATGGACGGTCACCAAGGGTTCGACGCGGTCCTATCGCTGGCAGGGCAGCGGCTGTAACACTGTGACCATCCACGCCACGCCGCCGCCGGGCTAAACTCGGCCACGGCGTTGCAAGCAACGAGTGGGGGCAGCCGTGACCGTCGCCGAGCTGAAGGGAAACATCGATCCGAGCTATTACCGGATGCTCTACGGCCACGAGCGCAACCGGCTGGCCGACATGTTCGAGGCCAAGCGGCCTTCGGTGGAGGAGCGTCTGGCGGCCGGCAAGGCACTGCGCGAGAAGGTGCCGCGCACCGCTCACGCCGCCTACGACAAGAAGGCCGACCGGCCCGATCCTATCGACATCCTCGAGCAGCAGAATATCGGGCGCATCCAGAAGCTGGTGCCGGTGCGCTATGCGCGCATGCTGGTCTCGCCCTTCGCCTTCCTGCGCGGCTCGGCGGCTGTCATGGCGAGCGACCTGTCGCGCACGCCGGTCACCGGCATGGCGGTCGGCGCCTGCGGCGACATGCACGTCTCCAATTTCGGCGTCTATGCCTCGGCCGAGCGCAACCTGGTGTTCGCCATCAACGATTTCGACGAGGTCCATCCCGGGCCGTGGGAATGGGACTTGAAGCGCCTCGCCGCCAGCGCCGCGGTCGCCGTACGCTTCATGGGTGGCGACAAGGCGGCCGCCGCCGAGGCGGCGGCCGCTTGCGTGGCGAGCTATCGCCAGCGCATGCGCGACTACGCCGAGATGGGCTATCTCGAGGTGTGGTACGACACGATCGACGAGCGCGAGATGCTCGATGCCCTCTCGCCGCGCGTGCGACGCGATGCCGAGCGCACCATCGCCAAGGCGCGGGCGAAGGGGCATATCCGCTCGCTCGACAAGCTCACCGAGCAGGTCAATGGCGAACCGCGCATCGTCGAGGACGTGCCGCTGATCGTGCGCGAGACCCATACGGAGCAGGGGACGCCCGTGCGCGAAGCCCTGAACGAGGTGGTATCCGGCTATGTCAGCTCCCTGTCGCTCGATCGCCAGCGCCTGCTCGCGCGCTATCGGCTGGTCGATGCCGCGCGCAAGGTGGTGGGCGTGGGCAGTGTCGGCACGGCCTGCTGGGTGCTGTTCCTGCAGGGCGTCGACGACGACGATCCGCTGTTCCTGCAGGTCAAGGAGGCCAAGCCCTCGGTGCTCGCGCCCCATGTCGACTTGCGGCTGGCGGTCAGCAACGAGGGACAGCGCGTGGTGATCGGGCAGCGCGCCACCCAGGGATCGCCCGACATCTTCCTCGGTTGGGGCGGGGCCGATGGCAAGCACTTCTACGTCCGCCAGCTCGCCGACATGAAGGGCAGCGCCACCTTCGAGGAGGGCAACGAGGAGGGCATCGGCAAGTTCATCGAATATTGCGGCCTGTGCGGCTGGGCGCTGGCGCTGGCGCACGCCAAGACCGGCGATCCGGCGATGATCGCGGGTTACTGCGGTACGTCTGACACGCTCGACGAGGCGATCGCCAAGTTCGCGGTGGCCTACGCCAAGCAGACCGACCAGGACCACGCCGCGCTCGACAAGGCGCGCCGCGCCGGCCGTATCAAGGCGGCGGCGGGGAGCGTCGTCTAAGTCTTCCGGACCGCCGGCCTCTGGCCGGCATCATGAGCTTGACCCGGCGAGACGCCGGCGGTCCGCAAGACGGAGCCTCGCGCTTTCTCATGCGTTGACTCGTCCGGAGGACGTACGATGCGACGCCTGGGCCTGCCATCATTCCTGCTTCTGCTCGCCGGTTGCGCCGGCAGCCCCTCGGCGCCGCCGCAGGCCGACCAGGAGGCCAAGCGCTTCGACCGGCCGGCGCCCGACAAGGGCGCACTGTACGTGTATCGCTCGGGCCTTTTAGGCATGGCCCGTCCGATCGATGTCAGCCTGGTCGGCGGATCGTCGGCCCAGCTCGGTTACAACACGTTCATCCGCGTCGAAGGCCCGCCCGGCCCGGTCGAGATCGGCTGCAAGATAGGCGACAAGACCGGCAACGGGCAGGTTCAGGTCGACAACGGTCAGACGCGTTTCGTCGAGGTCACGATGACGATGGGCTTGTGGACGCCAGGGTGCGAGGTGGCTGAAGTCCCGCCCGATCAGGGCCAGGCGGCGGTCCGTTTGGCACGCAGGGTCGAGCCGCAATGACCAGAGTGAGAACGAATCTCCAGTCAAACTGCAATGATGCAATAACCTGTTGGGTCTCAACTAATGTATTACATCACGTAATACGTCTTAGGCCCTGGAACAGCTGAAAAAACCAGGGAGGCAGGTTCGTTCTCCCTTGCAGTTATTTGCGCTATCCCATTGGTTTGTAATGGAAAACTTTGCCTTGCGGATCCCTTTCATGTACAACGGTTAGCATTATTGAACAAATAATTGACGTAAATTGTTTTTGGGGTTGGGGGATGTTCACAACTTGGAAGTTGGGGACGATCGGGGTCGTCCTCGCCACCGGCATATTCTCCGCGCAGGCGCCCGTTCGTCAGGCCACCGAAGGCGAATGGTTCGTCGAATGCGCCTTCGATCGACTCGCGAACAAGCGCGACTGCGAGGTTGCCGTCGAGGTGAAGAGCACCGATCCGGCGTTCCACATGGGTTTCATCTACCGGGTCGGAAGCGGCATATTCCTGGCCGTCGGCCTGCCGGCGCCCGCGCGCATCGTCGCCCGCGTCGACGGTGGCGAGGCCTATGAGTTCGGCATGTGCACCGGCCAGGCCTGCCTGCTGCGTGGCCGCATCGCCAGCCAACTCCGCGAGCGCATGCACCAGGGCGAGATCCTGCGGCTCGAGTTCCGGGGCGCCGACCGCGTCGGCGGCGTCGCCGACGTGAGCCTGAGCGGCTTCAACAAGATGCATATCGAGGCGCTCGACCGCTTCAGTCGTTGAGCGGCCGGCGACGTCGGGCGTTGCCCGCTTACATGAACGTGCCGTCGGGGTCGCCGTTGAACAGGATGCGGCCCACCGTCTCGAAATGCGCCTCGCGCGACTGGATCTGCTGCGACAGCGTATGGATGTCGCGGAAGCGCCGCTCGAACGGCGTGCCCCGGAAGATCGCCGAGGTTCCGGCGGCCTTGTAGACCCAGTCCGCCGTCTTCTCCGCCTGGTGGATGGCCTGGGTGCAGGCGAGGCGCACGCGGGCGCGGTCGGTCGTGCCGATGGGCTCGACCTCGTCGGCGCGGCCGTGCACGTCCTTCAGGATCTCGACCAGCCAGGCGCGCGCCGAGCCGATGTCGGCCTCGCGGCGGGCGACGTCGGACTGGACGCTGGGATTGTCGGCCAGCCGCGCGAGGTAGCGCGGCGTCTTGGTGGCGGCGAGCTCGATGAAGGCGTCGAGCATGGCGCGGGCGATGCCGAGCGCCACCGCCGCCACGCCGCAGGCATAGAGCCCCTGCATGGTAAAGGCGTAGAGCGGGCCCTTGTCGCGTCGCAGCGTCGGATCCTCGCGCGTGCCGGAGAAGACCTCAGGCACGAAGACGTCGGCGACGGAATAGCCTTCGGACGCGGTGCCGCGCATGCCGAGCGTGTGCCAGTCGCGGATCTGCGTCGTCTCGGCCTTGGGCATCAGCACCGTGCGCACGGTCGGCCGGCCGAAACGGTTGCGGCGCAGCGAGCCGTCAGCCTCCACGACGTTGCCGTGCGCGCCGATCCAGCTGGCCTGGCGATAGCCCGACGAGAAATGCCATTCGCCATTGACGCGATAGCCGCCCGGCGCGGCCACGAGCTTGTGCTGGTTGGGCGGCCCCCACGAGATCAGGCCGCGGGGATCGCCGTAGATCGTGCGTGCCGCCTCGAACGGAATGAAGGGTGCGATCAGGGCCGAGCTGTTGGCGACGAACATGTTCCAGCCCAGCGAACCGTCGTGGCGTGCGATCTCCTCGATCGCCGCGACATAGACCCACGGCTCGACTTCCTCGCCGCCGAGCGAGCGCGGCAGCAGCAGGCGGAACAGCCGCGAGTCGTGCAACGCACTGATCAGCGGCTCGGGGAAGTCCTGCAGCGTCTCGATCTGGTCGGCGACGGCTGCAATCGCCGGGCCCAGCGAGCGAGCGCGGGTGACGGGATCTGGCGGGCGGGTGGAAAGGCCGATATCGTTCATGGCACACTCGATTGGACCCGCCGCTTCGGGATGTTGTCAATGGAGGCGCGACGGCGTCCGAAGGCATGGCAGGCATGATCGCCGGGATCGTCGCATTCCTCGTCGCGAATTTTCCACTCAACTTGGTGATGACGGGTCTCGTGGCCTCGCTGATCGCCATCGCTCGCGCGCCGGCGCCGCGCGGCACCGCGCTGGTGGTCGACAGGCTCCTCGCCTGGCACATCTTCTTCGGACTGGGAGTCGCGTCTACCAGATGGTGAGGGCGCGCAACTTCGCGCCCGGCAACGCCGCCATCATCTTCTACCTCGACATTCTCACCCCCGTGTTCGGCTTCGTGCTGCTGTGGTTGCAGCGCCGCCATCCGCTGCCGCGCGCGCGCCCCAATTAAGCCGCGTCCCGCCTGAGCAACCTCGTCGTCCGCCCCGTGTTGACCTCCGCTACTCAACCCTCGGAGGACCCAATGACCAAGACGATCCTGATCGCCCTCGCGTGCGCGGCCGGTGCCGTATCGATGGCCCAGGCCCAGACGTCCGGCTCGGCCGGCGCTGGCGCCGGCGCGTCCGGCGGTGTCGGCAACAGTGGCTCGCACGGCACCTATAGCGGCGGTGCGTCGGGCGGCGTGAGCGGCGGCGCGAACGTCGTGACTCCGCCGGCTTCGGCCGGCGCCGGTGCGTCGGGCGGCGCCACGATCAACCAGCCCTCGATCGACACCAACCAGGCACAGCAGCCGGGCGTCGGCGTCGGCACGAGCGGCGGCGCCACCATCAAGCGCTAAGGCTGCTGCGACCAACGATCACGACGAGGCCGGCCCGACCGATCGGGCCGGCCTTTGTCGTGTTTGGGGTCAGATCTCGTTGGGCAGTCGGCCGGGCGCGAAGCCGAGCTGGATGGGGGCAGGGACAGCAGGTGTGATGGCGTAGCCGGACGCCGTCACCTTGATGATTCCTGGGCGGACGTTGGCATCTTCGTCGACATGACGGTTGGCGAGCACCCTATACTCCAGGCCGGCCGCCACTACCGCCGTCACGCTGAGCCCGAAAATGAAGGTCGCGACGATGGCCAGGAATTCCCGCATGTACCCTCCCGTCTTGGGGGGCCCAACGACGGCTCCGCCTCGTTCGTTGCCGAGGTTGCACGCGTGCGTCACTCCGCCGCGCGTTTAGGTTGTGACCGCTTTCTATTGGGCGAGCTTGGCCCACTCGTCGGCCTGCACCCGCGCCACCGGCCGATAGCCGCCGGCGCCGTCAGGCTTGAAGATCGAGATCTCGGCCTCGCGCACGTCGAACCAGTCCTTGCCGAAGGCATCCACGATGTTGGGCTTGTGGCTCACCACGATGACATTGGTGCCCGGCACCGCCGTGGCCGCGAGCTTGCGCAGCGCCGCCGTCCGCCTGTTGTTCTCGATCGGCGTCACGACCTGGCCGCCTTCGCTGACGTCGGCCGTCGGCTGGGGCTCGCCGTATCCCAGCAGCCGGGCCGTCTCGATCGCCCGGAAATACTGGCTGGAGACGACCTGCCCGACCGGGATGCCGAGCTTCTTCATGGCCGCGCCGATTTCCTTCGCCTTGGCCCGGCCGACGTCGTTGAGCTGGCGCTGCTGGGCGACGTTGGCGAGGTTGAGCGGGTCAGTGTCGGCCTGGTCCTGGTGGGTGGCGCCGTGGCGCATGACGATGACATAGCCGCCGCCGCGCAAGGCCGTGACCCAGTCGGGTTGCGCCAGCGCCGGAAGGGCGGCGATCAGAGCCCCGGCGGTCAGGGCCAGGAGGCAGGTCCGTCGGGCAACGCTGGTAACCATGTGTGCCTCCCCTGGTTGTCGCACTGGGTTGTCGGCGCCGGTCACTCCGCTGCGATCTTTGCCGCCTCCGGGTTGCGCCACCGCTGCAATAGCTCGTCAAGCTTACGCCTGGCTTTCGCCAGATGGGCGTCCTTCACGTGGCCGTAGCCCTTGATGTCGTCGGGCACCGAGGCCAGCCGGACGGCCAGCTCGTGATTCGTCGCCGACAGGCCGGCCAGCAGTTCACCGACCAGCGTCTCGTATTCGCCGATCAGCGCCCGCTCGACCTTGCGCTCGGCGGTGCGGCCGAACGGGTCGAAGGCGGTGCCGCGTAGGAATTTCAGCTTCGCCAGCATCTTGAAGGCCGGCAGCATCCACGCGCCGAACTCCTGCTTCACGAGATGGCCGGTCTTGGGATCGCGGCTGGCGAGCAGCGGCGGGGCGAGATGGAATTTCAGCCTGTAGTCACCCTCGAACTGCCGCTCGATCCCGGCCTGGAAGGTGGCGTCGGCGTAGAGCCGCGCCACCTCGTACTCGTCCTTGTAGGCCAGCAGCTTGGCATAGTTGCGCGCGACCGCCTCGGCCAAGGGAGTCGGATCGCCGCTCTTGCCGGTCTTCTGCTCGGCCGCACGCACCTTCTCGACCAGCGCGGTGTAGCGCTGGGCAAGGGCTGCGTTCTGGTAGCCCGTCAGGTGCTTGGCGCGCGAGGCGACGATCTCGTCCAGGGTGCGCGAGATGCGGAAGGGCACGACGTTCTCGGCCGGCGCCAGAAGCGTCTCGACGGCGGCGCGATCGTCGGCGGCGCGGCGGCCCCAGCGGAAGGCGGCGGTGTTCATCGCCACGGCCGCGCCATTCAGCTCGATCGCCTTCTCGAGCGAGTCGTGCCCGATCGGGATCAGGCCCTTCTGATAGGCGTAGCCCAGCATGAACATGTTGGTGGCGATCGAATCGCCCAGCAGCGCAGTAGCGATCTCGGTCGCCTCGACGAAGTCGCAGGCCTCGGCGCCGGCGGCCGCCTCGAGCGAGAGCCGCAACGTGTTTGCCGGGAAGGCGAGGTCGGGCTTGCGCGTGAATTCGCCGGTAATGGTTTGGTGTGTGTTGACGATGGCGCGCGAGGCGCCGGGTTCCAGCCGCGCCAGCGCATCGGCGCTGGCCGACACCACGAGATCGCAGCCCAGCAGCAGGTCGGCGCCGCCCGCACCCAGGCGCACCGCGTGCAGGGCTTCGGGCGAGGCGCCGATGCGGACATGGCTGATCACCGCGCCGCCCTTCTGCGCCATGCCGAGCTGGTCGAGCACGGTGACGCCCTTGCCCTCGATGTGCGCGGCCGTGCCCATGATGGCGCCGATGGTGACGACGCCGGTGCCGCCGATGCCGGTGATCAGCACGCCGTAGGGCTTGTCGGCGACCGCGGGCAGGGCGGGAGCGGCCGGCAGCGGCGGCTCGGCCGTTGCAACAGCCGTCTTCTTGTCGGCCTTGCCCTTCCTGACGCCGCCGCCTTCGATGGTGACGAAGCTCGGGCAGAAGCCGTTCAGGCAGGAGAAGTCCTTGTTGCAGGACGACTGGTCGATGGCGCGCTTGGTGCCGAACTCGGTCTCGACCGGCGTGACGCTGAGGCAGTTCGACTGCACCGAGCAGTCGCCGCAGCCTTCGCAGACGGCCTGGTTGATGAACACGCGCTTGGCGGGATCGGGGAAGGTGCCGCGCTTGCGCCGGCGGCGCTTCTCGGCGGCGCAGGTCTGGTCGTAGATCAGCACCGACACGCCCTTCCATTCACGCAGCTCGCGCTGCACGTCGTCGAGCGCGCTGCGGTGATGGAAAGTGACCCCGGGCGCCCACTCGGTGCCGACCGGATATTTGTCGGGATCGTCGCTCACCAAAGCGATACGGCGCACGCCCTCGGCATGGGCCTGCTGGCTGATCGTCCACGGCCGCACGTTGCCGTCGTGCGGCTGGCCGCCGGTCATGGCGACGGCGTCGTTGTAGAGGATCTTGTAGGTGATGGTGGTGTTGGTCGCGACAGCGTGGCGGATCGCCATGTAGCCGGAATGGAAGTAGGTGCCGTCGCCCAGGTTCTGGAAGACATGCGGCATGTCGGTGAAGTGGTTGGCGCCGACCCAGGTCGCGCCCTCGGCGCCCATGTGGGTGAAGGTCTTGGTGTTGCGCTCCATGTTGATGGCGAGCGTGTGACAGCCGATGCCGGCCATCGCCATCGAGCCCTCGGGCACCTTGGTCGACGAATTGTGCGGGCAGCCGGAGCAGAAGTAGGGGACGCGCGCCATGCCGGATTCGTTGCGGACCTGCCGGCCGGCGCGGCGCTGCAGGCTCTCGATGCGTTGCCTGGTGCGGGCGCTGAAGCCGTCGAGGCCGAAGCGCCCGACGATGGCCGAAGCGATCTCGAATGGGGTCAGCTCGCCGTCGATCTTCAGAAGCTTCTGGCCGCGCTCGTCGGTCTTGCCGACCACGACGGGGCGGCGGTCGGCCGGCGCGTTGAACAGCGCGTCCTTGAGCTGCTGCTCGATGATCGGCCGCTTCTCCTCGACCACCAGGATCTCGCGCTTGCCCTGGGCGAAGGCCGTCACGCCCTCGGTCTCGAGCGGCCACGCCATGGCGACCTTGTACACGGCAAGCCCCAGCCGCTCGGCTTCGGCGTCGTCGATGCCGAGCTCGTCCAGCGCCTGGCGCACGTCGAGGTAGGACTTGCCCACGGTGACGATGCCGAAGCGTGCGTCGGGCCGGCCCATCATCAGCCGGTCGAGCTTGTTGGCGCGCCAGTAAGCCAGCGCCGCCGGAATCTTGACCGTGAGCGTACGCCGCTCCTGACCCAGCCAGTCGTCGGGCCAGCGGATGTGCACGCCGTCGGTTGGCAGGGCGAAGTCGGTCGGCAACTGGATGTCGATGCGGTGCGGGTCGACATGGACCGAGGCCGAGGAGTCGACCGTCTCGCTCATCACCTTGAAGGCGACCCACAGGCCCGAGTAGCGCGACAGGGCGAAGGCATGCAGGCCGAGGTCGAGATACTCCTGGACGCTGGCGGCGTGGATGATCGGGATGGCCGCGGCGATCAGCGCGGGCTCGCTCTGGTGCGCGGTGGTCGACGACTTCGCCATGTGGTCGTCGCCGGCGAGGGCGACGATGCCGCCGTGCTTCGAGGTGCCGGCATAGTTGGCGTGCTTCAGAACGTCGCCCGAGCGGTCGACGCCCGGTCCCTTGCCGTACCAGATGCCGAACACGCCATCGTAGCGCGCGCCGGGATAGAGATGGATCTGCTGGGTGCCCCACAGGGCGGTGGCCGCGAGGTCCTCGTTGACGCCGGGCTGGAATTCAATGTGGTTGTTCTTGATGAACCGTTTGGCCTGCCATAGCGCCTGGTCGAAGCCGCCCAGCGGCGAGCCGCGGTAGCCCGAGATATAGCCTGCCGTGTTGAGGCCGGCCGCCAGGTCGCGTTGGCGCTGCATCATCGGCAGGCGCACGAGGGCTTGCGTTCCCGTGAGATAAACGCGCCCGCTTTCCAGGACGTATTTGTCGTCCAGGGTCACGGCGAGGGCCAAGGCATCCTCCTGATAGCCATTCGGTTCCGGTAAACGACAGATTCTTGCCGCTGGCAATCGGGAACCAGAACCTTGCGAAAATAGACGTTTTGCGCCGCTGTCTGCGCCCTCGGCCGGCGGCCCGTTTCAAGGTTTCGTCCGGAAGTGAAATGTTTCGAGCGGGCATCCGTCATGGGCCGCCCCTCGTTCGCGACCTCCCGGGCGGAACCCCGACTGTGGCAATGCTTTCAGTATGCAACTTATACGATATTGATCGATACGTCTTGCTCTCCAATAGAAATACAACTATATGTTGTGCTGCAGAGGCGTCGCCTCAGCGGCGCGGCTTCATGGAGTGGGGCATGGCTGCGGAAAATGCGACTTCCTTTCCGTTCACGGCCCTTTCGGTCGTGGCACTGTTCGTGTCCACGACGCTGATCGGGCAACAGGCCTTCGAGTTGTGGCGTCCTACCGAGACCCAGGCGCGCAAGCAGGTGGACCTTCCCGATCCACCGGTCGAGGCCCGGCTTTGGGAAGATCCCCTGTCCGCGGCGGCGCGCTTTCGGGAGGTAGCCCGGGAGACCTGTGCGCGGGCGGCCGAGGGCGACAAGACAGGGGCGGCGAAGCGATGCGAGCGCTCCTACCGGGCCGAAGTCGCAGACATGCGGAGCCGGCTGGAGAAACAGGACTTTGGCGGTCGCCTGACGGTGATGGCTGTTCTGATCCAGGGCGACGCGCTTGTGGGCGCGGACGAAGCGCGACGCCGCACGCGACATGCCGTTCTCGCCGGGCTGAATGCACAGGGCTTCATCCCGGACGACAGTGATCGCATGGGGCTGTTGCGAGCCAAGCTTTGCGATGGCCTCCATGCGTGCCACGACACGGTTTGGGTGCGCTTGAAGCATGCCGTCAAGGCATGGCAGGGGAAGTCGGACGAATCCGATATCGTCTATGAGACGCTTCACACCCATGCGCCCAGGGAAGAGCAGCGACGGGTGATGCTGCTTTGGATCGACGACAGCAAGCACCGAACCCGATGGCTGAGCGCATTGACTGTCCTGCTGGGAGAACTCGCGCCGGCCTCGGCGCAGCTTCGAATCATTGGTCCCGTCTCTTCGGATTCCCTGTCGAAATCCGTGAGAAGGGACGCCGCACGGTGGTTCGATGACGTTGAAAGGGCAGCCGCGAGCCTGGATGGAAGCCTGCAGCGCGTCGCGCGGAACCTGGCCGTGCTGAAGCGCCTTCAGATCGTCAGTCCATTCGCAAGTGCACCCCTGAGGGCCTCGGACCTTCAAGAAGAGATGCTGAAGCGCTGGGGGCTCGAGGGCAAGACTGGCGACGCTTCGAAGGACGCTGAAGGGAAGGCGTGCGAGACCGAATGCGCCAACCTCGCCCTCACCCATGCCTATGAAGTTGCCGCGAAGCACGTGAACGAAATCATGCGTAAGCGGTTCGGGGCTACGACCGACACGGTCCCGCCGAAGCCTGCTGCTCCGATTCTGGTTCGAACGATCGCCCCCGATACGGCCTTGGCGGGCGAACTCGTGAAGGAATTGAGGAACCGAGGCCTGGATATCTGCGAGGAAGGGCGGCTTGTCCTGATTGCCGAGTGGGACTCGGTATACGCGCGGCGGTTCGGCGACGAACTGACGGACTCGATCTGGAAAGACGAAGAGGAGCGACGCCACAAGTGCGGCTTGAACAAGGGATTGAAGCCGACGGTCTATTCGTACTCCCGCGGCCTGGACGGTGCGACGCCGGAACGATCGGCGGAACAGGCACGTGTCGGCGCCAAGCCGAGCGGTGATGACAAGGACAAGAAAAGGCGTCCTGTCGAATGGCCAGAGGGACAGGCACAGGAAGACTATGTGCGCCGCCTCGTTCAACTCATCCGGCAAGACGATCGGACGAGCCCGGTGCGCGCCGTCGGCATGATCGGGGCGGACGTTCACGACAAGCTCTTGCTGGCGCAGGCGCTGCGCGAGACCTTCCCGGATCGCACGTTGTTCACGACCGACATCGATGCCCGCCTCATCCATCCCACAACGACGCGATACACGCGCAACATGATCGTGGCCTCGAGCCTGCCGCTCGATCCGGAACGAATGCACGACCTTGCTTGCCTGAATGGACCCGGGAACAAGATCGCGAGGCCGGGCAAAGTCAATCATGTGGCCAACCAGATCGGGCCGTTTCGCGACTCCTATCAGACGTCGACGTACATCGCGGCGCGCTACGCCGCCTTCCCGGGCGAGGCCCCTCGCGAGTGTTTGGCGAAAGCAATCGGCCAACCCGTTCTGTATGAACTTGGCCGCAGCGACATGGTTGAACTGAAGGGCGAAGGGCAGATACCCACCCCCGAAATCAAGAAGCGGAACATCGCCGGCGCTGCGGCTTTCGCGGCGTTGTTCATGCTCGCGCTGCTGGTGCTTGTCGGGGTGCCGGGGCCCGCGATGGCAACGGCGTGGCGGCACTGGTCGGAGAAGCCCGACGAATTGGCAGACCGCGCGAAAGTCGAATGGCTCAGGGTGATTGTCGCAATGCTCGAATGGGCGGCAGTCGGATTCGCTGCTGGGATGGTTCTCGAACTTGGCTGGGCGGGCTACAGTGGCGCGGTCCGTCCACTGATTCTGGCCATCGCCGCGGCGGCCTTCGTTCCTGCTTTCATCTACCCTGGGACACCTTGGATCAAGGCGCCAGCCGCGCCGTCGCGAGCTTACCGTCTGGACCTGCCTATTGCCGTCGTCCAGATGGGCGCGTTGGGCATACTGGCCTTTCTTGCCTGGCAGCTGGCAGCGACCAAGGCCGAGGTCCAGGAGCCCTTTGCGATCTCGACGGGGACCAGCGCATGGCCCTCGTTGCTCCTTCGAACCTTGATGGTCGTCCTCCTTGTGTGGTTCCTCGATTTTGCATGGTTCGCAAACGCGAACAGCAGTCGCCTTCTCGACAGGAAATTCTTTGGCAGCGCAACTTCGGGCGTGAGAACACCTGAGGCGTCACCGGCTACGGGGAAGCTGGCCCGAATCTACTTGTGGCTGCGCGACGCGGCGATCTGGTTCTGGACGCCGACGGTCCCGGGGAAGCTGACCCGACTCTACCTGTGGCTGCGCGACGCGACGATCTGGTTCTGGACGCCGAAGGACGTTCAACTCGCCGACGATCTGATCGACGGTGAGAAGCTGTGGCGGGCCTACCATGAAATGATGGGCACGGGGACAAGGCTGGGCCGGGTGTTCCTGTGGATACTGGTGACGGGCGCGATCTTTGCCTGCCTGATCAACTTTACCAGCTATTTTGCTGACAGCCCCATTTCGCCCGAAATTCCGGCGCGCGGCGATACCATAAGAACTCTCATCTTTCAGAACCAGATTATTGTCAGCATTGGCCTGCTCGTGCTCCTGATCCTGGTGGGTGATGAGACTATTCTCACTTGGCGCTTTGTGTCGTTCTTGAAGAAGGGGAGGACGGTGTATCCCGACACGACAGTTAAGCGATTTGCCACCGAGCTTGGGACGAATCTTGCGCCCAAGGCGTCGATGCCGATCGAGGCGTTTCCACATCAGCGCCACCCCCTGGTCAAGCCGGAGAAGCCCGTTCAACGGAAAAACTCGCTGCTCGACGACTGGATCGATGCCCGGTTGTTGGCCGACCAGACGGAGGCCGTTGGCCCGCTGATCATGTATCCGTTCATTCTGGTCGGTCTCGCAATCATCGCCCGCAGCCCGATCTTCGACAACTGGGACATGGGGCCGGGAGTCTTGATAGTACTGGGCAGCTACCTCCTGTGGGCCATTGCGATGGCGATCCTTCTCAACAAGGGGGCCGAACGGGCGAGACAAAAGGCTTTGCGAAGCATGACGCTCGACTTGATTTGGCTGGAAGGAACGCCGTCCGAGCCGAAGGACGCCTCTCGTGCAGCGGCCGAAAAACGCGAGGACGCGCCGGTGCCGCTTAAGGAATTGGCACCCTCGTTCAAGGAACTGATAGAGCGCGTGAAGGGCTTGCGAAGGGGCGCCTTCGCGCCGTTCTTCGAGAGGCCTTGGGTGCACGCACTTCTCGTGCCATTGGGCGGTGCGGGCGGCATCCAACTGCTCGAGTTCCTCCTCTATGCCCGTGGACAATAGCCACAGCCTCTCTCACCGCTTTTCACGACCGCCTCGCCCGGCTATGCAGGGGCGATGCCGCTCCTCGAGATCAAGAACCTCCAGCGCGCTTTCTATGGCCTCGACGTGCTGCGCGGCGTCGACCTTGCGGTGGCGCCGGGCGGCATCACCGGCCTGATCGGTCCCAACGGGGCGGGCAAGACCACACTCTTCAACGTGGTTTCCGGCCTGGTACCGCCGGATGCTGGCTCCATCCGCTTCGACGGTGAGGAGACGGCCGGCTGGGCGCCCGACAGGATCAGCCGGCGCGGCCTGGTGCGCACGTTCCAGGTGGCGCGCGGCTTTCCCAAGCTCTCGGTGTTCCAGCATCTCATGCTCTATGGCCGCGATCAGCCGGGCGAGAGCCTGTGGCAGGCGATCGTCGGCACCCGGGCGGCGCGCGACCGCGAGGCGGCGTTGGCCGAGCGGGCGTGGGAGACGGCGCGCTTCCTCAGGCTCGACCGCCTGATCGACAATCCGGCGACGGCGCTGTCGGGCGGCCAGAAGAAGCTGCTGGAGATCGGCCGCGCCCTGATGGCCGAGCCGCGGCTGGTGCTGCTCGACGAGCCGACCGCCGGCGTCAATCCGACCTTGCAGAACGAGATCGGCGAGCGGCTGCTGGAGCTGCCGCGCCGCGGCATCACCGTGCTACTGATCGAGCACGACATGGGATTCATCGCGCGCCTGTGCAATCCGGTGATCGTCATGGCCGAAGGCCAGGTGTTGACTGAGGGCACCTTCGACGAGGTGCGCAGCGATCATCGCGTGCGCGAGGCCTACCTCGGACGGAGAGCAGCGTGAGCGTGGCGGCATGAGCCTGCTGTCGATCACCGGCCTGCGCGGCGGCTACGCCGCAGCGGATGAGATCGTGAAGGGCGCCGATCTCAAGGTCGAGGCGGGCGAGATCGTGGCCCTGATCGGTCCCAACGGCGCGGGCAAGTCGACGCTGCTGAAACTGATTGCCGGCCTGCTGCGGCCGAGCGGCGGCAGCGTGCGTTTCAAGGAGCAGGAGATCGCGGGCCTCGGCGCGCCGGCGATCAGCCGCAGCGGCCTGTCCTTCGTGCCGCAGGAGCGCAACGTGTTCGGCACGATGAGCGTCGCCGAGAACCTCGAGATGGGCGGCTTCATCGACGGTACGCATGCCAAGAAGCGCATGGCCGAGCTCTACGAGCGCTTCCCCATGCTGGCCGAGAAGCGCCGTGCCGCGGCGCGCACCCTGAGCGGCGGCCAGCGCCAGATCCTGGCCATGGCGATCGCGCTGATGAATGCGCCGGACCTGCTGCTGCTCGACGAGCCGACGGCAGGGCTCAGTCCACGGGCGGCCGAAGAGCTGTTCGGCACCATTCTTGCCCTGAACAAGTCGGGCGTGGCCATCCTGATGGTCGAGCAGAACGCACTGGAAGCCTTGTCGGTGTCGGCCCGCGCCTACGTGCTGGTGCAGGGCCGGCCGGAGCACGAGGGCAGGGCGGCCGACCTGGCCGACGATCCGACGGTCCGCGATCTCTTTCTCGGCGGCAAGGCGCAGCCTATGCTTGGCGGCAACGGGGATTCTTCGAACAAGGGAACGGGAGACTTCACATGACCACCATCCGCATCGGCCGCCGTGCCGCGTTGGCGGCCGGCGTCGCCGCGCTGGCGAGCCCCGCCGTCGTGCGCGCGCAAGCCCACCCGATCAAGCTCGCCACGCTGACGCCGCTCACCGGCGCGGGCGGTCCCTACGGGCCGGTGATGGCCAAGGCCGCCGCGTCGGTGGTCGAGGAGGTCAACAAGGCGGGCGGCGTGCTCGGCCGGCGCATCGTGCTGGTCAGCGAGGACGACCAGACAAATCCCGAGGCCGCAGTGCGCGCCGCGCGCAAGTTGATCGACGTCGACAAGGTCTCGGCCATCATGGGCACGTGGGCCTCGTCGGTGACGACGGCCGTGGCGCCGCTCTGCTGGGAGAGCAAGACCTTCCTGTGCACGGTGTCGGGCGCGGATTCGATCACGCTGCTGCCGCACCAGGGCTTCCTGATCCGCACCCAGCCCAATTCCAAGCTGCAGGTCACGCGGGTCGGCGAGTTCATCCTGTCGCTGGGGGCCAAGAAGGTCTTCACCATGATCCCGCAGACGCCATTCACCCAGTCGACCTTCGACATCCTGAACCAGGTCCTGCCCAAGGGCGGCGCCACGCATCAGAGCCTGATCTACGACGACAAGAAGACGACCTACCGCACCGAGGTCGACCAGGCGCTGCGCACCAGCCCGGATGTCATCCTGGCCAACGGCTACACGCCCGACACCGTCGTGCTGCTGAAGGACCTCTATCGCGCGGGCTTCAAGGGCAAGGTCCTGGGCTTCGCCTATTCGATCAACCAGAAGCTGGTCGACCAGGTCGGCCAGCCCGAGGTGGTCGAGGGCGTCTACAACTTCGCGCCGGCGCCGGCCGAGGGCAGCTCGGCCTTCGAGAAGGCGAAGGCCGCGTCCGGTTCGGCCAATCCCGATCCCTATACCTGCCAAGTCTACGATCACATCAACCTGGTGCTGATGGCGATCGCCAATGGCAAGGCGGCGACCGGCGAGGCGATCAAGGAGAACATCCGCAAGGCCACGATGAGCGGCGGCAAGGTCGTCGACAACGCCGTCGACGGCATCAAGGAGATCGCGGCCGGCGGCAAGGTCGACTATGCCGGCGCCTCAGGGCCCTGCGACTTCGACGAGAAGGGCGACATCCTCGACTGCAAGTTCCGCTACGAGCAGATCAAGGCCGGCAAGTTCACGCTGGTGAAGATTGCTTAACAATGGGAGCGCGGGCCTCTGGCCCGCTCATGATCGTGATGCGGGCCAGAGGCCCGCGCTCCCATGATCATCCTTCAGGCCCTCGTCAACGGCATCGTGTCGGGCACTCTTCTCGCCGTGCCCGCCATCGGCTTCACGGCGATGTTCGCGGTGCTGCGCTTCCCGAACTTCTCGGTGTCGGGCGTGGCGACGCTCGGCGCCTTTGCGGGATATCTCGCCTACGGCGCGGGCCTGCAGATGGCGGGCTCGCTGATCGTAGCCTTCGCCGTGGCCGGCGTCGCCGGCCTCGCCTTCGACAAGGTGGCGCACCTGCCGCTGATCAAGCAGGGGGCGTTGCCTGCCGCCATCGCCTCGATCGCCACCGGGATCATCCTGGAGCAATTCGTCCGCCTGGGCTTCGGCAACGAGCCGCGCGGCTACGATCGGCCGATCGCGCGCGACGTCTTCCTGGGCGACATCCGCGTCAGCCCGCAGCAGCTCGAGACCATGGGCCTGGCGCTGCTGCTGATGCTGCTGGTGTTCGCCGCGCTGGCCTTCACGCGCATCGGCAAGGCGATGCGCGCCTCGGCCGACAATCCCGAGCTGGCGGCGCTGAAGGGCATCCGGCCGGAGCGCATTGCCACCCTGGCGAGCTTCGTCGGCATGGGCCTGGTCGGCGTCGGCGGCATGCTGCTGGGACTCGACAGCTCGATCGACCCGCTGACCGGCACGCGTATCCTGCTGTCGCTGTTCGCCGCCGCCGTCTTGGGCGGGTTGGGCAGCGTGCCTGGCGCCGTGCTGGGCGCCTTCCTGATTGGCATGGCCGAGGAACTGTCGGTGCTGGTGGTCGGCTCGCAGTACCGCGCCGCCGTCGGCTTCATCGCCATCCTCGTCGTGCTGACCCTCCGGCCGCGAGGCTTGCTCGGGGAGAGGGCTTACTGATGCTGAGCTACCTCCTCTTCATCGCCACCATCGGCGGCATCTACGGGCTGCTGGCCCTCAGCCTCAACCTGATCTGGGGCGGCGTCGGCATGGTCAATCTCGGCCTGGCCGGCTTCTTTGCCGTCGGCGCCTATGCCTCGGCGCTGGTGACGACCGTCGGCGGTGCGCCGATCGCCGCGGGATGGCTGATGGCTCTGGTGGCGGGCGGCTTAGCGGGCCTCGTCGTCACGCTGTCGACCACGCGCCTGCGCGAGGACTATCTCGCCATCGTCACCCTGGGCTTCGCCGAGGCCGTGCGCCTGGTCGCTTCCAACGAGATCTGGCTGACCCGCGGCACCGACGGCATCTCCGGCATCCCGGGTCCGTGGAAGAGGGCGCTCGGCCCCGACTTCAACGCCGTCTATTTCCTGATCGTGGTCCTGGCGCTGCTGGTCGTGTTCTTCATCATGCGCCGCATCGACCGTTCGCCCTACGGCCGCGCCTTGCGCGCCATCCGCGAGGATGCGCAGGTGGCCCAGGTCGCCGGCAAGCCGGTGCTGCGCTTCAAGACCGAGGCCTTCGTGCTGTCGGCCGCCATCGCCGGCCTCGCCGGCGCGCTCTATGGCCATTTCACCTCGTACATCGCGCCCGACATGTTCCTGCCGTTGATCACGGTGTACATCTTCCTGGCCGTCGCTTCCGGCGGCACGGGACGGCCGGCCGGCGCCCTGCTGGGCGCCTACATGGTCATGACCTTGCTCGAATCCTCCCGTTTCTTCGTCGAATGGATTCCGGGCGTCACGGCCGTGCAACGCGCCTCGCTCAAGGAGCTTTTGATCGCCGTCGCTCTCATCGTGGTGCTGAGGCTGAAGCCGTCGGGCGTCCTGCCAGAGCGCGTTCCGCCCGCACCGCGACCTTCATAGGAGTAGTTGCATGACACCGTTCGATTCTTGCCTTGCGGCGCTGAAGCAACCGGGTCCGCCCGAAGCCTTGTTCAAGGCCGTCGACAAGGCGCTGGCCGAGGTCGTCGGCCACAAGCTGTTCACGCTCCTCTACGTGGCGCCCGACGCCAAGCGCGTGAAGCGGCTCTACACCAACATGCCCAAGGAGTATCCCGTCGGCGGCTACAAGCCGGTGACCGAGAGCGACTGGCACAAGCTGGTCATCGGCAAGCGGCAGGCCTGGGTCGGCTACGACTATGAGGACGTGAAGTGGGCGTTCTTCGACCACGAGCTGATCCGCTCGCTGGGCTGCGAATCGGCGATCAACCAGCCGGTCGTTTATGCAGGCCGCGTGCTCGGCACCATGAACCTGCTCGATGCCAAGGGCCACTACAAGGAAAGCGATCCGGCCAAGCTAGAGGCCTTCGCCGCGCTGATGATCGGCCCGTTCCTTGACGCCATCGCCGCCGATCCCGATATCGCGAACAAGTAGGGAGATTGAGTCGATGACCGCGATGCTGGGCGATCTGCCGACCTGGAAACTCGAAGACCTTTATTCCAGCCCCACGGGCCCCGATGTCGAGAACGACCTGAAGCGCGCCGCCGCTGACGCTGCGGCCTTCGCCAAGGACTACGAAGGCAAGGTGGCCGGTCTCGACGGCAAGGCGCTGGGGGCCGCGATCGCCCGCTTCGAGGCACTGACCGACCTGATGGGCCGGCTCGGCTCCTACGCCCAGCTCTACTACACCCAGAACATGGCCGACCCCGAGCGCGGCCGCTTCTCGCAGAACGTTTCGGAGGCGCTGAACGAGGCCACCGCCAAGCTGGTGTTCTTCCGCTTGGAGATGAACAAGATCGAGGACGACGATCTCGCGGCCCGGATGAAGGAGCCGGCGCTCGCCAAGTACGCGCCGTGGCTGCGCGACGTCCGCCTGTTCCGTCCGCACGACCTGTCGGACGAGCTCGAGAAGTACATCCATGACCAGTCGGTGGTGGGAGGCTCGGCTTGGTCGCGCCTGTTCGACGAGACCATCGCGCGCCTGCGCTATCCCTTCCGCGACGAGGTGCTGAGCGAGGCCCAGATCCTCGACAAGCTTTCCCACAAGGACGCCACGGTGCGCCGCGACGCCGCCAAGTCTTTCGGCAAGGTGCAGGGCGACAACATCGCGATCTTCTCGCTGGTCACCAACACCCTGATCAAGGACAAGGAGATCGACGACCGCTGGCGCAAGTATCCGCGCCCGCAGTCTTTCCGTAATCTCGCCAACGTGGTCGAGGACGAGGTTGTCGATGCCCTGGTGTCGTCGGTGAAGGCCGCCTATCCGCGGCTGGCCCACCGCTACTACAAGCTCAAGGCCAAGTGGTTCGGCGTCGACAAGATGCCGTACTGGGACCGCAACGCGCCGCTGCCCGAGCACGACGACCGGGTGATCCCGTGGCCCGAGGCCGAGAAGATCGTGCTCGACGCCTATCACGCCTTCTCGCCGGAGCTGGCCGACGTCGGCCGGAAATTCTTCGGCACCGGCTGGATCGACGCGCCGGCGCGGCCGGGCAAGGCGCCCGGCGCCTTTGCCCATCCCACGGTGCCGTCGGCGCATCCCTATCTGCTGCTGAACTACCAGGGCAAGGTGCGCGACGTGATGACCCTGGCGCATGAGCTGGGGCACGGCGTGCACCAGGTGCTGGCGGCGCGGCAGGGCGCGTTGATGGCCGACACGCCGTTGACGCTCGCCGAGACCGCTTCGGTGTTCGGCGAGATGCTGACCTTCCAGTCGCTGCTGAAGTCGGCGCCCGACAAGTCGACGCGCAAGGCCATGCTGGCCGGCAAGGTCGAGGACATGCTGAACACGGTGGTGCGCCAGATCGCCTTCTACGAGTTCGAATCGCGCCTGCACACGGCGCGGCGCCAGGGCGAGCTCACGCCCGAGGCGATCGGCGAGGTGTGGATGGCGGTGCAGAGCGAGAGCCTGGGACCGGCCTTCACCTTCGACGAGGAATACAGGCACTACTGGTCCTACATCGGCCACTTCATCCATTCGCCGTTCTACGTCTACGCCTACGCCTTCGGCGACTGCCTGGTGAACTCGCTCTATGCTGCCTATCAGTCGGGACAAGCCGACTTCCAGTCCAAGTATCTCGACATGCTGAAGGCAGGCGGCGTGAAGCGCCACAAGGAGCTGTTGGCGCCCTTCGGCCTCGACGCGTCCGACCCGGCTTTCTGGGACAAGGGGCTGGGTGTGATCTCGGGCTTCGTCGACGAGCTGGAGAAGCTCTGACGGGAGCGCGGGCCTCCGGCCCGCTCATGATTTGAGCGGGCCGGGAGGCCCGCGCTCCCATTGACAGTTTGTGTCGCCGGTTGCACGCTTCGCGGTGGGTGGATACGACCCGCCGCTTGCGCCCTTTCGGGTGTGGTGAACGTATCGAGCCTCGTTCAGGCACTCCCTTTGCCCCGGCAAACGGATCAGTAACGCAAGCAAC
Organism: Reyranella sp.; assembly: GCA_019750135.1. Classification (GTDB taxonomy): domain Bacteria; phylum Pseudomonadota; class Alphaproteobacteria; order Reyranellales; family Reyranellaceae; genus Reyranella. The sequence goes on along the minus strand of JAIEOV010000048.1, from coordinate 108,100 downwards.
TGACTTTCCCGTTATGCCGATGCAGAGGATCGAACGATGCGAGACTATCGCGATGCAAAGGCCATGGCGCAGACGCTGCGCCAGGCGCTCAAGGAAAGATCGGTTTCCCTGACCCACAGCGAGAGCCTGGAGCTGATCGCCAAGCTGCTGGGCCTCGCCGACTGGAACACGCTGTCGGCGCGCATCGATGCGTCGCCGAAGGCGGTGCCGGCGGGAACGCCGACCGTCAGGAAGCCTGTCATGGCCATGCGCGACCTGGTGCTGTTTCCCGACATGACGTCACCGATCTACGCCATGCGCCTGAAGACGCTGGCGGCGATCGACCAGGCGATGGCCGCCGACAAGGAGATGTTCTTCGTGACGCAGCGGCGCCCGGCCGACGACGATCCTGGCCCCGACGATCTTTACGCCATCGGCGTCATCGCCAAGCCGCTGGATGTCGTCAAGATGCCCGACGGCTCCGTCAAGCTGTTGGTACAGGGCTTGCGGCGCGCCCGCGTGATCCGCTTCGACACGGAGGGCGCCTGTCTCGTGGCCGAGCTCGCGGCGGTATCGCGCGAAGGCGCGGCACGGGAAGAGGCGACGACCGTGTCGCGCGAATTGCTGCAGCGCTTCGCGACCCACGCCAACATCGACCTCGCATCGCCGCCGCAGGCGCTGGGTCTGCTGCCGCATCTCCAGGATCCCGGTCGCATCGCCGACATGATCGCCCAGTACCTGTCGCTCAGCATCGGGCAGCGACAGCAAGTCCTGGAGGAGACCGACGTCGTGCAGCGGATGCAGATGCTGCTGGCTTTGATGGCGCCGGACCGGCAGGCGGCCTGACGTCGAGGTGGCAACGCACCCCGTTCGACCCTATATCGGTCGGGATGCGGGACACTTCATCTGTGAGCCGGCCATGAGCCAGGACGAGGGCGATTCCCTCGGCGGCCGGCTCGGGCGCTATGCCCGGGTCGGCAGCTCGGTCGGCGGGTTGGCGGTGAAGCTCGCCGGCCAGCGTTACCTCGGCTTGACGCTCGATCGCGACAAGCACGCCTCGGAGCTGAAGGCTGCGCTGGGCGGACTGAAAGGTCCGCTGATGAAGGCCGCCCAGCTCATCGCCACCATTCCCGACGCCCTGCCGCCGGAATACGCCCGCGAGCTGGCGCAGCTGCAGGCCAATGCGCCGGCCATGGGCTGGACCTTCGTGCGGAGGCGCATGGCAACGGAGCTCGGGCCGGATTGGCAGGCGAAGTTCGGCCGCTTCGACAAGGAAGCATCGTTCGCCGCCTCGCTGGGCCAGGTCCACCGCGCGACCTTGCTCGACGGCACCGAGGTCGCAGCCAAGCTGCAGTACCCCGACATGGCTTCGGCGCTCGAAGCCGATCTCAACCAGCTGAAGCTGGTGTTCGCCGTCGGCCAGCGCTTCGATCCCGCCATCCGCACCGACGAGATCCACGCCGAGATCACCACGCGCCTGCGCGAGGAGCTCGACTATCGCCGCGAGGCCAGGCACGTCGCGCTCTACCGCCACATGCTGCGCGACGAGCCGAACGTGCACGTGCCCGAGGTCGTGGCCTCGCATTCGACCGACCGGCTGCTGACCATGACCTGGCTGCAGGGCGAGCCGCTGCTCAACTGGAAGAGCCGCTCGCAGGAGGAGAAAGACCAGCTCGCCATCCATATGTTCCGTGCCTGGTACGTGCCGTTCTATTTCTACGGCGTGATCCACGGCGATCCGCATCTCGGCAACTACACGGTACGGCCTGACGGCTCGGTGAACCTGATGGATTTCGGCTGCGTGCGCATCTTCCCGCCGCGCTTCGTGCGCGGCTCGATCGAGCTCTATCGCGCGCTGATGACCGACGACCAGGACCGCGCCGTGGCGGCCTACGAGGATTGGGGCTTCACGGGCCTCAGCCGGGAGATGATCGCCGTGCTCAACCGCTGGGCTGCCTTCCTCTATGGCCCGCTGATGGACGACAGGCCGCGCCGCCTCACCGAGGGCATGGCCGACGGCCATGGCCGCGAGATGGCGCAGAACGTGTTCGGCGAACTGCGTCGCCTGGGCGGCGTGCGCCCGCCGCGCGAGTTCGTGTTCATGGACCGCGCCGCCATCGGGCTCGGCGCCGTGTTCATCCACCTGCGCGCCTCGATCAACTGGCATCGCCTGTTCGAGGGCTTGGTCGGTGATTTCGACATCGAGACGCTGACCCGGCGGCAACAGGCGGCGCTCGCGGAGGCCGGATTGTGAGCATCGAAGGTCTTCGCATCTTCAAGAGTCGACACGATCCTGTCACGACGCTCGACCGTGCCGTGGCCGCCGTTGCCCGCAACGGGATGAAGGTCATCGCGCGCATCGATCACGGTGCATTGGCGGAGGCGGCCGGCGCGGCGCTGCGTCCGACGGTCGTCCTGATGTTCGGCAACGCCAAGGCGGGCGCGCCGACGGTGCAGACGGCGCAGACGCTGGCCATCGATCTGCCGCTGAAGCTGCTGGTCTGGCAGGACGCCAAGGGCGAGACGTGGGCCGCGTACAACGATCCGATCTGGCTCTTGCGTCGTCACGCGGTCGACGATGAGGCAAGTGCCGAGGTGATGAACGACGTGCTGGCCAACGTCGCCGGGGAAGCCACGGGTTGACGGAGGCGGGCCATGAGTACTGAAGGATTGCGCGTCGTGCCGAGCTTGCACGATCCGGCGATGACGCAGGCGAGGCTCGAAGCCGCGGTGACGCGCCACGGCATGACGATCTTCGCCCGCATCGACCACGGCGCGGCGGCGGACAAGGCCGGGCTGGAATTGCCGCCGACGGTGGTCGTCGTGTTCGGCAATCCACGGGCCGGCACGCCGAGCATGCGCAAGACCCCGACGCTTGCCATCGACCTGCCGCTCAGGATGCTGATCTGGCAGGACGACAAGGGCGCCACGTCGCTCGCCTACAATGATCCGGCCTGGCTGTTTCGCCGTCATGGCATCACGGACGACGGGTCGGTCGACGTGATGATCGACGTGCTGGCGAGCATTGCGGGCGAAGCGGGCGGACGATGAACATCCTGGTGACGGGATCGTCGGGTTGGCTCGGCCAGACCCTGGTGCCGCGGCTCGTGCGCGACGGCCACAAGGTCCTCGGTCTCGATCCCGAGCCCGGCCCGACCACCGAGGTCGTGGGCTCGGTCGTCGACCGGGAGCTGGTGCGCCATCTCGTGCGCGACCACGGCATCGAGGCGATCGTGCATGCCGCGGCGCGCCACAAGCCGCACATCGAGACCCACGATAATTCCGAGTTCGTGGCGGTGAACGTGCAGGGCACGCTCAACCTCCTGGAAGAGGCGGTCGCGCCGGGCTCGAAGGTCGACCGCTTCGTCTTCACCTCGACCACTTCGCTGATGATCTCGCAGAAGATTCGTGACGGGAAGGCCGGCGGCGCCCGAGAGGCGATGTGGATCGACGAGACGCTGGGGCCGCTCGAGCCGCGCAACATCTACGGCGTCACCAAACGCGCTGCCGAGGAGCTGTGCCGGCTGTTCAACCAGCTGCACAAGCTGCCGATCGTGATCCTGCGCACCTCGCGGTTCTTCCCCGAGGAGGACGACATGGCGCATGCCATCGAGCAGTCGGGCGACAATACAAAGGCCAACGAGTTCCTGTTCCGCCGGCTCTCGGTCGAGGATGCTGCGGAGGCGCACGTCGCGGCGCTGCACAAGGCGCCGGCGATCGGCTTCGACACCTTCATCGTTTCCGCCATGACACCGTTCTCGCGCGAGGATTGCCGCGACCTGATCGTCGACGCGCCTGCGGTCGTGGCACGCTACTTCCCCGACTATCGCGCACTCTACGACAAGCGCGGCTGGACGATGTTCGATTCGATCGACCGCGTCTACGACGCGAGCAAGGCCCGCGACCGGTTGGGCTTCACATGCAAAACGGGCTTCGCGGAGATTCTCGACAGCCTGCGCTGAAAGTCTTGCTCTTCCGGACCGCCGGCCTCTGGCCGGCTCACGATCATGAGGCCGGCCGGAGGCCGGCGGTCCGGAAGAGCATGAGATCAGCCTCTGACCCTCGGCATCATGATCATGTCCCACGGGCTCGGCACGTCCCCGTGCGGGACCCAGACCAGCGCCGGCGCATCGAGCGCGAAGGCCTTCTTCAGGCAGTCCTCGAGCTGGCGCGCGTCGAGCGCCTTGAACGAGGCGACGCCGAAACTCTCGGCGAGCTTCACGAAGTCGGGGTTGTGCAGGTCCGACGCGATCAGGCGATTGCCGTAGTGCTGCTGCTGGATGCGCTTGACGTTGCCGAAGCCGGCATTGTCGAAGACCACGACGACGACCGCGAGATTGTGGCGCACTGCGGTGGCGAGCTCGCCGACCTGGTACATGAAGCCGCCGTCGCCCGCGATTGCCAGCACCTTTCGGTCAGGCATCGCCGCCTTGGCGCCCAGCGCAGTGCCGAAGCCCCAGCCGAGATTGTCCTGGTAGCCGGGCGAGAGGAAGGTGCGCGGTTTCTCGATGGGCAGCGCCACGCGCGAGGCGAAGCCGATCTGCGAGACCTCGTCGACGAAGATGCCGTCCTCGGGCAGCGCCGCGCGGATCGCCTTCAGGAACGAGACCTGTGGCTCGAGCCGCGACAGGCGCTCGGCAAGCCAGGCGCGATGGCCTGAAAGCTCCTCGGCGCGGGATTTGCGCGGCCGGTTGTGCTTGGGCAATGCCGCGATCAGTGCGCGCAGCTGCGGTGCGGCGTCGCCCAGCAAGGTCACGTCGGGCTTGCGCAGGCGCTCGGGCTCGTCGGGATCGATGTCGAGGCGCACGACCTTGAGGTCCTTGTCGATGCCCCAGCTGCCATTCTGGATGAAGAAGCGCGTGCCCACCGCCAGCACGGCGTCGGCGTCCTTCCACAGGCGATGGCCGACCGGCATGTCGACGGCCAGCCGATGGCTGCTCGGGACGACGCCGCGTCCGCGGCGGTAAGAGCTGACCGGCGCCTCCAGCATCTCGGCGAGCTCGATCACCTCGGCGCTGGCGCCGATGGCGCCGCCGCCGACCACGATGATCGGCCGCTCGGCCGCGCCCAGGATCCTGGCCGCCGCCGTTATCGCCTCGTCGTCGATCGCCTCGGCAGGCCGCAGCAAGGGTGCGTCGGGCAGCACCACCTCGGCCCGCTTGGCCCAGGTGTCGAGCGCGCACTCCAGCGCCACGGGGCGCGGCCGGCCGGTGGTCGCCTGCCACACCGCCTGGCTCACCAGCGTCGGCGCCTCCTGCGGACTCCGGATGCGCTCGGCCCACTTGGTGATGTGGCGCACGAGGCCGAGCTGGTCGTGGATCTCGTGCAGATGGCCGAAGCCCTTGTCGATGTCGGCCTGCGGGATCTGGCCGAAAAGGCCGATCACCGGCGCGTTCATGCCGTAGGCGGTGAGCAGCGCTGCGCCCGCATTCAGCATGCCCGGGCCCGGCACGACGGCGAAGGCTTGCGGCTTGCCCGTCGCGAGTGCCGCGCCCAGCGCCATGTAGGCCGCGGTCTGCTCGTGGCGCGGATGAATCACGCGCAACCGCCCGGCGGCATGATAGAAGGCGTCGAACAGTGGATCGTGATGCAGACCGGGCAGGGCATAGACGGTGTCGATGCCATGGCGCAGGAGGGTTTCGACCGTGGCTTCGGCAGTGGTGAGGCGGGGCATGCTGCCGATCTATAGAGGCGGCCGCATGCGATCAAGGCGCACCCCATGCGCCTGATCCTGTTCGCGCTGTTCGGCCTGGGTGCGCTGGCGCTCGCCGTCGTGCTGCTGGCGTGGGTTGCCGAGCGACGGCTCGACCAGACGGCCGAGGAGCGATCGTTCGGCGATGTCGCGCGCCTGCCCAACGTCGACGTGGCGCTGGTGCTGGGCACGGCGCCGATCGGGCCGGAGGGCGGGCCCAACGTCTATTTCGTCCATCGCCTCGATGCCGCCGCGGCGCTGTGGAAGGCGGGCAAGGTCAAATACGTCATCGTCTCGGGCAGCCCCAACGAGCCCGCCGCGATGCGCGCCGGCTTGGTCGAGCGCGGCGTGCCGCCGGCCGCGATCTACAGCGATCCGGCGGGCTATCGCACCTGGGACTCGGTGCTGCGCGCGCGCGACGTCTTCGGCCAGAACCGTCTCATCATCGTCTCGCAGCGCTTTCACCTTAGCCGCGCGCTGTTCCAGGCGCGTCATGCCGGTATCGAGGCTTGGGGCTTCGAGGCGCGCGACGTCGATTCGCCGTACAGCATCTTCACCGAGCTGCGCCGCTTCCCCTCGGCCCTGCGCGCCTACTACGACGCCTGGACGGACGCACCGGCACGCGACAGCAGCCCGCCCGTGAAGATCGGGGTCGAGCCGCCGGCATAGCTGGGAGCGCGGGCCTCTGGCCCGCTCATGATCATGATGCGGGCCAGAGGCCCGCGCTCCCACCTAACGCAGCCGACCGTCCGGAACAGCGGCCATGTCGCGCAGCTCGGGCACCGGCGAGATCACCGGCTTGCCGGCGAAATGGGCATCGAGGTTGCGACGCACCAGCGAGGTCATGCGGCGCTGGGCATGCTCGGTGCCGCCGCCGAAATGCGGGGTCATCACCAGGTTGTCGAGGCCCAGCAGTTCCGTGCCCTCGTACGGCTCCTCGTCATAGACGTCGAGCGCCGCACCCTCGATGACGTTGTGGCGCAGGGCATCGGCGAGCGCCGCCTCGTCGACGGCCCAGCCGCGGCTGATGTTCAGGACATGACCGCGCGGACCCAGCGCCTTCAGCACCTCGGCATTGATGATGTGCCGGTTGGAGGCGTCGGAGCGCAAGGCGACGATCAGGTAGTCGCACCAGGTCGCCAGCGCCATGACGTTGGGGAAGTAGGCAAAGTCGACGTCGGTCCGCTTGTTGCGGTTGCAGTAGCCGATCTCGACGTCGAAGCCCTTGATGCGCTTGACGAACTCCATGCCGATTGCGCCGAGGCCCAGGATGCCGACCTTGCCGCCGGTCAGGCCGGCGATGGGGCCGAAGCGGTTGGGGATACGCTTGGTCCAGTCGCCGCGGCGGATCATCTTGTCGGCACGCACGATGCGCCGTGTCGAGGCGAGCAGGATGCCGACCGCCATCTCGGCGACGTCGGGGGCGTTGGCGTCGGCGCCGTGCGTGATCATGATGTTGCGCTTGCGCGCGGCGGCGAGATCCATGCGCTCATAGCCCGTGCCGTAGCAGCAGATCAGCGACAGCCGCGGCATGGACGCCATCAGCGCATCGGAGGCGCCGACGCTGCCGGTCGTGACCAGGGCCTGGACATGCGGCTTGGCAGCGGCAGGAACCAGCGCCGGGTCGGGCCTGTCCATGTGACCCGCGATCTCGTAGCCATCGGAGAAGGCGGCGAGCGCGGTTTTTGTGAAATGGAAACCGGTGAGAATGACGGGACGTTGAGCCATGTTTCTCAGTATCCTGTGCCTTGCACGGTCCGTAAACGTTCGTCTACCACGCGGCGAAAATGCGCCTTGGCAAAGAAGCAAGCCGTGTGCAAGGTGCGGCGCAAAGTCGTTTTCCGCGTCTCCAACCGGCCCGTTGCTCCATGAAAATCGCCATTCTCAAAGAACGCCGGCCACATGAGACCCGCGTGGCCGCGACTCCCGAGACCGTCAAGAAACTGAAAGCGTTGGGCGCGGAAGAGATCGTGATCGAGGCCGGTGCCGGTGTTGCCGCGGCCTACACCGATGCAGCCTATGCCGAGGCCGGTGCAACGATCGTGCCGGATGCGGCATCCGCGGCCGCGGCGGCCGACATCGTCTTCAAGATCCAGCGGCCCATGGCGGCGGCCGACGGCGTCGACGAGCTCGCTTTGCTGCGCCAGGGCCAGGTGCTGATGTCGCCTCTGGGCGCGCTCACCAATGCAGAGCTGGTGTCGGCGCTGGCGGCGAAGGGCGTGACCGCGTTCGCCCTCGAATTGATCCCGCGCATCACCCGTGCGCAGTCGATGGACATACTGAGCTCGCAGGCCAACCTCGCGGGCTACAAGGCGGTCCTCGCGGCAGCCAACCAGTTCGGCCGCATCTTCCCGCAGATGATGACGCCGGGCGGCACGCTCGCACCCTCGCGCGCCTTCATCATGGGAGTCGGCGTGGCCGGCCTGCAGGCGATCGCCACGGCGCGCCGCCTCGGCTCGATCGTGACGGCGACCGACGTACGCCCGGCCACCAAGGAGCAGGTGCAGTCGCTCGGCGCCAAGTTCGTCGCCGTCGAGGACGACGAGTTCAAGGCGGCCGAGACCGCCGGCGGCTATGCCAAGCAGATGAGCCCCGAATACCAGGCCAAGCAGGCCGCGCTGGTGGCCGACCACATCAAGACCCAGGACATCGTCATCACCACGGCCCTCATTCCCGGCCGCAAGGCGCCGGTGCTGGTGAGCGAGGACATGGTCAAGACCATGAAGCCCGGCTCGGTGATCGTCGACATGGCGGTCGAGCAGGGCGGCAACTGCCCGCTCTCGGAGTTCGGCAAGGTGGTCGAGAAGCACGGCGTGAAGATCGTCGGCCCGGCCAACCTGCCCGGCGAGCTCGCGACCGACGCCTCGTCGTTGTTCTCGCGCAACCTGCTCAATTTCATCACGCCCATGGTCGACAAGCAGACCAAGGCGCTCAAGATCGACACCAACGACGAGGTCGTGAAGGGCACGCTGGTGACCCAGAACGGCCAGATTGTTCATCCATCGTTGGCGCAGTCGTCATGATGATCATCAATCCTGTCATCCCGAGCGCAGCGAGGGACCTTTCCTGTGGCCTCAAAGGTCCCTCGGCCTTCGGCCTCGGGATGACAGCAGTGTCCTTGGCCAGTTTCGGGAGCCACTAATGGACGACAGAATCGCCGGCGAAGCCGCCAAGCTCGCGACCCAGGCGCAGGAGCTCGCCACCAGCCTCAAGGGCGTGGCCCAGCAGATCATCGACGCCGCGGCCCAGAGCCCGGTGGCGGCGCTGCCCGACGGCCACATGCCGTTCGTGGCGCTGCTCACCATCTTCGCCCTGGCCTGCTTCGTCGGCTACTACGTGGTGTGGCGGGTGACGCCGGCGCTGCATTCGCCGCTGATGGCCGTCACCAACGCCGTGTCGTCGGTCATCATCGTCGGCGCGCTGCTGGCGGCAGGCCTCAAGGGCCTGGGCGCCGCCCAGCTGTTCGGCGGCATCGCGGTCGTTCTGGCCGCGGTCAACATCTTCGGCGGCTTCATCGTCACGCACCGCATGCTGTCGATGTTCAAGAAGAAGCCGGTCAAGAAGTAGGCGGAGAGTACAAGGTGATCACCCACGAAATCGCCGCCTACGGCTACTTGATCGCGGCCATCTGCTTCATCATGGCCCTGCGGGGCCTGAGCTCGCCCGAGACCTCGCGCGGCGGCAACCTCTACGGCATCGTCGGCATGGTGATCGCGATCGGCGTCACCGTCGCCTCGCCGGGCGTCGTCTCGCCCTGGCTGATCGTCGGCGGCCTGGTCATCGGCGGCGCCATCGGCGCGGTCGTCGCCATGCGCATCCAGATGACGGCCCTGCCGCAGCTGGTGGCGGCCTTCCACTCGCTGGTCGGCCTCGCCGCGGTGTTCGTCGCGGCGGCGGCCTTCATCTCGCCCGACGCTTTCGGCATCGGCACGCCGGGCAAGATCAAGATGCACAGCCTGATCGAGATGGGACTGGGCACGGTGATCGGCGCCATCACCTTCACGGGTTCCGTGGTCGCTTTCGCCAAGCTGCAGGGCCTGGTCTCGGGCTCGCCGCTGGTGTTCCGCGGCCAGCATCCGCTCAATGCGTTGCTCGGCATCATCCTGGTGGTGCTGCTGGTGTGGTTCGCCATGCGCGGCCATCCGCTCACCTTCGTCCTGCTGATCGTGCTGTCGCTGCTGATCGGCTTCCTGCTGATCCTGCCGATCGGCGGCGCCGACATGCCGGTCGTGGTGTCGATGCTCAACTCCTATTCGGGATGGGCGGCGGCCGGCATCGGATTCACCCTGGGCAACACCGCGCTGATCGTCACCGGCGCGCTGGTCGGCTCCTCGGGCGCGATCCTGAGCTACATCATGTGCAAGGGCATGAACCGCTCGATCTTCAACGTGATCCTGGGCGGCTTCGGCACCGATACGTCGAGCGCCGGCGCGGCGCATGCCAAGACCGACAAGCCGGTGAAGGCGGGCTCGGCCGAGGACGCGGCCTTCCTGATGAAGAACGCCCAGTCGGTGATCATCGTGCCGGGCTACGGCATGGCGGTGGCGCAGGCCCAGCACGCGCTACGCGAGATGGCCGACCTCCTGAAGAAGGAGGGCGTGCAGGTGCGCTACGCCATCCATCCGGTGGCGGGCCGCATGCCGGGCCACATGAACGTGCTGCTGGCCGAGGCCAACGTGCCCTACGACGAGGTCTTCGAGCTCGACGACATCAACCGCGACTTCGCCTCGACCGACGTGGCCTTCGTGATCGGCGCCAACGACGTCACCAATCCGGCGGCCAAGACCGATCCGCAGAGCCCGATCTACGGCATGCCCATCCTCGACGTCGAACGGGCGCAGACCGTGCTGTTCGTGAAGCGCGGCATGTCCTCGGGCTATGCCGGCGTCGACAACGAGCTGTTCTTCCGCGACAACACCATGATGCTGTTCGCCGACGCCAAGGCGATGTGCGAGAACATCGTCAAGGCGCTGGAGGGCTCCTCGCACTAGGCGCGGGGGGGCACCGTGGCTGCAGAATACATACTCCACGGGTTCAATCCCTCGCCCTATTCGGTGAAGATGCGGGCGATCCTGCGCTATCGCCGCATACCATTCGTCTGGGATGCCATCGGCAATCCGCGCGACGTCGCGGTGGCGGCGAACCTGCCGCCGGTGATCCCGATCCTGCGCTTTCCTGACGGCCGGCTGATGAACGATTCGACGCCGCTTGCCTACGCGCTGGAGCGCGAGCATCGCGAACGCTCGATCGTTCCCGACGATCCGGTTCACGCCTATCTCAGCGATCTCCTGGAAGACTTCGGTGACGAATGGGTCACCAAGATGATGTTCCATTACCGCTGGTTCTATGCGGCGGACCGCGCTTTCGCGCAGACCTGGATCATCACCTCACGCAATCCGGTGATGGCCGAGGCCGAGCGGCGCGCCGGCATGCAGGCCTTCAACGACCGCCAAGTGGGGCGCATGGCGCTGGTCGGCTGCACCGAACAGAACCGGCCGGTGATCGAGGACAGTTACCGCTTCGTGCTCGACACGCTCGATCGTCACGTCCGGACCATCCCGTACCTGTTCGGCTCGCGCCCGTCGCTGGCCGACTTCGGCCTGTTCGGCCAGCTGCAGATCCTGTCAGTCGATCCGACGCCGATGGCCGAGATGCGCGAGCGCGCGGCCGACGTCTATTGCTGGCTGCTGCGGCTCGACGACGCTTCGGGTGTCGACGGCGAATGGCTCGCTCCTACGGCGCCGCTGCCCGCCACGGTGACGGCGTTGCTGAGCCATTGCGGCGAGACCTACCTGCCGTTCCTCGCCGCCAACACGCGGGCGCTGCAGGAAGGAAGGGACGAGGTGGCGCTCGACATCATGGGCCATCCCTATGCCCAGGCGCCGTTCCGCTATCAGGGCAAATGCCACGACGCCCTGCGCAAGAAGCTTCTAGCGCTGCCGGCCGACGTGCGGCGCCGGCTCGACCCGGTGCTCGAACAGACAGGCTGCCTCCGCTACCTTGCCTGAATGGGCTATCGCGCCATCCTGTTCGACGTCGGCGGCCCCCTCGACATGGAGTTCGCCTGGGAGATCGCCGTCGACGGCGCCATTGCCTCGGCCTGCGGCCTGGAGGGCATCCGCGTCGACCAGGCGATGATTGACGAGGCGTCGGACGCGGCGGTCGCCGCCTTCGCGCACGATGCCTATGGGCACATGATCGAGACGCTGTGCGGCGGCGATCCGCGAACGGTCGAGCGGGTCCGCCAGCGCGTGCGCGCCATGGTCGGTAATCTCGATGTCTTCCAGCTTCGGCCCGAGATCGACGGCCTGCTGCGCCGGCTCAGCGATCGCGGCTTAAAGCTCGGCATCGTCGCCAACCAGCCGCAGGCTGCACGCGAGCGCCTGACGCGTGCCGGCATCGGCGATCTCTTCGCCTATCAGGGACTGAGCGGCGTCACCGGCTTCCGCAAGCCCGACCCGCGCGCCTTCCAGGCGGCGGCCGAGGCGCTGGATGTGGCGCCGACCGACTGCATCATGGTGGGCGACCGCATCGACAACGACATCGCGCCCGCCAAGGCGCTGGGCATGGCGGCGATCCTGCTGCGCGGCGGCCGGCATCGCCGCCAGCGGCCGCGGTCGCCGGCGGAGGAGCCGGACGCCGTGGTCACCGACGTGCTCGAGCTGGAAGCAGCGATCGACGCGCTTCTCGCTCAGTGATGGTGATGGCTCGCGCCGAAGCGATGGATGTGCAGCGGCGCTTTGGCAAGGCCGGGGCAGAACGTGCCGACGACCTTTTCGAGACGATCGTAGAGCTTCTTCGCCGGCGCTGTGATCTTTTCGCGTCGCACCCGTGACGCCTCGGCTTTGGCCGCGAGCTTGGCGAGGTCGACGGTGAGCAGCTTGCGGTCCTCAACCACCATGCGTCCGCCGATCATGACCGAGTGCACGGCCGTGCCGTCTTCGGTATGGACCAGGGCGTTCACCGGGTCGTTGGTTGGGATCCAGTTGATGTGGTGCAGGTCGAGGAAGACGATGTCGGCCTTGTAGCCCGGTGCGATGCGGCCGATCTGCTTGTGCAGCCCCAGCGCGCGGGCGCTGCCTTCGGTGGCGGCCTTCAGCGCCTCCGCGGTGGTGACCCAGCGCTCGACGTCCGGTCCCTGGACCTTGGACGCGAACGAGGCGAGGCGCATGGCCTCGTACATGTTCTGATTGTCCGAGCAGCTGGCGCCGTCGGTGCCGATACCGACATTGATGTCGGCGCGCAGCATGGCGCGCATGTCGGCAAGCCCGTTGCCCAGTCGCATGTTCGATCCGGGATTGTGCGCCACCGAGGCACCGCGGTCGCCCAGCCGCTTCATGTCCTCGCTGTCGAGCCACACGCCATGGGCGACGGTGAACTTGTCGTTGACCAGGCCGAGCTCGTCCATGTGGGCGGCGAGCGACGTGCCGTAGCGCTTGTAGCCGGCCACGACCTGGACCTTGGATTCGGCGACGTGGCTGTGGATGCCGACATCGTACTCGCGCGCGAGGTTGCGGCAGGCAATGAGAAAGTCGTCGCTGCAGTGGTGCGGGATGGTCGGCGCCACGGCCAGCTCGACCGTCTCGAACGGCCACTTCTGCAGGGCCTTGTTCATCTGCTTGGTGATGGCCTTCCACGGCGCGTAGCGGAAGCTCTCGACCTCCTTCTGCAGCGCCGGCGACAGCCGTTCCATCAGGCCCGGGATCGCCTCGAAGAAGCTGGTGTCGGCGACCATGGGGGCCAGGACCGCGCGCATGCCGACTTCTTCGTAGGCCTTGGCCATGGCCGAGAGACCGTCGACCGACGGCAGCGGGAATTCGGCGGCGAGGTCGTAGGCCGCGGTGCACCCCTTCATCACCATCTCGGCCGCGCCGATCATGGCCGACAGGTGCTTGTCCTCGAGCGTGCGGCCGCCGTTGGTCCATTGGCCGGCCGTCAGCAGCAGCTCCAGCGACCACAGATCGCCCATGCCCTTGCCGAGATTGCCGGGGCTGTGGGTATGGGCGTTGATCAGGCCGGGATGCAGCAGCCGGTTCTTGGCATCGACGACTACAGCGCCGGCAGGCGCCGCGAGGCCGGGCCGGCCGATCTCGGCGATGGTGTCGCCCTTGATCAGGATGTCGGCGGGGGCGGCTTTGCGCTTGACGATGTCCAGGAGCTTGCCGCCGCGGACGATGGTGTAGGGGTGCTTGGGTTTGCGGGCCATGGGCGATAGTCTGGCAAACAAAGTGCCAAAGGAGAACGCCATGAAGCTCGAAGGCGGATGTTATTGCGGCAAAGTCCGCTACGTGGCCGAGGGCGAGCCGATGCGGAAGGGCCAATGCCACTGCCGCGAATGCCAGTTCATCACCGGCGGCGCGCCCAACATGTTCCTCGTCATGCCGAGCGCCGGTTTCGCCTACACCAAGGGCGCCCCCAAGCAGTTTACGCGCAGCGATCTCGAGACGCCGGTCACACGCGAATTCTGCCCCGACTGCGGCACCCACTTGGCGACCCGGCCGCCGGGCCGTCCGGTGGTCGTCGTGAAGGTCGGTACGCTCGACGATCCCAAGCTCTACGGCGCCCCGCAGATGGCGATCTTCACCGTCGACAAGCAGCCGTTCCACCAGATCCCTGACGGGTTGCCGGCCTTCGAGAGGATGCCGCAGCGCTGAGCCGCGAGTGAAATGCAGGATCGTCGATGAGCCAAGGTCAAATTCCTGTCGGAGTAGCATTCGCCAACGCGATGCAGGACCGGGGCAGTTCACATTGGCCGGGCGGGCCTCAAAACCGTCTGGAGCCGATCTATGATCCGATCCTCCGTCCGCGCTTCAAACTCAAGCCGGCGGCAAAGATCTTTACGATAGGCAGCTGCTTCGCGCGGAATATCGAGGAACACCTGGGCCGGATGGGCTTCGATGTTCCCGCCCTCTCCCTGAGTGTGCCTCCCGAAGAATGGAGGCCCGCCCCAAGCATCGTCGACAAGTTCACGCCGCCGAGCGCCGTGCAGGAAATCGAGCGCAGCCTGGAAATGTTGCGGCATCCGGAGCGTATCGAGCAGATCATCGACGACTTGTTATTTCCTACGCCCGATGGGCGTGTGATCGATCTGGAGTTGCGGCAGTTCATGCCGGTCAGCCGCCAACGTGCGCATGAGCGGCGCCGGCACATACTCGAGGTGTTTGCCAACGCCTTCGATGCCGATTGCGTCGTGATCACGCTTGGCTTGGTAGAGTGCTGGATGGACCGAGTGACGGGGCGTGCGATCCAGGAAGCGCCGCATGCCCTAGCCCTGCGGCGGGCAAGAGACCGCTTCGCCTTGAAAGTTCTCAGCTATCCGGAGGTTCTGGCGGCGACGGAACGCATGGTGCAGCTCCTGATCGAGCATGGTCGCGCTGATGTGAAGATACTCCTGACGGTCTCTCCAGTGCCGTTTCGGTCGACTTTTTCGGGTACCGATGTGGTGATGGCGAACTGCTACAGCAAATCGACGCTGCGGACCGCAGCGCAGGTCGTCTACGAGAACTTTGACCAGGTCGACTACTTCCCGAGCTACGAGATCGTGACGATGTCGAGGGCCCCGAACGTGTGGATGCCGGATCTAATGCACGTCCATCCCGATTTCATTGCCAAAGTCGTGGATTTCTTTGCTCGAGACTATGTCCAGGCGTCGAACCCTCTGGCGGATCGCGAATACCGGACGATCCATACGTTGGAGGCAAGTTTCGAGCCGCATCCGCCGTTCGCGTGGGGAGTCACCTTGCCGCCGGCGCTGCGTCATTTGACTGCTCAGAGCGGGTCACTGCGTCGTTCGCCCTTGCGACTGTTCGAGGACGAGTTGCAACTGGGGCCGGCGCACCAGGACTTCCAATCGATCGCCCAGCTCGGCGGCGGCGCCTACACCTTCTTCGGGGCGAAGCTGTATTTCTCGACTTCTGACGGAAGCGACCCCAACACGAATGGGCGTGCCTTGACGGTGCGGCTGATCGATGGCCTTGGCGATGAGCCGGGCTGAACGACTGTTTCCACAAACAAAAACCCCCGGACAAGCCGGGGGTCTGTGCGTTCGTCCAGAGGCGAGGGCTAGTAACCCTCGCGCTCCATGCGCTTGCGCATCAGCTTGCGGGTCCGGCGAATGGCCTCGGCGCGCTCGCGGGCGCGGCGCTCTGAGGGCTTCTCGTAGTTGCGGCGGAGCTTCATCTCCCTGAAGATCCCCTCGCGCTGCATCTTCTTCTTCAGAACGCGCAGCGCCTGATCGACGTTGTTTTCACGAACGAGAACCTGCACTTCGATCGCTTCCTTCCATGCACGGTGGGGCGCCCCGGAAACGGCTCCGGGGGCAATTTCGAGGCGGCGGTGGTATCACAGCGAAAGACCCTTGGGAAGCCCGGGGAACCCCCTATATTTGGGCCATGAGCCCTGAAAATAGCCCAAATCCGACCGATCCTGACGGCGAATTGCGCGACCGGCTGGCCGACGCCCTGCTTGCCGAGGCCGCCTTCGAGGGCTGGAGCCGGGCCGCCCTGCAGGCCGCCTCCCGCCAGCTCGAGCTGCCGGCGGGCGAGGCCGACCGGCTGTTCCCCGGTGGGCCCGTCCAGGCGCTGACCTATGCCAGCGAGCGCGCCGACCGGCGCACGGTCAACGACATGGAGAAGGAGGGCGTCGTCGACCTGAAAATCCGCGACCGCATCAAGGCCGCGGTCCGCATCCGGCTCGAACGCCACTCCGGCAACAAGGAGGCGGCCCGCCGGGCGCTGGCGCTGCTGTCCCTGCCGTTCCATGCGCCGCTGGCGATGCGGCTCCTGTACCGCACGGTCGATGCCATGTGGTACGCCGCCGGCGACACCAGCACCGATTTCAATTTCTACACCAAGCGGGCGACCCTGGCCGGCGTCTACTCCTCGACCTTGCTCTATTGGCTGAACGACCGCTCGCCGGGCAGCGAGGCGACCTGGGGCTTCCTCGACCGGCGCATCGACGACGTCATGAAGATCGAGAAGCTGAAGAGCCAGGTGAAATCCTGGACCGGCGGCTCGGTCAGGACCGCTTCAAGAAGGTGACGTGCCCCATCTTGCGGCCGGGCCGCGCCGAGGCCTTGCCGTAAAGGTGCAGCCGAGCCGTCGGCTCGGCGAGATATTTTAGCCAGTCGTCGGCCTCGTTGCCGATGAGGTTCTCCATGCGCGAGGGCATCAGCACGTCGACCGGGCCCAGCGGCAGGCCGCAGATCGCGCGCACCAGCTGCTCGAACTGGCTGGTGGCGCAGGCGTCGATCGTCCAGTGGCCTGAATTGTGTGGCCGCGGCGCGAACTCGTTGGCCAGCACACGTCCGTCCTTGGTGACGAACATCTCCAGCGCCACCAGGCCCACGAGGTCGAGGCCGCGCGCCAGCTCGGCGCCGTAGCCCTCGATGGTGGCCAGCGTCGCCGGCGCCAGGCCCGACGGCACGGTCGTGGTGCGCAATATGCCGTCGCGGTGGTCGTTCAGGCCGATCGGGAAGCAGCGCGTCTCGCCGTCCAGGCCGCGCGCGACGATGGCCGAGGTCTCGCCGGCAAAGTCGACCAGCGCCTCCAGGATGCACTCGCGCCGCCCGAGCTTCTGCCAAGCGGCAGCGAGGTCAGACCGGTCGGCAACGCGGACTTGGCCCTTGCCGTCATAGCCCTCGGTGCAGGTCTTGAGGATTCCGGGCAGGGCGGTGGCGGCGGCGATGTCGCCCTCGCTGCGGATGGCTTGATACTGGGCGGTGTCGATGCCGAGGGTGCGGAAGAACTCCTTCTCGCGCAGCCGGTGCTGGGCGATTTGGATGGGCTTTACTCCCGGCCGCACCGGCTTGTGGCGCAGGCACTCGGCGACCGTCGTCTCGGGGACGTTCTCGAATTCGTAGGTGATGACGTCGACCTGGCCGGCGAAGCGCGCCAGCGCGGCCGTGTCGTCATAGGCGCCCTGGACATGCCCGGCGGCGACGTCGCCACCGATCGAGTGCTCCTCCGGGGCGTAGACGACGCAGCGATAGCCCAGCCGCGCGGCGGCGAGCGCGGTCATGCGGCCCAACTGGCCGCCGCCCAGGATGCCGATGGTCGAACCTGGGGGCATGGGCTTGGAGGAGCTCATTTCCTAGCGATGCGGCGTCGTTGCGTCGTCCGACGGCGCTTTCGCAACGGCGTTCGTCTGGCGGGACCGCCATCTTTCTACGGCCGCCATGATCTTGGCATCGCCAAGACCGACGATGCTGGCCGCCAGAAGTCCTGCATTCACGGCGCCGGCGCGGCCAATGGCGAGCGTGCCGACAGGGATGCCGGCCGGCATCTGGACAATGGAAAGAAGGCTGTCCTGGCCTTTCAGGGCCGCGCTTTCGACCGGCACGCCCAGCACCGGAAGAGGAGTCATGGAGGCCGTCATGCCCGGCAGATGGGCAGCGCCACCGGCGCCGGCGATGATGACCTTCAGGCCGCGGCCCTTGGCAGCGGCGGCATAGTTCATCATGCGCTTGGGCGTGCGATGGGCGGAGATGATGCGGGCCTCGAACGGCACGCCGAGCGCTTCGAGGGTCTCGGCGGCATGGCGCATGGTTGCCCAGTCGGACTGGCTGCCCATGATCAGGCCGACCGCCGGTCTGGCGACGGTTCGTTTGGCGGTGGATTTGGCCATTCTCGTCTCAGGCGATGATATCGGGAATCAACTGGCTTTCCAGCCTGAGGATCTGGTCCTTGAGGCCGAGCTTGCGCTTCTTCAGCCGCTGCAGCTGGAGCTGGTCGAACGGCGGCTTCTCGATCAGGCGGTCGATCACCTCGTCGAGGTCGCGGTGCTCGCTCCTCAAGGCCTCAAGCTTGGCCTTGAGGGTCTCGGCGTCCTGCGGCTCCGACGGAGGGTTGCTCATGCTCTAGCCACCTTGCCCTGCGCCGTGTACCCCTTCGCCCGGCCAAAGGGAAGCACCGAAGGTGTCGGATTTTCTGCCCCATCCGTTCTGGAATTTCTCGCTCGAGCTCTATGCCGGCGACGGCGTTGCCGAGGCTTGCCTCGACCTGCAGGAACGGCGCGGCTGCGACGTGAACATATTGCTGTTCTGTTGCTGGCTCGGCGCCTCGGGCCGGCCGACGCTGACAGCCGACCGCCTGCGCGCCATCCTGAAGGCGAGCGATGCCTGGCAGGCGGAGATCGTGCGACCCTTGCGCGCGGTGCGCCGGCTGCTCAAGGACCGGCCGTGGCCAGAGGCCATGCCCGAGACGGTCGACGCGGTGCGCCGGCGCGTCGCCGACGCCGAGCTCGCGGCCGAGCATGCCGAGCAGATCAAGCTCGCGAGCCTGCACTCGCCGCCGGCCGACCGCGACCGCCCGGTCGAGAAGCGCCTGCGCGCCGCGGTGGGCAATCTCGGCGTCTACGCCGTGTGCCTCGGCGTGACGCCCGACGCCAAGGACCGCGCCGCCGTGGTGGCGATGATGAAGGGCACCTTCCCGATGTTGACGGCGGACGAGATCGTGCGCGTCGTGGGCTAGCGCTGGGGGCGCGCCACTCCAGTGGCGCGTCTTCTCATGCTCTTCTGGTCATGCTCTTCTGGACCGCGCGCCTCCTGGCGCGCTCATGAATCATGAGCGAGCTCGAAGCTCGCGGTCCGGAAGATCATGACGCGCCACTGGAGTGGCGCGCCCCCAGCGCTGAAGGTTTCAGTCAGCGCGACATAATCTATGTCAAGTAGCCACCTCAAGTTGCGCTCGGCGCGGCTTCGCGCGTAGTCTGGTGGTCGTCACAGAGGGGGCAGCAATGATCTATCCCAGGAGACTCGGGAGAGTATTTCCTCTGCTTGCGCTGTTGGCCTCGTGCCTGGCGACCACCATCCAACCGGCCAACGCACAAGCCACCCGCACCTGGGTGTCGGGCGTCGGCAACGACGCCAATCCGTGCAGCCGTACGGCGCCTTGCAAGACCTTCGCCGGCGCCATCTCCAAAACGGCGGCCGGTGGCGAGATCAATGCGCTCGATCCGGGCGGCTACGGTGCGGTGACGATCACCAAGTCGATCACCATCGACGGCGGCGCCGGCCAGGTGGCGAGCGTGCTCGCTGCCGGCACCAACGGCGTCATCATCAATGCCGGCGCCAACGACATCGTCACCCTGCGCAACATCCAGATCAACGGGGTGAACGGCTCGCCGACGCCTGGCCTCAACGGCATCCGCTTCCTCGCCGGCTCCTCGTTGGTCGTCGACAACGTCAAGATCTTCGGCTTCAGCCAGTCCGGCATCGACATCAACCTCAACACGGCGTCGGCCATACGCGTCATGGTGACCGACACGGTCGTGAGCACCAGCGCCACCGGCATCTTCGTCAAGAACGCCGGCAGCGGTCGCGTGACCGTGGCCGCCCAGCGCGTGTCGCTGCTCCGGAACAGCACCGTCGGCTTCAAGGCCGACTCCACGACCGGTTCGGCGGCGCTGTTCTGCGCCATCTCGGACAGCATGGTCGTGGGCAATGCCACCGGCGTCCATGCGGCCGGCGGGCCTGCCGGCGGTTCGTTGATCCAGGTCACGCGGTCGTCGGTCGTGAACAACGTCGGCACCGGCGTTCTCGCCGACGGTTCGGCCACTTCCGTGGCGCTGCTTTCCAACACGCTGGTCTCGGGCAACGGCACGGGCCTGGCGTCGGCGGGCGGAGCGCAGCTCGATACCTACAAGAACAACTCGGTGAATGGGAACACGACCGACGGCGCCTTCACGACGCAAATCACGCCGCAGTAGGCGGTTCCCGATGGGACAGGCTTGAGGACTATTTGCCGGCCTTATGCACAGCCGGTGGATAGGGTGCGATTCAGCGTGACTCGGCTTAACGGAGGAGTCACAGTTTGGGCGTCCGCAACAATCTCGGAGGTCGCCCGTGAGCACAGTGGACCACATCGAAGCGCTCAAGGCCAAGCATGCTTCCCTTGAGAATGCGATCGATCAAGAGAACATGCGCCCGCATCCCGACGACGATGCGATCTGCAGCCTCAAGAAACGCAAGCTACAGATAAAGGACGAAATTGCTCGTCTGACCGCCCCTAGCACTCGACACTGACGCTTTCAGCCGAGGCCGGCCCATCGGGCCAGGGCCACGGCGCCGACGGCCGCGAACAGGCCGGGCGTGAAGCCGCCTGCCCATCGGGTGGCGACGGCTGCTGCCGTCGCGCCGATCCAGAAGGCCCCGCCTGTCTGGACGATCGGCACGACGGCGGCTGAGATCAGCACCGCGCCCGGCGCGTGCTCCAGCCAGGCTGCGACAAAACGGTGTCGCCCCAGCCAGCGCATGGCAAGGAAGCCGCCGGCCTTGGCGGCCATGGCGGCGGCCGCCATCACCAGGATGGCCAGAAGGTTCTCAGGACTTGCGGTCATTGTCCGCGCGCGTCTGTTGCCAGGCGCCTAAGAGCCCGCCGGCCAGTCCGCCGATCACGATGTACCAGTTGCCGCCGATCAGCCATTTGGCGGCGAGAGCCGTGACGATCGCCACGCCCCAGGGGCCGAGGTCGCGCTTGCCGCGGAACAGGATGACCGCGACCACGACGAACACGGCGATGCCGACGAAGTCGAGGCCGAGCCGTTGCGCTGCCGTCGGATCGGACAGCACGCCGCCCGCTGCGAGGTGGCCGAGCAGGGTCGACGCGGTCCAGGTCAGCGCCATGATGAAGCCGCCGCCCAAAAATCTGCCGAGATCGCCGTGGCCGCGCCGGTACTCGGCGATGTTCACCGCCCAGTTCTGGTCGACGGTGACGTGCCACACGGCGGGCTGCACGTACCACCTGAGCGACGGCAGGTGTGGTTGCAATGCCGCTCCCATCACGAAGTAACGCAGGTTGGCGACGAACACCGAGGCGGCGAGGGCGAACAGCGGCAGCGGATTCGCCCACACGTCGAGCGCCACCATCTGGCTGGTGCCGGCGAAGACGGTGAAGCTCATCAGGCCGACTTCGAGCGCGCTCAAGCCCTTTTGTGCGGCGGCGACGCCAAAGCCGATGCCGAACGGAAATGTCGCGAAGCTCGGCAAGAACATCCGCAGCGCGCCGGCCTGGAAGCTGCGCCACGTTACGCGTGTGGAGAGAGACACCGCGCCATGGTAGCGGGCGGGCTTCGGGCGACGCCAAGCAATGATTCTGCAGGCGGCCCCGAGCGGAATTTATGAAGGAGCCGCCGCGCTCAGTTCAGCTTGTGCAGGTTGACCGTCCAGCTCACCGGACCGAACTGGCCCTGCGAGCGGCCGCTGCACTGCGCGACGTTGTCGGCGCCGCGCTGGCAGACGAGCTGGTCGGCATACCAGCGCGAGCCGTCGTTGCATGATGAATCGCCGTCGCGGATGCGCAATATCTGGCCCTCGAAGCGCGCCTGGGCGCGGGTGCGGCAGGCGGTGCGGCCGCGGCGCCATTCGAGCTGGCCGTTGCCGCTGGCGTCGAAGCAGTAGGACGAGATGCCGGGCTGGCCCTGGCTCAGCTCATGCCGGAACGGATCGGTGCGCCAACAGCCTGACATGAAGGAATAGTCGTTGGTGGGCGCGGGCAGGCGCAGGCGGTTGTCGTTGGGGTTCGCTGGCCGCGGCGCCGGTGCCGGAGCGGGCGGCGGTGCGGGCTTGGGTTGCGCCTGGGATGGCGGCGGTGGCGGCGCGACGGCCACCTGCGGCGGCGGCTTGGGCTGCTCCGGCGGCTTGCAGTCGGCGATGCGCTTCTTGAGTTCGGCTTCGATCAGCGACAGCTCGACCTTGAGGATGCGCTCGCGCGACTGTTCGGTCGAGAAGGCGGCCTTCAAAACGGGCAGCGGGTCGGGCGGTGGTTCGCCCGGCGGTGGCGCGGGCGGTCCTTCGCGCGTCGCCAGCGACAACGACGGATCGGCGGGCAGCAGTTCGCGCAGCAGCCAGGCGGCTCCCAGCAGCAGGAGCATCAAGGGCAGGGCGAGCAGCAGGGTGCGCAGCCAGGGGATGGTCGTGCTGGCTGGGCGCAGCGTCGGCAGCTGCGTGATGGCCGGCGCCTCGAGAACGGGGCGGCGCCCGACGACGGGGTTGAGGGGAGCCGGCTCGGGCGGCCGCGGCAGGGTAGCCGGCAACAACGTGGCGGCGGCGTCCTTCTCGTAGCCCCAGCACACGAGCACCGGCCGCTCGCCGACCAGGAAGATGAAGGATTGCGCCGGCGCCCGCGCGGCGAGTTGCAACGACAGGCCGACGACGCCCATGTCCTCGCGCGGGCCGGCGCCGGCCAGCGTATCGCCGAGGCGGCGGATCTCGGCCAGCGTGCGCTCGACCCCGGCCAGCACCTCGGCCCGCCGCTCCGGCGTCAGCGCCGACAAGGGCTGCACCGCACCCGGCCAGTCGGCATACCAGTCGATCGCCTTGCCGTCCTCGTGCGGCTGCGGATCGGCCAGCAGGCCGGCCGCTTCGTCACCCAGCCGGCGACGCACCACGCGGCGCAGCTGCGGCGCGGCGTTGTGCAGCGGCTCGCCGCGCACGCCCAGGGGGCGCACGCCGCTGCGCGTGGTGACGATCAATGTGGTCTGGCCGGCCATTCCACCGTCAAAATAGCCGCCCGATTATGGCGACGCGATGATCCGTTCAGGGCGCATCGGAGTCTTCGGGACCGCCGGCCTCCGGCCGGCTCATTGCCGGGAGCGCGCCACTCCGTGGCGCTCATGGGTCGTGTAATCAAGAAAAGACGCGCCACAGAGTGGCGCGCTCCCGGCAAAGATCATGAGCAGGCCTTTGGCCCCGCTGTTAGCTACGCCTGCTTCGCCCATTCGCGCAGGACGAACTTCTGGACCTTGCCGGTCGAGGTCATGGGCAGGTCGCGGAAGACGACGTAACGCGGGCACTTGTAGGAGGCGAGGTTGGCGCGGCAGTGGGCGATGATATCGTCAGCCGTGGCCGCCGAGCCGGGCTTCAGCACGACGAAGGCGCAGGGCGTCTCGCCCCATTTGTCGTCGGGTTTGGCCACCACCGCGACATTGGCCACTGCCGGATGCTCGATGATCACGCCCTCGACCTCGATGGTCGAGATGTTCTCGCCGCCCGAGATGATGATGTCCTTGGAGCGGTCGCGCAGCTCGATGTAGCCGTCCTCGTGCAGCACGCCGAGATCGCCGGAATGGAACCAGCCGTGCTCGAACGCCTCGCGCGTCGCCTTGGCGTTCTTCAGGTACCCCTTCATGGTGAGATTGCCGCGGAACATCACCTCGCCCATGGTCGCGCCGTCGCGCGGCACTACCTTCATGGTCGTGGGTTCCATCACCGTGACGCCGTCCTCGGCGGCATAGCGCACGCCCTGGCGCGCCTTGAGCTGGGCGCGTTCGTGGCTCGGCCTGGCATCCCACGCCTCGTGCCACGAGCAGATCGTCGCCGGCCCATAGACCTCGGTGAGTCCATAGACATGGGTGACGCGGAAATTCTCCTTCTCCAGCGCCTCGAGCACGGCGGCAGGCGGCGGCGCCGCCGCGGTCATGAACTCGACCTTGCGGCTGAGCGGCTGGCGCTCGTCCGGCGTGGCGCCGATGATGAACTGCATGATGATGGGCGCGCCGCACATGTGCGTGACGTTGTGCGCGACCAGCGAATCGTAGATCGCCTTGGCGCTGACGCGGCGCAGGCAGACCGAGGTGCCGGCGACCAGCGCCAGGGTCCACGGGAAGCACCAGCCGTTGCAATGGAACATCGGCAAGGTCCAGAGATAAACCGGATGGATGCCCATGGCCCATTGGGTGGCGTTGCCGTAGGCCGACAGCGTCGCGCCGCGATGGCTGTAGACCACGCCCTTGGGGTTGCCCGTCGTGCCCGACGTGTAATTGAGCGAGACCGCGTTCCATTCGTCGGCCGGATAATCCCAGGCGTAGTCGTCGTCGCCGGTCGCCAGGAACTCCTCGTAGGTCGTGTCGCCGATCTGGGCGCGGTCCTCGCACAGCGGGTCGTCGATATCGACGACCAGCGGCTGGACCTTGGCGATGGCCAGCGCCTCGGTCATGACCTTGTGGAACTCGCGGTCGACCAGCAGAACCTTGGTCTCGCTGTGGTCGAGGATGAAGGCGATCATCGCCGCATCGAGACGCGTGTTCAGCGAGTTCAGCACGCCGCCGGTCATCGGCACGCCGAAGTGCGCCTCGTACATCTCGGGGATGTTGGGCGCCATGATCGCCACCGTGTCGCCGATGCCGATGCCTACCTTTTCCAGCGCCGAGGCAAGCTTGCGGCAGCGCGCATAGGTCTCGGCCCAGCTCTGCCGCCGCGCACCGTGGATCAGCGCGATGCTGTCGGGATAGACGGCGGCGCTGCGCTCGATGAACTGCAGGGGCGTCAGCGGGGCGTAGTTGGCGGGCGTCTTGTCGAGGTCGCGTTCGTAGATGTTGGCCGAGAGCGGACGCGCCTTGTGCGGAGCGGGTCGCGGCGACGGCATGCGCGTCACCGACGCCCGGTTCTTGACCGAGCGGCGCAGTGTCGGACGGGGAACCGGCTTTGGCGCCGCGACCTTCTTCTTGGCGGCGGCTTTGCGCACGACCGGCTTCTTCGCCTTGGCCGCCTTCTTCACCGGCTTCTTGCCTTTGCCCGACCCTGTTTTCGATTTGCCCTTGGCCATGCTCGCTTCCCGATAACTGACGGACGCGGCGCACTTTCACATAAAGGGCGGGGTCTCCTCCAGTCTTTCAGGAAGGCGATCGGCGGCGTGACAGGATCCAGAAACACAGCCCGGCGACCAGCGCGACCAGGCCGGCCATGACCAGCATGGTCGTGCGGAAGCTCGCGAGATAGGCGGCCGTGCCGCTGTCGACGACCTCGCGGACCAGCCGGGCGTCGAAGCCGGGCGCGTCGTGGATCCGCACCCAAGAGCGCACGATGCCGATGGCCTGGGCCTGCTCCGCCGGCGTGGCGCCTGCCTCGTGCAGGCGATCGCGCAAGAGCGGCGTGAACATGCCGTAGACCAGGGAGGAACTCAGCGCCAGGCCGAGCGCGTAGCCGAACTGGCCGAACGCCGTGCGCGAGGAGCCGAGGGCGCCGACCAGCGCCGGTGGCGCCTTGGCGACGAAAGCGTTGGCGGCGGGCGCCTGGGTCAGCATCACGCCGGCGCCGGCCATGACCATCGGCACGGCAAAGGCAATGTACGGGGCGCCGGCACCGGCGAAGGCCAGTGCGGCGATCGCTGCCGCCAGGGCGAGCAGACCGGCGACGACCAGCCTCCGCATCGGCACGCCGCGCGCCACAAGGCTGCCCGCCCATCCCGCCGTGACGATGCAGGCCACGATCATCGGCAGCTCGCCCAGGCTCACCTCGATCGGCCGGTAGCGATAGACGTACTGCCACAGGAGCGAGAGCTGGATGGCGAGGACGGCAACGGCGGCGTTGAAGCCGATGCTGGCGACGGCGCCGGCCATCAGTTCCGGATCGGCGAAGGCTCGGATGGGGAAAGCGGGCTGCGGCCGGCGCCATTCCCACAGCGCGAAGATCGCCAGCACGGCGAGGCCCAGCAGCAGCGGCAGCACGACCCTCGCGCTGGTCCAGCCGGCGGAGGCCGCGTTGCTGACGCCATAGAGCGTGCCGACCAGGCCGACGGCGACCAGGAGCAGGCCCGGCGCGTCGAAGCGGCCAGGGCTGGCGTCCCTGGCTTCCGGCACGGTCCGCAAACACCACAGCAGGGCCAGGACCGCGACGGCGGGGCTCAGCAGATAGGCGAGCCGCCAGCTTACGCCGGCGAGATAGCCGCCCAGCAGGCACAGCACGACGATGCCTATTGCCTGCAGGGCGAGCCAGCGCGCGACGGCGCGGGCGAGCGAGGCGGGCTCGGGCGCGACGGCGGCCAGCAGAGCGAAGGAGAGTCCGAATGAGGCGGCGAAGCCGATGCCCGACAGGGCGCGTCCGACTGCAAACATCACGCTGCCGGTGGCGAACGCCGTAGTGACGCCGCCTGCCATGCTGACGACCAGGCCGAGCAGCATGACGCGCTTGCGGCCCAGCCGGTCGCCCAGCGCGCCGGTCGTCAGGATGAAGGCGGCGATGCACAGCGTGCCGATGCTGGCAGCCAGCGCGCGGTCGGCGCCGTCCATGCGGAGGGCGTTGCCGGCGCCGACGATGGCGATGTTGTGGACTGCGGGATCGAGCTCCATCGGCAGTGACGCGGCGACCAGACCGAGCAGCGCCGCGAGATTGGATGGTGGCTTTGGCATGCGCCGACAGTGCTGCACACGACTTGTCGAAAACTTATGTCGCAGTTGTGTCGAGCGGCGCGGAATGTATTTTGCGGCTGGCCATTGGCGGCCCGGTTGCCGGCGTACATATGGAAGGTCGCTTCGAAGAAAGGCATCGATCCATGTCGCTGAGTGAGTCCGTTCCGCAGCCTCCGTTGAAGCCGATCATCGGCAATCTCGCCGAGGTGCTGGGCGGCACGCCCGTCCAGAGCATGATGGGCCTCGCCCGCACCTATGGCAGCTTCTTCAAGCTCACGATCATGGATCGCGACGTCTATGTCGCGAGCTCGCAGGAGCTGGTCGACGAGCTGTGCGACGAGACCCGCTTCGGCAAGCGGGTGCAGGGGGCTGTCCTTCAGCTGCGCGCCGTCGCCGGCGACGCGCTGTTCACCGCGCACAGCGACGAGCCGAACTGGGGCAAGGCGCATCGCATCCTGATGCCGGCCTTCGGGCCGATCGCGATCCGCGGCATGTTCGACCGGATGCTCGACATCGCCGACCAGATGTTCGTGCGCTGGGAACGGTTCGGTGCCAACGCCGTCATCGACGTCACCGACAACATGACCCGGCTCACGCTCGACACGATCGCGCTGTGTGCCTTCAACTACCGCTTCAACAGCTTCTACCAGGACGACATGCATCCCTTCGTGTCGGCCATGGTCGGCGCGCTGCAGGAGGCCGGGGAACGCACCCGGCGGCCCAAGCTGGTGAGCAGCCTGATGCTGGCCAAGGGCCGCCAGTTCGAGGCCGACCGGGAAACCATGGAGAAGATCGCGCGCGACCTGATCGCCGAACGGCGCCGCGATCCCAAGGGCGCCGACAGGCACGACCTGCTCAACCTCATGCTGAACGGCGTCGATCCCGTCAGTGGCGAGAAGCTCGACGACGCGAATATCGGCTACCAGCTCATCACGTTCCTGATTGCCGGCCACGAGACCACCAGCGGCCTCCTGTCCTTCGCGACCTATCAGCTGCTGAAGAACCCGGTCGTTCTCCAGCAGGCCCGCGCCGTCGTCGACGAGGTGCTGGGCGAGGAGATGCCGCGCGTCGAGCATCTGGCGCGGCTGCGCTATATCGAGCAGATCCTGATGGAGAGCCTGCGCCTGTGGCCGACCGCGCCGGCCTTTGCGCTGAAACCGCTCAAGGACACCGTGCTGGCCGGGAAGTATCCGCTGACGACCGAGGACACCGTGATCGTCCTCCAGCCATCGCTCCATCGCGACGCCAAGGTCTGGGGCCCGGACGTCGAGGCCCTCCGGCCCGAGCGCTTCGCTCCGGAGGCCGCGAGCGCGCTGCCGGCCAACGCCTGGAAACCCTTCGGCAACGGCTCGCGCGCCTGCATCGGGCGGCCCTTCGCCATGCAGGAAGCCCAGCTCGTCCTTTCGATGATGCTGCAGCGCTTCGACATCGTGCTCGACGACCCGTCCTACGCGCTGAAGGTCAAGGAGACCCTGACGCTGAAGCCCGAAGGCTTGCGCATCCGCGCCCGTGCGCGCCGCTCGTCGGGATCGCTGCTGCGCAGCGCCGTGCCGGCCACGCCGCAGAAGGCGCTCGCGCCGCAGGCGGCACAGACCAAGGTGGCGGACGGAGAGGCCGCGCCACTGCTCATCCTCTACGGCAGCAACAGCGGGTCGTCGGAGGCCTTCGCCAACCGCATCGCCGGCGAAGTGCCGGTGCACGGCTTTGCGCCGACCGTAGCGGCGATGGACGACTACGCCGGCAACCTGCCCAAGGACGGTACGATCATCGTCGTGACCGCGTCCTACGAGGGTCAGCCGCCGGACAATGCCCGCCAGTTCGTGGCCTATGTCGAGGCGCTGCCGGCCGGTGCGCTCGCCAATGCACGCTTCGCGGTGTTTGGTTGCGGCAACCGGCAATGGGCCCGGACCTACCAGGCCATTCCCAAGCGCGTCGATGCGGCGCTGGCCAATGCCGGCGCGACACGGATCGCCGATCGCGGCGAGACCGATTCAGGCGGCGACTTCTTCGGCGCCTTCGACGAATGGTACACCGGCCTGCTGCCGCTTCTTGCCAAGGCGCTGGGCAAGGAGGCGCCGGTCGCACCGCCCGCCGCTGGGCTGGAAGTCGAGTTCGTCAAGGCCGGCCGGGAAAGCGCGCTCAAGCTGGGCGACCTGCAGCAAGGCGTCGTGGTCGAGAATCGCGAGCTTGTGGACATGAGCGCGCCCGATGCGCGCTCCAAGCGGCACATCGAGTTCGCCCTGCCCGAGGGCATGACCTATCGCACCGGCGACTATCTTGCCGTGCTGGCGCGCAATCCGGAGGCGATGGTCGAACGCGTGCTGCGGCGCTTTGGGCTCGCTGCCGATACGCTCGTCGTGCTGCGCCGCGACGGCTCGGCCAGCCTGCCAACGGGCCGGCCGATCAGCTGCGGCGAGCTTCTGGCGCACTATGTCGAACTGGCTCAGCCGGCGACGCGGGCCCAGGTCGCCACTTTGGCCGCTGCCACGCCGTGCCCGCCCGAACGCGCCGAGCTCGAGAAGATGGCGGGGGAGGGCTACGAGACGTTGGTGCTGAAGCCGCGCTGCAGCGTCATCGACCTGCTCGACCGCTTCCAATCGTGCGCCGCGGGCTTCGGCCAGTATCTCGATATGCTGCCGCCCATGCGCGCGCGGCAATATTCCATCTCCTCGTCGCCGTTGTGGAAGCCCGACCATGTCACGCTGACGGTTTCCGTCGTCGACGCGCCGGCCTTCTCGGGCACCGGCCGTTTCCGTGGCGTCGCGTCGTCTCACCTGGCGCATCTGCAGCCGGGCGACCGCGTCTCCATCGCGGTCCGGCCCTCCAACAGCCGCTTCCATCCGCCGGCCGATCCCAAGACGCCGATCATCATGATCTGCGCCGGCTCGGGCGTGGCGCCGTTCCGCGGCTTCCTGCAGGACCGCGCGGCGCAGAAGCAGGGCGGCCAGGAGGTCGGGCCGGCGCTGCTGTTCTTCGGCACCAACCATCCCGACATCGACTATCTCTACCGCGCGGAATTCGCCGCGTGGGAGCAGGCCGGCGTCGTCACCCTGCTGCCGGCCTTCTCCCAGCAGCCGGCGGGCGAGGTGTCGTTCGTGCAGCACCGGGTATGGGCCGAGCGGTCGCGCGTGGCCGAACTGTTCCGCCAGGGCGGCACCGTCTATGTCTGCGGCGACGGCCGCTACATGGCGCCGGCCGTGCGCGAGACCTTGATCCGCATCTACCAACAGGGCTCCGGCGCCAGCGACAGCGATGCCGAGCGCTGGGCCGACAAGATCGAGCATGAGCACGGCCGCTACGTGTCGGACGTCTTCGCCTGACTTTTCCTTAGCGCAAGGACGCGGCAGGGCCGTTACCATCGGTCCATGAGTCCTGTCCTGCTTGCACCGGGTGCCGTGCCGCTGGCGGCCTGGCGCGACATCTACCGCGGCGCGGCGGTCACCCTCGATCCCGCTGCGTACGGCGCCATCGGTCGCTCCGCTCGCGCGGTCTCGCGCATCCTTGCCCACGGCGAGCCGGTCTACGGCATCAACACCGGCTTCGGGAAGCTCGCGAGCGTACGCATCGAGGCGGCTGATCTCGAGAAGCTCCAGCGCAACATCGTGCTGTCGCACGCCGCCGGCGTCGGCCCGCCGATGCCGCTTCCCATCGTGCGCCTGATGATGGCGCTCAAGGTCGCGAGCCTCGCCCAGGGGGCGTCGGGCGTGCGCGGCGAGACCGTGCGCCTGCTCGAGGCACTGCTAGACAAGGGGCTGACGCCGGTGGTGCCGAGCCAGGGCTCGGTCGGCGCCTCGGGCGATCTGGCGCCGCTCGCCCATATGTCGGCGACGTTGATCGGCGTCGGCTCCTTCTCGATCGACGGCGCCATTGTGCCGGCCGACCGGGCGCTCGCCGAAGTGGGTCTCTCGCCGGTGGTGCTGGGCGCCAAGGAAGGCCTCGCGCTGCTGAACGGCACGCAGTTCTCGACGGCCTATGCGCTGGCCGCTCTGTTCGAGACGGAGATGCTGTTCGGCTCGGCGCTGGTCACCGGCGCCTTGTCGACCGATGCCGCGCGCGGCTCGGATGCGCCGTTCGATCCGCGCATCCATGCGCTGCGCCGCCATGCCGGCCAGATCGAGGCGGCGGCGGCGCTGCGCCGTGTGATGCAGGGCTCCGCCATCCGCGTCTCGCACCTGGTGGGCGACGAGCGCGTGCAGGATCCCTACTGCCTGCGCTGCCAGCCACAGGTCATGGGGGCAGTGCTCGACATCCTGCGCCACGCCGCGACGACGCTGGAGACCGAGGCCAACGGCGTCACCGACAACCCGCTGATCTTCGCCGGCGCCGACGAGGCCCTCTCCGGCGGCAACTTCCACGCCGAGCCGGTCGCCTTCGCCGCCGACATCCTGGCGCTGGCGCTCTGCGAGATCGGATCGCTCAGCGAGCGGCGCATCGCCATGCTGGTCGATCCGGCCTTGTCGGGCCTGCCGGCCTTCCTGACGCCAAAGCCGGGGCTCAATTCGGGATTCATGATCCCGCAGGTGACGGCGGCCGCGCTCGTCGCCGAGAACAAGCAGCGCGCCCATCCGGCCAGCGTCGATTCGATCCCGACCTCGGCCAACCAGGAAGACCACGTCTCGATGGCGGCGCACGGCGCGCGGCGCCTGCTCGACATGGCGGACAATTGCCGGTCGATCATCGGCATCGAGCTTCTGGCGGCGGCGCAGGGCTGCGACTTCCTTCAGCCGCTGCTTTCCAGCCCGATGCTCGAGCGCGTGCGCGAGCTGGTGCGCCGGCACGTGCCGCATCTCGACGACGACCGCCACTTCCAGCCCGATCTCGCGCGCGCCGCCGACCTCGTCGGCCGCGGCGCGCTGATCGATGCGATCGGCGACAACGTCCTTCCGTCTCTCGACCGGAGCGCCCCATGACCACGCGTCTCGACAACACCCGCACCGTCCGCGCGCCGCGCGGCACCGAACGCTCGGCCAAGAGCTGGCTGACCGAGGCGCCGTTGCGCATGCTGATGAACAACCTCGATCCCGAGGTCGCCGAGCGGCCGGGCGAGCTCGTGGTCTATGGCGGCATCGGCCGCGCCGCGCGCGACTGGCAGAGCTTCGACCGCATCGTCGCCGCCCTGCGCGATCTCGAGGCCGACGAGACGCTTTTGGTGCAGTCGGGCAAGCCGGTCGGGGTCTTCCGCACCCACGCCGATGCGCCGCGCGTGCTGATCGCCAACTCCAACCTGGTGCCGCACTGGGCGACCTGGGAGCATTTCAACGAGCTCGACCGCAAGGGCCTGATGATGTTCGGGCAGATGACGGCCGGCTCGTGGATCTACATCGGCAGCCAGGGCATCGTGCAGGGTACCTACGAGACCTTCGTCGAGATGGCGCGCCAGCACTATCAGGGGAGTCTCGCCGGGCGCTGGATCCTGACCGCGGGGCTGGGCGGCATGGGCGGCGCGCAGCCGCTGGCCGCGACCATGGCGGGCGCGTCGTGCCTCGCCGTCGAATGCCGGCCGAGCAGCATCGAGTTCCGCCTGCGCACCGGCTACCTCGATAAGCAGGCCAAGGATCTCGACGAGGCCCTGGCGATCATCGGCCAGGCGACCAAGGAGAAGAAGGCCGTCTCGGTCGGCCTTCTGGGCAACGCCGCCGACGTGTTGCCCGAGCTGCTGCGCCGCGGCGTGAAGCCGGACTGCCTGACCGACCAGACCTCGGCGCACGATCCGATCAACGGCTACCTGCCCAAGGGCTGGAGCTTGGCCGAGTGGGAAGCCAAGCGAGCCAGCGCACCCGACGCCGTCGCCAAGGCGGCCAAGCAATCGATGGCGGGTCACGTGCGCGCCATGCTGGAGTTCCACAAGCTCGGTGTGCCGACCGTCGACTACGGCAACAACATCCGCCAGGTGGCGCTGGAGGAGGGCGTCGCCGACGCCTTCAGCTATCCGGGCTTCGTGCCGGCCTATATCCGCCCGCTGTTCTGCCGCGGCATCGGTCCGTTCCGCTGGGCCGCCTTGTCGGGCGACCCCGAGGACATCTATCGCACCGATGCGAAGGTGAAGGAGCTGATGCCGGGCAACACGCATCTGCACAACTGGCTCGACATGGCGCGGAAGCGCATAAAATTCCAGGGATTGCCGGCGCGCATCTGCTGGGTCGGTCTCGGCGACCGCCATCGCCTGGGACTCGCCTTCAACGAGATGGTGGCCAAGGGCGAGCTCAAGGCGCCGATCGTCATCGGCCGCGACCATCTCGATTCGGGCTCGGTCGCCAGTCCCAACCGCGAGACCGAATCGATGCGTGACGGCTCCGACGCCGTTTCCGACTGGCCGCTGCTCAACGGCCTGCTCAACTGCGCCTCGGGCGCCACCTGGGTATCGCTGCACCACGGCGGCGGTGTCGGCATGGGCTTCTCGCAGCATGCCGGCATGGTGATCGTGTGCGACGGCACGCCAGAGGCCGCGCGCCGCATCGAGCGCGTTCTGTGGAACGATCCCGCTAGTGGCGTCATGCGCCATGCCGATGCGGGCTACGAGGATGCGATCGCCTGCGCGAAGGAGAAGGGACTAAAGCTGCTGAACATCTGACTCGCGAGAGGCGCGCCAAGCCCAGAAGGCGGCGTCGCCGCCCGAGTAGGATCAGTTGCCGCGATTCAGCGCTTCTTCGCCGCCTGCTGGGCATAGACGAAATTGTCGAACGTGTTCTCGGCGACACGCGACCACAGATATTGCTCGTCGCGGAACGGCTTCCACGACTCGTAGATCTTCTTGAACTTGGGATTCTTGGCCGCCAGCTCCTCGTACTGGTCGAAGGCGATGTCGTAGCACGCGGCCATCATCTCGCGCGGGAAGGGACGCAACTCGGCGCCGGCAGCGACCAGCCGGCGCAGCGCGCCCGGATTGCCCGAATCGTACTTGGCGAGCGACCAGTTCATCACCTCGCTGCCCACCGCATTGATGGCGGCGCGGTAGCCGGGTGGCAGCTTCTCCCATTCCTTGAGGCTGATGAAGAAGCCGCTCTGGGTGCAGCCTTCCCACCAGCCCGGATAGTAGTAGTACTTGGCGACCTTGACGAAGCCGAGCTTCTCGTCGTCGTAAGGCCCGACCCATTCGGCCGCGTCGATCGTGCCCTTCTCCAGCGCCGGATAGATATCGCCGCCGGCAATCTGCTGCGGCACCACGCCGAGCTTGGTCAGGACCTGGCCGGCAAATCCGGCGATGCGGAACTTCAGACCCTTGAGGTCCTCCAGCGTCTTGATCTCCTTGCGGAACCAGCCACCCATCTGCGCGCCGGTATGCAGGCCCGGCACGTAGACGATGTTGTAGTCGCGCAGGAAGTCGTTCACGAGTTCGAGCCCACCGCCGCAGATCATCCACGCATTGTGATGGCGGGTGTTCATGCCGAACGGCAGCGTCGTGGCGAAGGCGAAGGTCGGATCCTTGCCGACATAGTAGTAGGCGGCGCTGAGGCCCGATTCGACGGTGCCGTTCTGGACGGCATCGACCACCTGCAACGCCGGCACGATCTCGCCGGGCGCGAACCACTTGATCTGGAACTTGTTGTTGGTGAGCTCGGCGACGCGCTTGCAGAAATCGTCGCTGACCGTCGTGGCGATATCGAGGTTCTTGGGAAAGCTCGATGTCAGCCGCCAGCGTACTTCCGGCTGGTCCTGCGCAATGGCCGGTGCGGCGACGACCTGCGCCGCTGCGGCCGCGGCGCCGACGCCGGCACCCTTCATCAGACTCCGTCTTTTCATCCGTTTCCTTCCCTTGCGCACGCTCATGATCGGCATGCTCCAGGAAGCCTAGTCGGCTGGATCTCTCCTGTATCGCGGTGTCGATGCATTCACCGCACGGCTGCCGTGCAGGTAGCGGTCGCCGTCAGCGCTGCGCTGCCAGCGCCTCGATGCGGATCTCTTCCGTCAGTCGGGCTTTCAGAGCCATGAACTCGGGCGAAGTCTTGATCGTGTAGGGTCGTGGATGCGGTAGCTCGGTCGGGACCTCGGCCTTGATGCGGCCTGGCCTGGCGCTGAAGACGACGACGCGGTTTGCCATGAAGATCGCCTCGTCGATGTCATGGGTGACGAACAGCACTGTCTTGCGCGCCTGCTCCCAGATGCCGAGCAGCAGTTCCTGCATCAGGAGCCGCGTCTGGTTGTCCAGCGCGCCGAAGGGCTCGTCGAGCAGCAGGATCTTCGGGTCGTTGGCGAGCGCGCGGGCGATCGCGACGCGCTGCTGCATGCCGCCGGAGAGCTGCTTGGGATAATGATCCTCGAAGCCGCGCAGGCCCATGCGGGCGATGAAGCGGTCGCTGGTCTCGCGTTGCTCGGAACGTGGCGTGCGCTTCTCGCGCAGGCCGAAGCAGATGTTCTCGCGCACCGTCAGCCAGGGGAAGAGTGTGTAACTCTGGAAGACGACGCCGCGGTCGGCGCCGGGGCCGCGGATCGGTGCGTCGTCGAGCAGGATCTCGCCGCTCGACGGTTCCTCGAGACCCGCCACCAGGCGCAGCAGGGTGGACTTGCCGCAGCCCGAAGGGCCCAGCACGGCGATGAAGTCGTTGTCGGCGATGTCGAGGCTCACCGGCTGCAACGCCTGGGTCGGCGGCGCGTCGCGGCGCACGCCGGGGAAGACCTTGCCGACGCCGCGGATCGCGAGCCGGCTCACCGGAGGAAGCTCCAGGCAAACAGCCGCTGGTTCACCCTCTTGAAGAGTAGGTCGGAGACCAGCCCGACCAGGCCGATGACCACGATGCCCGCGATGATGTGGTCGGTCGCCATCAGCGCCTGGCTGTCGGTGATCATGTGGCCGATGCCGGAGGAAGCGCCTATCAACTCGGCCACGATGATGTAGGTCCAGCCCAGCCCCAGCACTTGGCGCAGCGCCTCGGCGATCTCGGGTGCCGCGCCGGGCAGCAGCACACGCCGGATGACGCCGGTGTCGCCGCAGCCCAGCGTGTAGGCCGCCTCGACGAGGTCACGGCGCGTGCCGGCCACGATCATGGCGATCATCAACGTGAGCTGGAAGAAACAGCCGATGAAGATCACCGCGAGCTTCTGCGATTCGCCGATGCCGACCCACAGGATCAGCAGCGGTATGAAGGCCGAGGCCGGCAGGTAGCGGGCGAAGGACACGAACGGCTCGAAGAAGGCCTCGATCGGCTTGTACGCGCCCATGGCGATGCCCAACGGCACGGCAATCACCGCCGCCAGCACGAAGCCGCCGACGACGCGCCAGATCGTCATGCCGACATCGACGGCGAAGCCCTGGCTCGCGAATAGGTCGATGCCCGAGAGCAGCGTCTGCCAGGGCGAGGCGAGGAAATGTTTCGGCACGGCGCCGCTCCAGGTGAGCAGGCCCCATAGGACGACGAAGCCAATGAAGAAGGCGACGCCGAGGGCAACGCGGCGCTCGCGCGTTACGGGAACGAACGGTCTCAGGCGCATGGGGCTTGCACTATTCGCACGGCATTGATGCCAGGGCCGCGGTCATCCCGAGCGGAGCGCGGGACCTTTACCGTTGCCGTAAAGGCCCCTCGCATTCGCTCGGGGTGACAGCTATGCGGCGCTGACAGCTGCCCTCAGTTCAGGAACGTCGTGTCGAACAGCGTGTCCATGTTGGCGGGCGCCGCCTTGATCACGCCGATCTCCAGGAGGAGCGCCGCCGCTTCCTTGTTGAAGGCCTGGATCTCGCCGCCGAAGAACTTCTTGTTGGCCTCGCGGTCGGCCCACTTGAGCTTGGATTGCGACTTCTCGAACTGCTCGGCGGTCTGCTTCACGTCGGCGCCCATGATGGTGAACGCCTTGGTCTTGTCCTTGGCGATCATGTCCAGCGCCTGGAAGTAGCTCTCGACCAGGCCCTTCACGGCCTTGGGGTTCTCCTTGATGAACTTGGGTGTGCAGCCGAACGTGTCGAACACCATCGGGTATTCCAGCGAGTCGGCGATCAGCTTGCCGGCTTCCGGCTTGTCGCGAACCAGGCTGAGATAGGGCTCGTAGGTCACGGCGGCATCGAGGCTGCCGGTGCCCGCCACGAAGGCGTTGGCCGCGGGCGCCGGCTCGAGGGTCACCAGGTTGACGTCCTTCAAGGTCAAGCCGTTCTTCTTCAGGATCCAGGCGAGGGTGAAGTGCGGGTTGGTGCCGGGTGCGGACGCCGCGACCGTCTTGCCCTTGAGGTCGACGACCTTGGAGATGGTGTTGCGCGCGACGATGCCGTCGGAGCCCATACCCTGGTCCATCTTGAAGAGTTGGGTGGTGGCTACGCCGTTGGCGTTCCACACGATCCAGGTCTCGACGGTGGTGGCGGCGCACTGGATGTCGCCCGAAGCGATGGCGAGGTGACGGTCCTTCTGCGGGATCTTCTGGATGGTGACGTCGAGGCCGTTGGCCTTGAAGATGCCGGCCTCCTTGGCGAGCGTCAGCGGCGCGAAGCCGGTCCACCCCGAGATGCCGATGGCGACCTTGGTGTCTTGCGCCTGCGCGGCGGCAGATGCTGCAAGCACGGCGCTGGCGATGAAGGGGGCGGTGAAACGACGAAACTTCGACATAGGGAGCTCCATGGCGCCTGATTTGTCGGGAGGGCAGCACAAAGCATGCCACCGACGGCCTGTTTATCGGCCTGGTGGTGATGATGTTCCTCGACGTCATGCTGGG
This sequence comes from Reyranella sp., assembly GCA_019750135.1. GTDB lineage: Bacteria > Pseudomonadota > Alphaproteobacteria > Reyranellales > Reyranellaceae > Reyranella. The sequence continues at coordinate 70,674 of JAIEOV010000048.1, read as the reverse complement.
GTGATGTCACTCGAGCTTGATATCCAGCTCCTTGATCAACGCGGTGAAGTAGGCCTTGTCGTCGGTGACCTGCTTCGTGAACTCTGCCGGCGACTGGTGGTGCGCGAACTGCGCCACCATCAGGAGCTTGTCCTTCATGTCGGCCGTGTTGGCGATGCGCGCGACCTCGTCGGAGATGCGTTGAGCAATCGCAGGCGGCAGGCCCTTGGGGGCGAACAGGCCAAACCACGCCCGGTTGGCGAAGCCCTTCAGGTCCAGCCCGACCTCCTGCGCTGTCGGCGTGTCGGGCAGGTCGGCGAGCCTGGTCGGCGCATCGACCAGCACGGTGCGGACCTTGCCGGCCTTGGCGTAAGGCACGAAGGACGGGTCGAACACCATCTGGATGCGGCCGTCGAAGATGTCGCCGGTGGCGTCGACGATGGTCTTGTAGGGCGCATGCTGCATCTTGATGCCGGCGGTGCGAGTCAGCACCTCGCCGGTAAGATGGGTGATGGTGCCGAGGCCGGACGAGCCGAACCAGTATTTGCCCGGGCTCGCCTTGGCCAGGGCCACGAACTCCTGCCAGCTCTTGGCGCCCAGCGCGTTGGTGATGGTGACCGGCAACAGCGCCGTCGACAGCCGGCATACGGCGACGAGGTCCTCGGGCTTGTACGGCACCTGCCGCACGCCGGGCGTGATCGCCAGGATCGCGGTGGGCGCTAGGAGGAACGTGTAGCCATCGGGCGGGCTGCCCGCGACCATCGCCGCCCCGACGCCGCCCGAGGCACCGGGCTTGTCCTCGACGATCACCTGCTGGCCGAGCACGGCGCTCAGCCGCTCGGCGTAGAGACGCGCCACCTGGTCGGCCGAGCCGCCGGGCCCGTACGGCACGATGAGACGGATGGGCTTGGTGGGCCACGCCGCCTGCGCGCGGCTGCTGGCGGGCAGCAGGGCGGCGAGCGCCCCTGCCGTCGCCGTTCGACGACCGATCATTCGTTTCCTCCGCTTTTCTTGGGCGGAAGGATAACTCTTTGCTGGGGCCGCGCCACTCCGTGGCGCTCGAGCTCTTCCGGTGAAGACTAACGCTGCCTCAGCCGATCCGGCCGGTACTTCTCCATCACGGTATCGAGCCGTTCGACGGAAACATCCAAGGCCGCGGCCAGCTGCTCCTTCTGCGCTTCGGTCGGGGGCGGGCCGGCGGGATGGCGCGGCATGATCTTCTCGGCGACCTGGTGGAAATGCTCGGGGGTCGTGCCGAGGTCCTGGGCGATCTGGCCGATCGGCGGACCGGGGGGCTCGTGGCGGCCCGGGCTGACGACGGCGACGAAGGTCAGGCTGCAGGCCGCGATGACCAGCATGTCCGTCACTCGATAACCGATACCGCGCATTCCCTCTCCATCCGGGTTCTCCGATCTTTACGGCCGGCCCGGACAATGTATCCCCGCGGTCAGAAGTCCTGGTTCAGGTGGTCTCGTTGCGTGGTGCCGGCATATTCCCGGCGAAAACGCCCGCGGCGCTGCAATTCCGGCACCACCAGGTCGACGAATTCCTCGATCGCGCCGGGACAATAGATCGGCGACAGCATGAAGCCGTCGCCGCCGACCTGGTCGAAATAGGCTTCGAGCTGGTCGGCGATGTCGGTGGCCGTGCCCACCATCTGCGGCAGGCCGACGCTCTGGCCGTGGTTCTGGGCCACCTGCCGCAGGGTCAGCAGCTCGCCCGTGGCCGTGCGATAGCGCGTCTGCATGCGCTGCAGCTTGGGCTCGGTGCGATGCGCCATGACGGTGTCGAGCGGCAGGGTCGAGAGATCGAGGTCGAGATGGCCGGACAGGATCGCGAGGCCGCCCTCGAGCGGCACCAGGGCATTGTGCTCGGCCTGCTTGTCCTCGGCCTCGGCGCGCGAGGCGCCGATGATCGGCTGCACGCCGAACAGCATCTTGCATGCCGACGGCGGACGGCCGGCTTCGACCGCGCCGCGCTTGATGTCGTCGTACAGCGCCTTGGCGCCGGCGATGTAGGGCTGGATGGCGAACACCGCATCGGCGTAGCGCGCGGCGAAGTCGCGGCCCTTGCCCGAGGTGCCGGCCTGCAGGATGGCGGGGCCTCCATGTCGTGAGCGCACCACGTTCAACGGCCCACGCGATTTGAAGAAGCGGCCCTCGTGGTCGATGCGATGGACCTTGGCGGGATCGGCGAAGATGCCGGCCGCGCGATCCATGACCACCGCGTCCTCGTCCCAGCTCGCCCACAGCTTGCGGCAGACCTCCATGAACTCGTGGGCGCGGTCGTAGCGTTCGTCGGTCGGCTTCAGCTCCTCGCCGTAATTGGCCGACTGGTTGTGGTTGAGCGTGGTCACGACGTTCCACGCCGCGCGGCCCTTGGTCAGGTGATCGAGCGTCGCCCAGAGCCGCGCGGCGTGGAAGGGATGCTGATGGCTCACCGAGTAGGTGGCGCCGAGGCCGATATGCGTGGTCGCGGCGGCCATGAACGACAGCAGCGGGATGGGATCGTGCTCGGGCGCCTGCGTCGCGTTGCGGATGGCCGGCGCCAGCGAGCCGGTAAACGTGTCGGAGATGTAGTTGAGGTCGGCAAAGAACAGCATGTCGAGCTTGCCGCGCTCGCAGACGCGGGCGATGTGCTGGTAAAGCTCGGGCTGGCTCCAATCGTAGCCCGCCGCCGCGGTGCGCGGATGCCGCCACATGGCGACGCTGTGATAGGTCGGGCCATGCACCAGGAACTGCGCCAGATGCATCATGGGCTTCGGCATTGCCGCCTCGTTACGGTCTCGGTTGCTACGACCTCACAAGCGCAAAAGACTCGAAGAAGTGCCGCGTCTCGGGCTGGTTCTCGACGCCGGTGAGGCCGGTCACGCCGAGCTGGTACAGCCGATTGCGCGCCCAGTAGAGGCGCACCGCGGTGGTGGCGCCGTTGGCCTGGGCCAGGGTGAACTCGCGACCCTGGGCGCGGCCCAGCGTCAGCTTCTTCTCGCCGCGCAGCGTGTTGCCGGCGGCCATGCCGTCGCGGACCTTGTCGAGCATGACGTCGCTCGAGGCCGAGAGCGCGATACGCTCGGGGTAGTCGATCCACGACATGACGAAGGTCGCGCCGCCTGCCTGCACCCTGGCCTCGGTCATGGTGAGGGTCTGGCCGGGCGAGTTGAGCGGTGTCGTCTCGACCTTTGGCATGCCCGGCATCTCGACCTTGCAGCGACCGCCCTCCGGGGTGAAGGCCGTCCAGCCTTGTGCGTTCGCCGTTCCCGCGAGCAGCTGCACCAGAGCCAGCAGGGGGCCGATCCATTGCACGACGCGACCCATGACGCTCTCCTCAAAAGGCTTTGGTGACGCTCATGAACACCCGGCCGGAACAGTAGCTGGTATAGGCGCAGCCCGCCGGGTCGATGCTGGTGTCGGTATAGGCCACCATGACGTCGAGGCCATAGACCGACGTCACCAGCGCGACCTGCCAGTACCAGAAGCGGTCGACCGAGAGATTGCCCAGCGCGCCGTAGGTCTTGAAGGCGATGTTCTCGTTGAAGCTCAGGAAGGGCAGCGGCACCGTCAGCAGCGCCCGCTTGTTCCACGAGTTGCCCGAATCGCCGAACGACTGCGGGCTGTAGCGCAAGCGGCCGGCCAGCGAGGCGAAGCCGAAGTCGTAGCCGATGTTCAAGTTGAAGTCGCCGTAGTTGTAGGCGAGATCGGCCGGCGGCCCAATGAAGGTGTAGCGGATGTAGCCCACGTCGAGGCTGAGCTTGCGGTTCAAGGCGCGCGCCTTGAAGCCTGCCCCGAGATCGACCTCCAGGCCCGGACCGGTCGACGGGAAGTCGATGTTGCTACCCCAGCCCGAGGCGTAGAACCAGACCGGGATGTCGAAGCCGAAGTCCTTCGATCGGTAGTCGATGCCAAGCTGGTAGGCCGAGGCGTTTTTGGTCTGCGAGATGCCGGCGAAGGAATAGTCGGTGGCGAAGGTGAAGGTGGCGTTGAAGAAGCCGCCAAAGGGGGCAGGCCAGCGCTCGCTGTCGTCGGCCAGCACGCCTTCCGCGCCGCAGAGCAGGCAAAGCAGGGATAGCAGAGGACCGAACAGGCGCGGGGCGGCCGATCGCAAGGTAGGACAGAGCATCGCGCCGGATGGTCACACATCCGGATTGCGGTGGTCCATGGGCAACGCTAAGCCTGTTGGATCGAGGGAGGAAATGCCGTCATGGCCGTCGGCGACACATACCGCGCGCTCCACCAGCGTTCGCTGAGCGATCCGGAAGGCTTCTGGGCCGAGCAGGCCAAGGCGATCGATTGGACGCGGCCCTGGGACAAGGTGCTCGAGGGCACCAAGGCGCCGTTCTACCGCTGGTTCGCCGGGGCCGAGCTCAACACCTGCCACAATGCGCTGGATCGCCACGTGGAAGGCGGCCGCGCCGAGCAGCCGGCACTGATCTACGATTCGCCGGTCACCGGCTCCAAGAAGAGTTTTACCTACCGGGAGCTGCGCGACCACGTGGCCAAGCTCGCCGGCGCCATCGCCGCACAGGGCGTCGGCAAGGGCGACCGCGTCATCATCTACATGCCGATGATCCCCGAAGCCGTCATGGCGATGCTGGCCTGCGCGCGGCTGGGCGCGGTGCATTCGGTGGTATTCGGCGGCTTTGCCGCAAACGAGCTCGCTACCCGCATCGACGACTGCACGCCCAGGCTGGTGCTGACCGCGTCGTGCGGCATCGAGCCGGGTCGCGTGGTGCAGTACAAGCCCTTGCTCGACCAGGCGATCGAGCTCGCCGGGCACAAGATCCCGCGTTGCCTGGTGCTGCAGCGGCCGCAGGCCGAGGCCTCGATGGTGAAGGGGCGTGATCTCGACTGGAACGAAGCGGTCGCCGCCGCCGCGCCGCATGGCTGCGTGCCGGTGAAGGCGACCGATCCGCTCTACATTCTCTATACGTCGGGCACGACCGGCCAGCCCAAGGGCGTGGTGCGCGACAACGGCGGCTACGCCGTCGCGCTCGCGTGGTCGATGCAATACCTCTACGGCGTCAATCCCGGCGAGATCTGGTGGTGCGCTTCGGACGTGGGCTGGGTCGTCGGCCACAGCTACATCGTCTACGGCCCGCTGATCCACGGCGCGACCACGATCCTCTACGAGGGCAAGCCGGTCGGCACGCCCGACGCCGGCGCCTTCTGGCGCGTGATCTCCGAGCACAAGGCGGTGGCGCTGTTCACCGCGCCGACGGCGTTCCGCGCCATCAAGAAGGAAGATCCCGACGGCAAGCTCCTGAAGCAGTACGACCTCTCGACGTTCCGCACGCTGTTCCTGGCGGGCGAGCGCGGCGATCCGCCGACCATCGAATGGGCGCAGAAGCTTCTGGGCGTGCCGATCGTCGATCACTGGTGGCAGACCGAGACCGGCTGGGCGATCTGCGGCAACTTCGTCGGGCTCGAGCCGATGCCGGTCAAGCTCGGCTCGTGCTCGGTGCCGGCGCCGGGCTGGAACCTCCAGGTGCTGGACGAGCAGGGCAAGCCGGTCGCCAAGCAGGGCGAGGTCGGTGCGCTGGCGGCCAAGCTGCCGTTGCCGCCGGGCACCTTCCCGACCCTGTGGAACGCCGACGAGCGTTTCAAGCAGGCCTATCTCGCGGATTATCCGGGCTACTACAAGACGGGCGATGCAGGCTTCATCGACCAGGACGGCTACGTCTCGGTGATGACGCGCGTCGACGACGTGATCAACGTCGCGGGCCATCGCCTGTCGACCGGCCAGATCGAGGAAGTTTTGGGCAGCCACAACGACGTCGCCGAATGCGCCGTGATCGGCGTCGCGGACGAGCTCAAGGGCCAGGTGCCCTTCGGCTTCCTGGTGCTGAAGGCGGGCGTCGACCGGCCGAAGGAAGAGACCGTGCGCGAAGTCGTCCAACTGGTGCGCGACCGCATCGGCCCCGTCGCCTTCTTCAAGACCGCCATCGTCGTGCCGCGCCTGCCCAAGACGCGCTCCGGCAAGATCCTGCGCGGCACCATGCAGAAGATCGCCGACAACGAGCCCTGGAAGATGCCGGCAACCATCGAGGATCCGGCAGCCCTCGACGAGATCACCGGCGGCCTGAAGACGGCGGGGTATGCTGGGAAGGGTTAGTTGCTGCTTTGAGCAAGACTGTCATCCCGAGCGTAGCGAGGGACCTTTAAGGCCACAGGAAAGGTCCCTCGCTACGCTCGGGATGACAGCGATAGTTTAGCGACGACAGTCGATTTGTTTCTGGAGGACGTATGGCTCTCGATGTGAACCGCCCCGATCTGGTCGTGGGTGTGGTCGGAACCGGCGCGATGGGGCGCGGCATTGCGCAGGTGACGGCGCAGGGTGGCATGAGGGCCGTCATGTACGACGCTGCAGCGGGCGGTGCTGCGAAAGCCAAGGCCGCGATCCTCGAGACGCTGAAGGGGCTGGTCGCCAAGGGACGGCTGACCGATGCCGATCTCGCCAAGACCGACGCCAACCTCGCCATCGCCGACAAGCTCGACGACCTCAAGATCTGCCACGTCGTCGTCGAGGCGGTGTTCGAGAACCTCGAGGTCAAGCAGAAGCTGTTCGGCGAGCTCGAAGCCGTCGTTCCGCCCGAGACCATCCTCGCCTCCAACACCTCGTCGATCCGCATCGCCTCGATCGCGCGCGCGCTGAAGCATCGGGATCGCGTCTGCGGCATGCACTACTTCAATCCCGTGCCGCTGATGAAGCTCGTCGAGGTGATTCGCGCCGCCGACACGGCGCAATGGGTGACCGACGCCATGGTGGCGCTGGGCAAGCGCCAGACGCGCGTGCCCGTGGTCGTGGGCGACACGCCGGGCTTCCTGGTCAATCTCGGCGGCACCGCCATCGGCACCGAGGGCCTGCGCATCATGCAGGAGGGCAGGGCGACGCCGTCTCAGGTCGACGCCGTGATGCGCGACAGCTGCGGCTTCCGCATGGGGCCGTTCGAGCTGATGGACCTCACCGGCATCGACGTGAACTTCCCGGCACGCAAGATCATCTACGAGGGCTTTTTCCATGATCGGCGCATGACGCCCAGCCCCTATCACGAGAGTCTCTATGCGGCGGGGCGGCTCGGCCGCAAGACCGGCGGCGGCTGGTACGGCTACGACGCCAAGGGCGCCAAGGTCGATCCCGGCGCCGACCACCTGCCGTCGGTCGTGCCGGCGGCGCGCGTCGTGGTGATGGACAGCCACAACGAGAAGCTGGTCGGCCTGGTGCTGGCGGCGGGCGCGCAGGCGCTGGCGGCCGACGACGGCAAGAGCCCGATCCTGGTGGCGCCGATCGGCAAGGACTGCACCACGACGGTGGTCGAGCGCGGGCTCGATCCCAAGCGCACCGTGGCGGTCGACCTCACCGGCGACATCGCCAAGCGCCTCACCATCATGACCGCGCCCGGTGCCGACGACCTGGTGCGCGACGCCGCGGCCGCGATCCTGGCGCGCAGCGGCGCCAAGGTGACGCTGATCAAGGATTCGCCCGGCTTCATCGCCCAGCGCATGTGCGCCATGATCGCCAACCTCGGGTGCGAGATGGCGATGATCGGCATCGCCTCGGCCGCTGACGTCGACACCGCCATGACGCTCGGCCTCAACTACCCGCGCGGACCGCTGGCGCTGGCCGACTGGCTGGGCGTCAAGGACTGCCACGAGATCCTGGTGCAGCTGCAGGCCATCACCGGCGACGATCGCTATCGGCCGAGCCAGTGGCTGCGGCGGCGGGCGCAGTTGGGCCTGAGCGCGACCACGCTGGACTAGGGACGCAGAGATCGCCTACGGACGGCTGACCTCGATCATCGCCCGGCGCATCGGCTCGCCAGAGACTTGAACCCAGCCGGGATGCATCGGATCGCCCATGTCGAGAATCATGAGGATGGCTCCCGAGACCGCGAGGGTGCAAAGCAGAAAGCTGGCGATCACCGTGAGATTGACCGGCGCGAACAAGCCGAAACTGACGAAGATGAGGAAGAGCCAGAAGATCAGCACCAAGAGGAATTGCGGGGGAACTGTGCTGCCGGGATTCTCCCACAGCAGCCATCGCTCGGCGTAGATGCTGGACGTGATGGCGAGCGCCTGCTCCGCCAGTGCCGAATGCCGTCGGTCTGCGGGTGCCAGCGACAGGATGGAATTGAGAAGCCTATCCAGCTGGTCGGACGTCTCTCGATCGGTCGGCGTTGGCGCGGCCGACACCGGAAACAATTGATCATTCTTCTTGGTCGTATAGGCGCGCAGGTCTGTGCGGGCCTCGTCCGCTTCCGGCCCGTACGCCCTCAGAAGGTGATCCAGGTGAATGAGGTCGGAGCTGAGCTTCTTCAGGGCAGGATACGCGCGGCGGAGATGCCGATCAGGCCTCCGCCGAACATCGCAACAAGGGCCACCACGGAGATGAGTAGGCTGGAGCTATCGATCACCAGGCATCGTACCGCAGCCGAGGTGAAACGTCGCCGCGACCTACGCTCGCTGGCCGCGGCGACGCGCGAAGGCGGATCAGCCCCAGCGGTCTACAACGTAGAGATGCTTCACCCGCCGGCCGTTGGTGCGCGCGTTGTCCGGATGCAAGGCGTTGATCGCGTGCAGGGTGAGCCAAAGGCACACGAACAACAGGAGAAAGTGAGCCAGCAGCGGCGGCGAGAGGGGCGTCGTCGCCGGCAGGCTCCGCAGATAGCCCGACTTGCTGAAGACCTGCACGACGGCGATGAAGGCGTTGAGATAGAGCAGGGTCGCCGCGCCGGTGACATAGATCGTGCGCCACGGCCCGGCCAGCCGATGGCGATAGAGCGCCAGCAGCGTCGGCACGAAGACCGTCAGCGAAGCGATGGCGATGCCATGTCCCATGCCGAAGCGCGGGAACGGCAGCAGGTAGAGCAGGCCCGTGACGCTGGCGGCGAGCGTGGTCACGAGGAACAGCGTCGTCAGGCCCCATGCCTTGGGCGACGCGGACGGGCGCAGCAGGACGACCACGCCTGAGGTGATGCCGACCAGGCTGAGCACGACGTGCACGACCGTGTAAGTCGACAGAGACATCCCGAGAATCACGACACTTCTCCCACAACGAAGCATCCACCCACGACCTTCTTACGCCCAACCGGGATGATCGCGACGCCGGCTCGATTGACTGAGCGGCCGCATTTGATTGTGGATCGCCACATTGGCGCCGAAATCGCTGGTCGAATAGCGTCGGTTGACAATTTAATTCCACCTATTGCAATTTTCCGCCATGGGTCGCTTGTCGCCGCTGCAGCGCAAGGCTGAAACCGATCTCCTGGCTGGAGAGGAGCCTCACGCCGTCCAGGGGCTGGCCCGCGGCCTCTCGGTCCTGCGGGCTTTCCGCCCGGGCGAGAGCGCGCTCAGCAATGCCGAGATCGCCGCTCGCACCGGTCTGTCGCGTCCGACGGTTTCGCGCCTGACCCAGACCCTGACGGCGCTGGGCTATCTCGCCTACCTGCCGCGGCTCGGCCGCTACACGCTGGGCGCCGCGATCGCCTCGCTCTGCCATTCGCTGCTGTCGGGGATGCCGTACCGCATCGCGGCGCGTCCGTTTCTGCACCAGGTCGCCGAGGCGACGCGCCTGCCGGTGTCGCTGGGGGCGCGTGACCAACTGCACATGATCAATATCGACACGGTCCGCCACGACAACGCGCCGCCGGCGCGCTTCGATCTCGGCGCCCGCATCCCGCTGGCCACGACGGCGATGGGGCGGGCCTACCTTTTCGCCGTCCCTGAATCGGAGCGTCGCGGCCTGCTCGACCGCATCCGGCGTGACGCCGGCCGCGAGTGGCGTACGATCCGGTCGGGCATCGACAGTGCCTTCGAGATGCTCGACCGCAGCGGCTTCTGCATTTCCGCCGGCGACTGGCGCGCCGATGTCGTCGGTGTCGGGGCGCCGGTCGTCACTGCCGACGGCGTCGTGCTGGCCGTGAATTGCGGCGGGCCGCCCTTCGAGATTTCCGAGGAGCGGGCAATGGCTGATGTCGGTCCGCGAGTTGCCCATGCCGCGGCCAGTATTGCAGGGAGTGGAGAGGGAGAATGACCATGTGGGGTTTGAAGGTGGCGCTGGGCGCCGTGATGGTCGCGCTGTCGTTTCCGGCGGCGGCGCAGGAAGTCGTGCTGAAGGGCGTCGCTGCCTTCCAGGAAGGCTCGATCTACGCCCAGAAGTTCGAGCAGTACGTCAAGACGGTCAACGAGAAGGGCAAGGGCCAGATCCGCATCCAGTATCTCGGCGGCGCGCCCAAGGTCATGCCGCTGTTCGATGTCGGCAAGAACCTGAAGGACGGCGTCATCGACATCGTCACGACGTCGAGCGCCTACTACGGCAACGTGCTGCCCGAGGCCGAGGCGATGAAGCTGATCGAGGTGCCGATGGCGGAACTGCGCAGCAACGGCGGCCTCGCCTTCCTCAACAAGCTGCATGTCGAGAAGGCCAACACCGAGTTCCTCGCCCGCTTCTACAATTACGAGCGGGCCCACATCTTCCTGAACAAGGAGATCGCCAAGCCCGATTTCTCCGGGCTCAAGATCCGCGTCACGCCGATGTACCGGCCGATGGTGGAGAAGCTCGGCGGCACCGGCATCAACTCGACCCCGCCCGAGGTCTACACCATGCTCGAGCGCAACACGGTCGACGGCTACGGCTGGGCAACCCGCGGCATCTTCGACTATTCGTGGCAGAAGGTGACCAAGTTCCGCGTCGATCCGGGCTTCTATCATCCCGACATCACGCTGCTCGCCAACCACGACACCTGGACCAGGAAGCTGAACGATGCCCAGCGCAAGCTGTTGCTCGACCTCGCGATGGAGATCGAGAACAGCACCGCCGACGTCGCCTTGATCGACGCCGAGCGCAAGAAGCAGGAGGAAGCCGGCATCAAGGTGATCAAGTTCTCGCCGGCCGACGAGCAGCGCTACGTCAAGGAGGCGCGTGAGGCGGGCTGGGCCGTGGTCAACAAGATCAGCCCCGAGAACGGTCCGAAGCTCCGTGGCTACTTCACCAAGGAGTAGGAGATCGAGGCCCGACCCGTGACCATCGCGCTGCGTCTCTTCGGGAAGCTGATCGGCTTCTTCGGCATCCTGTTCGGACTCGTGATCGGGCTGATCATCGCGCTGATCTGCATTGACGTCGCCCTGCGCGACTTCGGGCTGGGCTCGCTGCCGTGGCTGATCGAGCTCTGCGAGTACCTGATGTACGCCGGGACCTTCCTGGCGGCGCCCTGGGTGCTTCGCCAGGGCAACCACGTCCGGGTCGATATGCTGTTCGTCGCCCTGCCGAAGCGGTTGGCGGTCCGGCTGGAGCAGCTGGTCGATCTGGTCGGCTTTTGCATCAGCCTGGTGCTGCTCTACTACGGTAGCGCCGTCGTCAGCGACGCCTGGCGCAACAGCATGGTCGCCTACAAGACCTGGTACGTGCCGGAATGGCTGCTGTTCCTCGCCATCCCGGTCGGCGCGCTGATGCTGGCGATCGAGTTCGTGCTTCGTTTCATGCGCGTCCAGGGAGTCGTGCGCGACTCCTATGACGTCACCGACCGGGCGACCCTGTGATGGCATGGCCTGCTGCCCTGGCCCTCATGCTGGGCCTCGTCGTCCTGGCGATGCTGATCGGTCTGCCCGTCGCCTTCGCCTTCTTCCTCACCAACATCGTCGGCGCCGTCGTCTTCCTGGGCGGCGAGAACGGCATCATGTCGTTCATCCGCGGCTCGATGGCCTCGATCGCCAACTTCAACCTGGCGCCGGTGCCGCTCTTCCTGGTGATGGGCGACATCCTGCTGCGCAGCGGCATGGCCTTCCGCGCCATCGACGCCATCGATCGCCTGATCCTGGCCGTACCGGGGCGCCTGTCCGTCGTGGCCGTGAGCGGCGGCACGGTCTTTTCGGCGCTGTCGGGCTCGACGATCGCCACGACGGCGATGCTCGGCCAGTCGCTGCTGCCCGAGATGCTGCGACGCGGCTACCACCCGTCGATGGCGATGGGCCCGATCATGGCGATCGGCGGCGTCGACATGCTGATCCCGCCCTCGGCGCTGACCGTCCTGCTGGCGACCCTGGCCAGCAGCGTCAGCCGCGACAAGGTCTCGGTGTCGGACCTGCTGATTGCCGGCATCATCCCGGGCCTGATCATGAGCGGCGGCTTCCTGGTGTGGATCGTCGTACGCTGCTGGATGCGGCCCGATCTCGCGCCGCAGGACGAGGCGGCCAAAGTGCCCATGACCCTGGCCGAGCGCTGGCGGCCGTTCTTCGTCGACGTGGTGCCGCTGTCGTTCATCTTCATCGTCGTCATGGGCAGCATGTTCATGGGCTGGGCCTCGCCGACCGATTCGGCGGCACTGGGGTGCCTGGCCACGGTGCTGCTGGCGCTGTGCTACCGGGCGCTCAGCTGGAAGATCCTGTTCGAGAGCCTGAAGAGCACCGCGGCCGTGACGACGATGATCTTCTTCATCATCGCGGCGTCTACGACCTTCGCCCAGATCCTGGCCTTCTCGGGCGCCACCGACGGCGCGCTGGCCGAGATCGCCAAGTACGAGTTCACGCCGCTGATCGCCGTATTCATGATGATCGCTATCCTGCTCGTGCTCGGCTGTTTCATGGACCAGATCAGCATGATGCTTCTCACCTTCCCGTTCTTCATGCCGCTGGCGAACGCGCTCAACATGGATCTCGTCTGGCTCGGCGTCATCCTGTTGATCTCGCTGCAGATCGGCCTGCTGACGCCGCCTTTCGGGCTGCTGCTGTTCGTCATGAAGGGCGTGGCGCCGCCGGAGATCACCATGCGCCAAGTCTGGGCCGCGGCTTTTCCCTATACGGTAATCGTCTTCGGCGTGCTGATGCTCGTCGTATTCGTGCCGTCCATCGCCACGCTGCTCACCGGAGCCATGCGATGACTGGTCCGACGGCAAGCGATGCCGCCCGGCTGTTGGCGGCGGGCCGCCGCGCTCACGAAGCCGTGCCGGGGCTGCCTCAGGTGCGGACGTTCGACGATGCCTACGCCGTCCAGGCTGCGTTCCGTGCGCTGTGGGGCGAGGCCGTCGTCGGCCGCAAGGTCGGCTGTTCGTCCAAGCAGTCGCAGCGGCTCGTCAATTCGCCGGGCCCGATCGCCGGCGTCCTGTTCCGGGACACGCTCTGGCAGCAGCCGGCCACGATCCCGGCCGATCGCTTCTTCGTCGTCGGCGTCGAGGCCGAGTTCGGCTTTCGCCTGGGCAACGACCTGCCGGCCCGGTCGGCGCCCTACCGGCAGGAAGAGGTGAGCGCCGCGGTCGACGCCGTCGTGCCGCTCATCGAGATCTGCGACACCCGCCTCTCCGAGTGGCGGACGCGCCGCATCGAGGAGATCACCGCCGACAACGCCTTCAATGGCGGCGTGGTGATCGGGACCGCCTTCGAGGCGTGGCGCGGCCTCGATCTCGCGACCCACCGCGTCACCCTCTCGGTCGACGGGGAGCTGGAAGGCGAGGGGACCGGCGCCCTGGTGCTGGGCCATCCGCTGATCGCGCTGACCTGGCTCGCCAACGAAATGTCGCGCCGGGGCGAGGGCCTGCGCGCCGGCGAGCTGGTCGCCGCCGGGACCTGCACGGGGTTGCATTTCGCCAAGGCCGGCAGCACGGTCGAGGCCGATTTCGGCCCGGTGCTGGGTAGGGTGACGATCCGGTGGGCATGACGATGGCGGTGAAATGGATGACGGCCGCCGCGGCGCTGCTGCTCTGCGTCGATGCCGCGCCGTCGCACGCCCAGCTCAAGAACGAGAACCTGCTGTTCAGTCCGCCGACCGGCTTCAAGGTCGGCTTCCAGGATTCCCGCAACGGCGTGCGCCTGCAGGAATGGGTGCCCTCGAACGAGACCGTACAAGACTGGTCCGAGATGGTGACCGTGCAGATCTTCATCAATCGCGGCGATCTCGATCCGGCGAAGGTCCTGGGTGACATCGCGCAACGATGGGGAACGGCCTGCAAGGGCAGCACCGGCGAGGCCGTAGCGGCCACGCGGGTGAACGGCTATGGCGCGGCGACCATGATGCTGCGCTGTCCGCTGAACGGTCAGACCGGCAAGCCGGAGACGACGGTGTTCCGCTCGGTCCAGGGCGCCGACAGCCTCTACCTGGTTCAACGCGCCGTCCGCGCGCTTCCCGGGCCGGACAAGCTTCAGCAGATGAAGGCCTATCTGGCGACGATGAGCGTCTGCGACACGCGAGCGCCCGCTCATCCCTGTCCCGCGCTGACGCCAATCGACAGAAAGTAGGGAAGGGCGCATACGCCGGCCCTCCTTGAGAGGCATCGGCGCGCGTCGTAAGATCGTCCCGTCGAAAGGACCAGCGGCGGCATTGGTAAGCCCGCCCCCTCTCATCGAGGCTCCGTATCGCCAGTGCGATGGCGAACCCACGACAAGCAAACGGCGGGCATCGCCGAAGGCTTGGCGTGCGCGTGCGGAGATCCGTTCGCAATCCGTCCGGCTTCGGTCGCGCCCGCCTTCACCGGTAAGGAGCAGACCATGCCTGTCATTCGCGCCAACACATCGATCGTCACCCAGATCAATGTCTTCACTGCCCCCGAAGGTGGGCAGCAGGCCTTGATCGATTTCCTTGCCGAGGCCGCCCGCGCTGCGCGCGAGGTCCCAGGCTGGCTGTCCGCCAGTCTTCATCGGAGCCTCGACGGCACCCGCGTCGTGAATTATGCGCAGAGCCAGGACGGCGAGGCGGCGCGGCGGGTCATCGAGCATCTGCAGCGGCGGGGACGCCTCGAAGCGAACAAGGCCTTGGGCACGGCGCATCCGGGCCTCTACGAGGTGGCCTTCACCCTCGACCGCGACTGACGGAGACTTGCCGCTTTGCCGGCCGCACCGCGGCCACGCCAGGTTGACGTTTACGTAAAGGTAAACTACATCCCCGGTGCTGGCGCGCGGGCGGCCGGCAGCCCAAAGTCCCGCCAAGAAGATTGCTCGAACGACCGTCGGAGGACCGCTCAGTGACAGCGTTGGCAGCCCATTACACGCCCGAACACCAGATGTTCCGCGACTCCTGCCGCCGCTTTTTCGAGAAAGAGGTCACGCCCTTCCACATGAAGTGGGAGGAAGAGGGCATCGTCCCGCGCGCGCTGTGGCGCAAGGCCGGCGAGCAGGGGCTGCTGGGCATGACCATGCCCGAGGAATACGGCGGCGCCGGCGCCGACTTTCTCTACAGCGCCATCCTGATCGAGGAACAGGGCCGGGCCCTCGCCTCGGGGCCTGCGTTCTCGCTGCACAACGACATCGTCGTGCCCTACCTGCTGCACTACGGCAACGAAGAGCAGAAGAAGAAGTGGATCCCCAAGGCCTGCTCGGGTGAGCTCGTCACCGCCATTGCCATGACCGAGCCCGGCACCGGCTCGGACCTGCAGTCGGTCAAGACCAACGCGGTGATGGACGGCAACCACTGGGTGATCAACGGCTCGAAGACCTTCATCAGCAATGGCCAGCTCGCCGACCTGGTGATCGTGGTCGCCAAGACCGATCCCAAGCTCGGCGCCAAGGGCACCTCGCTGATCGCCGTCGAGACCAACACCGAAGGCTTCAAGCGCGGCCGCAATCTCGAGAAGATCGGCATGAAGGCGCAGGACACGTCGGAGCTGTTCTTCGACAATGTGCGCGTGCCGGCCGATCACCTGCTCGGTGGGCCCGGCATGGGCTTCATCCAGCTCATGCAGCAGCTTCCCCAAGAGAGGCTCGTTATCGCGATACAAGCCATTGCCGCCATCGAGGCGGCGATGGAGCACACCGTGGCCTACGTGAAGGACCGCAAGGCCTTCGGCAAGGCGATCATCGATTTCCAGAACACCCGCTTCAAGCTGGCCGAGCTCAAGACCAAGGCCCAGGTCGCGCGCGTGTTCGTCGACGACTGCGTCGCCCGCCACCTCAAGGGCGAGCTCGACGTCGCCACCGCGGCGATGGCCAAGTACTACACCACCGACCTGCAGTGCGAGCTGATAGACCAGTGCCTGCAGTTCTTCGGCGGCTATGGCTACATGTGGGAATACCCGATCGCGCGCCTCTACGCCGACGCGCGCGTCCAGAAGATCTACGGCGGCACCAACGAGATCATGAAAGAGCTCATCGGAAGGACGCTTTAGCAACACGACGGAACGAACAACGCCAATGTCATCCTGAGCGTAGGGAAGGATCTCATGCCAGCGGCAAGCGGCGATGAGGTCCTTCGCTACGCTCAGGACGACAAGTTAGGAGACCGACCATGACCGACGCATTCATCTACGACGCCGTCCGCACCCCACGCGGCAAGGGCCGCAAGGATGGCTCGCTGCACGAAGTGACTCCCGTGCGGCTGGCCGTGACCGCCCTGCAGGCGATCCGCGACCGCAACAAGCTCGACACCCACCTGGTCGACGACATCGTGCTGGGCTGCGTCATGCCGATCGGCGAGCAGGGGGCGGACATCGCCCGCACCGCCTCGGTCGTCGCGGGCTATGCCGAGACCGTCTCGGGCGTGCAGGTCAACCGCTTCTGCGCCTCGGGCCTCGAAGCCACCAACATGGCGGCGGCGCAGGTCATGTCGGGCCAGAGCCAGGCGGCGATCGGCGGCGGCGTCGAATCGATGTCGCGCGTGCCCATGGGCTCCGACGGCGGCGCCTGGCCGACCGATCCCGCGGTCGCCATCCCGATGTACTTCGTGCCCCAGGGCATCTCGGCCGACCTCATCGCCACCAAGTACGGCCTCAGCCGTGACGACGTCGACGCCTATGCCGTCGAATCGCAGAAGCGCGCCAAGGCCGCCTGGGACGCCGGCTATTTCAAGAAGTCGATCGTGCCGGTGAAGGACCAGAACGGCGTCGAGCTGCTGGCCCATGACGAGCTGATGCGGCCGCAGACCACGATGCAGACGCTGGCCGCACTGGAGCCCAGCTTCAAGATGCAGGGCGAGATGATGCCGGGCTTCGATGCCGTGGCCATGCAGCGCTATCCCGAGATCGAGAAGATCACCCACGTCCACCATGCCGGCAATTCCTCAGGCATCGTCGACGGTGCCGCCGCCATCCTGATCGGCAACAAGGAGTTCGGTGAGAGAGCCGGCTTGAAGCCGCGTGCAAAGATCCGCTCCTTCGCCTCGATCGGATCGGAGCCCGCCATCATGCTGACCGGCCCGGCGCCGGCGTCCGAGAAGGCGCTGAAGCGCGCCGGCATGACGGTGAACGACATCGATCTCTGGGAGCTGAACGAGGCCTTCGCCGCCGTCGTCCTGCGCTACCTGCAGGTCCTCAAGATGCCGCACGACAAGATCAACGTGAACGGTGGTGCCATCGCCATGGGCCATCCGCTCGGCGCCACCGGCGCCATGATCCTGGGAACGCTGCTCGACGAGATGGAGCGGCGCAACCTCTCGACCGGCCTCGCCACGCTCTGCGTCGGCGCCGGCATGGGCACCGCCACCATCATCGAGCGAGTGTAAGTCTTTGCTGGGAGCGCGCCACTCCGTGGCGCTCTTCCGGCGTTTCGACATCGCATGAGCGCCACGGAGTGGCGCGCTCCCAGCAATGAGGACACCATGATCAACTACAACGTCGACAGCGACGGCATTGCCACCATCACCTGGGATATGCCGGGCCGCACCATGAACGTGCTGAACGAGGCCTCGCTGACGGCCTACACCGGCGCGCTCGACAACGCTCTCAAGGATGACAAGGTCAAGGGCATCATCCTGACCTCGGCCAAGGCCGACTTCATCGCCGGCGCCGACCTCGAGATGCTGCTGGGCACCGACACTTCGGATGCCGCCAAGCTGATGGACCAGTTCAGCCAGTTGCAGAAGATCTTTCGCCGCCAGGAGACCGGCGGCAAGCCGATCGTGGCCGCCATCAACGGCACGGCGCTGGGCGGCGGCTTCGAGATCTGCCTCGCCTGCCACCATCGCATCGCCGCGGCCAACCCGAAGGCCAAGGTCGGCCAGCCCGAGGTCAAGATCGGCCTGCTGCCGGGCGCCGGCGGCACGCAGCGCATCCCGCGCCTGATCGGCGTGATGAACGCGGCGCCGATCCTGCTCGAGGGCAAGGACCTCACGGTCGATGCCGCCAAGGGCCTCGGCCTGATCCACGACGTCGTGCCGGCGCAGGAACTGCTCGCCAAGGCCAAGGCTTGGCTGACGGCGGCGCCGACCGAGCAGGTCGTGCCGGAATATGCCGGAAAGGGCGCCAAGCCGATCGACGGCCGCGCCGTGCAGCCGTGGGACCGCAAGGGCTTCAAGACGCCGGGCTTCCCGGGCGGCGCGGTGTGGAGCCCGCCGGGTGTGCAGACCTTCATCGGCGGCAACGCCATGATCGCCGGCAAGACCAACGGCGTCTATCCCGCGCCCAAGGCGATCATGAGCTGCGTCTACGAGGGCCTGCAGCTGCCGTTCGACTCGGCATTGCGCGTGGAAACCCGCTACTTCGTCTCGCTGCTGCGCAATCCCGTTGCCAAGAGCATGATCCGCACGCTGTTCTTCGGCCTGCAGGAGGCGAACAAGCTCGCGCGCCGGCCCAAGGGCGTGGAGAAGCAGAAGTACACCAAGATCGGCATCCTGGGCGCCGGCCTGATGGGCGCCGGCATCGCCACCGTCTCGGTGCAGGCGGGCCTCGATATCGTGCTGATCGATCGTGACCAGGCCGCCGCCGACAAGGGCAAGGCCCACATCGCCAGCGAGCTCGACAAGCTCATGAAGCGCGGCCGGCTGAACCAGGGCGCGCGCGACGAGTTGCTCGCCAAGGTGACGGCGACGCCGGACTTCGGCGCGCTGAAGGACGTCCAGCTCGTGATCGAGGCGGTGTTCGAGAACCGCGAGGTCAAGGCCGAGGCGACCAAGAAGGCCGAGGCCGTGCTGCCCAAGGAAGCGGTGTTCGCGTCGAACACCTCGACCCTGCCGATCACGGGCCTGGCCGAAGCATCGTCCAAGCCCGAGCACTTCATCGGCCTGCACTTCTTCTCGCCGGTCGAGAAGATGCCGCTGGTCGAGATCATCGTCGGCAAGAAGACCTCGCAGGAGACCCTGGCGCGCGCCATGGACTTCGTGCAGCGGATCCGCAAGACGCCGATCGTGGTGAACGACAGTCGCGGCTTCTTCACCAGCCGCGTCTGCGGCGCCTTCATCAGCGAGGGCCATCGTCTCCTGAAGGAAGGCGTGCCGGCCGCCATGATCGAGAACTGCGCGCGCTTCGCCGGCATGCCGGTCGGCCCGCTGGCGCTGAACGACGAGGTCGCGATCGACCTCTCGTGGAAGATCATGGACCAGACCCGGCGCGACGCCGAGGCCGCCGGCCAGAAGTACGAGGGCTCGGGCACCGAGGACATCCTCGAGCTGATGGTCAAGAAGCTCGAGCGCTTCGGCCGCAAGAACGGCAAGGGCTTTTACGAGTATCCGGCGGACGGCAAGAAGCGGCTGTGGCCCGAGCTGCAGAAGCACTTCCCGGCCGATCCCAAGCTGCTCTACGGCGAAGGCGAGGAGAAGCGCGCCAAGGAGGATGAGATCAAGAAGCGCCTGCTCTATGTGCAGGCCGTCGACACCGTGCGCTGCCTGGAAGCCAATGTGCTCACCAATCCGCAGGACGGCGACGTCGGCTCGATCATGGGCCTGGGCTTTGCGCCGCAGACCGGCGGCGCCATCAGCCTGATCGACCAGGTGGGCGTGAAAACCTTCGTCGCCGAGTGTGACGCGTTCGCCAAGAAGTACGGCGCGCAGTTCGAGGTGCCGAAGCTGCTCCGCGACATGGCCGCCAAGGGCCAGAGCTTCTACGGCAATTACCATCCTGCGAAAGCGGCGTAGCTCCGCTGGGGGCGCGCCACTCCAGTGGCGCGTCATGGTCTTCCGGACCGCGAGCGTCCTCTTCATGAGCTTGAGAAGAACGCACCGCAGGGGCGTGCCGCTGCAGTCGCGCGTCTTCGCTGGTATAAGCAAAGACGCGCCACTGGAGTGGCGCGCCCCCAGCAGGAGGACATCGCCGTGAACGACAAGGAAATCGCCGCTCTCGCTGACCGCATCGCCGCGGGCCGTCGCAGCCGGCAGGTGATGGATTTCCTCGCCGCCGACGCGGCGAACCTCAGCGAGGCCGATTCCTACAAGGTCCAGTTCGCCGTGCACGACCGGCTGACCGCCGACGGCAAGGATGCCATGGCGGGCTGGAAGGTGGCGCTGACGCTGCCCTCGCAATATGAGCCGATGAAGCTCTCGGGTCCCGTGTTCGCCGGCATCTACAAGAGCGGCGTGCGGCCCACCGGCGCGGTGTTCGAGAAGGGCTGGCCGATCAAGGCCGGCATCGAATGCGAAATGGTGGCGCGCATTTCAAAGGACGCGACAGCCGGCGGTTATACGGCCGACAGCATCCAGGCCCATGTTGCCAACTTCTACTGTGGCGCCGAGGTCGTCGAGAACCGCTACGCCGATGTCACCAAGGTGAGCGGCCCCGGCCGCATCGCCGACGACGTGCTGCAAGCCGCCTGCATCGTCGGCACCGAGGTGAAGGACTGGCAGAAGGTCGATTTTGCGGGCCTCAAAGGCCGCTCTGAGTTCGAAGGCAAGGAGATCGGCGCCGGCCCCGGCACCAACGTCATGGGCAGCGCCCTGATCTCACTCGCCTGGCTCGCCAACAAACTTTTAGAGCACGGCAAGCACCTGAAGGCGGGTGACGTGATCCTGACGGGATCGGTCCATCCGCCGGTGTTCCTGCCGGGGCCGGGCGTGGCCAAGACTGAGTTCATTGGCCTCGGCGGCACCGAGATCACGGTGAGATAAGCACAGGCTCGTCACGGGCAATTCTGGCCCATCCTGACGACCGGACGTTCGGGATGGGCGAAGTTGTTGCGGCGGCAGATCGGCCGTCCGAGTTCGTCTCTCTGGGTGAAGAACTGGAGTCGCCAGTCACCGGCAGCGGTAGCTTCGCTCGCCGCGCTGTTCCAGGCGACGTCGAGCGCCGCAAGGTATGTGCCCAACCCCAGCAAGGCCATGGCCAACGACAGCGCTGCCAAGAGTGGTTTCATCGTCTTCCCCTCGTGTCCTGTCGAGGAGACGAGGCGTCGAGTTCGGTCGTTACAGGCGATGCCTCGGGTGTTGACGATGGCGGCTCGGCTCTCTATCACTTAACCAATAGGTTAACTGAAGGGGCCATCCATGGCGTGCTCAATCGTGACCGTCGATCGCCAGCTCACGGCGGTGGTCAAGGCCAAGGTGCCTTTCCCCGAGATACCGGATGCCCAGCGTTCGGCGCGCGCCAAGATCGACGCCGCATTGTCGTCGCTCGATGCAGGCGCGCTCGGCCGGCCGCTGACGCGCTTTCGCACGCCGGCGAAGGACGCGCTCGACATGGAGATCGGCACCATCGTCGGCCGCCGCTTTGCCGGTCGCGGTGAGATCGTGCCGTCGGACCTGCCGGCCGGCCGGGCCGCGCACTTCCAGCTCAAGGGGCCATTCGACGGCATGCCAGGCGCTTGGCAGACGCTGTTCGCCTGGTGCGCGGCCGAGAAGCTCGAGCTCGCCGGCATCAACTGGGAAATCTACATGCCCTGGCAGGGCGTCGATCCGGCCAAGCTCGAGACGGATCTCTACGCGCTGGTGGCCTGATCAAGTCTTCCGGACGGCGCGCTTCCAGCGCGCTCAGATCATGAGCGTGCTGGAGCGCGCGTCCGGAAGGGCATGAGTCAGAGGCCCTTTGGCTTAGGCAAGCGCGGCAGGCTGGGCAGCCGAGGCACGCTCGGCAGCTTCGGCAAGCCGTACTGGACGCTGGTCGCACTGGCCTTGGCCATCATGCCGGTAGCCGGTGCCTTGCCCTCTCCGGTGCTGGCCAGGGCCAGGATGGCGGCCGCGATCGAACAAATTGCCTGCATTGCTGTCTCCCTTCTCTCCGGGAGACGAAGGCAGAAACGGAAACGTTACAGCTACGGGTGCAATCTGCCTCCGCGGCTACGCAACGGCCATCAAGGTCAACCCATCCCGGCCAGCACCCCGGAAGCGGGTCACGCCGCGGCGAACGCCCGGCAGCGCTCGGTAGATCGATAGATAGTCGTCGGCCATGCGCCTGGCCGTGAAACGCCGCTCGAACGTCCGCCGAACCTCGCGCCGGTCCAGCATGTCCAACCGCCGTACCGAGGCGACGGCTTCACTCTCGCTTCCGACAATGAAGCCCGTAATTCCGTCGTCGACGACCTCCGGCACCGAGCCGCAGTTCCAGGCGATGACTGGCGTCCCACAGGCCATTGCCTCGATCATAACCAGGCCGAACGGCTCCGGCCAATCGATGGGAAAGAGCAGAGCCCGGGCATTGCCGAGGAAGTCCGCTTTCTGTGCATCGTTGATCTCACCGACAAACTCGACGTTGCCGTGCCGGGCCACGAGAGGCGCAATGGCGATGTCCCAGTAGGCACGATCGACCTTGTCGATCTTGGCGGCAATCTTGAGCGGCAGGCCCGCGCGCGCGGCGATGTCGATGGCGCGATCGGGCCTCTTTTCCGGTGAGATGCGGCCGAGGAAGGCGAGATAGTCCCCCTTCGGTCGCGGCGCGAACGGCAGCAGATCGCCCGGCAGGCCGTGCGGGACCGTGGCCGCCCAGTTCACGGCCGGCAGCGGACGGCGCTGGCTGTCGGAGATCGACACCAGAGGGAGTTCCCGGAATGCCGCATAGAAGGGCTTCAGGTCGGGCAGGTCGAGCCGTCCGTGCAGCGTCGTCAGCGTGCGGTCGGCGAAGTCCCGGACCATCGGAAAATGCAAAAGGTCGATATGGAAGTGGATGACGTCGAAATCGTCGGCGCGGCGGCGCACCTCGTCCAGCATCACGAGATGGTAGGGCAGGTGGTCCTTGACGGCGGGATTGAGACGCAGCGCCATGTCGGAGCAGCGGACCAGCCTGGATGCGGTCCGCGAATCGCCACTGGCGAAAAGGGTCACGTCATGTCCCTGGCGGACCAGTTCCTCGGTCAGATACGAAACGATCCGCTCGGTGCCGCCATAGAGGCGCGGCGGGCAGCGTTCGGCGAGCGGCGCGACCTGGGCAATCTTCATCGACAGATCTCCGTTGAGCGAAGCATCGACTTGAAGGAAGGGGGCGGCCGCTCCGAGGGTTGGGCGGCCGCCCTTTGACGTCAGAGCGGAGGATAGACCCTCGCCCACGGGACGACCGACGCGTTACTCGGCCAACGATTGTCGTTGGCGACCTCACGCGGCCTCGCCATGGCCTTCTCCACCGCTCCGATCAGGCTCTCGCCGGTGAAGGGCTTCTCGACGACCGGCCGCCGCCTGTGCCGCGACGGCACGGGACCGAGCACGCCGGTGGTGAGATAGACGAAGGGTATATCGGCGAAGGCCAGCAGGTCGGCGATCGGCAAGGGCGCCCGCCGGTCGATGTCGAGATCGAGGATGGCGCACGCAATGTCGCCACGCTGGATCAGGCGCTGGACCTCTGCCACCGTGGTCGCCGGGCCGACGACGCGCCAGCCCGCGTCGTGCAGCAGGCGCTGCAGGTCGAGCGCCACAATTGCGTCGTCGACCACCACCAGTACCTTGCCCCGCGGCAACTCCAGCGCGGACAGCGGCGGTGGCGAAAGCCTTGTACCCACGGGCATGGGCTGCGGGTCGACTGCTTCTGTGCAGTTGGGAAGCCGATTCCACGTATTGCCAAGCGTGGAAGCGGCTGACGTTGCTGTCATGCCTTACCTCCTGTTGGAAATGCGTCGCGAAGACCGGGCGCCCCAGGAAACGCCAGGGCGGCGCCCGGCCCCCGCCCGACCGTTACTGGTGGGTGATCGTGCGCGGCGTTGCCTGCCCTTCGATGGGGATCGGTCGAGGCTTCTTCTCCTCGGGCAGCTCGCGCTTCAGCTCGATGCTGAGCAGGCCGTTCTGCAGCTTGGCCCCCAGGACACGGACGTGGTCAGCCAGCTGGAAGCGACGCTCGAAGTCACGCGCCCCGATGCCGCGATAGAGATACTCGGTGCCCTCATGCCGGTCGGGGTGGCCCTTGCCGGTGACCAGAAGCTCGTCCTCTTTCTGGGTAACGTTGAGCTCGGTCTCGGTGAAGCCCGCCACCGCCATGACGATGCGCCAGGCATCGTCGGCAATCTTCTCGATATTATAGGGCGGGTAGCCGCCGGGGCTGGGCTGGCCGGCCATCGAATCCAGCATGTCGAACACCCGGTCGAAGCCGACGGTGGCCCGATACAACGGAGCGAAATCGAAGTCGGTACGCATTGTCATCCTCCTCATGAGCGATGGGTTGCGACCGGCCCCCCGCAGGGCGACCGGCCTTGCGAGGCAGGCCCTTTGGGGCCCGCCGGATGTCGATCTAGGAAAAGTCGTGGCGCCGTCAAGGCCTCCGGTCGTTGTTGATTAATTTTTCAAGCCCATGGCCCGAGACGGCGCCCGCCCTCTTGATCGACCGGCACGGGCGGCTAGATCGCCCCTGAAGTAACAGGCAGAGGGAATCCGATGATCGATCAGGCGACATGGATGGGAAGGCCCATCGAGACGATGCAGGGCGACGAGCTCAAGGTGGCGCTCAGGACCGCCGTGCGGCTCCTGCGGTCAGCCGAGCCCCGATCTTTTGTGCGGCCCGGTCTCGAGATCCACGAGAACCCGGGCAAGACCGTTGTCGGACGGACGTTCAAATGGGCCTTCATTCCGGCGGGCTATCTGTGGAGCGAAGACGACCGCCGCGAGGTGCAGGCCAGGCTCGATGTCTTCGCTGCCGCCCACGGCCTGCCCGGCGCGCGGGTGCGGTTCGACCAGGATCGACTGGAGATCGATGTACCCTGCCGACTGGGCGCCGAGCAGCTCGTCGCCCTGCAGGAATGGCTGGAAGATGAAAAGGACGCCCTCGATGTCAGCCAGGTGCCGTGAAGGCTGACGGCACGGCCAGGGGCAAGGCGCTTGATTCGGGACTTGCAGCAAGATAAAACGAGAGTTATATTTTAACTCGTGTTATTTTACGTCCGAAGCTAGCGATGGTGCTTGCCATGCCGAAGTCCCCCCGACTCTCCGCCGCCCAGCGGATCCGTGATTCGGTGTCTGCCGACGATGCGCTCTATACAGCGACCGCCGCACGGTTTGCGGCAATGCCAACGTCCAGCGAGAAATGGCCCGAAATCGACCCGAGCCTGCTGGAGGACAGACGGAGCGCACTACCAGTGTTCCCGACCGACCTGATACCGTCGCCGTGGCGCGCCTGGCTGGCCGACACCGCCGCGTCGGTGGGCGCCCCGATCGACTATGTCGCTCAGGCCCTGTTCGGCGCGGTGTCCGGCCTGTGCGGCGCCGGCGCGACCGTGCGGGTCACGCCGACATGGCAGGAGCCACTTGTTCTATGGCAACTCGCCGTCGGCCGCGTTTCCAGCGGGCGGTCGCCAGCCAGGGCTTCGACGCGTCGCATGCTGGCCACGATCGCGGAGGAGCTGCAGGCGATCGTCGTCGACGATGCGCAGGTCCACAGGATCGAGGAGGTCGCCGCCGCCAATGCCCGTGGTGCCCTGTTGTGGCGCGACGAAGCCGGCGACTGGTTCGATTGCCTCAAGGCGGAGGATGACCGCAGGCGGCGTCTGTGGCTGCAGTCGTGGTCGGCCGACACCAGTGCCACCTCAGCCGTGAGCATTCTCGGCGCCGTGCAGCCCGAGCAGTTGGGGCGACTCTTCAAGGACGGCGAGGATCTTGCCGCGAGGCACCTCTATGCCTGGCCGCACCAGCCGGTTTTTCGGTCGATCGTGGGAGGTCAGTCGCCCGACGACGACGAGGCGCTCAACCGACTGCGTCGGATCGCGCGCAAGGCGGGCACGCTCCGCGATCCTCTCGTGCTGCAGGTCGATGAGCGCGGCTTGGCCGCCCTGGACAGCTTCAGGGCCAGCGTTCATGCCGCCTTGAGCGAGGCCGAAGGCCTCGAGGAGGCGTGGTTGGGCAAGGGGTGCGGAACGGTGGTGCGGCTGGCCGGCATCCTGGAACTGCTGGACTGGTCCGCCACCGGTTCCACGAGTCCGCCGGGGCATATCGGCCGAGAGCGGATCGAAGAGGCAGTGGCAATATGGGACCGCTACCTGCGGCCGCACGCGACGAGCCTGTTCGTGCAGACCGTGCCCACGTCCACTGAGGTTCACGCGCGTCGTGCGGCCCGCTGGCTTCGCAGCACGGGCATGAAATGTGTCACGCGCGAGCAGGTGAGGCGGGACGGGTTGAGCCGTACGATCAATGCCTTCGATACTGATCAGGTGCTCTATCGCCTCCGCTCGGCGAACATCGTGCGACAGATGCCGGATGGTTGGCGTGCAACCGGCGGCCGGCCCACCAACATATGGGAGGTCAACCCGGCGCTAGCCCATACGAAAGCACTTCCGGAAAGGGCGGAAAGGGCGGAAACTAATCCGCCGCCTTCTGGTCCAGGAACGTGAGGACCCCATCGCTCCGCTCGCCCTTCAGATAGCGGAAGGTGCCGGTGCCGGTGGCGACAAGGTCGTTCTTCTGGTCGTAGATCTCGGTTTCGGCGGCGAAGGTGCTCTGGCTGGTCGAGGGCCGCCAGGCGCCGAAGACGGTGAGCTGGTCGCCGTCTCGCGCCGCCTTGATGAACTGCGTGGTGAAGGCAAGCGTGACGCTGAGCCTTCGCGCCGTCGCCGTGTCGTTGAAAGTGCAGGCAAAGCCGCTCGCCGAATCGAGCAGGGTCATCAGCACGCCGCCGTGCAGCAGGCCGTTGGCGTTGCAGAGCTCGGGGCGGACTTTCAGCGTCATCTCGACGAAGCCCGGCCGCCAAGCCACGACCTCGTGGCCGATGAGTCCGTTGAAACCGCGAAACTCGTGGGCGGCGACCGGCCGCGCATCGGCCGGTCGTTGGATAGGCATACGCTTCTACTCGTAGCGGAGAAGAGGGCGCGTCTAGCGACGCGCCATCGCCGACATCGGCGGGCGATGATGCCCGTTGCCGTTGGTCGCAGGACGCATCGCCGACGGCACCGTCGTCCCCGACGAGGGCTGGGCGGCCATGCCGGTGCGGATGTCGCGCGCGATCTTCACCAGGCGCGGGCCCCAATCGGCTTCGAGCCGGTCGCGGCTGATCTGGTAGATCGGCGCCGAGGCGTTGATGGCGTAGGCGGCCGTGCCGTCGGAGTTGCGCAGCGGCGCGCCGACGCCGCAGAGCTCGGGCAGCCACTCGCCCCAGGTGACGCAGAAGCCGCGGTCGGCCAGCTCCTTGAACGAGCGCTCGAGGCCGGTCTTCACCTTGGTCCAGTCGTCGCGCCAGCGGCGGCGGATGGCATCGATCTGCTTGTTGCGGTCGACGTCGGGCAGCGAGAACAGGTAGGCGCGGCCCATCGCCGTGCTGGCCATCGGCACGCGTGTGCCGACATCGTGGGTGATCGCCACGACCGACGGGCCCCGGCAGGCTTCGAGATAGATCATCGAATGACGGTCGCGGCCGCCCAGCGCCGTCGAGGCGTTCAGCGAGTGCGCGAGCTGCTCGAGCGGCTGACGCGAGGCGCGGCGCACATCCATGCTGGAGATCGCGGCATAACCCAGCGCCAGGACCGAGGCGCCGAGCTCGTACTTGCGGAAACGGCGGATGTAGTTGAGGTAGCCGAGCTCGGTCAGCGTATGGGTGAGGCGGGCCACCGTCGGCTTCGGCAGGCCGGTGCGGTGGGCGATCTCCTGGTTGCCCAGCATGCCTTCGCCGGCATGGAAGGCGCGCAGGATGTCGAGGCCCCGGGCGAGGGCGGTGACGAACTGGCGATCCTTGCCGCTGCCGCCTTCGGCGAGACCGTTTTCAACCGAGCTTTCGAAGGCTGCCGTTCGCGTGACGAGATGGCTGACGTTGCCCATTGGCGTTCTGCTCCTATGAATGGCTGTTTATTTCGTTGCGGGGCGGAACGTGCCATTGCTGTGTAACTGTCGCAATGCGCGAGCAGGGGTTTTGTCCTGCGAACGTGCAAAGCTACCATGTCACAGGTGCGTGATTCGCTATCCACAGTTGAGAAAGCCCGAAAGACCGCGCGGAATGGGCACTTTCACAGCATTCTGCCGGATGTCTGGCCGTTGCAAGCGTCGGCGGCTACGCTCATATGACCCCCTGCGAGGCAAAATTGGCAAAAGAACCCGTACTTTCTAAGGATATTACCGGCCTGTCCTTCGAGGACGCGCTGAAGGAGCTCGAAGGCATCGTCCAGCAGCTCGAGCGCGGCCAGGTCAAGCTCGACGAGGCGATCACCGCCTATGAGCGCGGCGCGCTGCTCAAGAAGCACTGCGAGCAGAAGCTCGCCGAAGCCAAGATGAAGGTCGAGAAGATCGTCTTCTCGGCCGACGGCTCGGTCGGCAGCCAGCCCGCCGCCGACCTGAGCTAGTTCGCAAGCCATGCCACTGTCGTCGCACCGCGACTTCGAGGCCGCGCTGGCGTTTGCCGCGTCGTCGACCGAACACACCATGGATCGCCTTCTGCCGAAGGGCGATACCGATGAGGCGCGCGTCTTCGAGGCGATGCGCTATTCGAGCCTCGGCGGCGGCAAGCGCCTGCGCGCCTTTTTCGTGCTGGCAGGCGCAACGTTGTTCCGGGTCTCTGCGCTGTCCGCGCTTCGGACGGCCTGCGCCATCGAATTCCTCCACGCCTATTCGCTGATTCACGACGACCTGCCGGCCATGGACGACGACGATCTGCGTCGCGGCAAGCCCTCCTGTCACAAGCAGTTCGACGAGGCGACGGCCATCCTGGCCGGGGACGCCCTGCAGGCCCTGGCCTTCGAGGTGCTGGCGCACGAGGACACGCATGGCGACGCGTCGGTGCGGACCCATCTTGTCAGCGAGCTGGCCAAGGCGGCCGGTGCGCAGGGCATGGTGGGCGGCCAGATGCTCGATCTCCTGGCTGAGACCCGCCCCGACCTCTCGATCGGCGCGATCACTCGGTTGCAGCGCCTGAAGACAGGTGCTCTGATCTCCTTCTCCTGCACGTCGGGGGCCATCCTGGGCAAAGCGAGCGACGCGCCGCGCAATGCGCTGTCAGCCTATGCCCATGACCTCGGGCTCGCGTTCCAGATCGTCGACGACCTTCTGGACATCGAGGGCAGCGCCGAGGAGATCGGCAAGACACCGGGCAAGGATGCGGCGTCCGGCAAGGCCACGTTCGTCTCCATCCTGGGCCTCGAGCGGGCGCGGGCCCAGGCCGACCTGCTGGCGAGACAGGCCGCCGCGCATCTCGAGCCGTTCGGTGGGGCGGCGGATCTGCTGAGGCAGGCTGCCAAATTCGTCGTCGCGCGGCGGGCATGAACGGCCGCACGGGAGTATGATCCAGTCATGACCAGGCCGAGTACGCCGCTTCTCGACACCATCGACGTTCCCGCCGACATCCGGCGGCTGAAGGCCGAGCAACTGCGTCAGCTCGCTGACGAGCTGCGCCAGGAGACGATCTCGGCCGTCTCGGTCACCGGCGGCCATCTCGGCGCCGGGCTGGGCGTCGTCGAGCTCACCGTGGCGCTGCATCACGTGTTCGACACGCCGCGCGACCGGCTGCTGTGGGACGTCGGCCACCAGGCCTATCCGCACAAGATCGTCACCGGCCGGCGCAGCCGCATCCGCACCTTGCGTCAGGAAGGCGGCCTGTCGGGCTTCACGCGGCGCGCCGAGAGCGAGTACGACCCGTTCGGCGCGGCCCATTCCTCGACCTCGATCTCGGCCGGGCTCGGCATGGCCGTGGCGCGCGATCTCGCCGGCGGCAGCAACCATGTCGTGGCGGTGATCGGCGACGGCGCGATGAGCGCCGGCATGGCCTACGAGGCGATGAACAACGCGGGCGCGCTGCGCAGCCGGCTGATCGTGGTGCTGAACGACAACGACATGTCGATCGCCCCGCCGGTCGGCGCCATGTCGGCGCATCTCTCGCGCCTGCTGTCGGGCCGGCCCTATGTCAGCCTGCGCAATCTCGGCCGCTCGGTCGCCGAGGTGCTGCCCAAGCCGCTCGAGATGGCGGCGCGGCGCGCCGAGGAGTTCGCGCGCGGCTTCGTGGCCGGCGGCACGCTGTTCGACGAGCTCGGCTTCTACTATGTCGGCCCGGTCGATGGGCACAATCTCGACCACTTGCTGCCGGTGCTGAAGAACGCACGCGACAGCCGGCTCGACAAGCCGATCCTGGTCCATGTCGTCACCAAGAAGGGCAAGGGCTATCCGCCGGCCGAGAACAGCGCCGACAAGTACCACGGCGTGGTGAAGTTCGACGTCATCACCGGCAAGCAGTCCAAGCCGGTGGCCAATGCGCCGGCCTACCAGGCGGTGTTCGCCAAGTCGCTGATCGCCGAGGCCGAGGCCGACAAGAAGATCGTCGCCATCACCGCGGCCATGCCCTCGGGCACCAGCCTCGACAAGTTCGTCGAGCGCTTCCCCGAGCGCTGCTTCGATGTCGGCATCGCCGAGCAGCATGGCGTGACCTTCGCCGCCGGCCTGGCGACCGAAGGCTTCAAGCCGTTCTGCGCCATCTACTCGACCTTCCTGCAGCGTGGCTACGACCAGGTCGTGCACGACGTCGCCATCCAGAAGCTGCCGGTGCGCTTCGCCATCGACCGCGCCGGCCTGGTCGGCGCCGACGGCGCCACGCATGCCGGTTCGTTCGACGTGGCCTATCTCGCCTGCCTGCCGGACTTCGTCGTCATGGCGGCGGCCGACGAGCTCGAGCTGATGCACATGGTGGCCACGGCGGCGCACATCGACGACCGCCCCTCGGCCTTCCGCTATCCGCGCGGCGAGGGTGTCGGCGTCGAGTTGCCGGCGCGCGGCACGCCGCTCGAGATCGGCAAGGGGCGCGTGCTGCGCGAGGGCAGCAAGATCGCCATCCTGAATTTCGGGACACGTCTGGCCGAGTGCCTGGTGGCCGCCGAGGATCTCGGCGCCAAGGGCCTCAGCACGACGGTGGCCGATGCGCGCTTCGCCAAGCCGCTCGACACCGATCTGGTGCGCCGCTTGGCGCGCGAGCACGAGGTGCTGATCACGATCGAGGAAGGGTCGGTCGGCGGCTTCGCCAGCCACGTGATGCAGTATCTGGCGATGGCCGGACTGCTCGATCACGGCCTGAAGGTTCGGCCGATGATCCTGCCCGACCGCTTCATCGACCACGCCGCGCCGGCCAAGCAATACGAACAGGCCGGTCTCGATGCCAAGGGCATCGTCGCCACGGCGCTCGCGGCCCTCGGTCAGTCGGTCGAGAGGGCGCGCGGCTAACGGGAGCGCGGGCCTCCGGCCCGCTCATGAGTCATGGAGAGCAAGTCGCTCGAATAACAATGGTTGACTCTTTTCCGAACTGTAGTTATATTTTCGGTGCGCTCGCCTTTGGCAGCTCTGCTCTATGCATCGTTCATCCGATTCCCATCACGCTCATGACTCATGAGCGAGCCGGAGGCTCGCGGTCCGGGAGACCATGAGGTCCCGGCAAAGAAAAAGGCGCGCCACCTGCGTGGCGCGCCTTTCCGGAAAACCGGGCAGTCCTTACTTCGGCTGCGGCACGATGCGCAGGTAGGGCTTCGGCGCCTTCCAGCCGCCGGGGAACTTCGCCTTGGCCTGCTCGTCGCTGACGGCCGGCACGATGATCACGTCCTCGCCGCTCTTCCAGTTCACCGGCGTTGCCACCTGGTGCTTGGCCGTGAGCTGGCACGATTCCAGGAGACGCAGCACCTCGTCGAAGTTGCGGCCCGTGCTCATCGGATAGGTGAGCATCGCCTTGATCTTCTTGTCCGGCCCGATGATGAACACCGAGCGCACGGTGGCGTTGTCGGCGGCGGTGCGGCCTTCCGAGGTCGTGCCCGCGCCCTCCGGCAGCATGTCGTAGGCGGTCGCCACCTTGAGCTCGGGATCGCCGATCATCGGGTAAGTGACCTTGTGGCCCTGGGTCTCCTCGATGTCCTTCGACCACTTCTCGTGGTTGCCGACCGGATCGACCGACAGGCCGATGATCTTGGTGTTGCGCTTGTCGAACTCCGGCTTGAGGCCGGCCATGTAGCCGAGCTCGGTGGTGCAGACCGGCGTGAAATCCTTGGGATGCGAGAACAAAATCGCCCAGCCGTCGCCGATCCACTTGTGGAACTCGATCGGACCCTGGGTGGTCTCGGCCTTGAAGTCGGGCGCCGT
This sequence comes from Reyranella sp., assembly GCA_019750135.1. Classification (GTDB taxonomy): domain Bacteria; phylum Pseudomonadota; class Alphaproteobacteria; order Reyranellales; family Reyranellaceae; genus Reyranella. The sequence continues at coordinate 38,652 of JAIEOV010000048.1, read as the reverse complement.
TGAATTGATGCGAAGCGTCATGTGAACCCCCTCGGGATAGGACGTTGTTTCGTCTCCCGCAGTGGTAGATAGCCCTTCCGGGCGGCCGGTCAAGCCTTGGCAGGAATCCAGCTCATGAGGCCGATACCACCATCAACTTCTACCGTCGTGCCCACGATATAACGACCAAATCTTTCTGACAGAATGGCGACGGCCACCTGGGCGATGTCATCCGGCGTTCCGGGGCGGCCGATCGGGATTTGGGAAACCAACGCGCCGAGGTTGTCGGCGACGAATCCGCCGCCCGGGATGGCGCCCGGCGCGATGGCATTTACGCGGATGCCGTCGGGCGCCAGGGTGCGCGCCAGCTCCTTCATCACCATGGTCAAGCCGGCCTTTGAGGCGCTGTAGTGCGGCAGGTTCCGCGGCGTCTCGCGATGTTGCGACGTGATCAGGATGATGCGGCCCTTGATCCTGTTGTCCTTCATGTGCCGCCCGACTTCGCGCGACAGGAAGAAGCCGGTGCGCAGGTTGATGTCGGTCATGGCGTCCCACGTCGCCTCGGACACCGACAGCGGCGTGTCGGCTTCCAGCCGGCGCGGGCTGGCGGAATGGACGAACAGCGAGATCGTGCCCAACTTCTGCAGCGCGCCGTCGAGCAGGGCTTTCCAGCCGTCGCGCTTGCCGAGATCGCCCGCCAGGAAATCGATGCCGTCCTCGGCTGGGGGCGCCGTGATGTCGCTGCCCAGCACCGTGGCGCCCTCGGCCATGAGCGCCTTGGCGATGCCGCGGCCGATACCGCCGGCGCAGCCCGTGACCAGGGCGCGTTCGCCCTCCAGAAGCTTCGTGCTCATGCTAAGTGTTTCTTCCCTCGAGTTGTGGAGTGAGCCCATGGACCGGACGCGGCCGACGCTCAATCAGCTGAACATTGTAAGCGGCAATGTCGATGCATCCATCGCCTTCTATCGCAAGCTGGGCGTCGAGATTCCCGATCCGCGGATCTGGCGCACGTCGACCGGCGTGCATCACGTGAGCGCCATCGAGGCGGAGTCGCCGGAGGCCGCCACGCTCGATCTCGACAGCACGGCCTTCGCCCAGATCTGGAACACGGGCTGGGCCGGCCGCCAGGACCTCGCCGGCCGCGTGGTCGTGGGGTTCAGCGTCGGCTCGCGCGAAGAGGTCGATCGGCTCTATGGCGAGATGACTGCCGCCGGCCATCGCGGCCTGCAGCCGCCATGGGACGCCTTCTGGGGCGCGCGCTACGCCGTCGTCGAGGATCCCGACGGCATCGCGGTCGGTCTCATGAGCCCGATCTCGGCCAAGCACCGCGCGCCGCCGCCGCAAGTCTGATGGCCAAGACGCGACTGGACGTGGCGCTGGTCGAGCGCGGGCTCGCGGAGACGCGCGCTGCCGCGCAGCGCATGGTCATGGCCGGGCTGGTCTTCACCGGCGAGCGCCGGCTCGACAAGCCGGGCCATGCCATCGCCGCCGACACGCCGATCGAGGTGCGCGGCCAGCCGCACCCCTATGTCTCGCGCGGCGGGCTGAAGCTCGAGAAGGGGCTCGATCACTTCGCAATCCCCGCCGCCGGCCGTATCGCCCTCGATGTCGGCGCCTCGACCGGCGGCTTCACCGACCTGCTGCTGCAGCGTGGCGCCGCCAAGGTCTATGCCATCGACGTCGGCACCAACCAGCTTGCCTGGAAGCTGCGCTCCGATCCGCGCGTGATCTCGATGGAGAAGACCAACATCCGCGACGTCGGGCGCGAGCAGGTGCCCGAGCCGATCGACCTCATCGTTTGCGATGCCTCGTTCATCAGCCTCAGGACGGCGCTGCCGGCGGCATTGGCCCTGGCGGCGCCGGGCGCAGACCTCGTGGCGCTGATCAAGCCGCAGTTCGAGGTCGGCAAGGGCAGGGTGGGGAAGGGCGGCATCGTGCGCGATCCGGCGTTGCACGAGGAAGTCTGCAAGACGACCACGGACTGGCTGGCCGAGCAGCCGGGCTGGAGCGTGATCGGAGTCACGGACAGTCCGATCGAAGGGGCCGAAGGCAACAAGGAGTTCCTGATCGCGGGGCGTTTCAGCGGATAGCGCGCGACATCCGGAACTTGTTGTTGTCGGCCAACGTCTCGAATGACGCGAAGTTGGCCTTGAGGATCGGCTCATAAGGCAAGCCGCGGTTGGCGACCATGTAGAAGACGCCGCCCGGCCGCAGCGCGCGCCCCGCGGCGGCGATGACGTTCTGCCCGAGCCCCGGCTCGGCGGCGCGGCCGGAGTGGAACGGCGGATTGCACACGATTGCGTCGTAGGTCGCCGGTGCCGCCTCTTGCGTAAGGTCGAGCCAGTGAAACGAGGCACGCGTGTCGGCAATGTTGGCACGGGCCGCTTCGATGGCGCGATGCTCGGCGTCGATCAGGTCGATCTTGCCGATCCTCGCTGAGCTGCCGAGCACTTCGCGCGCGAGATAGCCCCAGCCACAGCCGAAGTCGGCGACATGGCCGGAAAGATCGCCGGGCAGATGCTGGGCAAGTAGAGCGGAACCGTCGTCGATACTGTCCCAGGAGAAGATCCCCGGCTGGCTCAACCATCCGCCTTCGACGCGACGCAGTGAAGTGAGCTCGCGCCAGTAGTCGGGCGGGCTTTTATGGCCGCGCGTCAGCCAGAAGACGCGGCAGTGGAACTTGGAGAGCTGGCCATCGAGGCCGAGCGCCTTGCCGACCTGCTTTTCAAGGCTGGCGGCGCCGTCGTCGTTGGAGCCCGAGCACACGAGCGTGCCGCCCTCGGCCAGCAGCGACCAGGCGCGCGCGATGTTGGCGAAGTTCTCTTCCTTGTGCTTGGTCAGCAGGAGCTGGCCGAGCCGGTAGGCGCCGCTCTCGATGCGCGGCACGACCGACCAGCCGGCTTTCTTCAGGCGCAGATATTCCGGCCGTAAGGACTGCTCGGCGTCGACGTCGCGAAAGGGACTGAGCTCGGCGCGCAGGAAGAAGGCCCGCTGCGGCTTGAGCGCCCCCGTCTCGAAGGCATGGACGAGGGCGCGGGTGGCTTGGCTCACGGCAGCTTATCAGGGGACAAGGACGGCCCGCCCCATGATCAGGCCCTTGCGCAGCTCCTGCAGCGTGGCGTCGGCCTCGTCGAGCTTGCGCTTGATGACCGGCACCGGCGTCACCTTGCCGCCGGTGACGAGGTCCATCATCTCCTTCATCTCGGCCGGGCTGCCGGTCACCGAGCCCATGATCTGGCAGCCGGTGAAGGCGAACATCGGCAGCGGCATGGAGAAGGTGCCGCCGAACAGGCCGACGACGATCAGCCGGCCGCCGCGGCCGAGCGCGCGCACGCCGAACTGGCTGGAAGCCTCGGCGCCGACGAAGTCGATCGCCGCGCCGACGCCGGTGCCGCCGGTCAGCTCCATGATCTGCTTGCGGGCTTCCTTGTCGCGCGGATCCAGCGCCGCGCAGGCGCCGTTCTCCAGGGCGAGCTTGCGCTTGTTCTCGTCGATGTCGGCCACGATCGGTTCGTGACCCAGCACCGATTTCGCGAAGCGCACGCCCATCAGGCCGACGCCGCCCGCGCCGATGACGAGGATCGGCTTGCCGGCGTCATGGCCGACCGCCTTCTTGACCGCGCCGAAGGCGGTGATGCCCGAGCAGGCATAGAGGCAGGCGAGCTCGACCGGCAGGTTGCCGTAGGGATAGAGATATTTCGCATGCGGCACGAGCACATGATCGGCGTAGCCGCCATCCTTGTTGACGCCCAGCGCCCGCGGCGTCGGGCAGAGGTGCTCGCTGCCGCTGGTGCAGTACCAGCACTTGCCGCAGCCGATCCAGGGATAGGCCACGGCCTTGTCGCCGAGCTTCGCGCCTTTTGACTCCGGTCCCACGGCAGCCACTTCGCCCACGATCTCGTGGCCCATGGTGCGCGGTGGCGCCATGGTCTTCTCGGTCGAGTACTTGTTGCCGCCACCCATGTCGAAATAGCCTTCCCACAGATGGACGTCGCTGTGGCAGACGCCGGCCGCCGTGATGCGCACCAGCACCTCTGTGCCCTGCGGGGCGGGGTTGGCCTCTTCGACCTTCTGCAATGGCTGGCCGAATTGGACGACCTTGTAGCTCTTCATGGCTTGCTCCCGGGTTTTGTGGCGGGAGCATAAAGCATCCCGTACATTTTTGTGCTACTAGTTCGCCAAGAAGATTGTTGGGAGGGCAAACAAGTGCTCAGACGTGAACTTCTGATCTCCGCCGCCCTGTCCGCGGTTTCTTCCGCAGCCTTCGCGCAAGATACGGTCAAGATCGGCCTGATCCTGCCGATGACCGGCCAGCAGGCCTCGACCGGCAAGCAGATCGACGCCGCGGTGAAGCTCTACATGGCGCAGCACGGCAGCACCGTCGCCGGCAAGAAGATCGAGGTCATCCTCAAGGACGACACCAGCGTGCCCGACGTCACCAAGCGGCTGGCGCAGGAACTGGTGGTCAACGACAAGGTCGCGATCCTCGCCGGCTTCGGCATCACGCCGTCGGCCATGGCGACCGCGCCGATCGCCACCCAGGCCAAGGTGCCGGAAGTGGTGATGGCGGCCGGCACCTCGTCGATCACCGAGGCTTCGCCCTTCATCGTGCGCACCAGCTTCACCCTGGCGCAGTCGGCCGTTCCGATGGCCGAATGGGCGGTCAAGAACGGCATCAAGAAGGTCGTGACCATGGTCAGCGACTACGGCCCCGGCATCGACGCCGAGAAGTCGTTCAGCGACAAGTTCAAGGCCGATGGCGGCACCATCGTCGAGAACCTGCGTGTTCCGCTGCGCAGCCCCGACTTCGCGCCCGTCCTGCAGAAGGCGGCCGACGCCAAGGCCGACGCGCTGTTCGTCTTCGTGCCGTCGGGCTCGGGCGCGCAGTTCGTCAAGCAGTTCATCGAGCGCGGCCTCGACAAGTCAGGCATGAAGCTGATCGCCACCGGCGATGTCACCGACGACGACCAGCTCAACGGCATGGGCGACGTCGTGGTGGGCGTCATCAACGCGCACAACTACTCGGCCAATCACGACAGCGCCCTGAACAAGACCTATGTCGAGGCCTTCAAGAAGGCCAACAACGGACTCAGGCCGAACTTCATGTCGGTCGGCGGCTATGACGGCATGGCGCTGATCTACGGCGCGCTGAAGAAGACCAACGGCGCCACCGACGGCGAGAAGCTCATAGCCGCCATGAAGGGCATGGCCTGGGAGAGCCCGCGCGGCCCGATCTCGATCGATGCCGACACGCGCGACATCATCCAGAACATCTACATCCGCAAGGTCGATAAGGTCGGCGGCGAGCTCTACAACGTCGAGTTCGCGACGATCCCGAACGTGAAGGATCCGGTGAAGGCTGCGAAGAAGTAGTCGCACGGCGTTGATGAGGATGGCAGGGTGCGCGTGCGAAAGTAGCCCATGGCAACCATCCTCTTCGACGGCGTCGCCTACGGCATGCTGCTGTTCGTGCTGGCCTGCGGGCTGGCCGTGACGCTGGGACTGATGAACTTCGTCAACCTGGCGCACGGCGCGTTTGCCATGGCGGGCGGTTACGTCACCGTGCTGCTGATGGACCGCGCCGGCTGGCCGTTCCTTGCCACCCTGCCCGCGGCCTTCATCGTCGCGGCGGCGATCGGGCTGCTGCTCGAGCGCACGCTCTATCGCCACATGTACGGCCGCTCGCACCTCGACCAGGTGCTGTTCTCGATCGGCCTGGTGTTCATGGCGGTCGCCATCACCGATTTCCTGATGGGCTCCAGCCAGCGCAACATCCGGCTGCCCGAATGGCTGCAGGGCCGTCGCGAGATCCTGGGCGTCAATGTCGGCATCTACCGTTCGTTCCTGATCGTGGTGTGCGGCGCGCTGGCGGTCGGTCTGCAGGCCGGCCTGACGCGCACCCGCTTCGGCAGCCGCCTTCGCGCCGCCGTCGACGACGCCCGCGTGGCGCGCGGTCTCGGCATCCCGGTCAGCCTGGTGTTCGCCGCGACCTTCGCCGTCGGCTCGGGGCTGGCGGGACTGGGCGGCGCGCTCGGTGTCGAGCTCTTGGGTCTCGATCCGTACTTCCCGCTGAAGTTCATGATCTACTTCCTGATCGTGGTCACGGTCGGCGGCACCTCGGGGATCATGGGGCCGTTCGTCGCCTCGATGCTGCTGGGCGTCGCCGACGTGGCGGGCAAGTACTACCTGTCCTCGGCGTTGGGCGGTTTCGTGATCTATGTCGTGCTGATCATCGTGCTGGTGCTCAGGCCCAACGGCCTGTTCGCGCGCGCTCGATGAGTGCGTCGCCAGGCCTGGCGCGTCGCGCCCGCTGGCGAGTGGCGGAGGTCGTCTTCTGGGTGCTCGCCTTTGCAGCGATATTCCTGCCGCCGGGCAAGCATCTGCTGCTGAACGAGGTCGCGATCCTCGCCCTCTTCGCGCTTTCGCTCGACCTGATCCTGGGCTACGCCGGCATCATCTCGCTGGGCCACGCCGCGTTCTTCGGCACCGGCGCCTATGCCGCGGGCCTTCTGTGCAAGCTGGTCACCTCGGATCCGCTCGTCGGCATGGCCGTCGCCATCGCCGCCGCAGCCGCGATGGGATTCGTCACCAGCTTCCTGGTGCTGCGTGGCACCGACCTCACGCGCCTCATGGTGACGCTGGGTGTGGCGCTGGTGCTGCACGAGGTCGCCAACGCGCTGCCGCAGTGGACCGGCGGTGCCGACGGGCTGCAGGGCATGGCGGTCGGACCGCTGCTCGGCCACTTCGACTTCGATCTCTATGGTCGGACGGCATACGCCTACAGCCTGACGACGCTGTTCGCGCTGTTCCTGTTGGCGCGACGCATCGTCTATTCGCCGTTCGGCCTGTCGCTGATGGCGATCCGGCGCAACACATTGCGCGCCTCGGCGCTGGGCGTGCCGGTCAATCGCCGGCTGGTCGCCGTCTACACGCTGGCGGCAGCCTACGCCGGCGCGGCGGGCGCCTTGCTGGCGCAGACCACGGCCTACGTCTCGCTGGAGGTGCTGGAGTTCCAGCGTTCGGCCGACGTGTTGCTGGCGCTGATCATCGGGGGCGCTGGCTGGCTCTATGGCGGCATCGCCGGCGCCATCCTCTTCAAGGTCCTGCACGACACGCTGTCGTCGAGCTCGCCGCAGTTCTGGATGTTCTGGATGGGCCTCTTCCTCGTGGTGCTGGCCCTGGTCGGCCGCGAGAGGCTGAGCGGTGGCGTGCGCGGCCTGCTGGCGCGGGCGAGGCGCTGATGGAAGCCGCGCTCGAGACCCATGGCCTGATGAAGACCTTCGGCGGCATCGTGCCGACCAAGGACGTGACGTTCCGGCTGGAGCAGGGGGCGCGGCACGCGCTGATCGGCCCGAACGGAGCGGGCAAGACCACGTTCGTCAATCTCCTGACCGGCGTGCTGGCGCCGTCGGCCGGGCGTGTCGTGCTGGGCGGCGAGGACGTCACGCGGCTGAAGCCCGAGGCTCGCGTCCGCCGCGGCCTGGTGCGGACCTTCCAGATCAACCAGCTCTTCGGCGACCTGACGCCGCTCGAGACCCTGGCGTTGGCCGTGGGCGAGCGCCGCCGCCTCGGCCGCGAGTGGCGCCGGCGCGTCGGCGCCGACGAGGCGGTGAGCGCGGAGATCATGCAGGTGGCCGAGCGCTTCGGCCTGGCCGACGTCCTCGAAGTGCGCACCGACACCTTGCCCTACGGCAAGCAGCGCCTGCTCGAGATCGCCGCCGCCTTCGCCTGCGCGCCCAAGGTGCTGCTGCTCGACGAACCGGCGGCCGGCGTGCCCGAAGCTGAGCGTCGCGACATCCTGAACGCCATCGCTGCGTTGCCGGACGACGTGTCGGTTTTGCTGATCGAGCACGACATGGACCTGGTGTTCAGCTTCGCGCGGCGCATCTCGGTACTGGTCGACGGGGCGCTGATGGTCGAGGGCGAGCCCTCCGCCATCGCCGCCGACGCCCGCGTGCGCGCCGTCTATCTCGGCGAGAGCCGCGATGGCTGACCTGCTCTCCGTCGAGAACCTGTCGGCCGGCTATGGGCGCGCCGTCGTGCTGTCCGACGTGGCGTTCCGCCTGGGCGAGGGCGAGGCGTTGGCGGTGCTGGGCCGCAACGGCGTCGGCAAGACGACGCTTCTGGACACGCTGGTCGGGGTGACGCGCCGCTTCGCGGGATCGATCGTGCTCGGCGGTCGCGAGGTCGGCACCTTGCCGCCGGAGACGCGCGCGACGCTCGGCGTCGGCTGGGTGCCGCAGGAGCGCAACATCTTCCGCTCGCTCAGCGTGCTGGAGAACCTCACCGCTGTCGCGCGGCCCGGACCGTGGACGATTGATCGCGTGTTCGCGCTGTTCCCACGCTTGAAGGAACGGCGGCAGCAATCCGGCGCCTCGCTGTCGGGCGGCGAGCAGCAGATGCTGGCGATCGGCCGCGCGCTCGCGACCAACCCGCGCTTGCTCTTGCTCGACGAGCCGACCGAAGGCCTGGCGCCGATCATCGTGCAGGAGCTTCTCGGCGCGCTGACGCGTCTGCTCCATGAGGAGAAGCTCGCCGCCATCATCGTCGAGCAGCATGCTCAAAAGATCCTGCCGATCACCGATCGCGCGCTGATCCTGGAGCGCGGTCGCGTCGTGCATCGGAGCGACAGCGCCGCGCTGCTCGCCGATCCGGCGCCGCTCGAACGGTTCCTGGGAGTCACCGGCCGGTAACGATCTTCGAAAGTTTCGAAACTTTCGAAAATGACGTTTACAGCGCCTCAGCGTTGTCCCAACATCCGGACAACGGTGCTTCGACACAATAAATGCGCCGGGGTGTGTGGAGGGAACAATGAACGACCGGATGGGTGCGTGGCGCCGTCGCCACGTGTTGGGCGGATTGATCGGAGCATCCGCCGTGCTTGCGGCACCTGCGATCCTGCGGGCGGCGCCCTCGGGCCAGCCGGTGAAGGTCGGCGGCACGCTGTCGCTGACGGGCTTCCTCGCCCAGACCGCGGTGATCCACAAGATCGCGGCCGAGATCATGATCGAGGACATCAACAGCCGGAACGGCTTCTTGGGCCGGCCCGTCGAATACGTGATGCTCGACGACCAGTCCAAGCCCGACGTCGCTCGCAGCCTCTATGAGAAGCTGATCACCGTCGACAAGGTCGACCTGATCATGGGGCCCTATGCAACGGCGCCGATCCTGGCGGCGATGGGCGTGGCCCAGCGCTACGGCAAGGTGATGATCCAGAGCAGCATGGGCATTCCCAAGCTGCAGACCTACGACATGGCATTCCCGGCGACGCCGTTCGGGCCGGAACCGGACAAGACCTATCCCAACGTGATCCTCGATGCGATGGCGAGCCTGCCGACGCCGCCCAAGACCATGGTGATCGTCACCAGCAAGTTCCCGTCGGCGCAGTTCATGGCCCAAGGCATGCGCACCGAGGCCGAGAAGCGCGGCGTGAAGGTGCCGCTTTATCTGGAATACGAAGCGGGCAACCGCGACTTCGGTGCGATTGCGGCGCGCGTGAAAGAGGCCAACGCCGACTTCCTGTGGGTCGGCTCGCTGGGCCTGGAGAGCAACCAGATCCTCGAGGCGCTGCGCAAGCTCGACTACACGCCCAAGACCAGCTTCCATCTCTATCCGGCGCCGGGGCCCCTGGCGCTGTCGCCCGACGGCAATCTCGTCTGGTGCTCGACCTTCCTGGAGCCCGACGAGCCGTTCATGAGCCGGCCGGGCATGAAGAAGATCGCCGAGCTCTACAAGGAGCGCGCCACCAAGGCGAACCTGCCGTATCCGATCATCGACGCGCAGGCCGCCGGCATGGTCGCCGCCTGGCAGATCCTCGAAGCCGGCGTGAACGGCGCCAAGACCCTGGAGGACAAGCAGATCGCCGCCTGGCTGAAGAAGAACGTGGTGACCACGGTCTACGGTCCGACCAAGTTCGACGGCCTCTACAATCACGGCGAACCGGCGCAGCTGATCCGCCAGGTGCAGGACAAGCAGTGGAAGGTCGTCTGGCCGAAGCAGTTCGCGGCGCCGGGCGTCAGGTTGATCCCGACCTGATCGGACGAAGTCGAGCATGCCGAGCGCAACTCTGCTGGGCCAGGCGCTGATCTCCGGCGTCCTGGCGGGCGGCATGTATGGCCTGCTGGCGCTGGGCCTCAGCCTGAGCTGGGGCCTGTTGCGGCTGGTCAATCTCAGCCATTTCGCGCTCGCCTTCCTCGCGGCCTACCTGACCTACGAGCTCGGCACGACCTATCACGTCGCGCCGTGGTGGGCGGCGATGATGGTCGTGCCGGTGATGTTCCTGATCGGCCTCGCCCAGCACTGGCTGTTCGACAAGTTCAAGGTCAACGAGCTCGCCTCGCTGCTCATCACCTTCAGTTTCGCCGTCATCCTCGAAGTCGCGATCCAGCTCTACTGGACCGCCGACTACCGCCGCTTCGAGACCCACTACTCGACCATGTCGATCAAGGTCGGCGCCTTCTACATCCCCGTGCTCGAGCTGGTGCTGTGCCTGGTGGCGGGCGTGCTGGCGTGGGGGACGTGGCTGTGGCTGCGCAAGACCTATGTCGGCAAGGCCCTGCGCGCCGCCGCCGAGGACGCCGACATCGCCGCGGCCTACGGCGTCGACCACAAGAAGCTGGCCTATCTGCTGTCCGGCATGGGCGCCGCCTATGCCGCCATCGCCGGCACTTTCATCGCGCTGATCGCCACCTTGGCGCCGGCGCAGATCTGGGCGTGGCTCGGCGTGGTGTTCGCCGTCGTCATCATCGGCCGGCTGGGCAATCCGCTCGGTGCGCTGCTGGCCGGCATGCTGATCGGCGCCTCGGAATCGATCGCCATGGCGATCTTCGCGCCCGCCTGGGCGCCCGTCGTGTCCTTCTCGGTGCTGATCGTCATCCTGCTGTGGGATCCGGAATGGTTGTAAGCGCCACCCGCGACCTGCCCAAGGCAGTGGCGGCGATTGCCATCGTCGCCTTGGCATTCCTGCCCATGGCGAAGATGCCGGCCTTCTACGAGTCCTTCATCTACCTGATCTTCTTCTGGGTCTCGCTCTCGACCAGCTGGGCGCTGCTGAGCGGCTTTGCCGGCTATTTCAGCCTGGGCCACGCCGCTTTCTTCGGCGTCGGCGTCTATACGACGGCCGCGCTCACGACCAAGTTCGGCATGCCGTTCCTGGTCACGGTGCCAATCGCCGCGGCACTGGCGGCGCTGCTGGCGGCGGGCATCGGCGCCATCGTGTTCCGCCTACGCCGGCTGCGCGGCGAGCTGTTCGCGCTGCTGACGCTGGCGGTCACCTTCGTCATTGCCACCATCATCCTGAACACGCCGATCGACGGTGGCGGCGGCGTGTTCATGAGCGCCGTGCCGCTGCCGCATCTCATGCCGACGCCGACCGGCACGATCTACATCCTGGGCTTCGGCCTCTGCGTGCTCACCCTGGCCGTCGCCCGGTGGGTGGCGCATGCACGGCTCGGCTTGGGCCTGTTCGCCATCCACGACGACGAGGACGTGGCCGAGGCCAAGGGCGTGCCGACCTTCCGCTACAAGATCATGGCATTCGCGCTCTCGGCCGCCATCGCCGGCGCTGTCGGCGGCGTGCACGCCATGTATGTCGGCTTCATCACCGTGGCCGGCACCTTCGAGCTCACCGTGGGTCTCTATGTCGTGCTGATGAGCGTGCTGGGCGGGGCGCGCCACTGGCTGGGGCCAGCGATCGGCGCCACTGCCATTACCGCCTTGCTCTATGCCTTCATCAGCGGCGGCGAGGCGATCATGGGTCGCGCCATCGTCGGCCTGATCCTGATCGCCGCCATCCTGTGGCTGCCCGACGGTGTCATTCCTGCTTTCCAGGCGTGGCTGAAGCGGCGCCGCGCGATGCCTGCGGCGGCACCCAGGGCTGAAGTGGTCCCCGTCGTGCCGACGGCCGAACCGAAGATCGGCGATCGCGCCATCCTGCAGGTGAGGGGCGTCACCAAGCGCTTCGGCGGCCTGCAGGCGCTGGCCGGCGTCGACCTCGACGTGCGCGAGGGTGAGATCTTCGGCCTGGTCGGGCCCAACGGCTCGGGCAAGACCACGCTGATCAACGTCATCTCGGGCTTCTATCCGCTCACAAGCGGCACCATCACCCTCGACGGCGCCGAGATCGGCCGCGATCCGGCGCACGAGATCGCCCGTCGCGGCGTCGCGCGCACCTATCAGATTCCGCGGCCGTTCGTGAACATGACCGTTCTAGACAACGTGGCGCTGTGCGCCACCTTCGGCGGGCCGGTCCGCTCCAAGGCCGAGATCCGCGACGAGGCCATGCATTGGATCGGCTTCACCGGCCTTGCCGGCAAGGAAGACGTGCTGCCGGCCGGCCTGAACCTGCACGAGCGCAAGTTCCTCGAGCTGGCGCGGGCGCTCGCCGCGCGGCCCAAGCTCCTGCTGCTCGACGAGGTGCTGTCGGGCCTGAACCCGGCCGAGATCGACAATGCCATCCGCCTGGTGCGCGCCATCCGTGCCCAGGGCTCCACCATCATCTTCGTCGAGCACCTGATGCGTGCCGTCGTCGAGCTGTCCGACCGCGTCGCCGTGCTGAACGAGGGCAAGCTCTTCGCGCTGGGCGCGCCGCGCGAGGTCATGCGCGACCCGCGCGTCGTCAGCATCTACCTGGGCAAAGCCTATGCTGCTTGAAGCCCGAAACCTCCACGTCGGCTACGGCGACGCCACCGCCATCTGGGACGTCTCGCTCGACGTCGATGCCGGCGAGATCGTGTCGGTGATCGGCCCCAACGGCGCCGGCAAGACCACCTTGATCAACGCCATGGCAGGCATGCTGAGGTGCCGCAAGGGCGAGCTCAGGTTCGACGGCGCCGACATGACTCGCGTGCGCGCCTACGATTATTGCGGCCACGGCATCGCGCTGGTGCCCGAGGGCCGGCGCTTGTTCGTGAAAATGTCGGTCGAGGAGAACCTCGAGCTCGGCTGCTATCTCGCGGCGGCGCGCGCCCATCGCCAGGAATCGCTCGAGCGCGTCTATGGCTTGTTCCCGATCCTGCACGACAAGCGTCGCCAGCCGGCTGGCGAGCTCTCGGGCGGCCAGCAGCAGATGGTGGCGATCGGCCGGGCGTTGATGGCGCGGCCGCGCATCGTGCTGTTCGATGAGCCGTCGCTCGGGCTGGCGCCGACCATCGTCGACGACATGTTCGACATCATCACCCGCGTGCGCCAGGACGGTGCCGCCGTGCTGCTGGTCGAGCAGAACGTGCTCAAGGCGCTCGACGTCGCCGACCGCGCCTATGTGCTGGAGCAGGGCCGCATCGTCAGCAACGGCCTGCCGGCGGATCTTCTGAAGCAGCCCCACATCCGCGAAGCTTATCTCGGCGTTTGAGGACCACCATGGCCAAGATCCTGAAGATGCCCCTCGACATCACCGACCGTACCGCCGCCACCACCGCGCCGCAGGACGTGCGGGCCGAGGATGCCGCGACCTTCGACGTGCTGCGCCGCATGCGCGAGGACATCCTGTGCTGCGTGCTGAAGCCCGACCAGCGCCTGCGCTTCGGCGAGCTGCGCCAGCGCTACGACACCTCGGTCGGCACCTTGCGCGAGGCGTTGTCGCATCTGGTGTCAGAGGGGTTGGCACGCACCGAGGCCGGCCGCGGCTTCAGCGTCGCGCCGATCTCGCTGGCGGACTTCCTCGATCTCTCGGAGCTGCGCGTCTACCTCGAGACGCGCACGCTGGCCGACGCGATCCGTCACGGCACCGACGCCTGGGAGGCCGAGATCGTCAGCTCCTACTTCCTGCTGAACAAGCTCGCTGCGCCCAAGACGAACGACCCGGTCAGCGTCAAGCGCGAGTGGGACAAGCGGCACAAGCGCTTCCACGATTCCCTGGTGGCCACCTGCACCTCGCCATGGTCGCTGCATTTCCGCAGCGAGCTGTTCGACCAGGCGCGGCGCTACCACTGGCTGAAGGTGGTTCACGCCCGCTCGCGCCGCCACAACGAGCACCTCGAACTGCGCGACGCGGTGCTGGCGCGCGACGTCGATCTTTCCTGCTCGCTGATCGAGCAGCACATCCGCACCACCGTCCAGCAGGTGGCGTCGGAAGTGCCGGGTCTTTCTATGAACACCGTACGCGTCGCCAGGCGGCGCAAGAGCTAACGGAGGACGTCATGGACACAGTACAGCGTCAGGCAGGCTACGACATCGGCGGCGTGCGTTATCCGCAGCCGTTCAAGATCCGCCGGCTCGGCCATTTCGGCTTCAACGTGCCCGATCTCGAGTCCGGCATCGATTTCTATGCGCGTCTGCTGGGCTTCCGTATCACCGACACGCGCGACTTCAGCAAGATCCCCGGGCGTGAGGAGATGGCGAAGCGCATGCAGGACCCGCGCATCGTCTTCATGAGCCACAACAGCGACCATCACGCCTTCCTGCTCGCGCACAAGTCGATGGGCGCGATCTTTGGTGACGACGCCGTCTCCAAGGACGTGACGGTGAACCAGATCACCTGGCAGGTCGGCACCATGGAAGAGGTCTATGCCGCCGCCGACTATTTCAGCGAGAAGCAGGTCGAGATCCGCCGCGTCGGCCGCGACATGCCGGGCAGCAACTGGCACACCTACATCCGCGATCCCGACGGCCACACCGTCGAGCTCTACTACGGCATGGAGCAGATCGGCTGGGACGGCCGCAGCAAGCCCGAGTCGATGTACTACCGAGCCTTCCGCCAGCGTCCCGACTTGCCGCAGATCTCGGAGGAGCAGGAGGTCCGCGAGGCCGTGGCCAAGGGTGTCGACATCAATGCCGGCAACACGATCCAGGACCGCAGCCAGGAGGACTACGTCGTTGCCGGCGTCCGCCTGCCGCGGCCGTTCAAGATCGTGAACATCGGGCCGATGGCGTTGTTCGTCAGCGACGTCGGCGCCTCGGAGGCTTTCTATACCGAGACGATGGGCTTCGTGCGTACCGAGGCCGTGACCTACAAGGGCCATCGCTGCGTGTTCCTGCGCAATGGCGGGGAGCATCACAGCCTTGCGCTGTTCCCCAAGACGCTGCGCAGCGAACTCGGCCTCAATGCCGGGACGTCGGTGGCGACGATGGGCATGCAGGTCGGCAGCTACCGCCAGCTCAAGGACGCCGTCGCCTTCCTGAAGAAGAACGGCGCGCGGTTCACCGATGCCGTGCCGGCCGAGCTCTATCCCGGCGTGGACTATGCAGCACACATCATCGATCCGGCCGGGCATTGCCTGATGCTCTACTACTACATGGAGCGCGTCGGCTGGGACGGCCGGCCGCGGCCGGCGTCCGAGCGCCGCAAGGTGGCCAACGACTGGCCGGAGAGCCTGGAGCCGATGTCGGACACCTACGCCGACCCGGCCTTCATGGGCCCGTTGGGCTGAGGAGGCGGGGTCATGAACTCACACAAAGGAGCGCGGGCCTCTGGCCCGCTCATGAGCGGGCCAGAGGCCCGCGCTCCCATAAGCCGCAGGACGATCATCGCCTCCGCATTCGCGACCCTTGCCGCCCCATCGATCGTCCGCGCCCAGGCGTGGCCGGCCAATCCGATCCGTGTCATCCACGGCTATGACGCCGGCTCCAATCCCGACACGATCGCGCGCCACCTGTCGGTGCCGATGACCGAGATCCTCGGCGTGCAGATCATGGTCGAGCCCAAGCCCGGCGCGGCCGAGCGGCTGGCGGCAAGCCAGGTCGCGCGCATGAAGCCCGACGGCAGCGTGCTTTACCTGATGACCGGCGGCCAAGCCGTGGTCTCGGCGACGGACAAGACGCTCTCCTACGACGCAGTGCGTGACTTCGACTACATCGGCATCGTCACGCGTTTTCCCTTCGTCTTCACTGTGGCGCCCGACTCGCGTTTCAAGACCGTCCAGGCCTATCTCGACGAGGCCAAGCGCCGGCCCAACGAGATCACCTACGGCACCTCGGGCATCGGCTCGACCCTGCACATGGCGATGGAGCTGCTGCTGTCGCAGACCGGCGCCAAGATGACCCACGTGCCCTACCGGGGCGGCCTGCAGGCGCCCTACAACGACCTTGTCGGCGGCCGGCTCGACATGCAGGTCATTACCTTCTCCAACGCCCAGCCCATGCTGAAGACCGAAAAGCTGCGCGCGCTGGCCGTCACGTCGAAGGAGCGCCATCCGGGCTTCCCCGACGTGCCGACGGTCGCCGAGACGCTGGTGCCCGATTACGATGTGGTGTCGTGGCTCGGCTTCACCGCGCCGGCGGGATTTCCTCCCGCCTTGCGCGATCGCCTGAACGATGCGCTTCGCCAGGCGATGGCGAAGCCCGAGATCAAGAGCAAGCTCGAGGAGCTGGGCAACGACACGCGGGTCAGCACACCGAGTGAATTCCGCGCCCGCGTCGAGCAGGACATGGCCCGCTGGCGGCCGCTCGCCCACGTCGTCAACCAGTCGTAAAGTGCGCGCAGTACGAGGAATATCATGAGCAAATACGGTATCGGTCAGCCTGTCCTGCGTTTCGAGGATCCGCGCTTGCTGCGCGGCCAGGGTCGCTACGTCAACGACGTCAACGTGCATGGCCAAGCCTACGCGGTGTTCGTGCGTTCGCCGCATGCGCACGCCAAGATCAATTCGATCGACATCGAGGACGCGAAGAAGTCGCCGGGTGTCCTCGCTGTCCTGACCGGGCATGACGTGGTGGCCGACGGGCTCGGCATGCCCAAGGCCAACATGCCGCGCAAGCGTCCCGACGGAAAGCCGATGTACGCGCCGCAGCGCCCGCCTCTGGTGATCGATCGCGTGCGCTATGTCGGCGATCCGGTGGTGATGGTGGTCGCCGACACCTTGGCCGAAGCCAAGGATGCAGCCGAGCTGGTCGCCATCGACTATGACCCATTGCCCTCGGTGACCGCGACCGAGGACACGGTGAAGCCCGGCGCGCCCGTCGTGTGGCCCGATTGCCCGGACAACATCTCCAACAACGTCGAGCGCGGCAACAAGGCCGCCACCGACGAGGCGATCAAGGGCGCGGCCAAGGTCATCAAGCGGCGCTACGTCATCACGCGCGTGCATGCCCAGTACATGGAGCCGCGAGGCACGCTCGGCGTCTACGACCAGGGCGAGGATCGCCTGACCCTCTACGCCGACGTGCAGTATCCCCATCGCGTCCGCAACATGCTGGCGCAGAACGTCTTCAAGGTGCCCGAGAGCAAGATGCGCGTGATCGCCCAGGATGTCGGCGGCGGCTTCGGCACCAAGGGCTGGCAGTATGTCGAACACCGTCTCACCCTGTGGGCAGCGCGCAAGCTGCTGCGCCCGGTGAAATGGACCTGCGAGCGCAGCGAAGCGGTGATGGCCGACGAGCACGGCCGAGACAATATCGGCGAGATCGAGCTGGCGCTGGATCAGGACAACAAGTTCGTCGCGCTGCGGCTCAACATGCTGGCCAACATCGGCGCCTATGTCGGTTCCGACCGCAACCTGCTGTCGCCGTTCGGCATGATCGGCACGGTGCTGGGCGTCTATCGGATCCCCAAGGCGTACATCAACGTGGTCGGCGTGCTGTCGAACACCAACCCGACGGCGCCCTATCGCGGCGCGGGACGGCCGGAGGCCATCTATCTGATCGAGCGGCTGATCGACGACGCTGCGCGCGAGCTCGGCGTCGATCGCGTCGAGCTGCGGCGCAAGAACATGCTGGCCGAGAGCGACCTGCCTTATCAGAGCCCGGTCGGGCCATTCTACGACTGCGGCAAGTTCGAGGAGAATCTCGACATGGGACTGAAGCTCGCCGACGTGGCGGGCTACAAGGCACGCGTCGAAGAGTCGAAGAAGCGCGGCAAGCTCAGAGGGCTCGGCATCGTCAATGCGATCGAGCAGGCGGCCGGCACGGCGCAGCCCGAATATGCCGAGATCCGCTTCAACCCGAGCGGCACGGCAGCCTTGTTGATGGGCACCAAGAACCAGGGGCAGGGCCACGAGACGATGTTCAAGCAGATCCTGCACGAGCGGCTGGGCATCGACCCCAAGGACGTGCAGTACATCGACGGCGACACCGACCGCGTCGCCTTCGGTATGGGCACCAACGGCTCGCGCTCCACGGTGCTGGGTGGCTCTGCGTTGTTCATGGCCGCCGGCAAGGTGATCGAGAAGGGCAAGAAGATCGCAGGCCACCTGCTCGAGGCAGGTGAGCAGGACATCGAGTTCAAGGAAGGCACCTTTACCGTCAAGGGGACCGACAAGTCGGTGCCGCTGAAGCAAGTGGCGATGGCGGCGTTCAATCCGACCAAGTGGCCCAAGGGCGGTTTCGAAGGCGGACTGTACGAGAACGCCACCTACCTGGGTCAGAAGGATACTTTTCCCAACGGTTGCCACATCTGCGAGGTCGAGGTCGACCCCGACACGGGCGAGGTGAAGCTCGACCGCTACTCGGTGGTCGATGACGTCGGCACGGTGATGAACCCTGTCGGGCTGAAAGGCCAGATCCACGGCGGTGTTGCCCAGGGCGTCGGTCAGATCCTCAGCGAGCAGGTCGTGTGGGATCGCGAGAGCGGACAGCTCCTGTCGGCGAGTTTCCTCGACTACGCCATGCCGCGCGCCGACACGATGTGCAGCATGGAGATCAAGAGCAACCCGGTGCCCACCCAGTACAATCCGCTGGGCGCCAAGGGAGCGGGCGAGGCAGGCACAGTCGGCGCCATGCCGGTGGTGATGAACGCCATCATGGACGCATTGGCGCCGCTCGGCGTCAAGGACGTGGCGATGCCGGCGACGGCGCAGAACGTGTGGCGTGCCATCCAGGAGGCCAAGGGTTGATGATCCTGCGCGCCGTCCTGCTGGCGCTGTTGGGGGCCGCGGCGGCTCTGCCGTCGTGGGCCGCGGAGTCCGTGCTGACCTTGACGCCGCGGCCCGGCGCCACGCTGCGTGTCCTTGTCGACCGGCCGGCTGCGCCAATCGGCAGCGTGGTGCTGATGGCGGGCGGCGATGGGGTGCTCGATCTCGATGCGCAGGGTCGGATCGGCAGCAATATGCGCCAGAACTTCGTGGTCCGTACCCGAGCGGCCTATGTGGCAGCGGGCTACGCGGTATTCGTTCCCGACATTGCGAGCGACCAGCGTGGAACGCGCGGCTACCGCTTCACGGCGGATTATGCCAACGACGTCGCCGCCGTGGTGGCGGAGGCACGCAAGCTGGCGTTACCGGTCGCCATCGTCGGCACCAGTCGCGGTGCGATTCCGGTGGTGGCGGTGTTCGCCAAGCAGTCGGCCGTGCGGCCCGATGCGGCGGTAATCTCCTCGGGCGTGCTGATCGCCAACGAAGGGGGTGGCAGCGCCAGCTCGCTGGGCGGCCTTGACCGCATCAACGTCCCGGTGCTGCTGCTGCGCCACCGCGCGGATTCCTGCCGGGTGTCGGCGCCGGGCGACGCCGACCGTTTCAAGGCCTTGCTGACCGGTGCCTCAAGGGTCGACATCGTCACCCTGGACGGCGGCGGGCCGAGCAGCGCCCAGGCCGATGCCTGTGGCGCATCGCACTATCACGGTTTCTACGGCATCGACGACCAGGCGGTGGCAGCCACCGTCCAATGGTTGCGCGCCAACATGCGTCGTTAAGGGAGAGGGAATAGATGAGCGTTCTGGAAGGTCCGCGCAAGGAAGTGCGGCATGTGGTGAAAGACGGCAGCGAGTACTGGGTCGAGTTCAAGGACGGCCGCATCGTGTTCTCCGACGGCCGCAGCTGCGGCGAAGACGAGGTCGTGCACCTGCCGCCCTGCACGCCGACCAAGATCATCTGTGTGCACGTGAACTACATCTCGCGCTACTACGAGTTCAACAACAGCCGCACGCCGCCCAAGTCGCCGACCTATTTCCAGAAGCCGTTGACTGCGCTCAACGCCCACAGGGGCGAGCTGATCAAGCCCAAGGGCTACAAGTACGTGAACTACGAGGGCGAGATGGCCGTCGTGTTCGGCAAGGTGACGCGCAACGTGTCGCGCGAGGAAGCCTGGGATTGCATCGCGGGCTTCGCGCCCTCCAACGATTTCGGTTGCCACGACTTCCGCGACACGGATGCAGGTTCCATGTTGCGGGTGAAAGGCATGGACGGCTTCTGCCCGATCGGGCCGGGCCTGGTCTCGGGTGTCGACGTCACGAAATCGATCTTGCGCTCCTACAAGAACGGCAAGATGGTGCAGGAAGGGGCGATCAGTGAGCAGATCTTCGACTGCGGCTACCTGATCGCTGACCTGGCCCGCCACATGACCTTCCTGCCCGGTGACATTTTGCTCACTGGTACGCCGGCGAACTCGCGTCCGCTCGAGGCAGGCGATACGATCGACGTCGAAGTGACCGGCGTCGGCCGCCTGTCCAACAAGGTGGTCGAGGTGCCGGCGCCGCGCCATGCGGTCGGCTTTCCGGCCAGCCCTGACAGCGACGGCGTGCGCCGCGTTGCGCTCGGCAACGAGGAGCGTCTGCCCGACAAGTTCAAGACGATAGCTTGAGACTGGAGGAAACCATGGTCGCAATTAAAGCTGCCGATTTCGCCTTCCCGCGCATGGAGGCGCCCGATCTCGACGAGATGGAGGAGTTTCTCACCCATTTCGGCCTGGTGCGCGCCGAGCGCACGTCCGACGCGCTCTACATGCGCGGCGCCGACGGCCATCATCACCTGCATGCCGTGCACAAGGGCGGCACCAGGTTCATCGGCTTCGCCTATCACGCCGCCAGCGAGGACGACCTGAAGCGGCTCGCCACGCTGCCGGGCGCCTCGGGGATCGAGACGCTGAACGAGCCGGGCGGCGGCAAGCGGGTGCGGTTGAAGGAGCCCAACGGCTACCAGATCGAGGTCATCCACGGCATGTCGACCGTGCCGCCGACCACGGTCGAGCGCGATCCGGTCAATACCGGCGGCAATCCTCTGGCCCGCAAGGGCCGGCTGATGCGTCTCTCGAAGTCGCCGACCATGATCCAGCGCATCGGCCACGGCGTGCTGTCGACGCCCAAGGTCAAGGAGACCGTGACCTGGTTCCGCGAGACGCTGGGCATGATCCGCTCGGACGACGTCTATGCCGGCGACAAGGAGAACGTGATCGGCGCCTTCAGCCGGCTCGACCGGGGCGACGAATATGTCGACCATCACGTGCTGTTCTGCGTGCACAACGAGAAGACCGGCCTGAACCATGTTTCCTACGAGGCGCAGGACATCGACGCCGTGTTCCAGGACCACGAGCACATCAAGAAGGTCGGCAAGTACGAGCATATGTGGGGCATCGGCCGCCACCTGCTGGGCAGCCAGGTCTACGACTACTGGTCGGACCCGTGGGGCCGCGTGCACGAGCGCTGGGCCGATACCGATCGTCTCAACGCGGCCAATGGCGGCCATCTGCTGAGCGTCGAGGAGGGCTTCCAGTCGCAGTGGGGCGAGCGGCCGCCGGAACGCTTCATCGGCCACGCCAGCCCGTAATCCAAAAGTTCATGTAGAGGAGGGAAAGACCATGTCCAATCGACCCGCCGATTCATCGGCTGCCCGCGACGCGCTGCGCCAGTTCGCACCCAAGCTCGTCGATCTGACCGACAACGTGCTGTTCGGCGACGTCTGGGAACGCAAGGGCCTGTCCAAGCGCGACCGCAGCCTGATCACCTGCGCGACGCTGATCGCGCTCAATCGCACGGAGCAGCAGGTCGGGCACTTCCAGCGCGCGCTGAACAATGGCGTCACCAAGGAAGAACTGCTGGAAGTGATCACGCATCTCGCCTTCTACGGCGGTTGGCCGGTCGCCATGTCGGCGGCCAATGTCGCCAAGAAGGTGTTCGAAGGGGGAGACAAGAAGTGAAGCTCTGCTATTTCAACGACTATCGCCTGGGCGTCATCAAGGGTGACGCCGTGGTCGACATCACCGACACGGTGAAGGACATCCCGCACATCGACAACCGCGACCTGATCATCGGGCTGATCGCCAAGTGGGACAGCTACAAGGCCAAGGTCGAGAAGGCCGCGGCCGACGGCAAGGGCGTGCCCTTGAAGGACGTGCGCCTGCGCCCGCCGGTGCCGAAGCCCGGCAACATCGTCTGCATGGCGGTGAACTACATGGAGGACGGCACGCTCAAGGAGAAGCCGCAGATCAACGCCTTCCACAAGGCCGCCTCGGCGGTGATCGGCGACGGCGACACCATGGTGCTGCCCGACGTGCCGGCCAGCATCTTCGAAGGCGAGGCCGAGCTCGCGCTCATCATCGGCAAGCCGGCGACGCGCGTCAGCCAGGCCGACGCCATGAGCCACGTCTTCGGCTACACCTGCTTCATCGACGGCTCGGCCCGCGGCCTGCCGCCGCCGGGCAACGTCTTCTTCCAGATGAAGTCGCGCGACACCTTTGCGCCGATCGGTCCGTGGATCGTCACCGCCGACGAGATCGCCGATCCGCAGAACCTCAACATCACCCTCACCAACAACGGCCAGGTGATGCAGAAGTTCAACACCAACGACATGGCGCACAACATCCCGCGTTCCATCGAATGGGTGAGCTCGATCCACACGCTCAATCCCGGCGACATCCTGGCCACCGGCACCAACCATCGCGGCCTGAACTCCTTCATGGACGGCGACAAGATCGAGCTCACCGTCGAGAAGGTCGGCACGCTCAAGTTCAACGTGAAGGACGAGCTGAAGCGCACCTGGGCCCGCACCACGCGCTCGCAGCACAAGGACAAGGGCGGCGAGGGCCCGCACACGCCGCAGACCGGCGGCAAGTACGCAGCGAAGTGACAGCGTCGCTGTGGGCGCGCCCCTGGAGCGGCGCGCCCACAGCTATTGACGTGCGTCGAGCTTCTCCTGGATGCCCCGCATCCACGCCTCGCGCGTCATGAAGCGCGGACGGCTGCGGCACATGGCTTCGGTGCGCTGCAGGATCTCGTCGTTGGACTGATCGAGGTCGAGCGGCTCGCCGCAGGGCTGCGGCGTATAGAAGGGCGAATCGACATAGAGCTCGACCGGATTGCCCTCGGGGTCGTTGAAGTAGAGCGCCCAGGCGTTGCCGTGGTCGGTGACGCGATGCTCGGTGATGCCTTCTCCGACCAGCGCCCGCCGGTAGGCCTTCAGCGTGTCGAGCGAATCGAGCCGATAGGAGATCTGGTTCACCGGATTGTAGGGCAGGTCGCTGGGCTTGCCGTCGAACAGCACGAATTGGTGATGGCATTCGGAGTTCTGGGTCATGAACACCACGCGCGCACCCGAGCGGCCGACGCCCTGGTCGCTGATCACGAAGCCCATGACCCGCGTATAAAAGTCGACCATGCGGTCGAGGTCGGTCGTATGGATGCCGAAGTGGGTGAGCTGGGCGGATAGGGTCATGGCGGCATTGTCCGGCCCGTTCCGAACCTCAGCAACGAAAAAAGGCGCTGCGGTTACCCGCAGCGCCTTCTCCACACAGGAGCAGACAGTTAGTGAGTCAGGGCCGGCTTGGCCGCCTCGACGGGGATCGCACGGGGCTTCTTCTCCTCCGGGATCTCGCGCTGCAGCTCGATCGTCAGCAGGCCGTTGGCCAGCTTCGCACCCACGACCTTCACATGGTCGGCGAGCTGGAAGCGGCGCTCGAAGTTACGGCCGGCGATGCCGCGATAGAGATACTGCTTCTCGTCCTGGCCGTTCTGCGCGGCCTGGCCGGTGACCAGGAGCTCGTTCTCCTTCTGGGTCACGTTCAGCTCCGCCTCGGCGAAGCCCGCCACCGCCATCACGATCTTGTAGGCGTTGTCGCCCGACTTTTCGATGTTGTACGGCGGGTAGCCGTTGGTGCCGGACTGGCTGGCCACGTTATCGAGCAGGTCGAAGACCCGGTCGAAGCCGACGGTGGCGCGGTAGAACGGGGAATAGTCAAAGGTTCGCATGATCATCATCCTCCAATGAGCGATGTGTTTTGATGTCCCCGCCCCGGAATGGGCACGGGGAACGACGTTGATTTAGGGAGGGTCCGCGCGCCGTCAAGGGGAGGAAAAATTTCTTCCGCGGCCGGCCCGGCGGCAAGAAATGCTCCTTCCCGAGGGACCTTCGGTAATTCAAGTCATGGCGAATATGCGAAGACACGCCAGATCGACAGGATCAGCCGGAGTCCCGCGTATGTCCCAGTTTTTCGAGCGTTTTCCGGAGGCAAAGCCCTGGGGGTTCGCCGCCAGCCAAGCGGCCGCCCTGCTGGGCTTCCACGTGCTCCTGCGGGTCGCCGTGCTGTGAAGCACCTACCGTTGTTCTTCGACCTTTCCGGCCGCAAGGTCATCGTGGTGGGCGAGGGGCCTGCCGCCGACCGGCGCGCGGCCCTGGCCCGTTCGGCCGGCGCCGTGGTGCACCAGCTCGCCGACATCCGCATTGATGACCTGCTCGGCGCGGCCGCCGTCTTCGTTGCCACCGGCGATCTCGAGCACGACACGGTGGCCCAGCGGGTCGCGAAGTCGCTCGGCGTACCGGTGAACGTCGCCGACCGTCCGGCGCTCTGCGATTTCATCCTGCCGGCGATCGTCGATCGCGATGGCGTCGTGGTGGCGATCTCGACCGGCGGCGCGTCGCCGACCTTGGCGGCGACCCTGCGCGGCCGCATCGAGGCCGTGCTGCCCGAGCGCATCGGCAGCCTCGCCAAGCTGGCCGCGACCTTCCGCGCCCAGGTCAACGCCCTGATCGTCGATCCCGCCCGCCGTCGCACCTTTTGGCGCCGGCTGGCCGAGGGGCCGGCGGCCCGCCTGGCCCTGGCCGGAGACGACGCAGGCGCCCGCCGCGCGGCGCTGGGCGAGCTCGATGACGCCCGCCGCCGGCTGGCGCCGGTCGGCATCGCCCATATCGTCGGCGCCGGCCCGGGAGATCCCGACCTCCTGACCTTGAAGGCCGCGCAGCTGCTGCGCGAGGCCGACGCCATCCTGCACGACGACCTCGTGCCGCCGGCGGTCCTGGCGCGCGCCCGTCGCGACGCCGAGCTTCTGGCCGTCGGCAAGCGGGCCCTAACGAGGAAGAGGGGCTTCGCGCGCTGGACGCAGGACGAGATCAACACCGAGCTGGTCCGCCGCGTGCGCGCCGGCCAGACGGTGGTGCGCCTGAAGGCGGGCGACCCGTTCATCTTCGGCCGCGGCGGCGAGGAGCTGCAGGCCTTGCGCGAGGCGGGCCTGCCGGTCGCGATCGTGCCGGGCGTCACCGCCGCCCTGGGCTGCGCCGCGTCGGTCGGCATTCCGCTCACCCATCGCAAGCTCGCCTCGGCAGTCACCTTCGTCTCGGGCCACAGTGCTGAAGGCAGCCGCGAGGCGACCTGGCCGGCGCTGGCCGCGCAGGGCCACACGCTTGCCATCTACATGGGCGCGTCGGAGGCGGCTTCAGTGCGTGATCGCCTGCTGAACGCGGGAGCCGATCCGGCAACGGCGGTCGCCATCGTCGAGAACGGCACGCGGCCCGACGAGCATCTCTCTACTGGGCGGCTCTCCGACCTGACACGGCTCGCCGCTTCGCATATCCGCGGCGACGCTGGTCCCAGCCTCATCATCGTCGGCGAGGTGGCCGCCCTGGCTGCTGCCGAGCAACCGTCTTTGGCAAAGGTGTCCTGATGGCCAAGAATCTCAGCGGCGACCTCTCGGTCGCGTCCGCCAACCGTCTGGTCGACGGCGTGGTGGTGTTCCTCGACGATGCCGGCCAGTGGACGCCGCGGTTCGAGCTTGCCGCCGTGGCGCACGACAAGCGCGCCGGGGAGATCCTGCTGGAGCGCGCCCGCGCCGAGGCCTTCGACGTGATCGATCCCTTCCTGGTGGCGGTGACCGAGGACGACGACGGCCGCATCGAGCCGGTCAGCCTGCGCGAGAAGATCCGCGCCTCGGGCCTCACCTTCGACGCCATTGCCGCCGATGCGGTGCGTTATGCCTGATACCCATTTTTATCGTTACGACGATTACGACCGCACGCTGGTCGGCGAACGCGTAGAGCAGTTCCGCGACCAGGTGCGCCGGCGCATCGCGGGCGAGCTCAGCGAGGAGCAGTTCAAGCCGCTGCGTCTCACCAACGGGCTCTACCTGCAGCTCCACGCCTACATGCTGCGCATCGCCATTCCGTACGGCACGCTGTCGTCGCGCCAGCTGCGCCAGCTTGCCGACATCTCGCGCAAGTACGACCGCGGCTACGGCCATTTCACGACGCGCCAGAACCTCCAGCTCAACTGGATCAAGCTCGAGGACGCGCCCGACGCGCTGGCGGCCCTGGCCGAAGTCGACATGCACGCCATGCAGACCTCAGGCAACTGCATCCGCAACGTCACCGCCGACCATTATGCCGGCGCGGCGATCGACGAGATCGAGGACCCGCGCATCTGGTGCGAGATCGTGCGCCAGTGGTCGACGTTGCATCCTGAATTCAGCTTCCTGCCCAGGAAGTTCAAGATCGCCATCACCGGCTCGCCCAATGATCGCGCTGCCGTGCGCGTGCACGACATCGGCTTGCGCCTGTGGGTGAACGAGGCGGGCGAGGTCGGCTTCGAGGTGATCGTGGGTGGCGGTCTCGGCCGCACGCCGATGATCGGGAAGACCCTGCGCGAGTTCCTGCCGCGCGACGAGCTTCTGGCCTATCTCGAGGCCACGCTGCGCGTCTACAACCGCTACGGCCGGCGCGACAACCTCTACAAGGCGCGCATCAAGATTCTGGTGCACGAGATCGGCGCCGAGAAGATGTGCGAGGAGGTCGAGGCCGAGTACGCCGCGATCAAGGACGGGGCGCTGAAGCTGCCGATCGAGACCATCGAGGCGATCGCCCGCCAGTTCGCGCCGCCGCCCTTGCCGCACCGGCCGGCCGTTGTGGCCGAGGTCGAGGGGCTGAAGCTGGAAGACCGCGAGTTCGCGCTGTGGCTGAAGTCGAACGTGGCGCCGCACCGCATGGCCGGCTACCGCATCGTCACTGCATCGTTGAAGCCCGCCGGCGCGCCGCCGGGCGACGCCAGCGCCGTGCAGATGGAGGGCGTGGCCGACATCGCCGACGCCTACAGCCAGGGCGAGATCCGCGTCAGCCACGAGCAGAACCTGATCCTGCCGCATGTCGCGGTCGAGGATTTGCCGGCGGTGTGGCGCGCGCTGGGACGGCTGGGCTTTGCCGAGGCCAATGTCGGCAAGATCACCGACATCATCGCCTGCCCGGGGCTCGACTACTGCGCGCTCGCCAATGCGCGGTCGATCCCGGTGGCGCAGCGCATCTCGAACCACTTTGCCGAGCTCGCGCGCCAGCACGACATCGGCGATCTCAAGATCAAGATCTCGGGCTGCATCAATGCCTGCGGCCATCATCACGTCGGCCACATCGGCATCCTCGGCGTCGACAAGAACGGGGTCGAGCTCTACCAGCTGAGCCTGGGCGGCGACGTCGATTTCGGCAAGACGGCGATCGGCGCGATCCTCGGCCCGGCGGTGACCGCCGACAAGGTGGTCGAGGCGGTCGACGCCATGGTCCACACCTATCTGGACAATCGCGGCGAGGGCGAGCGCTTCGTCGACACTTATCGGCGCATCGGCGCCCAACCGTTCAAGGAGCGAGTCTATGCCGCTGTATAGCGAGACGGGGAACACCACCATCCTCGAGCCGCTGCCGTTCGTCGACTGGCAGCAGCGGCCGGCCTGGCCCGCGGTGTCGCTGGCCAACACCGACCCGGTCGAGGACCTGGCGCCGCATGTCGCCCGGCTCCGCCTGATCGTGCTGAACTTCCCCAAGTTCAGCGACGGCCGGGCCTACAGCCAGGCCCGCTTGCTGCGCGGCCGGCTGGGCTACACCGGCGAATTGCGCGCCACCGGCGGCGTCCTGCAGGACCAACTGCCGTTCATGCTGCGCTGCGGCTTCGACTCCTTCGAGAGTGACCAGAAGGGGTTTGGCGAGGCTTTGGCCAAGGCCCGGACGCTTTTCAGCGTGGTTTACCAGCCCGCCGAGGACGACCGGGCGCCGGCTTCGCTGCTGCGACTGAGCAGGCGCAATGTGCATCCGGCGGTTTAGTCAAAAGACCCTGTCACCCCGAGCGTAAGCGAGGGGCCTTTAAGGCCACAGGAAAGGTCCCTCGGGCTCCGCCCTCGGGATGACAGTTGGCGCCTTGTCGGCTAGCCTCTCTCCTAACATTTGTTCAAAAACGAACGACATGGAGGAATGAGTGGCCAACGGACACCAAGTCGAAACGCAGAACACGGCGCACTTTCTCCACGACTACGGCAGCGAGCAGGCCGACCTGCGCCGGCTCTACGAGCAGGCCAAGATCGACCAATGGAACGCCGCCACCGATATCGACTGGGCGGCGCCGCTCGAGGGCGACGGCGGTCTGATCTCCGACGACCTCGTCGACATCCACGGCACGCGCTTCTGGACCGCCATGTCGGAAGCCGACCGCGTCGAGCTCAACCACCGCATCACCCGCTGGCGGCTCTCGACCCTGGTGCAGGGCGAGCACGGCGCCATGCTGCTGTGCAGCCAGCTCGTCGACTGCGTGCAAGGCCAGGACGCCAAGCTCTTCCAGGCCACCCAGGTCGCGGACGAGGCGCGCCACAACGAGGTGCTGCAGCGCTACCTCGAGCTCAGGCTGGACGGCGAGACCTATGGGCTCGGCGGCAACGTGAAGGAAATCTTCGACACGCTGCTCGGCACCTCGTCCTGGTACCTCAAGACGATCGGTCTGCAGCTCGTTGCCGAGACCTTCGCGGTGTCGCTGTTCCGCATGCTGGCGGAATCGTCGAAGGATCCCGTGCTGCGCCAGGTCTGCCGGCGCATCCTGCAGGACGAGGCGCGCCACATGGGCTTCGCCATGCTGTCGCTACCCGAGATCGTCGGCCAGGCGACCGAGGCCGAGCACCACGAGATGGAGGACTTCGCCGTGTGGGCGCTGAGCCGCACCTTGGGCGGCATCTTCCCGCTCGGCGCCTACCAGGACATGGGCTTCGGCAAGGCCGAGCTCGACGAGATCAAGCAGTTCCGGCGCGAGCGCGCGGCCGGCGGCGACGAGACCGCCTTCCGCAAGTATTTCCGCCGCGACCTGCATGACGGCCTGGTGCGCAACTTGCGCAAGGTCGGACTGCTCACCGAGCGCATCACGCCCAGCCTGCAGTCGTTCGGCATCAAGCTCGCGGCCTAGTCGCTGGGGGCGCGTTCACGATCTTCCGGACCGCGCTTCCAGCTCGCTCATGACTCTTGAGCGAGCTGGAAGCTCGCGGTCCGGAAGACGAAGAGCAAGAGCGGACCTGGAGGTCCGCGCTCCGGCAAGCCTACTTCAGCCGCTGCAGCAGCTTGTTGCGCACGGTCGGATCGTTCTGCGCGACCTCGATGATGCTCGTGTACTCCTCCACCGAGAGACCCTGTTCCTTGACGGCCTTCTCCATGGCGTCGCTCGCTTCGTCGGCCAGCTTGGCCTTCTGGTCGGCCGGTGCCTTTACCAGCTTCTGCTCGTAGTTGTCCCGGATGGTGGACACGTTCTTGACCGCCTTGGCGGCGGCGTCGAGCTTCTGTTCGGAAATGTCCGCCGGCGCCGTCTTGCTGGGCTTGGCTGTCGGCGGCGCCGCAGGCGTCTGCGTCTGGGCATTCACGGGTGCGGCGAGCGCGAGGCCGGTCGCGGCGAGGGTCGCGGCGCAAAAGCCGATCATCGATTTCATGCTGACTCTCCTTGGTTGGGGATCAGTGGCGGCCGTCGGCCACGAGATCGACCACCGTCTCGGTCGGCTCGGGCTGGTGCGGCTGAAGGCTCTCGGCTTTCGAATCGGTCCAGCTCGCGAGGTTGACGACGACGCCCAGCCGGCCGTCGTCGTGTCCCGCCTCGACAGGCTCCACGATGTTGAGGCCGCGGCTGTCGAGGAAATAGGTATGGTCGCCGAACAGGCGCTCCAGCTGTGACATCATCGGGTGCTCCGCCGGAATGGCCTCGGCGTTCAGCTGCGCGGCATTCAAGGTGTGCAGGGTCTGCTCGATCTGCGACGAGTTCATCTTCATCGCACACTCCTCTGGTTGGAGGTTACGTTGGGCCTTGACGTTGGTCGCGATGCGCCTCCCACGCAAAAGTGGTCGATGGCCGACGATGATCTCGATCGTTCGGCGGGCGCTGCTGCCTATCTAAGGCGGTGGTTCCATCCGTCAACCCGCCGACGGGGATGAACACTCCATCGGGTGTGGCGATCGTGTGATCAGGCGGTGGCCTGCGCCGGCGACGGTCCGTTGCGCGAGCGTACTGAGCGTGAGACGGCGATTCAGTCGACCAGCGGGATCACGTCCGACGCGAAACGCTGGAGGCCTGCGACGCTAGCGTCGATCGAGTTGCCGCGGAAGTCGAAGATCAGCTCGTGCACGCCGATGGCCGCGAAGGTGCGGATGTCGCCGGCGATTTCGTCCGGCGTGCCGGAGAAGCTGCGGCGGCTGCCGTCGCGATCCGGCACGTTCGTGTCGTAGAGCGGCGCCTTGTAGGAGATGGTGAGCTTGGAGAAGTCGCGGCCCTCGGCCTCGGTCATCTGCTTCAGCGTCTGCAGGTGAGCGCGCATCTCCTGCGGGGGCAATGGCGAGGCGGCGATGGCGCCGACCGGGTGCCAGCCGTCGCCGTGCCGCGCGGTACGGCGCAGCGCGGCCTTGGAATGACCGCCGACCCAGATCGGCGGATGCGGCTTCTGCAAGGGGAACGGCTCGCAGCGTATGTCCGTGTACTTGTAGTGCTTGCCGTCGAAGCTCGCGGGGGACCGGCTCCACAGCTGCTTGAAGATCGCGATCCATTCGTCGGTCACGGCGCCGCGCCGCTCGAAGTCGGGACTGTCGAGCGCCTCGAACTCTTCCTTCAGCCAGCCGACGCCAACACCCAGCGTCACGCGCCCGCCGGACAGCACGTCGAGCGACGCCACCATCTTCGCCGTCAGCACCGGGTTGCGATAGGGCAGCACCAGCACGGAGGTGACGAGCCGCAGCCTCTCGGTGGCGCCCGCCACGACACCCAGGATCGAGAAGGTCTCCAGCGCATCGCCGGTGCCGGGATGCTTGCCGTCGAGCGTGTAGGGGTAGGGAGACTCGCTCTCGACCGGGAAGACGATGTGGTCGGCGATCATGGCGGAGTGCATGCCGAGCCGCTCGCCTTCACGGGCCAGACGGAGGATGTCGGTGCGCGTGGCGGTGGGGCCGCGGGTGGGAAGGTAGAAGCCGTAGCGCATCGGGTTGCCTCCGTTGGACGACCCGATTGTCACCCATGTGCGGTCAGTGCGCCAACGCCCCTTCGTGCTCGAGCAGCCACTTCTTGCGCGGCAGGCCGCCGCCATAGCCGGTCAAGGTGCCGTTCGAGCCGATCACGCGATGGCAGGGCACGACGATGCTGATCGGGTTCTGACCGTTGGCCAGGCCCGCGGCGCGCACCGCCTTGGGCTTGCCGATGCGCTTTGCCAGCTCGGCATAGCTGATGGTCCGGCCCTTGGGGATCCGGCGCAGCGCGCGCCAGACGCTTCGCTGGAACGCCGTGCCGGCGCTCTCGTCGACCGGCAGGCGATCGATCGCGCCGATGTCGCCCTTGAAGTAGGCGCGCATGGCGCTGGTCAGGCCGCCGGGATCGCGCGCCGGCTGCAGCGCGTAGGCGCTTTTGCCGTAGTAGCGGTCGAGCAGCTGGCGCATGCGCGCCTCGTGGTCGGTCCAGTCGATGGTGCGCAGCTTGCCGTCGCGGTCGGCGACGACCAGCAGCTCGCCGATCGGAGTCTGCAGCCGGTCGACCAGCAGGGTGAGGACTTCAACCATGGTTGGCCATCCTGAGATGTTGATGGGCGTAGGCGTGCCACGGCCGCCAGGCCGGTGGTGCGTTGTCCTGCACGACGGCCATGGTCTCGCGCTCCCAGTCGCCCGGCGCGCGCAGGCCGGGACGCTTCCTGATCAGCGGTGCGAGCTTGGGATCGCGCGCCAGATGGCTGTCGATGGTGGCGATGTCGGCGCCGAGATCGAACACGCGGCGGACACGCGCCACGATCGCAGGCAGGGCCTTCACGCAAGGGAAGTGGATGGTGACCATCACCGAATTGCGCGCCGGCAGATGGGCGACCGCGACGCGGCCCTGCTTGCCGTCGAGATCGATGCGGCGATGCCAGGTGTTGCCGTCGATCCATTCCACGCCGGGCGCCGCGCGCGAGGACAGGGCCGCGAGCATGCCGGGCCAGTCGTAGGGCGGGCGATAGGCGAGCCGCAGCGTCACGCCCTCGTGCGCCGAATTGTCCGTTCCGGCCTTGCGCCGCAGCGTGCTGGGCGGCCGGCCGAACAGGTCGCGGAAGGTCTCGTTGAAGCGGCGCACGCTGCCGAAGCCCGAGGCCAGCGCCACCTCCGCCATCGGCAGGTGCGTGTCGTGCAGCAGCTGCTTGGCGAACAGCACGCGGCGGGTCTGGGCGACGGCGATGGGCGAGGCGCCGAGATGGCGCTGGAACAGCCGGCGCAGCTGGCGGCCGCCGACGCCCAGCCGTTCGGCGAGCTGCTCGACGTCGCTGTCCTCGCCGTCGAGCGCGCCGTCGGCGATCAGCGCCAGCGCGCGGCTCACCGTGTTGGCGGTACCGCGCCAGAAGGCGAGGTCGGGCGCGATCTCGGGCCGGCAGCGCAGGCAGGGGCGGAAGTTCGCTTCCTGCGCGGCCGCGGCCGAGGCGAAGAAGCGGCAGTTCTCAAACCTGGGACAGCGCGCCGGGCAGATCGGCCGGCAGTAGATGCCGGTCGAGGTCACGCCCACGAACACGCGGCCGTCGAAGCGGGCGTCGTGGCTCTGGAAGGCGCGGTAGTAGGTCCGGCGATCGTGCAGTTCCATGTCAGGAATCTAGTACGCGGAACCGGCCGTCGCTCGCGATTTTCGGACCTCTATGTCTTTGCCCATACCTCACGCCCAGATGAGGTATGAGCCTTGGTCGTTTGACCCTGTGCCGCGGACATGGTCAGTCGACCTCGAAATGTCAGGGGAAACGGTCGAGACCGGTTGGAGCGCCATGCTGCGCCCGGCCTGGCTGCCTGCAGTGGCGGTTCTGGTGGGCGGCGTGCTGCTGCATTCCATGAACGTGCTGATGCTGGCCACGGTGCTGCCGAGCGTGGTCGACAATCTCGGCGGCGCCACGCTAATGAGCTGGACGTCCAGCGCCTTCCTCGCCTCGTCGATCGTGGCGGCGACCTGCACCGGCTACCTGACCTCGATCCTGGGCGCGCGCACGGTGTTCTGCACCGGGGCGGCGATCTTCGGCGTCGGCGCGCTCACCTGCGCATTGGCGCCGACCATGGGCCAGGTCGTGGCCGGCCGCTTCGTGCAGGGCTTCGGCGGCGGTCTCTTGACCGCCATGGCCTACGTCCTGGTGCGCAGCACCTTTCCCGAGCATTTGTGGGCGAGGGGCTTCGCCCTGCTGTCGGGCGCCTGGAGCATGTCGATCCTGGTCGGCCCGCTGGTCGGCGGCCTGTTCGCCCGCTACGGCAACTGGCGCGGCGCGTTCTTCGCGGTGACGGCGATGGCCGTCGTCCTGGTCGTGGTGGCGCGCCGCGCCCTGCCGCTCAGCGCCACGCCCGGCGCCAGCGCGCGCGTGCCCGGCCTGCGCGTGGTGCTGATCTGCGGCGCGATCGCCGCCATGTCGCTGATGGCAGTCGCGCCCGGCGTGCCGGTGAAACTGCTGCTGCTCGCCGGCGCTGTCGTGGCCCTGGTGGTGACCTTGAGGATCGATCGACGCGCCCCTCAGCCGCTGCTGCCAACCGACGCCTTCTCGTTCGGCAGCCTGACCGGCATGGGCCTGTGGCTTTCCCTGCTGGTGGCCGTCTCCTACAGCCCGTTGCAGATCTTCGTCGCGATCTTCCTGCAATCCTTGCACGGGCTTGACCCGCTCCAGGCGGGCTACATGGTGGCGGGCGCCTCGTTCGGCTGGACGGGCATGTCGCTCATCGTGGCCGGCACCTCGGAGGAACGCAGCGACCGGCTGCTGGTCGCGGGTCCCATGATGATGGCGCTGGGGCTGGTCGGGGTTGCCCTGCTGATGCCGCTCAAGCCCGCGCCCATCGTCTTTCCGGCGATCGCGCTGGTCGGCGCCGGCATCGGCGCGTGCTGGGCGTTCATTGCGCAAAGGGTCATGAGCGGCGCGAAGGCGGGCGAGGAGAATCTCGCGGCCTCCTCGATCGCGACCGTGCAGCAGACCGGCTTCGCCCTGGGCGCGGCCTTGTCGGGACTCGCCGCCAATGCCGCCGGCCTGTCGGCCGGCCTGACCCGCACCGACGTTGCGGCGGCGGCGTTCTGGGTGCCGCTGAGCTTCGTGCTAGCCGCCCTCGCCGCCGTCGTCGCGGGCCTGAGGCTGGTGCGACTCAGGCAGCGCAGCGCGGGCCGCGGGCGTCTCGCCCGCTCATCTCTATCGTCCTGAGCGAAGCGAAGGACCTCATCGCCGCTTGCAATCGGCATGAGATCCTTCGCTTCGCTGAGGATGACAAGAGGCGTGCGGGACGCCCGCGGCCTGCCTCCGCCGAAGCGAAGCCGCTTCGGCTTCGCGCAGGCAGGTCCGCGCTAGCGCTGATGAAGCGCCTGGCCGAAGGCTTGGAACAGGGCGCGGTTGATCGGATTGCTCTGCGGGTCGTATTCGGCGTGCCACTGGACGCCGAGCGCGAAGGAGGGCGCGTCGGCGATGCGGATCGCTTCGATCGTGCCGTCCTCGGCGATGCCTTCGACGACCACGCGCTCGCCGGGCTCGAGGATGCCCTGGCCGTGCAGCGAGTTCACGCGAATCGAATCACGGCCCAAAAGCTTCGCGAAGGCGCCGTCCTTGGCCAGCCGCACCTCGTGACGGTCGGCGAACACCACTTCCGGATCGGGATGAACCTCGCCGTTCTCCAGCCGCGGCATGCGATGGTTCATGCGGCCGGGAATGTCGCGGATCTCGGGATGTAGTGTGCCGCCGAACGCCACGTTCATCTCCTGCAGGCCGCGACAGATGCCGAATAACGGGACGCCACGCTCGACGCAGGCCTTGATCAGCGAGAGCGCCATGGCGTCGCGATGATGGTCGTAGGGTTCGTGCCGCGGATCTGGATCGACGCCGAAGCAGGTCGGATGCACGTTGGCGCGGGCGCCGGTCAGCAAGATGCCGTCGACCGCGCCCAGAAGGGCATCGACGTCGGTGATGTCCGGCGTGCCGGCGAACATCAGGGGCAGGGCGCCGGCGACCTCGGCGATGGCGCACATGTTGCGCTGCCCCACGACCTGGACGTTGTGCCGGTCGTTCACGACCGAGGCGTTGCCGATAACGCCGACCACCGGTTTCGCCTTGCCCGCCATTGCCTCTCGCCGAAAGTTGCTCCTGGCCGGCAGCTAAGCGCATTTCGTGCCAAGGGAAAAGAAAATCGCCTGCACGGCAGCCATAGGAAAAATTATCGCATCTTCTAGGGAGTGGAGGGCGGCGACCAGGCGAGGGAAGCCGCCACCAGGGCGCCAAGCCGGTCCAATCGCACCTCCTCGACCAAGGTAACCGTGGGGGTACCGAGGCGGCCCGACGGGTCGACGACCGTCATGCCCCGGGTGAGGCCGGGCGCCAGCGACACGCCGATCGACGCCTGCAGCGCCTTGGTGACGATCGAGGGTTCCACCACGACCGCCGCCGCCAGGGGGTCGATCAGGAACACGCGGTCGCCCTTGCCCTCGCGCACGTGCCGGCTGCGGTCGTGCTCGAGCAGGCCCCGGACGAAAGCCTTGTAGTCGCTGTCGGGTGCTGCCTCGAGCATGCGATCGAGGTCGCTGCCTGCCAGGAAATGGCCGAGGCAGGCCTCCCAGGTGACCACCGTTGTGTCGAGCCCGGCGCCCAGCACGATCGCCGCCGATTCGGGATCGCAGAAGATGTTGAACTCGGCCGCCGGCGTGACGTTGCCGCGCCCGTACAGCGTGCCGCCCATGACGGTGAGGCGACCGATGCCCTTGGCGATCGCGGGCGTGCGCCGAAGCGCCAGCGCGAGGTTGGTGAGCGGCCCGACCATCAGCAGGTCGACGGGATCGCCGGCGTCGGCCGCCGCCAGCAGCGTGGCGGTCAGGAACTGCACGGCGTCCCAGCCGGCAAGGTCGCGGGTCTCGGCCGGCCGCGGCGCGCCGCCCAGCCCGTCCTCGCCGTGGACGTGACGGGCGTCGATCCGCGTCTCCACCAGCGGCAGGGCGGCGCCGGCATGCACCTCGATATGCACGCTGGCGACGGCCAGGATCGCCAGCACGTTTTCCGTCGCCGCTTCGAGGCTGACATTGCCGTACACCGTCGTGATGGCGACAGGCGCGCGGCCGCCGGCGATCAGCATCAGCAGCGCCTGGGCGTCGTCGACGCCGCCGTCGGTATCGAGGATCAGTCTGTTTGCCATGTAGGGTCCGAACTCCGCCAGACGCTGCATCATCGCCCAACTAGGTCTCGTCCATCCAGAAGGAGACGACGATGAACGATGTGGACATCCAGGATTTCGTCAGCCGCTTTGCCGCCGCCTGGGCGGCGCGCGACCCCGAGGCGTTTTTGGCGCTGTGGCACCCCGACGGGGTCTTGCGCTCGCCGCTCTACGACCGGCCGGTCGCCGGCAAGGAGCTGGGACGCCTTACCGAGCTGGTGCGCGAGACCGCGCCCGATCACGTCTGGCAGCTGCTCGACTGGACGGCACGCGGCGACGTCGTGATCGTCGAATGGCAGGCCACTCGCACCGTCGGCGGCAAGCGCTTCGATTGGCGCGGTGTCGACAAGTTCCGCCTGCGCGACCGGCGCATCGCCGAAGAGACGGTTTACATGGACACCGCGGCGCTGCGGGCGGCGCGCGGCGCTGTCTGGCCGGAGCCGCTCATCAGGCTGTAGCCGCAGTGCGAAGCACTTTCGCGAAGTTGCTATCGCACGAGTTCAATCACCGTGCGATCATCCGCTTGCCGCACAGGACGGCGGTGCACGGTCGGGGGAGAGCGGGCAATGACCCGTAGGAAACGCTGGATATTCGGCGCCCTGTTCGGCGTTGTCCTCGTCGCCACCAGCCTGGTGGGGATCGAGATCCTGTCCTCGTTCTACGTGCCCGCTTGGCCCGCGCGGGCGATGAATCCGCGTGAGCCCGCGCTGGTGCGCGTGCTGCCGACTCCCTTCAAGAACCAGCCGTGGTTTGCCGATCCCGACAATTCCTGGGGCATGCGCGACAGCGAGCGAACGATCGACAAGCCGCTTGGCACCTGGCGCGCCATCTTCGTGGGCGACAGCTTCGTCGATTCGCGCTTCACGCCGCTGTCGTTGCCGGCGGCGGTGCAGCAGCGCACGCAGCCTGGCCAGAAAATCGAGGCGGTGAATCTCGGTGTTCCGGCCACCGATCCGCGCAGCTACTACTTCCGCGTTCGCGACGTGGCGGTGGAGCTGCAGCCCGATGCGGTGCTGCTCTTCATCTATGCCGGCAACGACTTCATGCCGCCCGACAAGGGCTACTCGATCTGGCCGCGCTGGGTCGACGAATCGCCGGGCGGCGCGCTGCTCGGCATGGTCATGGCCCCGCGACGACGAGATGCTGTACGCCGCGATCATCTCGCCGCCCGAGGAACGGCAGAAGCGGGTCGTTTCGTACGTGAAGACCTACGTCTATCCCGACATGCCGGAAAAACAGATCGCCGAGATCCTGACACGCGGCGACAACCGTTTCTTCAACATCGCCTTGCCGCAGAAGGAAGGTGAGCAGGAATATCTGCTGGACTGGATGTTCGGCACGCTCATGAGCTGGGAGGCGCGCGACTTCGAGGTGGCGACCAGCCGGCAGGATGCCGCGCGCAAGGCCGCCAAGGGATACGTCGAGGCGACGTTCTCCTGGATCGAAGCGACCGAGCGGGTTCTGCGCAAGCGCGGCGTGCCGCTGTCCGTATTCCTGGTGCCGATGGGTAGCGTCGATCCGGACTACGCCGAGTTCTGGAAGCCGTGGCCCCGGGTCTACAGCTGGAACTACATCTGCGACGAGTGGCAGACCCAGCTCGCCGCGGTGCTCCGCAAGGCCAGCATCCGCCATGTCGACCTGCGTCCCACGCTCGAGGGCATCCCGGGCACCTATCGCAAGATGGACGGTCACTGGACGCAGAAGGGCGAAGGTCTCGTTGCCGACCGGGTCAAGGCGGAACTGGACGCGCTGCGTGGCGGCCGCCCGATCGCCAAGGCGCCGTGATCCTTTGACGTGAGAACTTCGACCGGCGCCGAAGCAACGGCGGCGGCGGGCTCCCTATGGTCGCTCCGTCGTCAACCGATGGAGCAAGTCATGGCCGATCTTCACACGTTCAAGGATGGTCTCGTCGTCACCGCCTTCTGGGAGGCTCGGCCCGACGAGGTCGGGGCCGTGCAGGCGATCGTGCGCCAGTTCCTGCCGCAGGCCCAGCGCGAGCCCGGCGTGAAGGCGTTCCAGATCCACCAGTCGACCAGCGAGCCGCACAAGTTCTTCTTCTACGAGGTCTTCAAGGACGAGGCGGCCTTCGCCGACCATCAGCAGACCGATCACTTCAAGACGCTGATCGTGGGCCAGGCGGTGCCGAAGCTCGCCAAGCGCGAACGCACGCAGCACCGGTTCGTCTAACTCTTCGCTGGGGGCGCGCCACTCCAGTGGCGCGTCTTCTCATGTTCTTTCGGACCGCGCGCGTCTCGCGCGCTCATGACCACGAGCGAGCGGGGAAGGTCGCGTCACACGCGACCCAGCTCGCGTCCAGAAGACCATGACGCGCCACTGGAGTGGCACGCCCCCAGCGCTATGACGCCCACTTCCCGACATCGAGCCAGGTGCTCTGGTACGTGGC
>JAIEOV010000062.1 GCA_019750135.1 Reyranella sp. | reverse complement strand
GCGGGGACGGGAGACGGAGCGCCACAGCAGCGCCACCGCGCCCGTCCTCGACTCTACCGCGCTCATGATCATGAGCGTGCTGGAAGCGCGCGGTCCGGAAGACTCTGACCTCGACCTCACCAACGCCGGATATTTGAAGCAGCCGCATGATGAAGCTTGCCCGATTCGCGTGCCTTTCGAGTTTCGTCATTGGCCTGTTCGGGGCCGGATCGGCAAGCGCGGCCGATTGCGAAGCCACCATCGGCAAATACATGATCGGTCAGGCGCTGCTGGCGGCCAACTACGTCGTCGCCGCCGAGAAGGCCGGCATGAAGCCTGCCGAGATCAACGCCGCGCTGAAGAACATCGCGGCGAACTCGCCGATCGAGGAGTTCTGGATCACCGATTCCAACGGCCGCGCCTATCTCACCAACACCGGCATCGACTTCACCTTCGATCGCGACCCCGGCAAGCAGCCGCAGGCGTCCGCCTTCTGGCGATTGATCGCCGGTACGGCGACGGTGGTGGTGCAGCCGGCGCAGAAGCGCGAGATCGACAACCGCGTCTTCAAGTATGTCGCGGTTGCCGGCGTAGACAAGCCGCGCATCGTCCAGGTCGGCGTCAGCGCCGACAATCTCGTCTGCAAGTAGGCCGTCTCAGGATTTGACGGCGCGAAAGCTCTTCACGAGGGGCGCGTCGAGCGCGCTGACATGGTCGAGGGTAATGCCGCCGGGACTGCCCCAACCGGTGACGCTTGCTCCGAAGAACTCGACATTAGCGGCAATGAAAGCCTGCTCCGCTGCCGGCACGTCGACATCCTCGTAGATCGCCTGCACCGGACAGACCGAGACGCAGATGCCGCAATTGATGCACTCGTCGGGCTGGATGTACATCATGCGGCCGCCCTCGTAGATGCATTCGACGGGACAGACCTTCTGGCAGATGCCGTCCTTCACATCGATGCAGGTCGAGGTGACGACGTAGGTCATCAGCGGCCCTGCCACTGCGGCGGACGCTTCTCGATGAACGCCTGCACCCCCTCGTCCTGATCGGTCGACTGGAGCGCGGCGACCAGTGCCGGCAGGCGCAGCTGTTGCGCCTCCTGCGGCGACAGGCCGGCGCCGCTGCGCACCATCTGCTTGATCGCCTTGACCGAGAGCGGAGCACAGGCGAGGACGTCAGCGGTCCAACGCTCGACCGCCGCGTCGAGACCGGCCTGGGGCACCACTTCGTTGACCAGGCCGAGGCGCAGCGCCTCGGCGGCCGGCACGCGCCGGCCGGTCAGCAGCATGCCCATCGCCCAGACATGCGGGATGCGCCGCGGCAGGATGGCGATGCCGCCATCCAGCGCCAGACGTCCGACGCGCGGCTCGGGCAGGCCGAAACTGGCATGCTCGGCGGCGACGACGATGTCGCAGCCCAGCACCATCTCCATGCCGCCGCCAAGCGCGTGGCCGTTGACGCGGGCAATGACCGGCACGTCGAGGGTCTCGCGCAGCGCCAAGCCGCCGAAGCCGCCGGGCCGGGCCGCCGCCCAGTATTCCAGCCCGGTCTTGTTGCCGCTCTGCTTCATGTCGGCGCCGGTGCAGAAGGCGCGCTCGCCGGCGCCGGTGAGGACGACGCAGCGCACCTGATCGTCGCGTTCTATCGTCGACCAGACGCGCATCAGCTCCGTCTCGGACGCCTCGTCGATGGCGTTCAGGCGGTCGGGCCGGTCGATCGTGACGCGCGCGACGTGGTTCTCCACGGCGAAGCGGATGGTCATGAAAGCACCTTGCCCTTGCGCAGCTCGGCGATGCGGTCGGGCGCATAGCCCAACTCGTCCAGGATCTCCGTGCCGTGCTCGCCGAGGCTTGGCGGTGCGTGGCGCAGCCGGAACGCCGAGGCATCCATGGTGATCGGCGAGGCGACCAGCTTCAGCGGCTCGTTGCGACCGCTGCCGTCGGCGTCGACCGACACGATCATGTTGTTGGCAACGGTCTGCTCGGACGCCAAGGCCTCTCCCAGGGACTGCACCGGCGCGCACAGCAGGTCCTGCTCCTCGAGCCTGGCGATCCAGTGCGCGGTCGTGTCCGTCGAGAGCTTGCTGCGGAACAGGCGGTGCAGTTCCGCCTTGTTCTCCATCTGCTTGGCGAAGGTGGCGTAGTTCGGGTCGGCCGACAGGTCGGGCAGGCCGAAGGCGCGGCAGATGTCCTGCAGCGGATTGGCCTTGAAGGCGCCGACGACCACCAGCGCGCCGTCGGTTGTCTCGAACACGCCGGTCAGCGGGAAGGCGCCCCAGTTCAGCTCGCGCTTGCGCTGCAGCCACATCGCCGCTTCCTGCATCTGCATGGCCAGCATGGAATCGTAGAGCGACACCGAGAGGGCCTGGCCGACGCCGGTCTTCTCGCGCTGCATCAAGGCCAGCAGGATGCCCTGCACGAGGTGCATTCCCGCCGAATAGTCTGCCAGCGCCGTGGCATAGATCGACGTCGGCAGGCTCTGGTCGGGCTTGCGCGCCATCACGCCGCTCAGCGCCTGGGCCAGGATATCCTGGCCGCCCTTGTGCGACAGCGGCCCGCTCTGGCCGAAGCCCGAGCCGAAGGCGCAGATGATGCGTGGGTTTATCTTCGACAGCGCCTCGTACCCGAAGCCCATGCGATCCATGACGCCGGCACGGAAGTTGTTCACCACCACGTCGGCGGTCTTCACCAGATCGTAGATGACCGCTTTGCCGGCCTCGCCGCGCAGGTCGAGGGCGATCGAGCGCTTGTTGCGGTTGAGGCTCCGGAACACCGGGTTGTTGAGCCCGTCCGGATCGTCGGCCAGCGACGTTCGCGACAGGTCGCCGGCGCCCGGCCGCTCGATCTTGATGACGTCGGCGCCGTAGTCGGCGAGCATCTGCGTGGCGCACGGTCCCATCATGACCTGCGTGAAATCGAGCACTTTGATGCCGGTGAGGGGCTGGGCGAGGCTCATTCGGCGGCTCTCAGGACGGTGGCGTTGGCCGATGGCCGGTCTCCCGGATCGGCGCCGCGGTCGCGCAGGCGGGCCTGCAGCTTGCCGACGTCGACGCGGTTGAGGTCGACGCCGCTTTCCAGCGCCAGCGCCGCCGCTTCGCCGGCGGCCTCGCCCATCGCCATGCAGGGCGGGATCTCGCGCGACATGCGCTGGGCCGACGACGTCGCCGAGTAATGCCGGCCGGCGACGATCAGGCCGTTGACTGCGCGCGGCAGCAACGAGCGGTAGGGTGTGTAGTAGTCGCGGCCGCGCGCCACGCTGTCGGCGAAGTGCCGACGCTCCGTGACGTCCTCCTTGGTCACGACATAGAGGCCCTCGAGCAGCCTGGTCTGGCGGATGCCAAGTTGGGGCGCCACGTCGACCACGAAGCAGTCGGCGAAGCCGGGCATCTTGGCATGCAGGTAGTCGACCAGGTTGGCGATGCGCTTGCGGCCTTCGAAGTCGGCGCGTGTCAGGTCCTCGACCTTGAGGCCGTCGTAGTTGGCCATGTGCGGGCAGTTGCACCAGACGACGCCGGGCAGCGGCGTCTTCAGCCACCACTTGTCCCACGAACCGCCGATCAGGCGCTTGGCCTCGCGGTCGATCGCCTTGAAGGCGTCGGGCTCCTCGTACTCGAAGCGCTCGGCGGTCTCGACGTCGACGCCGCCCAGCCGGAACACGGTTGTGACGATGTAGGCGCCTTCGATGAACGGTGCGCCGGCCGAGGCGGCGACGTCGAGGTCGCCGGTGGCGTCGACGACGATCTTGCCGAGGATGGCCTGGCGGCCTTCCTTGCTCTCGCAGATGACGCCTTTGACAGCGCCGTCCTCTACGATGGCGCGGCTGAACCAGCTGTGCAGGCGCAGGTTGACCTTGGCCTCGGCGATCATGTCGTTGGACACGCGCTTGAAGCCGTCCGGATCGAAGGCCGCGGCATAGACGATGGGCTGCGGCTTCTGATGCGAGGTGAAGTCGAAGACGCCCCAGCGCGACCATTTGCGCCACATGTCGACATGGGAGCGGCGGTCGGCCTCGGGCGGAGTCACGGCCAGGCCGAGCCGCTCCAGTCGGGCGATGAGATCGGCGCAGAGGCCGCGCACGGCGATCTCCTGGCCGTTGCACATGTCGTCGAGCACCAGGACCATGCCGCCGGACGCCAGGCCGCCGAGATAGGGATACCGCTCCAGCAAGGTGACGCTGAGGCCGTTGCGGGCACCGGCCAGCGCCGCGGCGATGCCTGCCGGGCCGCCGCCGACAACGACGAGGTCGGACACGGCGGCGACGGGCACTTGGCCGGCCGGCTCACGGATGAACTGGGGGGTCGAGGTCATGAGGCCTCCTTGGCGAGACGAGAGGGATCAGGCGTTGTGCGTCACGTTCCAGCGCAGCAGGCGCTTCTCGGCGAGCGAGATGACGCCGAAAAACACGGCCGAAAAGGTCGAGCCGACGACGATGGTGGCGTAAAGCAGCGGCGAATCGAAATTGTAGGTCGACTGGATGATCAGCGCGCCGATGCCCTTGGTCGATCCGATCCATTCGCCGACGATGGCGCCGATCACGGCCGTGGACGCGGCGATCTTCAGGGCGGAGAACAGGTAGGGCAGGGCGTTCGGCACGCGAATGCGCAGGAAGACCTCGCTCGGCGTGGCCGACAGGATGCGCATCAATTCGAGCTGCTCGGCGCGCACGTCGCGCAGGCCGCGCGTCATGTTCACCAGGGTCGGGAAGAAGCAGATGATGGCCGCGATGGCGATCTTGGGCTCCATGCCGTTGCCCAGCAGCAGCACCAGGATCGGCGCCTTGGCGACGACCGGAATGGTGTTGACCATCACGGCGATGGGGAACAGCGCCTCTTCCATGGTCTTGCGGTAGACGAAGGTGGTGGCCAGCGTGATGGCGGCCAGGTTGCCCAGGATGAAGCCGGAAACGGCCTCGATCGCCGTCGGCAGCAGGTTGGCCATCAGCATGTCGAAGCGCTCGTAGAGCACTTTCGCCACCGCGACCGGCGAGGGCGCAATGAACGGCTGGATGTCGAAGATCTCGACCGCCTGCCACCACAGCAGCAGGAAGATTGCCACGGCGGCGACCGGCAGCAGGCGGCCGCGCCAGGCGAGATAGCGCTTGTGGGCGCGGAAACGCGCCTGCGCCTCGGCATCCGCGGCGAAGGCGGCGGCCATGGTGACCGGTTCGGCCTGGTTCGCCATCAGCAGGTCTCCAGCACGCGGCGCAAATGCCCGGCGAGGGCCACGAACTCCGGCGTCTCGCGCATCGCCAGCCGCCGCGGCGTCGGCAGGGTGACCGGCACCAGCTCGCGCACCCGGCCCGGGCGGGCCGCCAGCAGCAGGACCTTCTGCCCGAGGAAAGCCGCCTCGTAGATCGAGTGGGTGACGAACACGATCGTGGTGCCGGTCGATTCCCAGACCTGCAGCAGTTCCTCGTTCAGACGATCACGGGTGATCTCGTCGAGGGCGCCGAACGGCTCGTCCATCAGCAGCAACCGCGGGGCCGAGACCAGGGCGCGGGCGATCGCCACGCGCTGGCGCATACCGCCCGACAGCTCGTGCGGATAGGCCTGCTCCCAGCCGGTGAGGCCGACCAGGGCCAGCAGATCCTGTGGCGAGCGCGCGCCGGGCAAAGCCCTGCCGCCGCCGACTTCGAGCGGCAGCGTTACGTTCTCGAGCACCGTCCGCCAGGGCAGGAGGGCGGCGTCCTGGAAGACGAAGCCGATCTCGCGGTTCTGCCGGGCGATCGCGGGCGCATCGTCCAGCACGGAGATCCGCCCGCCGGTGGGTTCTATCAGGTCGGCCATCACCCGCAGCAACGTCGACTTGCCGCAGCCTGACGGACCCAGCAACGTGAGGAAGCTACCACGCGGGATCGTGAGGTCGATATTCTCCAGCGCCGTGACCGTGCCGCGCTCCGTGGTGAAGCGCACGGTGATCCGCTCGCACTGGACGGCGACGGCCATCGGATCAGCCGACCTTGGCGCGGGCGCCCTTGGTGGCTTCGAGGATCTTGGTGGTGATCACATCCTCGACCTTGGGAGCGCCGGCGGAGAACTGCTTCAGCTCATCATAGAGCGCGATCTGTTCCTGCCAGATCGCCGGATCGAAAGCGCCCCAGCCGTTGGCCTGCGTGTTGGCGTTGAAGGCGAAGGTGAGCAGCACCTTGCTGCCCTCGACCTCGTCGGCGAGGTTGAGGTTGGAGTACTCCTTGACCAGCATCGCCGCGGCCTTGTCGGGATTCTTGAGCGCATATTCCCAACCGCGCGAGGCGGCGCGGACGTAGGCCGCCAGCATTTCGGGCTTCTTCTCGATCGTGGTCTTGGTGGCGTAGTAGGGCAGG
This sequence comes from Reyranella sp., assembly GCA_019750135.1. Taxonomy (GTDB): domain Bacteria; phylum Pseudomonadota; class Alphaproteobacteria; order Reyranellales; family Reyranellaceae; genus Reyranella. Next base: position 153,132 of record JAIEOV010000062.1, on the reverse strand, counting down.
GCGTAGAGCCGCACGCCGGCGTCCCACAGACGGAGGTCGATGCGGTCGGCACCGAGCGGCTTCAAGGTCGTGGTATTGGTGATCCAGCCGCTCACCACGTCGGTCTGGCCGGTCAGGATCGGCGTCATCTCCGAGCCGATGATCACGATCTCGACGTCCTTCTCGGCGATGCCGTGCTTCTTCATCAGGGCATTCAGGAGGACCTTGGCGGTCGCCTGGATGCCGACCTTCTTGCCGATAAGGTCCTTGGGCGCCCGCACCGGCTTCTTGGGTAACGAGAAATAGGCGTAGGGATGCTGTTGCAGGCCGGTGGCGAAGCACATCACCGGGATCTTCTGCGAAGCCGCCAGCATCAGGGAGGGGCTGGACGAGACCTGGCCGATGTCGTGGCGGCCCGAGGCGACCACGGCGACGCCGTCGATGCTGGGCCCGCCGGGATGGATCACGACGTTGAGCTTCTCTTCCTCGAAGTAGCCGAGCTGCTTGGCAGCGACCTCGCCGATCTGGTTATTGCCGGCGAGCCAGCCGAGCTGGAGGTTGACCGTCTGGGTCTTGGTCTGGGCGAAGCCGCCTGCGTGCAGGAGGCCGGCGGCGGCAAAACCGGTGGCGGCCGCTCCGGTCTTGAGCAGTGAGCGGCGGCGGATGCTGGAACCGAGCTGGCGCATGGCGACTTCCCCTTCGTCGTTCCCCGGTGAAACGCTATTGACGGGCAGTGCTCTAGAAAAGAACATTAATTCGCGCGGTGTGCTGCCATTTCGGCATCGCCCGCCCAAGGCCGATGGGGAGGCCGAATTCGCCATGCATGCCGCGGTCCTGCGCTACTTCGACCATGTCGCGCGCCACGGTTCGATCCGCAAGGCGGCCGATGCGCTGAGCGTTGCCTCGTCGGCGGTCAACCGGCAGATCCTGCGGCTCGAGGACGAGATGGGCGTGACGCTGTTCGAGCGCGGCCGCAGCGGTGTGCGCCCGACGGCAGCTGGCGAATTGCTGCTGCGCCACGTGCGTGAGACGCAGAACGAGTACCAGCGCACGCGGGCGGAGATCGCCAGCCTCGGCGGCACGGTGAGCGGCGACGTCCGCATCATCTCGCTGGAATCGATGCTGGTGCGTTTCCTGCCCGAGGTCGTCAACGAGATGTCGGCGCGCCATCCCAAGGTGACCTTCACCGTCCTCGCGGTGCATCCCAGCGAGATTGGCGAGGCGCTGCGATCGGGCGACAACGATTTTGGCGTGCTGTTCGTCGATGCCCGGCACCGCGGCGTCGACGTCATCGCGGAGTTTCCGACGGCGGTCGGCGCGCTGATGCGGCCCGACCATCCGCTGGCCGGGCGAAAGTCGTTGACCTTGACCGAGTGCGTCGGCCATCCCGTGGTCATGCTGCAGGACCGCTGGCTGCTCGACGCCATCATGGCCATGGAATTCGCGGGCTCGGGCGCGCGCCTGTCGCCGCGCATCGTCTCCAACTCCATCGAGTTCATGCGCCAGGTAATCCGCTCGGGCCTCGGCATCGGCTTCTTCACGCCGATCGGCTTCATCGAGGAGATCCGCCGCGGCGAGCTGGTGCATGTGCCGCTGGTCGAGCCAGGCCTGGCGCAGAGCCGCATCGGCATCCTGGTGCCGCGCTATCGCCGACTGTCGCCGCCGGCGCGGCTGATGATCAATCACATCAGCGAGCGGCTGGGCACGTTCGCGGATTTTCTGGCCGCGCCGCCGCGTCGGTCAAGGCGGCGGAGGAAGGCCTGACATGTCGATCGTTCTCACCGGCGGCGCCGTCCTCACGGTCAATGCCGCCAACGAATTCCTGCCGTCGGCCGACATCCGGATCGAGGGCGACAGCATCGCGGCAATTGGCCGGACGGGCAGCCTGGCCCGGCCGGGCGACACTGAGATCGACTGCAGCGAGGCTCTGATCACGCCGGGTCTGGTCAACGTGCACACCCATGCCGCGACCGCCTTCTATCGCGGCATGGCAGAGGACCAGCCGCGCGAATTCTGGTCGGCAGGCTATGCGATGCCCGGTCAGGAGAGCTTCACGGTCGAGGACCATGTGCTTTCTGTACGCGCCGCCTGTGCGGAGTTCCTGCTGAACGGCGTCACCTGCATCGCCGACCGGCTGGGCAACATGGACCGCATCGCGCCGGGCATCGAGGCATCGGGCATCCGCGCTGTGGTCGGCCATTCGTTGGTGGATGCCAGGGCGCCGGCGGACTGGAAGACAGCCGACGCGGTGATCGAGCGCTATGGCGCCGACCCACGCCGCCGCGTTTTCGCCGGCATCGCCCCGCACGCCCTCGACACCTGCTCAGACGCACTGCTGAAGGAATGCGCGCGGCGTGCCGAGAAGACCGGTGCGCGGGTCTTCATCCATGTCGCCCAGAACGAGCCGGAGGTCGCCGCCGTCCGCCGGCGCGGCCATGACGGGGCGCTCGCTTGCCTGGTCGCGACCGGCCTCGCGACGCCCAGCACCGTCGCCGCGCATGCGATCTATCTCAGCGACGCGGAATTCGACGCCTGGCCGGCCCACGGCATCGCCATCGCCCATTGCCCGGCCAGCAACCTCAAGATCGAGGCGCGGACCCTGCCGCTGGCGCGCCTGGCTGGCCGTGTGCCGATCGGGCTCGGCACCGACTGGACCGCTTCGAACAACGCCATGGACATGTTGGCCGAGGCCCGGCTCGCCGCGCTGGTCGGCAAGATGCGGGCCGACGATCCGCAGGCGCTGCCGGTTCAGCAGATGGTGCGCATGCTGACGATCGACGGCGCGCGTGCGCTCGGCCTCGACGGGCTTTTGGGCAGCATCGAAGTGGGCAAGCGCGCCGATATCGTCGTGTTCGACGGCAACAGGCTGGAGGCCACGCCGGCGCACCATCCGGCGGCGAATCTGATCTATTCGCTCAATCCGCGCGCGGTGCGCGACGTGCTGGTCGACGGCGCCCTGCTGGTGCGCGCTGGCAAGCTGACCTGGGACGACGAGGCGGCGCTGGCGCGCCAGCAGCGGACTCGCGGCGCCAGATCCTAAATCAGTTGCCAGTGCACCAGCGCGAATAGGGCGATGGCGGCAGCGAACGTCCCGTACAAGGCGAGCGTCAGCGGTCGGAGCTGACGCACATTGTCGTTGGCCGGCCGGCCGAGCCGCACGATGCGCGGCAGCGGCCGGGTGTTCTGCTCGGCCGCCCAGGTCGTTGCCTGGCGCGGCCCTCGCGATGATCGTGCCATGTCTCGCTTTCCTCCCAGGATAGCGAACCGGTGTTTCTTAGCCTCTCATGTGCAGCGGCTTGTAGGGCCGCTCGGTCTGGCCGTTGTAGAGCTGGCGCGGGCGGCCGATCTTCTGGTCGGGGTCTTCGATCATCTCGTTCCACTGCGAGATCCAGCCGACGGTGCGCGCGACGGCGAACAGCACGGTGAACATGGAGGTCGGGATGCCGATCGCCCGGAAGATGATGCCCGAGTAGAAGTCGACGTTCGGGTAGAGCTTCTTGGAGATGAAGTAGTCGTCCTTGAGCGCGATCTGCTCCATCTCCATGGCGAGCTCGAGCAGCGGGTCGTGGGTGATGCCGAGCGAGGTCAGCACCTCGTGGCAGGTCTGTCGCATGACCTTGGCGCGCGGATCGTAGTTCTTGTAGACGCGATGGCCGAAGCCCATCAGGCGTGTGTGGTCCTGCTTGTCCTTCACGCGGCTCAGGAAGCCCGGGATGTTCTGCTTGCCGCCGATCTCGTTCAGCATGTTGATGACGGCCTCGTTGGCTCCGCCGTGGCTCGGGCCCCACAGCGAGGCAATGCCGGCGGCGATGCAGGCGAACGGGTTGGCGCCCGAGGACCCGGCCAGACGCACCGTCGAGGTCGAGGCGTTCTGCTCGTGGTCGGCATGCAGCATCAGGATGCGGTCGACGGCCTTCTCGAGCACCGGGTTAATCTCGTACTCCTCGGCCGGCACCGAGAACATCATGCGCAGGAAGTTGGCGGCGTAGCTGAGGTCGTTGCGCGGATAGACGAACGGCTGGCCGACCGAATACTTGTAGGCCATGGCGGCGATGGTCGGCATCTTGGCGACCAGGCGGTAGGACGCGACCATGCGCTGGTGCGGATCATGGATGTCGAGCGAGTCGTGATAGAAGGCCGCCATGGCGCCGACCACGCCGCAGCACACCGCCATCGGATGGGCGTCGCGCCGAAAGCCGCGATAGAACTGGCTGAGCTGCTCATGCACCATGGTGTGCAGCGTGATGTCGCGGGTGAACTTCTCCTTCTGGGCCTTGGTCGGCAGCTCGCCCTTCATCAGCAGGTAGCAGACCTCCATGTGGTCGCTCTGCTCGGCCAGCTCGGCGATGTTGTAACCGCGGTAGAGCAGGACACCCTGGTCGCCGTCGATGTAGGTGATCTTGGAGCCGCACGAGCCGGTCGAAGTGAAGCCCGGATCGTAGGTAAACATATCCGATTCGCCGTACATCTTGCGGATGTCGACCAGACGCGGTCCGACCGTCCCGTGGATGATGGGAAACTCGTAGGATTTGCCGGTTTCGTTATCAGTCAGCGTAGCGGTCGACTTGGCCATAGCTCACTCTTTCAGCTCGATTTCACGGGTTCGGGGGCACCCTAACAAGCCCCCTCCGGAGGCGCAATTGTGCTGGCTGGCCGCTATTTCGCGGCCCGCAGCATCCGTGCGATCCGGCCGTCGATCAGGGCCAATCCGACCCCGATCAGGGCCATTCCGGCGAAGTGCCGGGGCTCGAGCCGCTCGCCCAGCACCGCTGCACCCAGAAGAATGGCGGTGACCGGGATCAGGAACGTGACTAGCAGCAGGTTGGTGGCGCCGGCGGCCTCGAGGATGCGGAAATAGAGGACGTAGGCCAGCGCCGTCGACAACAGCGCCAGGGCGACCAGCGCCAGGCACACAGTGAGCGATGGCGGCGCGGGCAGCAGCCAGGGCTGGTCGACGATCAACATGATCGGAAGAATCAACACTGCACTGGCCGTGACTTGTCCCGCCGCCGCCTCGGTCGGCGCGATCCCCATGCGCCGGAACCGCCGGCCATACACGCCGGCAAAGGCGTAGGAGAGGGCGGCCGCCAGGCACGCTGCCTGACCCCACAGCGCCGAGCCGCCGACCAGGGCGCTTGGTCCGATCAGCACGACGACGCCTGCAAGGCCCGTCAGCAGGGATGCGATCTTGGTTCGGTCGATCTTCTCGTCCGCCGTGAGGAAGTGCGCGACGACCAGGGTGAAGAGCGGCGTGGTGGCGTTGAGGATCGAGGCCAATCCCGAGGCGATCTCGGTCTGGCCCCAGAAGATCAGGCTGAAGGGCAGGGCGTTGTTCAGGAAGCCCATGGCGAAATAGTCGGGCCATGGCGCGCCGCGCCGCAACGGCACGACCAGAGCAAGCGCCAACGCCGCCAACGACACCCGGACGAACACCAGGGTGAACGGGCCGAGCTCGCCCAGCGCCACCTTGGCGAAGAAGAACGAACCGCCCCACAGGACGGAGAGCGAGAGCAGCCAGATCCAGACGCGCGCAGCCATTGCCGGATTGTGGCGAGGGCGCCGGGCCCGATTCTATCCGGCGGCGGCCAGCAATCTCGTCTTGGCCTCGGCGGGTCCCAGGATCGCCAGTACCTCGAAGATGCCGGGCGACGCGGTCGAGCCGGTGAGCGCCACGCGCAGGGGCTGGGCGACCTGGCCCAGCTTGACGTTCTCGGTCTCGGCGAAGGTGCGCACGGCCTCCTCGAGGGCCTTCTCGTTCCAGTCGGCGACGCCGTCGAAGGCGGCCGCGAGCCGTCCCAACAGCGCCTTGCTGTCGGCCGTGAGCAGGGCGCGCGCCTTGTCGTCGGCGATCGGCGGTGCGCCGTCGCGGGCGTAAAAGGCGAGGTTGTCGGCAAGCTCGATCAACGTGCGCGAGCGCGGCTTGACGCCGTTCATGCCGCGCTCGACGCGCGTGCGGCCGGCCGCGTCGACCGGCTGCATCAGGGCCTTCTCGATGAGCGGCAGCACCAGCGGCAACAGCTCGGCGTCCGGCGTCTCGCGCAGGTAGTGCGCGTTCAGGTTGGTGAGCTTCACCGTGTCGAAGCGCGACGGCGAGCGGCCGACACCCGGCAGGTCGAACCATTCGATCGCCTGCTTGGTCGAGATGATCTCGTCGTCGCCGTGGCCCCAGCCCAGCCGCAGCAGGTAGTTGCGCAGCGCTTCCGGCAAGAAGCCCATGTCGCGATAGGCGTCGACGCCGAGCGCGCCGTGGCGCTTGCTGAGCTTGGCGCCGTCGGCGCCGTGGATCAGCGGGATGTGGGCGTAGACCGGCTCTGGCCAGCCCATGGCCTTGATGATCTGCAACTGCCGGAAGGCATTGTTGAGATGGTCGTCGCCGCGGATCACGTGGGTGACGCCCATGTCGTGGTCGTCGACGACGACGGCGTGCATGTAGGTCGGCGTGCCGTCGGCGCGCAGCAGGATCATGTCGTCGAGTTGGGCGTTCTCGACCTTGACCTCGCCCTGCACGGCGTCCTGGATCACGGTCTGGCCGTTCTGCGGCGCCTTCAGCCTGATGACCGGCGCCACGCCCGGCGGCGCGTCCTTCGGATCGCGATCGCGCCAGCGGCCGTCGTAGCGCATCGGCACGCCGGCGCGCTTCTGGGCGTCGCGCATCTCCTGCAGTTCCTGGGGCGAGGCGTAGCAGTAGTACGCCTTGCCCACGGCCAGCATCTGGCGCGCGACCTCGGCGTGCCGCTCGGCGCGCGGGAACTGGTAGATGACGTCGCCGTCCCAATCGAGGCCGAGCCACGACAGGCCGTCGATGATCGCCTCGACGGCAGCGGGCGTCGAGCGCGCGCGGTCGGTGTCCTCGATGCGCAGCAGGTACTTGCCGCCGTGATGGCGGGCGTACAGCCAGTTGAAGAGCGCCGTCCGCGCGCCGCCGATATGGAGAAAGCCGGTGGGCGAGGGGGCGAAGCGGGTAACGATGGTCATTGTTCAGGGGTCGCGCGGGTTTTGCCGCATTTCGGCCGAAAAAGCGCGCCGTAGGTAGGCGAGCGTCCGGACACTGTCAAACAACGCAACGTGCAACTGAACTGGGGAGACGGCGTGGCGGGGGCACGTGCCTGGATCCTGGACCAGCTCGATGCCGAGCGCAGCCGCTGGATGCTGTGGCTGCCGGTGGCGCTGGGCCTGGGCATCGCGATCTACTTCGAGCTGCCGAGCGAACCTGCCCTGTGGCTGGGTCCGGTACTGACCGCCGTCGCCCTCGTGCTGGTGTTCTTCGCGCCGGCCGGCAGCCTCGCGCGCGCCGTGGCGATCGGGCTGGTCGCCGCGGCCGTGGGCTTCGGCCTGATCGCCTGGCGCACCGCGAGCCTTGCCGCGCCGACGCTCAGCCGGCCCCTGTTCAACGTCAATGTCGAGGGCCGCATCGCCGACATCCAGCGCCTGCCTGAGGGTGTGCGGGTCGTGCTCGAGGCGGTGCGGCTGAAGGGCGGCGGCGTGCCGCCACCGGAGATGACGCCGCTGCGGCTGCGCGTGACGCTGAGCAAGGGCGCACCGCCGCTGCATGTCGGCGACCGCATCCTGGTGCTGGCCAACATCTCGCCGCCCGGCGGACCGGCGTCGCCCGGCGCCTTCGATTTCCAGCGCGTCGCCTGGTACCAGCAACTCGGCGCGGTGGGCTATGCGCTGGCGCCGGCGGCGGTGATCGCCCCCGGCAAGCCCGACGGCTTCGTCCGCGCCATCGATGCGCTCCGAGCCGACGTCGTCGAGCGCATCATGAAGGCGCTGCCCGGGCCCGAAGGCGGCGTGGTCGCAGCCCTGCTCGCCGGCGAGCAGACCGCGGTCGACAAGGACATCGCCCAGGCGATGCGCGATTCGGGCCTGGCCCACATCCTGTCGATCTCGGGCCTGCACATCGTGTTCGTCGTCGCCCTGGTGATGGGCCTGGTGCGCCACGGCATCGCGCTCGTGCCGCCGCTCGCCTTGCGCATCGACGCCAAGAAGATCGCGGCTGTGCTCGCCCTGATGGTGGCGCTGTTCTACACCGCGCTCGCCGGCGCGCCCGTGCCGGCCCAGCGCGCCTGCGCCATGGCGGGCTTCGCCTTGCTCGCCATCCTGCTCGACCGCACGGCCCTGTCGCTCCGCCTGATCGCCTGGTCGGCGGTGATCGTGCTCGCGATCGCGCCCGAATCGCTGACCGGCGCCTCGTTCCAGATGTCGTTCGCCGCCGTGGTCGCGCTCATTGCCGCGTGGGAAGCCGCTGCGGGATGGCGCCGCCGGCTGCACGAACGCGCGGACCGCGCGCGCCATCGCTGGCTGTGGCGGCTCGGCGCCGCCGTCGCGGCCAGCCTCGCCACCACTCTGATCGCCTCGATCGCGACCGGCGCCTTCGCCGCCTACCACTTCAACCGCCTGTCGCTGCTCGGCGTCGTCGCCAACCTGTTCGGCGTGCCGCTCACCGGCTTCTGGATCATGCCGTGGGGGCTTCTGGCGATGCTGCTGATGCCGCTCGGGCTGGAGCGCATCGCCCTGGTGCCCATGGGCTGGGGCGTCGATTGGCTGAACGCCATCGCCAAGTACGTCGGCAACTGGCCCGATGCGGCGACCCTGGTGCCGTCGATGCCGGGCGCCAGCCTGTGGCTGATCACCGTCGGCGGCCTGTGGTTCTGCCTGTGGCGCCATCGCTGGCGCTTTGTCGGGCTGCCGGTCGTCGTGACCGGCCTGCTGCTCGGCCCGCCGCCGGCGCCCGACCTGCTGATGAGCGACGACGGCCGCGTGCTCGGCCTGCGCGACGACAAGGGCGTGGTCCATGTCGCCTCCGCCCGCGTCGACCGCTTCGTTGCCGACACCTGGGCGCGGCGCAGCGGCCAGGAGGGCGCCAAGCGCTGGCTCGCCAGCGCCGACGAGGAGGCCGCCGGTCTGGGCTGCCGCACCGGCCTCTGCCGCTGGCGCAAGGGGCTGTGGCGCATCGCCCTGGTGAGCGACGACCGGCGGCTCGCCGAGGCCTGCGCCAATGCCGACATCGTCCTCTCGACCGTCGACGCCCAGGGCCGTTGCCGCGGGCCGCGGCTGGTGATCGATCGCCGCGATGCCTGGCGCGAGGGGGCGCAGGCGCTGTGGCTCGACGAGCAGGGCGTGCGCCGCGAGACCGCCAACGCCCGCCGCGGCGACCGGCCGTGGGTGCCCGGCAGCCCGAGCCGTCAGGCCGCGCCGGTGAAGGCGCCGGGGATCTGAGGTCAGCAGTAGGCGACGAAGGGGTGGCCGGGCTTCATCTCCTACGGCACCTTCACGATGCCGGTTGCCCCGAAGGACCTTATGCTGATTGCAACTGACGAAGAATCAGTTGTAGCGGCGGTACAGCCCGGCCAGCTTGCCCTGGATCTTGACCCGATCCGGTCCGAAGATCCGTGTTTCGTAGGCGGCGTTGGCGGGTTCGAGCGCGATCGAGGCGCCCTTCTTGCGCAGGCGCTTCAGAGTGGCCTCGGCGTCGTCGATCAGGGCGACGACGATCTCGCCCGATTCGGCGGTGTCGGAACTCTTGATGATGGCGATGTCGCCGTTGTGGATGCCGGCCTCGACCATCGAATCGCCCTGGACTTCCAGGCAATAGTGCGCGCCCGAGCTCAGGAGCGTCACCGGCACGTCGACGGTCGTGGAGTTGTCGCGCAGCGCCTCGATGGGCGTACCGGCGGCGATCCGGCCGTAGAGCGGGAGGCTGAGCGCCTGCGCCTCGTTGGCGACCTGGATGGCGCCGGCCAGCGGCACCTTCTCGCCGCGGATGATCTGCGGCACGAAGCCTTCGCGGCTCTCGGCGAGACCCGGCCGGCTGAGCAGCGGCGTCACGTTGGCTGCAGGCATCGCCGCAGCGTCGGGCAGCTTCAGAACCTGCAGAGCCCGCGCACGATGCGGCAGGCGACGCAGGAAGCCGCGCTCTTCCAGACCGGTGATCAGGCGATGGATGCCCGACTTCGATTTCAGACGAAGCGCCTCTTTCATTTCATCGAACGACGGCGACACACCGTCGTCGTTGAGGCGCTTGTTGATGAACATCAGCAGTTCATTTTGCTTGCGGGTTAACACCGTCTTCTCCCCAGACTGCCTACCAGATTTCGGAACAAATCCTGAAACCCGACACATGTTCTAGTTTAGTTCTTTCGCAATGTCAACTTATCCCGAGGATATCGGGGACAGCGCAGCGCTGAGAGGGGATCAGTAGGAGCCTGGGAGAACAGAAAGATCGATGACTTGCACCGTATCTCCCGCTTTGCGCGCGGGGTCGTGCGCCGGCCGGACCATCAGTGCGGACGACGCGGCCAGCACCGAGAGCATGGAGCTGTCCTGCACCGGATGTGGTTCCACCAGTAAACCGTCGGCGGTGCGTGTAAGCTTGGAGCGGACGTAGTCCTCGCGGGTGTCGTTCACCTTCACGTCGACGGCAAGGCGCGCGGCCTGGGTCGCCACAAGGTCGCCCGGCTGGCCCAGCATGCGGTCGATCGCGGGCTTCAGGAACAGGAGCGCGCAGACCATGGTCGACACCGGGTTGCCCGGCAGGCCGAGCACGCGGGCGCGATCCTTGGCGGCGAACATCAGCGGCTTTCCCGGACGCATGGCGATGCGCCAGAAATCCATGGCGAAGCCCTGCGCCTTGAGCGCGGCCTGGACCAGGTCGTGGTCGCCGACCGAGGCGCCGCCCAGGGTGATCAGAAGGTCGTGCTGGGCGCCGGCGGCGATCCGGTTCTCGATCAGCGCGGCGTCGTCGCGCGCGATGTCGAACAGAGTGGGGTCGCCGCCCCAGGCGCGCACCACCGCGGCCACGGCGATGCCGGAGGAGGAGACGATCTGGTTGCGGCCGACCGGCTCGCCCGGCATTACCAGCTCATCGCCCGTCGACAGGATCGCGACCCTGGGCTTCCGGTGGACCGACAGCCACGGCAGGTTCATGGCCGCCGCCAGCGCCACGTCGCGCGCCGTCAGCGTGCGGCCGACCGCGAACGGCCGATCGCCCGCCGTGAAGTCGAGCCCGGCCTTGCGGATGTGGCGGCCGATGCGCGGCGCCTCGAGGATGGTGATCGCCGTTCCGTCAGCCTTGGTGTCTTCCTGGATGACGATGGCGTCGGCGCCCATGGGCAGCGGCCCGCCGGTGAAGATGCGCACCGTCTCGCCGGGCTTCAGCGCGCGGTCGTAGGAGCCGCCGGCCGGCGCCTGGCCGACGAGCTTGAGCGTCGTCGGCGCGGCCGGCACGTCCTCGGCGCGCACGGCGTAGCCGTCCATGGCCGAGAGATCGGCGGGCGGCTGCGTCAGGCGCGCTTCGGGCGAGACCGCCAGCACGCGGCCGGCCGCGTCGGACACCGACACCATCTCGGCCGGCAGCGCATCGAAGGCCGCGATCACGCGGGCGTGGGCGTCTTTTACGGTGAGCATCCGCGTGAGTCGTAGGTTCCGGATTTGCCGCCCGACTTATGTAGGAGCCGGACGTCGGAAATCACCATGCCGCGGTCGACCGACTTGCACATGTCGTAGACGGTGAGCGCCGCGACCGAGGCCGCCGTCAGCGCCTCCATTTCGACGCCGGTGCGGCCCTTCAGCTTGCAGGTCGCCTCGATGTCGACGGCGTTGCGCTTGGCGTCGAGCGAGAGCTTCACGTCGACCGAGTTCAGCGCAAGCGGATGGCACAACGGAATCAGGTCGGGCGTCTTCTTTGCGGCCATGATGCCGGCCAACTGGGCCACCGCCAGCACGTCGCCCTTGGCGGCCTTCTTGGTCGCGATCAGCTTCAGCGTCGCCGGCAGCATGCGGACGCTGGCGCGCGCCACGGCGACCCGTTCGGTGACGTCCTTGGCGCCGACATCGACCATGTGCGCATTGCCGCGCTCGTCGAAGTGGGTGAGCATCTTCTTCTTGCTCATGCCGCGGCAGCCTCACGCATCAGGATCTCGCGCACCGCCGCCTCGACGTCCGGCTTGCGCATGAAGCTTTCGCCGATCAGGAAGGCCGAGGCGCCGACCCTGGACATGCGCAAAAGGTCGGCCGGCGAGCCCAACCCGCTCTCGGCCACCAGCACGCGATCCTTGGGCACCTTGGGCGCCAGCTGCTCGGTCGTCGCGAGATCGACGGCGAGCGTCTTGAGATTGCGGTTGTTGACGCCGACAAGATCGCTGTCGATGCGCAGCGCCCGGTCGAGCTCGGCCGCGTCGTGCACCTCGACCAGCACGTCCATGCCCCAGCGATGCGCGAGCCTGGCGAGATCGGCCGCCAGCGCATCGTCCAGGCAGGCCATGATCAGCAGCACGCAGTCCGCACCCAACGCCCGCGCCTCGACGATCTGGTAGGGGTCGATCATGAAATCCTTGCGCAGCACCGGGAGCCCGGTGGCTGCGCGCGCTTGCACCAGGAACTCGTCCTTGCCCTGGAAGTAAGGCTCGTCGGTCAACACCGACAGGCAGGTTGCGCCGCCGCGTTCGTAGGCGCGGGCGAGGGACGGCGGGTCGAAGTCGGGCCGAATCAGGCCCTTGCTGGGCGAGGCCTTCTTGATCTCGGCGATCAGCCCGTAGCGCCCCGCGGCGATCGTGGCCTTGAGCGCGCGGGCAAAACCGCGCGGCGCGTCGGCCGCCTTGGCAGCAGCCTCGACCTCGGCCAAGGGACGGCGCGCCTTGCAGGCCGCGACATGCTTGGCCGTATCGGCGGTGATCCTGGTCAGCGTATCGCTCATGCGCAGATCCTTTGCAGGGTGGCGAGCGCCGCCGCTGCTTTGCCGGAGTCGATCGACTGGGCGGCGAGGGCCGCCCCCTCGCCGAGGTCCTTGGCCTTGCCGGCGACCATCAGCGCCGCCGCGCTGTTCAGGATGACGATGTCGCGGAAGGCGCTCTTGTCGCCGCGCAGCACGCCCCTGATGGCGTCGGCGTTGTGGTTGGCGTCGCCGCCCTTGAGCTCGGCCATGGTGGCGCGCTTCACGCCGACATCCTCCGGTGCGATCTCGATCTCGCGCACGATAAAGCCATTGGGGCCGTCCTCGAGCGAGGCCGCCCAGCTCTTGGCCGTCGTCGTGAGCTCGTCCATGCCGTCCTGGCCGTGGACGACCAGCGCGCGTTCCAGTCCGAGCTGGCCCAGCGCCTCGGCCACCGGCTTCAGCCAGCGGCGGTCGAACACGCCGACCAGCTGGCGCTGCACCGAGGCCGGGTTCGACATCGGCCCCAGCAGATTGAAGATGGTACGGGAAGGGGCGAGCTCGACACGGGGACCGGCCACGTTGCGCATCGCGCCGTGATGGCGGGGCGCCATCAGGAAGCAGATGCGCGCCTCGACCAGCGCCTGCTCGAGCTTCTCGATCGGCAGTTCCAGGCCGATGCCCAGCGCCGACAGGACGTCGGCCGCCCCCGACTTGGAGGTGAAGGCGCGGTTGCCGTGCTTGGCCACCGGCACGCCGGCGCCGGCAACCACGAAGGCCGAGCACGAGGAGACGTTGTAGGTGCCGTGGTGGTCGCCGCCGGTGCCGACGATGTCGATGGCCCCAGGCGGCGCCTTCACGCCCTGCATCTTGGCGCGCAGCGCCCGGGCGCCGCCGGCCAGCTCCTGGGCGGTCTCGCCGCGCACCTTTAGGCCCATCAGGAAGGCGCCCATCTGGGCCGGGGTCGCGTCGCCCGAGGTCATGATGTCGAAGGCACGCTCGGCTTCACCGATGGTGAGCGTCTCGCCGTTGCCCACCTTGGCCAGAAGACCGCGAAAATCGTCGATGTCGCCGCTCACCAAAACCCCACACGTATTTGCCCTTGCCGGCCGGGCCGGCGGGCGCGTAGCTATATCACATGGCTCAAGAACTCATCCTCAAGGTCACCGGCATGGATTGCGACGGCTGCGTAAAGGCCGTCACGCGTGCCGCCACGGGTGCGGGCACCGCGCCCATTTCGGTCGATCTCAAGAGCGGCGAGATGCGCTTGCCGGCCGGCGCCGACGTGCCCGCCATCAGCAAGGCGATCCAGCGCGCAGGCTTCGGCGTCGCCGCCTGAACCGATAACCGCAGTATAGTACAGAACGCGAACGCAGGCCAGCAAAAAGTCGCCTGCGACGCGGTCCTGCGCGCGCCACGGCTCCGCATTTTCCAAGCACCGGAGGCGGGGGGTACGGTTCCAATTCGTTAATGAGTACAATGGGTTAGGAAAACCTTGAAAAACTCATAAGCATACTTATTTTATGCATACTCAGGAATAAGCCAAATGGACCATCTCGACAAGAATCTCGGTTTCCTGCTGCATGACGTGGCGCGGCTGATGCGCAAGCGCTTCGAGCAGAATGCGCGCGAGCTCGGGCTCACGCGCTCGCAGTGCTCGGTGCTGGCGCACCTGTCGCGGCACGACGGCATCCAACAGGGCGCCCTGGCGGAGATCCTCGAGGTCGAGCCGATCACCCTGACCCGCCTGGTCGACCGCCTGGAGCAGATGGGCCTGGTCGAGCGGCAGGCCCATTCGACCGACCGGCGCATCCGGCTGCTGCGGCTGACCGAGGCCGCGCGCCCGAAGCTGGCCGACATCTTTTCCGTCGGCGCGGTGACGCGCGGCGAGGCGATGCAGGGCGTGAGCGACGAGGATCGCGATCGCCTGTTCGACATTCTTTCCACCATGAAGACCAACTTGATCGCCAAGTCTTCGGCGTTGGTTGGCGAGAGGAGAGCAAGCCATGGCTAACCGCGACTTCTTCCGGCGGCTGGGGCTCGCCGACGAGGTTGCGGCCCCGACCATCGCGAAACTCGGGGCCAAGCTGAAGCAACCCCGGAACCTGCGCCGCGCCCTGCTGGCGCTCGGCCCGGTCGTCGTGCTGGCGGGCGGCTTGTTCGCCTACACCACGGGCGGCCGCTACGTCTCGACCGACAACGCCTATGTGCATGCCGGCAAGCTCATGGTCGCGACCGACGTGTCGGGCATCGTGGCCGACGTCTCGGTCAAGGAGAGCCAGAAGGTCGAGAAGGGGCAGGTGCTGTTCACCCTCGACCAGGAGCCGTTCAAGATCGCGCTGGCCGGGGCGGAGGCCAATCTCGGCACGGTGCGCAACCAGCTCGTCACCCTGCAGGCGACCTATCGCCAGAAGCTGGCGCAGGTTGCGCAGGCCAGGACCGACGTCGCCTTCTACGAGACCGGCTTCCAGCGCCAGCAGGACCTGCTGAAGCGCGGCGTCTCGGCCCAGGCGACCTTCGACCAGGCAAAGCGCGACCTCGACGCGGCGCGCGAGCGCGTGATCATGGCGCAGAACGATGCCGGCGCGACCTTGGCGCAGCTCGGCGGCAACGTCGACGCGCCGATCGAGCAGAACCCGAACTACCTCGCCGCGCAGGCCCAGGTCGACAAGGCGCGCCGCGATCTCTCGCGCACCACGGTGACTGCGCCGATCCCCGGCATCGTCACTAACGTCGATGCCCTGCAGGTCGGCGAGTACCTGCCGGCGGCGCAGGCCGCGTTCAGCCTGGTGTCCTCGGCCGATGTGTGGATCGAGGCAAATCCGAAGGAATCCGACCTCACTTATCTGAAGGCGGGGGCGGCGGCCGTCGTCACCATCGACGCCTATCCCGGCCGCGAGTGGCAGGCCACGGTGACCAGCCTGGCGCCGGCGACGGGCACGGAGTTCTCGGTGCTGCCGGCGCAGAACGCCACCGGCAACTGGGTGAAGGTGGTGCAGCGCGTGCCGATCCGGCTCAACGTGCAGATGCCCGCAGACGCGCCGCCGCTGCGCACCGGCATGAGCGCCACCGTCGAGATCGACACTGGGCATCGCCGCCATCTCGGCGACCTGTTCGACGCGGCGAAGCAGTTCGTGGGGATGTGATCATTGGAGCGCGGACCTCCAGGTCCGCTCATGAGCATGAGCGGACCTGGAGGTCCGCGCTCCGGAAGAAGACCATGCAAAGCAAATCCAAGCACCTCGCGCTGCTGACCGTGTGCATCATGCTGGCCACGATCATGCAGGCGCTGGACACGACCATCGCCAACGTGGCGCTGCCCTACATGCAGGGCTCGCTCTCGGCGACGGCCGACCAGATCAACTGGGTGCTGACCTCCTATATCGTGGCCGCCGCCATCGCGACGCCGGTCACCGGCTTCCTCGAGGCGCGGTTGGGCCGCAAGCGGCTGTTCCTGATCGCCGTCGCGGGTTTCACCGCGGCATCGGTGCTGTGCGGCATTGCCGTCAGCCTGCCGGAGATGGTGGCGTTCCGCCTGGTCCAGGGCCTGTTCGGCGCCTCGCTGGTGCCGCTGAGCCAGGCCGTACTGCTCGATTCCTATCCGAAGGAGAAGCACGGCTCGGCCATGGCGATGTGGGGCATGGGCGTCATGGTGGGCCCGATCCTGGGCCCGACCTTGGGCGGCTGGCTGACCGAGGCCTACAACTGGCGCTGGGTGTTCTACATCAACGTGCCGATCGGCATCGTGACGTTCCTTGGCCTGTCGGCCTATCTCGCCGAGACCAAGACGAGCAAGACGAGCTTCGACTGGTTCGGCTTCGCCATGCTGTCGATCGCCATCGGCTCGCTGCAGATGATGCTGGACCGCGGCGAGCAGCTGGACTGGTTCTCCGCGACAGAGATCTGGATCGAGGCCGTGCTGGCCGCGCTCGCCTTCTATCTGTTCCTGGTGCAGACCTTTACGGTTAAGCAGCCGTTCATCGACCCGTCGATCTTCAAGGACCGCAACTTCACCATCGGGCTTTGCTTCATCTTCGTGGTCGGCATCATCCTGCTGGCCTCGCTGGCGCTGATCACGCCCTACCTGCAGAACCTGATGGGCTATCCCGTGGTGACCGCCGGCCTGGTGCTGGCGCCACGCGGCATGGGCACGATGGTGGCCATGATGATCGTCGGCCGCCTGATCAATCGCGTCGATCCGCGCATTCTCCTGGCGTCGGGTCTGCTGCTGACCGCGGCCGTGCTGTGGGAGATGACGCGCTTCACGCCCGACGTCTCGGAATGGACGCTGATCCGCACCGGCATCCTGCAGGGACTGGGGCTGGGCTTCATGTTCGTACCGCTCAGCACCATCACCTTTGCGACCTTGCCGGGCCACCTGCGCACCCAGGGAACGGCCCTCTACAGCCTGGTGCGCAACCTCGGCTCCTCGATCGGCATCTCGCTGGTGATCTTCCTGCTGACGCGCAACACGCAGCTGGTGCATGCCGAGCTCGCAGGTCAGGTGACGCCGTACAACGACGCGCTGAGCGCACTCGCCCCGGGACGCATCTGGGACATGGCGACCACGCTCGGCCGCGCCGCGCTCAACGCCGAGGTGACCAAGCAGGCGATGGTCGTGGCCTACGCCAACGACTTCAAGCTGATGATGGTCGTGGCGCTGATCGCGCTGCCGCTGATCTTTCTGCTCAGGCGCGCCAAGGCGAAGCCGGGCGAGGCGGCGATCCTGGAGTAGGGTGTCCCGCTGATCATTGAAGCCACGTCTTAGCTTCAAACCACTGATGGCCGATGGCTCAGGCTGCGGGCCAAATGTCGTCGGCAGTCGGCTTGCGCGCGCCAGCGCGGATTCTGAACTCCGCCCTTCTGCGTCTCATCTCCGCTCTCGAACTCGGGATGGGCGTGCAGCCCGAGCACGTGAAGATCGCGGCGGCTTGACCGGCTGATTACACGAGCCAGTTGTGACCCGAGTGGCTGGTAAAGTCGAGTTGCACGACGAGGTCGTTGAAGTCACGGTCGCCGCCACCCCTTAGATCTTCCCAGCCCCAGGTATTGAGGCCATAGCTCCACAGATGGCCGACATGTTCGCCCGCAACCACTTCGTTGCCTTGGGAAAATCCCCAAAAAGTGTCACCGCTCTTGTGGTTGACGAGCTTCATGGCGACGAGGTCGCCGGCATCGATGTTGGTGAGTCCCGTCTGAAGGAACTCGCCATATCCCGGACCATTGATCGAGGTTCCGCCGCCGACCAAGTGATAGGCACGCGCCTGCGCGGCCGCGGCGTAGCCGGCGTCACCCGGCCGCAGGCCGGCGATCGAGCCGGAGAGATCGTCGACGCGGTAGAAGGTCAGCGACAGGCTGTCTTCGCCGTTCTGGCGCAGGCGAACGATGGCGGTCGCATCATCCCGTCCGCCGGCGGTTTCGGCCACCGCAACAGGCCGCGCGACGCGGACCGCGCCGCTGCTCGACTGGAAATCGGCAAAGCCGAAGTCGGCGGTCAGCGTTCCCTGGACCGCCTGCGCCGAGGCTGAATTGATCGATACTCCAAGGTGCTCGCCCTGCGACAGGTGCGTCTGCATCGCCACACCCAGCGCCTGCTTGTCGTAGAGGCGCACGAGATCGGCGTCGAAGTCGGACTGCAGCGATTGCTGGGCGAAGCGGCTGGTCCAGGCATAGGTGTCCGAGACCGGGCTGGAGAAGCTGCTGCTCTGCGATCCCAGCGTGAGCTCTATCCGCGCGTCGTGCGCCGACATGGCCTGGAACATGAGGCTTTGCTCGGCGCCGCTTCTCCAGCCGCCCTGGCCGTCGAGGTCGAGCATGTCGGGGCTGCTGTCATGCATCTGCCAATGGCCGATCGCCGTCAGGGCGCGCGCCAGCAATGTGCCGTTGGGAGAGCCCAGTCCCGTCGTCAGGTCGTAGCCGGGACCTGCATAATAGCCGTAGCCGGTGAGCGTAATGGCGGTCCCGTTATTGTCGATCGGCCCGCCGTTCAGAAATGACATCACGTTGTTGCCGTAGGTGATGTCGTTGAACGACGCCGGCGCGACGGCGGCCGCCTTGTAGATCAGGTCGTTGGCATAGCCGAGGTTGGGCAGCCCCTGATCATGGAAGATGGTGTCAATCTGGGCGATCAGCGACGCCCATAGCGGGGTCGCGGCGCTGGTACCCCAGTAGCCGCCGGACGGCGTCGGCCCCGGCGCCATGTCCCAGTTCGGGCCGGCATAGAGCATGTTGCCGCCCGAGTTGGCGGAGACGTCGGGCGTTCCGCGGCCAGTCCCGCCTCCGGGATTCACCGTCGTCGGGTTGAGTCCGAAGGCGGTCTGGTACGATGGCGTTGACTGAGTGGTGTCGACGCCGCCGTCACCCATGCCGAAGCTCGGCTGCAAGCTGTTTCCCGTGAGGCTGAGGGAGTTCCACACCGATTCAAGGAATGTCTTCTCGGCGGCGTCTGCTCCAACGTTGTGCGGGAGCACCGTCAGCCCGCCCTGCACGAGCCGCCAGATCGTCGCCAGGTCGCCGGCCATCGCCAGGCCATAGAGCGCCTGCGACGGATACGGCGTCGTCGAGATCGTGGAATCCAGCGGCGCCGAAGCGAAGGTCGAGAGAGACGTTCCGCCGATCGACAGCAGGTAAGGCGAACTTACGTTGATCGCCTGATTCGCCAGGCCGTTGGCGAAGTTCCAGCCCGATCCCCAGTCGTTGTTGGCCTCGACCATCGTGATGTTGCGCAAGGCGGCGTCGATGAAGAGCTCCCTGACCGCGTAGGCGAAGGGCGAGTCGGGGGCCGATTGCTGGAAGATCGAATACGAGGAGGAAACGACGGCTGGGTTGTTGGCGTGGTCCCAGAAAGATGCCTGGAACGCGGTGTAGGCGTTCGACATCGCGATGTTGCCATTGAAGCCCGATCCGGCGTAGAGACCGATCCTGCTGCCCGGGGTGGCCGAGATGACGACACCGACGTCGAGCGAGCGTTCGGCGCCGTTGCCCCACTCGTAGCTCTGGCCGTTGTGTGCCTCGACATAGTAGTCGCCCGGGGTCGAATAGCCGGCGTTGCGGCGAAAGCTGTTGAAGCCTTCGGTGAATGTATAGTTGGAGCCTGCCGGGATCGCATCGCCGATGCCCGGCTCGACCAGCCCGATCGTCGCGGTCGGCGCGTCGATGCCGGCGAGTGGAAAGTTGTAGTATCGGTCGGCGATGTCGCCCGCGTAGTTCGTGACCGACTGGTTGGTGTTGTAGAGATTGTTGCCGATGCTGAGCGGCCCTTGGGGTGGCGTGACCTGCGCACCGCCCGACATGTCGGTCACCGCAGGGTAGGTTCCCCAGATCGGCCAGGTGTCGAACCACACGCCCTTGACGTTCAAGCCGTCCGGCACCGATAGGCCGTTATCCCAGTAGTACAGCGTCCCCTGCTGCTGCTCGGAATAGGCCTGCTGCCAGGACGTGCCGAAGAACGTGCCGAACTGCGTTGCTGTGAGCTGCACCCAGATGGTCCGGGACTCCTGCGAGGTGACGTAACCTCCGCTGCCGGTGGCGTCACCGATGACCGTGATGCCCAGGCCGTTCAGCGCCGTCAGCGTGTTGGTGTAGTCGGCCGACGAGGCACCGTAGGTCGACCATAGCGTGCCGTTGTCCTCGAGCTGCTGCAGCGTCGTCTGGCGCGAAGCCCAGTCGCCCGCGAGAAGCGCCGTCGGATCGTTGGCGCGCGGCAGCACCAAGGCGACGTTGACCGTCGGCGCGGCCGTTACGGGGCCCGTGAACTGATAGGCATCAAATACGCTTGTTGCGGTCGTCGTGCCGTGGCTGGTGAAGTCAAGATACGATGAATTGGCAAGCGGGTTGACCATTGATGTGAACTCGCGCGTTGGCGGCACCGTTCACGACTTAGATCACGCCGATGCCGTCATCGAAATACGGCAGATGCCGTATTTCCTCCGTCTACGCGCCGCGATAGCACTCCCTGCACATCGAGGGGAGCAATGGCGGTGGACGGCGCGCTTCCGAGGTCACGTTGGTGGCTCGGTTCGATCACGAGGACACGGCCCACTAACCCTTTGCTGAGGCTCGGTCAGGGAGCGGACATCGATGAAAATATTACGAGCATTGCTCATTGGGGCTGCCGGCATGGTGATAGCCGGCGCACCGGTCATGGCCGACCAGGGTTGCGGGCCGGGCTGGTGGCGCGGGCCGTGGGGACACTGCCGCAACACGCCCTACTCGGGGAACCTTCCGGGCGGCGGCTATGGCACCAACATCGGTGAGTACTCCTCATGGGGTTATGGCGGAAACGGCTGCCCTGTCGGCTACTGGCGTGGGCCATGGGGCCATTGTCGAGACACGCCGTATCACGGCCGGTTACCGGACGGCAGCTGGAAGTGACCGCACGCAAACTCATCTCAACAGGAGCACTCCCATGACTGGTCCTCGCCTGATCGCTGCTACGCTGGCCGCCGCCATCTTCCTTGCCACACCGCTCACAGCGACGGCCCAGCAGGCATCCAACCCTAAGCCCGACTACACTGCGGCCGACCTGCGTGCCGTCCTCAATGCGCGCATCGCGGCACTCAAGGCCGTGCTCGAACTCACACCTGAGCAGGAGAAGCTCTGGCCGGCCGTCGAGAGCGCCATCCGCGCCAGCGCCCGCAATGCCTCGGAGCGCTTCAAGCAGCGATCGGCAATCAAACCGATCGACTTCCTGCAGGTCCTCGACATGGTTGCCGCCGGCGAAGAGGCGCGGGCGCGCGATATCCGCAGCTTCATCGCCGCCGCCAAGCCGCTCGTCGCCTCGCTGAACGATGAGCAGAAGCGCCGCATGCCTGCCTTCCTCGGCATGACCGATTATCCCGGCCAGCCAAGCGGTGCGATCTGGCTGTTTCAGGAGGAAGAGGGCTGAACTCGGCACCGAGGACCGAGATAGGGCGAAGCCATGCGACGCAGAGACGTGATGGCCTTGGGAGTAACCGCTGCAGGCGCCGGTTTAGTCAGCACGAGAGGCTGCGGCTGGGCGGTCGCTCAAACCGTGCCGCCTTCCTCACCCATGGCGCCCTCGAGCAGCGCCCCGACCTCGGCCGCAACGACGTCGACCGGCGCATCCAGCGCGCAGCCGTTCAGCGCGGCGCAGCTTGACCAGATGATGGCGCCGATCGCGCTCTATCCCGACCCGCTGCTGGCGCAGATGCTGATGGCGGCGACCTATCCCCTGGAAGTGGTCGAGGCGGCGCGCTGGTCGAAGGACAATCCCAGCCTCAAGGGCGAGGCCGCGCTGGCTGCGGTCAAGGACAAGGGATGGGACGTCAGCGTCACCTCGCTGGTTGCCTTTCCGCAGGTCCTGGCGATGATGAACAGCAAGCTCGATTGGACGCAGAAAATCGGCGACGCGATGATCGCCCAGCAGTCGGACGTCGCCGCCTCGATCCAGCGGCTGCGTGCCCAGTCGCAGGCGGCAGGCATGCTCAAAAGCACGCCGCAGCAGACGGTGACCTCGCAGCCGGCCAGCGCCGGCGCGCCGGCCGGAACGCCGGCAGCGATCGTGATCCAGCCGACCAATCCCGATGTGGTCTACGTGCCGACCTACGATACCAATGCGGTCTATGGCTCTTGGCCTTACGCGAACAACCCTCCCGACGACTATCCGCCACCGAGCTATGGCTGGGGCTGGAGCGGTGCGTTGGTCGGCGGTTTCGGCTTCGGCGTCGGCTTTGGAATCGGCGGCGCGTTCTTCGGCGGCTGGTCGTGGGGCGGTGGCTGGGGCGGCGGTTGGGGCTGGGGCGGTTGGCGCGGCTGGGGTTACGGCAACAGCTACACCACCGTCAACGTCCACCGCGCGACCTACATCACCAACAACTTCAACCGCAATTATTACGATCACGGACGTTGGGAGCACGATCCGGCGCATCGCCACGGCGTCCCCTATCGCGACCGCGACAGCCGGGAGAAGTATGACCAGCATCATCCCGACGCCGCCCAGCGCCAGGCCTTCCGCGGGCGGATCGACCACGAGCCGCGGTCCAACGAATCGAACGACGCCGGCCGGCGCGGCGACGAGAACCGCGGCACCGCAGGACGGGGCGGTGACGACCGGCACGACGCCAATCGGGCAGGCGACAATCGTGGAGGCGATGCCCGGCGCGATGGAGGCCGCGGGCGATACGATGGCGGCGTAGAGAATCGCGCCCGTGAGAACAGTCACGCCATGAGCAGCGTCAATCACGGCCGGTCGGTCAATCACGAAGCCTCGCGCGGCCGCACCTACCGCGGCCACCCTCATTTCAGTCACGCCAGTCACGCCGGGTACCGTGGTGGCGGCCACCGTGGCGGTGGCGAACATCGTGGTGGCGGTGCCGGGCACAGAGGACGGCGATGAGAGACAGCATGCTTCGGCGTGGCCTTTTCTGCTGCCTCCTGGGGGCAGGCCTTGCTGCCTCCGTGGTGGCGCAGCCCAGGCTCCGTGGCTTCGCGACGCCTGAAATGGCAGCGACGGCGCTGGCCGGCGCAGTGCGCGGCGGCGACGAAAAGACGTTGGCGGCGATACTGGGCGACGTATGGCCCGATCTCGTGCCGACTGACGACGAGGATTTTGCGCTCGAACGGGCCCGCTTCCTCGTGGCGTGGGACGAGAGTCACAAGGTAGCCGTTGACGGCGACAAGGCGGTCATCGAGGTCGGCAAATCCGGCTGGACCCTGCCGATCATGCTCGTCAAGCAAGGCGCGGATTGGCGCTTCGACGTCGT
This sequence comes from Reyranella sp., assembly GCA_019750135.1. Lineage (GTDB taxonomy): Bacteria > Pseudomonadota > Alphaproteobacteria > Reyranellales > Reyranellaceae > Reyranella. The sequence continues at coordinate 129,780 of JAIEOV010000062.1, read as the reverse complement.
GGCCGGCGTCGAAGAGATCGTCGCGCGACAGATCGGCCGCAACGAGTTGGGCGCCATGCAGACCCTGCTGGCGATCGGGGATGCAGAAGCCGAGTATGCCGCGCTCGATCCGATGAAGACCGGCTCGCCGGTCTATGCAACGCGCCTGAAAAGCTCGCCCGGCAAGAAGGACGGTCTCTACTGGCCGACCAGGGCGGGCGAGCCTGAAAGCCCGCTGGGCGCGCAGGTCGCCAACTCGCAGTCCGACGGCAGCACACCGGGCGAGCATTATGGATACAATTTCCGCCTGCTCTACGAACAGGGACCGGCTGCTTCGGGCGGCGCCCACGGCTACATCGTGAACGGCCGCATGATCGGCGGTTTCGCCGCCATCGCCTGGCCGGTGGGTTACGGCTCGACTGGCCTCCTGACCTTCATCATGGGCTACAAGGGCGATGTCTATCAGCGCGATCTCGGCCCGCAGACGGCCCAACGCGCTGCCATGATTACAAGCTTCGATCCGACGACTGGCTGGGAGAAGTCGGACACGTCGTTGCCATAGAAAGATGCGCGTGAGGTGGTGTCGGTGCATCCTACTCCACGGGCAGGCCCAGCCGCACCGCGAAGGCTGCGAGCTCCGCCGCGCTGTGCAGATCGAGCTTGCGCATCAGATTCTCGCGATGCTTGCGGGCGGTGAGGGGACTGATGCCGAGTCGGGCCGCGACATCGCGGGCGGTCGCGCCGCGCGCGATGAGCGCGAGCAACTCGCGCTCGCGGCGGGTCAGCGAAACCGGCGAGGCCACCGCGAAGTCCGGGGCGGCGGACCGCCGGCCTTGCGCGTGAAGCGCCAGCATGGGCCGCAGTGCGGCACTGACATAGCTTTCACCGCGCCGCATCGCGTCGAGAGCTTCCGGCAGCTCGCCGAGGTCGCCGCTCTTGATCAGATAGCCGTCGGCGCCGGCCTTGAGGGCTGCGTCGACCGTCCGCGGCTCCCCGTTGGCCGTCAGGATCAGGATCTTCAGTTGCGGATTGCGCATGCGCAACGCGCGAACATCGGGCAGGCCCCGCAGCCCGGGCATGCCGAGGTCGAGCACCAGGATATCGGCCGGGCATTGCGTCAGAAGATCGACCAGGCCGGGGCCGTCGCCGGCTTCGCCGACGAGTTCGAACCCGTCGATCGTGGCGAGGAGGAGCTTCAATCCCTCGCGCACAAGGGCATGGTCATCGGCGAAGATAAGACGCAGCTTGGACTTGCTCATCGGCGATACGAAAACAGAGGTACAATGACGACACAGTGCCTTGCGGCCGCCGCCGGGCTGAATCCAGGACCATGACGATATCGCAGACAGACACGGCGGGAGAAGGGCGTTTGCAGGCGGCCCTGGTCGACTTTCTCTATCGCCAATCTTACGGCTCGATGATCGCCAGCCTCGTCGTCCCCTGGCCGGTCGTCTATGTGCTGCGCAACGCGGCACCCATGCCTGAGCTCGTGATCTGGGCCGCCGCGATCCAGTCGACGACCGCAGCGCGCTGGCTGCTGGTGCGCCGCTACTTTCAGCGGGCCGCCGGCGATTCCGACGTCGCGATCTGGGCGCGGCGCTTCACCTGGCTGTCGATTCTGTGGAGCCTGTCCTGGGGCGCCCTCGGCTGGATCGGCTTCGTTCCCGCGCAACCCCACCTCATTGCCTTCGTCTGCATCGTGCTCACCGGCATGTGCGGCGGCGGCATATCGTCGGTTGCGGCCCATCCGCCAGCCCATGCCCGCGTCCTGCTCGCCATGCACGCCCCCTTCGCGATCCGATGCGTGATGCAGGACGATCCGATCTTCTCCCTCTATCTGGTCCTTCAGGCCTGCCTTATCGTCGTCAGCCTGTACTACTGCCGGATCAACTATCGATCGCTCAGCGAGACCATCCGCTTGCGCTTCGAGAACGTGGCGCTGGTCGAGCGGCTCGAGCGGGAGCGCGACCGCGCCACCGCCGCCAACCAGGCCAAGACCCGTTTCCTCGCCGCCGCCAGCCATGATCTGCGCCAACCGATCCATGCGCTCGGCCTCTTCACGGCGACGCTTGCCGCACTGGCGCGCAAGGGCGATGTCTGCGGCGGTGAAGCCCAAGGCCTCGCCGGCAAGCTGCAGGCGGTCATCGGCTCGCTCGGCGGACTGCTGCACGGGCTCATCGACGTGTCGCGGCTGGATGCGGGCCTCGTGCCGGTAGACCGGAGGCCGATCCCGCTCGCGCAGCTGATCTCGGGCCTCGGCGAGGAGTACGGCGCCCAGGCGCGGGATCGCGGCGTCTCGCTTCGTGTCGTGGCATCCCGCGCCTGGGTCGACAGCGACCCCGTGCTGCTGAAGCGCATCCTCGATAATTTCCTGTCCAATGCGCTGCGCTACGCGTCGGGTGGGCGCGTCCTCGTCGGTTGCCGGCGCCGCGGTTCATCGATCGAGATCCAGGTCGTCGACACCGGGCCGGGCATCCCGGCCGACCAGCAGGCGGCCGTGTTCGAGGAATTCACCCAACTGCACAATCCGCATCGCGACCGCGAGCAGGGCCTGGGGCTGGGCCTTGCCATCGTCCGACGCCTGGCCGACCTGCTGGACCATGAGGTGATCCTGCGCTCTGCTTCAGGCAGGGGCTCGACCTTCGCCGTGCGCGCGCCGCTCGTACCGCCGGCAGCAGCCATCCATGCCGCTCTGCCGGAACCGGAGGCCTCCGCCGGGCTCGGCATCATGGTGGTGGATGACGACCTGCAGGTGCTCGAAGGCATCGACGCACTGCTGTCGGCCTGGGGGTATCGCGCCTACGTCGCGCCGAGCGCGGAGCAACTCTGCCAACGCCACGAACAGGCCGGCGCGCCATCGGTCCACCTGATTGTCGCCGACTACCGGCTTGCTGGCGGTGTGACGGGTGTGGACGCCATTCAGCAGCTAACCGCTCGCCTGGGCTATCGCGTTCCGGCTCTCATCGTTACCGGCGATACGTCGCCGGAGCGGCTGCGCGAACTCGCGGCGAGCGGATACTCCGTGCTGCACAAGCCCCTGGCTCCCGACAGCCTACGGGCGGCGATCCGTCGAGCCGTCCGCGTATGACGACCCGGAACCGCGGCCCGGACGCATTGACTCTATCGCGCTGAAACACGAACCTGTGTGAGGCCCCTCTATACCAAGGACAAGAAACATGCTCGCGTTGACGTTCCTGCAATGCAGGACAGGGGGCTTCCATGGATCGAAAGATCGCTGGACTTGCCTTCGCTACGGGCGTCGTGGCTGCTGCATTGGCCAGTAGCGTGAGCGCCCAAAATCCACCGTGGAGTGCCGCCCTCGACGCGGGCCTGAGTGGCGCGGTCGAGCGCAAGGACGTGCCGGGCGTCGTCGCGCTGGTCACCGACCGCGAGCGTGTGCGTTATCAGAGCGCATTCGGCGTGGCCGACATCGCGACCGGGCGTCCACTCACAGCCGACGCGCTGTTTCGCGTCGCCTCGATGACCAAGCCGATCACCTCGCTTGCCCTAATGCAGCTCGTCGAGCAGGGCCGGATCGGTCTCGACGACCCGGCTGAAAAGTACCTGCCGGAGCTTGCAGGCCTGAAAGTGTTCGAATCGTTCGACGCGGCGACCGGAGCCTATCAGCTCCGCCCGGCATCGAGACCGGCGACGGTCAGGCACTTCCTGGCGCACACGTCTGGACTGGCCTATCCGTTCACCAGCGCGACCTGGCGCGATTTCAAGCCGCGGCCCGGCGAAGTCTATCCGTTCGGCGGACCGCTGCTCTTCGACCCCGGCGAGCGCTGGCACTACAGCACCAGCACCGATGTCGTCGGCAGGCTGGTCGAGGTCGTGTCCGGCCAAAAGCTCGAGGATTATTTCCGCCAGCACATCTTCGCCCCGCTCAAGATGGATGACACGTCCTACAACGTGCCGGAGGCAAAGGGGCCACGACTCGTCGCACAACAGCAGCGTGCCGGCGAGCGCATGGACGGCGCGATCGAACTGCAAAAGCCGCAGCCGGGCCTCACCATAGCGGCGCCGATCGGCGGCGGCGGCCTCGCTTCGACCGCGAGCGACTACGGGCGGTTCGTGCGCATGCTGCTCAACGGCGGTTCGCTCGACGGGGTGCGTGTCGTCAAGGCCGAGACGGTGGCACTGATGGGCCAAAACCACATCGGCGCGATCACCGTCCCCGCGCTCAAGAGTGCGCTGCCGCGAAGCGCCGATTTCACCTTCATCGCCGATGGCCGCGACAAGTGGGGGCTCGGCTTCCTCATCACGGTCGATCAGGTGCCCGGCAAGCGCTCGCCCGGCAGCCTGAGCTGGGGCGGCATCAACAACACGTTCTTCTGGATCGATCCCGCTCGCGGCGTCGCGGGCGTGATCATGATGCAGTACCTGCCGTTCGCCGACGCCAAGGCGTTGGCTGTCTACGACACGTTCGAGCGCGGCACCTATCAGCTCTTGGACGCCGAACGGTAGCTACTCCGCCGCGCGAGCCTGTTCGTCGCGAAAGCGCGTCCTGTAGGCATCCCACTCATCGGCGCCCGACAGCCGGAAGCCCTGCTGGGGCGTAATGTCGGACGCCGGCGCGGGATGCCGACCCTGCGCCTTGAGCGCGGCCAAGGCCGCATCGCAGGCGCCGACCACCGTGCGCGTCAGCACCCCCGGCAGGATCATGAAGGCGTAACCCATGGCTTCCGCCTCGGCGAGGGAGAAGTCCGGCGTCTTGCCGCGCCACACCATGTTCAGCATGCACGGACCCTTCACCAGCTTCGGCACTGCCGCCGTCTCGTCCTTCGACTGCGGCGCCTCGACGAAGGCCATGTCGGCGCCGGCCTCGATTGCGGCATTGGCCCGGCGGATAGCCTCCTCGAAGCCCAGCACGGCGCGCGAATCGGTGCGGGCGATGACCAGGAAGTCGGGATCGACCTTGGCGCTGACCGCGGCGCGGATCTTGGCGACGTAGTCGTCGAGCGGAGCGATCACCTTGTCCTCGAGGTGGCCGCACTTCTTGGGAAAGCCCTGGTCTCAATGTGCAGACCGGCCACGCCCTGCTTCTCGTATTCGCGCACGGTGCGTATGACGTTGAGCTCGTTGCCGTAGCCGGTGTCGGCATCGGCGATCACCGGCAGCTTGATCGCCGTGGCGATGCGGCCGGCGTTGGCCGCCATCTCGGACATGGTGACCAGACCGTAGTCGGGGTAGCCCAGGGTCGCGGCGGTGCCGGCGCCGGTCATGTAGGCCGCCTCGAAGCCTGCCCGCTCGATCGAGCGCGCGGTGATGCAGTCGTAGCAGCCGGGCGCCGCCACCATCCCGCGCTTCAGCGCATCGCGGAAGAGCTTGCCTTTGGACATGTCGATTCTCCTTTCAAACTTCAGTCATCCCGACCGGAGCCTCGCGAAGCGAGGCGTAGCGGAGGGACCTGTTTTATTGATGCATCGATAAAAAGAGGTCCCTCGGCTGCGCCGCCCCCTTGGGCGGCTTCGCTCGGGATGACGAGGTACATTGCTCTAAGCCACCTTCATGCCGACCGCCTCAGCCTGGCGGGCATCGAATTGCCGCCGCTCGTCGTCGTAGTGCTGACCCTTCATGCCGCCGCGAACCGTGCCGGGCTCGACCGTGCCGAAATACACTGACCAGCTCTCGGGCAGGCGCCGCGAATCCGGGCGCGCCAGCCACAGCCGGTACAGGGTGCGCTTCTTGTCCGCGTCGGCATGGTCCTGAAAGCTGGTGCGCGAGTGCAGCATGGTCTGGTTGCACAGGATCTGGAGATCGCCGGGCGCGAGATGCATGCAGAACATGTTCTTCGGCCGGCGCAGCACCGCGTCGAAATACTCCATCGCCTCACGCTGCACCTGGGTGAGCGGCGGCACGCCCGCGAGCTTCTGCGCATTCTGGATGCGGTTGCGGTTCCATTTGCAGAAGACGCGGCCATCCTCGACCGAGCAGATCGGCGTCGCGTACCACGGCGCCTCGTCCTCGGCCTCCTCGCCGTTGCGGCTGAAGGCATAGCCCGTGGCGAGCGCCGCGGCATAGTCGGGCCGCTCGGCTTTCACGACGGCATAGGCCGTGGCGGCGCTGGCGCACATGCTCATGCCGCCGACCGGCGCCTGGTTGTAGCAGGACAGCAGCACGACATCGGCGCTGTCGACGTGGAAATCGAGCTCGGCGTTCGACGAATAGCCGCGACCGGTCGGGCTGCGGTAGGTCACGCCGACGTCCTTGACCTCGGTGAGGTAGTCGCTCGCCCGGTTCTGCGGCCGCGCGACGCCGAAGTGCAGGCCGATCGCCCAGCTCATCAGCCTGAACTCCGCCGGCGTCACGCCGTCGCGCGGCAGGTTCTTCACCAGCGCCATGCCGCGGCCGTCGCGCACCTCGGCGAAGGCGGCGGCCAGCGTCGGGATCGCGGCGCCGATGTCGAAGTCGTCGCGGCGCCAAGCCAGGATCGGCTTGTCGAGGTCGCCGGCCCCGCGCACCGCCGCCAGCAGGCTCGCGCCGTGGGCCGCCGACAGCGGATAAATCCAGCTCCTGTCGGCTTCGACATCGGCGACCGTCCACGATGCTGGCGAAGGCTCGGCCATGATGTCCTCCCTCAGTCGGCGGTGATGCCGAGCCGCCGGATTGTCTCGCCGTGCTGCTTCACGTCACGCAGGAAGCGTTCGCTGAAGGCAGCCGGCGTGTCGCCGCCGGGTAACGCGCCGTAATCGACGAGCTTGGCCTGGAATGCCGGCCGCGCCAGCACCTTGGCGATATCCTGCTGGATCGCCTCGACAACGGCGGGAGGCGTGCCGGCCGGGGCGAACAGCCCGTACCAGGAGTTCTCGTCGAGGCCGCCGAAACCCTGCTCGCGGAAGGTCGCGACGTTGGGCAGGGCGCTGAGGCGCTTGGTGCCCATGATGCCGAGCGATTTCAGTTTCCCGGCGTTGATTAGCGCGAGCGCGGACGTGACGCTCGAAACGCCGGTATCGACCCGGCCGGCCGAGATGTCGTTCACGAACGCCGCGGCGCCCTTGTAGGGGATGTTCAGCAGCTTGATGTCGGCCTGCTCGAAGATGCGTTCGCCGGTGAGGCGCGTGCCGGTCTCGGAACTGGCGAACGTCCGCTTGTTGGGCCCTTCCTTGCGCACGAGGGCCGCCAGCTCGCGCAGGTCGCTGGCCGGCAGGTCGGGCGTGGCGATCAGCGTGCTCACCGGATAGGCGACGGCGGTAACCGGCGCGAACGCCGTCTCCGTCTCGTAGGGCAGCTTCATCAAATGGGCGTTGATGGCGATACCGGACACGGCCAGCACCATGGTGTGCCCGTCGGGCGGGGCGCGCGCGACGATGGCGGCGCCGACCGAGCCGTTGCCGCCGGTGCGATTGTCTATGATGACGGTCTGGCCCCACATCTCCTCGAGCGCCTTCGCGGTCATTCGGCCGACGGCATCCGTGCCGCCGCCGGGCGTGTAGGGCACGATGATCGTCACCGTCTTGGTCGGATGGAAGGCCGGCTGCTCCTGGGCGTTGGCGGCAGAAGCAGCAAGGACAGCGGCGGCGAGTATGTAGAGTAGGCGCATGGTTCACGATGACAGGGTTCGTATCAATACCCTGAAATCTGGCTCAGGCCGGCCGAGGCGTCGACGTCTGCGGTCCGTGGTGCAGAAGCGGCGTGGTCGACGACCTTGCCGCTTGAAAGCCGTTTCAGGCTTCGCAACGCATGCCCTTATTGCTAACAAGGCGCCGTCGCCTGCCTGGCCACGACGTAAGGGTAATCGGTCATGTCATCGTCTGCGGTCGCCAAGGGCCGTGTCGCAGTCGCCGCGCTGATCATCGGCGTCACGCCAGCCTTCGCACAGCAAGCGCAGGAATCAAGCGACTCGGGCGTCGTGGTCGTGCGCCCGGCGCAGGTGCCGGTCCCGGGGTCGCCTCAGGCCGTCGCGCGCAACGCGAATCTGCCGCCACCGCCGCCCGGGCCGATCGAAAGCCGTCTCATCCCGCTCACCGAAGGTAATTTGCGCGGATCGCGCGACACGGCCGCCGCTCCGCCTTCCAGCGGTCCGATCTCCGGGCCGATCTTTGCGAACCCGCCCGTTATGTCGATGGCGGACCCTGCTTCGGCGGCCGGCCGGCCGGCCGAGCCTGCAGCCGCCGCCGGAACGCCTCTTGCCGTCATCGGCTTCGCCGGCCAAACGGCGAGCCTGACCGACTCGACACGGGCCGAGCTCGATCGGGTCGCCAAGGTCATCGCCGAGAAGGGCGTGCGCCAGATCGAGCTGCGTGCCTATGCCTTCGGAGGCGGGATCGACAGCCGCAAGGTCGCGCTGGCGCGCGCCCTGGTCGTGCGCGCCTACCTCATCGACGCCAAGATCAAGGCGCGCATCGAGGTCGGCAGCTTCGAAGGCGAGGGCACGCACGTGGAGATACTAGGCCCCAAGTGAGGGAGCCGAGTGAGCAACCTCGTGATCGTCGTTCCTACTGCAGCGCCGCCTTGATGCACGCCTCCGCGGCGATCGCGTTGTCGCGCGCGCTGCCGCGGGCGATCTTGTTGTTGAAGGCGAGGCTCTTGGTCTCCTTTTCCAGCACATCGCGCTGGTTCTGCGCGGTCGGCTTCGCGGCCATGGTCGTCGTGTAGATGGCCTGTCCGTCCGGCGTCAGGTTTTGCGCGCAGGCATTGCCTGCCGCGGTGTCCGCCCGCACGGCCGCGGTGAATGCGATCGTCACGGACATGGCTGCGACAACGAGCTTGAACATTGGACTACTCCTCCCTTTGTGAAATCGAATTTCCTCAACGCCGACCGGGACGATCGACCGGTCCGCCGCGATTCAACGGTTCGGGCGCGACACCGACACCGGGCGCGCCTGCACCAGCGCCTGGCGTGACGCCAACGCCGGCCGCGCCCGCTCCGGCGCCGGGGGCGACGCCCACGCCCGGCGCTCCGGCGCCAACACCCGGCGCCACGCCCACGCCGGGCGCTCCCGCGTCGGGCCGCACTACGCATCCTTTCGGTATGCCGATCGCGCGGCAGTAGACTTCCGCGCTCGCCGCTTGGGTGACGGCCAGCAGGCCGGCCAACGCCAATCCTGTTTTCAACAGCATGATTGCCTCCTTGGTTTGTCCAGGGCGCCTCTAGAACCGTCTCGCCAGCCGCGCCGTGCCGGCGATCGAGCCGTAGTTGTTGCCGAACTCGGCATCGGCCTGCAGTCGGAGCGACCACGCCTCGTCGAGCTGCATGTTCGAGGTGACCCGCACGATGCCCGCGTCCCGCGGCAGCGGTGCGCCGGACACCGTGAAGGTGGAGCCGGGCAGGGACTGGAACCAGGCCGAGACCGTGCCGGTCGTGTTGTATTCATGCGCCCAGGCGAGCCGCGCACCGAGGCTCGCCCTGGAGCCCAGGACGGTGCCGACGTCGGCGTCGAACTCGAGGCCGAGCTCCGAGCGCAGCGACCACGTCGCGTTGCCGTTGAAGCAGAGCGCCGCACCGCTGCCCGCCTGCGAGGTCTCGCAGAAGCCCGGCACGTTGACGACCTGGCTCTGGACCGCGGCGAACGGCGTGACGTTGTGCTCCTGCAGGGTGAAGCGATGGCCGGCTTCCAACCGTCCCGACCAGGTCGTCGCCGTGTAGCTCGAGCCCATCCAGTCGCCGAGGAACGGCACCGGCCGCTGCACGCTGACGCCTTGCTGGCCCCAGGCGGTCGCCGCCGCGACGTAGACGGGATCCAGCATCGCCCGGCCGTAGAGGCCGACCTGGAAGACATTGGCGCGGCCGTTGCCCAGCGAGCCGTCGAGGAACCAGTTGGAGGTGCCGCCCGACACGGCGAAGCCCGCCAAGCCCTGGTCGAAGCTCCAGTCGGCGCCGGCGGCAATGCCCTGCGCCGAGGTCTGCACGCCCGACGAGCCGTTGCTCGGCGTGCCGCCCAGCCAGCCGTAGCCGCCGAAGCCGGTCAGCCAGCCGCGCAGCCGGCGTGGCGCCGGCTCGACCTCGGCGGCGGTCAGCGACGCGTATTGCGCGCCCTGTCGCACGCCGCCGCCCGAGCCCGTGGCCAGCACCGTGTTGAGGAAGAGGTTGCCGTAGCCGAAGGCCGAGACCTGCACGCCGGACTGCGCCTCGCCCGACAGCGAATTGAGCGACGAGGCGAGCGTCTGGCCGCTCTGGTTGAACAGGCCGGCCATGTTGCCGGGCAGGGCGTTGCCGGTGTTGAAGCTGTTGTTGAGCGCGGAGGCGACGTTGCTCTGGTTGGCGGTGAGCGTCGTTCCCGAGCCGAGCACCGCCGTCAGGTTCATCATCACGTCGGTCGGCGTGTAGGACAGGCCAGCCGAAAGACCCGGCGGCAATCCCAGCGTCACCAGGTTGCCGAAGGTGCCGTTGCGGCCGCCGGCCGCCGACAGCACGACCTGCGGCGTTGGCGTGTAGTTGCCCGACGCGAAGCTCGCGACGACGGTGCCTTGCAGGTTGGCGCTGCCGCTGACGTTGGTGCGGTCGGCGGCGCTGGGAGCGATCTCGACGAGATAGACCGAGCCCGGCGCGAAGGTGATGTTGCCGTTGACCGTCAGCGTGCCGATCGAGTTGCCCGGCGACAGCGTGCCGCCGGCGATCGTGGTGTTGCCGACCGTGCCCGAGCCGCCGAGCGTGCCCGCAACCGTGAGCGGCGAGACCATCGATCCGTTGACCAGCAGGGTCGCACCGCGCTCGACGCTGGTCGGGCCGCTGTAGGTATTGGCGCCGGCGAAGGTGACGCTGCCGCCGAACTCGCTGTTGGCGATGATGAGCTGGCCCGGCGTGCCGGGCACGGCATCGTAGAGGACTCCGGAGAGCACGGCGGTGCCGCCGCGCAGGTCGAGGCGGTTGGTCGGTGAATTGCTGACGGCGAAGTTGGCGTTGTAGGTGTTGCCGATCGTGTCGATCTGCAGCGTGCCGCCGGCGAAGGTCGGGATCACGGTGGTGCCGACGTTGCTGAGGAAGAAGGTCTGGCCGGCCTGGATGGTCGACACCGGCATGATGTCGGCGGCGCCAGGCGCGCCAAAGGCTCCGTTGCCGATATAGGGCCGCAGCAGCATGGTGCCGGTGGTCGGGTCGCCCGCGATCTGGCCGGACAGGCTGGTCAGCGCGCCGTCGCTCAGCGAGCTCAGCAGGATGTTGCCCTCGGGCGTGATCGACCCGAGGATCGTGAAGTTGCCGACCGAGCTGCCGATCGGTCCCGCACCGAGGCCCCAGAAGTAGCCGCTGTTGTAGTTGCTGATCTTGAACGTGCCGGGCGCCGACGTTCCGAACAGGGTCTGGCTGCTGACGCGCCACGTCGTGCCTGCCGTCCAGTTCCATTGCGGCGAGGTGACGTTGCCGGTGACGACCTGTGCCGGGTTGGGCGGCGTGAAGGTCGCCGGGTTGTACGGCATCATGTACGCCCAGTGCGTGATGATGAAGCTCGTGCCGGTGATCATCTGCATTTCCATCGACTGGACGCCGTTCACCGCCCGGAACTGGCCGACGCCGAAGGTGCTCGGCTGGCCGGCCGAGCTGAACTGAATGACGATCTGGCCCGAGTCCGAAACCAGGCCCTGGATGGTCCGGGCGATGGTGCCGACGCCGGGAACGCCGGCCATGGCGAAGCTGGTGTTGCTGTTGCCGCTGAAGACGCCGTTGGTGGACTGGCCGATCGCCCACAACGTCTGATCGCCCAGGACGGTGGGCGGCGGACGATAGAAGCTCGCGTTGCCCGAGCCGTAGGCGATCAGGTTGGGCACCGTCACGTACCAGTTCGAATTCGACAGGACCGAATCCCACTGGGTGCCCTGGGCGTGCGCGGCCGTTGTGGTGGCGGCGAGGCCGATGCAGCCAATGACCATCGGCAAGAGCTTGCTGGCGCGGCGTTTCCCTGGGCGCCGTTTCGTCCTGGTGTTTCGTGTCCTGGTCCAAAGCTTGGACAAGTTCATCCCCACTGCGTTTTCACATATCCTTGCCTTTCGAGTGCAGAAATAGCAATGCCATTTTGATGGTATTGCCGCCGCCACGGAGTCGATCGCGCGATCCTCGCCACACGGAAATCACAAGGCAGCGACAGGCGCGATCGTTGGCGTGCAGCAGACGATTCGACTGGCCTGTCCACGCGCCTGTTGATTAAGAAATCCGCGACGAGCGAAGGCGACGCAATACACTGCCAACCGACATGAAGACGTACGCAACGCGCACAGGCCGAGCACGATGACGATGACCGTCACTGGAACGCGCTCCAACAAACTGGTGAACATGGATATCGAGCAGCTTCGTGGATGGGCGACGTTCATGGACCGGGCCATGGTCGCAAGTCTCGTCGCCACCATCGTGGCCGTTGCAGCGCTCGGCATCACGACTTGGCTGTCGTTCAGGTTCAGCAATGCGCTGCGCGCCCAGGAGTACGCCGCCATCCATCGCTACAAGGTCGAGATGGGCAAGCATGCCGCCGATCTCGAACAGGAGGTGTCGCGGGCGCGCGAGCGGGCGCAGCTGCTCGAACAGGCGGCGTCCGACGCCGATGCCCGCGCGGCACGCGCCGCTCGCGAGAGCGCGGCGGCCAGCGAGAAGGCGCGGTCGGCCGAGGTCGATGCCGAGGAAGTGCGCAAGCGCGTGGCCGAGCTCGGCAAGCAGGTGAGGGAGGCGGCGGCCCGCCCGCCGGAGCCGGTTCCAGTTCCGGCGCCGGTGATTGCCGCGGAACCGTCACCGCCACCGGTGACCAAGGAAGAGCTCACGCCCGAAGCAGCCACGGCAGTTCCGGCGGCGGCGCCGTCGCCGATGGTTGCCAGCCTGAAGAAGTATGCCGGCACCAAGGCCGCCGTCTACGTGCTCGACGAAGCCTCCGACGGGGCGGCGGTCGGCGCCGCGATCTCGGGCTATCTCAGCGACGCCGGCTGGGCGCCGCTGACCTGGACGTGGAGCGGCGTGGGCGGGATCGTCGGCGTGGTCGTGCTGATCAAGGACGGCAGCGACCCGGCGACCGACGAGGCGGCGTCCGCGGTCCTCGAGGCCCTGCGCTCGGCCGGCTTCAACGCGGCCAAGGGCAACTGGCCCGCCGACTGGCGCCGCTTCCGCGGCACGCTGAACGGCCCGCAGTTGCCCGGCCCGACGGAAGCGCCGATCCGTATCGTCATCGGATCAAGAGCGCGCTGAGTTCTTTGCTGGGGACGCGCGCCAGCCCGGCTGAAGCGCGCCCCGCCGAGCGAAGGGCGGCCTAGCGCCTCTGGCCCAGGAACATCATCAGGAACTGGAAGAGGTTGATGAAGTCGAGGTAGAGGCTGAGCGCGCCGAAGATCGCAACCTTCTCGGCCGTGTCGCTGCCCCAGGCCTGGGCGTACTGCTCCTTGATCTTCTGGGTGTCGTAGGCGATCAGGCCCGAGAAGATCAGGACGCCCGCGACCGAGATGATGAAGCTCATCGGACCGGACGGGAAGAACATGTTGACCAAGCTGGCCAGAATCAGGCCGATCAAGCCCATGAACAGGAACTTGCCGACAGCGGTGAGGTCACGCTTGGTGGTGTAGCCGTAGAGGCTCAGCGCACCGAAGGCAGCCGCCGTGATGAAGAACGTGCGGGCAACCGACGCGCCGGTGTAGCGGAACAGCAGCAGCGACAGGCTGACGCCCATCAACGCCGTGACCGTCCAGTAGACGGCCTGGACGGCTCCGACGCTCATCGACGCGGCGCGGAACGACACCAGCAGCAGCAGGCCGAGCGGGGCCAGGATCGCGACCCAGCCCAGCCCGTTCATGCCGACGACGTAGCCGCCCTCGACCTTGAAGAACAGGCTGGCAATCTCGGGCGAGGCGAACACGGCGTAAGCCACGATGCCCGACAGCGCGAGGCCCGATGCCATGTAATTGTAGACGCGCAGCATGTGAGCGCGCAGGCCGACGTCGTATGCCGCCTGGTCGCTGATTGTGCCGGCACGGTTGAAACTGCCGAGGTTGGGGTTGGCCATTTGACCTCCGATCTCCATGAAAGGCTATGTGCCGGGATGATCGCGGTCTTCAGGCCGCTTGTCCATGCGCCCGGAGGCTAGAGTTTGATGTTGGCCGAGCGGATGACCTTGCCCCATTTCTCGGTGTCCTCGGCGATGAGCCTGCCGAAGTCGGCGGGCGAGCCCGGGATCAAGGTGCCGCCGAGATTGGCCAGCCGCAACTTCAGCCTGGCGTCGGCGAGGCCGGCATTGGTCTCCTTGTTCAGCCGGTCGATGATCTCGGCCGGCGTCTTGTGCGGCGCGCCGAGGCCGTACCAGGCGCTCGCCTCGTAGCCCGGCACGGTGTCGCCCACGGTCGGCAGGTCGGGCAGGGCCTCTGCGCGGACCGCCGTGGTGACGGCGAGCGCCTTCAGCTTGCCGCTCTTGATGAACTCCATCGAGGCGGGTGAGGTGGCAAAGAGCACCTGCACCTGGCCCGACAGCAGGTCGGCGATCGCCGGCGCCTGGCCGCGATAGGGCACGTGGACCATGTTCACGCCGGTCATAGACTTGAAGAGTTCGCCCGCGAGATGCGCGGCGCTGCCGTTGCCGGCGGAGGCCATGTTGACCTTGCCGGGATCGGCCTTGGCGTAAGCGATGAACTCGGCGACGGTGTTCGCCGGAAACGACGGGCTGACCACCATGACGTTGGGCACGGTCATGATGCCGGCGACCGGCGCGATGTCGCGGATGAAGTTGAACGGCAGCGTCTCGTAGAGCGTGGCGTTGATTGCGTTGGGCTGGCCGACCAGCAGCAGCGTGTAGCCGTCGGGGGCGGCGTTCACGACGAATTCGGCCGCGATGTTGGTGGCCGCGCCCGGCTTGTTCTCGATCAGGAAGGTCTGTCCCAGCCGGTCCGAGAACCACTGGCCCATCAGACGCGCCACGATGTCGTTGCCGCCGCCGGGCGCGTAGCCGACGACCCAGCGCACGGGACGCGACGGCCATGCCTGTGCACCGGCCCGGCCCGCGATCATCGGCAGGACGACGACGGCTGCGGCGAGGTGCCGGCGACGAAGCATTTTGCGCCTCAGCTCATGCCCTGGACGGAGAACACCGAGATCTCGAACATCACGCGCACGTCGGCCGGATTGGCATAGGGGTTCTTGTCGAGCCCCATGTACTTGTAGGCGAGCTGATCGATATGCGCGGCGGCAACCTCGTCCTGGCGCACGCCGGTCACGGTGCCGCGCAGCTGGACGTAACGGTCGGGATTGCCGGGGTCGGAAATCGACAGGGCGACCTTGGCGCCGAGTTTCATGTTGCGTACCTTCGTCCGGCCCAGCGCCGAGTTCACACGGATCTTGCCGTCGACGTAGTCGAACCACACCGGCGTGTTCTGCGGCGAGCCGTCGGGCAGCACGGTCGCCAGGTGGGCGAGCGGCTTCTTCTCCAGCAGCAGATCCATGTAGGCGGCGGGAATATCGGTCATCGGCGGCGTCCCTCGGTGTTGAGCGCAGTCAGCCCTCGACTAGGCCTCCCGTCAATCCCGTGACGCCGTCAGGTTGAGCGGGCCCATGGTCTCGAAGACGCCGTCGCGCCGCACCAGCAGATGGAACAGCGCCGCGGCGATGTGGATCAGGATCAGCGCGAAGAAAGCGAACGCCAGATAGAAGTGCGCGTTCCAGAACAGGGTATGCAGCGTGTCGCTCTGGGGAAGGATGGCGGGCAGGCGCACGTTGCCCAGCAGCACGATCGGGTAGGCTGCCGTGGACAGCATCGCCCATCCGAGCAACGGCATGGCGATCATCAGGGCATAGAGCAGATAGTGGGACAGCTGGGCGGCGAGCTTCATCGGCGTCGGCAGGCTGGCCGGCAGAGCCGGCGCACCACAAAAGATCCGCACGCCTATGCGCAGCAGCGCCAGCACCAGGATCGCCATGCCCAGGGTCTTGTGGGTCGCGACCAGCGGAACGTATTTCGGCATCACCGTCGAGACCATGCCCACGCCGATGAAGAGCATGGAGATGAGGCAGATCGCCATGAGCCAGTGCAGAAATCGCTGAGCCGCGTTGAAGCGTTGGCTGGGGCTGATCATTTCTCTCGCTCCTCGATTCACGGCTTGGCGCCTGCCGGCGTGCGCGGGTAGTAGCGGCTCTCCCCAGTGCGCAGGTCATAGGACCTGGCGTAGGCCGCCGAGCGTGCGGCCGGGAACGGATCGTCCGAGACGCGAATGCCGGTCGGCAGCACGGTCGGGTCGAAATTGACGTCACGGCAGGGACCGTCGGCCTCCGCTTCGATCTTCTGCACGACGAGGGTGCCGACCTCGACCTTGCGCCGATCCGCCGGCCAGGCCTTGGTCGGATCCGCGGTGACATCTCCGGGGTTCGCGACGACGACGTTCATCGTCCAACGCTGCGGCGCCTGGCGCACGCGCTCCGTGATTTCCTTCTCGAGATAGTCGGGCCCGCGCTTCTCGAGCTCGGCCTGCGTGATGGCCACCGCGGGTGCGGCCGGCACGAGCGACCAGCGCACGGCCCGCTCGGTGCCCGACGCGTCGATGAAGGTGAAGGCGTTCAGCCCATTGTAGGGTTCCTCGGCGTAGCTCGCCGTCCATGCGCCGCCCCCGGCCCAGGCTCCGAAGGACGCGAACTCCGGATGCGCGGCGACGAACGACTTCATCGCTTCGGCGTCCTTGTCTCCAACGGCCTGCAGCAACTGGTAGAAGGCCTCGGGCGTCGCCACCGCAAAGACCGGCGCGTTGATCATCGCCGTACGCCAGACCTCGCCGTTCGGGGTGGCGATCTGAAGGCCCATGCCTCTCACCCGCACCGTTCCGTCGGGCGCTTGGGGATTGGGCGTCCCGAGGTTGAAACGTCCGAGGACAGCGTACTGGCCAAGCTGGAAGACCTGCGCCCGCGACAACTCCGCGCCCTTGCCGTTCGACTCGAACGTGCCGGTGAAGCAGATGCCTTTGGCGTGATTGCGCCGATGACCGAGCGCCGGATCGCCGGGGGCAAAGGCGTCGACCAGCTTGGGCGGCGTCAACCGTTGCGGAGAAAGCCATCCGGCTGTGTAGGCGAAGGCGCCCGCGCTGCCGGCGACGACGACCGCGATGATTGCTGCGGCGCCGAAGGTGAGGCGTGGCGACGATGGGGAGTCCGGCATTGGCATCCTCTCGCTTTGACGAGGACGCGCAGTCAGCCCTTGACCGAGCCTGCCGTCAATCCCGCGACGTAGTGTTCGACGAAGAAGGAATAGATGATCGCCACCGGGATCGAGCCTAATAGCGCCGCCGCCATGAGCTGGCCCCAGTAGAAGACGTCGCCGCGCACCAGCTCGGCAATGGCGCCGACCGGGACGGTGCGGACCTCGGTCTTGGTGAGGAAGATCAGGGCGTAGAGGAACTCGTTCTGCGCCAGGGTGAACGCGAAGATGCCGGCGGAGATGAAACCTGGGCCGCACAAGGGCAGGACGATCTTGACCAGGGTCTGCAGGCGGCTCGCGCCGTCGATGCGGGCGGCGTCCTCGAGCTCTACGGGAACGGTGCGGAAATAGCCCATCAGCAGCCAGGCGCAGAACGGGATCAGCAGGGTCGGGTAGGTGAGCATCACAGAAGTCAGCGTATCGCCGAGGCCTAGGCGGTTGATGAGATCGGCCAGGGGCACGAACAGCAGCGGCTGCGGCACTAGGTAGGTTGCGGCGACGGCGAAGGAGACCAGCGCCGCGCCGGCGAAGCGCATGCGCGCCAGCGGATAGGCCAGCATCGCGCCCAGGATCAGGGAGATCGCCGTCGACACCACGGCCACCAGGAAGGTGTTCCAGGTCCATTCGAGGAAGCTCGTCTCGGTGAGCAGGTCGACATAGTGCTTCAAGGTCGGGTTATGCACGATCAGCGGCATGACCTTGCGGCTGTAGAGCTCCTGGTTCGACTTCAGCGAGGTGATCGCCATCCAGTAGAAGGGGAAGAGCGCGAAGAACAGCGACACGCCGAGCGGCAGCCACAGCGTCAGCAGCCGCACCCGCCAGCCGCGCCGATCGACGGTCATGGCGAGCCTTTCATGACTTGCTCGGGCGCATGTAGATCGCCATGGCGAGGATGATCAGGGCGAGCGGCGGGACCATGGAAAGGGCGATCGCGGCACCCTGGCCGAACTGGCCGGCGCCCATGGCGATGTCGAAGGCGTAGGTGGCGAAGACATGGGTGGCGTTGGCCGGGCCGCCGCGCGTCAGCACGTAGATCAGCTGGAAGTCGGCGAAGGTGAAGATCACCGAGAACATGGTGACGATGAAGATGATCGGCATCAGCAACGGCAGGGTGACGTAGCGGAAGCGGCCCCAGCGGCCGGCACCGTCGATAGTCGCGGCCTCGTAGAGGTCGGGCGGGATGGTTTGTAGCCCGGCCAGCAGGGTGATGGCGTAGAACGGCAGGCCGCGCCAGGTATTGACGATGACCAGCGAGAACATCGCGAGGTGCGGATTACCGAGCCAGCTCGGGCCCGGGTCGGCGATGTCCAGCGCCTTCAATGTCCAGTTCACGACGCTGAAGGCGGGATCGAGGATCCACTGCCAAGCGATGGTCGACAGCACCGTCGGCACGATGAAGGGCAGAAGCAGAAGAGCGCGCGTCAGGTTCTTGAAGCGGAAGTCCTGATTCATCACCAGGGCGAGTCCCAGCCCGCCCACCATCTTCAAGAGCGTCGCGGCCGCCGTATAGAAGAGCGTGTTGACCGCGACCTGCCGGAACACCGGGTCGTGCCAGGCATGGATGAAGTTCGCCAGCCCGACGAATTCGCCGGGCTTGGCCACCGGCCGGTCCTGCAGGCTGATCCAGATGCCGTAGAAGAACGGATAGCCGACCAGCGCCACCAGGAAGGCCACCGGCAACGCGACCATCAGCCAGCTGAAGACGCTCTCGCGCTCCACCCAGCGTCTCAACGAGAAGGGCGGGCGCCGGCGCACGAGCGCCGGCGCTGTCACGACCGTCATCCAACTGCCCCTTGGCGCCTAGGTCGCCCTGTAGATCTGCTTCAGCTGCGACTGGGCGTCGGCGATGACTTCCTTGGTCGACTTGCCGGCGCAGGCCTTGGCGAACATGTCGACGACGACGAACTTCGCCACGCTCTCCGACTGCGCCCGGCTGAGCGGCGCGGGCCAGCCCGGCAGATGCGCGGTCTTGAGCGCATCGCGATAGGGCAGGTTGCGCGGCTCGACCTTCCACATCGGCGCATCGTCGTACTTGTGCAGGAAGGGCTGGTAGTAGGTGACGGCGATGTCGAGCCAGGGCCCGCACTGCGCCGGCGCCATCACCCAACGCAGGAAGTCCTTCGCGGCCTTCTGGTCCTTGGTGTGGGTGAAGATCGAATGACAGAGCGGGTTCAGCATGTGGAAGCGACCCTTCGGCCCCTTGGGGTTCTCCGACTGGTCGATCACCTTGGCCATGTCGGGGAAGTCCTTCTTGGCCGCCCACAGGATCGATTCGGCGTTGTTGGTGCAGGAGATCTGCTCCGACAGGAACGCCTTGTTGTTGTTCACGTCGGTCCAGCCGAGGCAGTCCTCGACCATGGTCTCCTTGTAGAAGCGGCGACAGAAATCGACCGCGCGCGCCGTCTCGTCGGAATCGATGACGATGGTCTTGCCGTCGGCCTCGACCTCGCGCGCACCGTAGGACCACAGCAGGGGATAGAGCCAGCCGTGATTGTCGCCGAAGCCGTGGCCGAGTTCGAAGCCGAACGGATGGCCCGCCTTCTTGAGCTTGATGCCGGCCTCCAGGAGCTCGTCCCAGGTGTCGGGGAACTTGTCGTAGCCCGCCTGCTTGAACCAGTCGGTGCGCCAGTTCATCAGCTGGCCGATATTGCCGAACGGGATGGCCTTCCACGTGCCGTTGACCACGACCGATTCCTGCGCCGATTCGTACCAGCCGCCGCTTTCCTTGCCGATCTCGGCGGCGATGTCGCTGACATCGAGGAACTTGTCGTCGAACAGGAAAGCCCAGTTGAAGCCGATCGCGGTCATGTCGGGACCGGACGCGTTCTCGGCCGCGGTGGTGACGCGGGTCAGCAAACTGCCGACGCTCACCACCTCGTAGTTCACCTTGATGCCCTTTTCTTTCTCGTAGGCGGTCGCGAGCTTGTTCTTGAAGAAGGCGTCGTACGGCGGCACGAACGAACTCTCGTGCATCATCGTCAGACTCTTCGTCTGGGCTTTTACGGCGGGGGCGCCTAACAGGGCGCCGGCAGTGCTGTACGCGGTAAGCTTAAGGACGTCTCGACGAGACTTACGGGAACTCAACGCCATGGCGAAGTCCTCCCTTTTGCTTTGCTTATAGCGGGCGGAGCATAGCGGAGGGATTTGGCGTGCACCAAGACACTTTTGATGTGCAGTGCGTAAAAGGCAGCGGCGATGGACAAAAGCCGGCACGGGTCGGAAGCTCGATCCACATAAGGAGCAGGGGAAACGCATGACGTCGGGCATTCCGGCCGAGGACTGGATCGCTTATCACGCACGCTTCGCACCGCGGTCGGAGGCGGCGTATGACCTGGCGTCCGGCCGGCGCTTCACCTACGCCCAGTTCGACGAGCGCATCACGCGCGCCGCGCTGTGGCTCGGCCGCGCCTTCGGTGTCGGCCAGGGCGACCGCGTGGCCGTTCTCAGCATGAATGACACCGACGTCTTCGAGCTTCAGTTCGCCTGCAGGCGGCTGGGGGCGATCTTCCTGCCCCTGAACTGGCGCCTGGCCGTGCCCGAGCTCGAGTTCATCTGCAAGGATGCGGGGCCGGTCGTCCTGATCCATGGCGAGGAGTTCGCCGATGCAGCATCGCAGGTGGCGACGCTGGCCGGCGTTGCGCACACCGCCGACATCGCCAATGGCAAGGCCAGCGTCTACGAAGCGGGACTGGCGGCCGCGACCGGCACGATCGATCCGCCGGCGCGCGACCTCGCCGACATCTGGACCATCATGTACACCTCGGGCACGACCGGCCGGCCGAAGGGCGCGCAGATCACCTACCAGATGTGCATCTTCAACGCCGTCCAGTCGGCCGTGATGGTGGGACTGACGGCGCACAGCCGGAACCTGGTGTTCCTGCCGACCTTCCATACCGGCGGGCTGAACGTCTACGCCAACCCGACCTTCCACACCGGCGGCTGCAATGTCGTCATGCGCAGCTTCGATCCGGCGCAGTTCCTGCGGCTGCTGAGCGACAAGACGCTCGGCCTCAGCCATGCGCTGGGCGTGCCGACCAACTTCCTGATGCTGGCGCAGGAGCCGGGCTTCGCCGAGGCCGACCTCTCGCACATCGTGTCGCTCGGCGTCGGCGGCGCCGCGGCGCCGCTGTCCCTGATCGAGGCGTACGGCCGCAAGGGCATCAAGCTGCAGCAGTGCTGGGGCATGACCGAGACCGGCCCGATCGGCCTGCTGCTGTCGGGCGACATGGCCTTGAGCAAGGTCGGCTCGTCGGGCCTGCCGCCGCTCTATGTGCGGCTGAAGATCTGCGATCCCGACGGCAACGAGATGAAGCGCGGCGAGACCGGCGAGCTGATGATCAAGGGGCCGACCGTGACGCCGGGCTACTGGAACCGGCCCGAAGCCAACAAGACTTCGTTCACCGAGGACGGCTGGTTCCACACCGGCGACGCGGCGCGCCAGGACGACGACGGCTACTTCTATATCGTCGATCGCTGGAAGGACATGTTCATCTCGGGCGGCGAGAACGTCTATCCGGTCGAGGTCGAGAACGTGATCTACCAGCTCGACGGCGTGCTGGAGAACGCCGTGGTCGGCGTGCCGCACGAGAAATGGGGCGAGGTCGGCCGCGCCTTCGTGGTGCTGAAGAGCGGCGCCAATCTCGACGAGGCCGCGGTGATCGAGCACTGCGGCAGCCAGCTCGCCCGCTACAAGGTGCCGAAGGAGGTGCGTTTCATCGGCGAGCTGCCGCATAATGCGACCGGCAAGGTGCTGAAGCACCAGCTTCCGCGCACCTGAAAGGTCGGGAGGAAACGCGCATGGCCAGCATCGTCTTCGGCGCCGGCACCTCGCACACGCCGATGCTCAACATGACGGCCGAGGAATGGCCCCTGTTCGAGCAGGTCGACCGGCATCGCCCCCACCAGCATCCGGACGGAAGGGCCGCGACCTACGACGAGCTGCTGGTGAAGGCGCCGGCCTCGATGCAGGCCGAGATCACGCCCGACAAGCATACGCGGCGGCATGGCGAGGCGATGGCGGCCCTCGACCGGCTGCGCGAAGGCTTGGGCGATGCGCGGCTCGATGCGGTGATCGTGGTCGGCGACGACCACAAGGAGATGTACGGTGATGACAACATGCCGGCCGTCCTGGTCTATCGCGGCGACACGATCGCCAACGTGCCGAACCGGACGGGCGTAAGCGCCGGCTCGCATGTCGACGGGCCGCGGCGGCCCAACTGGATGCAGCGCGCCGCCGCGCGCTATTATGAGGAGAGCGAGACGCGGCACTATCCGGTTCATGCCGGGCTCGCCAACCACCTGATCGGCGCGCTGATCGACCGCGAGTTCGACGTTTCAGCAGCCAATGCGCTGCCGGCTGGGGAGGGCGAGGGTCACGCCTTCGGCTTTGTCCATCGCCGGCTGATGGCGGAGGCGGTTCCGGTCGTGCCGGTGGTGCTCAACACCTATTACCCACCCAACCAGCCGTCGCCGCGGCGTTGCTACCGGCTTGGCCAGGCGATCCGGGAGGCGATCGAGAGCTATCCCGGGAGCCTGCGGGTCGGCGTCGTCGCGTCGGGTGGGCTCAGCCATTTCACTATCGATGAGCAGCTCGACCGCGAGGTTGTCCGCGCACTCAGGGAAAAAGATGCCGACGCCTTGCAGGCGTTGCCGAGGGCACGGCTCAACTCGGGCAACTCGGAGATCCGCAACTGGATCTGCGCCGGCGGCGCGCTCGAGCATCTCGACCTGCGCTGGGTGACCTATTGTCCGGGCTATCGCACGCCCGCGGGCACGGGCACCGGTCTATGCTTCGCCCGCTGGGCATGATGGGACGCAGCCATGTCCTGTCGACGTTGTTCCGGTGGATTTTCTGCCGATACGATGCCGGCCACTCAATCGGAGCTTGTTCATGTCCTCTCCCAGTCTGGTGATTCGCGGCGGCACCATCGTCGACGGCACCGGCGGCGATCCTTATGAGGCCGATCTCGCCATCTCCGACGGCAAGATCACGGCGATCGGTGGCGTCATCCCCAAGGGCAGCGAGGAGATCGACGCACGCGGCAAGCTTGTGACGCCGGGCTTCGTCGACGTGCACACGCACTACGACGCACAGGTAACCTGGAGCGAGCGGCTGTCGCCCTCGTCGTGGAACGGCGCCACGACCGTGCTGCTGGGCAATTGCGGCGTGGGTTTCGCGCCCTGCCACGAAAACCAGCACGACATGCTGATCAACCTCATGGAGGGCGTGGAGGACATTCCCGAGGTCGTGATGACGGCGGGCCTGCCCTGGAACTGGCACAGCTTCCCCGACTATCTCGATGCCATCGCGGCCCGGCGCTACGACGTCGATGTCGCGGCCCAGGTGCCGCACGCCGCCGTGCGCGTCTATGTGATGGGCGAGCGCGGCGCCAACCGCGAGCCCGCGACCGAGGCCGACCGGCGGCGCATGGCGGAGATTGCCGCCGAAGGCCTGCGCGCCGGCGCGCTCGGCTTCTCGACGTCGCGCACGCTGAACCATCGCGCCGCCGACGGCCGCAGCATCCCGACCCTGCGCGCCGAGGAGGCCGAGCTGACCGCGATCGCCCATGCCATGCGCGCCGAGGGCGCGGGCTGGCTGCAGATCGTGTCGGACTTCGAGGACCAGGCGGGCGAGATCGGGCTGTTCCGTCGGCTGGCAAAGGAGTCTGGCCGGCCGGTCACCATCTCCATGCTGCAGAGCCATGTCCGACCCGACGGTTGGCGCACGCTCAAGGCCGAGATCGACGAGGCCAACGCCGAGGGGCTCCAGATCACCGCCCAGGTGCGCTCGCGACCGACCAGCGTACTTCTGGGGTTCGAGCTGTCGCAGAACCCGTTCATGGGCCGGCCGTCCTACAAGGCGATTGCCCATCTGCCGTTCGCCGAGCGCCTGGCCCTGCTGCGCAGCCCGGAGTTCCGGGCACGCATCATGCGGGAGGCGTTCGAAGGAGGCGGCAAAGAGCGCCGGGTCGATCGCTGGGATCGCATGTTCCCGTTCGGCGATCCGCCGGACTACGAGCCCACGCCCGACAAGAGCATCGCCGCCCGCGCTGCGCGCGAAGGTCGGGCGCCGGAGGAGGTCGCCTACGACCTGCTGCTGGAGCGCGACGGCCGGGAGATGCTGTACCTGCCGGTGACGAACTTCGCTGCGGGCAACCTCGACGTGGTCGGCGAGATGATCGGCTCGCCCAACACGCTGATCGGCCTGGGCGACGGCGGGGCGCATGTCGGCATCATGTGCGACGCCACCGCCACCAGCTACACGCTGACCCATTGGACGCGCGATCGCGGGCGCGGCTCGTTGTTCCCGGTGGCGTGGGGAATCAAGCGGCTCAGCCACGACAATGCCGCGGCGATCGGGCTCAACGACCGGGGGCTGTTGAAGGTCGGCCTGAAGGCCGACATCAACGTGCTGGACTACGACAATATGCGCCTGCGCGCGCCCGAGGTCGTCTACGACCTGCCGGCCGGCGGCAAGCGGCTGGTCCAGCGCACCGACGGCTTCGACGCCACCATCGTGTCGGGCGAGGTCGTCTATCGCCAGGGCGAGGCGACGGCGGCATTGCCGGGACGCCTGGTCCGCGGCGCACCTGAATGAGGGGAGAACAATGAAGGCAGCATTCATCGAAAAGTTCGGCGGACCCGAGGTCCTGACCTATGGCGACCTGCCCGATCCCGTCGCCGGGCCGGGACAGGTCGTCGTCGACACCGTGGCGGCGAGCATCAACGGCGCCGATCCCAAGGTCGCCCTGGGCGAATACAAGCAGACCAAGTTCCCGCTGATCCTGGGCCGCGATTTCTCCGGCAAGGTCAGCGCCGTCGGCAAGGGCGTCACCGATCTCAAGGTCGGCGACGAGGTGTTCGGCGTGCTCGAGACCGGCCGCGACGGCACCTACTGCGAGAAGATCGCCGTCGGCGCCAATGTCGTCGCCAGGAAGCCGGCGGACCTGGCGCATGTCGACGCCGCGGCCATGGCGCTGACCGGCCTCACGGCGATCTGCGCTATCGAGAACTCGCTGCAGCTCAAGGCCGGCGAGACGATCCTGATCCAGGGCGGCGCCGGTGGCGTCGCGGCCTTCGCCATCCAGCTCGCCAAGCATATCGGCGCGGGCGTCATCAGCACCTGCAGCACCGGCAATGTCGATTATGTGCGCAGCCTGGGCGCCGATCACGTGATCGACTACAGCACCACCGACTTCACCAAGGAGGTCAAGGATTGCGACGCGGTGTTCGAGACCGTGGGCGGCGATGTCGCCACGCGCTCCTTCGCCGTGCTCAAGCCCGGTGGGCGCGCGACCTTCATCGCCTCCGGCCCGACGGCGCCCAAGCCCGAGCGCAGCGACGTGACGGCGCTCAGGCCGGCCGTGCCGCGCGAGCGCAAGTACATGGAGCGAATCGCCGAGCTCTACGCCAAAGGCGCAATCCGGCCGCAGCACGTGACGCTCTACGAGCTGGCCAAGGCGCGCGAGGCGCTCGCCGTCAGCGCGGCGCGGCACTTCAAGGGCAAGCTGGTACTCAAGGTTCGCTGAGGGTCGGGGAGGGAAGAGTGAAAGTCGGTTTCATTGGCGTTGGCAACATGGGCGGGCCCATGTGCCGCAACATCATCAAGCGCAGCAATCACCAGGTGACGGTGTTCGACCTGAACGCCGCGGCGGTGAAGGCGTGCACAGATCTCGGCGGCACGGCCGCCAAGTCGATCGCGGACGTGACCAAGGGCGCCGACCTCGTGCTGACCTCGCTGCCCATGCCCAAGGACGTCGAGGCGGTGACCCTGGGCGACGGCGGCATCCTAGCCAACATCAGCAAGGGCCAGACCTACATCGACCTCAGCACCAACGCGCCGTCGATGGTGAAGAAGGTCGGCGCGGCGATGGCGGCCAAGGGCATCGCCATGCTCGACGCGCCGGTGAGCGGCGGCACGACCGGCGCCGAAGCCGCGACCATCGCCATCATGGTGGGCGGCGACAAGAAGGTGTTCGACGACGCCCTGCCGGTGCTGCAGTCGTTCAGCGCCAACGTCATCCACATGGGCGGGCTGGGCAGCGGTACGGTGGCCAAGCTGGTGAACAACATGTTGTCGTTCTGCAACATGTCCGCCCTGGTCGAAGGCATGATGCTGGGCACGAGCTATGGCCTCGATCCCGACAAGCTGCTGCACGTGATCTCGACTTCGAGCGGCAACTCCAACGCCATCAAGAACTTCACCTTGCGCGCGCTGCCCGGCAAGTACTCGCCGCCGTCCTTCGCGCTGGATCTCGCCTACAAGGACCTGCATCTCGCGCTCGAGCTCGGCGACGAGCTCGGCGTGCCGTTGTACCAGGGCGCCTCGACGCACAACTTGCAGCGCCTCGCCAAGGGCATGGGCTTCGGTCCCGACGACAGCACCTCCGTGCTGCGTGTCTACGAATCGATGCTGGGCCGCAAGGTCAAAGGGTAACCTATAGCCGGTAGCGTTCCAGGAAGGCCGGATCCGGATCGAAGCCCAGCCCGGGTCCGGTCGGGACAGTGAGCTCGGGCTGGCAACGCGTCAGCCCGCTGTCGCCGTACATGTCCATGTGCGGCAGGGCCTCGATGACGGCGTAGTAGGCGGGCGCCTTCATCGTCGCCAGGAAGTGCAGGGTGGCGAGCCCGGCTGGCCCGATGAACGGGGTGTGCGGCGCGATCGAAACGCCGCGCGGGCCGAGCAACGACACGGCGCGCCGGTTCTCCGACACGCCGCCAATCATGCAGATGTCGGGCTGCAGCACGCCGACCGGCGCCTTGGCATAGACCGCGAGCTGCTCGGCCGAGCCGAGATCTGCGCCGAGGCCGACGGTGATTCGCGGCAGCGACGGGCCGGCGAGAAGGGCTTCCGGTGGCCAGACCGGATCTTCCAGCCACAGCAGGTCGAGCGCCTGCCAGCGCGCGAGGCTGGCAGAGACGTCGGCCAGGGTGTGGGCGTTGTTGCAGTCCGCGACGAACGGCAGGTGCGGCCCGACGACCTTCCTTGCCGCTTCGATGACGTCGAGATCGAACTCGTGGACTTTGACGGCACCGACCTTGGCCGCCAGCGCCTGCTCGATGCGCGCCGTGACCTTGGCGGCGTCGTTGTAGCGATCGAGGCTCGCCATCACCGGCACGCGCGTCCGCACCGCGCCGCCCAGCAGATCGGAGAGCGAGCGGCCCGCGGCCTTTCCGGCAATGTCCCACAGCGCCATGTCGATCGCGGCGAGGGCGTTGATGTTGGTGCCCGCGCGGCCGAACGAGGCGAAACGCACGCGCGCGTCGACATTCAGGCGCTCTCGGTCGTCCACCGATTGGCCGAGAAACAGCGGCGCGAGGACATCGCGCATGGCGGCAATCAGGCTCTGCTGCATGGCCGGCCGCAGGCACAGACACTCGCCGTAGCCGACCCGGCCCGACTTGGCAGTGACCTTGCATAGGACGAGATGCAGCGCGTCGGCGCCGCCCGTCGACTTGGGAATCCGCAGGGCGATAGGCTCTATGCGATCGATGATCATGCGCTATCGTGCGCTCTCTTGAAGACGAAAGGAATGCCCGTGCCTCCCTCGATCGACGAAGCCGAACTCGATGCCATTCTGAAGCGTGCCGGCCTAACCCTCACGCCGGACCAGGTGAAGGGGATCCTGCCGGGAGCCGCGATCTTCCAGGCCCTGATTGCACGAGTGAACGCGCCGCTGCCGCGCGAAGCCGAACCTGCTCTCACCTTCGACG
The DNA here is from genome assembly GCA_019750135.1 of Reyranella sp. GTDB lineage: Bacteria > Pseudomonadota > Alphaproteobacteria > Reyranellales > Reyranellaceae > Reyranella. Next base: position 102,010 of record JAIEOV010000062.1, on the reverse strand, counting down.
TGGAGCAGAAGTGATGTCGATCCTGACCATTGCCGAGGCCGCAAAGCTGATTGCGACCAAGAAGCTGTCGCCGGTCGAGCTCGCCAAGACTCACCTCGACCGCATCAAGCGCCTCGATCCGCAGCTCAATGCCTTCCTGATGGTGACGGAAGAACGGGCGCTGGCCGACGCCAAGGCAGCCGAAGCGCGGCAGATGTCGGGGAAGCTGCACGGCAAGCTCGACGGCATCCCGATCGCCCACAAGGACATCTACAATACCGCCGGCATCCGGACGACGGCACACTCCAAGCTCCTGAAGGACAACGTGCCGACGCGCGATGCACGCACCGTCGCCAAGTGGGCGGAGGCGGGCACGGTGATGCTGGGCAAGCTCTCGACCCACGAGTTCGCCTTTGGCGGACCGTCCTTCGACCTGCCGTGGCCGCCGGCCCGCAATCCGTGGAACCGCGAGCACTTCACGGCCGGGTCGTCCTCGGGCACCGGAGCGGCGGTCGCGGCCGGACTGATCCTGGGCGGCACCGGCTCGGACACCGGCGGTTCGATCCGCGGCCCGGCGGCGCTCTGCGGCATCGCCGGCATCAAGCCGACCTATGGCTTGTCCAGCCGCGTCGGCATCCTGCCGCTCGCCTATTCGCTCGACCATGCCGGGCCGATGGCCTGGACTGCCGAGGACTGCGCTCTGCTGCTGCAGGGCATGGCTGGTCACGATCCCGAAGACCCGGCGAGCGCCAACCGTCCGGTGCCGGACTTCACCGCCGAGCTCGGCAAGGGCGCGAAGGGCCTGCGCATCGGCGTCGTCCGGCATTTCTTCGAGACTGACAATCGCGCATCGGATACCACGCGCGCCGGCATCGACGCCGCGCTGGACTTCTTCCGCAAGGAGGGGGCCGAGGTCCGCGACATCACCCTGTCGCCCATGGTCGAGTACTTCGCGGTCGGCTGGCTGATCATGATCACCGAGGCCTTTGCCCTGCACGGCCCATGGCTGCGCGAGCGCTTCAACGACTACAGCGAGATGCTGCGCGATCGCGTGGCGCTCGCGGCAATGCTGACCGGGCCCGACATCGTGCAGGCGACGCGCCGCCGCCGCGTGCTGTGCCGGGAGATGGCCGACGCAATGGCCGACCTCGACGTCATCGTCATGGCGTCGGCCCCCGCCGAGGCGCCGCGCATCGACAACGTGCCCAAGTGGTCGGGCATCGAGAAGCCGTCCTTCACCATGCCGTGCAACGTCACCGGTTTTCCGGCGATCAGCATATGTACCGGCTTCGGCGAGGGCGGACTGCCGATCTCCATGCAGCTCGCCGGCAAGCCGTTCACCGAGCCGACGCTGTTCCGTGCCGCCCACGCCTACGAGACGGCGATGCCGTGGCGGGCGAAGCGGCCGGCGATGGCGTCATGATCTTCCGGACCGCCGGCCTGAGGCCGGCGGTCCGGAAGAAATCAGACGCGTCCCGGCTTCAGCGGCTTCTCCGTCAGTAGCGCCAGCAAGGCCTTCGCCGCCGGGCTGAGATAGGCGTTGCGGCGATGGATGGCGGTGATCGGGTTGACCGAACGCAGCGCCGGCACATCCAGGATCGCGAGCAGGCCCTGGCGCAACTCGTCGCGCACGCTGCTTTCGGGGATCAGGGCCAGCCCGAAGCCGGCCTGGGCCAGCCGCTTCTGCGCCGTCAGGCTGTCGATCAGGGTGACGTCGGCGTCGTCGAGGCCGGCCCGTACCAGCTGGCGCGCCAACAGATGGCCCGACGAATCGCGCTCGTTGCGCACCGGTGGAAAGCCGATCCAGCGCTCGCCGCGCAACGCTTTGACGTTGCGCACCCGCCGGCCGGCCAGCGGATGACCGGCAGCCGCCACCACCAGCATTGCTTCTGCACCGGCTGCATGGGTGACGAGGTCTGCCCCGTCGGCAAAGAAGTAGCGCAGGCCGAGCGTGACCTCGCCTCGGCGCACGAGGTCGGTGACCTCGGCACTCGAGGCGGTGCGCAGCTCGAGCCTGACACCGCGCGCCCGCCGGCGGAAGCGGCTCAGCATGTCGACGATGCGGGTGTCGGCCAACGTCCCGACCAGGGCGAGCGACAGGCTGCCCGACAAGCCCGACTGCAGGTCGCGCACGGCTTCCTGGCCGTCCTTCAGCGCCGCCAGGGCGGCTTCGGCGTGTGGGCGGAAGGCGCGTCCCGCCTCGGTTAGCCGCGCCCGGCCGCGCAGGCGATCGAACAAAGGGGCGCCCAGCTCCTGTTCCAACAGACCCAGCCGCCGACTGATCGCCGGCTGCGAGCGGTGCAGGCGGGAGCCGGCTCGGGTGAAGCCGCCGAGCTCGGCAATGGCGACGAAGGTCTTCAGGCCATCAATATCCATCGATCCGTTTTCCTGATGCTGTTGGCAAATACTATGCATTCGACAGAAGAGTGTCCCGTGGCGATCCTTGCGAGGAACAAAGGAGACGGCACATGCGCACCCAGGCAGAGAAGACGGCGGCATTCCGGGCATTGCACCAGCAGCCAGGCTGCTTCCTCATTCCCAACCCGTGGGATGCCGGAACGGCCAAGATCCTGGCGGGGCTGGGCTACGAGGCGCTGGCCACGACCAGCCTCGGCGTGGCCAACAACCATGGGCGCCGCGGCGTGACGCGCGAGGAGGTGCTGGCCAACGCCCGCGAGATCGTCGAGGCGACCGACCTGCCGGTGAACGCCGACCTGGAGAACTGCTTCGCCCACGAGCCGGCCGCCGCCGCCGAGACCATCCGCCTGGCCGCCGAGGCAGGGCTGGCCGGCGGCTCGATCGAGGACTACTCGAACGACCCCAAGACGCCGATCTACGACTTCGACCTGGCGGTCGAGCGCGTCCGCGCCGCCGTCGCTGTTGCCAATAGCCTGCCGGTGCCCTTCGTGCTGACCGCACGGGCCGAGAACCTGATCCGCGGCCGCAACGACATGGCCGACACCATCCGCCGCCTGCAGGCTTATTCGGCGGCCGGGGCCGAGGTGCTCTATGCGCCGGGCCTCAAGACCGCGGCCGAGATCCGCGCCGTGGTCGAGGCGATCGACCGGCCGCTGAACGTGGTGACCGGCTGGCTCGAGCCCGGCATCACCGTGGCCGACGTGGCGGCGGCCGGTGCCAAGCGCATCAGCGTCGGCGGCGCCCTCAATCGGCTGGCGCTGGCCGCCTTCGTCGACGGCGCGCGGGCCATGAAGGAGGAGGGCTCGTTCGCCTGGATGCAGCGCATCGCCGACATGGGTGAAGTGCGCAAGCTGTTCGCGGCGGCCGGTTAGTGGCCCGCCGCTTGCTTCCCGGTGGATATGTCCCTGCCGCTGATCGACGTCCACACCCACATGTACCTGCCGCGCTACGTCGCCTTGCTGCGGCAGCGCACGAAGGTGCCGAGCATTGTCTCGCGCGCAGGCGGCGATCGGCTGGTGATCCTGCCCGACGAGGAAAACGACACCTCGACCTCGGCCGGACGGCCGATCGGCGGGGAATTCCATGAGGTGAGCCGCAAGCTTGCTTTCATGGACAAGCACGGCATCGCCGTCTCGGTGGTGAGCTCGGCCAATCCGTGGATCGACTTCGTCGAGCCCGATGAGGCGCCCGCCTTGGCCGAGCAACTGAATGACGATCTCGAAGAGATCTGCGCGGCTTCGGCCGGCCGGTTGCTCGGCTTCGGCGTGCTGCCGTTGCAACGGCCGGAGACCTGTGCCGCCGAGCTGAAGCGCATCGCCGGGCACTCCCATATGCGCGGCGTCATTATCGGCTCGGCCGGGCGCGGCAGGGGCCTGGACGATCCCGACTTCGAGCCGATCTGGAAGGCGGCGGCCGACGCCGGCCTCTTCGTCTTCATTCATCCGCACTACGGCGTCGGCCAGAACCTGTTTCCGGATACCGGCCATGCGATGATGCTGGCGCTGGGCTTCACCTTCGAGACGTCGATCGCGGTCGCCCTGCTGATCCTGCGCGGCGTGCTCGAGCGCCATCCCGGCCTGAAGCTGCTGATCGCGCATGCCGGCGGCACGCTGCCCTACCTTGCCGGCCGGCTCGATTCCTGCGTGAAGAACGACATTTCCAAGGATTTCGGCCTGCCCAAGCCGCCCAGCCATTACTTGCGCCAGTGCTGGTACGATTCGATCGCCTATCACGGGCCGGCGCTCGCCGCGCTGACGGCCTTCGCCGATCCGGCCAGGATCATGTTCGGGACAGACCATCCGTTTTTTCGCCCCCACGTGGCGGATGACGTACTGGACAAGACGACCTGGCCCGCGCCCGAGGAGAACCTGCAGGCACTGTCGTCGCTCAGTTCGGAACAGCAGAAGGCCATAGCCTATGCAAACGGGCTTGCTGCATTCGCGATCTCATTGCCGTAGGCTTTTGCATGGGCCGGCAAAGGATCGACCGATGACGCACGCGATGAGAATGGCAGCGGCGCTGCTGGGCTTGGTATTGACGCTTTCCCCGCCGGCCGTGCGGGCGGCCGAGCCAGTCGATCTGCTGCTGGTGCTGGCAGCCGACGTTTCGCGCAGCGTGACCGAGCCCAAGTTCAAGCTGCAACGCGAGGGGGCGGCCGCGGCCATTACCCATCCCGAGGTGGTGAAGGCCATCACCTCCGGCCCCAATCGGCGCATTGCCATCTGCTTCCTCGAATGGGCGACCGCGGGCCAGCAGAACGTCGTGATCGACTGGACCGTGATCGACGACGGCGAGGCGGCGCGCAGCTTCGGCGACAAGCTGGTCGAGCTGCCGCGATCGTTCGCCGGCAGCACATCGATCAGCAACGCCATCGACTTCTCCGTGACTCAGCTCGAGCGTGCGCCCTTCAGGACGGAGCGGCGGGTCATCGACATTTCCGGCGACGGCAACAACAACTCCGGCCGCTCGGTAACCGACGCCCGCGACGACGCTCTTGCCAAGAACATCACCATCAATGCCCTAGTCATCCTGACGCCGCTTTCCGAATCGTTCCGCCCCGAACACACCAATCCGCCGGGCGGCCTGGAGAAGTACTTCCAGGACAACGTCATCGGCGGATTCGGTGCATTCACAGTCGTCGCCGAAACCCATGAAGCATTCGGCCGGGCGCTGACCAAGAAACTGATCGCCGAGATCGCCGGCCTGCCTCAGCGGCAGCTCGCCGAGGCCCCGGACGTCAAATAGGCCTATCGGCTGTCGTACAGCCGCGTGACGACGGTCTCGAGCGCCAGGAAGAAGGCGAACAGCACGATGCCGACGCCGCACAGCAGCAGGATGGCGGCCAGCAGCAGCGCGGTCTCGAAGTTGTTCGCCGAGAACAGGATGATGTAGCCCAATCCCGTCTGGGCGGTGATGAACTCGCCCAGCACGACGCCGATCACCGCGAATGTCACACCGATGCGCAGGCCGGCGAAGATGTGCGGCAGGGCGAAGGGCAGCTTCACGGTCAGGAACATCCGCCAGCGTGGCATCATCAGGCTGCGGCAGAGCCGCTCGTAGCCCGGCGGCGCGGCCTGCAGGCCGGCGATCGTCGCCACCACGACAGGGAAGAAGGCGATGAATACCGAGAAGAGTACGTTGGCCGCGAACCCGGTGCCGAACCAGAGCAGGAACACCGGCGCCAGCGCCACCTTGGGGATGAGCTGGAAGAAGACGATGGTCGGATAGACCGTCTGCATCAGCGTGCGTGAATAGGAGACGGCCGCGCCCAGAAAGATGCCGAGGGCGGCGGCCAGCAGGATGCCGGCGACGGCGCCCCAGAAGGTCGGCTGCGCCTGTTCCAGCAGCACGCCCAACGAACGAACCAGCGTGTCCCAGACCTTGCCCGGCGCGGGCAGCAGGCGCGGTGTGACGAGACCGCTCCTCGTCGCGCCCTCCCAGGCGGCGAACAGCAGGCCGGCCGTGACGGCGGGCGGAGCGACGACGCGCAGCGCGTGGCGGCCGAGGCCGGCGAGGTCCCAGGAGGCGGGGCGGACAAGGGGCAGGCCGATGTCGGTCATTCGCCCTGCCAGCGACGGATCGCCAGTTCGCCCGCGTGCACCGCGCCGTAGCAGGCGAGCCCGACGACGCAGAGCACGGCGATGGCCGCCAGGATGAGGTCGGTTTGCAACAGCGCCGCCGCTTTCAGGATGAGAAAGCCCAGCCCTTCCGACGAGGAGATGAACTCCGCGACGATGACGCCGATCACCGACAGCGTGATGCCGATCTTCAGGCCGGCGAACAGGTAGGGCATCGAGGCCGGGAAGCGCACCAGCCAGAAGGTACGCCATGCACTTGCCGTCAGTCCGCGGCACAGCCGCACCAGGGAACGGTCGGTCGATTCGAGGCCCGCCATCATGGCGATGAAGATCGGAAAAAAGGCGATGAACGCCGCGACCGTCAGCCGCGATTGCCAGCCAATGCCGACCCAGACGATGAAAAGCGGGGTCCAGGCGATCTTGGGCACGAGTTGGATGACGATGATCAAAGGATAGATCGCATCGCGCAACAGGCGGCTGAAGCTCAGCAATGAGGCCAGGCCGACGCCGAACAGGGTGGCGATGGCGAAGCCCGCCAGGGTGTCGCGCACGGTCGGCACCGCCTGCTGCCAGATCGTCGGCAGTTCGACGAGCAGGACGGCCCAGATGTCCGATGGCGCAGGCAGGATCACCTTGGGGTACGCAAAGATCACCACCAGCGCCTGCCACAGCAGGATCAATCCTATGCCGAAGGCGGTCGGCAGCAGCAGCGGGCGCAGGCGGTCGATCGTCATCGGTGCACTCAATGCGGCACGTGCTGGATCTTGGCCCTCAGGTGGCCGCAGATCTCGTTGAATTCCACGCTCTCACCGATCTCGAGGCCACGCGGCCGCGGGAAGGGAATGCGGATGTCCTCGATGATGCGGCCGGGCCGGCGGCTCATCACTAGCACGCGGTCCGCAAGATAGACGGCCTCGCGGATAGAGTGCGTGACGAACAGCGCCGTGCGGTGGTGTTCCTCCCACATCTTCATCAGCACCAAGTTCATCTCGTCGCGCGTGATGGCATCGAGCGCGCTGAACGGCTCGTCCATCAACAGCAGGTCGGGCTCGTAGGCGAGGGCACGACAGATCGCGACGCGCTGGCGCATGCCGCCCGAAAGCTGACGCGGCTTGTGGCCGTGGAACCCCTTCAGTCCGACCTGATCGAGCAAGGTGGCTGCGCGCGCCATCGTCGCCGGATCGGTCGCGGGAGTGCCGCGATCGGCCGCCCGGAAAGGGAACAGCACGTTGTCGAGCGCGCTTTTCCACGGCAGCAGTGTCGGGTCCTGGAACATGATGCCGGTCTCGGCGCGCGGCGCCGTCAGGGCACGGCCGTTGACGATGATGGCGCCGCGGCTCGGTGCATCGAGCCCCGCCACCATCATCAGCAGCGTGCTCTTGCCGCATCCGGACGGCCCGAGCAGGGCCACGAACTCGCCCGCCTTGACGGTGAACGAGGTCGGCGCCACCGCTTCGACCTGCTGGCGCGTGCCTTCGTTGTACGTCTTGTCGACGCCCTCGACGACGACATAATCCGCCGCCGCCTCGAGGGCGTGGCGAACCATGCGCAGGGCCGTCGCGGCGGTGCTCATCCCAGCGCGTACTTGGCCGACGATGCCTTCACCTTGGCCCACTCGGCATCGCTGAGCTTGAGCTTGCCGACGAACTCGTTGGTATAGAGCGAGGTCGGGTCGGGTTTCTTGTCGCCCGCCGATGACGCGTTGTCGAAGACGAGGTCGTTCATCTTGGCGTAGACCGCGGGATCGGCCCAGCCCACGCCCTTGTCCATCGCTTCCTTGGAAACGTAGTTGGCGGCCCACACGCTCATGCCGATCTCGAGCTGCTCCTTGGCGGTAGAGGCGAGCTTCAGCTCGGGCACTTCCTTGAACAGGATTTCGATCGTCTCGGCCGGATTGAGCAGGGTGAACTTGACGCCCTCGGCCAGGCCCATGGTCATGGCCTCGCACAACGCCTTCTCCTTGGCGAAGTATTCGGGCGTCGTCGTCAGCGAGTGGGCGTAGAAGGGCAGGCCGTACTTGCTGTAGAGGAAGACGCGCGGCTTGATGCCGGCGGCGGCGATCTTGGGCAGCGCGCTCGCGACGAAGCACGTGATCGCATCGCACTGGTTGTCGATCAGGGCGACCTCGCGGACCTTGCTGTCGAGCGCGACCGACTGGATGTCGGACATGCTGAGGCCGACGTTCTTGAGGAAGGTCGGCAGGAATGGATATTCGCCCGAGGTCAGCGTCGACCCGACCTTCTTGCCCTTGAGGTCGGCCGGAGCCTTGATCGCCGACTCGGGCTTGGTCGCAACGCCCATCGTCGTGTCGTAATTGAAGCAGCCCAACGTCAGCAGAGGCAGGCCCTTGACCGCCTGCTGGATGCAGTTGGGCGCCGACGGGATGCCGAACTCGTACTTGCCCAGGGCGATCGCCTGGGTGGCTGCCGCCGACCCGGTGCCCTTTTCGATGACGACGTCGATGCCGGCCTTGGTCCAGAACTGCTTGGCGGCGTAGGACCAGATGTTGGCACCCTCGGGCAGCCAACTCAGGGTGTACTTCACCGTCACTTTCTTCTGTGCGTAAACCTTCTTGGGGACAAAGCCCGCGCCGGCGGCGACCGCTCCGGCCGCGACGAAGGCGCGGCGAGAAAGGGCGCCCTTCAGCTTGTTGGTGGGCTTGCGCATACGACCTCCCAGCTCCGGAATTCCTGTGAAATGCAACGCAACATGCATGCCAATGGCACACGACTTGCTGCGCCCAGGGGACAAGGGCGAACGTCCGGGAGGGATGGATGGATACGGTCACTGGCAAGCAACGCGTGGTTCGCAAGTTCCGTCATCCCGTGGTCGAGGCGCTGCTGGCGGAGATTGCGACGTTCGACCTGGCGGCGGCCTACGAGCGCATGATGCCGTCAGCCTGCTATACGGCGCCCGAGTTCTTCGACTTCGAGCAGGCGGAAGTGTTCGCCCGTACCTGGATCTGCGTCGGCCGCGTCGAGGAACTGGCGGAGCCCGGCGCCTGCCTGGCCACGGAGGTCGCCGGAGAACCATTGCTCATCACCAAGGGGCAGGACGGCGTCATCCGGGCGCTGAGCGCCATTTGCCAGCATCGCGGCGAGATCATTCCCTGCCCGGAGAAAGGCCAGTCGACGCTGCGCTGCCCGCTGCACTTCTGGACCTACGACTTCGAGGGTCGGCTGGCCGGCGCGCCGCGCATGGGCGACGCGGAGACCGTACTCAAGCTGCGTCAGACGGTGCGCCTGCCGCAGGTACGACTGGAGCTGTGGCACGGCTTCATCTTCGTCAATCTCGATCCGCAAGCGGCGCCGCTCGCGCCGAGTCTCGCCAAGCTGGAGCCGCTGTGGGCGGGTTATGAAGCGACCGGGCTGAAGGCGCTGCCACCCAAGATGAGCGACACGCCGCTGCCGTGGAACTGGAAGGTCCAGGTCGAGAACTTCACCGACGCCTATCATACGGAATTCGTGCATATCGGGACCCACGACTTCGCCCCCAGCGTCATGGAGGGCGATGGCGTGCGCTTCACCGAGATGAAGCCGGGCGACAACGCCATCGTGCGTTCGGTGCCGTTGCGCACGCCAGGGGGTGGCATGATGAAGGACGGCTGGGGAGCCGAGGCGGCATTTCCCGCCATCGCCACCCTGCCGGAGGAGCAGCAGCGCCGCATCTTCTTCGCCATGCTGCCGCCCAGCATGACCATGATGTTCGCGCCGGGCACGGTGGCCTACACCCTGATCCGGCCGGCGGGCGTTACCGCGACCTTCGCCGGGTCCGACCGCGTTACCTACGGCGGCTGGCTGCTGCCGCAGAGCACCATCGACCTCCCGGACTTCACCGACCGCTGCAAGGCGGTGAGCGAAGGCGGGCGCAAGATCTGGGCGCAGGACGTGCCGGTCAATCGCGGCATGCAGGCCGCCAAGACCTCGCGTTTCCTGCCAGGCGGGATCTATGGCCCGCAGGAGACGACGCTGCCCCAGTTCAACGCATGGCTGCTCGAGAAGTACCGCGCCGCCGTGGCGGGCTAGGCGAGGGGACGTCGAGCGTGCTGCCGGTCATCGACGTCACCACCGTGGATGGCGCCGCGGGCCAGGTGATGCGCGCCGCCTGCCTGCAGCATGGCTTCTTCTACATTACGGGCCATGGTGTCCCCGCGGGTATGACCGAGGCGGCGGCCGGGCAGGCGAAGGCGCTGTTCTCCCTGCCGACCGAAACAAAGGCGGCGCTGCACATGAAGCACTCGCCGGCATCGCGTGGCTACTCGCCGCTGGCCGGGCAGGTGCTCGATCCGGGCAAGCCCGCCGATCTCAAGGAGAGCTTCTACATCGGACCCGAGCTGCCGCTCGATCATCTCTTCGTGCAGGCGGGCCTGTTCAATTGCGGGCCCAACCAGTGGCCGGCACTGCCGGGCTTCCGAGCCGTCATGCAAGGCTATCTCGGCGCCATGATCGCGCTCGCCGAGTCGCTGATGGGGGGAATCGCCCTGGCGCTCGGACTCCGCCAGGATCACTTTGCACGCTTCTGTCGCGACCCCACCTGCACGCTGCGCCTGCTGCACTATCCGCCGCAGCCGGTCGATGCCCTGCCGCAGCAGATGGGCGCCGGCGCGCACACCGATTTCGGCGCCATCACCATCCTGTGGCAGGACGACAATGGCGGCCTGCAGGTCGAGGGCGACGACGGCTGGATCGACGCGCCACCGCTGCCCGGCACCTTCGTGGTCAACCTGGGAGACATGATGGCGCGTTGGACCAACGACCGCTTTTGCTCGACGCGCCATCGCGTGATCAATCGCGGCGGCGATCGTTATTCCATGCCGTTCTTCTACAACGGCCATCCCGAGCATCCGATCGTGCCGATCCACCAGGGGGAGCCTGCGCTCTACCCACCGACAACGGTCGAAGGCCATTTGCGCGAGATGTACCGCCGCAGCTATGGCGCAGCCTGAGGCGATGCTGACCGTCAGGCCACCGGTCACCGTGTCGATGCGCACGCGCGATGGCGTGCGACTCGATGCGGACGTATATCGGCCGGAGGGATCGGGTCCTTTCCCGGTCCTGCTGATGCGCCAGCCTTACGGTCGCAAGATCGCCTCGACGGTGGTCTACGCTCATCCCAGCTGGTACGCCGCGTACGGCTACATCGTCGTCATCCAGGATGTGCGCGGCGCCGGCACCTCGGAAGGCACGTTCAGGCTGTTCGAGCACGAGCGCACCGACGGCGCCGATACATTGGCATGGGCGGCCACACTCGAAGGCGGCAACGGGCGCATCGGCATGTACGGCTTCTCCTACCAGGCCGCGACGCAGTTGCTGGCGCTGGCCGGCGCACTCGACTCGGATGGGCCGCGACCGGCCGCGCTTTGCCCAGCGATGATGGGCTGGGAGGTGTTCTCCGACTGGGCGTACGAGGGCGGCGCCTTCTGCCTCTATGGCGGCATGTCGTGGGCCCTGCAGGTGGGCGCGGAGCGCGCGCGGCTGGCGAGCGACGCGGCGGCCTACGCCGAGATGCTGGCTGCCGCCAAGAACCTGCCGCTCTACGAGGAGCGGATGGCATGGCCCGCGGTGCTGCAGCGCCATGCGCGCTATACGCACTATGGCGACTGGATCGCCAATCCGACGCCCGGCGGCTACTGGGACCGCATCTCGCCGAAGGCCGCGCTGGCGGGTCGCACCGGCGACGTGCCGATGCTTCATGTCGGCGGCTGGTACGACAAGATGCTCGAAGGCACGCTCGGCGCCTGGCAGGCGATGGCGGCTTCGGGCGCGGCGCAGCGGCTGATCGTCGGACCTTGGGGGCACATTCCGTGGGGGCGGCGCACGGGCATCGTCGACTTCGGGCCGCAGGCGTCGAGCCCGATCGATGCCGAGCAGGTGCGCTGGTTCGACCGTTTCCTGAAGGATCGCGACAATGGCGTCGAGCGCGCGGCGCCGGTACGGCTGTTCGACGTCGGCGCCAAAGTGTGGCGCGACTTCGCAGCGTGGCCCGAGCCTGCGCCTCAGGCCTGGCACATCTCGAGCAGCGGGCTGGCCGCGGCGCGCAGCGAGGACGGGGTGCTCGACGGCGCGCTGCCGGCGGCGGCGAGCCTCGATACGCTCGTGCACGATCCCTGGCGACCGGTGCCCTCGCTCGGCGGCCATGACGGCCTGCCGCCGGGACCGCAGGATCGCGGCGCGCTCGATGGCCGGACCGATGTCGCCTGCTACACGTCGGCGCCGCTCGCTGCACCGCTGCGGCTGGCGGGACGCGTCACGGCCGAGATCCATGTCGACGCCGACGCTGCGTCGCACGACCTCTGCGCCGTGCTGTCACTGGTGACACCCGATGGTCGCGCTCTGACACTGACGCAGGGTTATCTGCGCATCGGCGACGCGACATCGCCCGGGCTGCGCAGTGTCGCGATGCGCGCGCTTTGCGCCACCATTCCACCTGGTGCGGCGCTCCGCCTGTCGGTGCAGGCGGCCTCGTTCCCGGCCTTTGCGGTCAATCCCGGCACCGGCGTCGGTGCGGACAAGGTCCGTCTGTTCGACTGCCGCGTCATCACGCTTGGGATGCATGGCGGCGGGACGCGGGCGTCGCGGCTGCTGCTGCCGGTGGAGGAGGGATGATGCGGGTGATGGTGGTCTACGCTCATCCGGTCGAGACGAGCTTCAATGCCGCGATCTTCGCGACGGTCAAGGAAGCGCTGCGCGAGCGCGGGCACGAGGTCGATGCCTGCGATCTCTATGCCGAGAACTTCCCCGCGATCATGAGCCGCGCCGATCGCCTGCTTTATCATGAGATTCCGGCCAACCGAGCGCTGGCGCGGCCATGGATCGAGCGCCTGGAGGTAGCCGAGGCGCTGGCCATGGTGTTTCCGACCTGGGTGTTCGCGCCGCCTGCCATCCTCAAGGGCTTTTGCGAGAAGGTCTTTTTGCCGGGCATCGCCTTCAAGCTGGTCGACGGCAAGGTGCGGGGCGCGATGAGACATCTGAAGCGCGTCGGCGGCATATCGACCTACGGCGGCACGCGTTGGCGAGCCTTCCTGGCGGGCGACCCGCCGCGGCGGCTGTTCACCCGTTCGCTGCGCGCCTATGTCGGACCGAGCGTGCCGATCTCGTTCCAGGGCTGCTACGACATGAACCGCATCGACGAGGCGCGCGGCAAGGCCTTCCTCGCCAAGGTGAGGACGGCCTATTCGGCCTGGTAGCTGGGGCGGGTCCCCAGCGCATGGAGTGATTGCTCCGTTTCGCCGTGGGTGGCGAGCAGGTCGAGCAGCATGCGGCGCATCACGAGGCCCGGCTGGTCGGACGGCATGTGGCGCTCGATGCCGGAGTGCATGTCGAGCGGTACGTCGTAGTCGGTGCCTTCCAGCACCTCGCGGTCCTCGGCCGTGACGCGGCGGTCGAAGGCGATGATGCCGGCGGCCGGCGCCTCGGCCTCGCGGTCGTTGCGGAAGCAGAACTGCACGATCTGCGACTGGCCGTCGCTGACCGGTGTCGCCGCGGTGATGATGATGTGGTCGAGCCCGCTGGGATAGCGGATGTGCAGGCGGCGCAGGAAGGGCATGTACCAGTGCGCCGTGATGTGGCGGACGGTAAAGGCCGAGTCGTCGCGCAGGTTTTTCTTCTGCTCCTCGGTGTTGTAGACCGGCACGTCGGAGCGGGCGACGAACCCGTAGTCGAGTCGCTCGATGGTCGGCTCGGGCGGATCGGGATTGTTGATGTCGCCGAACGTTTTGCGATGGACGAAATGTATGTGGGCGTTGTCGAAGCTGTTCTCCATCAGCCGCAGGCCCGCGCAGTTCCACGGCTCGTAGAACTGGTCGATCCGGCGGTAATCCGAATCGCTCTCCTCGGGCCAGTCGGGGATCGACGCTAGCGGCTCCTCCAGCGCCACCCAGAGATGGCCATAGCGAACCTCGCAGAAGAAGCTCTTCACCGCCGTGCCCTTGAGACCTGCGGAGTCCGGCCGCTGCGGGATTCTCACGCAGGTGCCGGCGCCGTCGTAGGCCCAGCCGTGATAGGGGCAGACGATCATGTTGCCGTCGATCCAGCCCTTGCTGAGCTGGGCCGAGCGATGGCAGCAGCGATCCGCCATGGCCGCGTACTTGCCATCCGCATTGCGCCACAGCACCAGGCGCTCGCCCAACAGGGTGAAGGGTTGCGGGCCAGCATCGACCATGGCCGCCGGCATCGCCGGGTACCAGAAGCGGCGCAACACGGGCTGGCGGGTGGCGAGCATGGCCTTACTCCGCGGCCGAGGCGAGCGACGGGGCGGCGACTGGTCCGTCGTGGCGCACCTCGCTCTCGCCGTGGTCGGCAAGCAGCTTTGCCAGCATGCGGCGCATCTCCAGCCCGGGTTGATCGGTCGGCATGTGCCGCTCGCCGGTGAGCGACAGCGGGACGTCGTGGTCGCAGGCTTCGAGGACTGCCATGTCCTCATGCGTGACCTGGCGGTCGAACTCGATCAGCTTGGCGGCGGGCGCGTCGGCCTCGCTGTCGCTGCGCAGCAGAAATTGGATGACCTGTGAGCGCCGGTCGTCGATCGGCGCGGTCAGGGTCATGATGATGTGCACCAGGCCGTTGGGGTACGTCACCTTCATCTTGCGGCTGAACGGCATCCACCAGGTCTTTTCATAGTGACGCATCGTGCGGTCGGCGGCGATGCCGAGATTGGCCTTCTGGATATCGGGATTCTTCACCGGCACGTCGGCATACATGACGAAGCCCGCGGGATCCGGCTCGAGCCGAGGCTGCACCGGTTCGGGCTCGTCAACGATGCCGAAGCTCGCCCGATGCACGAAGGCGAAGTGGGCGTTGTCGAAACTGTTCTCCATGATGCGCAGCCCGGGCGCGTTCCACGGCTCGTAGAACTCGAAGACCCGACGATAGGCCGGGTTGTCGTACTCCGGCAGTTCGGGGATGTCGCGCAGCGGCTCCTCGAGCGCCACCCAGACCACGCCATGGCGCTCGGTGCAATGGAACGCCTCGACGGCGATGCCCTTGCCGGGATTGCCGCCGGGACGTTGCGGGATGCGCACACACTTGCCGTCGCCGGCATACGTCCAGCCGTGATAGGGGCAGACGATGTTCCCAGAGTCGAGCCAGCCCTGGCTCAGCCTGGCAGTGCGATGGCAGCAACGGTCGATCAGCGCCGACGCGCGGCCAGAAACGTCACGGAACAGCACGATGTTGGTGCCGAGCAGCGTGAAGGGGAAGGGTGCGTCGGTCAGCCGGTCGGACGGCACGACCGGATACCAGAAACGTCGCAGGATCTTCTGCCGGGTTACGAGCATGAGGGACTCCATGCTTTCATCTTACCCGGGTTCAGGAGGCCGAGCGGATCGGTCTGTCGCTTGAAGGCGAGCTGGGCCTCGTCGACGGTCTTCATGCCGCCATCCTCGAGAATATAGGTGTGCGGATCGGCGACCGGGCAGTCGTTGGCCTCCAGCCAGTGGATGATCTCGTAGAGCCGCGCTTCGTTCTTGTAGCGCACGAGCTGCAGACCGAAGGCGGCTACATGGCCGTTCAGCCGCGTGAATTCCAGGTGCATCGGCGTCTCCCCGCCGAATGTAGCCACTGTCCGGGCGATCTTGTCGAGATAATCCGGTCCGTCGAACAGGCATTGCAAGTAGGTGATCGAACGGTCGGCCTTCAGCGCCCACAGGGTCGTATGGTTCCAGGTGAACTCGTAGAGGGGCGGAATATCGCCTGTCTCCGCCGCGTCGCGCTGGAACACGGTCGCTCCGCCCATCGCCGCCGAGAGTGCCTCGAAGGCCTCGAGCGACGGATCCGCCACGACGCACAGGGCGATCGCTTTGCCCGGCGTGAGATGCGCGAGCAACGGCCGGAAGTACTGGGCCGACTGCCAGTCGCAGACCGTGACCAGCTTGCGCACGATGCCGTCGGCCTCGCACAGGGCGTTGCCGAACTGGGCGGCCGCGCCGATGTCGGGGAAGGACACGATGATCTCGCGCCACGGCCAACTGCGCGCCAGCGGCATCTCGAGCTCGACGATGACGCCGTTGGTGCCGTAGGCGTGGACCGCGGGCATGACCTCCTCGCCGCGCAGTTCGACCGCCCGCGGCTCGGCCTCCATGGTGACGAGTCGGAGGCCGAGGACATTGCCTCGCGCGCGTAGCCCGCCGAACTGAACCGAGCCCACGCCGCCCGAGCCGCCGGCGATGAAGCCGCCGATGGTCGCGGTGCGCCGGGTCGAGGGATGGAAGCGCAGTTCCCAGCCCTGCGGCAGGGTGTGGCGTTCGAGATCGATCAGCTTCAGCCCGGCCTCGACGCGGGCAACGCCGTCCTTGAGCCACAGGAAGCGGTCGAGCTTCAGAAGGTCGAGCACGATGCCGCCCTGCAACGGCATGGCTTGGCCGTAATTGCCTGTTCCGCCGCCGCGCGGCGTCACCGGGATGCGCCGTTGATGGCAATAGGCCAGCGTTCGGATGAGTTCGGCCTCGTTGGCGGGGCAGACCACGAGGTCGGCCGAGACGCCTTTCAGCTTCTCGTTGAGGACCGGCGAGTACCAGAAGAAGTCGCGGCTCTTGGCGCGCAGCGACGCGCGATCGGCGAGGCACTCGATCGGCGCCAGGTCCGCCGCGACGGCGTTCCAGTCGACGGGGCTTACGCTGTCCATCGGCTCATCTTCCCGGGATTGAGCAGGCCGTAGGGATCGGACTCGCGCTTGAAGGCGAGCTGCAGGTCGGCAGCCGGCACCCGGGCGCCCTTGTCCTCCAGGATGTAGCTGTGGGGATTGGAGAGCTTGATCCCGAGCGTGTCGAGTTGGCGCACGATCTCCCAAAGCCGTTCGTCACCTGTGTAGCGGACGACCTGCAGCGACGAGCAGTTGGTGCGGCCCTGCCGGCGCTGGAATTCGGCATGCGCCATGACCTCCTCGCCGAACATCTCGTGCGAGGCGATCACGGCGGCGACATTGGCCCCGGGCGGGAAGAGCGTCTGCAGGTAGGTGACGTCCTTGTCGACCTTGAGCGCCTGCAGGGTCGTGTGGTTCCAGGTGTATTCGTAGAGCGGCGTGTGTCCGCGTTCGTGACGATATGGGCGCTGCAGGGTGATGCCGCCGCCGTGCTCGGCCGCCAACGCCGCGACTCCCATTTCTCCGCCTGCCGCCACCATGATCATGACGACGTGACGGCCTTCGGGCAGGACGCCGTCCTCCAGGCCTCGGAAGTAGCGGGGCAGCGGCCAGGCGAGGAGGCTGTCAAGCTTAAGGAATAGCCCGTCCGATTCGGCCAGCGCCTGTGCGAAGTGTGCCGCGGCGGCGAAGTCGTCGAACGCCGCCACCATCTCGATCCACGGATACGCCGGCGCCAGCGGCAGCTCGACCTCGACCACGATCCCGGTCGTGCCATAGGCGTGCAGGGCCTTGCCGATGTCGACGCCACGCAGCTCGACCAGGCGCGGCGTCTCCTCGCAGGTCACGACCTTCAAAGCGAGGACAGAACCGGCATCGCGCAGCTGGCCGTAACGCACCGAGCCAACGCCCGCCGCCCCGCCGCAGACATAGCCGCCGACCGTTGCCTGTCGCCGCGTCGAAGGGAACATGCGCAATTCCCATCCGCTCTGCTTGGCTTCGGTATCGATTGTCTCGAGGCGTGCGCCGGCTTCGAAGCGCCCGCGGCCGCGTTCGATCCACAGCGTGCGGTCGAGCCGGGCCATGTCGAGCAGCACGCCGCCCTTGAGCGGCACCATCTGGCCGTAGTTGCCAGTTGCGCCGCCGCGCACGCCGAGCGGCACGCGGTGGCGTGCGCACGCCGCGGCGACTCGCACGACCTCGTCGACGGTCCGCGGCACGACGATCAGGTCTGCGGCCTTGCCGTCCAGCTCGCGCTTGAGGATGGGCGAATACCAGTAGAAGTCGCGGCTGCGCTGGCGAAGCTGGACTGGATGGTCGATCAGCTCCAGCCGGGCCAGTGCCTCGCGCAGGTCGGTCACGGATTGGCTCCAACATGCTGGTCGAGCGCCCTGTAGTCCGGCAGCGACGTGTCGATCGGCCGGCCGTCGCGCAAAACGACACGATCGGCCTGGTTGCGCGACAGCATCTCCGACATGTAGCGCGCCGACAGCAGGACGAGGTCGGCCGGTGCGCCAGCCTTCAGAAATCCACGACCGGTCAGGCCCATGACCGACGCCGGGGTCGCAGTGTAGGCCTGCGACCAGTCGCCGAAGGGATGGTCGAGATGGGCGATGCGGGTGGCCTGGGTCATGACCTCGAGCATGTCGTGGTCGCCGAAGGCGTAGAATGGATCGCGGCAGTTGTCGGAGGCGATCGATACTTCGATGCCGGCGCCCTTGAGTTCGTGGAGCAGCGTGACGCCACGCCAGCGCGGCGTGCGGCCGGTATTGCGACCCTGCAGGTACATGTTGCACATCGGCAAGCTGACGACGGCGATGCCGGCGTCGGCGATGGCCCGCAACGTCGCATCCACGAAATCGTCTGGTTGCACGGCGAGCGAGCAGCAATGGCCGCATTGCAGCCGGCCTTTGAAGCCGAGACGGGTCGCCATGCGGGCAATCTCGATCAGGGCCTTGGCGCCCGAATCCCCGCTTTCGTCGACATGCAGGTCGACGTCGAGCCCGCGGTCGATGGCGAGCCTGAAGAAGCGCTCGAGCAACTCGAGGAACGCTGCCGGCAGCGCGTCGTGTACGCCCCCAGTCAGGCGCGTCACGGCGCCGAGGATGCCGCCGGCATCGGCGACGATGTCGGCCAGCCGTTCACCCTGTGGCTCGGCGAAGGCGTCCATGGGCATGATGCTGGCGGCCTGCACGTCGATGCGGCCGGCCCAGGCATCGCGTACCGTCTTGAAGACCGGCCAGGAGATCTCGGCCTGCGGCGCCAGCGAATCGATATGCGTGCGGACGGCGACCGTGCCCTGGGCCAAGGAGCACTGGAGGCCGAACTCCATCCGCGCCTGCACGTCCTCCGCTGTCCAGCGCGCTTTGCGGTCGGTCGCGGTTGACGTCGCGGCGCCGAGGAAGCTGCCGTCCGGGTTGGGCGAGCGCGGCCAGATATGGCCTTTGTCCAGATGGGTGTGGATGTCGACGAAGCCCGGCCACACCAAGCCGCCCTTGAGGTCGACGGCTCCGGCCGGCGCCGTGCCGAGTGGCGCGATGGCGGCGATGCGGCCGTCCTTGATCTCGATGTCGAAGCGGACCAGGCCCTCAAAGTCCGGCTTGCCGAGCGGGCCGTCGCCGACCAGGCAGCCTTGGGACCGTGCATCGGACAACCAGTAATGCGGGCGATGGGGGATATCGGCGAAACCCGTGCGCTTCATGTCAGTTCTCCCGGCGCACTGCACTTTCGTGCCAGCGCCGCAGCAGCAAGTAGGAGACGAGACTCAACACGAGGAAAATCAGCACGCCGGTGCCCGACACCATGACCAGGGCGGCGAACATGCGCGGGATCTTGAGCTGGTAGCCAGCTTCGAGGATGCGGAAGGCAAGGCCCGAGGCAGTGCCGCCCGAGCCCGCGACGAACTCGGCGACGACGGCGCCGATCAGCGCAAGGCCGCCCGAGATGCGCAGCCCGCCCAGGAAATAGGGCAAGGCCGCCGGCAGGCGCAGGTAGCGCAGGGTCTGCCAGCGGTTGGCGCCGTAGAGCTGGAACAGGTTGACCAGATTGTGGTCGGCCGAGTTCAGGCCGAGGATGGTGTTCGACAGGATGGGGAAGAAGGCGACGATCCAGGCGCAGATCAGGAGCGACAGCAGCGTGTCGTTGACCCAGATGATGATCAGCGGCGCGATCGCCACGATCGGCGTCACCTGCAGGATGACGGCGTAGGGGAAGAGCGACATCTCCAGCCACTTGGACTGGGTGAACAGGATCGAGAGCAGGGCACCCAGCACCACTGCGGCCAGCAGCGCGAGGCCGGTGATCTGAAGCGTGATCCAGAGCGAGGCAGACAGGCTTTTCCAGTCGTTGACCAGCGCCTCCAGGATGCGCCACGGGCCGGGCAGGATGTAGTAGGGCACGGCCATCCTCCAGACGACGAACTCCCAGAGTCCGAGGACCAGCAGGCCGATCACGAGCGGCGCCAGAATCTTCTGCCACGTCGTGACGGCGAGGCCCAGCCAGCGCCGTTCTTCGACGATCGGAGCAAGAGCGGCGGCATCGGTGCCGTCGTGGGCGATGTCGTGGACGGCCGTGGTCATGACGCGATGGCCTCGTGGAGCTTGGTCGAGACGACACGGCAGGCCCCGGCGTATTCCTGCGACGTACGGAAGGACGCATCGCGCGGGAACGGCGCATCGATCGCGACGTCGGCTATGACGCGGCCGGGACGGGCCGCCATCACGACGATGCGTTGCGAGAGATAGACCGATTCGAAGACCGAATGGGTGACGAACAGCACCGTGAAGCGCTGGCGCGCCCACAAGGCCAACAGGTCGTCGTTCAGCTTCTGGCGCGTGATCTCATCGAGCGCCGCGAACGGCTCGTCCATCAGCAGGATCCGGGGCTGGGTGACCAGCGCCCGGGCGATCGACACCCGCATCTTCATGCCGCCGGACAGCTCGCGCGGATAGGCCCGGCGGAAGGAGCCCAGTCCGACGGCCTCGAGCGCGGCAGCGGCACGCGCAGCGGCCTCCTTCGCAGGAACGTGTTTGAGGATCAGCGGCAGCATGACGTTGCGCTCGGCCGTCGCCCAGGGCATCAGCGTCGCCTCCTGGAAGACGAAGCCGACATCGCGCATCGGTTGGCCATGCGTGTCGTGGCGCATGGCCGGCCAGTCGATGCGACCGGCGCTTGGCTCGCCCAGGCCCGCGATCAGGCGCAGCAAGGTCGACTTGCCGCATCCCGAGGGACCGAGCAGGCTCGTGAACTCACCGGCCCTGACATCGAGATCGACGCCGGTGACCGCCAGCGTTCCGTTGGAGAAGCGCTTGGCGACGCCACGCGCCTGCAGCACTGGCTGGGCGGGCGACGCGACGACCGCCGGCTCGACGGCGCGCAGCGCCACGGCCATCACGCCTTGCCCACGCCCTTGTTGACGAACTCCAGCGAGTAGCCCTTCTTTGGGTCGACACCTGGCGGCAGCACGCCGACGTCGGCCATCGAGGCATAGAAGCGGGCCCAGCGCGCGTCGGTCATGGCGCCGATGCCGAGCGTCAACGCGTCACCCGAGGCGACGATGCCGTTTTCGTTCATGACCTTGATCGCATAGGCGATCTTGTCGTCGGTCATATCCGGATTGTCCCTCTTGATCAGGGCATTGGCGGCCTCGATGGCCGGTCCGCCCTTGAGATACTGGGACCAGCCTTCGAGAGTGGCATTGACGAAGCGTTGGACGACGTCAGGCTTCTCGCTCGCGAACCTCCGCGAGGTCGCCAAGGTGGTGTTGTAGTTCTCGAAGCCCGCGTCGGCGATCAGCATCACCACCGGGTCGACGCCGGCTTGCCGGATGGCGAAGGGCTCCGACGAGACGAAGCCCTGCTGCACCAGGTTCTTGTCGGCAAGGAAGGGCGCGAGATTGAAGGTGTAGGGCTTCATCTGGTCGTCGGAATAGCCGTACTTGGCCCTGAGGAATGGCCAATAGGTGACCCGTCCGCTGGCGCCGACCAGGATGGTCTTGCCCTTGAGCTTGTCGAAGCCGTCGTTGCCGACGCCGGGGTGGGCGATCAGGACCTGCGGGTCCTTCTGAAAGATGGCACCGATGCAGAGGAACGGCAGGTCCTCCCTGGCGTAGTTCAAGGCCTCCAGGCCGCTCGACATGATGATGTCGACGCGGCCGCCCATCAGGAGCTGCGAGTTGCTGATCTGCGGTCCGCCCATACGCAGGTCACAGTCGATGCCGTGCTTCTTGTAGATGCCGGCGGCGACAGCCTGATAGAAGCCGCCATGCTCGGCCTGGGCGCGCCAGTTGGTCTGATAGCTCACCTTGTCCAGCACCTGCGCACTGGCCCGACGCCCCGGCAGTGGCAGCAATACCGAACCGGCGGTGGCCCCGGTCAATCCCAGCGCGGCGCGCCGGGACAGGCGATATCGGCTCATCGTCATCGCTGTTTCCTCACCGTTGGTGAGGAACAAAACGCAATTGCTGTGCCAGCCCTGCGGCGGGTTTCTGCCTAATTCTTGCTCATCAGGTCTTGCCGAGGGGGCCGGCGCGCAGGGCCGAGAGCGGATAGCGGTGGACCTCGTCCAGGAGCTTCACGAAGCGGGCGGCGGCGTGCTCGACCAGCATCTTGCCGCGTTCGGCATCGGCGTCGGTGGCATCGCCGCAGGCGCCCGGCGGGCTGAGATCCTGGGTCTCCCAGCCGAAGCCGATCCTGCCCTCCGGCGTCAGGATCTCGTACTCGCCCTCCATGTCGAGCGAGCGCGGCCGGAAATTGGCGAGCTCCTCGCGGCGCACCAGATCGGGATGCAGGTGCATCATGATCGACGTCTCGACCGAACCGCCATGGATGCCGTGCTTGAGCTCGCTGTCGGGAAAGAGACCGGCCGGCCGCCCCATCGAGTAGGTGCTCGCGGTGACCACGAACATGTCGCGGCGTACGCGCAGGTCGCGCGCCACGATGTCGGCGATCTGCGGCTGGCCGCCGTGGCTGTTGAACAGCACGAGCTTGCGCACGCCGGCGCGGGCCACGCTCTCGCCGATCTCGGTCCACAACCGGATCAACGTCTCGGCGGACAGGGTGAGTGTGCCCGGGTAGGAGATGTGCTCGTTGGATTTGCCGACGGGCATCGCCGGCAGGAACGTCACCGGCAGCTCCGGCGGCAGCAATGCCATGGCGCGCGTCACGACACCGCGATTGATGGCGGTATCGACCTCGACCGGCAGATGCGGACCATGCTGCTCGATCGCCGCCACCGGCAGGACGGCGATCACCTCCGACATGTCGATCTGCTGGAAGTCCTTGGTGGTCATTTCGACCCACAGGCGCCGCAACCGGCCGGACATTGACGAGCCTCCGTGATGGTGCAGCGCACTCAGTGCAAGGTGCTTGCCACATCGCGGCCTCGTCAAAACGGCCTGCGGTGGCCCCCTTAGAGGCGGATGCACTTGGCCCAATGGCCGGGCGCCAGCGGATGTTGCAGCGGGTCGACCTTGGCGCATTCGTCGATGGCGATCGGGCAGCGGGTACGGAAACGGCAGCCCGAGGGGGGATGCGCGGGATCGGGCAGGTCGCCCTTGAGGATGATGCGCTGGCGCTGGGCCTCGATGTCGGGATCGGGCACCGGCACGGCCGACATCAGCGACTTGGTGTAGGGATGCGCCGGAGCGTCGTAGATCTCGTGCTTGCCTGCACGCTCGACGATCTTGCCGAGATACATCACGGCGATGTCGTCGCTGACATGACGGACGACGCTGAGGTCATGGGAAATGAAGATGTAGGCGAGGCCCAGCCGCTGCTGCAGGTCCTGCAGCAGGTTCACGATCTGCGCCTGGATCGACACGTCGAGCGCCGACACCGGCTCGTCGCACACGATCAGCTCGGGCTCGACGGCGAGCGCTCGGCAGATCGCGATGCGCTGGGCCTGGCCGCCGCTCAACTCGTGCGGATAGCGCTCGATCAGATGGCCGGCCATGCCGACCATGTCCAAAAGCTCGCGAATGCGTGGGGCGCGCCGGGCGCCGGGGTAGAGGCCGTGGATATCGAGCGCCTCGCCGACGAGGTCACCGATCGGCATGCGCGGATTGAGAGAGGCATGGGCGTCCTGGAAGATGATCTGCAGCTTGCGCCGCATGCGCCGCAGGCTCGCCTTGTCGAGGGTGCAAAGGTCGGAACCTTCGAACAGCACGCGGCCGCCACTCGGCCGCACGAGCTGCAGGATGGCGTAGCCTGTCGTCGACTTGCCGCAGCCCGATTCGCCCACCAAACCAAGGGTGCGGCCGCGCTCGACCGTGAAGCTCACGCCGTCGACCGCCTTCACCGAGCCAGGTGCGCCGGGCCGGCCGTAGTGGACGTCGAGGTCTTCGACTTCGAGCAGTGCACTCATTTGGCGAGGTCCGCCAAGCAGGAGGCCGAGTGGCCCGGGCCGAACTCGCGTCGTTCGGGCGGCCGCGTCCGGCAGGCGGGCACGGCGACCCGGCAGCGCGGCAGGAACGGGCAGAGCGTGATGGGATCAATCAGGTTGGGCGGCATGCCTTCGATCGGCGTCAGCCGGGCCGTGGCGCCGCCGTCGACGCGTGGCGTCGAGCCCATGAGCCCCAGCGTATAGCCGTGGCTCGGCCGTTGGAACAGCTCACGGATCGGCGCCGTCTCCACGACGTTGCCGGCATACATGACGTTGACGCGGTCGCACAGGCCCGCGACCACGCCGAGATCGTGGCTGATCCAGATCACGGAGGTGCCGCGCTCGCGCTGCAGGCGCTTCACGAGATCGATGATCTGCGCCTGGATGGTGACGTCGAGCGCCGTCGTCGCCTCGTCGGCGATCAGGAGCCGCGGATTGCACGACAGCGCGATGGCGATCATGACGCGCTGGCGCATGCCGCCGGAGAACTGGTGCGGATAGGCGGCGAGCCGCTTCTCGGCCATCGGGATACCGACCGTCTCCAGCAGCTCGATGGCGCGCCGGCGGGCCGCCGCGCCGGAGAGCTTCTGGTGGCGGTGCAGCACCTCGGTCATCTGCCGGCCGATGGTCAGGACCGGATTGAGCGAGCGCATCGGGTCCTGGAAGATCATGGCCATGCGCGAGCCCCTGATCTCGCGTGCTTCGGCTTCGCTGAGGCGAAGAAGATCGGTACCTTCCAGCGTAAGTGAATCGGCCGTGACCCTGCCCGGCGGCTCGGGCACCAGGCGCATGATCGAGAGCGCGGTCACGCTCTTGCCGCTGCCGCTTTCGCCGACCAGGCCCAGCACCTCGCCTTCCTCGAGGTCGAACGACACGCCGTTGACGGCGCGCACGACGCCGCGGTCGGTGGCGAAGCGGGTCTGCAGGTTGCGCACGCTCAAGAGCGGCATCAACCCTCTCCCTTGGCCAGCTGGCGGCGCGTACGCCAAGCGCGCGGGTCGAGCGCGTCGCGCAGGCCATCGCCCATGAAGTTGATGCTGAGCACGCAGAGCATGATGGTCCCGGTCGGCGCCATGAACATCCACGGCGCGTCGCCCAGGAAGCGGCGCGCCTCGCTCATGTCGCGCCCCCAGCTCGGCTGTGGCGGCTGAGTGCCGAAACCCAGGAAGGAGAGCGAGGCTTCGGCAACCACGGCGGCCGAGAAGACGATGGTGAGCTGAACCACGATCGGCGACACGACGTTGCGCAGGATGTGGGACAGCACGATACGCGTCGGCCGGGCGCCGAGGGCGCGGGCGGCGGTGACATAGACGTCCTCGCGCACGGCGAGGGTGCTGCCGCGCACGATGCGCGCCAGCACCGGCGCCTGCACCAGCCCCAGCGCCAGCATGACGTTCTGGATATCGGGGCCGAGCAGGCCGACCAGCGCCACCGCCAGCAGGAGCGGCGGGAAGGTGAGGAAAGCGTCGACCAGCCGCATCAGAAGGTTGTCGATGCGGCCTCCGAAGTAGCCCGAGGCAAGGCCGAGCGGCACGCCCAGCACGAAGGCGAAGAGCACGACCAGCACGCCGACGCTGAGCGAGGTCCGGCCGCCGTAGATCAGGCGGGAGAAGACGTCGCGGCCGAAATGGTCGGTGCCGAGCAGATGCTCGAAGGAGGGCGGCTTGAGCTTGGCGCTGAGCTTGATCTGCACAGGATCGAAGGGCGCGATCCATGGCGCCAGTGCCGAGGCGAGGCAGATCAGCACCAGCAGGACGAGGCCCGCCATGGCAGCGCGATGGCGTGGGAACTGCCGTGCCGCCAGCACGAAGGAACCCGTGATGCGGTAGGGCGAGGACGGGGAGGAGGGGTCGACCAGCGCCATCTTAGTACCGGATGCGCGGATCGAGCATGGCGTAGAACAGGTCCGCCATGATGTTGGCGAACAGGAAGAAGGCCGAGATCACCAGCGTGAAGCCCTGGATGACCGGGAAGTCGCGGTTGACCACGGCGTTCAGCACGGCCGAGCCCATGCCCGGTACGGCGAAGATGTACTCGATGGTGACCTGGATGCCGATCATGTAGCCGAACTGGATGGCAGCCATGGTCACGAACGGGATCATTGCGTTTTTCAGGGCATGGATCGCGATGATGGTCGCGGGCAGCAGCCCCTTGGCGCGCGCGGTCCGCATGTAGTCCTGCGACAGGACGTCGATCATGCTGGAGCGCAGGAGGCGCGTCAGGATCGCGGTCTGCAGCGTCCCGAGCGCGATTGCTGGAATGATGAAAGGTTTCACGTAGGTCCACAGCCCGCCGCTCGTCTGCTCGGCGGTGCCGATACCGGTGATGGGCAGCCAGTCGAGCTGGATGGAGAAGACGTAGATCAGGATCAGCGCCAGCCCGAAATTGGGAATGGCGAAGCCAGCGACCGTGTAGCCGGTACAGAGATAGTCGATCCAGCTGTTGCGTCTCAGGGCTGCGATCACGCCGAGGGGGATCGAAACCACCAGCGCGAAGGCCATCGCCGAGGCGGCGAGCTGCAGGCTGACGGGCAGGCGCTCCGCCAACAGGCTGGTCACGGGGTCGTTGAGCCGGATCGAGCGACCGAGGTCCCCCTGGACGACCTTGCCGATCCACAGCACGTACTGCTCGGGCAGTGAACGGTCGAGGTTGAACTCCTTGCGCATCGCCTCGGCTGCCTCCTTCGAGGTCTGCATGCCGAGCATGATTTGTACGGGATCACCGGGCGTTGCACGCGTGATGAGGAAGGTCATCAGCGAGACCACGACGAGGACCAGCGGGACCTGAATCAGACGACGACCGAGATAGCGCCACATGTTTCAGCCCCGAGCGCAAGAGAACGACGGAGAGGGCGCGATCGGCGAGCGGGTATTGCTGCCCGCGCCCCCTCCGCCTGCTTGCGCGCCTGAGCCGACGTGCAAGAAGAAGGTCATCAACCCCATTCGACCGTGTCGAGCCTCTCCATGTATTCCTGCGGCGTCGGCACGAAACCCTTCACGTTCTTGTTGAACACCTGGATGTTGTTGGTGTTGCAGTGATAGATCAGCGGGCATTCCTCGAGCGTGTGGTCGACGATCTTGTGGTACATGCCCTCGCGCTTGCCTTGGTCGAGCTCGCTGCGTGCGCCGTCGAGCATGCCGTCCATCAGCGGCAGGTCGTACCCCGAGGCGTTGCCCTTGCCGTGCAGGAACCACCAGCAGGTCGCGTCGGGATCGGGCGCCACCAGCGTGATGTCCTCGAGCACCTGGTCGTAGCGCTGGTTCAGCCACAGATTGTTGTAGCCGCCCATGTCCATGTTCTTGAGCTTGTAGGTGATGCCGATCTGGCTGACCATCGCGGCCACCAGCTCGAGCTCCTTGCGCAGCCAGTCCTTGTCCGAGGTGATGACCTCGACCTCGTAGCCCTTCACGCCGGCCTGGGCCATCAGCTCCTTGGCCTTCTTGAGGTCGCCGTTCTTCGGATACTTCAGCATCGGGCCGCGATAGCCGAGATAGCCGGCCGGGATCTGGTTGTCGGTGGCGAGCGCCTCGCCGTAGTAGATCTCCTTCACGATCGCCTCGCGGTCGATGGCGTAGGAAATCGCCTGGCGCACCAGCTTGTTACGGAACGGCGCGTCGGGCTTGGAGTTCTTTAGATTGAACTGCTGGAAGTCCCATTCCCAGCCCGGTGTCGAATTGACGACGAAGTTGGTGTTCTTGCGGACCTGAGCCAACTCCTTCGGATCGGGATGCGTCACGAAGTCGAGCTCGTTCTTCATCAGCGCCTGTAGCCGCGTCGTCGAATCGGGGATGGCGCGATAGACGATCTTGTCGAGCTTGGGCAGGCCGGGCTGCCAGTAGTCCGGGTTCTTGACGAGCGTGATCTCGGTGCCGCGCTTGCTCTCGATCTGGAACGGGCCGTTGCCGACCGGCGTCGCCGAGTAGGCCTGGTTGCCCATCTCCTTGTGCGCCTTGGCAGAGATGATGGTGCCGCCGTAACCCATGGTAACGCCGGGGAAGGCACCGAACGGCAGCTTGGTCTTGACCTCGACCACGTACTTGCCGTCAGCTTTGACGCTGTCGACGGGGAAGAGAGCGGTGCCGACCTGGAAGCTCTTCGACTCGATGTGGAAGTTCCAGCAGTATACCACGTCCTCGGCGGTGAACTCGCCGAAGCCCTTCTGCCATTTCACGCCCTCGCGCAGCTTGATGCGCCAGGTCAGCGGATCGGGATTGGTCCATTCGAGTGCCAGGCTGGGCTCGATGGTGCGCTTGGCGAAGTCGGTTTTCACCAGCCCGTCGAAGATGTTGTAGAGGACGAGGCCTCCCTGGATGTCGAAGCGGATGACGGGGCTGAGATTGCCGAACTCGCCGCCCCACACGCCGACGCGCAGGTCGCGCTTGCCCTGGGCGATGGCGGGCGCGCCGCCGCTGCCCAGGATCAACCCGCTGCCCAGTGTGCCTGCCGCGAATGCGCGGCGTGTTATTCCCCTCCTCATGCCCTGCCTCCTGTGCGATCTCAGAAACCTCGGTCGTATTCCTTCAGTCCGTTCTCGACGATCTGATGCAGCAGAGTGATCAGGCTCGCCTGCACGCGATCCGACGTGCCGTCGACGTAGGGGATGAGCCGCGAATAGGCTCCATCCATGGCCCCGCCGGCGACGCTGGCGTGCACGATGCGCAACTCAGTTGCCTCATCGTGAAGCACCTCGCGATTCCCCAAGTGACCCGCCAGCGCCGCTGCGATGCCGTAAGCGCCCCAATTCGATACCGCAGCGAACACGAGGACATCGCATTCAGTAACCGTGCCAACGCCGCCGTGGCAGGGGCAGCCGCAGTCCTTGCCGTAGGGCTGGATGTCGCGCACCGCGTCCTTGATGACGCCGCAGCCGATTTCGTTGCCGCCGTCGCCGACACCGATCGTTGGAATGCCGTTGGCCTTGGCGTAGTCGGCGAGATGATAGGCGCTCGCGATCTTGTCGGGTGTGCGCGGCGTTCCCATGATCGAATGGTAGATGCCGTTGACGTTGGGCCCGACCTTCTCGATGAAGATCATCGCCGCAGGCTTGAACTTCTTGGTCAGAGCGGCGGCAGCTTTCTTGCCGGCGGCGTCGCCGAGCGGGAAGTCGATGGCGAGCGCTACCGAGCGACGCTGCTTGAACAGCGCCTCGTCGACGACAGCGACGCCCGCTGCCTCGGTCGCCTTGACGGTCGCCGGCATGTTGCGCGCTTCGCTGATCAGGATCGGCTTCGCGCCGAGTCCGACTTCGATCGCGCGCGCGATCGCGGCGGCGCCGGGCGGGCCGTCGGTCTCGCCGGCGGGCAGGCCGGGAGGCGTGCCCGCGCCGGTGACGACGAACACGTGGTCGCCGGGCTTGACGTTGTCCTTCAGGAGCTTGGCGGCGAGCCAGGTCAGCGGCTTCTTCTGCTTCTTGCGCGCGGCCTCGTAGAGCGGGTAGGTGACGCCGCGCGGCAGCCCGGCGCTGAAGCGCATCTCGATATTGACCGCGCGATCGATCGAATCGCCGACGATTTCGTCAATTGCCATCAACTTCTCCTAAAACGCACGTTTGAAACCCGGCAGCACGCCGTTGCGCACGATGACGCCCAGCATGGCGACGATGGCGTACGAGGCCTCGGCCGGCATGCCGTCGACTCCCAGGATGTGGCGTCCTGTGCTGCCGTCGACGCCGTTGGCGTTGACGCAGGCCTCGATCATGCGCCGCTCGATGTCGGCCGAGTGCATGATCTCGGGCTTGCCGACGGCCGCGGCCAGTGCCGCCTCGACAGCATAGGCGCCCCAGTTTGACGTGTTGGCCGGCACCAGCACGTCGGTCTTCACCCTCGTGCACAGCCGCTCGCCGTTGGGCTTGTACTTGGCGACCGCGTCGGCAATCAGGCCGAAGCCCAGCTCGTTGCCGTTGTCGCCGATACCGAGCGACGGAATGCCACGCTTCGCCGCTTCGTCGAACAGGCACTCGGCGCGGGCTCGGTTGCTGGCGGTCGGGGTGCCGGTCGAGGTGTGGGCGATACCCTGCTTGTTGGGACCGATCTTCTCGATACTGATCACCATCGCCGGCTTGTAGGTGTCGAGATACTCGGTGGCCTGCATCTCCGCGGTCGCATCGTCGGCAAGCGGCAGGACCGCCGTTGTGTAGCCGGTCTTGAGCGCAACGTCGGGCTCGCGGATGCCGAGCCCGACGGCAAGCGTCGTGGCTGCGAGATTGTCGACGAACGGTTGCTCGGTGAAGAGGAGGGGCGCCGCGCCGGTCGCGGCATGGATGGCGAGCGCGAGGGCCGCGACGCCCGGCGGGCCGTCGGTTTCGCCGGCGGGAAGGAAGCGTGGATCGCCGGCGCCGGTGGTGATGAAGACGACCTTGCCGGGCCCGAGGTTCTTCATGATCTGCTGAGCAGCCAGCATCGACAGCGGACCACCGCCCTGTGCGGCGCAGGCGGCTTCGTAGAGATTGACGATGACGTTGCGTGAGGTCGGCGAGATGCGGGCTTCGACCGTGACCAGCCGGTCGATGTGTCGGCCAATCAGGTCGAGCTGTGCAGGCGTGGTCGAGGAATGGTTGGCGACGTGGGTGGCGACATTCATGGTTCGAGCCTCCCCTAGTGCGTCAATCCCGCATCGGGCGGCTCGAGGTTCTTGCGCACGATGTTGGACAGGAACTGCATGCAGGCCATCGAGGTCTCGCCATCCAGCCCGTCGACCAGGAATTCGGTGGTGCAGTACATCGCCTCCAGTCCACCGGCATCGAGGCAGGCCTGCACGATGCGCTTCTCCATCTCGGGCGAATGGATGAGCTGCGGCTTCTTCAGGAGGTAGGCGAGGCAGGCCTCGATGCCGTAGCAGCCCCAATTCGACATCATCGCCGGCACCACGATGTCGGTCTTGACCACGGTCGCGAGCGCCTTGCCCTTGGGCATGGTCTTCACGACGGCATCGTAGATCGTACCGAAGCCCAGTTCGTTGCCGTGGTCGCCGATGCCGACCGAGAAGATCTTGCGGCGCTTGGCTTCGGTCACGACCCCGCCAATGTCGATACAGCCCTCGAACGCCGACTTCGGTCCGGTGAGCGGCAGGCCGGTCGCGGTGTGCACGTTGCCGTCGGCGCCCGCGCCCAGGCGCTCGGCGCTGACCACGGCCTTGGGCTTGTACCGGGCATAGATCTCGCCGATCCACGCCTTGATCTGCGACTGCTCGGTCGGCGCGTTCTCGATGGCAGCGCCGAGATGGCGGTCGCGCGCCTGTTCGAACGGCTTCACCATCAGGCCCGCCGCTTCGCTGGAGGCGACGATCGGATCGGCATGGCAGGCCTCGTTGACATAGACCGGGACGGCGCCCAGCCCGCGATAGAGGATGCGGGCCAGCGAGGCCGCACCCGGCGGGCCGTCGCTCTCTCCCTTGGGCATGGTGGGCTCGTAGCCCGCGCCGGTCATGATGAAGACGACGTCGCCTTTGCCCAGCGCCTTTTGCAGCCCCTTGGCCGCCGCCATCGTCAGCGGCTTGTTGCCCGCCTTCCTGCGCGCCGCGAGGTACATCGGCAGCAGCACGCCGTGCGGCATGCCGTGATTCTTCGCCTCGATCGTGATCAACCGATCGACCGCCTCGCCAACCATATCCAGCATCGCAATACCCCGCGAATTGAACCCCTGCCCGGATTAGAGCGCTCTGCTCAGCGATCGCACAATTTCAATTTTTGCTTCGACACGATGCCTGATCGGCATCAGTATGAATCGCCATGAGCAACGTCCATCTCCGCTACTTCACCGCCGTCGCCCGCCACGGTTCGATCCGGGAGGCGGCCGAGGAACTTCACGTCGCTCAGTCCGCGCTCAGCCGGCAGATCCAGAAACTCGAGCAGGACCTCGGCGTGCCGCTGTTTCAGCGCCATGCCCGCGGCGTCGAATTGACCTCGGCCGGCGAGATCTTCCTGCGTCATGCGCGGTCGAGCCTGCGCCAGGACGAGCGCGTGCGCTCGGAGCTCGACGCGCTGAAGGGCCTGCGCCGCGGCACGATCAACATGCAAGCGATCGAATCGCTCGTGCCGGGCGTTCTGCCGCAGGTGATCCTTAAGTTCAGTGCCCGATATCCGGGCATCACCTTCAACGTCACGATCGACCGGACCGATCGTATCCTGGCCGCGGTGCGCGAGGGTCGTACCGACATCGGATTGGCGTTCTATCCGACGGTCGAGCCCGAGCTCACCAGCGTGTTCAAGATGCGCGAGCCGCTGGTGGCACTGATGTCGCCCAGCCATCCGCTCGCCAAGAAGGCCAAGGTCTCGCTGGCCGAGAGCATCGGCTATCCGATTGCCCTGCCGCTCAAGAATTCAGGCAGCCGCATGCTGATCGACCTCGCCTGCAAGGCGGCAGGCATTTTCATGATGCCGCTGCTGGAAACCAACTCGATCCAGCTGCGCGTCCAGTTCGTGCATCTCAACAACGGCATGACGTTCCATTCGCGCCTGTCGGCGGCCGACAGCCTGAGCACCGGCAACGTCATCGCCGTGCCGATCCGCGACCGCATCGTCAACAGCGCCACCATCGAAGCGATCACTCACGCATCACGGCAGCTTCCGCTCGCGGCCGAGGAGTTCCTTCGATTCCTTCAAGGTGAAATGCAAAACCTGCGCGAGCCCCTCAGCAGCGCGGCATAGGTGCGTGGCGCGCTTCATGCATCGCGCCACCCAATGCAAGACGAAGATCACGACAGGAGAAAACGTTCATGACCTTCACGCTCGTGGCGCGTTGTCCGAAGACCGGGCAGATGGGCATCGGCATCGCTACCTATTCGATCTGCGTCGGACTCTATTGCAACGGCCTTCGCGCCAATGTCGGCGCCACGATGAGCCAGGCCTTCGTCAACCAGGGCAACAACACGCTGGCGCTGCGGCTCCTGGCTGAGGGCTTTGCGCCGGTGCGCGTGCTCGCCGAGCTGCAGGCCAACGATCCCGATTTCGCCTTTCGCCAGATCGCCGTCATCGATCGCGACGGCCGCGCTGTGGCCTACAGCGGTCCCAAGACGCGCGGTTGGTCGGGCCATAAGGTGGGCGACGGCTACGTCTCGATGGGCAACGTCCTGGCGGGGCCCGAAGTCGTGGACGCGATCGCCGCGGGCTACGAGAAGTATGCCGACGAACCCTTCGAGCGCCGGCTCCTGCGCGCCATCGAGGCGGGACGCGATGCCGGCGGCCAGGTCGGCAATGACGGCCACCTTACCGAGCGGTCGGCCGGCCTGTTCGTGTACGGCAACAACGACCATGCCGAGCTCGACCTGCGCGTCGACCTGCACGACAAGGCGGTCGACGAGCTGCGCCGCGCCTTCGAGGAATACGAGCTCTACCGCGGCTACTACCGCGACCGCGGCAAGAACCCGCGACAAGCCATTCCGCAGTCCGAGTTCGTGGCGCGCCTCGGGCGCCAGGAGGCGGCGCAATGACCTACTCGATCATCGGGCGCTGCCCGCGGACGGGCCGGCTCGGCCTGGGCATCACGACCTTTTCCTTGGCCGTCGGCGGTCGCTGCGAGGGCGTGGCGGCCAATGTCGGCGTCTGCAAGACGCAAGCTTTCCCCAATCGCACCAACGACCCGCTGGGCATCAAGCTGATGGCGCAGGGTTACGGGCCCACGCGCGTCATGGCGATGTTCGCGGCCAACGATGCCGAGCACGACTTCCGTCAGATCGCCATCATGGACCGCGAGGGCCGCATCGCCGCCCATACCGGATCGGGCACACGGGGCTGGTCGGGCCACAAGATCGACGCCGATTGCGTGGCGTTCGGCAATGGACTGGTGGGGCCCCAGGTGCTGGATGGCCTGATCGCGGGCTTCACGGCCCAGCCTGACGATGTGCTGGAGTATCGCCTGATGCGCGCGCTCGAAGGCGGCCGCGACGCCGGCGGCCAGGGCGATGCCAACAGCCACAGGCCGGAGCGCTCGGCGGCCATCAAGGTCGTCGATCGGCTCGACTATCCCGACGTCGATGTGCGGGTCGACGTGCATCCCGCGGCGGTCGAGGAGCTGCGCCGCGTGCTGGGGGAATTCAAGCTCTACGAGGAATTCTATCGGGAGCGCGGGCGCAACCCGAGCAAGGCGATCCCGCAGGATGTCTTCGTCGCCAACCTCAAGAAGCAGCGCGCCTAGGAGGGCAGCATGACCTACACCATTCTTGGCCGCTGCCAGCGGACCGGACGCGTCGGCATCGGCATCGCCACTTTCTCGATCACCGTCGGGCGCTATTGCTGGGGCGTGAAGTCGAACGCGGGGGTGACGGTGAGCCAGGCCTTCGCCAACGAGCGCAACAACGCCTTGGCGCTCCGGCTGCTGACGCAGGGCTTCACCGCGCGGTCGGTGCTGCAGCAGCTCATGGACAACGACCCCTATGCCGAATACCGCCAGATCGGCGTGATCGATCGCACCGGCCTGGCGGTGGCGCACACTGGACCGAAGACGCGCGGATGGTCGGGGCACGTCGTCGGCGAGAACTATGTCGCTTTCGGCAACGGTCTGATGGGGCCCGAGATCGCCGACGCCATCGCCAAGGGCTTCCTCGCCGAGCCCGATTCCGACCTCGAGCATCGTCTGCTGATGGGCATCGAGGCGGGGCGCGACGCGGGCGGGCAGGGGACGCGTGAGCGTCCCAAGACCGAGCGTTCAGCCGCCTTGCGCGTCTACTCGACCGATAACTATGCCGACATCGACCTGCGCGTCGACCTGCACGACAAGGCGGTCGACGAGCTGCGCCGCATCTGGAGCTATTTCAAGCCGTACGAGCCCTACTACCGAAGCCGCGAACGCAATCCCCGCGGCGCGATGGGGCAGGAAGTATTCATGAAGACTCTGGAGGCGGCGGAATAACCATGACCTTCTCGATCATCGCGCGCTGCCCGCACACGGGCCGGCTCGGCCTCGGCATCGCCACCTTCTCGATCGGCTCCGGCGGGCGCTGCGAGGGCATCCAGGCCGGCGTCGGCATCTGCAAGTCGCAGGCCTTCACCAACCGGGGCAACGACCCGCTGGCGGTCGGGCTGATGGCGCAAGGCCATACGCCGGCGCACGTCATGAAGATGCTGGAGCAGAACGACCCCGATCACGAGTACCGGCAGATCGCCATCATCGACCGCGACGGCAACGGCGTCGGCCATAGCGGCTCGGGCACGCGGCCGTGGTCGGGCCATCATGTCGGCAAAGGGTACGTCGCCTTCGGTAACGTGCTGGCGGGCCCGCAGGTGCTGGAAGGAATCTGCGCAGGCTTCGAGAAGGATCCCGATGGACTGCTGGAGTTCCGCATTCTCGCGGCGCTCGAAGGCGGGCGGAACTCGGGCGGCCAGGTCGGCGCCGACGGTCACCTGACGGAGCGGTCGGCGGCGATCCGCGTCGTCGCCGATCCCGACTATCCCGACATCGACGTGCGCGTCGACCTGCACGACGATGCCATCGTCGAACTCCGCCGCGTGCTGGAGGAGTTCAAGCGCTACGAGGTCTTCTATCGCGACCGCGGCCGAGATCCGTCCGCGGCAATCACCCAGGACGAGTTCGTCAGGCGTCTGGAGGGCGGGGCATGAAAAAGCCGTTCCATCTCGCCTGGTTCCTGTCGCAGGGCTACGGTCCCAAGAGCTGGCGGAGCATCTGGCCCGGTGCCGATCTGAATCGCTGGATGATGCCCGACATCTTCGTCGACCTTGCCCAGGGGCTGGAGCGCGGCTGCTTCGACTACATCATCATCGAGGACTCATCGAACGTGCCCTATACGTACAAGGGCAACCACGACACTTACCTGCAATACGGCGCCAGCGCGCCCAAGCTCGATCCCGCGGTGCTGACGCCGCACCTCGCCATGGCGACCAAGCACCTCGGCATCGTGCCGACGCTTTCGGTGTCGGAATATCCGCCATACCTGCTGGCCCGGCTGGTCAATTCGCTGGATCACGTCACCGAAGGCCGCATCGGCTGGAACTGCGTCACCGGGAGCAACGACGGCGCGGCGCAGAACTACGGCCACGAAAAGCACCGGCCGCACGACGAACGATACGACGTCGCCGACGAGTTCGCCGAGGTCGTGACCAAGCTCTGGGAAGCGTGGGAGCCGGACGCGGTCGTGCTCGACCGTGAGAAGCCGATGTTTGCCGACGGCTCGAAGGTCCATGCCATCAACCACGAGGGCAAGTACTTCAAGTGCCGCGGCCCGATCAACGCGCCGCGTTCGCCTCAAGGCCGGGTGCCGATCTGCCAGGCCGGCGGCTCGCCGCGCGGCCAGCGCTTCGCTTCGCGCTGGGCCGACACCATCATCACCAACGCGCCGACGGTCGAGCACATGAAGGCCTACCGCGAGGAGGTGCGGCGCGGCGCCATCGCGGCCGGGCGCAATCCCGACGACATCAAGGTGCTCTTCCTCGCCCAGCCGCTGATCGACGTCACCATGGAGGCGGCGCGCGAGCGCCGGCGGCTGGAGGAGGTCGACGGCATGAAGCACATCGATTCGACGCTCTCCAGCATGTCACGCATCACCGGCATCGACTTCGCGAAGTTCGACCTCGACGAGCCGCTGCCTGCGACGCTCACGACCAACGGCCACCAGTCGACCCTCGCCAAATGGATCGGCAAGACGCCGCGGGCGCTCGCCCGAACCGCGACGGCCAAGCAGGGTATCGACTTCACCGGCACAGCCGACCATGTCGCCGGGGTGATGCAGGAGATCATGGAGGAGGTGGGCGGCGACGGCTTCCTGATGTTCAATCCCTACTTCGACCGCCGCTACGTCATGGAAGTGTGCGATGGGCTGGTGCCCGAGTTGCAGCGGCGCGGGCTGACGCGCAAGGCCTATGCGCACAAGCACTTGAGAGACAATTTGCTGGAGTTTTGACGGCGGGTCTTCAGGCCGCCAAGTGGCAGGCGACGTCGCGGCCGTCGACCTGCCGCAGCACGGGCACTTCGCCTTTGCAGCGATCGGTCGCCAGCGGGCAGCGCGGATGGAAAGGGCAGCCAGCGGGCGGGTTCATCGGGCTCGGAATCTCGCCCTGTACGGCGGCGCGACGACGAAGACGCCCCGGACGAGACACCGGCACGGCGGCCAGCAGCGCCTCGGTGTAGGGATGCAGAGGCCGGCGATAGATCGTCTCCTTGTCGCCGATCTCGACGATGCGACCGAGATACATGACGGCGACGCGATCGGCGATGTGGCGCACGATTCGCAGGTCGTGCGAGACGAAGACGTAGCTGAGCCCCCGCTCGCGTTGCAGGTCGCGCAGCAGGTTCACGACCTGGCCCTGCACCGAAACGTCGAGCGCCGACACGGGCTCGTCGCAGACGATCAGCGCCGGATCGAGGGCGAGCGCGCGGGCGATGCCGATGCGCTGGCGCTGGCCGCCGGAGAACTGGTGCGCGTACCGAGCGCCGTGCTCGGGCGCGAGCCCGACCATGGCGAGCAGCGCCGGTGCCCGCTCGCGGCACTCCTTGCGCGACATGCCGGTCAGCCGCAGGGGCTCGGTGACGATCTCGTGGACCTGCATGCGCGGATTGAGCGAGCCGTAGGGGTCCTGGAAGATCATCTGGAAGCGCCGGCGCAGCGCCTTCAGTTCGGCGCCTTCGGCCGTGGCGACGTCGCTGCCGTCGAAGATCACCGAGCCCTCCGTTGGATCGAGGAGGCGGATCAGCAGGCGGCCCAGCGTGGACTTGCCGCAGCCGCTTTCGCCCACCAGGCCCAGCACCTCGCCGCGCGCCACGGAGAGATCGACGTTCTCGACGGCGCGCACCGTGCCGACTTGGGAGATGCCGAGCGGGCCGCCGAGCACCGGGAAGTGCTTGGTGAGCCCGCGCGCGGCCAACAGCTCCGTCATCGCGCAATCTCCAATGGCCGAATGCACGCAGCGGCGTGATTGGGGCCAAGCGTGACAAGCGGCGGCTCCTTGGCGCGGCAGGCGGCGACAGCCTGCGGGCAACGCGGCTCGAAGCGGCAGCCCGGCGGCAGCGCCGTCGGCGCCGGCACCGTTCCCTCGATGACAGCGAGCCGGTCGCCGGCTTCCTGCTGGTCGTCCGGCATGCAGCGCAGCAACGCGGCGGAGTAGGGATGGGCCGCCGCGCCGAACAGCCTGGCGGTCTCGGCGCGCTCGACCAGGTGGCCGGCGTACATGACCACGACGCGATGGGCCTGCTCGGCCACGACGCCGAGGTCATGGGTGATGAACAGGATGCCCATGCCGAACTCGGCCTGCAGGTCGGACAGCAAGTCCATGATCTGGGCCTGGATGGTGACGTCGAGCGCGGTGGTCGGCTCGTCGGCGATCAGCAGCGCAGGCTCGCAGGCGAGTGCCGCCGCGATCATCACGCGCTGGCGCATGCCGCCCGACATGCGGTGGGGATAGTCGTCGTAGCGGCGCGCCGCCGAAGGAATGCCGACCCGGTCGAGGAGCGCGATCGCCCGCGCGCGCGCATCGCGCTTGGAGAGGCGTCGGTGGAGCCGCAGCGGCTCGGCGACATGTGCGCCGATCGACAGCAGCGGATTGAGCGACGACATCGGCTCCTGGAAGACCATGGCGATGCGGTCGCCGCGGATCGCCGCCATTTCGCGCTCGCCGAGTTTGGAGAGGTCGCGGCCCTCGAAGCGAATCGCGCCGCGCGTCACCCGGCCCGGTTCCTGCAAGAGGCGCATGATGGCCAATGCCGTGACGCTCTTGCCGCTGCCGCTCTCGCCCACCAGGGCGACGGTCTCGTGCGCATCGACCGAAAAGCCGACGCCGTCGACGACGGTGGTCGCGGCCGCAGGCGGCCCGAAGGCGATGGCGAGGTCTTCGATTTCCAGCAGCGGCATGAAGCAGAAAGTCTCCCTTTGCGGTTCTACAGCTCAGAATGTCCTAATGGCCGGACATTTAGACATTGAACCATACAATACGGCCTCCTATGGTTCGAGCAACGGACGAGAAGGGGAAAAGCAATGTTGGGGCCATTCGGCGAGGAGTTCTCGACGTTCGCCATTTCGGCGCGCTGTCAGGAGACCGGGAAGTTCGGGGTCGCGATATCGACGCGGCCCATGGCGGTCGGCACGCGCTGTCCCTTCGTCAAGCCGGGGCTGGGCGTCGTGGTGACCATGGCAGTCACTGATCCGCGGCTGGGACCGCTCGGCCTGCGGCTGCTTGGCATGGGCTACTCAGCGGCGAAAACGCTCGACGAGATCGCCGCCAGCGATCCGCATATCGAACATCGCCAGATCTCGGTGATCGATCGCGACGGCAACGCCGTTGCCCGCACCGGCAAGGCGAACCACGACTGGTCTGGCCATTTCTGCGAACCGGGCATGGTGGCGATGGGCAACGGCCTGATCTCCGAGCGCACCGCCTCGGCGATGGCCGATACCTTCAAGAAGATGAAGGGCGACGATCTCGAGGCGCGGCTGATGTCGGCGCTCGAGGCCGGCCGCGACGCCGGCGGCCAGCATGGTGGCCAACATTCGGCGGCGCTGGTCGTTTACCGCACCCAGGAATATCCGCTGGTCGATCTGCGCGTCGACGAGCACGATGAGCCGATCGGCGAGTTGCGCCGCATCTTCGATCTCTACCAGCCGCAGATCGAATATTACGAGACGCGACCCTGGCAGCCCACGGCGCTGGGTGTCGTCGAGGACTGGGTCGAGGCGCGTGCCAAGGCGAAGGCGGCGGGGACGAAGCCATGACCTTCACCGTCGTCGGCCGCTGCCCGCGGACCAAGATGCTGGGCGTCGCCATGGCGACGCACGCGCCGGCCGTCGGCAACCGCTGCCCCGTCGTCATCTCGCGCATGGCGGCGGCGTCGGTGCAGGCGATCGCCGATCCGAGGCTCACCTTGCTCTGCACCAAGCTGATGGGCCTGGGCTATCACGCCGGCAAGATCATCCACGATCTCGAGAGCAGCGATCCCAACGCACCGTTGCGCCAGATCGGCGTGGTCGATGCCTGGGGCAACGCCGCCGCCATGACAGGCTCGGAGAACGGCGCCTATGCCGGCCACATCATCGGCCAAGGCTGGCTGGTGATGGGTAATGGCATCGTGGGCCCCAAGGTCACCGAGGCGATGGCCGAATCGATGCGCACGACCGGCGACGAGCTGCTCGAGGAGCGGCTGGTACGCGCAGTCGAGGCAGGCGGACGTGCCGGCGGCCAGGCCGACGGGCATTTCTCCTCGTCGATCCTGGTCTATGGCGACGAGCCCTTCGCCTACATCGACCTGCGCGTCGACGTGCACGAGGAGCCGATCGGCGAGTTGCGCCGGATCTTCGAATGGTTTCGGCCATTGCTGCCGTACTACAGCGAGCGACCCTACAACCCGCGCCTGCCGCGGGACGATCGCTGGCGCGAGCAGCAAAGATAATAAGCGGAGGAAATTCAGAACAGGGGTGTGGTCATCGATCTGGAGGTGCGTATGGGTGGGGTCCTGAAGACAATGATTGCGGCGGCGCTGGCCGTCGCCGTCGGCGCGTCGTCGGCACAGGCGCAGAAGGACAAGGACACGTTGGTGGTGGGCGCTTCGCTCTTCACCGATTCCATAGCGCCGACAGGCGGCGCGTACATCACGCTCAGCCTCTGCTACCAGACCTGGGAACCGTTGGTCGCGCGCGACAACGACGACAAGCTGGTGCCGGCTCTGGCTGAGAAGTGGGAGGCGATCAGCCCGACGCATTGGCGCTTCTTCCTGCGCAAGGGCGTGAAGTGGCACGACGGCACGCCGTTCACGGCCGCCGACGTCAAGTACACGATCGACTACGTCATCGATCCCAAGCAGGTCTACGCGCGCAAGACGCGCATCGCCGGTGTCACCGGCGCCGAGGTGATCGACGACTACACCGTCGACATCAAGACCGCATTGCCGGCGCCGCTGCTGCTGCGCGGCCTGGCCGACATCCCGATCGAGTCCAAGGCCCACACCGAGAAGGTCGGACAGGCCGAGGCGCACAAGAAGCCGATGGGCACCGGCCCGTGGAAGTACGTCGAATGGGTGGCGGGCGACCGCTACGACCTGGTGGCCAATCCCGACTATTGGGGCGGCCCGCCAGCGATGAAGAAGCTGCGCATCCGCGCCATCCCCGAAGGCGCGACGCGCGTGGCCTCGCTGGTCGCGGGCGAGACCGACATCATCGAGGAAATCCCGGTCGACCTGCTGCCGTCGGTCGAGAAGCGCAAGAATCTCAGGATCGATGCCGTCGAATCGTCGGTGAGCCTGGTGCACACCTTCGACACCCGCAAGCCGCCGTTCAACGACATCCGCGTGCGCCTGGCGCTCGACTATGCCATCGACAAGCAGACGCTCTTGAAGCAGATGCTGGGCGGTTACGGCTCGGTGCTGGACGGCCAGCTCGTGACCAAGGCGACGTTCGGCTACAACCCGAACCTCAAGTCGCGGCCCTACGATCCGGCCAAGGCCAAGGCGCTGCTGGCCGAGGCGGGCTATCCCAAGGGCTTCGAGAACAAGATCAACACCCTGTCGGGCCGCTATCTCTCCGACGTCGACATCGCCAATGCCGTCGCCGGCATGATGTCGGCGGTCGGCGTGAAGACCACCGTCAACGTGGTCGAAGGCGGCGTGTGGTCCCAGCTCGACCGTACGCGCGAGCAGGGGCCGATGTACTCGGTCGGCTGGTTCAGCGTCGGCGACGCCGACTTCAACACCGTCTGGTACACCGAGGCGAGCAAGCGCAACTACTGGACCAGCGCGGAGTTCGACAAGCTGTGGCTCGAGGCGCGCTCGACCATGGACGAGGCGGCGCGATTGAAAGCCTACAATCGCATGATGGAGATCATGCACGAGGAGGTGCCGTCGATCTTCCTGTTCGGCCTGCCGCGCATCTCCGGCCGCAACGAGAAGGTCTCCGGCTGGCAGCCCTCGCGCGATTCACTGCTGCGCTTGAACAAGGTGAGCGTGAAGCAATGACGCTCATGTCTTCCGGACCGCGGGCCTCCGGCTCGCTCATGAGCTTGAGCGAGCCGGAGGCTCGCGATCCGGAAGAGCATGAGCGCGGGACACGTTAGCGATGCGTTACCTCCTGCGGCGGCTTTTGCTCGTCCCGGTGCCGCTCGTCTTCGTCATCGCCTTCGTGTTCGTCGTCCTGCGGCTGACCGGCGATCCGGTGGCGATCTATCTCGGACTCGATGCCACGCCCGAACAGGAGGCGGTGCTGCGCGCCGAGCTGCATCTCGACAAGCCCATACCGGTGCAGTTCGGCTACTTCCTGCTCGACCTGCTGCACGGCGACTTCGGCACCTCGATCCAGTTCAAGCGGCCGGCCATGGAGGTCGTGGCCGAGCGCCTGGGCTCGACCCTGCAGCTGCTAGCGCTCGGGCTGCTGCTTGCGATCGTGCTCGGCGTGCTGGGTGGCGTCGCCTGCGCGGTGTGGAAGGACAAGGTTCCCGACTTCATCATCTCGGTGCTCGCGGTCGCCGGCCAGTCGATGCCGAGCTTCTGGCTGGGCATCCTGTTGATCCAACTTTTCGCGCTCGACCTGCAGTGGCTGCCGA
Source organism: Reyranella sp. (assembly GCA_019750135.1). Classification (GTDB taxonomy): domain Bacteria; phylum Pseudomonadota; class Alphaproteobacteria; order Reyranellales; family Reyranellaceae; genus Reyranella. The sequence goes on along the minus strand of JAIEOV010000062.1, from coordinate 59,614 downwards.
CGTCGGGGCAGGGCGGCTGGGAGCACATGGTCCTGCCGGTGGTCACGCTCGCCACCTTCCTGGTGCCGAATTTCATCCTGGTGACGCGCATCAGCGTGCTGGAGACGGCGCGCGAGCAGTTCGTCGTCACCGCGCGCGCCCGCGGCGCCGGCCCGGCCCGCGCGCTCTGGCTGCACATCCTGCCCAACGCCATCAACCCGGTGGTCAGCCTGGTCGGCCTGCAGCTCGGCCGCCTGATGGGCGGCGCCGTGGTCACCGAATCGATCTTCGCCTGGCCCGGCGTCGGCCGGTTGATGGTGAGCGCCATCTTCCAGCGCGACGTGCCGATCGTCATTGCCGCGGTGTTCATCGTCGCTGTCACCATCGTGCTGGCCAACCTCCTGGTCGATCTGGTGCAGGCCGCCATCGACCCGCGCATCCGGCTCAGGTGACGCGATGAAGTGGTTCGGCCCGCGGCTGAAGATCCAGATCGGCGTCGTGCTGGTGCTCGGCATGTGCCTGACGGCGGTGTTCGCGCCGCTGCTTGCGCCGCACGATCCCTATGCGCAGAACCTGATGCTGCGCCTGCGCCCGCCGGTGTGGGAGGACCGCGGCACCTGGGCCTATCCGCTGGGCACCGACAATTTCGGCCGCGATCTGCTGTCGCGCCTGATCTACGGCTCGCGGCTGTCGATCGTGGTCGGGCTGATGGCCATGGCCGTGGCGCTCTCCTTCGGCACGACCCTGGGGCTCGTGGCGGGCTATCTTGGCGGCCGCACCGAGCAGGTCATCATGCGCTTCGCCGACGGCTACCAGGCGATCCCCGAGATCCTGCTGGCGATCGTCGTGGTCGCGGTTTTCGGCGGCGGTGTCACCGTGCTGATCCTGGTCCTGGGCTTTGCCGGCTGGGAAAGCTACACCCGCGTCGCCTTCAACTTGACGCGCTCGCTGCGCGAGAGGCCGTTCGTCGAGGCGGCGGTGTCGTCCGGGGCCGGAGGGCGCTACGTGATGTGGCGGCACATCCTGCCGCAGATGTCGCCGGTGCTGACGGTGATCGCCACCCTGCAGGTGGGTCAGCTCATCCTGCAGGAAACGGCACTGAGCTTCTTAGGCCTCGGCCTGCCGCCGCCGACCGCGACCTGGGGCAATATCCTGGCCGAGGGGCGGGACCGGCTGCTGGTGGCGCCGTGGATAGCCAACCTCGCCGGCATCGCCATCGTGCTGCTGGTGCTGGGCGTGAACCTGCTGGGCAACGGCCTGCGCGAGACGCTGGATCCACGACGGGCGGACCGGCGATGAAAAAGAAGCAAGAAGGAGAGGGAATGCGTCGAGATCCGGTTCCGGCCTACTTCAGGATCTACCAGGTGCTGAGCGAGCGCATCGCCGCAGGCGGCTACAAGCTCGGCTCGCAGCTTCCGACCGATGCCGAACTGATGGCCGAGTTCGGCGTCAGCCGCCACACCGCGCGCTCGGCAGTCGAGGAACTGGTGTCGCGCAAGCTGGTGCAGCGCTTTCCCGGGCGAGGGACGTTCGTGCTCGAAAGCGATCCGGCCAGCCGCGACTGGAGCGCGCGGGCTCTGGAAGATCTCAAGATCGACGATCCCGAGGCACGCTTCGACCTGCACGGCATCGAGCGTCTGCCGCCGCATGGCGACGAGCGGGTCGCCGCCCTGCTGCAGGTGCCGGCGAGCGAACGCATCTTGCGCATTTCGTGGAGCCGCGTGCGGCCGACCGGGCCGATCGCCTTCTGCGCCGCCCACCTGTCGCAGGAACTGGCGGCGCGCCTGCCGGCTGACATCGCCGAGCAGATGCGGTCGGCGCGGGTCATCCCTCTGATCGAGAAATATTGCGGCGTGCAGGCTTTCCGCGTTCAGCAGGCCTCCTCGGCCATCGCCGCCGACGCCCAGCTTGCCAAGCGCCTCAGGGTCGAGCTTGGCGCGCCGTTGCTGCTCCTGCAGCGCACCTACTTCGATATCCAGGGCACGCCGATCTACTACTCGGACCTCTACGTCCGGTCCGATCGCTTCGTCCACAAGATCGAGCTCTTTCGCCACCGTCAGCAGGTCGAGCTGGCGCGCCCCGTGCCGGCCGGCGCCAAGGCGGCGGCCACCCCCAATCGTAGCGTGAGGTCCCCATCATGAAGAAGCCGTTCCACCTGGCGTGGTTCCTGTCCCAGGGCTATGGCCCCAAGAGCTGGCGCAGCGACTTTCCCGGCAGCGATGTCGATCGCTGGATGATGCCCGACATCTTCGTCGACCTGGCCAAGGGCATGGACCGGGCCTGCTTCGACTACATGATCATCGAGGATTCCTCGAACGTGCCCTACACCTACCAGGGCTCGCACAATTCCTATCTCCAGTACGCCGCGAGCGCGCCCAAGCTCGATCCTGCGGTGCTGGTGCCGTATCTCGCGATGGCGACCAAGACGGTCGGCATCGTGCCGACGCTCTCGGTGTCGGAGTATCCGCCATACCTGCTGGCGCGCCTGGTCAACTCGCTCGACCACACGACCGAGGGACGCATCGGCTGGAACTGTGTCACCGGCTCGAACGACGGCGCGGCGCAGAATTACGGCCATGAGAAGCATCGGCCGCACGACGAGCGCTACGACGTCGCCGACGAGTTCGCCGAGGTCGTGACCAAGCTGTGGGAGGCATGGGAGCCCGATGCGGTCGTGCTCGATCGTGAAAAACCGATGTTCGCCGACGGCTCCAAGGTCCATGCCATCAACCACGAGGGCAAGTACTTCAAGGTCCGCGGGCCGATCAACGCGCCGCGCTCGCCGCAGGGCCGGGTGCCGATCTGCCAGGCCGGCGGCTCGCCGCGGGGGCAGCAATTCGCCTCGCGCTGGGCCGACACCATCATCACCGAAGGCGGCGGCAGCATCGAAAGCATGAAGGCCTATCGCGACAAGGTGCGCCAGCAGGCCGCCGAGTACGGCCGCAATCCAGACGACATCAAGGTGCTGTTCCTTGCCCATCCGATCATCGACGTCAGCATGGAGGCCGCGCGCGACCGCAGCCGCATGGAGGCGGCCGAGGCCGAGAGCCATCTCGACCTGCACCTGTCGGGCATGTCACGGCTGACCGGTATCGACTTCTCGAAGTTCGACCTCGACGAGCCGCTGCCGGCGCATCTCACGACCAACGGTCACCAGTCGTCGCTCGCCAAGTGGATCGGCAAGACGCCGCGATCGATCCTGCAGAGCTATTCGCGCAAGGGCGGCGTCGAGTACACCGGCACGCCGGACTTTGTCGCCGGCCTGATGGCGGAGATCATGCAGGAGGTGGGCGGCGACGGCTTCCTGATCTTCAACAGCTACTTCGACCGGCGCTACATCGTCGAGGTGTGCGACGGCCTGGTGCCCGAGCTGCAGCGCCGCGGCGTGACGCGCAAGCAATATGCGCACAAGCACCTGCGGGACAATTTGTTGGAGTTTTGACGGGAGCGCGGGCCTCCGGCCCGCATCATGAGCGGGCCGGAGGCTCGCGCTCCCAGCTACTCGATCTTCACGCCGGCGTCCTGGACGATCTTCTTCCACTTGACGTTTTCCAGCGTGATGTAGGCCTCGAACTCCTGGCGCGATTCCTTGGCCGGCACGAAGGAGAGGCTCTTGAGCTTCTCCAGCACCTCGGGCTCTTTGAGGATCTTCATGACCTCGGCGCTGATCTTGTCGAGGATGGGTTCGGGCGTGCGCGCCGGTGCCGACAGGCCGATCCAGCCCACGGCCACGACACCCTGGATGCCCTGCTCGGCCACGGTCGGCACGTCGGGCAGGAAGGGCGACCGGTGCTGGTCGGCGATGCCGATCGCCTTCACCTTGCCGGTGTTGATCGGCCCGACCGCGCCGGGCACGGCGTCGGACATCACCTGAATGTCGCCGGCCTGGAGCGCCATCAACGCATCGGCATTGCCCTTGAACGGCACGTGCGTGAGCTTGATGCCGGCGGCGCTCTTCAGCATCTCCACGGCGAGATGGCTCGCCGAGCCGTTGCCCGAGGAGCCGTAGTTCAGGTCGGCGCCGGCCTTCGCCTTGGCCACCAGGTCAGGCACCGAGGTGATACCGCTCTTGAGACTCGCCATCAGCACCTGCGGCGTCAGCCCGATATTGGCGATCGGCGCAAAATCCTTCTGCGTGTCGTAGGGCAGCTTGGGATAGATCGCGGGCGCGATGCCGTGCGTCGAGATCGTCACCATCAGCAGCGTGTAGCCATCAGGCGCCGCCTTGGCGACGACGTCGGCGCCGATGCTGCCGCCCGCGCCCGGCCGGTTCTCCGCCACCACCTGCTGGCCCAGCGCCTTGGTGAGCTGGTCGGCCACCACGCGCGCCAAAATGTCGGTCGACTGACCGGGCGGGAAGGGGACGACGATCTTGATGGGCTTGGTCGGCCATTGATGAGCCATGGCTGGCAGCGCCAACGAGGCGGCGCCTGAAGCGACAATCAGTCGACGAGTGATCATGATTGCCTCGGGTCCGCGCTCCGGCAAGACTACGCCGCCTTCTTGTTCTGCTGGCCGGGATGCTCGCCCGCGATCTTGAGGAAGTTCTCCAGGATCTTGTGGCCGTGCTCCGAGGCGATGCTCTCGGGATGGAACTGCACGCCGTGGATCGGCAGCGACTTGTGGCGCAGGCCCATGATGATCTCGCCGGTTTCGGCGGTGACTTCGAGGTCCTTCGGGAAGCCGGCGCGGTCGACGACCAGCGAGTGGTAGCGCGTCGCCTGGAAGGGCGAGGGCACGTCCTCGAACACGCTCTGGTTCGTGTGCTCGATGCCCGACAGCTTGCCGTGCATCGGCGTGGGCGCGCGCACCACCTTGCCGCCGAACACCTGTCCGATCGCCTGATGGCCCAGGCACACGCCGAGCAGTGGCATTTGCGCCTTCGCCGCCGCCTTGATCAGGTCCATGCAGATGCCTGCCTCATTGGGCGTGCACGGTCCGGGTGACAGCACGATGCCTGCGGGTTTCAGCGCCATCGCCTCGTCGACCGTTATCTGGTCGTTGCGATGCACGACACAACGCGCGCCCAGATCGCCCAGGAAGTGGACCAGGTTGTAGGTGAAGCTGTCATAGTTATCGATCAACAGAAGCACGGCGGCACTCCATCACTGGCAGCAACTATAAAGGTCGAGTGCCAGGGCTGCGACTCCCATTCTTCACCGCCAATGCCGATAGAGCTTCGTGCAACGCAGGGGGCAAGGCGCTAACTTGCACACACCAGAGGGGAGTTCCGTGCCAGAGACGACGCAGGCGACCAAGCTGCTCGAGCAGCAAGTGGCCGTGCTCGAAATGATTGCGCGCGACGCGCCGCGGGACGACGTCCTGGTCAGGATCTGTCGTCTGGCCGAGGCGTTCGTGCCCGGCGGCATGGCGGGCGTCACCGTGCTCGATCGCGGCGGCATGACCTTCGAGCATTGCGTGATGCCGCAAGCGCCGACCTTCGCCGCGGGCATTCCCGGCGTCGAGGTCGGACCGCCGCATGCCGGCACCTGCGCCGCCGCGGTCTTTGGCGGCGCCCCGGTCGCCAGCAACGATGTCGAGAACGACGAACGTTTCGACCCGCTGTGGCGCAAGCTCAATACCGAACACGGCGTCCGCGCCATCCGCTCGCGGCCGGTGTGCTCGGCCGACGGCCGCGCGCTCGGCAGCTTCTTCATCTCCTTCAAGGAAGGCGCACCCGCTTCGTGGCCCCAGGAGATCGAGGTGATCGGAGCCCGGCTGTCGGGTCTCGCGCTCGAGCGACACCGCGCCACCGAGCGCCAGAAGCTGATCGTCGGCGAGATGCAGCATCGGCTGAAGAACCTGTTCGCCGCCGTGCTGTCGATCGCCTCGCAGACCTCGCAGGGCGGCGTCACCAACGCCGAGTTTCTCAAGGCGTTCGAAGGCCGCATCCTGGCGCTCGCCAACGCGCACGATCTGCTGACGCGCGACGAATCGGCCGATCTCGCCGATCTCACGCGTCGCATCGTGGCGCCGTTCGCCGGCGAGGAATCGGTCGAGATCACGGGCCAACCTTTCAAGGTGGCGCCGTCGGCGGTCGTGCCGTTCAGCCTGGTGCTGCACGAACTCGCCACCAACGCCGCCAAGTACGGCGCGCTGTCGAACAGCGAGGGCAGGGCGCGCGTCTCCTGGAAGTCCTATCGCGGCGACAACGGCGAGCGCCGCTTCAAGTTCAAGTGGGAGGAGACGGGCGGCCCGCGCGTGACGCCGCCGCTGCGCAGCGGCTTTGGCACCCTCCTGATGAAGCGCGCCTTTGCCGACGTCGAGGGGCAGTCGCGGCTGGTCCATGCGCCCGGGGGCCTGCGCTTCCGCATCGATGCGCCGATGAGCGGCCGGCTCGGCCGCCTGCACGAGGCCTCGAAAACCTCGTAGCCGCATCGCCGCACCGTTACGGTAATGTGACGGTCCTAAGACAACGAAGAAACGAACTTGGTCGTCGAACCCCTCATCATCGGGCTGCTGCTGCTGGCCGGCCTGATGCACGCGTCATGGAACGCGATCCTGAAGTCCGACACGTCGGACCGGCTGACGACCTTCGGCGTGATCATGACCACGGGCACCGTGATGGGCCTGGTCGCCGTGCCGTTGCTGCCGGCGATCGAGCCCGGGGCGTGGAAGTACCTCGCCTCCTCGGTCGCGATCCACGTCCTCTATTACGTCTTCCTGCTGAAAGCCTATTCGTACGGCGACCTCAGCCACACCTATCCGATTGCCCGCGGGCTGGGCCCGCTCCTGGTGGCGCTGGTGTCCGGCCGCTTCATCGGCGAGCATCTGCGAGCGCAGGACATCGTCGGCGTCGTCCTGCTGAGCTGCGGCCTGATCGCGCTCGCCATGCCGCTGAAGTCGGTGGTGCCGCGGCCGGGTGGTCGGCACGGGCTCGCTACGCTGTTCGCGGTGCTGACCGGTATCACGATCGCAGGCTACATCATCGCCGACGGGCTGGGCGTCCGCGCCGCCGGGCCGACCTTCGAGCATCGCCTGTCCTACATCGCCTGGCTCTGCGTCGTCGAAGGGCCGTGGCTGCTGGTCCTGGCGGTGGCGCTGCGGCCGCGCACCGTCTGGGCGCACCTCAAGAAGAAGTGGTGGCGCGGGGTGATCGGCGGGCTGATTGCCAATACCGGCTACGGGATCGCGATCTATGCGCTGGCGCTTGGGCCGATGGCGCATATCGCAGCCCTGCGCGAGACCTCGGTGCTGTTCGGCGCCCTGATGGGTACGTTGCTGCTGGGCGAGCCCTTTGGTGCGCGACGGGTGGCGGCCGCGGCCGTGATCGTCGTTGGCCTGGCGCTGATGAACGGCCCACAGCTCATCTGACGATCATCTCAGGGGGCGCATCTCGACCTCGAGCCGGGCAAGGCGGTCGAACAACCGATAGCGGCTGTAGATCGGCCACCAGCCGTACAAAAAGATGTCGAGCGGCCCCCACATGGCAACCCAGCCGACGATCAGAAACCCCTCGGCCACGATATGAGCAGCGGTCGAATTGGAAGCCAGCAACAGGCTGCGCGCAAAAAGGCAAACAGCGAGAAACGCGATGCCGATCGCCAGAGCCATCCGGCCGCGCCGCCACGTGCTGCGCAGCTTCCGGCGCTCACTGTCGCGCCGCAGCTCGAAGTGATGGCGGATCGAAACAGGGACCTGCTCGGCCTCGGGGCGTGCCAGCTCCTCGGTGGGCAGCATGACGATCAACCGGATCGGGCGTTTGCCGGCATCCTCCGCTGAACCCACGATGTAGTCGTCGGCCGCCGTCTCCAGCTCCTTCTCATGGAAAGGTGCGGGGTCGAGCGAATTGTACAGTCGCGGGATGCGGTCGAGACGCAATTCCACTGCGACGGTGTCGACCTTGTCCGTGTCGTGAATCGCTGCCATGGCTAAGCCTCGATTGTCGGCGACGGGACTGAACGATGTCTACCCGCAACCTCGACAAGATGATGACGCCGCGCTCGGTCGTGGCGATCGGTGCCAGCGCACGACCCGGATCGGTCGGCGAAGCCGTGACGCGTAATCTGCTGGCCGGCGGCTTCCAGGGCGACCTCCACCTCGTGAACATTAAGGGCGGAGAGATCGCCGGACGGCCCGTGCTGAAAAGCCTGGCCGAGCTGAAGCAACCACCCGACCTTGCCGTCATCATGACACCGCCCGATACCGTCCCGCGGCTGATCCTCGAGCTGGGCGAGCTTGGTACGCGCGTCGCCGTCGTCATCACCGGCGGTTCGGGCGAGGACAACGCGCGCTGGCGCAAGCGCATCCTGCGCGCTGCGCAGCCGTATCTGCTGCGGATCGTCGGGCCGAACTGCATCGGCTACGCCGCCCCGCGGGTCGGCCTCAATGCCAGCTTCGGGCCGAGCCGGCTCAAGGCCGGCCGCATCGCCGCCGTGGCGCAGTCGGGCGCCGTGCTGGCCGGGCTCGTCGACTGGGGCACGGCGCAGAACATCGGCTTTTCGCACCTGATCTCCATGGGCGACATGAGCGACGTCGATTTCGGCGATGTCCTCGACATGCTGTCCCGCGACTACGAGACGCGTGCCGTGCTGATGTATGTCGAAGGCATCACCCAGGCGCGCAAGTTCATGTCGGCCGCGCGCAGCGTCGCGCGCGTGAAACCGGTGATCGTGCTCAAGGCCGGCCGCCATGCCGCGGCGGCCAAGGCCGCGGCCTCGCATACCGGTGCCATGGCGGGTTCCGCCGCGGTCTACGACGCGGCCTTCGCCCGTGCCGGGCTGGTGCGCGTGCATGGGCTGGGCGAGCTGTTCGACGCCGCCGAGACGCTGGGCCACGGCGCTGCGCCGCGCAACGAGCGGCTGGCCATCCTGACCAACGGCGGCGGCACCGGCATCATCGCCACCGACCTGCTGATGGACGAGGGCGGCGAGCTCGCCTCGCTGCTGCCGCGCACGCTCGGCGTGCTCGACAAGGCGCTACCGCGCGCCTGGTCGCGCGGCAATCCGGTCGACATCGTGGGCGACGCCGATGGGGCGCGCTATGCCGCCGCGCTCGATGCCCTGGCCGACGATCGCGGCGTGGGCGCCGTGCTGGCCATGAACGTGCCGACGGCGCTCACCTCGTCGGTCGACGCGGCACGCGCCGTGGCGGGCGCCGCCGGCGCCAAGGTCGTGCCGGTGATCGGCTGCTGGATCGGCGGGCCCGAGGCGCAGGCCGGCCGCAACGTCCTGCACGAGGCCGGCATCCCGGCCTACGACACGCCGCTGCGCGCGGTGCGCGGTTTCATGCACATCGTGCAGTACCGCCGCGGCCAGCGCGCCCTGCAGCGCACGCCGCCGTCGGTGCCGCAGACGCGCTCCGATACCGCCCTGGTGCGCGCAATCGTGGCAGGTGCGTTGAAGCAGCAGCGCGGCATCCTGACCGAGCCTGAGTCCAAGCGCGTGCTGGCGGCCTACGGCATTCCCGTGGTGCCGACCGAGGTCGTACTCGACGGCGCCGAGGCTGCGGCAGCAGCGGTGCGCATCGGTTTCCCCGTGGCGGTAAAGATTCTGTCACGCGATATCACACACAAGAGCGACATCGGCGGCGTGGCGCTCGACCTGTCGTCCGAGCAGGCGGTGATCGACGCCGTGCGCGACATGAAGGAGAAGGCGCTGGTCAACCACGCCAGAGTCGACGGCTTCGTTGTCCAGCCCATGATCAAGCGGCCACATGCCATCGAGCTGATCCTCGGTGCGGCCGAGGATCCGGTATTCGGGCCGATCCTGATGGTGGGCCATGGCGGCGTCGCGGCCGAGGTAGTCGACGATCGGGCGCTCGCCCTGCCGCCGCTTGACCCGGTGCTGGCCGAGGATGCGCTGAGCCGCACCCGCGTCGATCGCCTGCTGCGTGGCTATCGCGACCGGCCGCCGGCCAATCGCGGCGCCGTGTCCGACGTCATGATCCGACTGTCCGAGCTCATAGCCGACGTCGACGAAATCGCCGAGCTCGACATCAATCCGCTCCTGGCCGACGAGAAAGGCGTGATCGCGCTCGATGCTCGCATCGTCGTGCGGCCGCCGGCGGCGCAGGAACGGGCGGCGCGCTTCGCCATAAAACCCTATCCTATCGAGCTCGAGACCGAGGTGGTGGACCGCGAGGGCAAGAAGCTCTTCGTCCGCCCGATCCGGCCTGACGACGAGCCGCTGATCCAGGCATTCACGCGCCGGCTGACGCCGGAGGACATCCGCATGCGCTTCTTCGGACCGATCCGCGAGATGTCGCACGAGTTGGCGGCGCGGCTCACTCAGATCGACTACGACCGCGAGATGGCCTTCCTTCTGCTCGACGGAAAAGACCTTTTAGGCGTCGGCCGGCTGGCCGCCGATCCGGGCTTCGAGCAGGCCGAGTTCGCCCTGGTCGTGGCCTCCGATCGGCAGGGCCACGGCTACGGCACACTGCTGCTGAACCACGTGATGCATTACGGCAGGGCGCGTGGCGTCAAGCGCGTGGTGGGCCACGTGCTGCGCGAGAACCACAAGATGCTCGAGCTCACCAAGCGACTGGGCTTCAAGCGCGAGAGTGGGCGTGCCGGCGAGCCCGATATCCGCGTCGTGAAGCTCACCGACTCATTGTAACTAATGTTTTGTCGACGCCTCTGAACTGAGGCAAAATAAGAGCGACAGGCCAAGGCTTTAGAACTGACTGTTCAGATGGCGTCTAGGAAGAACAGAAGCAGGAAGGCGAACAGAAAGAGTCCGCAATTGCCGCCCGGCCTCGGCGAGCGCCTGAGGCAGCGATTCGAAGGGCTTTTGGGCTGGCTTCATGCTCGCCGCTGGCTCGCCATCGTGGCCGGCGCGGTGTTGCTGTTCGGGGCCAGCCTGGTCGGCGGCTACTGGCTGGCCGAGCGCCTTGGCGCCCGCGATGGCGACCGCTTGGCGCGCGACACCTTGGAGGACATGAAGCGCGGATCGGCGACCACTGAACCTGCCGCCGGACCGAAGTACGCGCGCATCGAGGACCTGCCCGACCTGCCGAAGTACACGGAGGTCGAGCCGGGCCACTCGCGGCCGACGCTGGAGGAGAAGCCGCGTCCCAAGGTGCAGCTTGCCGCGGCGGTATCGAGCGCGGAGACGTGGCGCCGCAACGCCGTGCCGTTTCGCGACCTCAACAGCAAGCCGCTGGTCGCTGTCGTGATCGACGACGTCGGGCTGGACCGCCCGCGGTCGAAGCGCGCCTGGGAGCTGCCGGGACCGCTCACCATGTCGTTCCTGCCTTATGCCAAGGACCTGCGCGAGCAGGCAAAGGCGGCGCGGGCGAAGGGGCATGAGCTGATGCTGCACCTGCCGATGGAGCCCAACGGCCGCAACGACCCCGGGCCCAATGCGCTGCTGGTGTCGTTGAGCGACGCCGACCTGCGCCAGCGCACGACGGTCGCGCTCGACAGCTTCGAGGGCTTCGCCGGGGTGAACAACCACATGGGCAGCCGGTTCACCGCCTTCAAACCCGGCATGGAAACCGTGCTGCGCCACCTCAGGAGCCGCGGGCTGATGTTCCTCGATTCGCGCACCAGCGCACAGTCGGTGGGCGACCAGCTCGCCCAGGAGATGGGCGTGCCGTCCATCGTGCGGCACGTCTTCCTCGACGACGAGGAGACGCTCGACGCCGTGCGCAAGAAGCTCGCCGAGGCTGAGGCGATTGCGCGCCGCCAGGGCTTCGTCGTTGTGATCGGCCATCCCCACGAAGCGACTCTGCAGGCCCTCGGCGAATGGTTGCCCGGCGTGCAAGGTAAGGGAATGGCGCTCGCACCGGCTACAGCCGTGCTGCGAAAGAGAAACGGCTGGGACTGAAATTCTTGGAGCGCGGACCTCCAGGTCCGCTCATGATCATGATGCGGACCTGGAGGTCCGCGCTCCAGTGAGAAGGAAGTCAAAGTGCGTTACGCCAAGAAGGCGATGATCGTGGCTCCGCAGCCGGAGCCGACCGAAGCGGGTGCCGATGTCCTACGCGAGGGTGGCAACGCGGTCGATGCCGGCATTGCCTGCGCGCTGGTGCAGGGCGTGGTCGATCCGATGATGTGCGGCATTGCGGGCTTCGGGTCCTGCGGCATCTACATGCCGGGCAAGAAGTTCCATGGCTACATCGACGCTCACGCGCCGGCGCCGCTCGGCGCGCGGCCCGACATGTGGGCCAACCTGATCGAGAGCGAGGCGCGCGACGGCTACGGCTTCATCCTGAAGGGCAGGGTGAACGACATCGGCTACAAGTCGATCTGCGCCCCGGCGAACCTCAAAATGTACTACGAGGCGCACAAGGAGCACGGCAGCCTGCCGTGGGCGCGCATCGTCGAGCCCGCCATCGCCTGGGCCGAGGGCGGATGGACCGTGCGGCCGCACGTCCACTACTGGTGGTCCGACGACGGCGCCTTCGGCCGCGCGCCCAACCATGAGCGCACCGGCTTCACGCCGGCCGCCCGCGCGCTCTTCTGCCGTCCCGACGGCAGCCCCAAGCGCGTCGGCGACCGCGTCGTCAACCGCGACTACGGCCAGGTGCTGCGTACCATCGCCAAGGACGGCGTCGATGCCTTCTACTCGGGCGAGATCGGCCGGGCCATTGCCGACGACATGAAGAAGAACGACGCGCTGCTCTCCATCGAGGACCTGAAGGCGTGGAAGCCGGTGCGCAATCCGCCGCTGTGGGGCGACTATCGCGACTATCGCGTCTCGACCAACCAGCCGCCGGGCGGCGGCGTCATGCTGCTCGAGATGCTGAACATCCTGGAGAACTTCGACCTCGGCGCGCTGGAGCACAATTCCACGGAGTACCTGCGCATCGTCAGCGAGGTCATGAAGCGTGCCACCATCGACAAGGACGCCCATGTCGGCGATCCGAAGTTCGTCGACGTGCCGGTCGAGCACTTGATCTCGAAGTCCTACGCCAAGACCATGGCTGGCGAGATCATGCGTGGCGTCAAGGCCAAGGTGCCGCGCTTCAACTCGGGCGCGGTCTCCAAGGACACCACGCACATCTCCGTCCTCGACAAGGACGGCAACTGCTTCACCATGACCCATTCCCTCGGCATGCCGTCGGGCGTGGTCACGCCGGGCCTGGGCTTCATGTACAACGGCTGCATGGGCGTGTTCGATCCGCGGCCGGATCGCGCCGGGTCGATCGCGCCGGGCAAGGCGCGCTTCAGCTCGGTCGTGCCCTCGATCATCTTCAAGGACGGCAAGCCGCACCTGATCATCGGCGCGCCCGGCGCGACGCAGATCGCCATGGGCGTGCTACATGTCGTGCTGAACGCGCTCGACTTCGACATGACCATGGTCGAGGCGGTGAGCGCGCCGCGCTTCTCGGCGACGTCCGACACGATCGACGTCTCCAACCGCATCCAGTTCAGGGTCGAGCGCGAGCTGCAGGGGCAGGGCTATCCGGTGGTGCGCAGCCCGTACACCTTCGGCTTTGCCGCCGTGCATGGCATCCGGGTGCTCGACGACGGGCTCGATGGCGGCGCCGATCCGGGCCATGACGGCGTGGTGATCGCCGTCTGACGCGAGGGAGCGGACGCATGAGGCTGGACAGAGGATAAGGCTGTGCGACACGTCGGTTACGTGTGGTAATTGCCACATAACGCCGGCCCCGGCCGGGCCTAGCTTCCCCCTGCAGTTTTTTGCATTCCGGGGAGGCGTCATGCCGGTCATGGATGCGAGTCGTACCGTTCCGTCGGCTGCCAAGGGCAGCGAGCGGAAACGCTGGCGGACTCTGCAGAAGCGCATCGAGCGGGCACGCGATCTGCGCCGCACGGGCAATCAGGCCGAGCAGGCCATGTGGGAGCTTTTGTGCACCCGACCGCTCGGTGGCGCGCGCTTCCGGCGGATGCAGCCGATCGGGCCTTTCCTGGCGGCCTTCGTCTGCACGACGAAGAAGCTGGTGATCGAGATCGACGGCGAGGACGATGTCGGGCGGACGCAGTCCATGCAGCAGCTGGGCTGGCGCGTGGCCCGCTTTTCGGCGAAGGACGTGCTCGACGACCCGGAAGAGGCTTGGCAGGAGATCTTCCGGCTGCTCCAGGGTCCCTCGAACGCCGAGGCCGTCTAGCTTAGCTAAACCGGCATCGTCCGCTTCTGGTGTGCCCGGCCGATCTTGGCCACTTCGGGATTGTGACCCGAGATGATGCGCACCCCCTCATCCAGGCTGGCCGCGATCTTTTCCGCCGGTGCGCCTTCCAGGAAGGCGAGCTTGTTCCATTTGCAGGCCGAGAAGACGCGGGCACGCGCCCTTTCCATTTCCGGCGGGTAGGGGCGGCGCTGCAGGCTGGTGTAGCCCAGTGACAGGCCGAGATCGCCCGGTCCCAGCTCGGCAAACCCCAATCCAGGCACCGCCAAGATCTCCTCGCAATGCTCGACACCGGGCGGGCTTTCGATCTTTACACCGAGCAGGAGCTCGCCTTGTGGATTGAGCGGCCACGGCTCGCAGCGGGCGAAATACTCTTGTTGATCAATGCCCCAGATCGGGGTTGCCGTCGGCTCCGAGCCACGACCGCGACTGCCGATGCCGATCTTGTCGACGCCTGCCTTGTGGTGTGGGAAGCGGCAGGCGCGTACGAACTCCTTCACGGCGTCGGCCGATTCTGCTTGGCAGAGCAGGATGCCATGGACGCCGCGTCCCAGGATCTGGCGGAACTGCCAGGCGTTGTAGGCGACCGACGGACCGTCGATGCCGTTGACCGGCGCCTCGACGATGACGGTCGGCGTGCGATGGCCGGAGTTGGTCGGACCGCCGTCGACCATGCCGCGCATGTAGTCCGACAGACCCTTCATGTCGAAGTCGCCATGCTCCATGCCGACATTGATGTAGTCAGCCCAGGTCTTGGCGTCCTGGCGGCCCTGCTCGTAGGTCAGGACATGGCCGGTGTGGGGGCCGTCGTAATAGAGCGCCTGGTCGGCTTCCAGGAGTTCGATGGCGCGGTTGATGCGTTTCGCCATTTGGGTTTCCTCCGTTTTCTTGGGGCGAGCATAGCCCTAGAGTCCCGGCAAAAGGGAGGAAACGATGAAGACCCTAGGGCGCCGCGGGATTTTGGCGGCGACGGCGGCCCTCGCCGCGTCGCCCGCTGCGCGCGGCCAGACGGGCTATCCCGATCGCGCCATCCGCTTCGTCGGCGGCTTCCCGCCGGGCGGGCCGGCCGACCTGTCGGCGCGCATGCTGGCGCAGGGTCTCGGCGACATCCTGGGCCAGCAGGCCTTGGTCGAGAACAAGTCGGGTGCCGCGGGCAACATCGGCTCGCAGATCGTGGCCGAGGCCAAGCCCGACGGCTACACGCTGCTGGTCGGCACCTCGATCATGAGCATCGTTCCGGCGATCTACGACAAGCTGCCCTACGATCCGCTGAGGAGCTTCACGGCCGTCGCCCATTTCACGACCATCCCGATGGTCATCGTGGTGCCGGCCGACGGGCCGAAGACCCTGCAGGAGCTGATTGCCCTCCTCAAGAAGGAACCCGGCAAGTCGTACGGCACGCCGGGCAACGGCAGCCTGATCCACATGGGCAGCCTGCTGTTCTCCCAGCGCATCGGCGCCGAGACGCTGCATGTGCCCTATCGCGGTTCGGCGCCGGCCATGCAGGACACCTTGGCCGGACGCCACGCCTTCCAGATCGACACGCTGGGCAGCAGCAAGGGCTTCATCGACGGCGGCCGGCTGCGCATCCTGGCGGTCTGCGACGACCAGCGCATGTCGGCGCTGCCCGACGTGCCGACGGTCAAGGAGATCACCGGCTTCTCGCTGAAGGTCGTCACCTGGTACCTGATCTTCGCCCCGGCCGGCACGCCGCAGCCGATCGTCGACAAGCTGAACGGCGCGATCAACCAGGCCATCAAGTCGCCGGCGATCGTCGAGAAGGCCAACGCGCTCGGCATGGAGATGGTGCAATCGACGCCGGCTTCGGCGCAGAAATTCTATGAAGAGCAGATGGCTTACTGGGCGCCGATCGCCAAGGCGTCGGGCGCCAAGGTGGAGTAGGGAGGAACGATGATTCTGAAGCGACGCAGCGCGCTCGCCGGCCTCGCGGCAACGGTGGCGCTTCCGGCCGCGGGCTTTGCCCAGGCCAACTATCCCGACAAGCCGATCCGCATGGTCATTGCGTTTGCGCCCGGCGGGCCGACCGATATCGTCGGCCGCATGATGGCGCCGCGACTGGCCGAGATCCTGGGCCAGCAGATCGTGGTCGAGAACAAGCCCGGCGCTACCGGCAACATCGGCACGGCCATGGTCGCCGACGCCAAGCCAGACGGCTACACGATCCTGTTCAGCGCCTCGACCATGGCCATGGCGCCGGCGCTTTACGGCAAGCAGGTCGGCTACGATGCGGTGAACGGCTTCGAGGGCATCGCCTACGTCGCGAGCGTTCCGCTGATCGTGGTGGTGCCGATGGACGGCGCCAAGTCGATTGCCGAGCTCGCCGACATGTTGAAGAAGAAGAAGGGCAAGTATTCCTATCCGTCGTCCGGCAACGGCGGCATGATTCATCTCGCCGGCTACCTGTTCGTCGAGAAGGTCGGGGGCGAGGCCCTGCATGTGCCCTATCGCGGCTCGGCGCCCGGCATGGTCGACCTGATCGCCGGCCGGCATGCGTTCCAGATGGACACGCTCGGCACCAGCAAGGGCTTCATCGAGGGCGGCAAGGTGCGCGTGCTGGCGGTCGCCGCGGACAAGCGCCTGCCGCAGCTGCCCGACGTGCCGACCGTGCAGGAGGCGCTGGGCTTCCCGTTCTCGATCAACACGTGGTACGCCGCCTATGCCCCCAAGGGCACGCCGCGCCCGATCGTCGACAAGCTCAACGCCGCCTTCAACAAGGTGCTGAAGGAGCCCGAGGTGAAGAAATGGGCCGACGACCGCGCCATCGAGCTCATCCAGGATTCGACGCCGGCCTCGGCCAAGCAGTTCTATGACGACCAGATGGCCTTCTGGGATCCCATCATCAAGCAGTCGGGGGCTAAGCCGGAGTAGGAAGCCCGCGAGCACAACGAGGAGAGCAGCCCATGATCAAGTTCTATTTCAATCTCGCGCCCAACCCGACCAAGGTCGCGCTGTGTCTCGAAGAGATGGGCCTGAAGTACGAGACCGTCCCGGTCGACACCCGCAAGGGCGAGCAGCACACGGCTGAGTTCCTGGCGGTCAATCCCAACGCCAAGGTGCCGGTCATCGTCGACGACGGCGTCACCGTCTTCGACAGCAACGCCATCCTGCTCTATCTCGCCGAGAAGACAGGCCAATTCCTGCCTGGCACGTCCCTCAAGGCGCGCGGCGAGATGCTGTCATGGCTGATGTTCGTGGCCTCGGGCATCGGACCCTATTCCGGGCAGGCGGTGCATTTCCGCACCTATGCGCCCAAGCCGAACGACTACGCCGTGACGCGGTACACGTTCGAGGCCGAGCGCCACTGGAAGATCCTCGACGACCGGCTCGCCAAGCACCGCTACATGTGCGGCGACGCCTACACCATCGTCGACATGGCCGTGTGGGGATGGTCGCGCCTGATCGCCAATGTGATCGGCCCGGAGGCCGCAGCGAAGCTCTCCAACCTGCAGCGCCATCTCGCCGAAATCAGCGCGCGACCCGCGGCGGTGCGGGCGCTGGCACTGAAGGAGAAGCATAGCTTCAAGACCGACATGGACGAGACCGCACGCCTCTCCATGTTCCCGCACCTGAAGGTCGCATAGCTCACGCTAAGTCGTTCCTCCCTGCGCGCAAGCGCAGGGAGGGGCCCGCGAAGCGGGCGGAGGGGTCATGAGCGGCAGTGATGTCGCTCATGACCCCTCCGGCCCTACGGACCACCTCCCCAGCTTCGCTGGGGAGGAAGAGCACGTGCTTTACGCCCGTAAGCCCGGCGCGGTACTTTCGCGCCCTAAAAGGAGCCCCCAATGGACCTGACGTTCGGCAAGGAAGAATTGGCCTTCCAGCAGGAAGTGCGCGACTGGCTGAAGGAGAACCTCACGCCCGAGATCGTGGGCGAGATCAAGGTCGGCCGGAACGCCTACATGCCCAAGGAGCGGCTGATCGACTGGCAGAAGCGCCTGGCCAAGAAGGGCTGGCTGTGCACCGGTTGGCCCAAGGAATTCGGCGGCCCGGGCTTCACGACGACGCAGAAGTACATCTTCGAGATGGAGATGGCGCGCGCCGGCGCACCCGGCACCTCGCCGTTCGGCCCCAAGATGTGCGCGCCGGTGATCATGAAATACGGCTCGGCCGAGCAGAAGGCCCGGCACCTGCCGCCGATGCTCAACTCCGACCTGATCTGGTGTCAGGGCTATTCGGAGCCCGGCTCGGGCTCCGACCTCGCCAGCCTGCGCACCAAGGCGGTGAGGGAGGGCGACTTCTATGTCGTCAACGGCCAGAAGACCTGGACGACCCTGGCGCAGACCGCGGACTGGATCTTCTGCCTGGTGCGCACGTCGAGCGAGGGCAAGCCGCAGGAGGGCATCTCCTTCCTGCTGATCGACATGAAGACGCCCGGCATCTCGGTCGAGCCGATCATCACCGCCGACGGAAATCGCGCCGGCACGCAGGAGGTGAACTCGGTGTTCTTCACCGACGTCAAGGTGCCGGTCGAGAACCGAGTGGGCGAGGAGAACAAGGGTTGGACCTACGCCAAGTACCTGCTCGAGTTCGAGCGCGGCGGCAATCCCTACAGCCCGCGCCTGCGCTCGGCCTTCGACCGGCTGAAGCGGCTGTCGCAGGCGATGCCCGACGGCGAGGAGTCGATCATGGCCGACGTCTCCTGGCGCGAGAAGCTCGCGCGCATGGACATCGAGATCTCGGCCCTGGAGATGTTCGAGCAGGAGTTCTATTCGAAGCTCGCCTCGGGCCAGAACCCGGGACCGCTCTCCTCGATGATCAAGCTGCGCGGCACCGAGGTCATGCAGCAGGTGCAGGAGTCGGCGGTCGAGGCCGCCGGCTACTACGCCCAGCCGTTCCCCGGGCAGCGCGCCTGGAACGCCAATGTCGAGCCGATCGGGCCCGAGGGCGTCGACGTGCTGGCGCCGCGCTACTTCAACGGCCGCAAGATGACGATCTACGGCGGCTCGTCTGAAGTGCAGCGCGGGATCATGTCGAAAGTGATGTTGGGGCTCTGAGCCATGGATCTGGCCTTCAACAAGGACGAGCTCGCCTTCCAGAAGGAAGTACGCGACTGGATCGCGGCCAACATGCCGGCCGAGGTCGCGGAGGAAAGCCGGCGCAGCCGCACCAGCCACGTCTCCAAGGAGCGGCTGCTGCAGTGGCAGAAGAAGCTCGCGGGCAAGGGCTGGCTCTGCCCCAACTGGCCCAAGGAGTACGGCGGGCCGGGCTGGAGCTCGACCCAGAAGTTCATCTTCGAGATGGAGATGGCGCGCGCCGATTCGCCCTATCTCTCCTCGTTCAGCATCAAGATGGTGGCGCCCGTCCTGATGAAGTACGGCAGCGAGGCGCAGAAGAAGCGCTTCCTGCCCAAGATCGCCGCGGCCGAGGAGTTGTGGTGCCAGGGCTATTCCGAGCCGGGCTCGGGCTCCGATCTCGCGAGCCTGCGCACCAAGGCCGAGCGGCAGGGGGACCATTACATCGTCAACGGCCAGAAGATCTGGACCACCAACGCCCACTTCGCCGACTGGATCTTCTGCCTGGTCAGGACCTCCAACGAGGGCAAGCGCCAGGAGGGCATCTCCTTCCTGCTGATCGACATGAAGTCGCCCGGCATCCGCATCGATCCGATCTATCTGGTCGACGGCACGCGCACGCCGATGCGCCACGAGGTCAACCAGGTGTTCTTCACCGACGTCAAGGTGCCGGTCGAGAACCGGGTGGGCGAGGAGAACAAGGGCTGGACCTACGCCAAGTACCTGCTCGAGTTCGAGCGCGGC
The DNA here is from genome assembly GCA_019750135.1 of Reyranella sp. GTDB lineage: Bacteria > Pseudomonadota > Alphaproteobacteria > Reyranellales > Reyranellaceae > Reyranella. The sequence continues at coordinate 39,821 of JAIEOV010000062.1, read as the reverse complement.
GGGCAGGCGCACGGGCCACGGCTGCGCAAGGCCTTCCGCCACCTGCAGACGCTGTCCAAGAGCCAGATGGACGAGGGCGAGCCGCTGTCGCTCGATCCGCAGTGGCGCGAGAAGATGGCGGCGCTGGAGATGGAGATCGACGCCATCGAGATGAACGAGTTGATGTTCTACTCCAGCCTCAAGACCGGCGACGCGCCCGGCAACATGGCCTCGATCGTCAAGATGCGCGGCACCGAGGTCGGCCAGAAGATCACCGAGCTCGCGGTCGAGGCGGTCGGCTGGTACGGCGTGCCCTTCACCGAGCTCAGGAACTACGACAGCAACATCGTTCCGGTCGGCGGCGAGTATGTCGACGACGTGGCGCCGCGCTACTTCAACAACCGCAAGACCACGATCTACGGCGGCTCGTCCGAGGTGCAGCGCAACGTTCTGGCCAAGGCGATGCTGGGGCTATGAGAGCCTGTACTGTCTCTGGAAAAACGCCGAATGCAGGCCGCCGTCGGGCGGCCTGGCGGCGATGTGCTGCGTGACCTGAGAGTTCGCGGAACCGTTTCCCGCCACCATCAGCATGACGCGATTGACCGGAATGGTCTTGAGCGTCTCGCGTTGCAGCAGTTCATCGAGAATGTCTTCCGGCTCGCCCTCGGGAACGGCAATCCAATATCGCAAGGCCTTGAACATGCTCTGCGTTTCGGGGCCGTACACCTTGTAGTCGCCGGCGACGTAATGCGTCCCCAGCGTTTCGATCCTGGCGATGCAGATCGGTTCGCCCTCGCCGTCCGGATCTTCTGCACTGTGATCGGTATGTAGGCCGTGGGGTTGGGGAACCGTGAATTTGCCGTACGCGCAATGCCCTTTGCGGTAGCGAGCCGCGGGGACGAGCACGTTCATCATCTCATCGACATCGTCGTTATAGAGGCGCACATAGGTCGCCATCGTGTCGGCGGTACCGTTGGCAAATGTCTCCGAAAGCCAGCTGTCGTTGACATATACCGTTTTCACGTCGTCGAAGTGCTTGGCATGCTCATGGATCTCGTTCGTTGCAGCCTCGCGAAAGCGGGCAATCGGCAGGGGCAAGCGGGTATGCGCTTCGCGATCGTTGAATTTCGTATGCAGGCGTTCCATGACCGACCACTGGTCGGGAGAGAACTGCACCGGTTCCAGGATTTTCAGTCTGGCTGGCAACGCGGCCCAGGCCTGACGAAGAGCTGTCATGACCGTCACTCTGTTTGCGCCATCTTGGAGGGCGTTTGAATGCACTACAACCGGCTCGGCCGCAGCGGCCTGAAAGTTTCCGAGATCTGCCTCGGCACCATGACCTTCGGCAACGGCGCCGACGAGGCCGAGGCGGCGCGCATGGTCCATGCCGCCTTCGATGCCGGCGTGAACTTCTTCGACACCGCCGATGCCTATGTGAATGGCGTCTCGGAATCGATGCTGGGCAAGGCGCTGAAGGGCCGGCGATCGGACGCCGTCGTTGCCTCCAAGGTGTTCAACCCCATGGGTGGGCGGCCCAACGATTCGGGCATGTCGCGGCTGCATATCATGCAGGCGGTCGAGGCCAGCCTGAAGCGGCTGCAGACCGACTACATCGACATCTATTTCATCCATCACGTCGACATCCAGACGCCACTCGAAGAGATGCTGCGCGCCTTCGACGACCTCGTGCGCCAGGGCAAGATCCTCTACACGGCGTGCTCCAACTACGAGGCGTGGCGGCTGATGGAGGCGCTGTGGCTCGCCGAGACGCGCGGCTGGACGGGGTTCTCGGCCTACCAGCCGCAGTACAGCCTGGTGGTGCGCGACATAGACGAGGAGATCGTACCGGCCTGCGAGGCCAAGGGGCTGGGCGTCGTCGCCTGGTCGCCACTCGCCTCGGGCTATCTCGCCGGCAAGTACAAGCCGGGCGACCTAAAAGCCCAGGGCACGCGCTCGGCCGAAGGCTGGGGCTTCCAGGGCCGCTTCTTCGCGCCCAACCACGCCGAGATCCTGCAAGCGCTGCTCGACACGGCGCGCGACATCAACCGCTCGCCGGCCCAGACCGCGTTGCGCTGGGTGATGGACCAGCCCTTCATGACCAGCGCCATCGTCGGCGCGCGCAATGCGCAGCAGCTCGGCGAGACGCTGGCCGCCGGCGGCTGGCGCCTGTCAGAGGAGGCGAGGGCCGGACTCGACAAGGTATCCGCCCAGCCGCATCGCTATCCGCGCGCGTTCGAAGAGCCCATGGTCGACCGCCGCAACAGTGCGGTGAAGATGCCGTCGCTGAAGAAGTAGAGAGGTGCGCATAGGAAGACGATGACGTTCCAGCCGAATGTCGGCTCGCTGAAGGACCGCTTCAGCGCCCTGCGTACGCTGAGACCCTTCATTGCGATGGTCTGGCGGGCCAATCCCGCCCTGATGGCCACGTCGCTAGTGCTGCGGCTCGTACGCGCGCTGATACCCGTGGCCGCGCTCTATGTCGGCAAGCTGATCATCGACGATGTCGTGCTGCTGATGCAGCTGCCCGAGCGGCCGGCCACGCTGGACGGCTGGCTGGCGAGCGGTCATTTGAACTGGCTGGCGACGCTGCTCGGCGCCGAGTTCGCCCTCGCTGTCCTGTCGGACGTCCTGATCCGCATCGTCTCCCTGGTCGACGGCCTCCTGTCCGAGCAAGTGACCAACAGCTCGAGCGTCAGCCTGATGGAGCATGCCGCAACGCTCGACCTCGAGGATTACGAGGACGCCGAATTCCAGGACCAGCTCGAGCGGGCGAGGCGGCAGACCAGCGGGCGGCTCACCCTGATGGCGCAGCTGCTCGCCCAGGCGCAGGCCCTGGTGACGGTGGCGACGTTCGCCGCCGGTTTGCTGGTCTACGCCCCGTGGTTGATCGTCCTGCTGCTGCTGGCGCTGCTGCCGGTGTTCCTGGGCGAGCAGCATTTCAATGCGCGGGCCTATTCCCTGGACTTCGGCCGCACGCCGGAGCGGCGCGAACTCGACTACGTGCGCCAGACGGCGGCGAGCGTGGAGACCGCCAAGGAAGTGAAGATTTTCGGCCTGAACCGCTGGCTGATCGACCACTACCGGCAGCTGGCCGACAGCTTCTACGCCGCCAATCGCCGGCTGGCATTGAAACGCGCCGGCTGGGGCAGCCTGTTCGCCGCCATCGGCACGATCGGCTACTACCTCGCCTATGCCTACATCGTCTGGCGCACCCTGGGCGGCGTCTTCTCGATCGGCGATCTCACCTTCCTCGCGGGCTCCTTCGCCCGGCTGCGCGGCCTGCTGGAGCAGTTGCTGACGACCTTCTCGACCACGGCGGCGCAGGCGCTCTACCTCAACGATCTCTTCTCCTTCTTCGACATGCGGCCGGAAATCCTGTCGCCGGCCAATGCCCGGCCGTTCCCCAAGCCGATCCGCGACGGCTTCGTCTTCGAGGATGTCGGCTTCATCTATCCCGGTGCCGAGCGCTGGGCGGTGCGCCATCTCGGCTTCACTCTCGCGGCGGGCGAGGTCGTGGCCCTGGTCGGCGAGAACGGCGCCGGCAAGACGACGCTGGTGAAGCTGCTGACGCGGCTCTACGACCCGGACGAAGGGCGCATTCTGCTCGACGGCCACGACCTGCGCGAATACGACCTCGAGCAGCTGCGCGGCAGCATGGGCGTCATCTTCCAGGATTTCGTGCGCTACAACTTCACCGCCCGCGACAACATCGCAGTCGGCCGCGTTGCCGCCCAGCACGACCAGGAACGCATCGAGCGGGCGGCGCGCTCCAGCCAGGCCGACGAGGTCATCGCCGGGTTGGCGGCCGGCTACGACCAGCGCATCGGCAAGCGCTTCAAGAACGGCGTCGAGCTGTCGGGGGGCGAATGGCAGAAGATCGCCATCGCCCGGGCCTACATGCGTGAGGCCGAGGTGCTAATCCTCGACGAGCCGACGGCGGCGCTCGATGCCCGCGCCGAGTTCGAGGTCTTCCAGCGCTTCAAGGAGCTGAGCCGCGGCAAGACCGCCGTCCTGATCTCGCACCGCTTCTCCAGCGTGCGGATGGCCGACCGCATCTTCGTCCTGGCCGACGGCAAGCTCGAGGCCGCCGGCACGCACGAAGAGCTGGTATCCAAGCCCGGTCTCTATTCCGAGCTGTTCGATCTGCAGGCGGCCGGGTATCGGTAGGCTGGGGGCGCGCCACTCCAGTGGCGCGTCTTCTCATGCGGTCCGGAAGACATGACGCGCGACTGGAGTCGCGCGCCCCCAGCGTCAACCCGCCACCACCGGCTCGCCGACGATCTGCGTGCGGTGCATCCGGCGGCGCAGGCTCTCGTCGAAGGCGTCGCGGCGATGCATGACGCAGCGATTGTCCCACATCACCAGGTCGCCGGCGCGCCACTTCTGGTACCAGGCGAAGTGCGGCTGGGTGGCGTGCGCCCATACCGCGTCCAGCAGAGCCTCGCTCTCCTCGACCGGCAGACCATGGATGTAGGCGCCGGGCCGGCGGCCGAGGAACAGCGCCTTGCGCTTGCTCACGGGATGCAGGCGGACGAGGGGATGCACCGCGCCCGGCGTGCGACGCACATCGAGCGTGCGCTGGAAGCCCTTGCGCAGCTCACCGGCCGAGTTGCGGCTCGAATCGTGGATGCAGGTACGGCCTTCGACGGCGCGCTTCAGTTCCGCCGGCAATGTCTCATAGGCCGTGTACATGTTGAGGAAGCCGGTGTTGCCGCCGTCGGGCGGCACTTCAAGCGCGTAGAGCAGCGAAGCGCGCGGCGGTAGCGGGTTGTAGGACATGTCGGTGTGCCAGACGAGCTCGTAGCTCCCCAGTCCGCCGACCGGCTTGCCGTCCTTCACGACGCTCGAGATCACCGTCACCCATTCCTGAACATCCTTGCCCAGGCCGGAATCCGTGCGGTCGAAGTTCGCGGCAGCGATCGGCACACGGTCGAGCTCGCCGAAGCGAGCGCTGAATTGCATCAGCATGCGATCGTCGATACGCTGTCCCGAGAAGCGCAGCACCAGGTGCTCACTCCACGCTTCGGCGATGCGGCCGAACGTGGCCTCGCTCACCGGCTTGGACAGGTCGACACCATGTACATCAGCGCCCAATGCGCCGCCCGTCGGCTGGATCCAGACTTCGTTCATCGTTTTCTCCACACCTCCGGGGAGTTTGCCACGAAACAATCACCCCATGCATCCAATCGCCGCGCCAAGCGTTGATGCATGGACAACATGTCTGCCAACCGCGCTACTCGTGCCTTGTGGCCCTTTCGGGCTGGGGAATCGGCATGGTTGACGTGGTTTGTGGCGCTTGCCGCGCTGCTCGCGATGGCGCCGGGTGGGTCGGCCGATGCACGGACGGCAAAAATCGCTCTCGTCGTCAGCGGAGACGAGCAGATGCAGGCCGACCTCAAGGAACTGGTCGAGCGCTTCGAGAAGGATCAGCCGCTGAGCGGCGACAGCCTCGGGCTCCTGCAGGGTGCCCAGGCGGCTGCCGCCAGGATCAATACCGCTCTACGCTCGCGCGGCTACTATGACGCCACGATCAAGGCCACGGTCGACGGCCGGCCGATTGCCGAGCCCGGCGCGTTGGACGCCATCGACGCGCGACCTGACAACGAGCCGACCTCCTTCGCCTTCGACATCACGACCGGCCCGCGCTATCGCGTGGCCGACGTGGCGATCCGCCCACCGAACGCTGAGACGTCGCTGCCGGGCATCGACCGCGCCAAGCTCGGCCTGTCGCCGGGCGATCCCGCCGACGCCTCGGCCATCCTGGAGGCGCAGGACAAGCTGATTACCGAGCTGCGCAAGCAGGGCTATGCGCTGGCCAGCATCAAGCGCGATGTCGTGGTCAACCACGCCACGCGCGAGGCCACGGTGACCTTCGTCGCCGAGACCGGCCCGATGGCCCGCATGGGCCCGGTGCGCTTCTCGGGCTCCGATAAGGTCGACATGGCCTGGCTGCAGCGCCGCGTGCCGTTCAAGGAAGGTGATCCCTACGACCCCGCCAAGGTCGAGGCCATGCGCGGCAAGCTCACCTCGCTCGGCGTGTTCAATTCGGTGCGCATAAAGCCCGCGGCCACGCTCGACGCCAACGGCGAGCTGCCGTTCGACGTCGAACTGACCGACCGGCTGTCGCGGTCGATCGGTTTCGGCGTTTCCTATGAGACGCAGCTCGGCTTCGCGGTCTCGGGTTTCTGGACCCACCGCAACCTGTTCGGCCAGGCCGAGAGCCTGCGGCTGACGGCCGAGCTCACGCATATCGGTCAGGGCTATGCGATCCTCGACACCGGCTTTGCCTTCCGCGCGGCCTTCCGGAAGCCCGACTGGTGGCTCGCCGGCCAGGATGCGCGGCTGGAGGCGGCCGGGTTGCGCGAGGTGCTCGACGCCTACACGCGCAACGCAATCACGGCATATGCCGGTTTCGACCGAGTGTTCTCGCCACGCTGGCGGGCGCAACTCGGCTTCGCCGGCGAGGCCTCGCGCATCACCCGCAACGGCATCACCATGGACTACCAATTGGTCGGCCTGCCGCTGTCGATTCTCTATAATCACGCCAACAGCGACCTGAACCCGACCGAGGGCTATCGCATCGATTTCGACATCACGCCCTGGGTCTACAGCCGCAACTTCTTCACCGTCATGCGCCTGACCGGCCGCCATTACTTCGATTTCAGCGAGGACGGTCGCAGCGTGCTCGCCACGCGTGCTTCGCTCGGCAGCGAGCCTGCGATCAGCATCGGCGCCATTCCACCGGACAAGTACTTCTATGCCGGCGGCGGCGGCTCGGTACGCGGCTTCGTCTATCAATCCGCCGGCCCGCGCGACGCCTTCAACAATCCGCTGGGCGGCGCCAGCGTCTTCGAGGCCAACGTCGAGTTCCGCCAACGCATCGGCAAGTCGTGGGGCGCCGTCGCGTTCGTCGATGCGGGCAGCGCCTATCCGTACTTCTTCCCCGACTTCACCCTGTTCGCGCCGCGCGTCGGCGCCGGCGTCGGCGCCCGCTACTACACCGACTTCGGGCCGGTGCGGGTCGATGTCGGTTTCCCGCTGAACCGCCGCGAGGGCGATCCGGCATTCGGCGTCTACGTCAGCCTGGGCCAGGCCTTCTGATGCGCGCGCGCAGGATCCTGGCGATCGCCGCGGCGGGCCTGGTCGGCCTTCTCGTCATGGCGTTCGCCGCCTTGCAGACCGCACCCGGCCAGCGCGCCCTGGCCGGCTTCATCTCGAGGGCAGGGTCAGGACCGGACGGCGGCCTCGAGCTCAGCGGGCTCAGTGGATTCTTTCCCACAGACGTTCGCATCGCCTCGATCTCGTACAGCGACCGCGACGGGCCCTGGCTCACGGCGGAAAATGTCCAGCTACGCTGGTCCTTCACCTCCTTGGCGCGCGGGCGTGTGTCGATCGAGTCGCTGCGCGCCGATCGCATCGCCGTCCTGCGTCCACCGCTGCCGGCCAAGGAGGAGCCCAAGGACAAGAGCAGCGGGCCGCTGCGGCTGCCCATCGGCATCAACCTCAACGAACTCGAGATCGGCGATCTTCACCTGGCAGCGGCTGTGGCCCGTGTCGATTCGCACTGGAAGCTCAGCGGCCATGCCGTCCTGCCGGCCAGCCTCGCCCAGGGCAGGGTGATCCTCAAGGGCGATCGCATCGACGGCCCCAACGGTCGGCTGTCGGCGGACATCGTCTTCGACCTCGAGAAGCGCACCGTCGATGGCGAGGTGAGCCTCAGCGAAAAGCGCGGCGGCCTGATCGCCGCTTTGATCGAGCGCCCGGATGTCGAAGACCTCTCGATACGCCTGATCGCTCGCGGCGACGCCCAGGCAGGCAATGCCGAGCTGGTCGTGGCGGCGGGCGACGCGGCGCGCGCGAACGGCAAGGCGATCTGGAAGCCGGAGGGTGCGGCGACGTCGGTTTCGGTCCAACTCGACACGGCGGGGCCTGGCTTGCCGCAGGGACCCATCGCCGACGCGGTGCGCGAGCCGATCGCGCTCAGTGCCCGGGCTGTCGTCGATGACACGATCGTCACGCTGGACGAGCTCAAGCTCATAGCCGGCACGCTCGGCCTGCAGGCATCGGCGCGCTACGACCGTGCCGCCGACCGGCTCGCCGGCGACGTCACACTGCGGGCCGCTGCGCCCGGCGTACTCGCTCCCTTCGTCAGTGGCGCGACGTGGCGCGACTTGCACCTCGAGGTGAAGCCCGATCTCGCCGGCCTGTCGAAGCGGCCGCAGGGCACGATCAAGATCACCGGCGGCGCCGACGATGTCTCGCTTGCCGCCATCGACAAGCGCTTGCCGCCGCTCGGCGCCGTCTCGCTCGCCGCAGACCTCGGGCTCACCGAAGACGGCAAGATCACGGCGCGATCGGTGGATCTTGGCACGGCGCCCGCGTCGCTGAAGGGCGGCGGCTCCTATCTCCCGGCGACCCAGGTGGGAGACGCCAAGGTCACGCTGACGCTGCCCGACCTGGCGCCACTGTCCGAACTGGCCGGCAGGCCGCTTGCGGGCAGCTCGACCGTCGACCTGACGCTGAGCACCGATCGCGACGGCATCACGCTGGGATGGAACGGCACGGTCAGCAACGTGACCGCCGACGGCCTTCCGGCCGGCATCGTCACGGCCCCGGTGGAGCTATCGGGCGGCGCGACCTGGCGCTTCGACGAAGCCTGGACGTTGAGCGATGTCCGGGTGGCAAGCGGCGGCTCGACGCTGATCGTGGCCGGCCGCGGGAGCGCTGCCAGCGGCGAGCTCGACCTGACGGTCGACTTGCCGAAGCTCGATTTCCTCAAAGCCGGGGTCGACGGGGCCGCCAAGGTCACGAGCAATATCCAGTTTGGTGGGGATCGCACCAACCTCAGGGTGGCCGCCGAACTCAGCGATCTTGTGCGTGGGCAGATCGCGTCGCGCAAGCTCAGCCTGTCGGCGAGCGGCTCGCTCGATGCCGCGGGAGCGGCGAGCGGTGAGGTCAAGGCGAACGGCGATCTGGCGGCACAGCCGATGTCGCTCGACGGTCGCTTCTCGCTCGATGCCGCGGGCGGCGTGGTTGTCCCGACGTTCCAGGGGAAGTGGGCGAGCTTCGTTCTCGACGTCAAGGATTTTGCCGTGACCAAGGGCCGGACCTCCGGCCACGCCCGTCTCCAGGCCGAACGCCTCGGCGATGCGTCCGAATTGGCCGGCACGCCGCTCGGCGGCTCGTTGGACGCGGAGGTCACCGCCGAGGACCAGACGCCCGACGGCCGCGTCACGGTGCGCGTTCAGGGCAAGGACCTTCGCGCCAATACGCTCGCCATCGGCACGCTCGACTTGCGCGGCACGATCGACGATCCCATGGGAGCGGGCAAGCTCGACGCCACCTTGGCGGCCAATCGCGTTGCCGGCGCGGCCGACATCAACCGGTTGAACGCCACGGCGAACGGCGACCGGCAGGCCCTCAATATCACGCTGCAGGCCGCCGGTGCCCAGACCGCCGCCAACGCGACGGCCAAGGTCGAGTTGGCGGGGGAGGATATTACCGTCGGTTTGACTCGCTTCGACGGTCGCTACGGCGCCATACCTGTGGCGCTGGCCGGACCGACGCGCGTTCACATCGCCGGGCCGCGCGTGGCGATCGAGCCGACCAACCTGCGCCTCGGCGGCGGACGGCTGGTGGTGCGCGGCACGCTCGCGCCGTCGGGCAGCGACCTGCAACTCGAGGTGGCGGCGATGCCGTTGTCGCTGATCGATGCCTTCGCGCCGGGCACCAACCTCGACGGCACGCTGCAGACCAAGCTGCGAGTTCAGGGCAGCATGGATGCACCGGTGGTCGACGGCACCTACAGCATCGCAGGCCTGCGCGTGCGCCGCCCCGAGGCAGCCCTGGTGCCGGCGCTGGCGGTGCAGGGATCGGGCTCGCTGATGGGCCGCCAGGCCAGCATCGATGCGCGGGTGAGCGCGGCGGCAACGAACCTGACACTGAAGGGCAAGGCAACGATGCCGCGCGGCGGCGCGCCGCTCGCCGGCTCGGCCACGATCGGCGGCACGATGGATCTCGCCCCCTTCGCGCCGCTGCTCGGCAACGACATCCGCAACGTCACCGGCAGGTTGCGGCCGGACGTGACGGTCGAGATTTCCGGGTCGCGCATAACCGGCAACGGCAGCATCGACTTCTCCAACGGCGCCGTCGCCATGCCCGAGTCGGGATTGCGGCTGAGCGGCGGGGAAGGGCGGTTGGTCCTGCAGGGCGACACGCTGCAGGTGCAGCGGCTCAACTTCCAGACCGTGCGCGGCGGCGGCGTCTCGGTCACCGGCACCCTGCGACTCGATCCACAACAGGGGATGGTGCCCGACCTCACCGTCACCAGCCGCAATGCCCTGCTGGTCAGCCGGCCGGACCTCGTCGCCAGCGTCTCCACCAACATCAAGGTGACGGGATCGACGCTCGGTGGCCTCAGCATCGCCGGACCGGTCACGATCGACCGGGCCGAGATCGCCGTGGGCGCGGACCAGTCGGCGTCCTATCCGACGCTCGAGGTCCGCGAGATCAACAAGCCCGGTGGCGAGGCGACGGCGACGAATGTCGTGCGGCCCGCGCCGGCGAAACCACCGCCGCGTGCCGCGCCGCCGCCCGGAGCGGCGCCGGTTCGCCTCGCCCTGTCGATCCGCGCGCCACAGGCGGTGTTCGTGCGCGGCCGCGGTCTCGATGCCGAGATGTCTGGCCAGCTCGAGGTCGCCGGCACGCCGGCCGCGCCGACGGTGACGGGCGGGCTCACGATGCGGCGTGGCGAGTTCACGCTGCTGGGACGCCGGCTCACCTTCAGCCGGGGGGTCGTCACGCTCGACAATCTCGACCGCATCGACCCCCGGCTCGACTTCGTCGCCAGCACGACCGTGCAGTCGACGACGATCAACGTCGAGATCGGCGGCACGGCTCGCGCGCCCCTCATCGCCGTGACGTCGGTGCCGTCGCTGCCGCCCGACGAGGCCATGGCCCTTCTGCTGTTCGGCAAGCCGGCATCGGGTCTCAGTGCCTTCGAGCTCGCCCAGGCAGCGCAGGGGCTGGCCGAGCTGACCGGCCAAGCCTCCGGCAGCGGCATGCTGAGCCGCCTGCGCACGGGGCTCGGCCTGGACCGGCTGTCCGTGGGATCGGGCACGGGCGCCAACTCGCCGGTATCGCTCGAGGCCGGCCGCTACGTGGCGCCCGGCGTCTATGTCGGCGCGCGGCAGGGCGCCACCGGCAACTCCAGCCGCGGCGTCGTTCAGGTCGACGTGCTGGAGCATGTCAAGATCGAAGGCGACGTCGGCGCCGATTCCAACGGCCGCGTCGGCGTGAAGATGGAGTGGGATTATTAGTCTTTGCTGGGGGCGCGCCACTCCAGTGGCGCATCTTCTCATGTTCTTTCGGACCGCCGGCGTCGGCCTCATGATCATGAGCCGGCCGGAGGCCGACGGTCCGGAAGATCATGACGCGCTACTGGAGTGGCGCGCGCCCAGCGGTCACTTGAAATAATGCGGCACGAACCGGCTGTTGTTGTGGGTGATGCGCCGTTCGTCCTCGCGCATGCCGATGCCGGCGGGCTTGCCTTCGATGACCCACGACCCGACCAGCGCGTGGTTGCCGTTGAACACCGGCAGCGGCTGGTAGGCCTGCCAGACGAAGCCCTCGCTGCCGTAGTCGCCGCCCGCGGTATCGAACACGCCCGGTCCGACGACGGTGACGTTGTGGCCCTCGCGGCCGAAGATCGGCTTCTTCACGAAGGCGCCGCCGAGGTCGGGATGCTCGCTGTCGAAGGCCGGCAGCAGGTTGGCATGCCCCGGGAAACCCTCCCACAGCAGCGGCAGCAGCATCTTGTTGCTGAGGATCATCTTCCACGCCGGCTCAATGAAGGCCGTGGTGTCGGTCAGCACGTGCACGCCGAACGCCTCGCGCGCCATCCATTCCCAGGGATAGAGCTTGCTCAGCACCTGGATCGGCATCTCGTCGAAATCCGTGAAGCGCCGGCCGTTCCAGCCGATCTGCGCCACGGTGAGCGGCTTGCCGGCGAGCCCGGCCTGCAGGGCCGTGTCGCGCAGGTACTCCGAGGTCGCGAGATCCTCGGGCTGGTCCTCGAAGCGCGCGAAGTGCACCAGGCCCTCGGGCGGCAGGCGACGCAGCACGCCACGCCACGCCTCGATCAGCTTCTCGTGGATCGAGTTGAACTGGTCGGCGTCGGGCTTCACGTCCTTCAGCCAGTACCACTGGATGACGGCGGCCTCGTACAGCGCCGTCGGCGTGTCGGCATTGTATTCGAGGAGCTTGGGCGGGCCATTGCCGTCGTAGGCGAGATCGAACCGGCCGCAGATCGTGGGATCGGACCGCCGCCATACTCGTTCAAGGTAGTCACCCCACGCCGGTGGGATGCGCATGCGCTCCCAGAGCTTGCTTGCGACGACATGCTCGACCGCCTTGAGGCACATGCCGTGGAGCTCTTCGGTCGCCGCCTCGAGCTGGTCGATCTCCTCGGACGAGAAGGCGTAGCAGGCCTGTTCGGTCCAGTACGGTTTGCCGTCCATGACGTAGTAGTCGAAGCCCAGCTGCTCGAGCTTGTTCTGCCAGCCCGGCCGCGGCGCCACCGCCTCGCGACGCATCGTCAGCTCGACCCGGAGGAGCTGCCTGAGGTGCCCGTCGAGCCGAAGCCGCCGCGCTGGCTCTGGGTCGGCGAGGGCGTGGCCTGAGAGGGGCTTTGCTTGGTCGTCGTCGTTGTCGCCGACTGGCCCGGCGTCGTCGGGGCGGTAACCGAGGGGCCGCCGCGGAACAGCCAGGGCAGGAGCCAGAAAAAGCCGCCGCCGCCCATCATCGTCGGCGCGCAGGAATAGAGCAGCGCCGCTCCCGCCACGCCCATCAGGACGAGCTTGATGCCGCGCGACATGCGCGGACCGCCAGAGGGATTCGGTGTGGGCATCGACATGTCAGGTCGTGAGGCAGGCAGCGTTTATCAAGCCGAAGCAGGCGGCGAATCCGCCCGCCGTGACCCCGGCCGACATCTGGTCGGCTTCGATGGCACCGCGCAAGTCCGGCAGGGTCAGGCGCATCACGACATGGACGATGACCTGCACGGCCAGCGCCACCAGCGACCACAGCACGACGTCGACCAGGCTGACCGAATGGGCAATGGTGTTGGCGAGCGGCAGGCAGAAACCCAGCAGGGCGCCGATCAGGGCGATCGCCGCCGACGTGTTGCCGGCGCGGATCAGGCGGAACTCGCGCCACGGCGTGATCATGACGTAGATCAGCAGGAACAGGCCGGCGAGGGCGAAGCCCACGACCACGTAACGCACGAAATTGGGAAAGGCCTCTGCCAGCCATTGCAACTCGGGCATGGCCGACTTTCGACCGGTCAGCCGTGCATGGTCAAGCCACCCGACACGCTGAGCGTCTGGCCGGTGATGAAGGCGGCGTCGTCGCTGGCCAGGAAGCAGACGGCGCCGGGGATGTCCTCCGGCTGGCCGACGCGCTTCATGGGGATGGCGTTGACCAGCGCCGCGCGCATCCGCTCGGCGCGCTCGCCCTCGCCGGCGGCCGCGGCCAGCAGGGGCGTATCCGTGGGCCCGGGGCAGACGGCATTGAGCGTGATGCCCTTGCGCGCCACCTCGCGCGCCACTGTCTTGGTGAAGGCGATGATGCCGCCCTTGCATGCCGAATAGACCGCCTCCTGCGAGGAGCCGACACGGCCCGCGTCGGAGGCGATGTTGATGATGCGGCCATGGCCGCGCGCCACCATGCCCTTCAGCACGAAATGGCTCATGTTGAGCGGCCCGCGCAGGTTGATGGCGATCAGTTGGTCCCACAGATCGGGCGTGGTGTCGACGAAGTTGATGAAGCGATCCCAGCCGGCGTTGTTCACCAGCACGTCGGTCGGCCCCATCTCGCTCTCGAACTGTCCGATCGCCTTGCCGACCGCGTCATAGTCGGAGATGTCGACGCTGGAGACGAACGCCTTGCCGCCGGTGTCGGTGATCTCGCCGGCGATCCTGTTGGCGCCGTCGCGGTTCTTGTCGAACACGCCGACCTTGCAGCCGTATTCGGCAAAGCGCCGGCAGATGGCGCCGCCGATCGCTCCGCCGCCGCCGGTGACGATGACGTTCTTGCCTGAAAGTCCGCGCATGACCGGTTCCTCAGAGGGGCGAGTAGGGATCGAACTTGGGCTTGCGCTTTTCGAGGTGGGAGGCGAGGCCTTCCTTCACCTCCGGCCCCATGAAGCCCAGCATCTCGAGCGCCGTCGAGGCGTCGAAGGAGGGGCCCATCATGCGCAGCCAGTTGTTCAGGGCGTACTTGGTGAAGCGGATCGAGGTCTGCGCGCCTTCGGCGAGCTTGGTCGCGACCTCGAGGCCCTTGGCCTCGAGCTGGTCGTCCTCGACGCACAGCGAGACCAGCCCGATGCGCTCGGCTTCCTCGCCGTCGACCGCTTCGCAGAGCAGCAGGTAGTACTTGGCCTTGGCCATGCCGCAGAGCAGCGGCCACACGATCACGGCGTGATCGCCGGCGGCGACGCCGAGCCGGGTGTGGCCGTCGATGATCTTGGCCTTTTTCGAGGCGATCGAGACGTCGGCCAGGATGCCGGCGACCAGGCCCGCGCCGACGGCCGGACCGCGCATGGTGCTGACGATCGGCTTGGAGCAGTTGATGACGTTGTAGACGATGTCGCGCGCCTCCTTCCACGTCCGGAGCAGCGCGTTGTAGTCCTTCATGTTGTGTTCGATGAGATCGAAATCGCCGCCAGCCGAGAACACCTTGCCGCCGGCGCCCTGGATGATCACGCAGTTGACCGTGTCGTCGCCGTCGATGTCGCGCCAGACGTTCACCAGCTCCGTGTGCATGATGGCGTCGGTCGCGTTGTATTTATCTGGCCGGTTCATGGTCACCCGCAGCACCTTGGGATGCGGGCGATCGAACAGCAGGCGCTGGTAGCGTTTTTGCCAGTCGGACATCGAGGTCTCCTTCGTTGCCGAGGAGCCTAGTCGCGCGGCGGGCATTTTGTCATCCCGGCGAACTTCCGCCGCGCGAACCTCGACGGTCAGAGTCCCATCTTGGTCGACGCCGGCATCTGCCGCAGGTGGTTGTTCACGCCGCGGACGCCCGGCACGTTCTCGGCCGCAACGCCGTAGGCTTTGCGCGTCGCGTCGTCGTCGACGAAGCCCCAGAGGTCGACGACACCGCCGCTGGCGAAGACGTGGGTCGGCCATCGCGAGCTCCAGGCGCGCTTCTCGACGGCCTCGATGACGGCCTGGCGCAGCGCCGTGTCGCTCGGCTGTGTCAGCGGCCGGTCCGGCTCGCGCGACAGCAGCGCGCACAACAGGTCGGCGCGGCTCACGACACCGACCAGCGCGCCGTCGCGCACGATCGGGATGCGCTTGATGCCGTGCCGTTCCATCAGCTCGACCAGCTCGCGCAGCGGGGCATCCGGTCCTGCCGTCACCACCTCCTTGGTCATGACGTCGGCGACCCGCTGCGTATGGGCGGCAGCGAAGTCGTTGGCGGCCGAGACGTCGCTGGCGAGCAGGCGGGCCAGCCAGTTCTTCTTGGGGGCCGTGCCGATCTCGGCGCGCCGGACGAGATCGGCTTCGCTCACGATGCCGACGACGGCGTTCTTGTCATCGACGACCGGGACGGCGCTGACACGCGCGCCCAGCAGCAACTCGGCGGCGTCGAAGATGGAATCCCCGACATTGATGCAGATGACGCTTCCGGTCATGACGTCCTTGGCATGCATGGCATTCCTCCTTTCGCGCCTCAGCGTCGGCGCATCTGCAGGACGAGGGCCGCGATCAGGGCGGCAAAGAGATAGGCGCAACCGACGATCAGCGCGGCATGGATGCTCCCCATCGCCAGCGACAACGCGCGATAGCCGGCAAAGGTGAGGAAGCACAGGCTGACGGCGAGCAGGATGCCCACGACCAGGTAGCCGCCCACGGTCGATGCGGCGCGCCGCACGGCGGCGCCAGCGGAAACGGCGCCCAGGGCCACCAACGATTTCAGCAGGTCCGCCAGCAGGGACGATCCCTCCACGCTCATCGCCGCACCAGCAGGGCCAGGAGGAAGCCAGCCGCGGCCGCCAGCGCCACCGCCGTCAGCGGCTGGTCGCGAATGGCTTGTTCGACCTGGCCACGACCCTTGCTCGTGGCGGCGGCGACGGCATCGGCCTTTTCGGCGAGCTCCTCGGCAATACGACGCGCTGCATCGCTGGCGGCCTTGATCGCTTCGGCGCTTTCCGCCTTCGCCACGTCCCGAAGCGCCGCCGTCAGCTGGTCGAGCTGCTCGTGCAACGATATCGGGTCACGCGACGCATCCTTCGCAGACTTGCTCATGGTGCCTCCTTGCCGGTTGACGATCAGGATCGCCGAACTAAGAGGCTACGACCGGGAGTTGAGGCGTTACAGGTTCGATCGCCAATCCGGGGGCTATCTTCCCGCCAAGGCTATGGCCTACGCAAGGCCCCTAACGACGGATGTTGCCGGCGTTCCATTGGCCGGCGTTGGCGAAGCGGACAGCCTCTTCGCCAGCGCGGACCAGGGCCGCGGCCTTGAGCACGCTCTCCTGGTACTCGGCCTCGAGATCGGAATCGGCCACGACGCCGACGCCTGCCTGGACATACAGGGTGTTGTCCTTCACCAGGCCGGTGCGCAGCATGATGCAGGTGTCCATCGAGCCGTTCGCAGCGAAGTAGCCGGCGCAGCCGGCATAGATGCCGCGGCGCACCGGCTCGACCTCGTCGATGATCTCCATGGCGCGCACCTTGGGGGCGCCCGACAGCGTGCCCGCCGGAAACCCGGCCTTGAGCGCATCGATCGCGTCCAGGCCGTCCTCGAGCGTGCCTTCGACGTGGCTCGAGATGTGCTGGAGGTGGCTGTACTTCTCGATGGTGAATTGCTCAACGACCCGGACCGAGCCGATCTTGGCGACGCGGCCCACGTCGTTGCGGGCGAGGTCGAGCAGCATCAGATGTTCGGCATGCTCCTTGGGGTCAGCCAGCAGCTTGTCGGCGAGTTGCTTGTCTTCCTCGGGCGTCGCGCCACGCCGGATGGTCCCGGCCAGCGGCCGGATGGTAACAACGTTGTCGCGCAGCCGTACCAGGATCTCGGGACTGGAGCCCACGATCGAGAAATCGCCGTAGTCGAAGAAGATCAGGAACGGCGAGGGGTTGATGCGGCGCAGCGCGCGGTAGAGCGACAGCGGCGGCAGGGCGAAAGGCAGCGAGAAGCGCTGCGAGGGCACGATCTGGAAGGCGTCGCCCGCGCGGATGTACTCCTTGCAGGTCGCGACCATCTTCTTGAAGTCTTCCTTCGACATGTTGGCCTGCGGCTCGGGCAGCTCGTCGAGCTCGCTGGCACTGTCGCGGCGGAAGGGCAGGGCACGCTCGAAGTCCGACACGGCATCGGCCAGCCGCTCCTGCGCGGCCTCGTAGGCGGCACGGGCACTGATGCCGGCGGTAGGCCAGGCTGGCGTGACCAGCGTCACGTTGTCCTCGAGCCGGTCGAAGATGCAGATGATGGTCGGCCGCGTCATGATCGCGTCGGGCAGGCCGATCGGATCGGGGTTCTTGTCGGGCAGCCGCTCCATGTCGCGGACCATGTCGTAGCCCAGGAAGCCGAACAGGCCGGACGCCATCGGCGGCAGGCCGGGCGGCATGTCCATCTGGCACTCGCGCACCAGCTGGCGCAGCGTCTCGAGCGGCCGGCCGTCGAGCTTCTCGAAGGCCTGGGCGTCGCTGCGGGCGCGGCGGTTGATCTCGGCCTGGCCCTTGCGGCAGCGCCAGATCACGTCCGGCTTGAAGCCGATGATCGAGTAGCGCCCGCGCACCGAGCCGCCTTCCACCGATTCCAGCAGGAAAGAATTGGCGCGGCCGTCGCAGAGCTTGAGGTAGGCGGAGACCGGCGTCTCGAGATCGGCGACCAGCTTGGTCGAGACGAGCTGCGGCTTGCCGGCATCGTAGACGCCGGCGAAGGCGTCGAATTCGGGAGAGAGCGACATGGTTAGCGGCTGGGGCTTACGGCTGGTTCTGCGGCTTGAAGGCGGCGACGAACGTGGCCTCGTCGACGGTCACGCCGTACTTGGTGCGCATGGCCGCGATCAGCTGCAGCAGCAGGTCGTTGGCCACCATGGAATCGAGCTGCTTGCCGAAGCGGTCGAGCGCGTCCTTGTCCTTGCCGAGATCGACCGGCTCGATTTGCTTGAGGCGGACCAGCACGCTGCCTTCGGCCGTGCGCACCGACTGAGTCTTGCCCTCCTGCAGCTTGAACAGCTCCTGCACCACGGGCTGGGTGAGGAAGTTGCCCTGGTCGGCCTCAAAACGGCTGACCGGCTTGGCCGTGCGCATCTCCAGGCCGAGTTCCTTGGCCAGCGCCTCGAAGCCGGTGTCGGCATTCGCCTTCTCGAGCGCCGCCTTGACCTTGGCGTCGGCGAGCTTGCGGCGCTCCTCGGCCTGCCAGGCCTCGGTCACCTTGGCCTCGACCTCGGTGAGGGCAGGGGTGCGGGCGGGCGTGATGCGGTCGACGCGCACCATGAAGTACTCGCCCCGCTGGGTCTCCAGCAGCTCGCTCTCGGCGCTCTCGCGCGTGGCGAACGCCGCCTGGACCAGCTCGTTGGCGGCCGGGCCGATCACGATCTGCTTGCCTTCGGCGTCCTGGCCGCGGGCATCGACGTTCTCGAAGGTCTTGACCTTGAGTGCCAGGTCCTCGGCGGCGGCCTTCATCGACTGGGTCTTGGCCAGCACGCGCTCGAAGTCGGTGACCTGCTTGATCAGGAGGTCGGGCGCCAGCTGGGCGCGCAGCTCCTTCTCGAGCTTCTCCTTGACCTCGTCGAACGGTACAGACTTGCCGGGCGCGATGCTGTTGATGCGCACGATATGCCAGCCGAGCGGCGACTGGATCGGCGCCGGGCCGACGCCGACCGGCAGGTTGAAGACGCCGTCGGCCAGCGGGCCGGGTGGCAGGTCCTTCTTGGTGACCGGTCCTAGCTTGATGACGCCGTCGGCGCTGCCCAGCACTTCCTTGGCCGCGTCCTCCAGGGTCTTGCCAGCGGTGACGGCGGCGATGATCGCCTTGGCCTTGTCCTCGCTGTCGGCCATCGCCTGGTCGACGTCGCGCTTTTCGGCCGTGCCGAACTCGCCCTGGCGGGCGTCGTATTCCTGCTTGACCATGTCGGCGGTCACGCCGACCTGGCCCATGACATCGTCGGCCGTCATCATGACGTAGGAGAAGGCGCGGAACTCGGGGATCTGGAACTTGGTCTTGTTCGCCTCGAAATAGGCGGCGAGCTGCTCTGCCGTGGGCTTGGGCACGTCGATGATGATGGCATCGGGGATGTAGATCGTCTCGGCGACGCGCCGCTCGGCTTCCATCTTGAAGATGTCGTCGCGCAGCGACTTGGGCGCGAGGCCATCGGGCCGCACTGCGCCGAACAGCTGGCTGGCGGCGATCTCTCGGCGGATGTCGTTGAGGTACTGGGCCTCGCTGATGCGCGCCTGCTGCAACCGGTTGCGGAACAGCAAGCGGTCGAACGAGCCCCCCGTGCCGGCGAAGGCAGGATTGCGGGCGATCGCGGCGTAGACCTCGTCATCGCTCACGACCAGGCCGAACTGCTGGATGGTGTAGTCGAGCACGGCACGCTGGATGACTTCTTCCAGGGCGCGCACATGCAGGCCGAAGCGCAACGCCTGCTCGGGCTCCGGCCGCTGGCCGGTCTGGCGCTGGATGCCTTCGAGCTGGCGGTTGAATTGGTCTTTCACTTCGTTGATCGACACGGACGCGCCGCCAACCCAGCCATAGAGCGGAATCTTGGTCCCGCCGACATGGGCGACCGCGGTGCTGCGGCCGCCCATGCGCAGCATGTCGCCGACGCCCCACAAGGCGAAGCTGACGATCAGCATGCCAAACAGGATGAAAAGGATGACGAAGCGGGCGTACTTGCGGAACATGTTCGGAGAATTCACGCCATTGGCGAAGAGGTTTTGTCAGGCGGGCATGCCTACCACCCGACCCTGTGGCAGGCAACTAATGGGCCTGCTAGACAGCGACGACACAATTCGGGGATTTTCATGGCACGGACGCGGCGGCCGCTGATTGCCGGCAACTGGAAGATGAACGGTCTTCGGGCCGACGGGCTGGCTCTGGCGAAGGGCGTGGCCGATGGCGTGAAGCAGGCGGGCTGGAGCGACCGCGACGTGCTGATCTGTCCGCCAGCAACGCTGGTGCTTGCGGTGGCCGAGGCGGTGAAGGGCAACTGCGTGCTGGTCGGCGGCGAGAACTGCCATGCCAAGGCCAACGGCGCCCATACCGGCGAGATCGCGGCCGAGATGCTGCGCGATTGCGGCGCCACCCATGTGATCGTTGGCCATTCCGAGCGGCGCGCCGACTGCGGCGAGACCGACGCCATCGTGCGGGCCAAGGCCGAAGCGGCATGGCGGGCGGGATTGGTGCCCATCGTCTGCATCGGCGAGACGCTGGCCGAGCGCGAGGCTGGAAAGACGCTTTCGGTGCTGGAGACCCAGCTCAAGGGCAGCGTTCCGGCCGGATCGACGGCCGCCAACCTGGTCGTGGCCTACGAGCCGGTCTGGGCGATCGGTACCGGCAAGACCCCGACCACGCCTGAAGTGGCCGCAGCCCACGCGCATATTCGCAAAGTGCTGAGCGGCCTGACGGGGGAGGCGGCCCAGGTGCGACTTCTATATGGCGGTTCGGTGAAGGGCAGCAACGCGGCCGAGCTGCTGGCGGCGGGAGACGTCGACGGCGCCCTCGTCGGCGGAGCCAGCCTCAAGGCCGACGAATTTTTGGCTATCGCCAAGGCGGCCTAAAGCGGCTAGAAGCGCGCGCTTGGCGAGCAAACCCGGCATCCCCACCTAGGCACTGGACGAAATGGACGCGGTTCGAGGCTTTTTGCACGATTGGCGGCTGGTGTTGCTGATCATCCATGTCGGCGTCACCGCTGCGATGATCGTCGTCATCCTGCTCCAGCGCAGCGAAGGCGGCGGCCTGGGCATGGGCCGCACCGACGCGCTGTTCTCGGTGCGCGGCCAAGCGAACGTGCTGTCGCGCATGACGGCGATCTTTGCCACGGCGTTCTTTGCGCTCAGCCTGATCATGGCCTGGAGCATGACCGACACGCAGCGCAACACACGCTCGATCATCGACCGCATTCCGACGACGCCGACTGCCCCTGGCGCGCCCGGGGCTGGTGGCGCCGCGCCGGCGCCTGGTGGTGCTCCTGCCGCTCCGGCGGCTCCTTCCGCCCCCACGCGTTAGGAACCCGCCTTCGCCAAGGCTTCGGCGGGCGAGCCGGCGGGAGGGCTTGTCCTCCGTAGCTCCGGAGGAGCGAAGGAGGAATATCCCCATGGCCGCGCGCCGCAACGTTTTGTATGCTGTAAGCCCATGACGCGCTTTATTTTCATAACGGGCGGCGTGGTTTCCTCGCTTGGTAAGGGTCTCTCATCGGCGGCGCTGGGCGCGCTGCTGCAGGCGCGCGGCTATCGCGTGCGGCTGCGCAAGCTCGATCCCTATCTGAACGTCGATCCGGGCACGATGAGCCCGTATCAGCACGGCGAAGTCTTCGTCACCGACGACGGTGCCGAAGCCGACCTCGACCTCGGTCACTACGAGCGCTTCACCGGCGTCGACGCTCGCCAGAGCGACAACGTCACGACCGGCCGCATCTATTCGACGGTGATCGCCAAGGAGCGCCGCGGCGAATATCTCGGCGCCACCGTGCAGGTGATCCCGCACATCACCGACGCCATCCGGGAGTTCGTCGTCGCCGGCACCGAGAACGAGGACTTCGTGCTGGTCGAGATCGGCGGCACGGTCGGCGACATCGAAGGCCTGCCGTTCCTCGAAGCCATCCGTCAGCTCGGCAACGAGCTCGGCCGAGAGCGCACGATGTTCGTGCATCTGACGCTGCTGCCCTGGGTGCCAACGGCTGGCGAACTCAAGACCAAGCCGACGCAGCATTCGGTGAAGGAGCTGCTGAGCGTCGGTATCCAGCCCGACCTCCTGGTCTGCCGTTCGGGCGACAAGGAGATCCCGGCCAACGAGCGGCGCAAGATCGCGCTGTTCTGCAACGTCAAGCCGGAGCGCGTCATCGAGGCGCGCGACGTCGACACGATCTACCAGGTGCCGATCGCCTATCATGAGCAGGGCTTCGACGCCGAAGTCTGCCGCTACTTCGGCCTGGAGGCGGAAAAGGAGCCCAACCTCGAGCGCTGGCGCGGCGTGGTGCGCTCGGTACGCGAGCCTGAGGGCAAGGTGACTATCGCCGTGGTCGGCAAGTACACGGTACTGCTCGACGCCTACAAGTCGCTGAGCGAGGCGCTGACTCACGGCGGCTTCGGCAGCAACGTGAAGGTCGGGCTGGAGTGGATGGATTCCGAGATCTTCGAGCGCGACGACGCCGTCAGCCATCTCGAGCACGTGCACGGCATCCTGGTGCCGGGCGGCTTCGGCGAGCGCGGCACCGAGGGCAAGATCCACGCGGTGCAGTTCGCGCGCGAGCGCAACGTGCCGTTCCTGGGCATCTGTTTCGGCATGCAGATGGCCGTGATCGAGGCCGCCCGCAACTTGCTCGGCCTGGAAGGCGCCTCGTCGACCGAGTTCGGCCCCTGTGAGCATCCTGTGGTCGGCCTGATGACCGAATGGATCAAGGGCAATCAGCTCGAGAAGCGGTCGGCCAACGGCGACCTCGGTGGCACCATGCGGCTCGGCGCCTATCCCGCCCATCTGCGGCCGGGCACAAAGGTGCACGAAATCTACGGCGCCGACGTGATCAGCGAGCGCCATCGCCATCGCTACGAGGTCAACGTCAACTACAAGGACCGCCTGGAGCAGGTCGGCCTGCGCTTTTCCGGCATGTCGCCGGACGGCATCCTGCCCGAGATCGTCGAGATTCCGGGTCATCCCTGGTTCATCGGCGTGCAGTATCATCCGGAGCTGAAATCCCGGCCCTTCGCGCCCCATCCGCTGTTCTCGTCCTTCATCGGGGCGGCCAAGGCGCAGAGCCGGCTGGTTTAGTAGCGCCCGCTGGGCGCTTTCAGGACGTATTTCGGTCATGTTCTTCGGCTGGAATTGCAGGCCATGAACCGTCTCTTCGCGCTATTCATCCTCGCCGCCGCGGCCGTCGCTTCGGCCATCTGGGCGGAATCGTTTGCGCAATCGCAGGGCAAGGCCGAGCGTCGCGACCCGATCTTCCTGCGCTTCCCGGAGATGGCGCAGCGATACTGGGAGAATGCCGAGACCAACGCCGCCAGCCACAAGGTCGTGGCCGTGCCGATGCCGCGGCAATGCACCTTCCTCTACGCCGATTCCTACTCCAAGGGACAGATGAGCGAGCGCGAGGTGCAGGAGCTCGCCGTCTCGAACTGCAATCGCAAGCTCTCGGAGCTCGGCCCGCTCGGCGAGAACTACAGCGTCGATTGCCGCTGCCAGGTCGTGATCAGCAACGAGCACTACGTCGTGCCGCGCAACACGCTGCCGACCGAGTCCTATGGCCCGGTGTCGATCTTCTATCGCGATCCGACCGGCAACGTCGCCCGGCTCAACGGGCTCGCCCGCTACGGTGCCCTGATCGGCCGCGACCGCTCGGTCACCTTCAAGGTCGACAATCCGCGCGGCGAGCAGGTCTGCGAAGGCACCTTCACCAACGATTCGCCCGCCACCGGCCGCTATTCGATGTCGTGCTTCGGCGGCAAGTTCACCAGCAACGGCAACTACCAGAGCAAGACCGGTTCGCCCAACGACCACATCATCGCCCGCGGCAACACCGGACAGGGGCAGCCTGTGTCCATGGTGATCGGCCTGCCGGCCCAGCTCGCCGGTGGCCTCTATGGTGGCATCTGACATGCGCTTCCTGGCCGCCCTCGCCGTCGTCGCCTTAGCTCCCACGGTCGCGCTTGCGCAGAGCGCCGGCGAGGTCGAGCGCTGCTTCCAGAATCCCGGATCTTGCGCCCAGGGCGGAAGAGGGGGAGGCGCACCCGCAGCGCAGGCGCCACAGGCACCTGCTGGCGGTGGTGGTGGCGGCGGTCACGTGGTGAGCCGGCCCACGGCGCCGGCGCCGGACTACACGACCGTGCTGCAGAGCCCCGACCCCGATCGCCGCAAGATCCAGGAATCGCTCAGCACGCTCGGCAAGTACAACGGGCCGATCGACGGCAATCTGCAATCCGACGCCACGGTCAAGGCGATCCAGGACTGGCAGAAGGGCCGCGGCACCAATCCGGTCGGCAAGCTGACGCCGCAGGAGGCGCAGCAGCTCAACGCCGAGGCGTCGCGCGCGCCGATCCGGCGCGTCGATCCTTCGACGCAGACGGCGACCGCGCCAGCGGCGCCGACGCCGTTGCAGCCGCCGCCGAAGTCGAACGCCGATGCGCTGAAGGATCTGCAGGCGCGCCTCGCCGAACGGCGCAAGGCGGCCGAACCCAAGGCCGAGGCGGCGACGCAGTCGCTGATCCGCGACCTCAAGGCCTACGTCGCGGCCGACGGCAAGGGCGTCGCGGGCGAACAGTTCGCCGACTTCGCCAAGTGGTATGCCGACACCAAGGCGGCCGGCCGCACGGTCGGCGAGATCGCGCCGGTGATCGACGACTACGGCGACGCCAAGGCCGGCGCCGCGGTGGCGAGCGAGGTCCTGCTCGAGACCAAGAAGGGCACGAGCAACCAGTCGCAATGCCTGGTGTTCGCCTGGATCGAGGGCAATCCGCGCAAGGACCCGAAGGTCTTCTCCTGCGACGACGTCGCCGGCGTCGAGAAATGGAAGACCGACCAGTCGCTCAAGAGCGCCTGGCGTTAACGGGAGCGCGGGCCTCCGGCCCGCTCATGATCATGATGCGGGCGGGAGGCCCGCGCTCCCATAGACGCCATCATCCCGTCACTTGCTCCTCCCCGGTCCGGCCGCTAGACAAGCCGCGCCACGAAGGAGTTTTAGACCGATGAGCGTCATTGCCGATGTCCGCGCCCGCGAAATCCTCGACAGCCGCGGCAATCCCACGGTCGAGGTCGAAGTCGAGCTCGAAAGCGGCGCCATGGGCCGTGCGGCCGTACCGTCGGGCGCCTCGACCGGCGCGCACGAGGCGGTCGAATTGCGCGACGGCGACAAGAAGCGCTACGGCGGCAAGGGCGTCCTGAAGGCCGTCGCCGCGGTCAACGCCGAGATCATGGACCTGCTGGCCGGCCTCGATGCGCGCGAGCAGATCAAGATCGACCGCGCCCTGATCGAGCTCGACGGCACGCCCAACAAGGGCCGCATCGGCGCCAACGCCATCCTCGGCGTGTCGCTCGCCGTGGCCAAGGCCGCTGCCATGGACGCCGGCCTGCCGCTCTACCGCTATGTCGGCGGCAGCCAGGCGTCGATCCTGCCGGTGCCGATGATGAACATCATCAACGGCGGCGTTCACGCCGACAATCCGATCGACATCCAGGAATTCATGATCATGCCGGTGAAGGCCGACCGCTTCGCCGAGGCGCTGCGCATGGGCTCGGAGGTCTTCCACGCCCTGAAGAGCCAGCTGCACGAGGCCGGCCACAACACCAATGTCGGCGACGAGGGCGGCTTCGCGCCCAACCTCGCCTCGGCCGACGAGGCGCTGGGCTTCATCATGAAGTCGGTCGAGCAGGCGGGCTACAAGCCCGGCGAGGACGTCATGCTGGCGCTCGACCCGGCCTCGACCGAGTTCTTCAAGAAGGGCAAGTACGAGCTCGAAGGCGAGAAGAAGTCTCTCGATCAGGCGGGCATGGTCGAGTACTACGCCGACCTGGTGAAGCGCTATCCGATCGTCTCGATCGAGGACGGCATGGCCGAGGACGACATGGCTGGCTGGAAGGCGATCACCGACAAGCTCGGCAAGAAGATCCAGCTCGTCGGCGACGATCTCTTCGTCACCAATCCCAAGCGCCTCGCCCAGGGCATCAAGGACGGACTCGCCAATGCCATCCTGGTGAAGGTCAACCAGATCGGCACGCTGACCGAGACGATGGAGGCCGTGACCATGGCGCGCCACGCGTCCTACGGTGCGGTGATGTCCCATCGCTCCGGCGAGACCGAGGATTCGACGATTGCCGATCTCGCGGTCGCCACCGGCTGCGGCCAGATCAAGACAGGGTCGCTGTCGCGCTCAGATCGCCTGGCCAAGTACAACCAGCTCCTGCGCATCGAAGAGCAGCTCGGCCCGCAGGCGACCTACGCCGGCACCTCGATCCTGCGCGGCTAATCTTCGTCTTCCGGACCGCCGGCCTCTGGCCGGCTCATGATCATGAATGTCGGCCAGAGGCCGGCGGTCCGGAAGATCATGACCTGAACGCGACCTCGTAGTGGGTCGCGAAATCGTCGAAGTCGGACAAGGCGGCGCGGGCTTCGGGCTCGACCACCGACTTCGAGATGTCGGGGCCGGTGAAGGCCTCGATGGACCGCCGCGAGTCCCAGAGGGTGAGGGCGACGAACTCGGTATGGCCCTCGACCTCGCGGCGCAGCAGCCAGGCGCCTCGGTGGCCCTCCAGGCGCTTCAACTCGGGAACGACACTCTCGGTGAAGTGCCGTAGATAGGCGTCGGCCTTGGCGGTATCGGCGCGGCCGCGCCACTGGCGTGCGATCATGTCACTCCCTCGAAATGGTGCTCACGCGCGATCTCGCGGCCGATCACCAGCCGCTGGATGTCGGACGTACCTTCGTAGATCGTGGTGACGCGCACGTCGCGATAGATGCGCTCGACCGGGAAGTCGTTGAGATAGCCGTAGCCGCCATGGATCTGGATGGCAGCCGAGCAGACCTTCTCGGCCATCTCGGAGGCGAACAGCTTGGCCATCGACGCCTCCTTGAGGCAGGGTCGGCCCTCGTCGCGCAAGCGGGCGGCGTTCAGCACCATCAGCTCGGCGGCCTGCAACGAGGTCGCCATGTCGGCCAGGCGAAAGGCGACGGCCTGGTGCTCGATGATGGGCTTGCCGAAGGTGCGACGCTCCTTGGCGTAGGCGAGGGCGGCGTCATAGGCGGCGCGCGCCATGCCGACCGATTGCGCGGCAACGGCGATGCGGCCGCCTTCGAGGTTGCCGAGCGCGATGCGCAAGCCTTCGCCTTCCTCTCCGAGCATCTGCTCGGGCAGGACTTCGCAATTGTCGAACACGACATGGCAGTGATCGGACGAGCGCTGTCCCATCGTGTGCTCGATGCGCGCCACCGTGTACCCCGCTGTCCTGGTCGGCACGATGAACGCTGAAAGGCCTTGCTTGCCCGCCGCCGGATCCGTCACGGCGAAGACCAGCGCGATGTCGGCGCTGCGGCCCGACGTAATGAACTGTTTGCTGCCGTTCAGGACGAACTTGTTGCCGACCCGCTCGGCCCGCGTCGTGATCGCGGCGGCATCCGAGCCGGCGCCCGGTTCGGTGAGGCAGAAGGCGCCCAAAAGCTCGCCGCGGGCGAGGGGGCGCAGGAAGCGCTCCTTCTGCTGCGGCGTGCCGTGCCGCAGGAGGGGCAGGCAGACCAGCGAGTTGTGCACCTGGAACGCCGTCGACGACGCGCCGTCCGCCGCCGCGATCTCCATGATGGCGAGTGCATAGGAGACGTAGTCTGTGCCGGCGCCGTCGAACTCGGCCGGCACGGTCATGCCCAGCATGCCGAGCTCGCCCATGCGCGCGAAGGCTTCGCGCGGGAAGCGCGGGGTGCGATCGCGTTCGGCGACCATCGGCGCCAGCTCGCGGGCGGCAAACTGGCGAGCCATGTCGCGGACCTGCCGCTGGCCTTCGGTCAACATGGTCGCAGGCTAGGATCGCGGCGATAGCCGGTATTGGCGAATATTGGCCAACCCGGTATTTTCAGGCGTGGCCCGCAGCGACCCCAATAACGCGACGGAATACTGGTGGGACCGGCATCTCACCGGCCTCAGCCTGATGCGCGCCAACTTCACGACGCACGAGTATCCGCCGCACATCCACGAGGCGCTGGTCGTCGCCGTGACGGAAAGCGGCGGCTCGGTGATCAAGAGTCGCGGCCAGGTCGAGGAGGCGACGCCCTCGACGCTGTTCGTTTTCAACCCTGCTGAACCACATGCCGGCTGGATGGGTTGGAGCGAGCGCTGGCAGTACCGGTCGATGTACCTGACACAGGCTGCGCTCGATCAGCTCGCGGCCGGACTCGGCATCGAGCGCGTGCCGTATTTCACGCACAACATTTTCACGGACCACGATCTCATCGAGGCCTTCGCGGCGATGCATTGCGCCATCGAAGAGGGACGCGATGTGTTTCACGAACGCGAATTGTTGATCGGCAGCTTCGGCCGGCTGTTCCAGCGCCATGGCAGTGGCCTCGACCGCATCCCGCCGGCCCCGGTCGATCGCCAGCTGCTGGGCCGCGTGAAAGATCGCATGCATGCCGACTATGCCTCGGAGCTGCGCCTGGAGGATCTGGCGGCCGAGGTCGGCCTGACGACCTTCCAGCTCATCGGCCTGTTCAAGCGCACGGTCGGCCTGACGCCGCACGCCTACCTGACGCAGGTGCGGCTCAACATGGCGTGTCGTCGCCTGCGCCACGCACCGGTGTTGGCCGACGTGGCGACCGAGGTCGGCTTCTACGACCAGAGCGCGCTCAACAAGCACTTCAAGCGCTGCTACGGCATCACGCCGACGCAGTTTGCTAGAGCGGCTGCAGTGGCCTAGCACTCGGGGTGACAGCGCGGTTTGTCGGTGAGCAATTTTCGCCAATACCCTCGACGCACGGCGGCCTATGAGGCCGCATGCACCTCTATTGTCATGAGCAGCCCGAGATTCTGACCGTGCAGACCGACGTGGCCGACGCGCGGCCCGGCAAGGTCGCCCTGGCCCAGTCGCCCTTCTATCCCGGCGGCGGCGGGCAACTTGCCGACCGTGGCGTCATCCGCTGGCAGGGCGGCGAGGCGAAGGTCATGGGCTTCGAAGTCTCGGCCGGTAAGCTGTGGCACCTGCTCGACAGCCAGGGTGAAATCGCGGGCAGCGTCGAGGCGGCGGTCGATCCCGACTTCCGGCGCATGATGCGCCAGCTCCACACCGACACTCACATCCTGAACGCCCTGGTCTTCCAGGCATTCGACGGTGCCCTGGTCACCGGCGTGCAGATGGCCGAGGACGGGACGGCGCGCATGGACTTCGACATCCAGGGCGCGGACAGCGATCGCCTGCGGGCACTGGAAGGGCCGATCAACGACCTCATCCGCCAGGACATCCCGGTCCGCTTCGCCTATGTGCCGATGCACGAGGCCCAGGCCGAGGCCGGCCTCATTCGCAGCCGCTCCGTCGCGCCGCCACCCACGCCGGACGGCAAGGTCCGCATCGTCGAGATCGTCGGCCTCGACCGCCAGGCCTGCGGCGGCACGCATCTCGCCTCGACCGGAGGATCGCCGCCCATCCGCATCCTCAAGATCGACAACAAGGGGCGGCACAACAGGCGCATGCGGATCGGCCTTTCGCCATCCTGAACCGCGAAAAATCTTGACTTCTCAACACCATATGTTGCCTTATGGTGTCAGGAAGTTCGTATATGTTGTTGCGGCCTCGTCAGATCCTGGCTCCGATCATCTTCGCCACGGTGTTCGGGTACTTCGGCTATCACCTGGTGAACGGTGATCGCGGCCTCCTCGCCATGGTTCATCTGCAGCGCGAAGTGCTGATCGCCGAGCAAAACCTCACCGAAGCCGAGACTACGCGGAAGATCTGGGAGCGGCGTGTCTCTGCGCTGCGCAATCAGAGCCTCGACC
Source organism: Reyranella sp. (assembly GCA_019750135.1). Taxonomy (GTDB): domain Bacteria; phylum Pseudomonadota; class Alphaproteobacteria; order Reyranellales; family Reyranellaceae; genus Reyranella. The sequence continues at coordinate 10,144 of JAIEOV010000062.1, read as the reverse complement.
CCGACATGCTGGATGAGCGGGCGCGCGTGTTGCTGAACTTCTCGCGCAAGGACGACATCGTCATCTTCACGCCGACGCGCTAGGGGCGCGTCTGCGCGCCCGGCACGCATCATCCATGACGCGTTGATCAGGTTCGCGTCGCGGTCGCCTGAAACAAACTGTCGACGCGAAGGGGCCGTTGCAAACATTCTCTCAATTGCTGCGCCGCACGCTCTCTCGGCTGGTTTTTTGCTGCTAGATCAACCACATCGCTCCGGGCGATGCTATAAGCGGCAACGGGTTACGCGGAGGGGAATTCAAAATGGCGAAGCCGGCCACGAAGCCGAAGGTCGAACCTTCTCCCGCCACACCGACGGCCTCGACCAAGCCCCCAGGCGCAGGTGACAACAGCGTCACCGCCGACCAGCTGAAATCCTTCTACCGCGACATGCTGCTGATCCGCCGCTTCGAAGAGCGGGCGGGGCAGCTCTACGGCATGGGCCTGATCGGCGGCTTCTGCCATCTCTATATCGGCCAGGAGGCCGTCGTCGTCGGCATGCAGTCGACCATCAAGCTGGGCGATGCGATCATCACCTCGTACCGCGATCACGGCCACATGCTGGCCGCCGGCATGGATCCCAAGGGCGTGATGTCCGAGCTGACCGGGCGCTCCAGCGGATATTCCAAGGGCAAGGGCGGCTCGATGCACATGTTCAGCCGCGAGAAGCACTTCTATGGCGGCCACGGCATCGTCGGCGCCCAGGTGCCGATCGGCACGGGGCTGGCCTTCGCGCACAAATACAACGGCAGCGACAATGTTTCGCTGACCTACTTCGGCGACGGCAGCGCCAACCAGGGCCAGGTCTACGAGGCCATGAACATGGCCGCCCTCTGGAAACTGCCGGTGATCTACATCATCGAGAACAACCGCTACGGCATGGGCACCTCGGTCGAGCGCGCTTCGGCCGTCACCGAGCTCTATCGCCACGGCGAATCCTTCGGCATTCCCGGCGAGCGTGTCGACGGCATGGACGTCGTCGCCGTCAAGGCCGCGGGCGAGAAAGCGGTCGAGCATGCGCGCAACGGCGGTCCGTACATCCTCGAGATGCAGACCTATCGCTATCGCGGCCACTCGATGAGCGATCCGGCGAAGTACCGGACCAAGGAAGAGGTCGACAAGTATCGCAACGAGCGCGATCCGATCGACCATGTGAGGAAGCTGTTGCTGGATGGAAAGATGACCGACGAGACCGCGCTGAAGGCGGTGGATGCCGAGATCCGCAAGATCGTGAACGACTCTGCCGAGTTCGCCCAGCACAGTCCCGAGCCCGACCCGTCCGAATTGTGGACCGACGTCTTGGTCGGAGCCTGATCCATCATGTCGATTCCGGTTCTGATGCCAGCCCTCTCGCCGACCATGACCGAGGGCAAGCTGGCCAAGTGGCACGTGAAGGTCGGCGATGCGGTCAAGGCGGGTCAGGTGATCTGCGAGATCGAGACCGACAAGGCGACCATGGAAGTCGAGGCGGTCGATGAAGGCACCGTCGCCCAGATCCTGATCGAGGAGGGCGCCGAGAGCGTCAAGGTCAACACGCCGATCTGCGTGCTCGCCGCCGAAGGCGAGAGCGTTGCCGACGCCGCCAAGGCCGCGCCGGCTGCGGCTGCTCAGCCGGCGCAGGCGACGGCGGCCAAGGCCGACGTGCCCAACACTGAAGGCAAACCCAAGGCCGAGTTGCCGGCGCAGCATGCGGCACCGCCGGCCGCGCCGGCGGCCGCGGCCGAGCCGGAATGGACTGGCAAGACCGTGCACATGACGGTACGCGAGGCCTTGCGCGACGCCATGGCCGAGGAGATGCGCCGCGACGGCAGTGTCTTCCTGATGGGTGAGGAGGTCGCGCAGTACCAGGGCGCCTACAAGGTGAGCCAGGGCCTGCTCGAGGAATTCGGCGCCAAGCGTGTGATCGACACGCCGATCACCGAGCACGGCTTCGCCGGTCTCGGCGTCGGTGCAGCGTTCGGCGGGCTGAAGCCGATCGTCGAGTTCATGACCTTCAACTTCGCCATGCAGGCGATGGACCAGATCATCAATTCGGCGGCCAAGACGCACTACATGTCGGGCGGCCAGATGACGAGCCCGATCGTCTTCCGCGGTCCCAACGGCGCCGCCGCGCGCGTCGGCGCCCAGCATTCGCAGTGCTACGCCAGCTGGTATGCGCACGTTCCCGGCCTGCGCGTGCTGGCCCCGTGGAGCGCCGCTGACGCCAAGGGCCTGCTCAAGGCCGCGATCCGCGATCCCAACCCGGTGATCTTCCTCGAGAACGAGATCCTCTACGGCCAGTCGTTCGACGTGCCGGAGGATCCCGACTTCGTGCTGCCGATCGGCCGCGCCAAGATCGAGCGTCCCGGCAAGGACGTCACCATCACGGCGTTCTCGATCATGGTCGGCAAGGCGCTGGCCGCCGCCGACGAGCTCGCCAAGCAGGGCATCGACGCCGAGGTGATCAACCTCCGCAGCCTGCGCCCGTTCGATACCGAGACGATCGTCAACTCGGTCAAGAAGACCAACCGTCTGGTCTCGGTCGAGGAGGGCTGGGCCTTCGCCGGCATCGGCTCGGAACTCGCCGCCCAGATGATGGAGCAGGCGTTCGACTGGCTCGACGCGCCGGTCAAGCGCGTGCACGGCGCCGACGTGCCTCTGCCTTACGCCGCCAATCTCGAGAAGATGGCCCTGCCGCAGGCCGAGAACATCGTCGAGGCTGCCCGCGAAGTCTGCAATCGCTGAACGCGGGACCGAGAACCATGTCGATCAACATCCTGATGCCCGCGCTGTCGCCCACCATGACGGAGGGCAAACTCGCCAAGTGGCATGTCAAAGAAGGCGATACCGTCAAATCCGGCCAGGTGATCTGCGAGATCGAGACCGACAAGGCGACCATGGAAGTCGAGGCGGTCGACGAAGGCAAGGTCGGCCGGATCGTCATTGCCGAGGGTACCGAGGGCGTGAAGGTGAACGCCGTCATCGCCGTCCTGCTGGAAGAGGGCGAGACGGACGTGCCCAAGGATGCGGAGGCGCCAGCGGCCGCTCCGCCGGCTGCAAAGCCGGCAGCTGCTGCCGCGCCTGCTCCGGCTGGTGCGCCCCCCAAGCCTGCGCCTGCCGCAGCTCCAGCGGCCCCACCCGCCGCCGCCGCAAGCGGTGCGCGCATCTTCGCATCGCCGCTCGCCAAGCGAATCGCGGCGGAGAAGGGGCTCGATCTCTCGCGCATCAAGGGCAGCGGACCCAACGGCCGCATCGTCAAAGCCGATGTCGAATCCGCCAAGCCGGGTGCCGCACCCGCTGCGGCGCCTGCCGCCGCGCCGGCGCCTCGGCCGGCTGCACCGCCCGCCGGCGCGCAGCCGGTGTTCGTGGCGCCGGGCGACTCGCGCGTACCGCACACCTCGATCCGCAAGGTCATCGCGCGGCGCATGCTCGAGTCCAAGCAGACGGTGCCGCACTTCTACCTGACAGTCGATCTCGAGATCGATGCGCTGCTGGCGGCGCGCCAGGCGATCAACGCCGTGGCCGAGAAGAAGGGCACCAAGGTCTCGGTCAACGACATGGTGATCAAGGCCTGCGCCAAGGCATTGCGCGACCATCCTGAGTGCAACGCCTCGTGGACCGAGGACGAGATGATCCAGTACGGCGCGGTCGACATATCGGTCGCCGTCGCCACCGACCGCGGCCTGATCACGCCGATCGTGCGCAACGCCGATATGAAGGGCGTGGGTCAGATCGCGAGCGAGATGAAGGACCTCGCCGCCCGCGCCAAGACCGGCAAGCTCAAGCTCGAGGAATTCCAGGGTGGAGGCTTCACCATCTCCAACCTTGGCATGTTCGGCGTCCAGCACTTCGCCGCCATCATCAACCCGCCGCAGGCCATGATCCTGGCGGTCGGCGCGGGCGAGGAGCGGGCGGTCGTGCGCAAGGGCCAGGTGGTCGCGCGCAACATGATGAGCTGCACGCTCGCGGTCGATCACCGCGTCGTCGACGGCGCCATGGGCGCGCAGTTCCTGCAAACGCTGCGCGCCTATGTCGAGCAGCCTGCTTCCATGCTGGTCTAGGAGCGCATCATGGCCGACACCAGCTTCGACATCATCATCGTCGGCGGCGGGCCGGGCGGCTATGTCGCCGCCATCCGCGCCGCCCAGCTCGGCATGAAGACCGCCGTCGTCGAGCGCGAGCACATGGGCGGCATCTGCCTCAACTGGGGCTGCATCCCGACCAAGGCGCTGCTACGCACGTCGGAGGTCTATGGGCTGATCAAGCACGCCGATTCATTCGGCATCTCGGTCAAGGACGTCGCCTACGATCCCAAGAAGGTCGTCGAGCGCTCGCGCAAGGTCGCGAACCAGCTCAGCAACGGCGTCAAAGGCCTGATGCGCAAGAATAAGATCACGGTGTTCGACGGCACGGCCAAGCTCGACGGCGTCGCCGGCGGCCAGCGCAAGCTCGCCGTGACGATGAACGACAAGAGCAACGTCACGCTGACGGCCAAGAACGTGATCCTGGCGACCGGCGCGCGCGCGCGCCAGCTTCCCGGCCTCGAGTCCGACGGCAAGCTCGTCTGGACCTACAAGGAAGCGATGGTGCCGCCGGAGTTCCCCAAGTCGCTGCTGGTCATCGGCTCGGGGGCGATCGGCATCGAGTTCGCGAGCTTCTATCGTACCATGGGCGCCGAGGTGACGGTGGCCGAGGTGGTCGACCGCATCCTGCCCGTCGAGGACGAGGAAGTCTCGGCCTTCGCCAAGCGCGCCTTCGAGAAGCAGGGCATGAAGATCCTGGTAGGTGCCACGGTCGGCGGCCTGAAGAAGGGCAAGGACAACGTCACGGCCACGATCACAGCCGGCGGCAAGAGCCAGGAGATCACCGTCGACCGCGTGATCAGCGCCGTCGGCATCGTCGGCAATGTCGAGAACCTGGGTCTCGAGGGCACCAAGGTGAAGGTCGAGAAGACCCACATCGTGATCGACCAGTGGGGCTTCACCGGCGAGCCCAACGTCTATGCCATCGGCGACGTCGCCGGCCCGCCCTGGCTGGCGCACAAGGCGATGCACGAGGGCGTGCTGGTGGTCGAGAAGATCGCCGGCGTGAAGGGCGTACACCCGATGAAGACCGAGAACATCCCGGGCTGCACCTACTGCCAGCCGCAGGTCGCCAGTATCGGCCTCACCGAGGCGGCGGCCAAGGCCAAGGGCCTGCAGCTCAAGGTCGGCAAGTTCCCCTTCATCGGCAACGGCAAGGCGATCGCGCTGGGCGAGCCCGAGGGCTTCATCAAGACCATCTTCGACGCCAAGACCGGCGAGCTTCTGGGCGCGCACATGATCGGCGCCGAGGTGACCGAGCTGATCCAGGGTTACAGTGTCGCCAAGACGCTTGAGACCACCGAAGCCGAGCTGATGGCAACGGTGTTCCCGCATCCCACCCTGTCGGAAATGATGCACGAGTCGGTACTGGCGGCGTACGGGCGAACGCTCCATATCTAGGCCGTCATGGACGGATCCTCCAACGACCTGGGCGACAAGCTCCCGCTGAGCCGCGCCGAGCGCCATCCCGAGAAGGCGCACCGGCCGGACAATCCCATCCGGCGCAAGCCGGATTGGATCAGGGTGCGTGCGCCGAATTCGCCGGAATATGCCGAGACCAAGCGGCTGGTGCGCCAGTACGGCCTCGCGACGGTGTGCGAGGAGGCGGCCTGTCCCAACATCGGCGAGTGCTGGAAGCAGAAGCACGCCACCTTCATGATCATGGGCGAGACCTGCACGCGGGCCTGCGCCTTCTGCAACGTCGCCACCGGCAAGCCCGGCGCCCTCAATCCGCACGAGCCCGCCAACATCGCCGAAGCCGTCGGCAAGCTCGGTCTGGGCCATGTCGTCGTGACGTCGGTGGACCGCGATGATCTCGACGATGGCGGGGCAGGACACTTCGCGGCGGTCATCACCGCGCTGCATCAGCAGGCGCCCAGCACGACCGTCGAAGTGCTGACGCCCGACTTCCTGCGTAAAGCGGGCGCCATCGCGACCGTGGTCGCGGCGCGCCCGGACGTGTTCAACCACAATCTCGAGACGGTGCCGCGGCTCTATCCGACGATCCGACCCGGCGCGCGCTATTTCACGTCGCTGCAGTTGCTGTCGAAGGTGAAGGAGATCGATCCCTCGATGTTTACCAAGTCCGGCCTGATGGTCGGGCTAGGCGAAACGCGCGAGGAGATCCTGCAGGTGATGGACGACCTGCGCGCCGCCGACGTCGACTTCCTCACCGTCGGCCAGTACCTGCAGCCGACACCCAAGCACGCGCCGCTCGACCGTTTCTGGACGCCGGCCGAGTTCGATGAACTGGCGACGCTCGCGCGCGCCAAGGGTTTCCTGATGGTCTCCGCTTCGCCGCTCACGCGGTCGAGCTATCACGCCGGCGACGATTTCGCCCGTCTGCGCGCCGCACGCGCAGCAAAGCTCGCTTGAGCGTCACACGTCATACCGAGCGACGGGTCGTCGCCTATACGCCCATGCAGCTCTTCGAGCTGGTTGCCGACGTGCCGCGCTATCCCGAGTTCCTGCCGTGGTGCCATGCCGGGCGCATCCGGCGTCGTGAAGGCGCCGACGTGCAGATCTCCGAGCTGGCGATCGGCTTCGGACCGTTCCACGAGAAGTTCGCCTCACGCGTCGTCCTGGCGCCCGACGCGCCGGGCGGGCCGCGCATCGACACGACCGGCATCGAAGGGCCGTTCCGCCGGCTGGTCAGCCGCTGGACCTTCCAGCCGCATCCCTCGGGCTGCCTGATCGACTTCGAACTGGAGTTCGACTTCCGCTCGATGCTGCTGCAGCAGACCGTGCGCCTGCTGTTCGCCGAAGCGGTGAAGCGCATGGTGAGCGCGTTCGAAGCGCGCGCCAGGGAGCTCTACGGCAAGCCTAACGTTCAGCCAGCGACGCCAGTATCGTCAGCGCGGTGATCGTCGCGACGCGCCGGATGGTGTCGCGGTCGCCCGGGAAGACGTGACGCTCGGCGACGATGTCGTGGCCGGTGCGGGCGCCGGCGAAGTGGACGAGGCCGACCGGCTTTTCCGCCGTGCCGCCGCCGGGCCCGGCGACCCCTGTGATCGACACCGCAAGATCGACGCCCGAGCGGGCGAGGGCGCCGGTGGCCATGGCGCGCGCCACGGGATCGCTCACCGCGCCGTGGCCCATCAGGGCATCCCACGGCACGCCCAACATCTCGCGCTTGGCTTCGTTGGCGTAGGTCACGTAGGCGCGCTCGACGACGTCGGATGAGCCCACGATCGCGGTCAGCGTCGCGGCGACCAGGCCGCCGGTGCAGGACTCGGCCGTGACCAGCTTCAGCCCGCGCTTGCGGCAGGCATAGAGCACGCGCTCGGCGGCGTCCCTCATTTCGTGATCGAACATGTGAACTCCCACACCATCATAACCATCCCGAGAACGACACGACCTCACCCTGAGGAGGGCGCGAAGCGCCCGTCTCGAAGGGTGGGCAAGCGACGGCCGTATGGCCACCCTTCGAGACGCATCGCTGCGCGATGCTCCTCAGGGGTGAGGGTTTTTCGCCTTCGATCTATCTCCGCGGCACCTCGACCGTCGCCACGGCCTGCGCCGCAATGCCCTCGCGGCGGCCGGTGAAGCCAAGCCCTTCCGTCGTCGTCGCCTTCACGCTCACTCTGTCACGCTCGATGCCGGCGATGCGAGCGATGCTTTCGACCATGGCGTCGCGATGCGGCCCGATGCGCGGCGCCTCGCAGACCACGGTGAGATCGAGATGGACAATGCGCCCGCCCGCCGTCGCCACAAGATCGACCGCGTGGCGCAGGAAGTGGTCGGACGACACGCCGCGCCATTGCGGATCGGACGGCGGGAAATGCTTGCCGATGTCGCCGGCGCCGATCGTGCCCAGCAACGCATCGGTCAACGCGTGCAGGGCGACGTCGGCGTCGGAATGCCCGGCCAGCGCCTGGCTATGCGGAATGGCGACGCCGCCCAGCATTACCTGGTTGCCGGCGGCGAAGCCGTGCACGTCGAAGCCGAAGGCGGTGCGCGTTTCCATCGTCGAGACCATGTCGTCAGTCGTGGTGATCTTGCGGTTGTCGTCGTGCCCCTCGACCATCACGACACGCAATCCGGCATGTTCGGCGACCGCCGCATCGTCGGTGAGGGCGCTCGCCTCGTGGCTGGCCAGCGCGGCCACGGCGCGGTGCGCGGCGAGCAGCTCGGCGAAACGGAAGATCTGCGGCGTCTGGGCGCGCCACAGGCCGTTGCGTGGAACCGTTCCGGCCAGGATGCCGCCGTCGTCGACCTTCTTCAGCGTATCGGCGACTGGCACCCCGAGGACAGCTCCGTCGATGCCCGGTCGCAGCGCCTCGAGGCAGCCCAGGATGTCCGACACCCGCACGTAGGGCCGGGCGGCATCGTGGATGGCCACGAGGTCGGGCGCGTGGGCGGCGAGGGCTTCCAGCCCGTTCAGGACAGATTGTTGCCGGCTGGCGCCGCCGACAACCGGCGGCGGCAGGTCCATCCCCTCGACAGCGGCGCGGTAGTGGCCTTCGTCACCGGGGGCAATGACGACCTGGACATGGTCGATGCCCGGCGTCGCCCGGAACACGTGGAGGGTGCGGCGCAGGACAGGTTGGCCCGCCAAAGTGGCATATTGTTTGGGCAGGGGGCCTCCGAAGCGGCTCCCCCGGCCTCCGGCGACGATCAGGGCGGTGCAGGTCGACACGGTCGGCTAGATAACACCGAGCCAACAGAGACGCACTCGCGACCGCTTGCGCACCCCGCCAGGACCCGCTATTGCTCGCCCAATTATTGTGCACTGCACAAGATGCCTATAAACTGATCAGTAGTCATGGATTGCACACCGCGTCTCCAACCCGTCGATATCGGCGCTGTCCGCATTGACGACCCCGTCATCCTGGCACCCATGTCGGGCGTGACGGACATGCCTTTCCGCCAAATGGTGAAGCGGGGCGGGGCGGGCCTTGTCGTGTCCGAGATGATCGCCTCGGCGGCGATGGTTCGCGAGAACCGCAAGACGCTGCTGATGGCCAAGAACTCGCCGGAAGAGTTCCCGATGTCGGTCCAACTGGCCGGCTGCGAGCCCGAGGTCATGGCCGACGCAGCCAGGCTGAACGAGGATCGCGGCGCCGCCATCATCGACATCAACTTCGGCTGCCCGGTGAAGAAGGTCGTGAACGGCCATGCCGGTTCGTCGCTGATGCGCGACGAGGTGCACGCCGCGAAGATCCTCGAAGCCACGGTGAAGGCGGTGAAGCTGCCGGTGACGCTGAAGATGCGCACGGGCTGGGACTCGACCAACCGCAACGCGCCCAACCTCGCGCGCATCGCCGAGCAGTGCGGCATCAAGCTGCTGACCGTGCACGGCCGCACGCGCTGCCAATTCTATGACGGTCACGCCGACTGGGCGTTCGTCGCCGACGTCAAGGCAGCGACCAAGCTGCCGGTGATCGTGAACGGCGACATCAACACGCTCGACGACGTCGACACCGCGCTCGCGCAGTCGGGCGCCGACGGCGTGATGATCGGGCGCGGCGCCTACGGCCGCCCGTGGTTCCTGAACCAGGCGATCCACTACCTGCGCACCGGCGAGCGGCTGGCCGATCCGTCGCTCGGCGAGCAATACGCCATCGTGCGCGCGCACTTCGAAGCGATGCTGTCGCACTATGGCCAAGAGACCGGCGTGCGCATGGCCCGCAAGCATATGGGCTGGTATTCCAAAGGCCTGCCGGCGTCGGCCGAGTTCCGTGCTGCCGTGAACCGCGAGACCGAGCCCGCCAAGGTGCGCGCCCTGCTGGCCGCGTTCTTCCTGCCCAATCTCGAACGGCAGGCTGCCTAGGATGGCGGTGCAGCCTCTCAAGCGCGCGACGGTGAGCAGCGACCAGTTCCCGGCGGCCCTTCTCGATTCGCTGTCGGAGGCGATCGTCGTCGTCGATGCGCGCGGGCTGATCCACTACGCCAACCTGTCGGCTGAGCAGTTCTTCGGCGTCGGCCGCACCCGCCTGGTCGGCCATCCGCTCGACGAGTTCGTGCCTGAGGACACGCCGCTCTTCTCCCTGCTCGAGCAGGTGCTGTCGACCGGCGGTGCGGTCGCCGAGAACGGCGTGACCTT
>JAIEOV010000008.1 GCA_019750135.1 Reyranella sp. | reverse complement strand
ACCGGGCGGCCGACATCGGCATATTCGTGACTCCAGCCGAGGCGAAGCTGCGCAAAAAGCTTCTCGCGCCAGCCGAGATCCATCGAGCCGCCGAGCTGCGCACCGATCACCGAACGCAGCGAGTTGGTCTGCTGCTGGGCGATCGACAGGTTCAGCGACTGCGCGCCCGTCTCGGTGAAGGCGTTCTGGTTCGCCGTGTAGGCCTGCAGCCTGGCGAACGGCGTCACGAAGGCGTTGGCATTCGTGCCAATGTCGAAGCGGTAGCCGGTCTCGAGCTGGCCGTACCACTGGTTGGCGCCGGTGTTGCCGTAGGCGGTGCGTGGCTGCAGGCCGGGGATGGGAATGTTCCGCCACATCTGGTTCTGGGTGTAGGCGTAGCCGATCAGGCCGTCGGCATAGAGCCTGTCCTGGGCGAAGCCGCCATAGAGGCCGACCTGGAAGGTGTTGGAACGACCAAGGCCGTCGAACCCGCCGACCCACTGCGTGCCCGTCGAGTAGCCCGCCGTCACGCCCATGCGGAAGGTGTCCGTCACCAGGCGATCCAATCCGGCCGCGAAGCCGCCGGCATTGTAGGTGACGGTACCGACGGGCTGGCCGGCGCCGACGGTGCCGAGACCACCCAGCGCGCCGCCCCAGGCGCCCCACTTCGGCGGGTTCGTCGTATCGCAGGCGACGTCGCAGGCCTCAGCCAGGGCCACGCGGTTGCTCATCGGTGAACCGCCGCCGCCGGTCTGGTTCGCAAAATTGTTCATGAACAGCTGCATGCCCTGGACCATCGAGGTCGAGAAGCCGGCGTAGTTGTTGCCGCTGATCGCCTGCAGGGTCGCCTGCGCCTGGGCGTTCGACGTCGTGTTGAACGCCATCGCGCCCAGCACGGTGGCGAAGTCGCCGGTGGCATTGTTGACGTTGGCGTCGAGAACATTGCCGACGGCGATCTGCGTCGGCGTCGCACCCGCGGCGGCGAATCCGCCGATCGCCAGGTTGAGATAGGCGTTGTTGGCGTCGTAGCTCAGGTTCGACAGCAGGAAGGGATAGAGCTCGTTGACCGAAGCGAAAGTGCCCGTCAGGCCGCCCGCCGCGTTCACCAGGGTGTAGGTCGTCGAGGGGGCGAAGGCCATGCCGGGCAGGGTCGTCACCGTGACGATGCCGCCCTGCAGGTTGGCCGTGCCGCCGACGTTCAGGCGGTCGCCGAGGCCCGCGCCGCCGACCTCGGTCGCGAACACCGCGCCCGACCCGTGCACGTAGCTGCCGCTCACTGTCATCGTGCCGATCGAGTTGCCCGGCGCCAGCAGGCCGCTGTTGGCCAGGCTGCCGCCGATCGTGCCGGTGCCGCTCAGCATGCCCGAATTGCCGAAGCTGCCGGAGATCATGCCGTTGTTGGTGAAGCTGCCGAGGTTGGAGACGCTGCCGGTGATCGTCCCGGTGTTGCTGAACGTGCCGGTCGCGGTGTTGATCACCGAGCCCGCCAGCATGCCGCCGTTGGTCGCCGTGCCGGTGTTGGCGAGGCTGCCGTTGAAGGTGCCGTTGTTGGTGAAGCTGCCCTGGTTGACCTGCCATTGGCTCGGCGTGTTGACCGTGCCGTTGTTCACGAAGCTGCCGGCATTGATGGTGAGCAGGCCGTTGCCGCCGAGCGTGCCGTTGTTGGTGAAGCCGCCGCCGTTCACCGTGACGTTGCCGAGCAGCGAGCCGCTGGCGCCGAGGGTCAACATGCCGCCGTTCACCACCGTGCCGCCGCCATAGGAATTCGCGCCGCCCAGCGTGAGGTTGCCGCTCTGCAGGGTGAGCCCGCCCGGCCCGATGATCGGGCCGCCGAGCGTGCCCGATCCGGTCTGGTTCACCGTCAGGCCGCTCATCAGGAACGTGGTGAAGCTCGACAGGAAGCCGTTGGGCAGGGTCAGGTTGCCCTGCAGCGCCAGCATCGGGACGACGATGGCGTTCGTGCCGTCCTTGTTGGTCGCGCGATAGCCGACGAAGCCGTTGATCGGATCGTAGACGTACGTGATGTTCTCGAAGAAGGTGCGCCCGAGATTGCTGGGCGGCGGGTCGTTCTTCGTCACCTCCACGCCGTACGGCGTCGAGGGATTGCCGAACTCGTCGACCTTGAAGGAGTAGGCCGCCTGGGTCTGGCCCGGCAGGTAGACCTCCACCGTCGACCCGGGCTTGAGGCAGTCGACCTTCTTGTCGCCGGCCGTGCAGGCGAGCGACCTTTCGGTCGGCACGTCGTTGCCCGGCGAGTTGACGATCATGTAGGAGATGCCGCTGTCGGGCAGCACGCTCGCGGTGCCGAGCTCGTACGTCCGGCCGTCGGTCTTGATGGTGATCGACGCGTTCTGCGAGCTCCAGCTCAGCGGGCAGCCCATGCCGGGCGTGCTGCAGTAGGACGGCAGGCCGCCGGCCGACGCAAGCTGCTGGAAGGCGAAGCCGCTGGTGTTCTGGCTGTTGAGGCCAAGCAGGATGCCGGGCTTGTTGCCGAGGCCGAGATAGTCGAAGCCGTTCACGCCGATGATGTAGCCCGGCTGCATGGTGCCGACGTTGACGCCGCTGTCCCGGCTGCTGCCTGTCAGCGCCAGGAACGGGTTCATGTTGTAGCTGTTGTTGGCCGCCGTGAGGGTGGCGGGGTTCGAGTCCGGCCCGATCATGACGCCGCCGCGGTCGAAGCCGATGCCGAGCTGGTGGAACGAGTCCGGCTTGTTCTGGGTGGCCGCCAGGATCGGCACGCGCGCCGCCACATACTTGCCGTTCTCGCCGTTGATCCGCACCTCGGTCATGTAGAGCGCGCCCACCGGATTGGAGCCGCTGGTGCTGTAGGTGATGGTCGCGTAGTTCGCGAGCGGCTTGCCTTCCGGCGTGTAGTAGGCCGAGCTGGCGACGAGACCGAGCGAGCCCGTATCCAGGATGAAGGGATTTGTGTTGTTGCCGTTGAGCGTCAGCGAGACGGTGTAGGTCGGCGGGCCGCTGTCCGGGCTCGACTTCGGCACGAGGGTGATCGGCACGAAGAACTGGCTGCCGTTGCCGTAGAGGTTCCAGCTCTGGCCGTGTGCCGGAACGCCCGCCAGTGCGAACACCAGCGCGGCGCCGAGTCGCGCGCTCCAGCGCAGCGTCGCCCATGCTGACGACGCGCCGTTCTTACCGACCGGATGTCCCAAGACGTTCTCCCTGGCCCGACTTTCTGAGGAACCTACCTGGCGGGCTGCCGACATCAATCGGCTGAGTGCCCAAAATGGGTTTTCTTGAACGGATCGGCCCCGTATTTGTTGGCGCAGGCCGCGGAAGCTGAACAGGTTCACCACGTCATGCGCACGCCGACGGTGATGGCATGGGCGCTGTCCTGGCCCGAGATATTGCCCTCGTAGCGGAGATAGACCGAGGTCGCGTCGGCGATCGCCGTGTTGGCGCCGAGGCCGATGACGACGCCGTCGCGCTGCGGGGAGACGCCCCAGGTCGTGAACGGCATGGCCGGTGCGCCCGCCAGGGTCGCCGTCACCGGACGACCGACGTCGGCATATTCGTGACTCCAGCCGAGGCGAAGCTGCGCAAAAAGCTTCTCGCGCCAGCCGAGATCCATCGAGCCGCCGAGCTGCGCACCGATCACCGAACGCAGCGAGTTGGTCTGCTGCTGGGCGATCGACAGGTTCAGCGACTGCGCGCCCGTCTCGGTGAAGGCGTTCTGGTTCGCCGTGTAGGCCTGCAGCCTGGCGAACGGCGTCACGAAGGCGTTGGCATTCGTGCCAATGTCGAAGCGGTAGCCGGTCTCGAGCTGGCCGTACCACTGGTTGGCGCCGGTGTTGCCGTAGGCGGTGCGTGGCTGCAGGCCGGGGATGGGAATGTTCCGCCACATCTGGTTCTGGGTGTAGGCGTAGCCGATCAGGCCGTCGGCATAGACCTTGTCCTGGGCGAAGCCGCCATAGAGGCCGACCTGGAAGGTGTTGGAACGACCAAGGCCGTCGAAGCCGCCGACCCACTGGGTGCCGGTGCTGTAACCGGCGGTGACGCCCATGCGGAAATTGTCGGTGACGAGGCGATCGAGACCCGCGGCGAAGCCACCCGCGTTGTAGGTGACGGTGCCGACGGGTTGGCCGGCGCCGACGGTACCGAGGCCCCCCAGCGCGCCGCCCCAGGCACCCCACTTCGGCGGACTCGTCGTATCGCACGCGACGTCGCAGGCTTCGGCCAGCGCCACGCGGTTGCTCATCGGTGAACCGCCGCCGCCGGTCTGGTTGGCGAAGTTGTTCATGAAGAGCTGCATGCCCTGGACCATCGAGGTCGAGAAGCCGGCGTAGTTGTTACCGCTGATGGCAGTCATGACGGCCTGGCCCTGCGCGGCCGTCGCGGTGGCGAGCGTGCCGAGCACTGTGGCGAAATCGCCGGTGGCGGTGGGCGCATTGGCGTCGAGCACGGCGCCGACGGCGTATTGCGTGTTGTTCAAGGCCTGCGCGGCGAAGCCGCCGACCGTCAGGTTGAGATAGACGTTGTTGGCATCGTAGCTCAGGCTCGATTGCAGGAACGGATAAAGCTCGTTGACCGAGGCGAAGGTGCCTGAAAGCCCGCCCGCCGCATTGAGGATCGTGTAGGTCGTGCTGGGCGCGAACGCCATGCCCGGCAGCGCGCTCACGAACACCTGGCCGCCGAGCGTGGCCGTGCCGCCGACATTGACGCGGTCGCTCTGGCCCGAGCCCACGACCTCCGTCGCATAGGTGCCGCTCGCTGTCTGGCTGAAGTTGCCGGCCACCGTCATCGTGCCGATCGAGTTGCCGGGCGCCATGACGCCGCTGTTGAACAGGTTGGCGATGCTGCCGTTGCCGCTCACCATGCTGCCGGGAAGGACGAAGACATTGCCGCCGAGGCTGCCGCCGACGTTGAGGCTGGCATTGCTGACGACGGTGTTGCCGCTGAAGCCGCCGTTGTTGCCCGTGAGGCTGAGCGAGCCGCCGCCCTGGACGGTGAACTGGCCGTTGCCGGCGAGTGAGGAGCCGAGCGTGCTGGACTGGGTGGTGTTCAGCACCAGCAGCCCGTTGCCGAGATTGATCGTGCCGCCGCTGCCGTTGAGCGAGCCCAGGAACTGCGTGTTGCCGTTGAGGTTGAATGCGCCGCCGTTGACCGTGAGTGCGCCGGCGAAGGGCAGGGTGGAGCCCGGTCCGAGCGACAGGCTGCCGCCGTTGACGACCGTGCCGCCGGTGTAGGTGTTGCTTCCCGTCAGCGAGAAATCGCCGCTGGCGATCGTCAGTGCGCCGGGGCCGGACACGGAGTTCCCGAGCACGACCGTGCCGGGCGACGACAGCGTGGTGTTGGCCATCAGGTAGGTGGGAATGGTCGAGCTCAAGGTCGGCAGCGTGACGTTGCCCTGCAGAGCGACGATCGGGATGACGCTGCCGTATCCGGCGGCCAGCGGGTTGCCGGTCCATTGATAGCCGACGAAGCCGTTGACCGAATCGAAGAAGTAGTTGAACGCCGAATAGAACTGCCGGCCGGTGTTGATGAACACCGTGCTGCCCGGCACCACCTGGACGACGGCCGGCGTCAATGGATTGGTGGTCGAGCCGGTGGTGAAATTGTAGGTGGCGAGCTGCTGCGGCGTGGTCTGGCCCGGCAGGTAGATCTGGATGAGCTGGCCGCTGTTTGCGCAGCTGTCGACGGTGTTGCAGGTGAAGGTGCCGATGTTGGCGCCGGGCGGCGGTGTCAGGAACGAGTAGGCGATGCCGCTGTCGGGCAGGATGAGGCCGCTGCCCGTGGCGCCACCGACCGCGATGGTCATCGGCGCCTGAGACCATGTCGCCGCCTGCTGGTTCGCCGCGGTGGGATTCGGCGCCAGCTTCACGAAGGCGTAGTTGGCGGTGTTGGTATTGGTGAGGCCGAGCCAGACCCCGGTGTTGGTGACGACGTAGCCCTGGCTGTAGTTCGTGCTGTTCGTATTGGTGGCAGTGCCGCCGACGTTGATCTGAGTGATGTTGATGAACGGATTGACATTGGTGCTGCCGGGGCCGGTGTAAGTCGGCGTAATGGCGCTGTCGCCGCGGTCGAAGCCGACGCCCATGTAGGCGACGGCGGGCAATGGATTGCTGCTGCCGGAGCCGGGACCGCCGGGCGTGCAGCCCTTGCCCAGGAACGCGCAGGTTTGATACTGCGCCTGCAGGGCCACGACCGATGCGGTGGCTAGCACCGGGCCGGGCGTGCTTCCGGACATGATATTGACGGTGGCGGCGTAGTACTGGCCGTACAGCTGGACGCCGCTGCTGCTGTAGTACTGGCTGCCCGATCCGAGGCTCTGCTGGCTTCCCGTCGGAAAGATGTTCGCGGCGGCGATGATGCCGGTCGAGCCGGTATCCATCGTGAACAGGCGCGTCGGCCCGCCGTTCAAGCTGAGCCACACCTGACCGGGCTGGTTCGCCAATGTCCCATCCGGCGCGACATAGTTCATCGCGTTGCCGTTGTTGGTGGGGACGAACGGGACAAAGACGGAAGTGGCGCCGGTTGGATACAGGTTGAACTGCGCCTGGGCCGGGCCGCTGGCGATCGGCGCGGCAAGACACGGCATTGCCAGCAACACACTGCGAATGATTCGACGCATTTGGCCGCCCCAAACCGTTGATAATCTTGATGTTTCGGCTACCGAGGGCCGATCGGTGCCG
The DNA here is from genome assembly GCA_019750135.1 of Reyranella sp. Taxonomy (GTDB): domain Bacteria; phylum Pseudomonadota; class Alphaproteobacteria; order Reyranellales; family Reyranellaceae; genus Reyranella. The sequence continues at coordinate 138,675 of JAIEOV010000008.1, read as the reverse complement.
CAAAGCCGCCTTATTCTCGCACGGCGCGAAGTTAATTGCACTTATAATGTGGTCTTATTGCAGGCCGTCGCTGCAGAAATGAAATTTGGCTCGCGACCGCGCCGTCAGCGGTGCGTCTGGCGACGGTAGTGCTCGGCCAGGGCGTCGTGGCCGAAGTCGCCAGCGAGGTCCCGCCAAACCGAATGGATGTGGTTGGCGCCATTCTGCGTGTTGTCGTGCTCGATCAGCGTGGCCGGTCCGTGGACGCGGAAATAGTAGGCGTCGCCCGGAGCCAGCGAGCCCGCCCAGGCGAAGCGGAAGCGATCGAGGCCCTGCTGCATCACGCGCTGTTTCTGGCTGGTTAGAAGATCGGGCGTCAAGGTCGCCAGGAAAGTGTCCATCAGCGCCTCGACGCGCTGGCGCGTCGGGCTGTCCATGGCTGATAGCTCCAACCCGCGCGGCTGGCCGAGATCCTGCTCGCGCTGCGGGCTCGCCACGATCTCGCCGAACGACCGGTTGGCGATCAGCGCCGTGCGCCGCTGCGAGTCGGTGAGGCCAGTCATGATCTGGCGCGCCAGGTCCTCGACGCCGCCGAGCAGCCTGAAGCCCTTGTTCGGTCCGTCGCGCACGGTCGCCGGATGAGCGCCGACGAAGAACGGGGTCACCGCGACATGGCCGGGCGCCGGCAGCGCTACGTTCAGCGACAGATGATGGCCCTCGAAGCGCCAGCCCCATGGGAACCGGCCGGGCGTCCCGAACACCGAGAGGTAATAGCGGCCGGGATCGCGCCAGCTTCCCTGTTGCTCGCGCAGCACGCCTTCGAGCAGGCGCACGCCGTCGAGCAGCTTTAGCCCCTGCTCGTTGAGCACGGTGGCGAACAGGGCGCGTGCGACGTCGGCCTGTGAGGTGTTCATCTCGCCAAGGCTGAGGCCCGACCGGCTGCGCGGGATGTAGTGCCAGTCGAGTCGGTTGGCCGAGTCGAAGCCGATCAGGACCTGGCGGCGCTGACGGTCGTCGAGAAGGGCCAGAAGACGGCTGGCCTGGTCGGCGATGCGCTGCTGGGCATTGGCGCCCTGCGCGCTGGCGCCGCCGAATGGCAGGAAGGTCGCTGCCGCCAGCACGAGCCGCCGGGTCGGCCGCTCGTGCGGATGGTGGTGCGGATGATCGTGCGGATGCCAGCCGTCGTGCGGCATGGCGACACGATCACGACGAGGTGCGCGGGTACTTCAGCGTGCAGCCGTAGGCGCGCGTCGAGGAATCGGTGACCGGCTTGCCGGCCAGGACTTCGCCCAGGGCGACGCGCACGTACTGCTTGGCCTTGGGGATGTCGGCCACGTTGGACGACGGGATCGAATCGATGCCGCCCTTGTAGACCAACACGCCGTTGGCATCGATGATGTACATGTGCGGCGTCACCGTGGCGCCATAGGCGCGAGCGATCTTGCTCTGGGGATCGAGCAGCACGGCGGCGGGCGCCGCGTCGTGGCTCTTGGTGAGCGCGTTGGCCTGCTCGGCGGTGACGTAACCCTGCTCGCCCTTGGCCGACGAGGCCGAGGTCAGCCACACCACGCCCTTGGCGGCGGCTTCGCGCTGCTGGTCCTGCATGTTCCTGGCGTTGTAGTGCTTGGCGACATAGGGGCAGCCGTCGTTGGTCGTCTCGATCACCACGACCTTGCCCTTGAGATCGGCCAGCGACCAGGTCTTGCCGTTGCTGTCGACGGCGGTGAACAGCGGCGCGAGCTTGCCGACGTCGGGACCGTCGGCAAAGGCCATGGCGGGCATCAGGGTGACAGCAGCGCTGCCCAGCACCAGCGAACGGCGGGCGACGACGAGATTCGACATGTGGCCTCCTAACGCTTAGGCCTAACGCTTGGCTTGGGGCAGCGCGGCCAGTTCGGAAAGAATCAACGACTCGGTGAGGACCTGCGGCAGAATCTTGGGCTGCGCGGCACCCGGGGCCCAGAAAAGATAGAGGGGAACGCCGGCCCGTCCCAGTTCCTTCAACGAAGATGTGATCTCGGGGTCGCGATTGGTCCAGTCGCCCTTGAGTTTCACGACTCCGGCTTGTTCAAAGGCGTGGCGCACGGCTTGCGTCTCGAGCGCGACGCGCTCGTTGACCAGGCAGGTGATGCACCACGCCGCCGTGAAATCGACGAACACCGGCTTGCCGGCGGCGACCGCCTCGTTCATGCGCGCGCGCGAGAAGCGCTCCCAGCCGTCGAAGTTCACGCCGGCCGACGGACCGCCCGACGCCGAGGCCGCAGTGGCCGAACCGTCTTCGAGCTTGAGCGCCGCGGCGAAGGCCAGCAGCACGGCGACGGCGGCGAGGCCGCGCCGAACCCACGTGGCGGCCGACGCGCCGCTGCCGAGCTTCAGCAGCCAGATCGCGAAGGCGATCAGGATCATGCCGCCCAGGGCGTAGATCACGCCGTCGGCGCCGGTCTGTTGGATCAGCACCCAGATCATCCACACGGCCGAGGCGTACATCGGGAAGGCGAGGAACTGGCGCAGCCGGTCCATCCACGGGCCGGGGCGCGGCATCAGGCGTTGAAGTGCAGGCGTGAGCGACAGCACGAGGTAGGGCAAGGCGAGCCCCAGTCCCAGCGCCAGCAGCACGGCTACGGTCTGCGGCGCGGGCTGGCTGAGTGCAAAGCCCAGCGCCGCCGCCATGAAGGGCGCGGTGCACGGCGTCGCCACGATCACCGCCAGAACGCCGGTGAAGAATGCGCCGGTCGTGCCGCCGCGCGCGGCAAGACCCTGGCCGACACCGGCAAAGCGGCTGGAGAACTCGAAGACGCCGGAGAGATTGAGTCCGACGACGAAGAACAGGTAGGCGATCAGCAGCGAGAACACCGGCGACTGGAACTGGAAGCCCCAGCTCACGTCGCCCACGCTGGCGCGGATGGCGATGACGACCGCAGCCATGATCGCGAAGGAGACCAGCACGCCCAGTGTGTAGGCCACACCGTCGCGCCGCATGGCGCTCCTCTCATGGCCAGCGAGGCGCGCGAAGGCCGCGGCCTTCATGGCGAGCACCGGGAACACGCAGGGCATCAGGTTCAGGATCAGGCCGCCCAGAAGCGCGAACAGCAGGGCCTCGACCAGCGACAATTGCTCGCCGCCAGCCGCGGCCAACGAGGCGGTCGGCACGAAGGCGGGGTCGAGCTTGGCCGTGACGTCGAAGGCCTGCTGGACATCGCCGCCTGCCGTCTTCTCGGTGAGCGTCAGCGTGCCCGAAAAATCGGTGGGCAGGGCCGCCTTGGCATCGCCGCGCTTCAGCGGGATGCGGATGCCCTCGGGGCCGATGGTGGCCGTCTGCTTGGCCATGCTGGCGACCGGTCCCCAGTCGGCCGGGAAGAAATAGACGTCGCGGATGGTGTCGGCCTTGAGGCCCTTGGCTTCGACGATCAGCGTCGGATCGCCCGACTTGGCGATGCCGTAGCGCGCCGGCCACGGGCTCTGCATCGGCACGAGCTGGCGCGCCTTGTCGAAGATCGCGCGCGTGGCCGGCGGTGCGGGCGCGCCGGTCGCCGTCACCGGCAGGGTGAGCTCGAGCTTGGCGTCCTCGGGGATGCAGACGTCCTCGCACACAAGCCAGTTGGCTTCGGCGGCGAGCCTGAAGTTGCCGGAGGCGTTGGCAGGCGGCGTGATGCGCACCAGCAGCGTGACCTCGTCCTTGAAGCCGTAGTTGATGACGCCGCTCAGGTCGAAGAGATGCGGCCGCGGCCAGACGATGGGATCGGCCTTGGCGCCCTCGGGTAGTTTCCAGGCGATCTCGGTGGGCAGGCCGGAGTCGCCCGGGTTCTTCCAGTAGGTATGCCACTTCGGCCGGATGGTCTGGCGCAGCCCGACCCAGAACGGCTCGCCCGGCTTGACCGCGGAAACGTCGGCCAGAAGCTCGGCGCGCACGTTCTCGGTCTGCACCACGGACTGGCCGAAGGCCGGGGCCGCGATCAACACCAGGAGAAGGGCGAGCAGACGCTTCATGAGAGCCTAGTAAGTGACGCTCGACCTACGCTCTTGCAAGGCAATCCGGATCACCCCGGCGTGATATTTTGCGCCGTCCGGTACACAAGTCTAAGGTCCTGAGGTCATTGGGGAAATCATGTTGCTGATCGATGAAAAACGCCTGCTGGGTGCGCTCGACGAACTGGCCGGGATCGGCGCCATCGAGGGCGGCGGATGCGCGCGGTTGGCGCTCACGGACGAAGACAAGGCCGGCCGCGATCTTCTGGTCGGCTGGATGAAGGCGGCCGGCCTCGACGTGCGCATCGACGCGATCGGCAACGTGATCGGCGTCCGCGCCGGCGCCGAGAATCTGCCGCCGGTGATGACCGGCAGCCATATCGATACGGTGCGCACGGGCGGCCGCTATGACGGCAATTACGGCGTGCTGGCCGGCCTCGAGGTCGTGCGCGCCCTGGACGAAGCGAAGGTCACGACGCGCCGGCCGATCGCCGTCGCCTTCTTCACCAACGAGGAGGGCGCGCGCTTCCAGCCCGACATGATGGGCAGCCTGGTCTATGCCGGCGGCCTCGGCCTGAACGAGGCCTATGCCGCCACCGACAAGGACGGCATCGCGGTCGGCGATGAACTGCGCCGCATCGGCTATCTCGGCGCCGCCAGGCCGGGCGAGCTCAAACCGCATGCCTTCGTCGAGCTGCATATCGAGCAGGGCCCGATCCTCGACGAGGAGAAGTTGCAGGTGGGCGTGGTCGAGAGCGTGCAGGGCATCTCGTGGACCGAGTACACCGTGACCGGCGTCTCCAACCACGCCGGCACGACGCCGATGCGTCTGCGGCGTGACGCGGGCTATCTCGCAGCCTCGGTCAATGTCTTCGTGCGCGGCCTGGCGCGCGAGATGGGTGGCGACCAGGTCGGCACAGTGGGCGCCCTGTCGCTCCGGCCCAATCTGATCAACGTCGTGCCCAATCGCGCGGTGTTCACCGTCGATCTGCGCAACACCGACGAGGATAAGCTCAAGGAGGCCGAGGCACGGGTCGCGGCGCACATCGCCGAGGTCGCCGCGGCCGAGCGCGTCGAGGTCGAGGCCAAGGTGCTGGCGCGCTTCGAGCCGGTGATCTTCAACACCGGCCTGGTCGATCGCGTCGAGCGTCATGCCGGGGCGCTGAAGCTCTCGACGCGGCGCATGCCGTCGGGTGCGGGCCACGACGCGCAGATGATGCAGCGTATCTGCCCGACGGCGATGATCTTCGTGCCGTCCGTCGCGGGCCTCAGCCACAACGTCAAGGAGCACACCGAAGCGGCCGACCTCCTGGCGGGCGCGCAGGTGCTGGCCAACTTGATGCTGGAGCTCGCCTCAGAGGTCTAGGCGCAGGATCTGCTCGCCGCGCTTGTCGATGTACAAGGCGACCCAGCCGGCTCGGCGATAGAAGCCGTCAGCGCGCGAGCCGGGCGCGGTGCCGAGCGTGGCGGTGCGATGGCCCGCTGCGCGCAGCACGGCGCAGGCTTTTGCCAAGAGGGCGCGGCCGATGCCGCGGCCCTCGTGATCGGGATCGATGAACAGCGCCCAGATCGTGCCGTCGCGCGTGTCGGCGGCGGAGAAGCCCAGGATCTGCCCGTTCTCCTCCCAGACCCAGATGCCGGGATTGTCGGAGAACCACTGATAGTCGGCGTCGGTAACGCGCGACGGATCCATCAGCTGGTTCTCGCGCACGGCGAGGCGGATCTCGGTGATGCGCGGGCGCTCCTCGAGACGGGCGCGACGGATGTTGCCGGACATGCCGGCCTTTTACCCTCAGAACTTGCCGAGGAACAGGTTGGGTCGCACGGGCTGCTTTCGATTGACACGCTGGCCGAGCGGCGGGCTTATCTTGAGCGCATCCATTACAAGCACCTCACGCGCTCGCTCGAGCGTTATCGCAGACTGGCACAAGGAGAGAAAAATGGCCGACGCTAGCGCGCGCCGCATCGTCTTCACCGGCGCATCCGGCGGCATCGGCACCATGATCCGGCCGTTGCTGGCGCCCCTCTATCCGGGACTGGTGCTGAGCGACAAGGTGAAGCCCAAGGACCTGCTGTCGTCGGAGACGTTCGTCGCCGCCGACCTCACCAAGCCCGACGAAGTCGCCGCCGCGGTCAAGGGCGCCGACAGCGTCATCCATCTCGGCGGCTATTCGGTCGAAGGGCCGTGGGACACGATCCTGCAGGCCAACATCATCGGCTGCTACAACCTCTTCGAGGCGGCGCGCCAGGCCGGCGTCAAGCGCGTGATCTTCGCCTCGTCCAACCACGCGGTCGGCTTCTACCCGCGCAAGCGCAAGATCGGCACCGACGTCACGGTGCGGCCCGACAGCCGCTATGGCGTCAGCAAGGCGTTCGGCGAGGCGCTGGGCGCGCTCTATGCCGACAAGCACGGCATGAGCGTGACCTGCCTGCGCATCGGTAACGTCGGCCCGCGGCCGCTCGATGTGCGGCGGCTCGCGATCTGGATCTCGCCCGAGGACATCGTGCAGCTGATCGGCATCGGCCTGAACCATCCCGACATCCGCTTCGAGATCGTGTACGGCGTCTCGGACAATGCGACGTCGTGGTGGGACAACTCGCGTGCCCATGCGCTGGGCTACCGGCCGAAGGGCAAGTCCGAGGATCATCGCGCCCATGCCGAAGGCGAGCAGGCCAAGATCGGCCCCGATCCGGTAGGTGACGTGTTCCAGGGCGGCACGTTCTGCGCATCCGAATTCACCAATGACGTGAAGCGGGCCGGGCCGTAGGTTTGCCGGATGCATGTGACATCCGGTGCACAAGGAGAAGGATTCGCCACCGTCGCCAGCGACGGCACGATCCTCGATGCCTGGTTCCTGAACCTGAAGCTGACGTCCGGCGGCAAGGCGGGCACGGAGCGCGCGACCGGGCTTTCCCTGCGTGGCTCGTCGGCGGATGAGCTGTCGTCCTATGCCCGCAAGGACGACATCCGCAGTGTCGAGATCGTGCCGATCCGGACGGAGATCGCGTCCCTGGCCGACAAGCCGCTCGACACGCACGACGTCTATCTCAGGCTGCATCTCCTCAGCCATCGGCTGGTCAAGCCGAACACGGTGAACCTCGACGGCCTGTTCCAGCTCGTGCCGACCGTCGCCTGGACGACGCTCGGCCCCTGTCCGCTCGACACGCTCGACGCCATCCGCATGAGGGCGCGCGTCAGGGGTGTGGCAATGGACGTCCGCGGCATCGACAAGGTCCCGCGCATGACCGACTACGTCGTGCCGAGCGGCGTGCGGATTGCCGACACGGCTCGTGTGCGGCTGGGCGCGCATCTCGCTTCCGGCACGATGGTCATGCACGAGGGTTTCTGCAACTTCAACGCCGGCACACTCGGCGCCTGCATGGTCGAAGGCCGCATCAGCGCCGGCGTGATCGTCGGCAACGGCAGCGATGTCGGCGGCGGTGCCTCGATCATGGGCACCTTGTCAGGCGGCGGAAAGGTCCAGGTCTCGGTCGGCGAGCGCTGCCTCATCGGCGCCAATGCCGGCATCGGCATCTCGCTGGGTGACGACTGCGTGGTCGAGGCCGGCTGCTATGTCACGGCCGGCTCGCGCGTGCGGCTGGAGGACGGCAGCGTTGTCAAGGCGAGTACGCTGTCCGGCCGGTCGGGCCTCATGTTCTGGCGCAATTCGCAGAGCGGTGCGCTCGAGGCCACCCGTCGGAAGAAGGCCTGGGGCGCACTCAACAATCAGCTCCACGCCACGCTTGCCCAGCCATAAGGCTTGGACCTTGCATGGTGCCCGGCGATAATTCTCGCCGGAGGGTGACATGACGCGTTTTCTGACAGTGGGCGCCGCCCAGATGGGTCCGATCCAGCGCAGCCATTCGCGCCGCGACGTGGTCGAGCGGCTGATCGCGCATCTGCGCGAGGCCAAGCGCATGGGCTGCGAGCTCGTGGTCTTCCCCGAGCTCACCCTGACGACCTTCTTTCCGCGCTGGTGGATGACCGACCAGGCCGAGATCGATTCCTTCTTCGAGCAGGAAATGCCGTCGAACGAGACGGCGCCGCTTTTCACCGAGGCCAAGCGCCTCGCGATGGGCTTCTGCCTGGGCTATGCCGAGCTCGCCAACGAGAACGGCCGCGTGCGGCGCTTCAATACGTCAATCCTGGTCGAGCGCGACGGCCAGATCGTCGGCAAGTATCGCAAGGTCCATCTGCCGGGCCACGCCGAGCACGAGCCCGAGCGGCCGTTCCAGCATCTCGAGAAGCGCTACTTCGAGGTCGGCAATCTCGGCTTCCCGGTGTTCAAGGCGTTCGGCGGCAACATGGGCATGTGCATCTGCAACGACCGGCGCTGGCCCGAGACCTACCGCGTCATGGGCCTGCAGAACGTCGAGATGGTGCTGCTGGGCTACAATACGCCGCTGCACAACGCGCCCTCGCCCGACCACGACGAGCATTCGTGGTTCCATAACCAGCTCTCCATGCAGGCCGGCGCCTACCAGAACGGCACCTGGGTGGTCGGCGTGGCCAAGGGTGGCAACGAGGAGGGCGTGCCCTCGCTCGCCGATTCGATGATCGTGGCGCCGTCAGGCAAGGTCGTGGCGCGCGCCGGCGGCGAGGCCGACGAGCTGATCGTCTATCGCTGCGACCTCGACGCCGGCCAAAGCTACAAGCGCACGACCTTCAACTTCGCGATCCACCGCCAGCCCGATCAGTATCGGATGATCGTCGAGCGCAAGGGCGCGATGGATCCTTAGTCTTCCGGACCGCGCGCTGGGTCGCGTCTGACGCGACCTTCCCCGCGCGCTCATCTCTTTTCATGCTCATCTCTCATGCTCCTCGCCCCCTTGGGGGCAGGGCTATCGCATATGACCGCAAAACCCCGTCATCCCGACCTGCCTGCGCGAAGCCGAAGCGGCTTCGCTTCGGCGAAGGCAGGCCGGAGCCGAGCCCCTCGACTGTGCTCGGGACAGGCTACGCGAGGCGGAGCGGAGGGACCTGTTTTGTTGATGCATCGACAAAAAGAGGTCCCTCGACTGCGCCGCCCTTCGGGCGGCTCCGCTCGGGATGACGGGAAAATGGCCATACGCGATAGCCCTGCCCTTGGGGGAGAGGCGAGGTGAGGGGGATGAAAGGAGACGATCTTCGCGTCGCCCCCTCACCTAACCTCTCCCCCGAAGGGGGAGAGGAATATGAAAGAGAACATGAGAAGACATGAGCGAGCCGGAGGCTCGGTCCGGAAGAGATCAGCCGAAGTTCCCGTAGCTCCGTTCCGGCGTGCCGCGGAACAGGGACATGTGGGTGTGGGTGGCGATGAAGGGATCGCCGACCTGCTTGCGGCCGAGGGTCACCGTGGTGCGGCCCGGACGGTCGAAGCGGTCGCCGTTGGGGTGGAAGCCGTCGGACTGCCAGACCGCCATGCCGATCGCGGTCAGCCGGTCGGCCGAGACGATCGCCTCGATCTTGCTGAGATCGTAACGGAAGTTGCGGATGGTGCCCCAGACGTTGCGCCACTGCTTCTCCTCGGCGAGATCGCGGCCGGTCATGAAGTCGGTGAAGGTGCCGAACGCGATCATGTCCTCGGCGAAGATAGGTCGTGCGCCCTCGTAGTCGACGTCGCGGCAATGCTTGGCGAGCGTCTCGAACCAGGTTCGAACGGCCGACATGTCGTCGGGATGCACGGGGCTGAGCAGTTTCATCGCCTGTTCCTATAGTCCAAACCGTGTCCAGTGTAGGCGCTCTTCGATCGCTGCCAACGTCGCAGGCCCGATGCTGTCGATGCCCGTTCCGCCAATCGATGCGCCGAGCCCGAAGCGCGACAGCAGGCGACGCCGCGGACCGATCACCGGCAGATGCACCTTGGCGCCGTACCGTGACTGTAGCGTCGCACGCAACTCGCCGATGCCGTCGACCAGTCCGAGCTCCAGCCCGCGCTTGCCGGTCCAGAACTCGCCGCTGAACAGCGTCGTCTCCTCGGCTTTCAATTTGCCGGCGCGGCGCTCGCGCACCCAGTCCTTGAAGCCGTCATGGATCTCGGCCTGCAGGCGGTGCAGGCGCTCGACGTCCTCGGGCTTCTCGGGCCGGAAGGGATCGAGCATCGACTTGCGCTCGCCCGAGGTGTGCATGCGACGCTCGACGCCGATGCGGCCGATCAGGTCCTGGAAGCCGAAGCCCGCGCTGATGACACCGATCGAGCCCACGATCGAGCTCGGGTCGACGATGATCTCGTCGGCGGCGCAGGCCAGCCAATAGCCGCCCGAGGCAGCGACGTCCTCGACGAAGGCGATCACCTTCACGTCCTTCTCCGCCGCCAGCAGGCGGATGCGCTGGCCGATCAGCGCCGACTGCACCGGCGAGCCGCCGGGTGAATTGATGGAGAGCGCGACAGCCTTGGCGCCACGCATGTCGAAGGCGCGCTTGAGCAATGGCGCCACACTCTCGATGGAAAGGCCGCGGCTGCCCAAGAGACCACCCGAGGCGATGACACCCGAGAGACGGATGACCGGAACGACAGGCCCGCGACGGAAGCGGTCTTTTATCCAACCCAGCATGGCGGCAATGTCCTCGGCGCGACCTCAGAAGGCAAGCGGGCCGGCGTGGCGCAGGATTGCTTCGGCCTCGTCGGTGTATCGGCCGTCCGGACGATGCAGGGTGAGGGGCGGCGCATCGCGTCGCACCGGCCGGTCGGCGCGGCGGGCGCGCACCAGGACGCGCGCCGCGGGCGGCAGGCGCTTCACCGTGACGTCGCCCCAGCCCAGGCGGCCGAGATGGCCGAGAATCTCCTCCAGCCGATCGCTGCGATGAATGATGAGCAGGGTCCCTGCAGGTTCTGCTGCCATCGTCGCGACCGTCAGCCAGCGCGCCAGGTCGGCGCTGGATTCGACGGTCGCCAGTGCCTTCGATGGGTTGGGCGAGGGGTCGGCGACCGCAGCGGCAAGATAGGGCGGGTTGGTCACGACATGGTCGAAGCGGCCGAGGTCGGCCGGCAACGGCGCCGCCAGATCGTGAATGACCGTTCGTACCCTATCGGCCATGCCGTTGAGGGTGGCATTTCGTTCGGCCAGCTCGGCCAGCGCGCCCTGCAGTTCGATACCGACGACGCTGCAGCCCGGGGTCCGCGCCGCCAGGCAAAGGCCGACGGCGCCGACGCCGGCGCCGAGATCGAGGATACGCTGGCCGGGCGCGGCATCGACGGCGGCCGCCAGCAGCACGGCATCGACGGCGACGCGATAGCCGCGCGCGGGTTGTAACAGTTGTACGCGGCCCCCCAGCAGGGCGTCTTCGGTCAGGGTCCCTTCCATGTCGGGGATCATGTCACGACATCGTGTCGCAACAACCAAACTTGGTTGGAGGACTATTCTCACCGCATGGCAACTGTCGTCACCCTCGAGGGCAAGCGCAAGGCGCCGAGCCTGGAACCGCTGCTGGCCCTGTGCGCCGACGACATGGCGCTGGTCGATCGCGAGATCCTGGCCCGCATGCGCTCGCCGGTGGCGCTGATCCCCGAGCTCGCCAATCACCTGGTCGGCGCGGGCGGCAAGCGCATGCGGCCGTTGCTGACGGTCGCCGCCGCGCGGCTGTGCGGCTATGCCAATGCCGACGACCGCCATATCAAGCTCGCGACCTGCGTGGAGTTCATCCACTCGGCCACGCTGTTGCATGACGACGTCGTCGATGTCAGCGCGCTGCGTCGCGGCAAACCCTCGGCCAACGCCGTGTGGGGCGACAAGGCGTCGGTGCTGGTCGGCGATTTCCTGTTCACGCGCTCTTTTGAGTTGATGGTCGATGTCGGCTCGCTCGACATCCTGGGCGTACTGTCGCGCGCATCCTCGACCATCGCCGAGGGCGAGGTGCTGCAGCTCGTCAGCCAGCGCGATACCAGCACGCCCGAAGCGACTTATCTGGAGGTCATCAAGGCCAAGACCGCCAAGCTGTTCGCGGCGGCGGCCGAGGTCGGCGCCATGGTGGCCGGCCGCGACGGACCCGAGCGTGTGGCGCTCGAGAGCTTCGGCATGAATCTCGGCATCGCCTTCCAGCTGGTCGACGATGCGCTCGACTATGCCGGCCGCGAGGCCGAGCTCGGCAAGTCGGTGGGCGACGATTTCCGCGAGGGCAAGATCACGCTGCCGATCATCCTGGCCTTCCTGCGCGGCCGCACCGTCGAGCGCGAGTTCTGGAAGCGCACCATCGAGAAGCTCGACCAGCGCGACGGCGACCTCGAGCACGCCAAGACCCTGCTCGACCGCCACGGCGCCATCACCGATACTTTCGAGCGGGCTCGCCACTACGGCGCCATGGCGCGCGACGCGCTGGGCCTGTTTCCCGACAAGCCGCTCAAGGCCGCCATGCTCGAGGCCGTCGACTTCGCCATCGACCGAGCGCACTGAGCGGGCGCCTCAAAACCTGCTAAGAAGCGGGGATGGCCGCCAAGCACATCCTCGCCATCGACCAGGGCACCACCAGCACCCGCGCCATCGTGTTCGACGATGGCGGCCGGCCGGTCGCGAGTGCGCAGAAGGAACTGCCGCAGATCTTTCCGAAGCCCGGTTGGGTCGAGCACGACGCCGAGGAGATCTGGTCGGCCACTGTCGAGGTCTGCCGCGGGGCGCTCGCCAAGGCCAGGCTCGACGCCAAGGCGCTGGCCGGCATCGGCATCACCAACCAGCGCGAGACCACCGTCGTGTGGGACCACACCACCGGCAAGCCGATCCACAACGCCATCGTCTGGCAGGACCGCCGCACGGCCGACCGCTGCGACGCGCTGAAGCGTGCCGGTCACGAAGACGAGGTCACGGCAAAGACCGGCCTAATCCTCGATCCGTATTTTTCCGGCACCAAGATCGCCTGGATCCTCGACCACGTCGCCGGCAGCCGGGCGGCAGCGGAGAAGGGCGCGCTGGCCGCCGGCACCATCGAATGCTTCCTGCTGTGGCGCCTCACCGGCGGCAAGGTGCATGCGAGCGACGCCACCAATGCCAGCCGCAGTCTGCTGCTCGACATCCGCACCGGCGATTGGGATGCGGGCTTGCTGAAGCTCATCGGCGTGCCGGCGCCATTGTTGCCCAAGGTCGTCGATTGCTCGGGCGAGCTCGGCGTCGCCACGGCCGACATCCTGGGCGCGCCGGTGCCGGTGCTGGGCATGGCGGGCGACCAGCAGGCGGCGACCGTGGGTCAGGCCTGCGTGAAGCCCGGCATGGTCAAGGCGACCTACGGCACGGGCTGCTTTGCGCTGCTCAATACCGGCAGCATCGCGATGCGCTCGCACAATCGGTTGCTCACCACCATCGCCTATCAGCTGGACGGCCGGCGGACCTATGCGCTCGAGGGCAGCATCTTCATCGCCGGCGCGGCCGTGCAATGGCTGCGCGACGGCCTGCACTTGATCGCCAAATCATCCGATGTCGAGCCGGTGGCGGCCCAAGCCAAAGCCGATCACGGCGTCTACATGGTGCCGGCTTTCGTCGGCCTGGGGGCGCCCTACTGGGATGCCGGCGCGCGCGGTGCGCTGCTCGGCCTGACGCGCGACAGTGGCCCGGCCGAGATCGCGGCAGCCACGCTCGATTCGGTGTGCTTCCAGACACGCGACCTGGTCGAGGCCATGCGCGGTGATGGCGCGCAGATCGACGAGCTGCGCGTCGATGGCGGCATGGTGGTCAACGATCCCTTGATGCAGCGCCTGGCCGACACCGTGGCCGTGCCCGTCGAGCGCCCCAGGGTGACCGAGACGACCGCCCTGGGCGCCGCCTTCCTGGCAGGCCTGCACGCGGGCCTGTGGCCCTCGCTGGAGGCCCTGTCTCAGACCTGGGCCCTCGACCGCGCCTTCCGCCCCGCCGAGGACGCCGCCTCGCGCGACCGCCGCTATGCCGGCTGGAAGGATGCCGTCCGCCGGGTGCGCAGTTCCTGAGGTCATGCCGACAGTCGCTGTTGTCGACGGCATTTTGATCTTGCTGTACTTCGACGATCACGCCCCGGCCCACTTTCATGCGCAAGGTGCTGATTTTCATGCACGAATTCGCATCGAAGAAGTTGTCGAGGTGGAAGGCCGTGTCTCTGCACGCCATCGTCGGCGGCTACGCGAATGGACACTGGCCCACGGAGACGGGTTGATGGAAGTCCCCTAGGAGACTGGACTAATGGCTCGACATTCAATTGCGCGAGCGACGCCTCGATCGGACTTCACGGTCGCGATCGAATGGTCGGACGGCTCGAAGAGCGTCGTCGATTTTCGTGCAGATATCGCCAAGGGTGAGGCTCTAGCGTATTTGCAGGAACCTGCCGTTTTCCTGCATCGGTTGTTCGTCCAATCCGAAGGTCAAAGTCTCGCCTGGGAGACCCCAAGCGGTTTGATCGACTTCCACGTCGATGATCTCTGGCAGCGAACCCATTCGAAGTCGTTCGCAGCTGAGTAGCGGAGCGCTTGCCCGGCAGGACCTCGGCCATTAGGTTGCGCCCCGCCATGAGGACCCGCGCCAACCCCATCTACTGCGGCGTCGACACGATCGATCTCGCGCAAGCCACCAAGCTGATCCAGTCCATCGCCGGCGGGCCAAAGCCTGCCGTCGGCGGCATCAAGCTGGGGCTGGAATTCTTCCTGGCGCATGGTGCACCGGGCGTGCGCTATGCCTTTCCGACACCGGTGCGCGCCACGGGGGTCGGCTTCTTCCTCGATCTCAAGCTGCACGACATTCCCAACACCGTGGCCGGCGGCATCCGTGCCGTGGTCGAGCTCGCGCCGACCTTCATCACCATCCACGCCGGCGGCGGCCGCGAAATGATGATGGCGGCGGTCGACGAAGCTGCCGCGCAGGCTGCCAAGCACAACGTGCCGCGGCCCAGGCTCCTGGGCGTGACGGTGCTGACTTCGCTCGATCGCTCGGACCTCGAGGCCACCGGCGTCAACGCCGATCCGTCAGATCAGGTGCTGCGGCTGGCCGCCCTGGCGCATGCCAGCGGCCTCGACGGCGTGATCTGCTCGCCGCATGAGATCGCCGCCCTGCGCAAGCAATGCGGTCCCGATTTCGTGCTCATGGTGCCGGGCATCCGGCCCGTCGGCAGCGCCGCCAACGACCAGAAACGGGCGATGACGCCACGCCAGGCGGTCGATCTCGGCGCGACCAACCTGGTGGTGGGTCGGCCGATCTACCAGGCCGCCGATCCGCGGGCCGCTGCTGAAGCGATCGCCCGCGAAGCCGGCGTCAACGACCTATGACCATCGAGGCCAAGATCTGCGGACTGTCGACCCCGGAGACGGTCGATACCGCGGTCGCGGCCGGTGCGCGTTTCGTGGGCTTCGTCACCTATCCGCGCTCGCCGCGCCATGTCGCCTCCAACGACGTGCTGAAGGCGCTGGGCGCGCGCGTGCCGAAGAGCGTGATCCGGACGGGCCTGTTCGTCGATCCCGACGATGCCCTGCTCGACGAGCGGCTGGCGACCGGCGCCATCGACCTGTTGCAGCTGCATGGCGCGGAAACGCCCGAGCGGGTCGCGGCGATCAAGGCGCGTACCGGTAAGCCGGTGATGAAGGTGATCAAGGTCGGCCAGTCGGGCGACGCCGAGCGCGGCATCGCGGCCTACGCCGCGGTCGCCGACCGGCTGATGTTCGAAGGCGCCGAGGGCACCTTGCCCGGCGGCAACGCGATCGCCTTCGACTGGACCTTCCTGTCCGGCCGAACGGTGCCGCTGCCGTGGCTGCTGGCCGGCGGACTCAGGCCCGACAATGTCGCTGAAGCAGTGCGCGTGACCGGCGCGCGTGGCGTCGACGTTTCCTCTGGCGTCGAATCGAGTCGCGGTGTGAAATCGGTCGACTTGATCCGCGCCTTCCTCGATCGCGTGAAGGCGCTCTGAAAGGAAACTGCATGAAGACCGAACAGCGGCTGAAGGAGCTCGGCATCGAGCTCACCAAGCCCACCTCGCCGATGGCCAACTACGTGAACGCCGTGCGTACCGGCAACCTGCTCTATCTCGCCGGCAAGGGCCCGGGCCTGCCCGGCCATCCGCTGCCCGTCGGCAAGGTTGGTCGCGACTTCACCAAGGAGCAGGGCTACGAGTATGCCCGCCAGACCGGCTTGAGCCTGATCGCCGTGATGAAGGCCGAACTGGGCGACCTCGACCGGGTCAAGCGCATCGTCAAGCTTCTGGGCATGGTCAACGCCACACCGGAATTCGGCGAGCAGCCCGAGGTGATCAACGGCTGCTCCGATCTCTTCGTCTCGGTGTTCGGCGACCGCGGCCGGCACGCGCGTTCGGCCGTCGGCATGGGCTCGCTGCCGCGCGGAATCCCGGTCGAGATCGAGGTGATCGTCGAGGTCGAGGATGCGCCGGCCGGTCGCGCTGCCGCCAAGCCCACTGCCCGCGCCAAGGCCGCGCCGAAGGCCAAGGCTGCGCCGAAGGCCAAGGCCAAGGGGAAATCGGCCAAGAGCAAGCGCAGGTAGGGCTTTTGACCGACCCCTGTCGGGGCTGCTAAGTCCGGCGTCCCGACAGGAACAGCGATGCCAACCTCACCCAACAGTTTCCGCACCGGCCCCGACGAGCGCGGGCATTTCGGCCTTTTCGGCGGCCGCTACGTCGCCGAGACGTTGATGCCGCTGATCCTCGAGCTGGAGAAGGCCTACAACGAGGCCAAGGCCGATCCGCAGTTCCAGGGTGAGCTGAATTATCTCTTGGCCCAGTACGCCGGCCGGCCGAGCCCGCTCTACTACGCGGAACGCCTGACCAAGCATCTCGGCGGCGCCAAGATCTACTTCAAGCGCGATGAGCTGAACCACACCGGCAGCCACAAGATCAACAACGTGCTGGGCCAGGTGCTTCTGGCCAAGCGCATGGGCAAGACGCGCGTCATCGCCGAGACCGGCGCGGGCCAGCATGGCGTCGCCACGGCGACGGCCTGCGCCCTGTTCGACATTCCCTGCGTCGTTTTCATGGGTTCGGTCGACGTCGAGCGCCAGGCACCCAACGTGTTCCGCATGAAGATGCTGGGCGCTGAAGTGCGGCCGGTGACGTCCGGCTCCTCGACCTTGAAGGACGCCATGAACGAGGCGCTGCGCGACTGGGTGGCGACCTGCGAGACGACCTTCTACTGCATCGGCACGGTGGCGGGCCCGCACCCCTATCCGGCGATGGTGCGCGACTTCCAGTGCGTGATCGGCAACGAGGTGCGCACCCAGATCATGGAGATGGAAGGCCGGCTGCCCGACACGCTGGTCGCCTGCATCGGCGGCGGCTCCAACGCCATGGGCCTGTTCCATCCCTTCCTCGACGACAAGGGCGTGCGCATCGTCGGCGTCGAGGCCGGCGGCAAGGGTGTCGAGACCGGCGAGCATGCCGCATCGCTGACCGGCGGCCGGCCCGGCGTGCTGCACGGCAATCGCACCTATCTCCTGCAGGACAAGGAAGGCCAGATCACCGAGGCGCATTCGATCTCGGCTGGCCTCGACTATCCCGGTATCGGCCCCGAGCATTCGTGGCTGAAGGAGCAGGGCCGCGTCGAATACGTCTCGGCGACCGACAGCGAGGCGCTGACGGCCTTCCAGCTGCTGTGCAGGCTCGAGGGCATCATCCCGGCGCTCGAGCCCGCGCATGCGCTGGCCCACGTCACCAAGCTCGCGCCGACCCTGCCCAAGGACAATCTGCTGGTGATGAATCTCTGCGGCCGCGGCGACAAGGACGTGTTCGCCGTCGCCGAACGGCTCGGTATGACAATCTGAGGGGATGAAGGTCTGATATGAGCCGCATCACCAAGCGTTTCGAGAAGCTCAAGGCCGACAAGCGCGCCGGGCTCGTGATCTACATCTCCGCCGGCGATCCCAATGCCGAAGTGAGCTACGACATCCTCAAGGGCCTGCCGGCGGCCGGCGCCGACCTGATCGAGCTCGGCATGCCGTTCACCGATCCGATGGCCGACGGTCCTTCGATCCAGGTCGCGGGCCAGCGCGCACTCAAGGCCGGCATGACGGTCGACGGCACCTTCGACATGGTGCGCCGCTTCCGTAAGGAGACCGGCGACAACGACACGCCGATCCTGCTGATGGGCTACTACAACCTCGTCTACCAGCGCGGCGCCGAGCGCTTCTGCAAGGAAGCCGCGGCGGCGGGCGTCGATGGCTTCATCCTGGTCGATCTGCCGCCGGAAGAGGCCGACGAGCTGAAGCCGCACGCCGAGGCGAACGGCCTCGACACGGTGCTGCTGACCGCGCCCACGACCGACGACAAGCGCCTGCCGGCCGTGCTGAAGTACTCGGCGGGCTTCGTCTACTTCGTCTCGGTGCTCGGCATCACCGGCACCAAGTCGGCGACCGAGGAGACGGTCGCCACCCACGTCGCGCGCATCAAGCGCCACACCAAGCTGCCGGTCGGCGTCGGCTTCGGCATCAGGACACCGGAGCAGGCGGCAGCCGTGGCGCGCCATGCCGATGCTGCCGTCGTCGGCACCGCCATCGTCGATCGCGTGAAGGCAGGGCTCGATGCCGATGGCAAGCCCACGCCCGGCCTCACGGCCGGTGTGCTGGCCGACGTCCAGGCACTTGCAGGCGGCGTGCGCAGCGTCAGCAAGGCGTAACCCCCGCTGTGACCAATCTAGGAATGTGATCCGATCGTCATTGCCGGGTCACGATCTCGCGCCCATATGCGCCCCTTGAAAGCGAGGAGGAGCGTATGCAGCCGATGGACGTCGAGCGCAAGAACCGCCTTTACGACAACTTCATCGCTGCCCTCGATCATCTCGACGCCGAACATCGCGAGCCCGACCGTTGGGAAGAGGAATGCCTCTCCTATGCCCTGGGCGCGATGGCGTGCGGCATGTTCCTCGTTGCCGAAGTCGAGCTCGCCGCGTTCTCGCGGCCCGTCCACGAGCGCTCGCCCGGTGCGCTCGCGGCCTTGGCGTCCAAGCCGCCGCGTTTCAACAAGGACATGCTGCGACACGGCCTCGACTACGTCCGGCAGCACTACGACCAGTCGCACGCCTCCGCTGACATGCCGCCGGCGCTGGCGGCCGGCCGGCACGACCTGCAGTTGTCACTGGGGCTGCTGCCCTAGCTCGGGCTTGAAAGCACGGCGCCCAGAAAGACGCGAAAACGAGTTTGGCTGCCGCTGACTTAAGTTGTTGACTGGATCATACTGCCGTTATACTATGTGTCCAATGTCCGTCGCGCGGCGCGTCTGTGGTCGACGACCGACAGGCGCGTCCGCATCCAATCGAGGAGGCTGCCAGTTCCCGCCAACTTGTGGACTGCACCCCTTGGGTGAGACAGCAATAATGCGGCCAGGGTCGCTGCTCTGATGGCAGTGCATGCGTTGGCGCTGGTCGTCAGCGGTGCCGCGGACTAGCGGCCGAAGCGGCTGACCACGTCGGCAAGCGGCAGCTGACCGAGGCAGTTGCTCGAACCCTTCAGGCTCTCGCCGTTCTCCAATGCGGTGGCATAGGCGACGGCCGGATCCGCCGCGACGCGCCGGCGAAGCGCCTGCAGCTTCGGCCAGCGCGCGATGTCGGCGACCTCGTGGAATTCGAGCCAGCGCGCCACGCCGGCCAGCAGGCCGTCAGCCATCGTCCGTCGTTCGCCGGCAAGCCATGGGCTGCCGTCGAGCATGGCCTCGAGCTGGTCGTGGCGCTTGATGACGGCGTCGCGGCCGAAGCGGCGCAGCGCCGCCTGATAGGCCGGGTCGGGCGACGCCAGCTCCATCGCCACCCACAGCGGCGCGAAAGCGGCGGTGAAGCCGGTGTTGAGGAAGGCCATCAGCTGATGCATCCGGTCCGCTTGCGGCGAGCCCGGTTCGAAGCTGACGCGCCGCTCGGTATCGCGCGCCTCGAGGTGAGCCGCGATCGCCATGGTCTCGCTGAGCGCGCGACCGTCCTCCGTGATCAGCACAGGCGTCTCGTGACGCGCGTTCACGCCGGCATAGGAGGGCTTGCGCATCTCGCCCAGCATGTCGACGCGGCAGAGGCGATAGGGTTGGCCCAGCCATTCCAGCGTGGCGACGAGGCCCATCGATGTGCCGAGCGGAAAGCCGTAGAGAAGGATCGGTTCCATTGACGTAATCCTGAGGTGGGTGACGTGAATGTCCTGGAACCTAGGCATCTCGCCACCCAAGTGAAGTACGCACATTTCTGTAACCAGAACGAGCGCAGGCAATGAAGGACGTCGTCTCCCGCTGTCCGATCGAGCAGGTCATGCAGGTGCTGAGCGGACGCTGGCCCACGCTGCTGCTGTACTATCTCAAGGACGGCACCAAGCGTTTCAGCGACCTGCGGCGCGACAATCCGACGGTCTCCCACCGGATGCTGGCGTTGGAACTGCGCAAGCTGGAGAAGGCCGGCATCGTGAGTCGCACCGACCATCCAGGCTATCCGCGCCACGTCGACTACACGCTTACGCCGTCGGGCCGCACGCTCGTTCCCCTGGTCGATGCGCTGGGCGACTGGTGGGTGACGAGATCGGTCTCGGAGCTTCAGTCGCTGTCGGTGCGGCGAGCGACGTAGAGATGGGTTTCGTAGTCGATCTCGAACTGCCCGCCCTGACCGTCGATCGCGTCAGCGATATCGCCGAGCAGGGCTTCGAGTTTCGCCGGCTCGATCATCCGATGATCCGAGCGCGAGCGCAGGAAGTCCGTATAGCTTGACGTCGTGTGCTGCCACTTCCACGGATAGGCCCTGTGTTCGACGGGTCCAAACACGCCTGAGTCGTCGAACCACCCCTTGAAGGGGCCGCTGGGCAAGTACCAAGCTTCCGGCGGCGGCCCGTCGTAATCTATGTGCTGCCGGTAGAGTTGCTTGAACTGGCCGAGCAACGGTGCGGCCATGCCCACCGGAACATGGCCGAACACCGCCAGCGCCCCGCGCGGCGACAGCGTCTCGGCGGCTTTGGCAAACCGCACCTCCGGCGCAACCCAGTGCCACGACTGTGCCGCAACGATCAGCTGAAAGGATGCCGGTTCCGCCGGCAAGGCTTCGAACGTGGACCGAACGAGCGTGACATTGCCGAATTGCGCCAGGGCCGTTCCTGCCTCGCGCACCATCTCCGGTCCGGGGTCGATGGCCAGGATTGGAAAGCCTCGTGCGGCGAAGCTCTTGGTCGCCTGGCCGGTGCCGCAACCGACTTCGAGAATGGCATTGCCCGGCTTCAGGCTGGCATAGGAAATGACGTCGTCGACAAGCGCATCGGGATAGCCGGGACGCGAGGTCGTATAGACACCCGCTATCTCGTTGAACGCAAAGCGCTGTTCCATGCGACCGTCCCATCGAGCTGGACGGCGGAAAACCTACCACGGCGTCTCGATCAGGCCGGTGCGTCATCTTCGTCGTCGAACAGCAGGTCGGCGACGAAGGGATTGGTCTTGCGCTCCCAGCCGAAGGTCGAGGTCTGGCCATGGCCGGGCACGAAGGTGATGTCGTCGCCGAGCGGCCACAGCCGCTTGCGGATCGAGCCGAGCAACTGCTCGTGATTGCCGCGCGGAAAATCCGTGCGGCCGATCGAGCCCCGGAACAGCACGTCGCCGACGAACGCCACCTTGGCGGGCTTGTGCACGAACACGACGTGCCCCGGCGTATGGCCGGGGCAGTGCACCACGTCGAAGGTGAGGTTGCCCAGGCTCACGGTCTCGCCGTTGGTCAGCCAGCGGTCGGGCACGAACGGCTTGTAGGCCGGGAAGTTGTACTTGCGGCCGGAGTCGGGCAGGCCCTCGATCAGGAACAGGTCGTCCTCGTGCGGCCCCTCGATCTTCACGCCGTAATGCTCGGCCATGGTGCCGGCGGCCGAGGCATGGTCGACGTGGCCGTGCGTCAGCAGCACCTTGGTCACCGTGATGCCCTGCTGGGCGATGGCGTCCTTCAGCATGTCGAAGTCGCCGCCCGGATCGACAGCGGTGCCTTCCATGGTCTCGTCACACCAGATGATGGAGCAGTTCTGCTGGAACGGGGTGACGGGGGCGATCATGACTTTGAGCATTGCACCGATCTAATGCCTCCCGCGGGCGCGTGGAAGGGCGTATGATGCGTCGGGGAGTCTTCATGCGTCGGCGGGCAATGAAATTACGCTTACTGCTTTGCATCCTCACCCTGGTCGGCCTCACCCTTCCCGCGCGTGCCCAGATCGCCGCGGTGACCTCGCCGTCCGGCCCGGTCCAGGCCGGCCCCTACGTGGTGATCGACGTTGCCACCGGCGAAACCCTGCTGGATCGCAATGCCGGGGCCTTCTGGCACCCGGCCTCGCTCACCAAGATGATGACGATCTACATCGTCTTCGAGGAATTGAAGGCCGGCCGGCTGACGCTCGCCTCGCCCATGACCCTGTCGGAAGTGGCGCGGGCCAAGCCGCCGTCCAAGCTCGGCCTGGCCGCCGGCCAGGCCATCACCGTGGAGCAGGGGCTGCAGGCGCTGGTCGCCCGCTCGGCCAACGACGTGGCCAGCGGCTTCGCCGAGCTGATCTCCGGAACGGAAGCTCAATTCGGCGTGCGCATGACCGAAACGGCGGCGCGCATCGGCATGAACGCCACCCAGTTCCGCAATGCCAGTGGCCTGCCCGATGCCGGCCAGCTCACCACGGCACGCGACATGGCGCTGCTGGCGATGGCCCTGGTGAAGCAGTTCCCCGAGTACTACGGCTACTTCCACACCCAGGAATTCTACCTCGGCAAGACGAAGGTCGGACCGGGTATCAAATTTCTCGATCTCTATGCGCCCTATGCCGACGGGCTGAAGACCGGCTTCGTCTGCGCCTCGGGCTTCAACATCGTGGGCAGCGCGGTGCGTGACGGCCGTCGCCTGGTTGCCGTCGTCTTCGGCTTCCGCCGCGCCGACCTGCGCGATGAGTTCATCGTCCGGCTGCTCGACGAGGCCTTTGCGCTGAAGACCGGCGGCAACCGGCCCAAGATCTGGCAGGTCCGCAACGGCCAGGGCGGCCCTGCGACGGTGCTCGACCAGAGCGAGTGCGGCACCATCCGCTACGACATGCCGGGCGACGCGGCCTGGCTCGGCACCTATCCCGACTGGCGCTCGGCGCGGCACGCCTACGATGTCGGGCAGTCGGACATCGCGCGCCTGGGCTTCACGCGGCTGGGCAAGGAATGGATTCTGCCGGTCAGCTCCAACAAGGTGACCAAGCAGGCCGCCATCATCGCCGATCTCGAGCCGGCCACGGCGCAGGCGTTGTGCGCTGACTACCAGGCGCGGAAACTGTTCTGCCAAGTGAAGAAACCCCAGGAAATAACCGCGCCGTTCGGGCAGTTCTGGCGGTGACGTTGGGCGCCGAAGGGGCCGCCTTGGCCGGGGCGGCGGTTCGTGCGATACCGCCGCCATGAACTGGCTGACGAACTTCGTCCGACCCAAGCTCAAGGCCCTGATCTCGCGCAAGGAGACGCCGGACAATCTCTGGCTGAAGTGTCCCAAGTGCGAGCAGATGCTGTTCATGCGCGACTGGGAGGCCAACCAGGAGGTCTGTACCCACTG
Source organism: Reyranella sp. (assembly GCA_019750135.1). Taxonomy (GTDB): domain Bacteria; phylum Pseudomonadota; class Alphaproteobacteria; order Reyranellales; family Reyranellaceae; genus Reyranella. Next base: position 115,312 of record JAIEOV010000008.1, on the reverse strand, counting down.
CGGCCACCACATGCGCATCCGGCCGCTGAAGCGGCTGCCGCACCTGTTCGACGAGGGCAAATACGAGCTGCATCCGCTGCCGCGCGTGCCGGTCGATCCGTTGAAGTTCCGCGACACCAAGCGCTACGACGCCAAGCTCAAGGAGGCGCAGGCCAAGTCCGATGGCCGCAGCGACGCCCTGGTCGTGGCCAGCGGCACAATGGGCGGCCGCGCCACCGTGATGGCGCTGCTCGACTTCGATTTCATGGGCGGCTCGATGGGCACCGCGGTCGGCGAGGGTCTGGTGATGGCGGCCGATCTCGCCATCGCCCGCCGGGCGCCGCTGATCGCCTTCTCCGCCTCGGGTGGGGCGCGCATGCAGGAAGGCATCCTGTCGCTGATGCAGCTCACGCGCACCACCATCGCCGTGCGCAAGGTCAAGGAAGCGGGCCTGCCCTACATCGTCGTGCTGACTGATCCGACGACCGGCGGCGTGTCGGCCTCGTTCGCCATGCTGGGCGACGTGCACATCGCCGAGCCCGACGCCCTGATCGGCTTCGCCGGCCCGCGCGTCATCCAGGACACGATCCGCCAGGAGCTGCCGCAGGGCTTCCAGCGCGCCGAATACCTGCTGGAGCACGGCATGGTCGATGCCGTCGTGCACCGCCACAAGCTCAGGGAAACCCTGATCCGCCTGGTGTCGCTGCTGATGGAGCCGGTTGCCGAGAGCCGCAGCCTGGCTGTCGCGGGCCGCTGACGCCCAAGGTCACGTCAAATGACCGATGCGATTCTCGACCGCCTCATGCGGCTGCATCCCAAGCTCATCGACCTCGAGCTTGGGCGCATCGAGCGGCTGCTGGCCGACGTCGGCTCACCGCATCTCAAGTTGCCGCCGGTCGTTCATGTCGCCGGCACCAACGGCAAGGGCTCGCTGGTCGCCTATTTGCGCGCCATGGCCGAGGCGGCGGGCTATCGGGTCCATGTCTACACCTCGCCGCACCTGGTGCGCTTCAACGAGCGCATCCGCGTCGCCGGCGATCTGATCAGCGACGACATGCTGGAAGACGTGCTGACCGAGGCCGAGCAGGCCAACAACGAGCAGCCGATCACCTTCTTCGAGATCACGACCGTGTCGGCGTTCCTCGCTTTCGCGCGTGTGCCAGCCGATCTTGCCGTGCTCGAGGTCGGCATGGGCGGGCGCAACGACACGACCAATGTGGTCAATCCGGCACTCTCGGCCATTACGCCGATCGGCTACGACCACACCAGCTTCCTCGGCGACACGCTGGAGAAGATCGCCGCCGAGAAAGCGGGCATCCTGAAGCGCGCCGTGCCGGCCGTGATCGGCCGCCAGCGCGAGGCGAGCGCAGGCGTGATCGCTGCCCGGGCCGCCGAGCTCACCGCTCCGTTGTTTCGCATGGGCCGCGAATGGCAGGTCAGGCCGACCGCCAACGGCTTTCGCTATGACAGCGACCTTTTAGGCATGGACCTGCCGGCGCCGGCCCTGGTCGGTGCCCATCAGATCGACAATGCCGCCACGGCGGTTGCCTGCATCGAGCGCTTGCGCGCCGCGCAGTTCCGCATCGACGATGCCGCGATCCGCAAGGGCCTGGCGTCGGTCGACTGGCCGGCGCGGTTGCAGAAGCTCTCGCGCGGCCCCTTGGTCGATGCCATGCCACCAGCCAGCGAGCTGTGGCTCGACGGCGGCCACAACGAGGATTGCGGCATCGTGCTGGCGCGCCAGGCCGCCGAATGGACCAAGGAGCCGGCTGCCCTGCCGCTCTACTTGATCTTTGGCATGCTCACGACCAAGGACGCCTCAGGCTTCCTGCGGCCCTTGGGTCGCTACGCGCAGACCGCGCGCGCCGTGCCGATCGAGGGCCATGCCGCCTACACGCCGCAGGAAGCCTGCGTGCGTGCTGCCGAGGTCGGCCTGGATTGCCTGCCCGCAAACGACGTCGGCGCGGCGCTGGAAGACCTTCTGGCTACCCAGCCCGCGCCGATGCGCATCCTGATCTGCGGCTCGCTCTACCTCGCGGGCACGGTGCTGGCCCGCAACGGTTGAGCGCCCGTGCCTAGCTGACGACGGTGTTGATCCAGCTCACCAGCTTCTGCTTCGGCTCGGCGCCGATCTTGGTGGCGGCAACCTGGCCGTTCTTGAACAGCAGCAGGGTGGGGATCGAACGGACGTTGTAACGCGACGGCGTCGTCGGGTTCTCGTCGATGTTGACCTTCACCACCTTGAGCTTGCCATCCATCTCCTTGGCAATGTCCTCGAGCGAGGGGCCGATCATGCGGCACGGGCCGCACCATTCGGCCCAGAAGTCGACCAGGACGGGCGTGTCGGACTTCAGGACTTCCTGCTCGAAGGAGGTATCGGTCGCTTTGACGGTCATATGGGTTCTCCCAAAAACACTACAGGCCGGTCGATGGACCGGCGCCGCCCTTGGGCCCAAAGCTAGGAACGCGCACCGGGCGAGTCAAGATGCGGCCGCGTATGGCATTGATTCGTCTAAGGTTTTTGCATCGATTTCCATGAGCAACGGCACCGCCGTCCACAGGAGAAAGGCCCGCACCGTGCGGCCGGGATAGATCTCAGCCAGCAACGCCCGGTAGAGCGCCAGCTGGCGGCGGTAGGCCAGCGCCACCTCCGCCGCGGCCTCGGGCGGCGGCCGGTTGGTCTTGTAGTCGACGATCAGCACCTCGTGCTCGGACACGGCCAGGCGATCAACCTGGCCGCTCACCGTGAAGGTGCCGCGCCGGGTCCGCACCGTGCCGATCAACGGCACCTCGGCGCGCGAGCTTTCGGCGAACAAGGCGGCGTGCGCCGACGCCTCGGTGACGGCCAACGCTTCGCCGCCCCAGGCCGCGAACTCCTCTTCGCTCAACCCGTGGGCCGGTTGTGCAAGGAAATGTCGCGCTGCCTCCTGGCGCTCGGCCGGTGCGATCGACGGCAGGTGCCGCAGCAGCTCGTGCAGAAGCTGACCGCGTTTCCAGCGCCGCGGATCGCCCGACGTCAACGGGCTGAAGGCGCGCGGCCCCGCCAGCGCTTCGTCGGGCAACGGCTGTGAAGGTGCAAGCGGCGTCGGCGGATCGGGTTCGGCGGGAGCAGCCCTGCGACTCCAGGGCGGCAGCGGTTCCGCCGCCTCCAAAGCCAGCTCCGCCTGCTTGGACACGCCGATCGTGCCCGCATTCGTGAGCTCATAGCCGTCGCCTTCCCAGCCGTTGGCGCCCAGCAGCGACGGCTGGGTGAAGTCGAACGCGCGCGGCTCGGCCCGGCTGCGCGGCTGGGCACTATCGGTAGAAATCTCGGCGTCGCTGCTGGCGCGCAGCCCGGCCTCGATGCGCTCGTACCAGCAACCGCGATCGGGCTTGCGCGCGCCGTACCAGCCGCCGACATAGAGCCGGTCCTCGGCGCGGGTCATGGCGACGTAGAGCAGGCGATTCTGCTCCTGCAACGCGCGGTCGCGCACCTCGCCGCGCCACAGGCGGGCGGCCTCGTTGGCGTCGTCGGCACGCGGCACCCAGAGCCGCGTTTCGCCGTTGCCGCCGGCCAGCAGCCGCTCGACATCGCGCGGCACGCGCGTGGTGTCGGGCAGGTAGACGATCGGCGCCTGCAGTCCCTTGGCGGCATGCACCGTCAGGATGCGCACCTCGCGGCGGCGGTTCTGGTCGAGGTCGCGCTTGATCTCGCCGCCGCCCGCCTCGAACCAGCGCAGGAAGCCTTGCAGGGAATGGCCTTCGCTCTGCTGGTATTGCAGGGCGCGCGCCAGCAGCTCGTCGATCGGATCGGCAGCCTCGTGACCGAGCCGCTCGAGCAGGCGGACGCGGTCTCCTTCGGGGCCGAGCGCGGTGGCGAAGAAATCGAACGGCGTTACGTAGTCGGCGCGACGCAGCCAATCGGAAAGCCGCCGGTAGGCAGTGGCATAGGAGAGTTCCCCCGAGCGCTCGCGCAAGGCGCGCCACAGATGGCCTGGCCGGTTCCACGCCAGGGTGAAGAGCTCGTCCTCGCTGAGCCCGATCAGCGGCGACTTCAGCAGGGCCGCGAGGTTGAGATCGTCCTGCGGCAGCAGGACGAAGCGCGCCATGGCCAGCAGGTCCTGGATCGCCAGTTCCTCGCCGAGGTTCAGCCGGTCGACGCCTGCGACCTCGACGCCCTCCCGCTTCAGCTCACGCACCAGCGCGTTGACGAACTCGTTGCGCCGACGCACCAGCACCATGAAGTGGCCGGCATGAAGCAGCTCGCCGTCGCGGGCGCGCCGCTCCGTGCCGATCAGGCTCTTGGCATGCACCGCAATCAGCCGCGCCAGTCGCTGATGCGGCGGCAGCGCCGAGCCCTTCGGCCCGATGACGTCTGTCGGGTCGACCTCGTCCTCCGAGGCGCTGACCAGCGGCCACAGTTCGACGCGGCCGGGTTCGTCCTTGCGGCTGGGCAGGTGGTAGACGTTGCCAGGCTCATCGACGCCGTGCGCCGCCGCGTCCTGCTCGAACACCCAGTCGACCGCATCGAGCACGGCGGGTGTCGAGCGGAAGGAGACGTTGAGATCGACCGGCTGGAACTTCTGCTCGGCGAGCTTGATGCGGCCGGCGAACCATTCGCGCATCTCCTTGAGCTTGCGCGGGTCGGCCCGCTGGAAGCCGAAGATCGACTGCTTGATGTCGCCCACCGCGAACACGGTCCGGCTGCGCTCGACCGCGCCCTGGCCGACGAAAAATTCCTCAGTCAGGCGTCGGATCACTTCCCACTGGTCGGGATTGGTGTCCTGCGCCTCGTCGACCAGCACGTGGTCGAGGCCGCCGTCGAGCTTGTAGAGCACCCATGCGGCACTCTCCTCACTTTCCAGCAGGCGGCGCGTGGCGACGATCAGGTCGTCGTAGTCGAGGGCTGCCCGGCGCCGCTTGGCGCCAGCGTAGCGGCCGGCGAGGTCGAGACCGAGTCGCAGCAGCGCCACCGTGCACTCGACCAGCGCCGCGCCATTGATGCGGTCGAGCGCCAGCCCGACTCGCACGGCCTCGCGCTCGAGCACCTCTTCGATGTCCGGCATGGCCTGGATGGCGGCCTTGGTCGCCAGTCGCTTCAGGATCTCGCCCTTGTCGGTGAAGAAGGCCTCGCGGTAACGCGCCAGCAGGGACGGCCGCCCCTCGCCAGCGGCGAGCCATTCGCTGATCAGGTCGGCCCGCTCGACGTCCTTCTTGCCGCCCTTGCGCAGCGCCGCGGCGGCGTTGCGCAGGTCCGTGGCGTCAAAGGCCGTTTCCCGGCAGGCGTCGACCTTGAGCTTGTCCGCTGTATCGTCGGGCGAGCAGCCCATCTCCGTGGCAAGCTCGGCTCGCACGCGCTGCAGCCCGGCCTCGTTGCCGATGCGCGACAGCAGCCAGGCGCGGTCGCCCAAAAGCTTCGTCATCAGCTCGGCGTACTCGGCGATCGAGATGCGCCCGGCCACGGAGGCCAGCGCATCGACCAGCGCCTGCGGCGCCTCGTTGGCGGCCAGGGCTTCCATCTGCTCGTCCTGGGCGTGGCGCAGCAGCGCCTGCGCCTCGGTCTCGTCCAGCACCTCGAAGCCCGGCGCGACACCGGCTTCGAGCGGGAAGCGCTTGAGCAACGCCTGGCAGAAGGCGTGGATGGTCAGGATGTTGATGCCGCCCGGTGCGTCGAGCACGCGCGCGAACAGGCGCCGGGCGACGATGCGCTCGTCGGGCTCGGGCTTGCGGTCGATCAGCTTCTCGATGGCCTCGTCGAGCCCGGCGTCGTCGGACATCGTCCAGCGGCCGAGCTGGGCGGCCAGCCGGTTGCGCATCTCGGCGGCCGCCGCCTTGGTGAAGGTGAGGCAAAGGATGCGTTCGGGCTTCACGCGGTCGAGCAGCAGGCGCGTGACGCGATCGGTCAGCACCTTGGTCTTGCCGGTGCCGGCATTGGCCTCGACCCAGGCCGATTGGTCGGGGGCGGTGGCGAGCCGCTGGTCCTTCGTCGCCTGCGCCAGGGGATCGAGGAGACTCATTCCTCGTCATCCTTGCCCATCGTCGACCATTCAGCGGCGCGTTCGAGATGGGCGTAGTCGTTGAAGTGCGGGATGTAGGCAGGCCAGGGCAGGGCCGTGTAGGGCGTGCCGGGCTGCGCGAAATGCTCGGCCATCTTCTCGACCAGGTCCAGCATTGCCGGCACCAGCTCGTCGGTCGCCTTGATCTCGCTCACCTTGCCGCCATCGCCCAGCCCATTGGCCTGCCAATAGGACAGGCGCACGGTCTTGGCCTTGCCCGAAACCTTCTCGAAGCCGCCGCGCTCGGCCATCGCGGCTTCGAGCAGAAGCTGTGGCGCGAACAGCGCATCGAGCTCGTCCTTGGTCGGTATGCGGCCGGTCTTGTAGTCGATGATCTCCCAGGTGCCGTGTTCGACCTCGTCGACTCGGTCGGCACGTGCCTCGATCGTGAGCGGCCGGTGGCGCGGCCCGACGGTCAAGGCGCCCTTGGTCTCGCTGGCGAGCAGCTTGGCGCCGCCGCGCCGGCGTTCGTTCTCGGTGGCGACGAACCAGCGCGCCAGGCGCTGAAAGCGCGGCCACCAGAAGGCGCGCTCGGCTGGCGCGGTTAGCAGTGCGCCGAGACGGCGCTCGCCCAGCGCCTCGAACTCGGCGATCGCTCCGGGCGGCAGCAGGCCCGAAGGATGATCGCGCAGGAATTCGTCGAGCGCCTCGTGCAGCGCGTTGCCGCGATCAGCGGCGCCCAGTGGGGCTTCCAACGGATCGAGCGCCGCCAGGTCCAGGATACGGCGCGCGTAGAGGCCGTAGGGATCACGTCGCCATTGCTCGATGCTGGAAACCGACAGGCGCTTCGGTCGCGCCTCGACGGGGGGGCGTGGTTCCGGGCGTCGTCCCGGCCTGTAGCCTTTGGCCGGCCGGTCGATCTCGTCGACCCAGGCAAGGTAGCTGCGCCGACCGCGCTGGATGTATTCGGGCGGAGCCTCGGTGCCGCCGGGCTCATAGCCGAACAGGGCGTCGAGGCGCGCCAGCCAGCGCGAGGGCACGGTGGGTGCGCCGCCTTCGCGTTCGGCACGTGTCAGCAGCACGCGCTCCGCCCCGAGCGCTTCGGCGAAGTCGTGCGCCGACAGGCCGATGCGCCGCTCGGGTTGCGGCAGGCCGAGCGCGGCGCGCATCGGGCGGTTGAGCCAGGGGCCGGTCTCGACTGCCGGCGGCCAGGTGCCCTCGTTCAGTCCGCCCAGCACCAGCAGGTCCGCGCGCTGCAGGCGCGCTTCCAACGGTCCCCAGATGGCCAGCCGTGGATGCCGGCCGAAGGCGGGCCGGACGGCCTCCGGCTCGAGCATGACGGCGAGCAGGGCAGGCCACTCCCCGCCCGCGATCGCCTCCTTGCCGGTCCAGGCGGCGCGCAAGCGGGCCAACGCATCCGCCAGGGCCGCGCCTGCCTCGCCGGACCACAGCATGTCGGCCGCCGCGAGGGCCTCGGCGGCGGCGATGGTGCCGTCGATCAGCGCGTCCGGCGGCGCACCGTCCTGCATCAGCTGGGCGAGCGAGGCGGTTGCGGCGTCCAGCCGGTCGACCAGATCCAGGACGGCATGCTGGTCGGCAGGGTTACCGAACTTGGCGTCCTCGATGCGCGCGCGGATCGCGGCCATGCCCGGCATCGGCTTGAGGCCACGCAGGCATTTGCGATCGAGTCGCCGCGCCGTGGCCAGCAATGCCGCACGATCATCGCCCAGGGTGACCATCGGATGCTTCAGCAGGGCGAGCAGCGCCACCGGCGCGAAGCCTTCGTCGATCGCCGCGACCAGCGCCTGCAGGAGGCCGGCCGGCGGCGTGTCGCGCAGCGGCGTGCCGGCGGAGTCGTCGATGTCGATGTTCCAGCGGCGCAGCTCGGCCGTGACGCGACGGGCGAGATCGCGGTCGGGCGTGACCAGCGCGGCGGTGCTGCCCTGGTCTTCCAATGTCCGACGCAAGGCCAGGGCGATGACCAGCGCTTCCTGATGCGGCGTCGCGCAGTCGGCGCGCGTCACGTGCTCGAGCGACGATGGATGCGGCCGCGACCACTCTTCGCTGGTCTCCGCCGGTCGCATCAGCTCGGTGATCAGGAGATGTCGCGCGGAGCCGGCGCTGCCCGGCCAATCCGCGATGTCGTGCCGTTCGCGATCCAGCGCCTTCAGGAGCTCGCGCAGGCCGAACTGCGGATGCGTCTCGTCGAGTTCCGCCCAGCTCCGCCCATCCATGTCGCGATCGAGCCCGGGCAGCACGAGCTTGCCCTGAGGCAGGCCGGCGATGACCGACAGCAGGTCACGAGTGGCCGGCTGCGAGCCGGTCGAACCGGCGGCGATCACCGGCGTGTCGGGCGGGTTCTCGCGCCACCGTGCCGCCTGGCTGCGAATCGCCTGCGTACGCCGTTCGATGGCGTCGATCTGGCCGCGCTCGGTCAGCATCTGCGGCCAATGCTCGCCGACAATGGCGAGGAACTTCAGGGTCAGTTGCCAGTGGCTGGCGAAGTTGCCGTCGACCAGCCCTTCCAGCCGTTCGAAGGCGATGCCTTCTATGGCGAGCTCGTCGAGCAGGCGGCCGAGCTCGCGCGCCAGCAGCAGGGCCTGCGCAGGAGACTGGGCAATCGGTTGTTCGCCATCGCTGAACGCCGCGACCAGCTGCGCCAGCAAGGCGTCGCGCTCGGCGGGCTCGATGGCGGGCGGCAGGGCGAGCGCGCTGCCGTCGCCCGGCGCCACCTCCCATTCGCTTTCATCGACGTCGCCCAGCGGCGCCATGCGCGGCAGGATCGTGGGCTTGCCGTTCGCGGCGCGCAGGAAGGCCTCGCGCAGCGCCCGCACCGAGCGGCGGGTCGGCAGCAGGATCAGCACGTCGGCCAGCGCCAGCGGATCGTCGCCATATTGCGCGAGCACCCCGATCGCCAGCTCGTCGGCGAAGCGACGGTCGATGGCGATGGTGAAGACGCTCATCCCGGCACGCGCTCCGCAATCGGGCGCTCGGCCATCACGCGCTCGGCGGTGGCCAGCGCCTGCGGCGTGCCGATGTGGAACCACTCGCCGTCATGGATCACGCCGTGCAGCCGGCCCTCGGCCTCGGCGCGATGCCAAAGCTGCAGCAGGGAGAAGGGTCCATCGGGCGAATCGCGGAACAGGCGGGGCTGGCAGATCGAGACGCTGGCGAAGACATAGGGCGAGAGCGGCGCCTGGCCGCGATAGCGCAGCCGGCCGCGCGGCTCGATGAAGTAGTCGCCGCGATCCTTCGGCTCGCGCCCGATCACCTTGTGCAGCGGCTGCAGCAGCAGCAGGGCGTCCATGCGGTCGGAGAACCATCTTCCTTCCAGGCGGTCGAGCGCCGGCTCCGCCGGCCCGTCGCGCCACAGGCCGTCGCCGTTCAGCACGAAGAAGGGTTTGTCGCCCAAGAGCGGCAGGGCGTTCTTCACGCTGCCGCCGGTGTCGAGCAGGCGGTCCTCGACGATGACCTGGGCGCGGCCCTTCAGGCGATCGACGATCTGCTCGGCGAAGTGATGGGCGTTGACCACGATGTTGACGACGCCATGCGCCTTCAGCCGCGCGATCGTGTGCTCCAGCATCGGCTTGCCGCCGACGGGGATCAGCGGCTTCGGCATCTTGTCGGTCAGCGGGCGCATGCGCTCGCCGCGGCCGGCGGCCAGGATCATCGCGGTATCGATCATGTGGCTCCAATATGCCGCAACTCGGCCGGTAGCAGGCGGTCGACCCAGGCACGCAATGGCTTTAGCGCATCGTGCCGCAGCGCGCGCTCGAACAGGCGCCAGACGCGCGGCAGGTAGGGCAGGTATTCGGACTTGCCGTCGCGCTCCTGCAGGCGGACGAACAGGCCGATGATGCGGGCATGGCGCTGAGCTGCCATCAGGGCGAAACCGGCGGCGAAGTCCTGGGCGTCGAGGCCGGTCTCGCCGAGGTAACGGGCAAGGCAGGCGGCGTACACGGCCGGGGCGACGTCGCGGCGGGCGTCCTCGAGCAGGGAAGCCAGGTCGTAGGCAGGATGGCCCTGCTTGGCGTCCTGGAAGTCGAGCACGCCGCAGGCCTTGACGCCGGCGCGGGCCGGCAGCCACAGCAGGTTGTCCTTGTGATAGTCGCGCAGCAGCAGCGTGTCGGCCATCGCCGGCAGGTTGGCGAGACAGGCGCGCCAGGCGGCGCGGTAGGCCACTGTCTCCTCGTCGGTCGTCGCGCGGCCGCTTGCCGCCGGCAGGTAGCATTCCGGCAGCAGCATCGCGGCATCGACCAGCGCCTCGCCGACATAGGCGTCCAGTCCCGGCAGCAGCGCGCGCGGCCCGGCGCGGTGCAGCACGACCAGCACGTCGGTGGCGCGCTGGTAGAGCTCGGCCTCGTCGCCGCCCGCCGCCAGCACGCGGGCGAAGGTGTCGTCGCCCAGGTCCTCGAGCAGCAGGAAGCCGTTGGCCTCGTCGACGGCATGGATCGCAGGCGCGCTGAGGCCGAGCCCGATCAGGTGCCGGCCGATGCGCACGAACGGCCGCACGTCTTCCTGCGGTGGCGGGGCGTCCATGACCACGGCCGAGGCGCGCGGCCGGGTCAGCCGGAAATATTTGCGGAACGAGGCGTCGCCGGCCAGCAGGCGCTCACCGGCATCGCCCCAGCCGGCGCGGCGAACGAAATCCGCGCGCAGCCTGTCCCTTTCAGAGATCGCCAAACCTCGCATCCCCCTGCAGATCGGCGCGCCTGCCGTCGCCCTCCATGGCGAGCGTCACCGTAAGCCGTTCCTCGGGCAGCAGCCTCCCCAGCCGCTCGGCCCACTCGACCACCGCAATACCGTCGGCACGCGCTTCTTCCCAGCCCAATTCGAAGACCTGCTCCGGGCTCTCCAGGCGATAGAGGTCGAAGTGCCAGAATGCCCCGCGCCTGGTGTCGTAGACCTCGACCAGCGTGAAGGTGGGGCTTGGCACGATCAATCCGGGATCGCCCGAGGCGGCGCGCAGGATGGCGCGGGCCAGGGTCGTCTTGCCGACGCCGAGGCCGCCTTGCAAGGCGACGACATCGCGCGGCCTGAGACGCCTGGCCAGCGCATCGCCCAGCCGCTCCGTGGCGGCTTCGTCGGGCAGGGAAAAAGAAAAAGTCGGCACCGGTACTCCGATGCCGACTTCTTAACACGCCGCTCTGTGGGTCGGTGACCCGATCAGTAGCGGTACAGGTCGCCCTTGAACGGGCCGGCCTCGGGCACGCCGATATACTTGGCCTGGTCGGGGCGGAGCTTGGTCAGCTTGGCGCCGACCTTCTCGAGGTGCAACGCCGCCACCTTCTCGTCGAGGAACTTGGGCAGGGTGTAGACTTTCTTCTCGTACTTGCCCGGGTTGGTCCAGAGCTCGACCTGGGCCAGCGTCTGGTTCGAGAACGAGGCCGACATCACGAAGCTCGGATGGCCGGTCGCGTTGCCCAGGTTCACCAGGCGGCCTTCCGACAGGACGATGATGCGCTTGCCGTCCGGGAACTCGACCTCGTCGACCTGCGGCTTCACGTTGTGCCACTTGAAGTTACGCAGGTTGGCGATCTGGATCTCGCTGTCGAAGTGGCCGATGTTGCAGACGATGGCGCGGTGCTTCATCGCCTTCATGTGGTCGAGCGTGAGCACGTCGACGTTGCCGGTCGCGGTCACGAAGATGTCGGCCTTGGGCGCCGCCTCTTCCATGGTCACGACCTCGTAGCCTTCCATCGCCGCCTGCAGCGCGCAGATCGGATCGATCTCGGAGACCATGACGCGGCAGCCGGCCTGGCGCAGCGAGGCGGCCGAGCCCTTGCCGACGTCGCCGAAGCCCGCGACCATCGCCACCTTGCCCGACATCATGACGTCGGTGCCGCGGCGGATACCGTCGACCAGCGATTCACGGCAGCCATAGAGGTTGTCGAACTTCGACTTGGTCACCGAGTCGTTGACGTTGATGGCCGGCCACAAGAGCTTGCCGTCCTTCGCCATCTGGTAGAGGCGGTGCACGCCCGTGGTCGTCTCCTCGGTCACGCCCTTGATCGAGGCGCCGAGCTTGGCGTACCAGCCGGGCTTCTCCTTGTTGGTCTTGGCGATCGCCTTGTAGAGGACTTCCTCTTCCTCGTTGGTAGGCTTGGCGATCAGCGACGGGTCCTTCTCCGCGCGGGCGCCGAGATGGACCAGCAAGGTGGCGTCGCCGCCGTCGTCGAGGATCATGTTCGGCTCGCCGCCGTCGCCCCATTCGAAGATTTTGTGGGTGTAGTCCCAGTACTCCTCGAGGCTCTCGCCCTTGATGGCGAAGACCGGCGTGCCGGCCTTGGCGATCGCCGCGGCGGCATGGTCCTGGGTCGAGTAGATGTTGCACGAGGCCCAGCGGACGTCGGCGCCCAGCGCCTTCAGCGTCTCGATCAGCACGCCGGTCTGGATGGTCATGTGCAGCGAGCCGGCGATGCGCGCGCCCTTCAGCGGCTTCTTCGGGCCGTATTCCTTGCGGATCGACATCAGGCCCGGCATCTCGGTCTCGGCCATGTCGAGTTCCTTGCGGCCCCAGTCGGCGAGACCGATATCCTTGACGACGTAATCCTGGGCCATCTGGCGCTCCCGGCAATCTCGTGTGGTGAAAGGAGGCCGTGTCTTATCAGCGGCCCGACACCGCCTCAACGCGCCATATGCGCATATAAGCAAGAATTTATGCCGATATTCCCCGGGCTTTATGCGGGACTATCGCAATTCCCGTCATCCCGAGCGGAGCCGCCCGAAGGGTGGCGTAGTCGAGGGACCTCTTTTGTCGATGCATCGACAAAAGAGGTCCCTCCACTGCGCCTCGCTGCGCTCGGCTTCGGTCGGGATGACGGGAATTGCGAGAGGCCCCGGGCTTTATGCGGGCTTGTCGCGAAACACGTAGATCGGGCTCGACCAGATCAGGTGGCCGTCCTCCTGGGTCAGGCGGACATAGAGGGCATTGTCGCCCTCGCGCTTGAGCCTGATGCGGCGGGTGAGCTTCAGCCGGCGCTCCGGGTTGTCGTTGGGCAGGCGGAACAGGCGGATGGCGCGGCCGATGCCGCCGGCATTGAACACCAGGTCGCCGCGGCCGATGTCGGCGATCGGCACGTCGCACTTCACCAGCGGCGTGTCGATCCGGAGCGTGCCCGCGCGCGCGTCGGCCAGCCAGGCGTCGAAGCCGCCGAAGCCGCCGGTGGTGAGCGCCGTCCACGACAGCCTGCCGGGCGCCGTCTGCACGATCTTCTTGTCGAGGTTCCACATGTTGATCGCAGCGAAGCGCTCGACGCTGTTGCCCTCGAGCGTGCAGCCGCCGTCCCACACGGTCTGGCGGCCGCGGCCGCGATACTCCGAGCCTTCCCAGATCACGCGGATGCGCCGGCCGAGTGCTGCATCGTCGAACGGCCGCCAGGTCTCCAGCACGTCGAGACCGTTGCGGATCTCGAGCCGTTCGATCGGCGCCGAGGCATGCGCTTCGATGGTGAGCTCCACCGTGTCGGCATCGGACTGCACGATGTCGCCCATCATGGCGCGGCGGCCGGACCGCTCGCGCGTCGGGCCGACATTGGGGTCGTCGTCGTAGAGCCGCGCGTCCGCATCGAACGCGGCGTTGACGTCGAGCACCATGCGGCAGCCCGTGGTCGCGTAGTGATGCCGCCGCCGCAGCGCATCGAACAATCCGGCGCGCGACAGCTCGGGCGCGAGCAGGCAGGACAGCCCGCCATAGGCGCCGAACAGCGAGGCGCCGGGGTGGCTTGCGCCGTGGCGGCCCTTGTGGCCGTCGGAGTTGGCGAGGATGCCGACGCGGTAGCCCTGCTCCAGGGCGTCGTGGACCAGCCATTCGAAGGTGCCCCAGTCGGAATGGACCTCGACGGCGCGCTCGATGCGGGCGTCGTGGGCCATCTTGATGTCGGCATAGCGGCCGCCGATATGGGCGAAGACCACGCAATCCTCGCTCTTCAGCGCGTCAAACAGCTGCTCGGCGCTGTTGGAATCGGTCGCGACGTCGGCCGTGTCGTCGACCAGGGCATGCGAGGAGCGATGGATCTGACGTCCCTCGGTCATGAACATGACGTTGCGGTCGCCGCCCAGGCCGGTGTTACCCGACCATTCGTAGCCCGGATAGACGATGAAACGGCCGTCCTGATTGTATTCCCTGGTGAGCTCGTTCAGCTCGTTCCAGAACGGCGTGGTGATCTGGAAGTCGTTGCCCTGGTGGCTCATGCCGTCGAGGAAGGCGCGGTCGCGCGCGAACTCGATCAGCTCGCGCGCCGAGTTCGTGCCGATCGTCTCCTCCGACTGGCCGTGCAGGTCGCACCAGTAGGAACGCAAGGGCGCGTCGGCGACGATGCGCAATGGATTGCTGCGGCAGAGCACGCGGCCGTCGGCGTCGCGCACGTCGATCACGAGGTCGCCGGGCTCTGAGACGGAGAGGCCCTCGATCGACACGGCGGGCTGGCCGCGGCGCATCGAGAAATGCGTCGGCAGGCCTTCGACCGGCAGGTTGGCGCTGAGCGCAAAGCGGTCTTCGACCTGGTCGCTGGGATTGCCCCACTTGTCCTCGCCCTTGAAGCCCAGCCGGAAGGTCTCGCCGGTGCGGCGCAGCGTCGGCAGCAGCGCCTTCCAGCCGACGGCGGGCCCCGCGACGATGGCGAAGCTCGGCTGCTCGGGTAGCTCGACGTAATTGTAGGTGGCGAAGGCGTCGACCAGGACGCGGAACTCGAAGGTCGGCTCGACGAAGGTCTGCATGCGCATGCCGGGCGAGCCCTGGCGGCGATCGCCGAAGCGCACGGTGATCGTGTCGCCTTCGTTGAGGAAGCCGCGCACGACGCGGATCATCAGCGTCTTGTCCCACGGCCGGATGTTCATCTTCGGATCGTAGCGGACGTCGAGCACGGCGCCGTTGGAGGCCTCGACGGTCGTGTAGTTGGCGGCCTTGGGGTCGTCGAGCTGCGGGCGGCCCATGTCGCTGGCGAAGCGCTGCACGATCTTGATCGAGCCCGTGTCATCGATGCCGAAATAGCCAGCAGTGTAGACGAGGGCGACCGACTGGAAGCTGCCGGCCTCGACCGGCGCGGCGGCGGTGAGGGTGGCCGAGCCCATGCGCTCGGGCAGGTAGGTCGAATGCGGCACGTGCGCTCCCGGCGACGATGGATGATGACAAGACGTATTAAGTCGTCTTACTATAGGGTCAAGGAGATTCGATGCGATCGCAGACCCCGCGGGCGCTGCCGTGGATCAAGCCTGAGCGCAACAGCCCGGTGCCGATGCAGACCCAGATCGTGCGCTGGCTGGAGCAGCTCATCGTCTCGGGGCGGCTCGGCGCCGGCGACCGCCTGCCGGCCGAGTCGATGCTCGTCGAGCGGCTGGGCGTCAGCCGCGTCACGCTGCGGCTCGCCATGGACGACCTCGTGGCGCGCGGCCTGATCACGCGCAGCCACGGTAAGGGCAGCTTCGTCTCGTCCGCCGTCGTGCAGCACGACATCCTGTCGCGGCAGGGCTTCTTCGACACGGTGCTGGCCAAGGCGACGCGGCCCGAGGTCCGGCTGCTGGCCTTCGAGCCCGCCGTCCCACCGGCGCGGGTGGCCGCGCTGTTCGCGCTCGAGCCGGGCGACAGGGCTGTGAGGTTCGACCGCCTCTACCTGTCGGCCGGCCGGCCGGTGATGCTCGGCACGAGCTGGCTCACGCCCGACGCTGCGGGCCTGTCGCGGGCCGACATCGAGGGCATGTCGACGGCCGCCGTGCACAGCGTGCTGCTGCGCCATCCCATCGCCTCGTCGACCCACACGATCGGCGCGGAGCTCGCCGGAACCACCGTGGCGCAGCGCCTCGGCCTCACCGCGCGCGCCGCCATCCTGGTGCTGACGCGCACGCGCTTCGATGCGCAGGGACGCGCGCGCGAACACAATCGCCACGCGATCGATCCTTCGACCTACGAGTTCACCTTCTCGGCCGAGGGCGACGCACCGGGGGAGTTGCGGGCGGTGGCCGCCTGATTGGGGACAGAGGGAGTTGGGCATGCGTTTGACGAGGAGATCGGCCGTCCTGTTGTCGGCCGGAACGCTGGCGGCGGGCGTCGGTGCGGCGGCACAGCAGCCTGCCAAGGGAGTGGTCACGCTGGTCGTGCCGTTCGCGCCGGGCGGCGGCCACGACGCCGTGGCGCGCATCCTGGCGCCGCGGCTCGCCGAGAAGCTCGGCCAGTCGGTGATCGTGGAGAACCGGCCCGGCGCCAACGGCATGATCGGCGCCGACCTGGTCGCCAACGCCAAGCTCGACGGCAACACCATCCTGCTCGCCTCGCCGGCCGAGACGGTGATCGCGCCTAGCCTCTACAAGTCGATGAAGTACAATCCCTTCACCGATCTCGCGCCGGTGACGCTGGCCGACACCACGCCGGTCGTGATCGTGGCCAATCCCGCCACCGGCATCCGCTCGATGGCCGACCTCATCGCGGCGGCCAAGCGCAGCCCCGACGGCCTCGCCTACGGCACGCCGGGCGAGGGCAGCTCGCAGCATCTCGGCGGCGCCTGGCTGTCGCATCTGGCCGGCATCAAGCTGGTCCACGTTCCGTACAAGGGCGCGGGCCCGGCGACCAACGACGTGGTCGCGGGCCACATACCGCTCGCCATCGTCGGCATGGCGCCGGTCCTGCCGTTCATCAAGTCGGGCAAGCTCGCCGCGGTCGCCGTGACCTCGCCCGAGCGCGTCGGCTGGGCGGCCGACGTGCCGACAGTCGCCGAGACGTCGGGCATGACGGGCTACGCGGTCACGCACTGGGTCGGCATCATGGTGCCGGCGAAGACGCCGTCCGCGATCGTGCAGCGCCTGCAGGCCGACTTCGCCGCCGTGCTGAAGGAGCCCGAGGTGCGCACGCGGCTCAACGAGATCGGCTGCGATCCGGTGGGCGACTCGACGGCCGCCTTCAAGGAATTCCTCGCCGCCGAGCGTCGGCGCTTCGAGGAAATGTACAAGTTCTCCGGCCTCACGCCCGAATGAGTGTTGCAGCCATGTCCACCGACATTCCCTTCGGCTTCATGCCGATCGATTCGCGGCGCAGCACGGCCAAGCCGCGCCGCACCGGCCTCTCGATGGTGATCGACGACGGCCTGCCTCTGGCCTACGCCCGCAGCGTGCTCGAAATCGCGGCACCTTACATCGACCTGATCAAGATCAAGACCGGCACGGCGCGGCTCTATCCGCGGGCCGAGCTCGTCGCCAAGCTCAGGATGTACGAGGAGTTCGGTGTGCAGCCGTTCCTCGGCGGCCAGTTCCACGAATACGTCTTCGCCAAGCTGGGCGAGGCGGCCCTGCCGAAATTCTACGCCGAGTCGTTGGCGCTGGGCTTCAAGACCATCGAGATCTCCGACAATACGGTGCCGCTCACCCCCGAGCAGCGCCGCAGCCAGATCGAGGGCGCCGTCGCCGCCGGCCTGAACGTGTTCGGCGAGGTCGGCTCGAAGGAGACGATGAGCAACCCCGCGCTGCTGGTCGAGCAGGCCGAGCTCTGCCTGGAGGCAGGCTCGCAGCTCGTCCTGGTCGAGGCGGCCGAGCTGGTCGAGAACGGCCGCGTGCGCCGCGACAGCCTCGAGGTGATCAAGCGCCTTCTGCCGGCCGACCGCGTGATGATCGAGCTGCCCGGCCCATGGATCGCCGGCGTGAAGAGCTGCGACATCGAGGAGATGAAGAAGATCCTGTTCGCCGAGTTCGGGCCCGACGTGAATCTCGCGAACATCGCGGTGACGACGATCTACGACACCGAGGCCCAGCGGGTCGGCCTTGGCACCGGCGGCCCGCTGCACGACTGACGCGGCGCTACTCCTCGCCGAACTTGCCTTCGACCAGGGCCGAGATCGCCGCCATCGCGTCCGTCGCCTGCTTCCCGGAGCAGGCGACCTCGATCTCGCTGCCGATGCCGGCGGCCAGCATCATCAGGCCCATGATGGAGAGGCCGGAGACTTCCTGGCCCTTGAAGGAGACGCGCACCAGGGCGTCGAACTGGCCAGCGGTGCGCACGAACTTGGCGGCGGCGCGCGCGTGCAGGCCGCGCTTGTTGGCGATGGGGAGAGTGCGCCGGAGCGCTCCGATGCTGGCGTCAGCGGCCCCGTCGGGCGAAGCATCATCCGTCACGAAGCTTCCTTGGCCAGGATGCGCGAGGCGACCGTGATGTACTTGCGGCCGGCCTCCTGGGCCATGCGCACAGCCTCCGCGATCGGCCGGGTGCGCACCGAGGCGAGCTTCACCAGCATCGGCAGGTTGACGCCGGCCAGAACCTCTATGTGCGCCTGCTCCATGATCGAGATGGCGAGGTTCGAAGGTGTGCCGCCGAACATGTCGGTCAGCACGATCACGCCATCGCCTGTGTCGCAGGACTTGGCGCTCTCCAGAATCTCGGCGCGCCGCTTTTCCATGTCGTCGTCGGCGCCGATGCAGACTGCCGCGACGCTCTGCTGCGGACCGACGACATGTTCCATGGCGGCGATGAATTCACGCGCCAGATTGCCGTGGGTCACCAGTACGATGCCAATCATTCGTATGCTCTACCCTGCACCGCCAGCCCCAGCCTCCCCGGCTTGCTCGGCGTCCCGGTGCGAGAGAGTGACCGAGCGGCCCGCGCCGCGCAACCACCCTGCCAGCTCCTCGGCGACCGCCACCGACCGGTGCCGGCCGCCTGTACAACCGATGGCGATGGTCAAATAGCTCTTGCCCTCGGCGTCGAAACGGGGCAGCAGCGGCCCGACCAAGCCCTTGAGCGAATCGATGAACGGCCGGTAGCCGGGGTCGCTGGCGACGAAGGCGGCGACCGCCTGGTTGCGTCCGGTCAACGGCTTCAGTGCCGGCTCGTAATGCGGGTTCTTCAGGAAACGCACGTCGAACACCAGGTCGGCTTCGCGCGGCAGGCCCCGGCGATAGGAGAACGACATCACCGAGAGCCGCGTGCCGAGGCTGCGGCCCAAGGCGAAGTGGCCGACCAGGAGCTGCTTGAACTGGTGCGGCGACAATGCCGAGGTGTCGACCACGACGTCGGCCGAATCGCGCACCCAGCCGAGCTGCTTGCGCTCCTCGCCGATGCCGTCCTTGACCGGCCGGTCGGGCGCCAGCGGATGCGGCCGCCGCGATTCGGTGTAGCGCCGCTGCAGCGTCTCGCTGTCGCAGTCGAGGAACAGCAGGCGCACGGCGATGTCGGACCGCAGGCGAAGCTCGTGGACGCGCCGCACCAGGTCCTGCGGCTCGAAGCCGTAGGTGCGGGTGTCGACGCCGAAGGCAAGGGGGGCAGCCATCTCGCCGGGGCTGCCGGCGGTCGAGCGCATCAGGTCGCCGAGCAGCGGCAACGGTACGTTGTCGACGGCGACGTAGCCCATGTCCTCGAGGGCGGCGAGCGCGGTGCCGCGGCCGGCGCCGCTCAGCCCCGTCACCAGGACGAATGGGCGTCGCGCGTCGCGCTGGTCGATGGTGATCGAGGTCGCCGGGCTGTCGGGCATGGCTGAAGTTTGCCGATCATGCGTTGGCGATTTGCGTCAAGGCAAGGCGCAACTTTGCAGAGGCGGACGCTTCGAACGGCGCCAGTGAAACCAGCGGCAGCTCGATTCCCAGGAGAGTCTCGCTCGCAGGCTCGGGCAATCGCTCGATTCGCTCGGGATGAGCGAGATCGACCAGCAGGGCGACCGGCGCGCGTCTCACCAATTGATCACGGGCGACCTTCACGATGCCGAGCCCGCGCGCTTCGATCATGCCGGCTATGCGCGCCGGTACGGTGGCGAACAACTGCTTGCCCTCGCGGCTGAGCTCGGTCTGGTCGTCGGCCACCAGGCGCCAGCCGGTCTCGATCAGGCGCAGCGCGAGATCGGACTTGCCGGCGCCCGACGGCCCGCGCAGCAGCACGGCCCGCCATGTTCTGCCCTGGCGCAACGCCACGCACGTCGCGTGGACGCGTGTCATGGTCTTCCGGACCCGCGAGCCTCCGGCTCGCTCATGATCTCGCTCATGATCATGAGCGCGCTGGAAGCGCGCGGTCCGGAGGACGATCACTTGCGGTCGCCGGCGGGCACCCGCACGGTGAACCGCGCGCCGAGGATGCGGCCGTCCGGCGCACGGCGGTTGGAGGCCGAGATCGCGCCGCCATAGGTCTCCATGATCTGGCGGCAGATCGAGAGGCCGAGGCCCGAATGCTGGCCGAAATGCTCGGTCGGCCGCTCGGAATAGAAGCGCTCGAAGATCGATTCGAGGTTGTCCTCGGGAATGCCCGGCCCCTGGTCGTCGATGGTGACGATGAACGGCCCGCCGCGTGGCGCACGGCCGAGCTCGACCACGATCTTCGAGCCCGACGGGCTGAAGGAGATCGCATTGTCGATGACGTTGCGGAACACCTGGCCGTAGCGGCCGTCATGGCCATGCGCCAGGAACGGCGGATTGGTCGCCAGCCGGTACTCGACCTCGACGCCGCCCTTCTGCACCGCCGTGGCGGCGTAATGGTTGATCATGTCGCCCAGCAGCGCGTTGAGGTCGACCTGCTTGACCTCGCCGCGCATCAGCTCGGCGTCGAGCCGCGAGGCTTCCGAGATGTCGGTGATCAGCCGGTTCAGCCGGTTGATGTCGTCGAGCACGATGCCCATCAGCTTCTCGCGCCGCTCCGGATCGAGATTGGGCCGCGCCGCCACCTCGATCGCCGAACGCAACGAGGTCAGCGGGTTCTTGAGCTCGTGCGCCACGTCCGCGGCGAAGCTCTCGATGGTGCCGATGCGCTGCCATAGCGCGTCGGTCATCGAGCGCAGCGCATCGTTCAGGTCGCCGATCTCGTCGCCGCGCTTGCCGAGGTCGGGGATCTCCGGCCGGCTTTCGCGCGCCAGCCGCACGTCGTCGGCGGCGCGGGCCAGCCGCACGATCGGCTGGGTGATGGTGCCGGCAAGGTAGAGCGACAGCAGCACGGTGATGCCGAGCGCCGCCGCCGCGATCACCATCATGTCGTAGCGCACCTCGCGCAGCGACGCGGCGATGGCGCGATTGTCCCGCGTCAGCATCAGCGCGCCCAGAACCTGCTTGTAGCGCTGCACCGGCACGGCGGCGCTCAGGACCAGCATGCCGTCGGGCGAGACGCGCACCGCCGACGCGTTGAAGCCGCGCAAGGCGCTCGCCGCCTCGGGGAAGTCGCGCACCGTGGGCACGGCGCGCTCGACATACTCGGGGAAGCGGTCGACGCGCGACAGCTGGCGCGCGACCCAGTCGCCGATCTTCTCGCCCCAGTGCGGCTCGACCACGGGCAGGGCCTGCGGCGGCGGCAGCGGCATGACATGGATGCGGCTGGCGTCGCTCAGGACGGCGGAATCGCCCAGGAGCTCGCCGGTCTCGCTGAACAGGCGGGCGCGCACGCCGGTCGGCCGTACCAGCCGTGTGAGGAGCTGGCGGGCGGCGTCGGCGTCGAGGCGGTTGACCGTGGTCTCGCCGCCGGCGACGGCGACCTCGCCGATGCCCGCCGCCACCATCTCGCCCTGCACGGCGAGCGAGGCGAGCTCGGCGTCGATCAGTTCCTCTTCGTAGTCGCTGAGATAGACGGCGCCCAAGGTCAGCAGCGCCACCGGGATGATGTTCAGCAGTAGGATGCGGCGGGTGAGCGGCGAATAGCGCCGCGTGGCGCTGCGCCGGCGGCGCAGCAGCGACGGCGTCTCGCTCGCGGTGGCGGCGCGCGGCGGCAGCTCGTCGCGGTGCCCCAGCACCGCGGCGATTCGCGCCCGCAGACCCTGAAGTCCGAACCGTCGTCCGGGCTCAGGCGTCGCGGTATCGGTATCCGATGCCATAAAGCGTTTCGATCTGCTCGAACTCGCCGTCGACCTCGCGGAACTTGCGGCGCACGCGCTTGATGTGGCTGTCGATCGTGCGGTCGTCGACGTAGATCGTCTCGCCGTAGGCCGCATCCATCAGCTGGTCGCGGTTCTTCACGTGACCGGGCCGCTCGGCGAGCGACTTCAACAGCAGGAACTCCGTGACGGTGAGGTGCACCTCCTTGCCCTTCCAGGTGCACTGATGGCGCGAGGGATCGAGCACCAGCTCGCCGCGCACGATGCGCTCGGCCGCGGCCTCGCCCTTGGCGCCGCCGGCGTCGGCGCGGCGCAGCACGGCGCGGATGCGCTCCAGCAGCAGGCGCTGGGAGAACGGCTTGCGGATGAAATCGTCGGCGCCCATGCGCAGGCCCAGCACCTCGTCGATCTCCTCGTCCTTCGACGTGAGGAAGATCACCGGGAACTGCTGGGTCTTGCGGATGCGGTTCAGCAGCTCCATGCCGTCCATGCGCGGCATCTTGATGTCGAAGATGCCGAGGTCGGGCGGAGACTGGTTCAGCCCCTCCAGCGCCGAGGCGCCGTCGTTATAGGTCTTGATCTGAAACCCTTCGGCTTCGAGCAGCATCGACACGGAGGTGAGGATGTTGCGGTCGTCGTCAACCAGGGCGATGTTTTTGCGCACGGCGTTGCTTCTCCTGTCGGGGCGGGCAATGGTACCACAGACCGGGCCGTTGCCGCCGCCGCCCCAATCTGCCATCGATGTGAGTGAATTAAGGCGCTTTTGGCTCCCAACCCTAAAAATCATGCAATCTGAGGACATCTCCCGCGGCGTCCGCGACCTGGTGCGCGGCCTCGACCGCGCCTCCCTGGCGACCGCCCTGTCCGCCGAGGGCGGGTCCTGGCCGTACGCCTCCCTGGTGCTGGCCGCGGTCGACCATGACCTGTCGCCGATCCTGCTGCTGAGCGACCTGGCCGAACATACCAAGGCCATTGCCGCCGACGACCGCGTATCGCTGTTGTTCGACGGCACCCAGGGCCTCGACCAGCCCCTTACCGGGCCGCGGGTGACGCTGGTCGGTCGCGCGGCGCGGAGCGACGATGCGCGTCTTGCCCGACGTTTCCTGGCGCGTCACCCCGACGCCGAAATGTATGCGGGCTTCAAGGATTTCCACTTCTACCGGGTGGCCGTCGCGCGCGCTCACCTGGTGGCGGGCTTCGGCAAGATTCGATGGCTCTCCGCTGCCGAGCTGAACGCCGTGGCCGCCGACGGCCTGGCCGATGCCGAAGCGGGCATTGTCAGCCACATGAACGACGACCATGCCGACGCGGTGCAGCTCTATGCCGGCAAGCTCCTGGGCCTGGCCGGCAGTGACTGGAAGATGACCGGCATCGATGCCGAGGGGATCGACCTGCGGCAGAGCGGGCAGGTCGCTCGGCTGGCGTTCGACGTACCGCTGGCTGCGGCTTCCGAGGCTCGGAAGGTGTTGGTTTCGTTGGTTGGTAGGGCGAGGGCGGTTTGATTCCGCGCCGCGGCATCTTGTTCGCGGTTGCAAAATCTGATCCACATATTCCTCGACACTAAACTGTCGCAGGCGTGCGGGCCCTCTTGCCACCCCAAATTGGTCCCAGTAGCGCATAGGGCCGACCAGTTAGAGTTGTCCTAGATTTCGCTGATCAAGACTTTGAACAGGAGAAACGCCGTGAAACAGGCGGGCTTCGTCGTCCCCAAATTCGGGCTCGAGACGCTGGGGTTGAAGAACCTCGGTAACGTCCATTGGAACCTTTCGGTTGCCGCTCTCTACGAGGAAGCGGTGCGCCGAGGCGAGGGCCAGGTGGCGGACGGCGGCGCGCTGGTGGTGCGCACCGGCGTGCATACCGGCCGCTCGCCCAACGACAAGTTCTTTGTCGAGGATTCGGAGACCAAGGGTCGCATCGACTGGGGCAAGACCAACAAGCCGATCTCGCCCGAGCGCTATCGCGCGCTCTATAACCGAATGCTGGCTTATGCCCAGCGCCGCGAGCTGTTCGTGCGCGACTGCTGGGCCGGCGCCGATCCCGCGCATCGCATCGGCGTGCGCGTGCTGACCGAGACGGCGTGGCACAACCTCTTCGCCCGCAACATGTTCCTCCGGCCGCGGCCGGAGGAGCTCGAAGGCTTCCAACCGCAATTCACCATCCTGAACCTGCCGGGCTTCCAGGCCGATCCCAAGAGCGACGGCACGGCCTCGGACTGCGCCATCCTGGTGAACTTCAGCGAGCGCGTCGTGGCGATCTGCGGCACCTGGTACGCCGGCGAGATCAAGAAGTCGGTGTTCACCATCATGAACTACCTGCTGCCCGACAAGAACATCCTGCCCATGCACGCGTCGGCCAACATCGGGCCGAAGGGCGACGTCGCGATCTTCTTCGGCCTGTCGGGCACGGGAAAGACCACGCTGTCGGCCGATCCGTCGCGCACGCTGCTCGGCGACGACGAGCACGGCTGGGGCGAGACCAGCCTGTTCAACTTCGAGGGCGGCTGCTACGCCAAGGTGATCAAGCTCAGCCGCCAGGCCGAGCCCGAGATCTACGCCACCACCGAACGCTTCGGCACGGTGCTGGAGAACGTGGTGATCGATCCCGCGACCGGCGGGCTCGACCTCGATGACGGCCGCTTCACCGAGAATACGCGCGCCTGCTATCCGCTGGACTTCATCCCCAATGCGTCGGAGACGGGTCTCGCCGGGACGCCGGAGAACATCGTCATGCTGACGGCCGACGCCTTCGGCGTGCTGCCGCCGATCTCGCGGCTCAGCCCCGAGCAGGCGATGTACCACTTCCTGTCGGGCTACACCGCGCGCGTGGCCGGCACCGAGAAGGGCGTGACCGAGCCGCAGGCGACTTTCTCGACCTGCTTCGGCGCGCCGTTCATGCCGCGCCATCCCACGGTCTACGCCAAGATGCTGGGCGAGAAGATGGCCCGCCAGCATGTCAAGTGCTGGCTGGTCAACACCGGCTGGTCGGGCGGCGGCTTCGGCGTCGGCGAGCGCATGTCGATCCGCCATACCCGCGCCATGGTGCGGGCGGCGCTGGACGGCACGCTGGCCGCGGCCGCGAGCTCGACCGACCCGCACTTCGGCATGCAGGTGCCCAGCGCCTGCCCCGACGTGCCGGGCGAGGTGCTGAACCCCAAGAACACCTGGAAGGACAAGAAGGCCTACGAAAGTGCCGCGCGCGACGTCGCCAAGCGCTTCGAGGCCAACTTCCAGCAGTTCGAGAGCCACGTCGACGGCAAGGTCAAGCAGGCGGCGATCAGGGCCGCGGCTTAAAGAGCAGCCGACCTCGCCTTGAGCAGGCGGCGATCGGGACCGCGGCGCAAGGAGCAAACCTCGCCCTGAGGAGCGGCCCATAGGGCCGCGTCCCGAAGGGTGGGCCTCAGTCGTGCTGTTGCCCACCCTTCGGGACGCCGTGCTTCGCACGGCTCCTCAGGGAGGTGGTTTTGCCTGCGCGGCTTCCGCGCAGGGGAGGGGAACCCACAGCCGGAACGACGTATGATGTTTCGGACGTGACCACCGTGACCTCCAATGGCTCCGTCGCGAGACCGCGCGTGCGCCTGCCTCTCATCGCAGCGCTGGCGCTTGCCTTCATCTCGCTGTCGCTGATCTCGGGCATCGCCTACATCGTGGTCTTGGCGGGCGCCACCAACACGGCCGAGAAGTTCGTGCTCGACCGGGCGGGCCGCGTCGTCGATGCCCAGGTTGCATCGATCAAGATCAAGCTCGATGCCGTCACCGATCGCCTGCAGATGGTGGCCGCGCTCGCCGGCAGCGGCCGCCTCGATATCAGCTCGGCGACCGACATGCGCGAGGCGCTGTGGGTGATGATGACCCAGGTGCCGGCGATCTCCACGGCAGCCTTCGTCACCTTCGACCTCAAATTGGTCCGCGTAAGCCGGCGCCACGGCGGCCAGGTGATCCGCGACACCGTCTCGCTCACAGACCTGCCGCGTGGCCTGGAGCGCTTCCGCCAACTGCAGACCGCGCGCACCACCTTCTGGGGCGCGCTGTTCTGGGACGACGCCCTCAAGCAGCCGGTGCTCAACGTGCGGACGCCGATCCGGCGCATCGACGACGCCTTCATCGGCGGCCTGGTGGCCACGGTGGCGCTCGGCGACCTGTCGGTGCTGATCGGCGAGGCAAGCCATGAGAGCGAGGACCGCTATTTCATCCTGGTCGGCCACGATCGCGTGCTGGCGCATCGTCGCCTGGTCGATCCGAGTGGTCTCGGCCTCACCGCCGAGCGCGAATTGCCGACCATCAAGGAAGTCGACGATCCCGTGCTTGCGCGGATCTGGTCGACGCCCGTCCGCACCCCGCTGCTCGGGCGCAGCCTCGGCGATGTCGGCCATGTCATCGAGGCCGAGGGCCGACGCTGGGTGTTCGTCTACCGCAAGCTCGAAGGCTACAGCCCCGAGCCCTGGCTGGTCGGACAGTACCTTCCGCTGGAGGAGGCCAACACCGACGTCGACCGGCTGGTCAACGGCGCCATCGTCGGCGCCGCGACTCTTGGAGGCGCCGCGCTGCTGGCGTTGCTGATCGGGCTGTCCATGGCGCGCTCGATCCGCACCATCACCTCGGCGGCCGAGTCGATCGAGCGCCTGGAGTTCGACCAGCCGTTCCATCGCAGCTCACGCCTGCGCGAGATCGACGATGCCGGTCACAGCCTCGACAAGGCGCGCGGCGCGCTCAAATGGTTCGGCGCCTACGTGCCGCACCGCCTGGTCTTCCGGTTGATGGAACTCGGCGAGGACGCCGTGCGCTCGCGCCGCCGCAACGTCACGGTGATGTTCAGCGACATCGTCGAATTCACGCCGCAGGCCGAGGACCTGCCCGAGCAGCAGACCGCCGAGCTTCTGAACCATCACTTCGCCCTGCTCGGTGCCTGCATCGACCATGAGCAGGGGGTGATCGACAAGTACATCGGCGACGCCGTGATGGCGGTATGGGGCGGGCTGTCGCGCATGGAGGACCATGCCGACCACGCGGTGCGGGCTGCCCTGGCCATTGCCCGCGTCATCGCCGAGGACAACGCCATGCGCCGCGCCGCCGGCCAGCCGCCGATCCGCGTGCGCATCGGGCTCCACTCAGGCCCGGTGGTGGTCGGCAATATCGGGGCGCCGGGCCGCGTGAACTTCACCGTGGTCGGCGACACCGTGAACGTGGCGCAGCGCTTCGAGCAGCTCGGCAAGGAGTTCATGAAGGAGGGCGAGGATATCGTCGTGCTGGCCAGCGGCAGCACCGTAGGCGCCGTCCGCGACCACGATGCGCTCGGCCTCGGGTCGCTCAAGCCGGAGAAAAGGATGGTCAAAGGCCACGACGATCCGGTCGAGGTCTATCGCCTGGCGTGATGCGCTGGACGGGACGCATCCTCTACCGCTAGTGTGTGGCAACGTCATCGAGCACTAAACAAAGGCGAACCATGAAACGGCGTCATCTGCTGGGCATGTCGGCTCTGGCCCTGACGCTGGGCCCGGCCGCGCTTTGGGCGCAGGACTCAAAGAAGCCCTTCTCGCCCGAGCAACTCGACCAGATGCTGGCGCCGATCGCGCTCTACCCCGACGCCCTGCTGTCGCAGACCCTGATGGCGGCGACCTATCCCCTGGAGGTGGTCGAAGCGACGCGCTGGACGCAGGCCAATCCCAACCTCAAGGGCGATGCCGCGGTCGCCGCGGTCAAGGACAAGAGCTGGGACGTCAGCGTGAAGTCGCTGGTCGCCTTCCCGCAGGTCCTGTCGATGATGAACAACAACCTCGATTGGACCCAGAAGCTCGGCGACGCGATGATCGGCCAGCAGAAGGACGTGGCCGATTCCATCCAGCGGCTGCGCGCCAAGGCCGCCGCGGCCGGCAACCTCAAGACGACGCCGCAGCAGAAGGTCACGACGCAGACCTCCGGATCCAACAGCGCCATCGTCATCGAGCCGGCCAATCCCGAAGTCATCTACGTGCCGTACTATAATCCGACCTGGGCCTACGGGCCGTGGCCTTATCCGGCCTATCCGCCGGTCTACTACCCGCCGCCGCCCAACTACGGCGCGGCGTTGATGACCGGCATGATGTTCGGGCTGGGTGTCGCGGCCGGGGCGGCGATGTTCGGCGGCTGGCACTGGGGCTATGCCGGCGGTGCCTGGGGCGCCAGCTACACCACCGTCAACGTCAACCGCGCGACCTCGATCAGCGCCAACAACTTCGATGCCAACCGCTATCGCGACGGCCAATGGGCGCACGATCCGGCGCATCGCGATGGCGTGCCCTACCGCACCCAGGCCGAGCGCGAGCGCTACAACCAGACGCGGCCGGGCGCCCAGCAGCGCGAGCAGTTCCGCGGCCAGCTCGACGGCACCAATCGTTCGCAGGCTGCCACCAATCGTGAGCAGGCGGCGACGAACCGCGAGCAGGCCACGACCAACCGCGAGCAGGCGAACCGCAACACTCAGCAGCGTGGCGGCGAAAACCGCAGCAGCGCCTTCGACGGCGTCGATCGCGGCGGGCAGGTCAACCGCGACTACGACCGCGGCCGTTCGTCGTGGGGCGATCGCAGCTTCGACCGTGGCGGTTTCGGCGGCGGCGGTGGCGGCTTCGAGCGTGGCGGAGGGTTCCGGCGATGAGCGCGATGTTCCGGCGCGGCCTGCTGGCCGCTGCCCTCTCTCTCGGCCTGGCCGCCGGCGCGCTGGCCCAGCAGGCGACCAAGCTGCAGGGCTTCCCGACGCCCGATGCGGCCGCCAACGCGCTCGCCGAGGCGGTGCGCAAGAACGACCGGCAGGCGATCGGGGCGATGTGGGGCGCCAACTGGCGCGAGTTCGTCCCCGGCACCGACAACGACGTGCAGCGCCGCCGCGGCATCTTCCTCACGGCGTGGGACGAGAGCCACAAGATCATCATGTCGGGCGACGCCAAGGCCCAGATCGAGGTCGGCAAGGCCGGCTGGACCTTGCCCATTCCGCTGACCAAGGACGGCGCGGAATGGCGCTTCGACGTCGCCGCCGGGCTGAAGGAGATGGTGTTCCGCCGCATCGGCCATGACGAGGCGGCGGTCATCCAGACCCTTCTCGCCATCGTCGACGCGCAGTCCGACTACGCGGCCGAGGATCCGATGAAGACCGGCGCGCCGGTCTATGCACGCCGCCTGCTGAGCTCGCCCGGCAAGAAGGACGGACTCTACTGGGATGCCAAGCCCGGCGAGCCGCAGAGCCCGCTGGGGCCGGCGGTCGCCAAGGCGCAGGCCGACGGCCAGGCGCCCGATGGCCACTACGGCTACTATTTCCGCCTGCTCTATTCGCAAGGGGCGGCAGCGACCGGCGGCAAGCGCGACTACCTCGTGAACGGCCGCATGATCGGCGGTTTCGGCGTGATCGCCTGGCCGGTGCGCTACGGCGACACGGGCGTGATGACCTTCATCGTCAACCAGGACGGCGTCGTCTATCAGCAGGACCTCGGTCCGCAGACGGCTGAAAAGGCGGGCGCGATTGCATCCTTCAATCCGGACAAGGGCTGGGTGAAGGCGGACATGACGCCTCCCTGAGGGAGGCGAACAAGCGGGAGAAGACCATGGTCAAAACGAAAGTCCTCGCATTCCTCGTCGTCGCCGGTTTCCTGGGCGGCTGCGAGAACATGACGACGAGCCAGAAGGGCGCGTTGACGGGCGCGGCCCTCGGCACCGGCATTGCGGCCGTGGCGGGCGGCAGCTTCGGGGCGGTGGTCGGCGCCGGCTTGATCGGCGGCGCCGCCGGCTACATCACCGGCAGCGCCATCGAGAACAACAGGTGAGCAGGGGGAGCACCATGAAACTCTCGTTCGTTGCCGCCGGTCTCGGTGCGGCGCTGATGGTATCGGGTGTGGCAGTCGCCCAGCCGCTCAACTTCGACCAGGCCGCCTACATCACGTGCAAGGAAGCGCACGCGATGAATCCCGAGGCGCGCAAGGCGTTGGCGGTGTACCTGGCCGAGCATGCGGCCCGCTATCGCGGCGTGACCGTTCCCGACGGTCCGATGGGTGCCCAGCTCGCCCATCTGGTGCGCGGCGGCTGCACCCTGGCGCCGGACGCCTACCTGTTCACCGTGATCGACCGCGCGATCCTCGCTGAGCAGAAGAACCTGCCCAAGCGGCAGTAGTCTGGAGCGCGGACCTTCCAGGTCCGCTCATAGTCTTTGCCGGGAGAGCGCCACTCCAGTGGCGCTCATGGGCTGTGTGATCCACAAAGACGCGCCACCGGAGTGGCGCTCTCCCGGCAATGAGGCGCTTCGCTAAGTCAGCTTGATCATGATGTGCTTGGCGTAGGCCGGGCGGGTGGTGAGCCGCTCGTACCAGGCGCGCACGTTCTTGAGGTCCGGGCGCTCGATGTCGAGCGCGTACCAGCGATAGACGAAGCAGCCGACCGGGATGTCGCCCATGGTGAAGTGCTGCCCGCCGACATACTTGCGGCCCTCCAGCCAGCCGTCGAGCCGACCGAACAGGCGGCCGGCTTCCTCAGCGCCTTTCTTGATCGCCGCCATGTCGCGCTTCTCCGGCGGCGTGCGGATCAGGCCCCAGAAGCAGATGCGCATCGGCTCGGAGATCGTGCTGAGCTGCCAGTCCATCCAGCGATCGGCGTCGCTGCGCTGCCCGGGATCGTTGGGCCACAGGGTGCCCGCGGCATACTTGGCCGAGAGATAGCGCACCGCCGAGTTGCTCTCCCAGATCACGTGCCCGCCATCGTTGATGGTCGGCACGACGCCGTTGGGATTCATGTCGAGGTACCATTTCTGGTCGTTGCCGCCGAAGGCGCCGCCGACATCGGTGCGCTCGTGGGCGATACCGCACTCGTGGGCGGCCCACAGCACCTTCTGGACGTTGATCGAATTGGCGCGACCCCAGATCTTCATGACTCGTCTTCCCCTTTCAGCATTCCCATTTCGGTGAACCGGCACCCAGCCGCAGAAGCTGCTTGGTGTTGGGCTTGTCCCCGGGCTGCGGCGACACGCCCTCGAAACGCACCTGCGAGTCGTCGACCCAGACGGGCTTCGGTCGCAGGAAAGAATTGGCATCCGCGCCGGTGCACGCCGGCATCTCGGTGACCTCGAGCACGGTCGGTGGATCGGTGCCAAGGTCGATGAGGTTGAGCTCGACACCCGCCATCAGGTTGGAGGTCAGGGCGACGGCGCGGCGCCCCGACGGCGACAGCACCGGCACCGCCGTCACCCGCGTCGTGCGTCCATCGCGTTCCGAGATCAGGTAGGCCATGCCGTCCTCGTAGAGCCCGACATTCACGACGTAGAGATGCTGGTTGGGCCACCACGCCGCCAGGCGGTGGACGCGAAAGCGCTCGGCCTCGCAGGCGGTTACGTCGTTGCAGTCGGTGATCTTCAGCGTCCGCCCATCCTGCAGCTTCAGTCGAAGGATAGGACCGTCGCGCGCGGCACGGTCGGGCACCTTGGATACCACCGTCGCATCCGACCGATCGACAGGCTTCGCTCCCGGAATGGGCGCGCAGCAGGGCTGGGCCTCGACGGTCATCTTCGAGCCCCACAGCAGGCCCTTGGAGGGCAGGGCCGTGCGCTCGTTCTGCTTGTCCGTCTGGGCGTAGGATGGTGCGGCGAAGACAACGACGACGGTAGCCAAGGCCGCAGCACCGCGGAACATCCTCATCGCTCGTCTCTCCTTCGCTCTCAGCATTGCCATTGGCCCTTGCCGCCCTCGACCCGCAGAAGCTGCTTGGTGTTGGGCTTGTCCTCGGGCAGCGGCGATTCGCCTTCGAACGTCACGTGCGTCTCGTCGGTCCAGACCGGGATCGGCCGGAGGAACGAGTTCGGGCCGGCGCCGCTGCAGTCGGGCATGGTCGTGATCTTGGTCGCCGTCGGTGGATTGCGGCTGAAGTCGAAGACCTCGAGATCGACGCCCGACATCAGGTTCGACACCAGGGCGACGGCGTGGCGGCCCGACGGCGACAGCAGGGGCGGGGCGGTGGCGACGAAGGTGCGGCCGTCGCGCTCCGACACCAGATAGGCCACGCTCTCCTCGTAGAGGCCGACCAGGACGACGTAGAGCCGATGCTGCGGCCACCAGTCGACCATCCGGTGGATGCGCGTGTCGTCCGCCTCGCAGCCGCTCTGGTCGTCGCAGTCGGTGAGCTTGAGCGTGCGGTTGTCGGCGAGCTTCAGCATCAGGGTACGGCCGTCACGCGCCGCCACGCCGGCCCATTTCGCCAGCGCCGTGGTGTCGGGATGGATGACGCGGGCGTTGCGGCTCGCCCCGCAGCAGGGCTGGCTCTCGATCACGGCCTTCGAGCCGTGCAGGCGCCCCTTGGACGGCAGTTCCCATTCCCGCGCCGGGTCCTGGGCCTGCGCCGCCGTCGCGACCATCCCGACGGCGACAAGAACCGGCCAGAGTTGCCACATGGCCTAATGCGCCGCCGCCCAGTTGTCGCCGACGCCGGTCTCGACCACCAGCGGCACCGACAGCGTGGCGGCGCCCTCCATCACCTTGCGGGTGACTTCCTTGGTCTTGTCGATCTCCTTGTCGGGCACCTCGAACAGCAGCTCGTCGTGCACCTGCAGCAGCATGCGGCCCTTGAGCTTGGCGGCCTTGAGCGCGTCCGGCAGCTTGATCATCGCCTTCTTGATGATGTCGGCGGCGCCGCCCTGCAAAGGCGCATTGATCGCCGCGCGCTCGGCGAAGGCGCGCATGCCCTGCGCTTTCTCGTTGATGTATTTCAGGTGGATCTTGCGGCCGAACGGCGTCTTCACGTAGCCGTTCTTGCGCGCGTAGTCCTTGGTCCGCTCCATGTAGTCGCGGATGCCGGGATAGCGCAGGAAGTACTTGGCGATGTAATCGCGCGCCTCGGGCTGGCCGATGCCGAGCTGGTTGGCGAGGCCGAAGGCCGAGATGCCGTAGATGATGCCGAAGTTGATCGCCTTGGCGCGCCGCCGCACCAGCGGGTCCATGCCCTTGACCGGCACGCCGAACATCTCGCTGGCGGTGATGGCGTGGATGTCGTCGCCGCGCTCGAAGGCTTCCTTGAGCGAGGCGATGTCGGCGACGTGCGCCAGCAGGCGCAGCTCGATCTGCGAGTAGTCGGCGGACAGGAGCTTGTGGCCGGCCTCGGCGATGAAGGCTTGGCGGATCTTGCGGCCTTCCTCGGTGCGCACCGGGATGTTCTGCAGGTTGGGATCGGTCGAGGCGAGCCGTCCCGTCGCTGCGCCGGTCATCTGATAGGAGGTATGGATGCGGCCGGTCTTGGCGTCGAGCTCGCGCACCAGGGCGTCGGTGTAGGTGCCCTTGAGCTTGGCGATCTGGCGGTGCTCCATGATCTTGACGGGCAGCGCATGCCCCTGGGCTGCGAGGTCCTCCAGGATGCTGACGTCGGTCGCCCACGAGCCGTTCTTGTTGCGCCGGCCGCCGGGGAGCTTCTGCTCGTCGAACAGGATCTCCCCCAATTGCTTGGGCGAACCGACATTGAACGGCCGGCCGGCGAGCTTGTGCAGTTCCTGCTCGAGATCGAGCATGCGCTTCTCGAACTCGGACGAGAGCTTGCGCAGCTGCGGCGCGTCGACCTTGATGCCGGCCTGCTCCATGCCGAGCAGCACCGGAATCAAGGGCCGTTCGATGGTCTCGTAGACGCCGACCATGTGCTCGTGGACCAGCCTTGGCTTGAACTGCGCCCACAGCTGCATGGTGACGTCGGCATCCTCGGCGGCGTAGTCGCGCGCCTTGTCGATCGGCACCTTGTCGAAGCCCACCTGCTTGGCGCCGCTGCCCGCCACGTCGGAGAACTTGATAGTGTCGTGGCCGAGATAGAGCTTGGCCAGGTCGTCCATGCCGTGATTGTGCTTGCCGGCATCGAGCACGAAGGACAGCAGCATGGTGTCGTCGACCGGCCCCACCTCGATGCCGTGCTGGCGGAACACGCACATGTCGTACTTGATGTTCTGGCCGACCTTGAGGGTCGCCGGGTCCTCGAGCAGCGGCTTGAGCTTGGCGATCGCCTGCTTGAGCGGGATCTGGCCGGGCAGCAGGCTGCCGGCATCCTTGGCGCCGCCGTCGCCGGTGAGATCGAGCGCGCCCTGGGCCTCGCCGGCGGGCGTGCGATGGCCCAGCGGGACGTAGGCCGCCCGCCGCTTGGTCGAGTTGACGTTGGCCCACGGGCCGTCGAGCAGGGCGAGCGACACGCCGACCAGACCGCCGTTCTGGGCGTCGAGCGCATCGGTCTCGCAGTCGAAGGCTACCGTCCCGGCCTTGGTCGCCTCGGCGATCCACTCGTCAAGCGCCTTCTCGTCGGTGATCAGCTCGTAGTCGGCGGCGGTGAAGGGCTGGTTGGATTTGGGCCGCGGCGCGGTTGGCGCAGGTTTTGACTCAGGGGCGGGCTTGGCAGCGGGTGCCGCCGGCGCGACGGGCGCCGTCGCCTCGCCCAGTTCGCCGGTGTAGCGCGCCAGAAGGCTCTTGAAGCCCTGCTGCTCCAGCCAGGGCAGCAGCACGTTGGGATCGGGCTTCCGCTTGTCGAAGCTGTCGGGATCGGCCGGTGCGGGTACGTCGTCCCGGAGCGTGACCAGCTTCAGCGAGATGCGCGCCAGTTCGGCGTTCTGCTGCAGCGCTTCGCGCCGCTTGGGCTGCTTGATCTCGCCGGCGCGGCTCAGCAGCGTCTCGAGGTCGCCGTACTCGTTGATGAGCTGGGCCGCGGTCTTGACGCCGATGCCGGGCACGCCGGGCACGTTGTCGGTCGAATCGCCGGCCAACGCCTGCACGTGGGCGACCTTGTCCGGCGTCACGCCGAACTTCTCCATCACCGCCTCGGGGCCCAACTTGATCTTCTTGATCGGGTCCATCATCTCGACGCCCGGCCGGATCAGCTGCATCAGGTCCTTGTCGGAGGAAACGATGGTGCAGGTGGCGCCGGCCTCGACGGCCATGCGGGCGTAGGTCGCGATCAGGTCGTCGGCCTCGTAGCCGCCCAGCTCGCACACCGTGACGTTGAAGGCCTTGGCCGCCTCGCGGATCAGCGGGAATTGCGGGATCAGGTCCTCGGGCGGCGGCGGGCGGTTGGCCTTGTACTTGTCGTAGATCTGGTTGCGGAAGGTGACCTCGCTGGCGTCGAGGATCATGGCGACGTGGTCGACCTCGGGCTTGTCCAGCAGGTCGGCGACCAGCATGCGGCAGAAGCCGTAGACGGCGTTGATCGGCACGCCGTCGGGCCGAGTCATCGGCGGCAGCGCGTGATAGGCGCGGAACAGGTAGCCCGATCCGTCGACCAGGTAGAGGTTGCGGATCGGCTTGTTGTCGCCGTTCGCAGCCGGCTTGGCCGCCGCCGTCTTGGGGGCCGCGCCATTGTCCTTGGCCGCCGCCTTGGCAGCCGGTGCCTTCGATTTCGCCATGCTCAAGGCCTAGCACGCGACGGGCCGGACTCTCCAGCACGCCCATGTGCACAGTCGATGTTTGAATTCGTGCCGCCCCTACTTGGGCTCTGGACATTCACGTTTCAAACAGGTCGGTGATGTCGTCCAGGGCCGCCGGCGCGATCGAGGCGTGGCGCGGATCCATCACCATGCGCTGGCCGAGAAACGCCCAGTAGAGGAAGGCGGCCCGGCGCTGCGCCTTTTGCCCTTCCACGCCCGCCATCGCCAGCATCCCGGCGATGTAAGCGACGCGGCGGGCGTCGACCGAGGCGACGGCCGCAGCGACCGCGCGGTCCTCGGCGGCCCACGACCTTATGGCGCGGTCGAGCCTGCGCTGGGTCGCAAAGGCGCGCCGCATGAACTGCCTCAGGCGATCCGGCCGGTCCTTCTGCGCTTCGAGGTCGCGGATGACGCGGTCGGTCGCCTCTTCCTGCCAGGCTTGCAGCAGCTGTGCGCGAAAGTCGGCGATGTCGCGGAAGTGCCAGTAGAAGCTGCCGCGCGAGACCTTCAGCCCGTCGGCCATCGGCCCGACCTTCAGGGCGTGGGCGCCCTCGGCCGCGAGCGTGCGGAGGCCGTGGCTGATCCAGTCGGACTTGGCGAGGCGATCGGTCATGGGCCGACCATACACAAGTGTATTGACGGCGGCCATGCGAGGCGCCATATCGACCATACAGAGGTGTATGGTCATGTATTGGCAAAGTGCTGCCCTGGCCATGGCCGGGGTCATCGGCGGGCTCACCGCCGTCATCCATGGCGTCCTGATCCAGCGGCTGGTGGTCCGTCCGGTCGAGGCGACCTTCCTTGCCGAGCCGCGGACGCCGGAGGCGATCCGGCGGCTCGTCCCGCTGCTCATGCAGTTCAGCACGTTCGCGTGGCTGCTGGGCGCAGTGGCCCTGGTCGTCGCGGCGCGCTGGTTCGAGCCGCAGGCGAGGCTCGTCACCGGCCTGCTGGTCGGCGGCCTCTACCTGTTCGGCGCGGTCGGCAACTTCTGGGCGACGAGCGGCCGCCACCCCGGCTGGATGCTGATGGCGGCGGCGCTGGTGCTGATTGCAGTGGGCCTCACTTCACCGAATTGAGCGTCGGCAGCCGGTAGCGGTCCTCGGGATCGTTCCAGCCCTTGAAGTTGGGCTTGCGCTTCTCGGCGAAGGCAGCGCGCGATTCCATGAGGTCGCTCTTGGCGCCGTGCTCGTGCAGGGCGGCGGCGAGCTTCTGCATGTCGGGGCCGGGCGCCGGTCGCATCTGGCGCATCATGTGCACGGTGTTGACGCGCGAGGCCGGCGGCAGGGTGAGCAGGTGCTCGGCCATCTTCAACGCCTCGGGCATCAGGTCGGCGGCATCGACCAGGCGATTGAGGAAGCCGATCTCGTAGAAGCGCTGCGCCGTGAAGCGGAAGCCCAGCGCCATCTCCATGGCGATGGGGTAGGGCACGTTGGCGATGTGGCCGTGATTGTAGCCGCCGAGCAGCCAGCGCTTGGCTTCGGAGACCTCGAACAGCGCCTCGCGCACAGCCAGGCGGAGGTCGGTGCGTTCGACCAGCATGAAGCCGCCACCCATGGCATGGCCGTTGACCGCGGCGATCACCGGCTTCTCCAGCGCGCCGCTCATGAACGGGTCTTCCTGCTTGGGCCGCTCGCCGCCAGCCTTACCCTTCTCCAGCGATTCCTTCATGTCCTCGCCGGCGCAGAAGCCGCGACCGGCGCCGGTGAAGATCGCGACCTCGAGCTCCTTGCTGTGGCGGAAGTCGGTCCACACCTTCGCCAGCTCGGTCCGCAGCTCGGTGTTGAGGGCGTTCAGCCGCTCGGGCCGGTTCATGCGGACTACGAGCACCTGCCCGTGACGTTCGGTTTCGACGACGGCCATGTCTGTTCTCTTCGTGCTGGTGGTTGCACCCAAGTTTGCCGCTGTCCCGGCGCAGCAAGCAAGGCGTGCCAGCCGCCTTGCGGTTGGCATTATCATAGAGCAGATCACAGAGGAGGCGAGGCGATCATGACCGATACAGGACGGGATCGCGCGGCGGGGAACTATCGCAAGCAGTTACGGCAACAAGGCCTGTCCGCGAATCGGCTGCGAGCGACCATCAGGCGGCACTGACTGAAGAGTCACAGCGGCGGAGCGGTATCTACGCGGCGCTGCGGTGCTCACCTCTGGTCGGCACTGCCCTCAGGTTCAGACGCGAACGCACCTCGGGTCGCTGATAGTTCCTCGCGGAGTCTTGACGGATTGGAGTTGGGCGACACAGGACCGCTGACCCAGTGCGCGTTGAAAGCATTGCTGGCACTCGGGCTTGGCGACACAAGGAGTTGGGTCGTCGTCCCTTCGAGTTGCCATACATGGCCCTCTACGGAGCCTCAAAAGTCGCGAAAACGAAACTGGCTCGCGCTGACTTCAGTTGTTGACTAAGCTACACCTAAGTTATATTGTGATGGCCTGTTGCGCGGCATCCCCGCGTTCCCGCTCTATGCACTATCCGAATTCGCAACGGGCCCCAACCGATAGGGGGTGCGTTCTCGAAGTGCTACCAGATTCTCCGGCGGAAACGCCGGAAACCCCCGGAAACATCGCGCACCGCTGACAGCAGTGCAGCGTCGTCGGCCTGATCAGACAAATCCGAGTGCGCGGCGTGCCTCGCGGTCCGCGTCGCTGGTCAGCAACGCGACCAGTGATTCCGCTTCCTGGGACGCCGCCGCGCGGCTCGTGACCGAGCAGGTGTAGGTCGTGGCCAAGGCGCATCCCGGCGGCAGTGGTGCCGCGACGACGATGCCCGGCGTCGACAGGATCTCGGTCGCCTGAGTGCAGCCGATGGGTCTTGAGCTCTTGGATGCGGCGAGTGCGGCCATCGCCGTTGCACCGTTGGGTGCCGGCCGCAGGCGCTCGCGAAGCTCGTCCCATACGCCGAGATCGCGCATCACCTTGGCAAAGTGGATGCCGGCGGTGGCGAGCTCGGGATCGGGGAAATGGATCTCGTCGGCGGCGCGTAGCGCGTCGCGCAGGTCGCCGGCGGTGGCCAGCCGCGGTGGCGCGTCGGCCGAACGCACCGCGACCGCCGTCGGGACGTCACCGATGTCCCGGATCGAGGCCGACACGGCGTGGCCGACCCGGGCCAGCTCGTCGATCAGCGCGCGGCTCAGGATCAGGAGATCGGCCGGCTCGCCCGACAGCAGGCGGGCCTTCATGGCGCCGACGGCGCCGAACACGCCGTCGATGGTGCATCCGGTCCTGGCTTCGAAGGCCGGTCGCACGCTGTCGACCAGGCCTTGCGCGGCGCCGCCGCTCAGGAGGCGGACGACGGTCACGGCGCCTTGATGCCGGCCTGCTGGATGACCTTGGCCCACTTGTCGATGTCCTTCTTCAGGAAGGCCTCGAACTCGGCGGCCGTCATGGTCATGGGCTCGGCGCCCTGCTTGGCCCACGCCTCGCGGATCGCGGGCTTGGCGATGGCCTTGCCGATCTCGGCGTTCAGCCGCTCGACGATGTCCTTGGGCGTGCCCGTGGGCGCCATGATGCCGAGCCACAGCGTCGCCTCGTAGCCGGGCACGCCGGCCTCGCTCACCGTCGGCACGTTGGGCAGCACGGCGGAGCGCTTGTCGCCGGTGGTCGCGAGCGCGCGCACCTGGCCGCTGTCGATGATCGGCTTCATGGCGGTGACCGCATCCAGCATCATCTGCACATGGCCGCCGACCACGGCATTGCGGGCATCACCGCTGTTCTTGAAGGGCACGTGCAACAGGTCGGTGCCGGTCATCGTCTTGAAGAGCTCGACGGAGAGATGATAGGGCGTGCCCGGACCCGCCGAGGCGTAGGCAAGCTTGCCAGGCTCGGCCTTGGCGAGCGCTATCAGCTCCTTCAGCGTGTTGGCCGTGACCGACGGCGTCACCACCATCACCAGGTCCGAGGCATTGACCGGCGCCACCGCGGTGAGATCGCGCATCAGCGCGTAGGGCTTGTTGGCCAGCAGTGTCTCATTGGTGGTGAGCGTGTTCGACATCATCAGCAGCGTGTAGCCGTCGGGGGCAGCCTTGGCGACGATGTCGGCGCCGATCGTGCCGCCCGCTCCGGTCTTGTTTTCGATCACGAACTGCTGCTTAAGCGCCTCGCCCAGCTCCTGGCCGAGGACGCGCGCATAGATGTCGGCGGGTCCGCCCGGCCCGAACGGCACGACGATGCGCACAGGCCTGTTCGGCCAGGTTTGTGCGGCTGCGGGCATGGCGGCAAGCGCGAGCGATCCGGCCAGGAGATGGCGTCGAAGCATGGTGGTCCTCCCTAATTTGATGGCCTTGTTGGCCTTATTAGGTCGCCATGGTGGACGCTGGCCGCCAGCGCAGCAAGTAGGCCTGGATGCGCCGCACGCCGGCGGCGAGGATCACGCCCACGATCATCAGCACGAATACCGCCACCATCATGCCAGCGGCCTCGCCACGCGCCTCGGCCTCGATGATCATGCGGCCGATGCCGTGCTCGGCGCCGATGAACTCGCCGACGATGACGCCGATCAGAGAGAAGGAGACGGCCGGCGTCAGCGAGGCGAACAGCCAGGCCATGGTCGAAGGCACGATCACCGTGCGGGTCACCTGCCATTCGCCGGCGCCGAGCAGGCGAGCGGCGTTGATGTGATCGCGGTCGACGGAGCGGGCGCCCTCGAAGGTGTTGAAGAACACCAGGAAGACCACGACCAGCCAGGCGGTCACGATCTTGGAGGCGTCACCGATGCCGAAGGCCAGGATGATGATGGGCGCCAGCGCAATGCGCGGAATCGAGTTGAAGGCGGTGATGTAGGGATAGAAGATCTCGCTCAAGCGATCGGAACGGCCCAGCAGCAGGCCGAGCACGAAGCCCGAGCTCACGCCGGTGGCGAAGCCCCACAGCGTGTTCTTCAGGGTGAAGTAGGTGGCGATCCAGAGATTGTTCTCCGACCGCCCGATGCATTTCTCGAAGGCGCCCGGCGTGCCCAGGGTCCAATCGCCCTGCGAGGAGACCAGGCAACCCATGCGCAGGAACTGCTTGTAGATCTCCGACGGCTTGGAGACGAAGTAGGGGTCGAGGATGTCGGGCACCAGCCACGGCACCTTGTCGTGCAGGTTCCAGCCCCATTCCCAGATGGCGAGCGCGCCAAGCCCGATAACCAACTGCCAGAAGAGCGTCATGGCGCGTCTCATGCGCTGCGGCCCTTCGCAAACTCTTCGCCGAGCGAATGCCAGACCTGGGAGAACAGCTCGGCATACTGCGGCGTCTCGCGCAGCTTCACGGCATCGCGCGGGCGCGGGAAATCGACCTTGAAGTCGGCCTTCACGCGACCGGGCCGCGCCGACATCAGGATGATGCGGTCGGCCAAGGTCAGCGCCTCGCCGAGATCGTGGGTGACGAACAGCACCGTCTGGCGCTCGCGCTCCCACAGGCTCAGCAGCACCGAATGCATGTCGAGCTTGGTATGGGTGTCGAGCGCGCCGAACGGCTCGTCCATCAGGAGGATTTCGGGCCGCGCGATCAGCGTGCGCATCAGCGACACGCGTTGGCGCATGCCGCCGGACAGCGAAGCGGGATAGAAGCGGTCGAAGCCGTCGAGGCCGGCCTGGTGGATCGCCTCGGCGACGCGCGCCTTGCGCTCTCCGGCCGGCACGCCCGCGAGCTCCAGCGCATAGCCGATGTTGCCTTCGACGGTGCGCCAGGGAAACAGCGTGTCCTTCTGGAAGACGTAGCCGACCTGGCCGATCGGCCGGCCGGGAATTACCGGCGTATCGTCGACGCGGATGTCGCCGCCGTTGGGCGCGATCAAGGTCGCCACCATGTTGAGGATGGTGCTCTTGCCGCAGCCCGAAGGACCGAGCAGGGCCACGAACTCGCCGTCGTTGATGCGGAACGAGGCGTCGTCGACGGCGACGACCTCGCGGCCTTCGGCGAGGAAGATCTTGCGGAGCCTGTCGATCTCGATACGCGACCTAGGCGGGGTATTTTGCATGCGCCGCCTTGAGGAACTTGTCGGCGACGGCGTCATCGAGCTTGAGGGCTTGCTTGATCCCGGTGAGCTCGCCGATCCAGACCTTCTCGCCGCGGGCATAGGATTCCGGCGTGATCAGGCCGTTCCAGTCGGCGACGTCCTTCAGCTCGCCGATCTCGAGCAGGTTGGACTCGCGCGAGGTCGAGCCGACGAAACGCTCGATGGTGCCTAAAATGTTCTCCGGGCTGTTGGCCTTGATCCAGCACTGGGCGCGCCAGATGGCGTTGGTGAAGGCCTGGACCTTCTCCGGCTCCTTGTCGATCGTCTGGGTCAGGCAGAAGTTGACGTTCACCGGCACCGGCCCGCCGATCACGGCGTTCCAGGTCTTGGCGTCGCTCGGCGAGTAGATCACCTTGCCCCAGCCGTTCTTCTCGGCCTCGGTCGTCACCGAAATCGCGCTCGACAGCACATCGACCTGCTTGGTCTTGAGCGCCCCCAGCATGGTCTCGACATTGCCGGTCTGCACCCAGGTCACCTTGTCGGCGAGGTCCATCTTCTCCATGAAATAGTGCGACCACAGGTGCGAGGTGCCACCGAGCGAGGACACGCCGAAGATGGCACGCTTGCCGTCGGGTCGTTTGAAGGCGGCAGCCTTCTGCACCGTGTCGATGCCCTGGTCGTAGAGGTCCTTGCGCACGGCGAAGCGCACGCCGGGCGCGCGTTGGTCGACGGTGATCAACGCCTTGGTCGGCCGGCCGTTCTTGTTGAGCTGCAGCACGTGCACGATGTCGGCGATGGCGAAGTCGCCCTGGCGCGACGCCAGGATCTCGCGGGTCTTCACGCCATTGCCGCCCTGGATCAGCTTGAAGTCGTAGCCTTCGTCCTTGAAGTAGCCCTTCTCCTGGGCGACGAACTGCACTTCGTAGGTCGGCACCGCGACCGGGTAGACCGCCGACCCGGTCTTGCCCTGCGCGCGGGCGGCGGTGGCCCAGGCGGGTGCGGACGCGGCGACAGCAATGATGCTGCGACGCCTGATGACAGCGACCATCTCTTCCTCCCCCTATTGCTCGTCGCTGACCGCATAGATCCATGGCGTCGCGGCGCGTGCTTTGGCTTGATGAGCAGCGATTTCTTTTTCCTTGGTCAGCGTCAGCTCGACCTCGTTCAGCCCCTTGAGCAAAGACTCGCGGCGGATGCCGTCGACCTTGAACTCGATCTTGCGGCCGGACGGCGTCGTCACCGTGCGCTCATGCAGGTTGATGGCCAGGCGCGGCTCGCTGTTGGCGCCGGGCCGCGTCGCGCCCTCGAGCTCGGCCGCGATCGCCAGCACGTCCTCGCGCGGCAGCTGGATGGGCAGCACGCCGTTCTGGAAGCAGTTGTTGTGGAAGATCGGCCCGAACGACGGTGCGATCACGCAGCGGATGCCCATGCCCATCAGCGCCCACACCGCGCCCTCGCGGCTCGAGCCGCAGGCGAAGTTGTTGTCGGCGACCAGGATCTGCGCGCCCTTGAAGGCGGGCTTGTTCAATGGGAACTCGGGGTTGTCGCTGCCGTCGGGCAGGTAGCGCAACGGCTCGAAGGCATAGGCGCCGAGCTCCGCCTGCGCCACGTCGCGCAGCCGATGGATGGGGATCACGATGTCGGTGTCGATGTTCTGGCGCATCACGGGCGAGGCCACGGCATCGAGTTCGGTGAAGGCTTCCATGGTCGCGGCCTCCTAGATCTGACGGACGTCGGCGATGTGGCCGGCGATGGCTGCCGCGGCGGCCATGGCGGGACTCGCAAGGTGCGTGCGCCCGCCCGGTCCCTGGCGGCCGACGAAGTTGCGGTTGGAGGTCGAGACGCTGCGTTGACCCGGCGCGATGGTGTCGCCGTTGACGGCGAGGCACATCGAGCAGCCGGGCTCGCGCCATTCGAAGCCTGCTTCCTTGAAGACGCGGTCGATGCCTTCGGCTTCGGCCTCGCGCTTGATGTTCTCCGAGCCCGGCACGACCCAGGCGCGGACATGGCCCGCCACCTTGCGGCCCTTGGCGACCTCGGCGGCGGCGCGCAGGTCGGACATGCGGCTGTTGGTGCACGAGCCGATGAACACCCAGTCGATCTTCGCGTCCTGGATCGGCTGGCCGGCCTTCAGCCCCATGTAGTCCAGCGCCAGCTGCATGGCCTTCTGCTTGTCCGGATCGGCGATGGCGCTGGGATCGGGCACGTTGGCGGTGACCGGGATCACCATCTCGGGGCTGGTGCCCCAGGTGATCTGCGGCGCGATCTTGCTCACATCGATCGTGACCTCGCGGTCGAACACTGCGTCGGCGTCGCTGGCGAGCGCGCGCCAGTCGGCAACGGCCTGGTCCCACATCGCGCCGGTCGGCGCATAAGGGCGGCCCTTGAGATAGGCGAAGGTCTTCTCGTCGGGCGCGATCATGCCGATCTTGGCGCCGAGCTCGATCGAGAGGTTGCAGATGGTGAGCCGGCCCTCGACCTCGAGGGCGCGGATGGCGCTGCCGGCATATTCCACGGCATAGCCCGTGCCTCCGGCGGTGCCGATCTGCCCGATCAAGTGCAGGATCATGTCCTTGGGCGTGACGCCGGGGTGGCGCGTGCCCTCGAAGGTGGCGCGCAGCCGCTTGGGCTTGCGCTGGACCAGCGACTGAGTCGCCAGAACATGGATCACCTCGGTGGCGCCGATGCCGAAGGCGATGGCGCCCATGCCGCCATGGGTGCAGGTGTGGCTGTCGCCGCACACCAGAAGGGTGCCCGGCAGGCTGATGCCCTGCTCGGGACCGACGACATGGATGATGCCCTGGCCCGGCTTTCCCAGGTCGAAAAGCTTGATGCCCCAGCGCCTGGCCTCGTCGCGCATGTCGTAGAGCCGCTGGGCATAGGGCTTCAGCGTGTTGTGGTCGCGTCCGGGCTCGGTCGAGATGACGTGGTCGAACGTGGCGAAGGTGAGATCGGGATTGCGCACCTTCTGGCCGGCCGCCTTGATCATGGCGAGCCCGCGGCCGCCGCCGTCGTGCATCAGATGGCGGCTGATGTGCAGCAGCGCGTAGTCGTCGCCGAGATCGGCGATGACATGGCGATCCCAGATCTTGTCGAACAGGGTCTTCGGCATGGCGTTTCCTTCCAGCGCGGTCGTTGCCGCGCGGAGGCGTACACCATCATCTTTTGAGATCGCCTACAACGGCATCGAGGCGGAAGAAAAGACCGCAGCGCGGTCGCTGGGGGCGCGCCACTCCA
The DNA here is from genome assembly GCA_019750135.1 of Reyranella sp. Lineage (GTDB taxonomy): Bacteria > Pseudomonadota > Alphaproteobacteria > Reyranellales > Reyranellaceae > Reyranella. The sequence goes on along the minus strand of JAIEOV010000008.1, from coordinate 71,048 downwards.
GTGGCGCGTCATGGGCTGTGTAATCGACGAAGACGCGCGACTGGAGTCGCGCGCCCCCAGCCTACTGTTGCTGCTGGTCGACCTGGCCGCTCCAGCCCTTCTTCTCGGCGTCGAAGAACGAGGCGAAGACCTTGCGGATGGTGCTCTCGGCGATGTCGCGGGTGATGAACACGACGCGGCTCTTGCGGTCGTCGCCCTCCGGCCAGGCGTCGAGCGTGGCCGGCGGATGGAAGACGTGCTGCACGCCGTGGATCACGACGGGCTTGTCGGTGTCCTTGACGTTCAGGATGCCCTTCATGCGCAGCAGGTCGGGGCCGCGATAGGTCACCAGCGCATCGAACGCCGCCGCCACCGTCGACCAGCTCATCGGCTCGTCGAAGGTCATGCAGAACGCCTTGATGCGATCGTCGTGGCGATTGACGTTGTGCGGGTCCTGCTCGCCGTGACCGTGTTGATGGTCGTGACCGTGATCGTGGCCGTGCCCATGGCCGTGATGATGGTGCTCGTGGCCGCCATGCCCGTGGTCGTAGGCCTCCTCGTGCAGCCAGCGCTTGACGTCGGCGCTCTTGGTATCGGGGTTGTAGAGGCCGGCGTTCAGGATCTCGTTGGGATCGATGTCGCCGCTCGATATGGCATGGAACGGCGCGCCGGGATTGAGCTGGTGCAGGCGGCTCTTGAGCTCGGAGAGCTTGGGGGCGTCGGCGATGTCGCTCTTGGTCAGCAGCAGCCGGTCGGCGACGGCGGCTTGCTTCACCGCCTCCTCGTGGTTGTCGAGCGTGCTGGTGCCGTTGACGCCGTCGACCGTGGTCACCACGCCGTCGAGGCGGTAGCGCGAGGCGAGCAGCGGATCGGTCATCAGCGTGTGCAGGATGGGCGCGGGATCGGCCAGCCCGGTGGTCTCGACCACCATGCGCTTAAACGGCGTCACCTCGCCTTTGGAGCGCTTGAGGAACAGCTCGCTCATGGTGCGCACCAGGTCGCCGCGCACCGTGCAGCACAGGCAGCCTGAATTGAGGGTCACCATGCCCTCGTCGTCGGACTTCTCGACCAGCAGGTGGTCGAGCCCGATCTCGCCGAACTCGTTGATGATCACCGCGGTGTCGGCAAGCTCGGGCCGGCGTAGCAGCTTGTTCAGCAGCGTGGTCTTGCCGCTGCCCAGGAAGCCCGTCAGCACCGTGACGGGAATGCGTTGCTCGGCGGCGGTCTGCGTGTCGCTCATCGTTCACCCTATGTCGGCGTAGGGTCCGCCTGCCAGAAGCGCTCTGCGTTCCTGAACGCCTTCCACGCCCGCTCGAGCTTGCGGCGGCGGCGTTTTTCGCCGGCCTCCGTCTGCTTGGCGAGGCGCTTCAGCGGTTTCTTGGCGTCCTCGGTGGGACGCGCCGCCGTGGCGAGGTCGGCCAGCATGTGGCGGGCGACCGCGCGGTCGTTCATGGCGCCGAGCGCGCCCTGCAGGCGCACCGTCGCCTCGATATAGGGCTTGGCCGTCGCCGAGGCAAAGGCCGGCTGCAGGAACTCCGCGGCATAGCGCAGCTTCTTGATGGCGATCCGCAGCCGGTGCAGGCGGTGCGGATCGAGCGATTCGATCTTGCGGCCGCGATGCATGACCTTCTCATGGTGCTGGTCGAGCTCGGCCAGCGCGAAATGGTCGAGCCGCTCGGTCGGATGGGCCGGCGACAGGTCGATGAAGGCGTGCAGCTGGCGGTCGAAGGCCTCGAACCGCGCACCGGAAAGGGCCGAGCGGGCGCGCTGCATGTAAGTCTCGGCCAGCCGGCGGGCGATGCGCTGGACGATCGGCGGGACGTCCTCGACCGTTTCGGTCAGGAAGACGTGCAGGTCGCGCGCCGGGGCGCATTCGCCGGCCAGCCACTTGGCCTCGGCCGAGAGCGCCCGGATCACCGGCCCGTCGACAGCATGGCGGAACAGCCCGAACGCCGCGCGCAGGCGGCGCAGCGCCACGCGGGTCTGATGAATGCCGATCGGCCGCCGGCTTTGCAGGACGATGGCGCGGTACTTGCGAAGCTCGGCCTGGCAATCGGCCACGATGTGGCGCAGCGCAACATCAGGCGCTGTGGTGGGGGCGAGGCCGGTGTCGAAAGGCGCCATGCGGACCGACCGTAGCGGCCCGAAAAGGCCGGGCAACCGCAAAGAACGACAGTCTGATGAAGGTTTTGTGACGTATACCAACCAGCACCCTGTCTGCATTTTTCGGCGATTTCGCTGGCCGGCCCGATGGTTAGCCGGCGACGTTTCCCCTCCGTTTCCGGTAGCGGCCCATGGCCGCGCTGCCCTAGAGTCCGCCCATGAGCGTCGATGCCACTGCCTTCAAAAGGGGCATGCGCCACCTAGCGGCGAGCGTCACCCTGATCACCACCCGTCACCGGGAGCTGCGCGGCGGGCTGACGGCGACGGCCGTCTGCTCGGTCTCGGCCGATCCGCCGCAGCTCCTGATCTGCGTCAACAAGACGGCGAGCGCCCACGACCCGATCGGCGAGGCCGGCTTCTTCTGCGTCAACATCCTGGCGCCCGAGCATCGCAAGATCGCCGAGCGCTTCGCCGGCATGGACGGCGTGGAGGGCGACGAGCGCTTCGTCGACATGGGCGAATGGTCGACGCTGGCGACCGGCGCACCCGTCCTGAAGGGCTGCCCGGTGTCGTTCGACTGCAAGCTGGTGACCAAGGTCGCCGCCGGCACGCACACCATCTATCTCGGCGAGATCGTCGACATCCAACTCGATCCCGCGGCCCACGCGCTGCTCTATTGCGACGGCGCCTTCGTGCATGGCGAGCTGCTCAAGAAGGCGCTGCAGGCGGCCTGAGTCATATCCTTCGGGGTTGCACCACCAGCCCAACCCTCTATGTTCCGGCGCCTGTTGGGGCGTAGCCAAGTGGTAAGGCAGAGGATTTTGATTCCTCCATTCCCAGGTTCGAATCCTGGCGCCCCAGCCAACTCCAAACGGCGCTGATTTTATAGGCTTTTTTGAAGGGCGTTCCTCAGAATGTTCTTCAAAATGTTCTTCACAGCCCAGATTGTCGCACCCCCGCCGCTGACCTGCTACTCTCGTGCCGCTGAGCCCAGCGAGCTGACCGCCATGTTTCCCATGACGAACGCAAGCGAGGCGAGGCCCGAAACCTAGTACACTAGAGATTGGAGCGGCACTATGAAGAAGCTCGCCATCGTTGGCGCGTCGAATTTCGTCAACCGCATGTTCGAAGCATGCGGAAACTACCAATGGGCACGCGAGTTCTTGAAGAACTCCATTGAGGCCAACGCCACTAAGGTCGAGTTCGGCATTGAGTGGCAAGCAGTCGAGAAATTTGGTGTGTATCGCCGTACCGTCGCCGACAACGGGATGGGAATGACTGGCAACGAGCTGCTGCGCTTCTTTTCGACGTTGGGCGAGGGAGCGAAACGTATCGGCGGCATCCATGACAACTTCGGCGTCGGCGCAAAGATCGCGTCATTGCCTTGGAACCCTAGCGGCGTGGTTGTCATCTCGTACAAGGGCGGAGTCGGCTCCATGATCCGGATCGAACTCAATCCGGACACCGCCGAGTACGAGCTTGTTGAATATCAGGGGAACGGCACCACGACTTACGTCATCAATCCAGCAGACGTTGCGGACTGGGGCGATGACGTGGATTGGAGCGCGGTAGGGCCCGATTGGGTCCGAGCGAACGGGACGGTGATCGTTCTACTGGGTAGCGAAGAGTCACCCGATACAGTGCTCGGCAATCCAAAGGCCAGCGAGGGTGACATCAAGGGGCTTTCTGTGTACCTCAACAGTCGCTTCTGGGACCTCACAGTTCCAGAGGTAACCGTCGTTGAGCTGCGCAGCGAACGCAAGACTTCGTGGCCGGCGAACGCGGCAGATAGAGACGATGCTCGCCGTCCTAACAATCGACAGATTCGCGGGGCCAAGTATTACCTTACCGATGTAACGTCTTCGACGGGCTCGCTGTCAGCATCAGGTGCCAGCATGCTCGATCAAGAGCGCGTTCTGGCTACATGGTATCTTTGGACTGGTGAGCGCCCGGCGATTCATTCCTACGCCAAGAAGCCGGGCTACATTGCTGTCCGATACAAGGATGAGCTCTTCGAGCTCAGCAGCCACAAGGCTCACTTTCGCTGGTTTGGCGTTGCTGAAGCAAAAGTACAGGCCAATCTCACCATCGTCATTGAGCCTCAACTCTATGACGCCGAGCTCGGCACATGGGGCGTTCATCCGGATCAAAGTCGGAACCGCCTGATCTTCAGTGGCAATGGTGAGAGAGGGGTAAGTTTGCCGCTGTCGGATTGGGGTCTTGAGTTTGCAGACAACATGCCCGAGGAGATACGCGAAGCGATCCGAGCAGCACGTGGCGATGGTAGCAACGCCCTAGACGATGAGGAGTATCGCCGCCGCCTTCAAGACAAGTTTGGGAATCGATGGCGCACGAAGCAGTTTGTTTTTGCAAGGCCGGACGAACGGGGCACAAGGCCAGCCAACCCATCTTCTGAAAGCGCGATAGCGGATGAACCCGCGGCGGGCGTCGAGAGGCGACCGTCCGTAAAGCGGAAACGGACGAAACGGGTGCAGGTTGTCCGATTCCGCGTGGCCGAGGGCAGCAATGGGCAAGGCATCGAACGTGAGGTGGCAGTTGATGTGCCACGCTATCGTTTCGCTGGCAAAGATGAGTTCGATAATCCAGTGCATCTCGCGACATGGTTGCCTCACGATCCGGACGGCCCGACGGTGCTGATCAACGAGGAGTCGTCCATAATCTTGGAGACCATCAAACACCATCAGGAACAATACCCTGATGTGTACGCCGATGAGGTCAGAGAGATCGTACTCAACACCTATGGCGAAGTCGCTGTGTGCAAGGTAGCGCACTCGCAGAAGCTGGCAGCACAGATCGCGGAGCAGGACCTCGACCAATTCTACCGCAGCGAGCCTGCGCTCACCGTTGCGCTAATGGGCTTACTGGCTGAGGAGAGTCTGATCGCGCAACGCCTCGGCCGGCTTGGACGGAAGAAGACTGCCGCATAGGCAGTTTGGATCGGTCAGGAGAACCCGACCAGCAGCGCTGCTGGTTGGGGTCCCTTTGGTCGGAATGTCGGCATTACATGTTGGGGAGCGACCATGCAAATGCTCGACGACATCGTTGCAGGGGCGGGCGACGACAGCCTAAGCCGTCGTTGCCGCCCATCCGCGGACTTCTATTCGTTACTGGGGCGACCTCATTAGCGGCTTGCGGCTCCCTTGGGGGGCGGTTGTTCTCCCAACTGATTCTCTCCATATTGTCGTAGCTCAAACGAGCCGGCAGGCTCGTGAGGAGAACTGGGCAGATGCATGACACGTTCGGTGGACCTGACTACCGCCCTTCCAGAGGCATTCGCCGGTTCAAAGCTACCAGAGATTTTTGAGACCGCCTTTGGTCGCCGCCCTATCCGAAAAGCAGCACAGTGGGTTCTAGAAGAGCCCTCGGCAGGATTCTCAGTTGCTCCCCTTCTCCAAGTCTCTGGGCCAATGCCGATTGAGACGGAAAGGTACAACGAGGTCGCAGTTCGAGTTGCATCGTTCGTCAGTCGCGAACTCCGCGCGACCGCGGAAGATCGTCCTAAGTCGATTCAGATCGCGGGCGGATTCGGACTAATTACCGAATTGGAGGAAATGCAACTGCGGGCATTCTTGGCCCATGACGATGAGGAGTTGGTGCGCATCCTTGTTCGCGACGTATTTCCATTTGTCGTCGACAAGTTTCAGGTGACACATGTCTGTGTGGTGCGCCCGAATCTGAAACCGCAGCAGGAGCGCCTGTCCTTAGCCAAGCTTTTGTGGGCAAGAGATACCTTCGGCGAGAGCGACTTCGGCAAACGGGTACTGGAGGATCGAGTTCTCGATGCAGTATTCCCTCTTCCTAATGAGATGGCGAATTGGCTGCATGTATTCTTGGCATCAGCGCCGGTGCAGGTCACGATCACGTTTCAGTTGTTGGGGGCTTACGTCCTGTTCATTCACAAGGGCGTGTACAGGTTTCCTCACGCTCCTCTAGCCGGGATTCTTGGCCGATTCGCCACCAGTCCAGTATTCGAAACGACCTCGGGTGGGATGAAGACCGGCCTGTGGCTGAGGGTAGGGACAATCGGAAACATCCATGACTACCTCAAATGCGCCACATCACTTGTAAGCTCCGCAGCCTTGTTCGCCTCAAATCCAATCAATTTTCAACAAGCTGGAAAGTGGGACAGCCAAAAGCAAGTGCAATACCTCGCGGCCTTGAATCTGTTCTTCTGGGATGTTTTATCAGCCAATCAGGCTCATTCACTGTACGAACGGGTTTCCTTCTGTTTGTCAGCCTTGGACAAGCTCGCAAACATCGTCCGCGCTCTGGCCCAGAAGAGCGTGAGCGAAACCGCGGTATTCAAAAGTTGCTTTTCAACTCGGACAGCGCTGGGTCTCCGCGACATGGCGCGCAGAGCTACGTCTAAAGGCGATGACGTGGTCGGGACGATGCTGCGAGTTCAGGCGCGCCACATTCTAACTGTCCAGAAGTCGATCCGGGACCAAGCACATTCGGCGACGACAGAGCCTGACCGCCTTGCGTGGTTGCGCAGCTATAGAAATCTGCGGCATGGGACTTTTCTTGATAAGAATCAGTTTGAAAGCCTATTTGTGTCGGCACGTGGACTCGCCCCCTCCGACCTCACGCGCGTTGTCATGGCCATGACCATTGCACTCGCTCTCGACCCACCGGCGCTGTTCGATCTTCTATCAGCGTGATGCCCGAGCTGGCTACTCTGCTACAAACTGGGAGGCTGCCCTGATCGACAAGAGCCTGCTAGAACACAGCATTGAAGACTATACCGACACTGGTCCACACTTTCCTCGCTGGCCTTGTCCCGAATGCACTCACGGACGCCTGACACTCGAACGATCCCAAGTGCACTTCGGTGCGGCGGCTCGCATAGATGAGGGAATCGAGAGTGGCTACTTGGAGCACTGGGACGACCAAGGAGTCTTCGCTGCAATTATGCGTTGTGACGCTATTGCATGCCGCCAAGCTGTTGCGGTGCTGGGCGATTACCAAGCCTTAGCGCATGACGTGGGCTATGTAATTGGGCACGGCATAGATGGGCGGTTTGGCCGGCGGTTCACATTCAGGGCAATCCATTCCGCGCCGAAGCTGGTCGCCATGGCCTCGCATACTCCTGACCCCATCAAGCATGCCATAGCTAAGAGCTTCCCGTTGTTCTGGTCAGACCTACAAGCGTGTGCCGGCGCTATGCGGATCGCAGTTGAGGAGATCGCTGATCATGTGAGACCGAGACGATCAGGCAGCAACGGCTCTCCAGTAAGCTTAGGTATTCATCTGGAAGATATCAAAACCGCTCAGCCGCAACATGCCGACCATGTGGAGGCATTTAGGCTAATCGTCCGGAAGCTCGGAAATCCCGGCGCGCATGGTGATGCCATAGATCGCGACCGCGTAATTGACGCCTATGAGCTTCTGGAAATCGAGATCGGGAAGTTATTCGAAGAGACGCGCCGGACTGAGCTTATGGATCGACTTAACTCGCCTTAGTTGCGAGCACGGAACGCTGCCCATCGCACTGCGCCGATCAAGTCGAGGCGGACTTCTGCGGCGACCCTAGCTGAGACAGAGAAACACCTGTCCGCTGATTACAATCGACATACGTGGTAACGTCCAAAGTTCTCGCCAACGGCTGGCCATGGAATCTTGGAACGCCATTGACTTCGGCTACTATCCTTATCGGCTGGAGTGCCGCGCCGGCCCGATTGTGATTGCGACGCTGCCGGGCCTGAAGGACCGCGTTGCTGATGTTGAGGCTCGGCCGACCATCGATAACGACTGGCTCTTTCTTCTTCCCAGGTTCAATTTTCGGAAGGTGCTGGAAATCGCCTGTTCAGTCTTCCGAAAACACACAGCTTAACGCATCCAACCGCGGAGAGTCCCGACCAAGTCACGTTCCATCTCTGGGCGCTCTCGTTCTTCTGCGGAATGCGTTTGACGGCGACAAGTGCCGGCTTCGCGGATGCGACGCCCATCCGACCGTACAAAATGGTCGATTTCTCGCTGGGGCGCGACCTTGCTAAAGCAATCCAGCTTGCAGAGGAATTTTGGGCCGCGAATCGCAACGCACCTATCAACGCCAAGCGCTATGCCGCAGCAATTCATGCGCTGTTTCTGGCGCAGAATCCGCGCCTGTTTCAGTTCGAAGAATTTAGCTTCTTGTATACCGCACTCGACTGTTGCTTTCGTCTCACGCAAACAGTTATCGGCGAAGAACGACGCATTAGGCATTCTGATCGCATAGCATGGATGTGCGAGCGATTCGGTGTCGCGACGCCGTCGTGGGCGCGCAAGGTGAATGGAGGCGCGGTGGAGGTCACGGATATTCGCAATGATGCGGTCCATGAAGCGCTATTCATGGGAGAACCTCTAGGCTTCGCATTACAAGGTGTCGGCTCTGATGAAAATCTGACGCTAGAGATGTCGGCGCTTATATGCCGATTCCTCGTGGCGCTCATTGGAGCCACTTCGGCCTCATATGTTCGCTCTCCGATAGGGACTCGACAGTTGCATGAGCTTGTTTTGTAGCGAGTGTCTCACTCAGGCGTTCTACCGGGACCCTCACGGCAATCGGCTGGCCTCAGAGCCCTTCCGTCGCATTTCGAGTGCCTCTCTAATCAACGTGGTGCGCGCTAACGGGAATGTCCTCACCGGGCCGGTATTTCTTGAAGAAGTCCCGCCAGAATCTCACCACTACCTCCAATAGATGGGCAGCGGGCATCCAGCGGTGTTCACCTGCGTCTTCGCCATAGTCGATCACCAGATAGCCCTTGCCATACGGACCGATGCCGTAAGGTCCTTGACCGTAACCGGACACGCGCATTGTCTCGAAACCTTGGTCTCGGATGAAATGCTTGGTCCCATTTGCCAAATCTTGAACTCCAACAAACCAAACGCATGCTCGACGTACCCACGCCGCAAACGAATCTCGGTCGCGAATACCCAGCAGCTTTTGGGTCTCATAGTCAGTCTTTAGCCAATCTCCCCATACCCATTCATAGAGATGGTAGGCCGATATCGCGCAGTTAAGTGCATGCCGCGCCGAATCGGGCTGCGCCATGAAGTCATCGAAATCCGCGACGAGCTTGGCGTAGAAATCGCGGGACGTGGTTATGTCGAACATTGACTCTTCAAGGTTGCGTCCGCAGTAGGATAGCAGCAAAGGCTCGATGCTGAACTAATGGTCCACCCGGATGGAGGATGCCGCCGGCCAGTTCGACAATGCGAACAGCTTGGAAGTCAGATTGCCGGCCGCTGCCGACGGCCAGTTGCGGAATCTTGCTGAGGCGATGTCCGCGTGCCAGCACGTGGTCGAGTCGCTCGTCTACAGGCGCAATCCGTCAGGGGCAAGCGGCGCCCCCGCGACGGCCAAAGCAGTCGATGGCGGTGGCACGCTGACCCATTGGTGCCGTCCGAACGGAAGCACCGCCGGCCGGATCAGCCGCGCCAGATGACCGTGTGCGAGATTGTCACGGAACCGTGTCAGCGCGTCCAGGTCCACAGGCCGCTGATAGCGCCACAGCACCTGAATGACCGCTTGCTGCCCACCCGAGACATGCCCGAGGTACAGACCCTGATCCGCGAAGGACACGAAGGGCGGCGACATACGCGACACGCTCTCCGGGTGAAACGTCGCGTGTGCCAACGTTAGCGACCGACATGGGAGTACGTCGGTATCAGTGCGCCCGCAAAGGAAGCGCTCGACGCAGGCCTGATCGGCAAGCCTTTCTTCCGCCCCCATCGCACTGGTTGAGTTCCCCCACCCCAAAACAATTATGAAGCTTAGCCAGCGCACCACGGATCGGCAACAACGGTGCTATCTGCACGCGCCGCATCGGGAGAGGGCAGTCGCCAGTCACCACGAACGCTGGTGACGGTGAAGCATCAGCTTACCGTCACCGGCGTGAGGTCCTGCAGCCAGCTCTGGGCCTGCACGAAGCCCTGCACATTGGGGGCGAGCGCGCGCGGATTGAGATCGTGGACCGCCCACACCCAGGCGGCATCGTCGACCAGCACCTCATGAAGCCGCGCCAGAAGCTTGTCCTGCTCCTGGGGATCGAACGTCTCCTTCGCCGCCTTGGCGAGCTCTTCCGCCTTGGGATTGGAGTAGCCGCCCCAGTTGAATCCGCTCGCCTTCATGAAGGTCGATCCCGGGCCGATCAGGCCGATGTCGGGATCCCAGTAGGCCCAGGAATTGTTGATGCCGTGCCGGTCGCGATTCTCCGGCGCCGCCGCGCCGAGACGCCGCCGGTTGCGCAGCGCCTCCCAGTCGAGGACGTCGAATTCGACGGCGATGCCGACGTCGCGCATGTTCTCCTTGATGAACTCGTTCATCGGCAGGGGCTGCATCTGGCCCGAGCCCGACGGCGAGATGATGAACTTCACCTTGACCGGGTTCTTGTCGCTGAAGCCCGCCTCCGCGAGCAGCTTCTTGGCGGCGGCGGGATTGTAGGCGAGGTCCGTCTTGGGGGCGCCGAACCAGGGATGGCCGGGATTGACCATGCCGACGGCGGGCGCCGCCAGCCCGCCCAGCAGCGTGACCAGTCCCTGGCGGTCGATCGCCATGTTGGCTGCCTTGCGCACCCGGATGTCGCGGAACGGCGAGCCCTCCTCGAAGCTCAGCATGTACGGCCACACATGCGGATAGAGGTTCGTCACGATCTGAATCTTCTGCTGCTTGAGGCGCGCGATCGCGTCGGGCGGCGGCGCCTCGACCCAGTCGACGCGGCCGGACAGCAGGGCCGCGACCCGGGTGTTCGCGTCCGGAATCGGCAGGAGGATCAGGCGCTCGCACTTCGGCACGCGCGCCTTGTCCCAATGATCGGGATTGCGCACGAGATCGGCGCGCTCGCGCGGCTTGAACGATTCGAGCTTCCACGGCCCGGTGCCCGATGGCTGTTCGGCGAATTTGGCCCAGTCGCGTCCGACCTTCTCGTACTGGGCCGGACTCGACATGAAGACGCTGGCGAGCGAGTAGGGCAGAACGGCGTCGACGACCTTCGTCGTGATCTCGATCGTGCTGTCGTCGAGCTTGCGCCACGACGCGATGCCTCCGACGTACAGGCCGCCCTGGGCCGCCTGTGCGGCGTCGAACTGGGGCGCGGTCCTGGTCAGGAGCTTGTCGAAGTTCCAGACGACGGCATCGGCATCGAACGCTGAACCGTCGTGGAAGCGGACGCCCTGCCGGAGCTTGAAGGTCCAGACCCGCTTGTCGGTGTCCGAGATCGACCAGCTCTCCGCAAGGTCGGGGACGATCTTGGCGGCGGCGTCGCTCTTCGACAGGTCCCAGCGCGTCAGCCCGTCATAGACCGTGATTCCCATGAAGCGCACGCCTTCGGCGCCCTGGTTGGCCTGGCCGGTGGTGAGCGGAATGTCCGCGGCAGTCATCGCCACCCGGAGCGTTCCGGCCGTCGATTGCGCCTGGGCTCGGGGCGGCGCAGAGCTGCCGAACGCCAAGCCCGCCGTAGCGGCCGTCGACAGCTTAAGGAAGTCGCGCTTCTTCATGGAAGGCTCCTGATCGGTTGAGCAGGAGTCTGCACGCAATAGGCATGCCGGGAGACGTGGCATGCTCCTTGCTGACATGGGCACTGTCGCCAATGGCCAATGGATCTCGCCCCATGTCGAAACTGACTTGTCTCTCGCTCGCCCTTGCGCTCGCTTTCGGCAGCCACGCCGCGCTCGCCCAGGGCACCTTGCGCATCGGCATGACCGCGGCCGACGTGCCGCTGACCACCGGCCAGACCGACCAGGGCGGCGAGGGCATGCGCTTCATGGGCTACACGGTCTATGACGGGCTGATCAATTGGGACCTGTCGTCGGCCGACAAGCCGTCGGGGCTGGTGCCCGGCCTCGCCACGAGCTGGAAGGTCGACGAGGGCGACAACACGCGCTGGGTCGTCACCTTGCGCCGCGACGTGAAGTTCCACGACGGCAGCGACTTCAAGGCCGACGCCGTCGTCTGGAACTTCGACAAGATCCTGAACGACAAGTCGCCGCAGTTCGATTCCAAGCAGGCGGCGCAGGGCCGCTCGCGCATTCCGGCGGTGAAGTCCTACAAGGCGCTCGACGACTACACCGTCGAATTCATCACCAAGACCCCCGACGCCTTCCTGCCCTACCAGATCGGCTGGATCATGATGTCGAGCCCGGCGCAGTGGGAGAGGGTCGGCCGCGACTGGAACAAATTCGCCTTCACGCCGTCCGGCACGGGCCCGTGGAAGCTCGCCGCCTTCGTGCCCCAGACCCGCGCGGAACTGGTGCCCAACAAGGACTACTGGGACAAGGCGCGGATCCCCAAGCTCGACAAGCTGGTCCTGCTGCCGCTGCCGGAGCCGTCGGCCCGGACCGCCGCGCTCCGCTCGGGCCAGGTCGACTGGATCGAGGCGCCGTCGCCCGATGCCGTGCCCAGCATCGAGAAGGCCGGCTTCGAGATCGTGACCAACGCCTACCCGCACAACTGGACCTGGCATCTCAGCATGGTCGACGGCTCGCCGTGGAAGGACGTGCGTGTGCGCAAGGCCGCCAACCTCGCGATCGACCGTGCCGGCCTGAAGATGCTGCTGAACGGGCTGATGATCCCGGCCAAGGGCTTCGTCGTGCCGGGCAGCCAATGGTTCGGCGAGCCCAAGTTCGAGGTGAAGTTCGATCCCGCGGCGGCGAAGAAGCTTCTGGCGGAGGCGGGCTACGGGCCTTCCAACCCGGCCAAGGTCAAGATCCTGATCTCGGCCTCGGGCTCGGGCCAGATGCAGCCGCTGCCGATGAACGAGTACATCCAGCAGAACCTCGCCGAGGTCGGCATCAAGGTCGATTTCGACGTCGTCGAGTGGAACGCCATGATCAACATGTGGCGCGCCGGCGCGAAGTCCGACCAGGTGAAGGGCGCCAACGGCATCAACTTCACCTATTTCATCCAGGACCCGTTCACCGCCTTCATCCGCCACCTCGATTCCAAGCTGGTCGCGCCCGGCGGCACCAACTGGGGCTACTACGCCGATCCCGAGATGGATGCGCTGTTCGAGAAGGCGCGCACGACGTTCGACGCCAAGGCGCAGGACGAGGTGCTGCGCCAGATCCATCAGAAGATCGTCGACGAGGCCCTGTTCCTGTTCGTCACCCACGACGTCAACCCGCGCGCCATGTCGACCAAGGTCACCGGCTTCGTGCAGGCGCAGAACTGGTTCCAGGACTTCTCGCCGATCACCATGAAGTAGGCCGGCCGGCAGGTCGCGCCGTCGCGACCTGCCGTCATCGACCTCAGGCCATTTCCAAGGCCTTCCGCTTGCGGCTCGGCGTCGGGGCCCTGGCCGGCAGCAACTCGGCGATCTGAACGGCATTGAGCGCCGCGCCCTTGCGCAGGTTGTCGCCCGAGACGAACAGCGCGAGCCCGTGCCGCACCGTCGGATCGGGCCGCACGCGGCCGACGAAGACCGAGTCGCGGCCGGTCGCTTCCAGCGGATTGGGCACGTCGGAGAGTTCGACACCCGGCGCCGCGCGCAGGATCTCCAGCGCCTTGGCGACCGGCAGCGGCCGGTCGAACTCGACATTCATCGATATCGAATGGCCGGTCCACACCGGCACGCGCACGCAGGTGCCCGACACGGGGAGGTCGGGGATCTCGAGGATCTTGCGGCTCTCGTCGCGCAGCTTGACCTCCTCCTCGGAGTAGCCGTTCTCGACGATGCGGTAGTTGAGCGGCACGACGTTGTAGGCAATGGGCACTGCCCACTTGGCCGAGGGCGCGAGCTCGACGGCGCTGCCGTCATGCACCAGCGCCGTGGCGCCGACGCCCGCGCTCAGCATCTGGCCTTCCAGCTCGTCGACGCCGGCCAGGCCCGCGCCCGACACGGCCTGGTAGGTGCTGGCCACCAGCCGGCGCAGCCCCGCCGCCTTGTGCAGCGGCTTCAGCACCGGCATGGCCGCCATGGTGGTGCAGTTGGGATTGGCGACGATCCCCTTGGGGATGCTCTTGAGCGCATGCGGATTGACCTCGGCCACGACCAGCGGGACCTTGGGATCGGAGCGCCAGGCCGAGGAGTTGTCGATGACGATGGCGCCGGCAGCAGCGACGATCGGCGCCAGCTTCTTGGAAGCCGCACCGCCCGCCGAGAAGAACACGATATCGAGCCCGGAATAGTCGGCCGTCTCGGCATCCTCGACGACGATCTCCTGGTCCTTCCAGGCGCGGCGCTTGCCGGCCGAGCGTGCCGAGGCGAACAGGCGCAAGGCGCCGACCGGGAAGTTCCGCTCCGCCAGGATGGCGCGCATGAGCTCGCCCACCATGCCGGTGGCGCCGACGATCCCCACCGAGAGGGGGCCGACGGAAGGGGGTAGTTGCGGTTGTTCCTCGGATGACATGACGCTTTCTCCTGGTTTCAGCCGGAGACGGAGCGCCCGCGAACGACAAAGGCCCCGTCTAGCGGCGGGGCCTTCAAGGATTCGTTCGCTGTTACCTTGGCTTTAGCGCGCGCAAACCCCTGCCGACCCACCGGAGGTGGCGGCTTTTTTGACGACTCGGGTCTTGGCGCGGAACGACATGGCGACCTTTATAGATCGCTGGCGGGAAATTTGCAAAGGTCCGTGCATGTCCGACACCTACGATGCACTCGTCCTCGGCCTCGGCGCGATGGGCGCGGCGGCGACCTACCAGCTGGCCCGGCGCGGCGCCAAGGTGCTGGGCATCGACCGCTATGCGCCGCCGCACGAATTCGGCTCGACCCATGGCGACACGCGTATCACCCGCATCGCCTGCGGCGAGGGACCGGAATATTCCGCCTTCGCCAGGCGCAGCCACGAGATCTGGCGCGAGCTCGAGGCCGAGACCGGCCTCGACCTGTTGACCCAGAACGGCTTCCTGGCGATCTCGGGCGCCGGCAATCGCTCGGCGAATCACGGCGTCGAGGACTTCCTCGGCGGCACCGTCGCTGCCGCCGAAGCCGCAGGGGTGGACTATGAAATCCTCGACAGCGCGGCGCTGCGCCGGCGCTATCCGGCCCTCGGCGTCGGCGACGGCGACAAGGCCTACCACGACACGGTGAGCGGCTTCGCGCGGCCGGAGAACTGCGTGACCGCCCAGTTGCAGGCTGCCGCCGCGCGCGGCGCCGATCTGAGGCTCGGCGAGACGGTGCTGTCCTTCCGGCAGCAGGACGGTGCGGTGACCGTCACGACCGACAAGCAGACGTACCATGGCGCCCAGCTGATCGTGGCGGCCGGCGCCTGGCTGCCGGCCATGCTGAAGCCCGCGCTCGCCGCCAACTTCATGATCACGCGTCAGGTGCTGTACTGGTTTCGCGCCCGCAGCGAGGCCGCGCACGCCGAGTTCGCGCCCGAGCGTTTCCCCGTCTACATCTGGCAGCTGCCCGCTCCGCAATCGATCTACGGCTTTCCCGCGACGGGCGGCATCGACGAGGGCGTCAAGCTGGCGACCGAGCAATACGACGTGGCGACCACGCCCGAGTCGGTGTCGCGCGCCGTTCCGCCCGAGGAAGTGCGCGAGATGTACGAGACCTATGTCGAGCCGTTCTTCCCCGGTCTGTCGCCGGTCTGCGTGCGGAGCAAGACCTGCCTCTACACTTGGGTCGACAAGGCGCGCTTCATCATCGATCGCCATCCCGACCACGATCGCATCATCGTGGCCTCGCCCTGCTCGGGCCACGGCTTCAAGCACTCCGCCGGCGTCGGCGAACTGCTGGCCCAGATGGTGACGGAGGGCAGGAAGCCCGATCCGCGCTTTTCTTTCTAAAGCCGGTGCCGCACCCGCGGTGTCGGCGTCGCCAACACGGCGAGCAATGCCGCCAGCGCCGGCGCGGCCTGGACGTAGAGGATCGACATCTTCGCGGTCAGCCCGCCATAGACGCCGGCCACCATCACGCAGCACAGGAAGAAGACCTTCACGTCGCGTCGGCCGGCCACGAGGCCCCACAGCAGGCCGGCGGCGAGGAAGCCGTTGTACAGGCCCTGGTTGGCCGCCAGCACTTTCGACGCTGCGGCAAACTCCGGCGTCGTGCCGAACACGCGCTGGCCGACCGGGTCGGTCCACAGGAGCATCTCGAGGACCAGGAAGCCCATGTGGCTCAACGCCACGATCGCCACCAGCAGCAGCGCGATGATCCGCATCGTCGGTCTCCCCCTTCGATGGGGGAGACCTTAGCATGGGTCAGGCCGTGACCGTCTTCCAGTCGTGGCTCTTTTCGTAGGCGTCGGCGGCCTTGTAGATCGTCGATTCGTTCCAGTGCTTGCCGATCAGCATCAGGCCGGCCGGCAGGCCCTCGCTCATGCCGCAGGGCAGCGTGATCGCCGGATGGCCGGTGACGTCGAACGGCGCGGTGTTGGGCAGCATCTCGAAGCCGCGATTGATGATGTCCATGCGCGGCCCGGCCGGATCGGGCAGCTTGGTGGCGCGCAACGGCAGCGTCGGCATCAGCAGCAGGTCATATTTCGCCAGCGCCGAATCGTAGGCCGCCCCGAGCTTGCGCGCCAGGTTCTGCGCCTTGGCGTAGTAGTGGCCGCGATACTTGTTCAGGGCGTACTTGCCGAACAGGATCGTCGTCTTCAGCGTGTCTGAAAGTTCGTCGGCCCGCTCGCGCCACGCCGAGTGCGCATCGACCAGGCTGGTGACGTAGAGTCCCTTCCAATTGAAGCCGTAGCCGTTGCCCAGCATCATCTGCCAGGTGGCGCCTTCGACGGCGATCGCCGACCACACCGCCATGCCGGTGATGTGCCAGGGGATCGAGACCTCCTCGACGGTGGCGCCCAGCTCCTTGAACTTGGCGGCGCCCTTCTTGACCAACTCGTCGACGACCTTCTCCGACTGCGGATGGCCGAAGCCTTCCTTGACCACGCCGATCTTGAGACCGGCGACGCTGCCACCCAGCGCCTTGGTGTAGCTGTCGGTCGTGCAGCCCATCTGCCGCGGATCGAGCCCGTCCGGCCCGGCCAGGACTTCCAGCATCAAGGCGTTGTCGGCCACGGTCGCTGTCATCGGCCCCGTGTGGTCGATTGTGAGCTCGATCGGCATGATGCCGGTGTAAGGCACCAGGCCCCAGGTCGGCTTCAGGCCGACGATGCCGCAATAGGCCGACGGCATGCGGATCGAGCCGCCCTGGTCGCCGCCGATCGCCATGTCGGCCTCGCCGGTGACGATGATCGCGGCACTTCCCGAGGAAGAACCGCCGGCCGAGTAGCCGTACTTGCGCGGATTGTGGACCGGGCCGGGCGAGGAGGTGTGGCTGCCGCCGGAGAAGCAGAAATACTCGCAATGGACCTTGCCGACGACGGTGGCGCCGGCATCGAGCACGCGCGTCACCACCGTGGCGTCGACGTCGGGCACGTAGCCTTCGAGCGTCGAGGCACCGTTCATCATCGGCACGCCGGCGACGCAGACATTGTCTTTCAGCGCCACCTTCTTGCCCTTGAGCTTGCCGTCGGGCGCGCCCTTGATCTCGCTCTTGTAGTACCAGAGGTTATACTTGTTCTCCTCGCCCTCGGGCCGGTAGCCCGGCGTGCGCGGATACTTCACGACCGGCAGGTTGTCGGGCAGCGATTCGAGCAGATTGTAGGCGGCGACGTTGCCGCCCATCGTCTCGAGGAAGAACGAGACGTCGGCGTCCGACAGATTCATGCCCAGTTCGCTGCCGACCTGCTTGAGCTCGGCCGGTGTCGGCATCTTCACGCTTGCCATGGTGTTTCTCCCTCTGTGGCTGGATATCAGTGCGCGCTCATGCCGACGAACTCGGCGACCAGCGCGTCGTCGTGCAAGTGGTCCGGCGGGACCTCGCCGGTGATGCGGCCCTTCTGGATGATGAGGACGCGGTCCGACAGGCGGCGGATGAATTCGAGGTTCTGCTCGACCAGCACGACCGTCAGCCGGTGCCGCGTCTTCAGTCCCAACAGGATGTCGATGATCTCGTCGATGATCGAGGGTTGGATGCCCTCGGTCGGCTCGTCGAGCAGGATGAGCTTGGGCCGGCCGCACAGGCAGCGGGCCAGCGCCAGGATCTGCTGCTCGCCGCCCGACAACACGCCGCCGGCGCGTCCCAGGATCGGCTTCAGCCGCGGCAGCGCCTCGATCACCTCGTCGAGCACGTCGTCACCGAGCCCGGCGCTCGCCGCGCCCATGCGCATGTTGTCGAGCACCGACAGGCCGGGAAAGATCTGCCGGCCCTGCGGCACGTAGCCCAGCCCTAGCCGCGCGCGCTTGTGCGTGGGCGCGCGCGTGACGTCGGCGCCGGTGAAGCGCACGGCGCCGCCGGTCGCCGGCAGCTGGCCGACCAGGGTCTTGAGCAGGGTCGACTTGCCCATGCCATTGTGGCCCAGGATGCCGACGAACTCGCCGTCGGCGACCTGGAAGGTGACGCCGAGGATGATCGGGATCTTCTGGTAGCCGGAGGCGAGGGCGCGGACGTCGAGCATGGCTAGGCCGCCTGCTTGCCGAGATAGACGTCGCGCACCTGGTCGTTGGCCAGGATGTCGGCGACGTTGCCCTCGATCAGCACGGCGCCCTGGTGGAACACGGTGACGGTCTTGGCGATGCGGCGGATGAACTGCATGTCGTGCTCGACCACGACCAGGGCGTGGCGGCGGTTCAGCTCGGCGATCAGCCCGACCAGGCGGTCGACCTCCTCGTCGGTCATGCCGGCGGCGGGCTCGTCGAGCAGGATGAGGTCGGGCTCGGGTGCGATCACCATGGCGAGCTCGACCAACTGGCGCTGGCCATGGGCGAGCTGCCCGACCAGGCGGTGGGCGATGCCGGCGATGCCGACGCGCTCCATCGCTTCGTCGGTCCGCGTGTCGGCGATGCCGCCGGGCGCCACCTTGTTGGCGGCAATCCAGATGTTCTCGCGTGCCGTGAGGCCGTCGAAGACGTTGGGCACCTGGGTCTTGATGCCGACGCCGCGGCGGGCGATGGCGTGGGTCGGGATACCGGCGACGGACTCGCCGCGGAACAGCACGTCACCGCTGCTCGGCCGGTACTGCCCGGTCAGGCACTTGAAGAAGGTGCTCTTGCCCGCGCCGTTGGGCCCGATGACACAGCGTAGCTCGGCCTCCTGCAGGGTGAAGGCGACGCGGTCGACCGCGACGACACCGCCGAAACGCATCGTCAGCTCGCGCGTCTCGAGCAGGGGCGTCATGAATTGGTCGCCCGCTCGCCAGTCGGCGGTGCCTCTGTGCGCGGCTTGCGCAGCAAGCCCATCGACCAGCGCCAGGTATCGGCGACCAGCGCCGTGAGCCCCTTCGGGACGACCAGCACAAAGATCACCAGCAGGACGCCCAGCACCAGGTTGGGATCGACCCAGCCGAAGCCTTTGATCTGGCTCAGCGTGCCGAGATAGTTGGTCAAGAACTGCATCAGGACGCAGCCGATCACCGGGCCGATCAGGGTGCCGAGGCCACCCACGATCACCCAGATGATGATCTGGCCGCTCACCGGCAGGCTGAACATGGTGGGGCTGACGAACACCGAGTTGGCGAACAGCAGGCCGGAGAGGCCGGCCAGCGCGCCGCCGATCACGAAGATGGCGAGCTTGTAGACCCGGGTGTCGTAGCCCAGCAGTTCGGCGCGCGTTTCGTTCTCGCGGATCGCCACGATGACGCGGCCGAAGTTCGTGGCCAGCAGCGCCTTGCAGGCGAAGTAGACGATCAGCAGCAGCCCGACGGTCAGGGCGAAAATGTCCTCGGGCGCCAGCTGCTCGCCAGGCCGGCCCGGCCAGTTGAGGATGGGCGTCGCCGGAATGCCGTTGAAGCCGCCGAGCGGCGCATCGCCGATGTTCCACTGCTCGCCGGCCGTCTGATTGATGAATCGGTAGAAGATCAGAGAGACGGTGAGGGTGATGACGCCGAGATAGACGTCGCTGATGCGGCCCCAGAACATGAAATAGCCGAGCAGGGCGGCGAACAGGCCAGGGACCAGCACGGCGAGCAGGGCGGGCACCGTCGTGTCGCCCATGTTGATGGCGGTAACGGCGTAGGTGTAGCCGCCCAAGCCGAAGAACGCCGCCTGGCCGAAGCACAGGATGCCGGCATAGCCCCAGATCAGGGCGAGCGAGAGCGCCAGGATGGCGAAGGCGGCGAAGATCGTCGAATTGATGATCAGGTATGTTTCGCCCAGCGCCGGCAGGCCGAACAGCACGGCGACTCCCGCGATCAGCACGCTGAGATTGCCCACGACCGCCAACAGGCGCGCTTTCACAGCGCCCTCCGGAAGAAGCGGCCGGTGATGCCCTGCGGCAGCAGCCGCAGCAGCACGACGGCCGCCACCAGCAGCGCAACCTCGCCCAGCACCGAGGTGAAGGCGAAGGTGGCGACGACGTTGATGGAGCCCAGCAATGCCGAGGCGATGGCGGTGCCCGACAGGATGGCGGCGCCACCGCTGATCACGGTGATGAAGGCCTTGGCGATGTAGGCCGCGCCGATCGTCGGCACGACGCCGGAGAGCGGCGCCAGCAGCCCGCCGGCGAGGCCCGTCAGCGCCGCGCCGACGGCGAAGGTCACGGCATAGACGGCCGACGGATTGGTGCCCAGCGCCGCCGCCATGGCGGCGTTCTGCATGGTGCCGCGGGCGATCAGGCCGAGCCGCGTGTAGCGCAGCACCAGCCAGCTCGCGAGCAGCAGGATCACCGCCACGACGATCAGGAACAGCTCGTAGACCCCGGTGCGGTAAGCGCCGACCTGCAGGCTGCCCAACGGGGCCGAGATGCCCGACACGGTATTGCCGAAGACCACGGTGACGAAGCCGATCATGGCGAGGCTGAGGCCCCAGGTCGCCAGCATGGTGTCGATCAGCCGGCCATAGAGATGGCGGATCACCAGCCGCTCGACCAGCGCGCCGAACAGGCCGACGGTGAGCGGCGCCACCACGAGCATGGCGACCCAGAGATTGACGCCCTTGTTGTAGGCGGTGATGGCAGCGTAGCCGCCCAGCATCAGGAACTCGCCGTGCGCGAGGTTGATGACCCGCATCATGCCGAAGATCACCGCGAGCCCGATGCTCAAGAGCACCAGGCTCGCCACGGCGCTGCCGATCTGCAGCAGGAGGATGACGAAATAGTCCATGCAACCTGTGTCCCGGAGCGCGGACCTCCAGGTCCGCTCATGCGACGATGCGGACCTGAAGGTCCGCGCTCCGGGATCAGGTCTTCACGTCGATCACGTACTGCTTGTTCTCGTTGGGGTTCTTCTTGAGGTCGCACACCGCCGAGGTGTCGGATGGCTTCTGCTGCGAGAACGTCTCGACCACGTTGAACTTCTTGTCCTTGGCCTCGCCGATATAGACGTCGAGCACCGTGTGATGCGTCTGCGGATCGATCGTGGTCTTGCCGGCCGGGCCGTCGAACGAGGCATTGCCTTCCAGCGCCTCGATCACCTTCATGCGGTCGATCGAGCCTGCTTTCTTGACGGCGTTCGCCCACAGATACATGCCGTGATAGGTCATGGTCGCGAGCTCGGTCATGTGCGGGATGCCGTACTTGCCGTGCACGGTCTCGACGAACTTCTTGTTGGCCGGCGTGTCGATGCCTTCGAGATAGGCAAAGGCCACGATATAGCCGTTGTGCTCCTCGGGCGAGGTGATGACGATCTCGTTGCCGAAGGTCGTCGAGGCGAGCGGGATCTGCTTGTTCATGCCCGCCGCCGCCCACTGGCGATAGAACGAGATGTGCGCCGCCCCGACCAGGGCCGACATCACGAGGTCGGGCTTGGCGGCCTGGATCTTCTTGATGGTCGGGCCGAAGTCGGTGACGTCGAGCGGGAAGAAGTCGGTCTGGACGACCTCGCCGCCATTGTCCTGCGCGTATTTCTTCACCCACTTGGCGGTGATCTGGCCGTAATTGTAGTCGGCGGCGATGGTGTAGATCTTCTTGCCCCACTTCTTCTGCACGTAGGGCACCAGCTTCTCGACGGTCTGCGCCGGCGTCGAGCCGGTGCAGAAGATGTTGCGATCGCAGACGCCGCCTTCGTACAGCGTGTTGTAGAAGTAGAGCGTGTTGAAGCGCTTGAGCAGCGGCCGGATGGCCTCGCGCGATGCCGACGTGATGCCGCCATGGACCACGGCGACCTTCTCCTTGGTCGCCGCCTCGGTCGCGTACTGGGTATAGAGCTGGATGTTCGACTGCGGATCGTAGTTGGTCAGGGCGATCTTCTTGCCGAGGACGCCGCCTGAGGCGTTGATCTCATTGACCGCCAGATCGAGCGTGGCGACCATCTGCTTGCCGTAGATGTCCAGCCCGCCCGAAGTGTCGTGGATGCCGGCGACCTTGATGATATCTTGGGCATGAAGATCGCGAATGATGAATGGACTGGTCACTGTCGCTGCAGTGCCAATGGCTGTGGCCTTGAGAAGGCTGCGACGATTCAAGCTCATGTGCGCCCCTGTTCCTGTACGAACGTTCACGCAGCAAGAAAAATGCCAGCAGGGACACGTAAGCGCAAGACGCGCGCGGTCCGCAAGAGAATGACTTACGCGCGCTTCATCTTGCGTTCGCGCTGTTGCCAGGTGCGGGCAAGGCGGTGGGCTCGGTCTTCCGTTGTAGTGAAAAGATCGGGCACGCCCTCGCCGCTTGCCGCCAGCAGTTCCTCCTCGAGCACCGCATGCGGCTTGCGCTTGCCGTCGGCCAGGAGATGCTCGATCTCGACACCGCGTTCGGCGAGACGACGCGACACCAGCACGGTGCGATGGCAGTCGAGCGGCTCCTTCTCGGCGCACATCAGGCAGAGCGTGGCGTCGGCCGAGCTCGTGATCAGCCGGTCGAGCGCCGCCTTGAACTCCGGCCGCCCGGCCAAGGCGTCGTAGCCGGCGCCGTCCTTGGGCTTGCCGCCCAGCGCTGCGCCCTCGTAGCGGTAGAGGATGCCGGCGGCCGACAGGCTCTGCGCCAGCCGCTCGCGGCCGAACTGCGGGAAGCGCCGCGAGTAGGGGGTGGAACGCACATCGACCACCGCCTCGACGCCGCCCGCCTTCAGCAGGTCGACGAAGCGCTCGATCGGATGGTTGGAATGGCCGATCGTCTTGATCATGCGACTATCAAGAGATCACCCGTGCTTGGTGTCAAACAGATGACGGTCCAAATACACGCGAAAATTGCAAACTGGCGGACATGATACTACAATAGGATGCATCGCCGAACGAGCGGGGGAACCAATGCGCTTCAAGTCAGCGAAAACCGGCCCGTACCAGGTCCTGGCCGTGAGCGGAACGAACACCATCTCCTTCGCCATCGCTGCCGACAAGGCCGGCACCAAGGGCCTGCTGGGCTTTGCCGTCGAGCGCAGCGACCCCCAGGACAAGCGGGACTTCTACGCCTTCGGCTTCAAGGTCTTTCCCTCGGTGATCCCCAAGCCCGACGAGACGACCAAGGTGAAGACCTCGGACCACCCGGTGCAGAGCTTCGTGTGGGACGATTTCACGGCCAAGCCGGACCACAAGTACGAGTACATTTTCCATCCGCTCAAGGGCACGCCCAAGAACCTCGACCGCAGCGGCGAGCCGGTGGCGATCCGCGTGCAGACCGAGCCGCTGTTCTCCACCCTGGAGCACGACATCTTCTTCAATCGCGGCGTGGCCAGCAGCCAGGCCTACACCCGCGAGTTCGGCAACAAGAAGCCCGACCAGTTGAAGGGCGCCAAGCGCACCGAGGCCTTGCAGTGGCTGAGCCGCGATCTCGACGAGGCCATCCTGAAGTTCATCGCCAATGCGGCGAAAGGCGACACGCTGCTCTGCTGCTTCTACGAATTCCGCTACCCGCCCGTGGCCGAGGCGCTGAGGAAGGCGCTCGATGACGGCGTGGACGTGCGCGTGATCGTCGACGCCAAGAACAACGGGGCCAAGGTGAAGGGCAAGATGCAGCCTCCTTTCCCGCGCACCGAGAACCTCGCGCTGATCAAGAAGGTGAAGCTGCCGAAGGCGAACGTGTTCCTGCGCGAAGCCAGGACCAGCGCCATCCAGCACAACAAGTTCATGGTGCTGCTCAAGGGCAAGCAGAAGACGCCCGCCGAGGTGTGGACCGGCTCGACCAACATTTCCGACGGCGGCATCCACGGCCAGACCAATGTCGGCCACTGGGTGCGCAACGGCGAGACGGCGAAGAAGTTCCAGGCCTATTGGGAGGTCTTGAAGTCCGACCCCGGCGGGAAGGACGGCGAAGCCGCGGCGACCGTCAGGGCCAACAACAAAAAGTTCAAGGACGGCGTCGAGGGCATCATCGCGGCGCCCACGTCATGGCCCAAGGTCAAGAAGGGCATCACGACGGTCTTCAGCCCGCGCAGCGGCCCGGGCGTGCTCAACATGTACGCCCAGATGGTCGACGAGGCGAGCGACACGTCCTGCATCACGCTCGCCTTCGGCATCAGCAAGGTCTTCAAGGACGTGTTGAAGGACAACAAGGCCGACGGCCATATCGGGTTCTTCCTGCTCGAGAAGGAGGACAAGGCCAATCCGCGCACCAAGGATCCGTTCGTCCAGCTCAACGCCAAGAACAACATCTACGAGGCGTTCGGCTCGTTCATCGCCGAACCGCTCTATCAATGGGCCAAGGAGACCAACACGCGCTTCCTGCAGCTCAACTCGCACGTGAGCTACATCCATTCCAAGTTCCTGCTCAAGGATCCGCTCGGCACCGACCCGATCGTGGTCACGGGTTCGGCCAATTTCAGCACCGCCTCGACCAACGAGAATGACGAGAACATGCTGGTGATCCGCGGCAACCAGCGCGTCGCCGACATCTACTTCACCGAGTTCAACCGGCTCTTCTATCACTACTACTTCCGCTCGGTGCAGGAGCGCACCAGGAAGATGCTGAGCGAGACGGAGAAGAAGAATCGCGACCGTCAGTCGCTGTTCCTCGACGAGACCGACGGCTGGCTCGCCGCCTACAAGCCCGGCAGCCTGAAGCAGAAGCGCGTCGACATGTTCAAGCGCATGAAGGGTTTTGCCGATCCCTGGAAAGGCCCGAGCTTCAGGCCGAACGGCGGACCGCCGCTATGAAGTAGCGGCGCGATCCCCGCTGCGCGCAAATACGCCGCTGGCATGCACGATGCGCTCACCGTCGCGCACGATGTAGCAATTGGCGAAGGCGAGCCGGCCGCCGACCTTGTGGACATCGACATGGACCTCGATCCAGTCGCCGATCCTCGCCGAGCCCGCGAAGTCGGTGGTGATGCTGGCCGTCGTCAGCATCGGCCGCGGCTCGACGCTCGACGTCGTGCGATAGCCCAGCGAGATGTCGCACAGCGTCATCAGGAGCCCGCCATGGGCGACGCCGCGGCCGTTCGCGTGATGAGGCTGGACCCGCACGCCGACCACGAACGTCCCGTCGGCCTGCTTGCGCATGAAGAACGGGCCGAGGTGTTCGAGGAACGGACTGGTCCGAAACAGCGGCTCGAAGCCGGGCGGGGGAGGGGCGTCGACCATGGCGCGAAGCCTAGCGCCGCGGCGTCGGATGCGAGAAATGAATGTTTAGAATTGGATCGTATGCACGCAGATCATGCCAACCGGCGCACCAGATCGATGAAGCCCAAGGTCGCGGCCGAGCGTTCGTCGCCGCGGCAGGCGAGATTGAGCGGCACGCTGATCGAGGGCCTCCCGCTCAGCGTGCGGTAGGTGACGCCCTCGAGCGGCAGGCGGCTCAGCGACGCCGGCACGATGGTGATGCCGAGGCCCGCCGCCACCAGGTTCAGGGTCGAGACGATGCGCGGCGCCTCCTGGCCGACATGCGGGCTAAAGCCCGCCTCGGTGCAGGCGCTGATGATGACGTCGTAGAGCCCGCGCCCGTCGGGCCGGCGGTAGAGGATGAAGATCTCCTCCGCGAGGTCCTTCAGGGTGAGGCGCGGTCGGCGGACCAGGCGATGACGCGCGGGCAGGGCGGCGACCATGTCTTCCTGCAGCAGGGCATGGACGGCGAGCCCCTGAGGGTCGGCCAGGCCCGACCGGATGAAGGCGATGTCGAGCCGCTCCTCGCGCAGGCCGGCCAGAAGCTCGCCCGAGCCGGTCTCCTCCAGCACGAAGGAGACGTCGGGCCGGTTGGTACGGAACTCGCGGATAGCGCGCGCCACCAGAGGATGGAACGGGGCCGAGGTGGTGAACCCCACGGCGATGCGCCCGACCTCGCCGCGCGCGGTACGGCGCGCCCTCGCGGCCGCGCGATCGACCTCGGCCAGCACCGCCTCGGCGTCGGCCAGGAAGGAGCGGCCGGCGTCGGTCAGGCTGACGCCGCGCGGATGGCGCACGAACAGGGCGGCGTCGATCTCGCTCTCCAGCGCCTTGATCTGCTGGCTGAGCGGCGGCTGCTGCATGTTGAGCTTCTCCGCCGCCCGCGTGATGTGTCCCTCGCGCGCGACGGTGACGAAGTAACGGAGATGGCGCAGTTCCATGGCGAGCCTTTGCCGGGGCGCAATGCATATGAGAAATATATCTAAATACCACTTATCATATATTTGAAGTGTGCACATTCCACGCTCATGCTGGCGGCACTTCGCTACCGGAGACGCCGCCATGACCGCCCTGCTCGCCGCCAGCCTTTCCGCCCTGATGATCTTCACCGCCCTGTTGTCCGGCGTGTTCGGCATGGCGGGCGGCCTGATCCTGATCGGCGTGCTGCTGGTCGTCATGCCCTTGCCGCAGGCCATGGTGCTGCATGCGGTGACCCAGATGGCCTCCAACGGCTGGCGCGCCTTCCTGTGGTGGCGCCACATCGAGTGGAAGATCGCCGCCGCCAGCATCGTCGGCAGCCTGCTCTCGGTCGGCCTGTGGTCGCTCTGGCTCTACGTGCCCGACCGGGCGGTGGCGCTGCTGCTGCTCGGCATCTCGCCCTTCATCGTGCGGGCGATCCCCGACAGCGTGCTGCCGCGCAACCTCGGCCCCGGCCAGATGCTGGGCGGCAGTGCGATCTGCATGATGCTGATGCTGGTCGCGGGCGTCACCGGCCCCTTGCTCGACACTCTGTTTCTGCGCACGACCCTGGAGCGCAAGCAGATCATCGCCACCAAGGCTGCCTGTCAGCTCTTCAGCCACAGCCTGAAGCTCGTCTACTTCGGCGCGCTGATCGACCAGGCGGGCTCGGTCGAGCCGTGGTTCCTCGCCATCGCCGTCGCCTCGTCGATGATCGGCACCTCGCTCGGCAAGCTCCTGCTCGAGAAGCTCTCGGACAAGCAGTTCCGCGTCTGGTCGAACCGCATCATCACCACCATCGCGACCTACTACGTCGGCTACAGCCTGGTCCTGATGGCGCGCCTCGCCTGAACGTCTCTTCCTCCCCACGCGTTCACCCGGGGAGGGCAGGGAAGGGGTCACGAGCCATCGTTGCGGGTGCTCGTGACCCCTTCGGCTTTCATGATCTACAATGGCCCGTGGCTATTCCCCCAGGCTTTCGCAAGCTCACCGAAGCGTCCGGTTTTGCCGCGGCCAACGGCCCGTGGTTCGAGAAGATCGACGGCAGCCGCGCCATCCGCGGCTTCCTGCCCGGCCCCCAACACGCCAATGCGCTCGGCATCGTGCATGGCGGCATGCTGGCGGCGTTCCTCGATTCGGCGATGGGCACGGCAGTGCTGCACACGCTGAGCCGCAGGGCGGTGACGGCGCACCTGTCGCTCGACTACCTGGGGCCCGGCCGCGTCGGCGACTGGCTGCAGGCCGAGGGCGAGATCATCGGCCACGACGAGCATATGGCGCAGGTGAGGGGCCGTCTCTATGGTCCGCGCCACGAGGTGCTGACGGGGCTGGGCGTGTTCTCGCTGCTCAGCCGCCATCGCCCGCTTCCGCGCAGGGGTTAGATTTGCTTCAGGACGATCCGCCCGACGGTTTCTTGCGCATCGATTTCGATCGCGACCGGCCCGAGACCACCTTCAACAGCCATATCGGCACGCTCTACGCCAAGCGCGGCGCCAAGGGCACGCGCGACGAGTTCGTGCTGGGCTTCCGGGTGCACCAGCACATGTGCAATCCGGCCGGCGGCCTGCATGGCGGCATGATGATGACCGTGGCCGACCTGGTTGGCACGATGGGCGGCGGCACGCTGGTCGGCCTGCGCAAGTTCCTGCCCACGGTCAGCATGACCTTCGACTTCGTGGCCCCGGCCAGGGTCGGCGACTGGGTCGAGGGCCGCGCCGAAATCGTGCGCCAGACGCGCTCGCTGCTCTTCACCAACATCTACCTGACGGTGGGCGAGGAGAAGTTCCTGCGCGCCTCGCAGATCGCCAAGATCCCGTCGGGCGAGGGCCCGGCTTTCGGCAAGGCAAAGCTCGATCGCAGCGCCGCCGGCGCCGCGGCGCCATCGCGCTAGCGCCGATGCCGGCCGATGCTGCCGACCGGCTGCCCGCCCTGCTGCCGCGCGGGCCGGGCCATCAATTCGTGGTCTATGGCGATTCCTGCTCGGGCATCGCCGGCGCCCTGCACGAAAGAACCTTCGCGTCGGTCAACGCGGTCGTGCGGCGCCTCGAGCCGCCGCCGGAATTCATCGCCTTCCTGGGCGACGAGGTCGCGGGCTACACGGCCGACCGCGCCGAGCTCGAAGCACAGTGGCGGCGCTGGCTGCAGCACGAAATGGCCTGGCTCGACCGCCAGGCGATCCCGCTGTGGAACACGACGAGCAACCACACGACATACGACGAGATGAGCGAGGCGACGTTCGGCGCGATGCTCGCCCATCTGCCGCGCAACGGGCCGGCCGGCCAGGAAGGCCTGTCCTACTTCGTGCGGCGCGGCGACCTGCTGATGGTCTTCGTCCACACGATGTGGACGGGCCTGGGCGGCGAGGGTCATGTCGAGACGACATGGTTGCGCGAGGTCCTGCAGCGTCACGCCGATGCGCGCCACAAACTCGTGCTGGGCCATCATCCGGCATTCCCGATCAACGGTTTCTCCGGCGCCTACCAGAGGGAGATCGGCCCCGAGCATGCCGGCCCGTTCTGGGACGTGCTCGTCGAGGCCGGTGTGCTGGCCTATCTCTGCAGCCATATCCTCGCCTTCGACGTCCAGGTCCATCGCGGCGTGCTGCAGGTCTGCACCGCCGGCGCCGGCACGGCGCATCGCATGCCCGAGGGCGTGGAGTACCTGCATTGCGTCCAGGGCGCGCTCGATGACGATGGCCTGCGCTACCAGGTGCTCGATGCCGAGGGCCGGGTACGCGAGCGCCTGTCGTGGCCGTTGCGGTTGGCCGATGTCTCCCGTTGGGACGCGCTGCCGGCCGGCGTCTGCGCGGCGGCTCTCGCAGGCGGGCCTTACGACGATCGCCTTCTCGGCCTCCGCATCACGGGCCGGGCGGCGGCGGCCGGCGATGGCTCGGCGCAGACGCTGCTGTCGGCTTTTCGGCCGGATGGGCAGATGCCGCTCTGGATCGGCCTGCGCGGCATCGAGCAGCGGCTGACGGTGATCGTCGGCTTTCAGGCGCGTCGCAGCCCGCACTATTGGAATGGTCCTGCCGTCGCGGCGGGTTCGTCGTTCGATCTTCAATTGGTCATTCACACGGGCATGGGGCCGGGCGGCTTTCTCTATCGCGGCACGGGCGAGGCGGGCTGGTCGTCGCTCACCGGCGCGTCGGCCTGGGGTTCGGAGCGCCTCGACTGGCCCGATCGCTGGGCCGTCGGCCACGCCGCGCGCGGTCCGGCCGACCAGCCCTTCAGAGGAACGAACCTCTCGCTATCGGCAATGGTCCAACGATGATGCGCGAGATCCAACGCGACGAGCTCGAACCGCTGGCGACCGGCGCCTGGATCCTGGGCGCCGGCGGCGGCGGCAATCCTTACCTCTCCTACGTCAACCTTCGCGCCCTGTACGACGGGGGAGCGCGCGTTTCGCTGATGGATCCGAAGGACCTCGCCGACGACGACCTCGTCGCCATGGTCGCCGGCATCGGCGCGCCCTTGGTGGGACAGGAGCGCCTGCCCGATCCCAAGGTCGTGGCCCGGCCGCTGCTCGCGCTGCAGGACCATCTCAAACGCCCGTTCCGCGCCGTCATGTCGGGCGAGATCGGCGGCGCCAATGGCCTGCGCGCGCTGATCGCCGGGGCGGTGACCGGCCTGCCGGCGGTCGATGCCGATTCGATGGGCCGTGCCTTTCCCGAGGGCCAGATGACCAGCTTCGCCATCGCCGGCCTGCCGATGCTCACCACCGTGCTGTCCGACGTGCGCGGCATCGAGGTGATCATCAAGCGCGCCGCCGACGCCAAATGGATGGAGCGGCTGAGCCGCAAGGCCTGCGCCGAGATGGGATCGGTCGCCTCGGCCTGCCGCGCGCCGCGTACTGGCCGCGAGGTCAAGGATCACGGCGTCCTCTACAGCACCAGCAAGGCGATCCGCATCGGCCGCGTCATCGGCGAGGCGCGCCGCCGTCGTGAGGATGCCGTTGTCGCTCTCATCGAGGCCGAGCGGGGCGTCCTGCTGTTCAAGGGCAAGGTGCAGGACGTCGAGCGCCGCACGACCGAGGGTTTTCTGCGCGGCACCTCGCGCCTGGCCGGTCTCGACGGCGATCGCGGTGCGATGCTCGAGCTCGCCTTCCAGAACGAGTACGCCGCGGCCTGGCGCGACGGCGAGGTCGTGGCCACGACGCCCGACATCATCTGCACCCTGGACAGCGAATCGGGCGAGGCCGTCGGCACCGAGATGCTGCGCTACGGCCAGCGCATCAGCGTCATCGCCCTGCCGGCACCCGAGCCGTTCCTGACACCGAAGGGCCTCGCGACCGTCGGCCCGCGCGCCTTCGGCTACGATTTCGATTACAAGCCTGCTGTCATCCCAGCGTAGCGCGGACCGCGAGCTTCCAGCTCGCTCATGATGCATGAGCGCGCAAGATGCGCGCGGTCCGGAAGAGCATGATCATGAGCGGGCGAGACGCGCTGCGATGACGGTTGATCCTATTCCGCCGCTTCGCGCCTTTGCAGCGCCATGCCCTGGACGACCTTCTTCATGTCGTAGGGCTCTTCGACCAGGGTCTCGGCGTCCCACATGCTGCGCTCGATCTCGAGGAAATTGCCGAGATAGACGTGGATCGCCGCGCTGATCTTGCCCAGCGGATTGACGACGGAATGGACGATGTCGTGGCCCAGCAGCGTGACGTCGCCGACGCCCAGCGCTTCGCCGCCGGCCGCCTCGATCTGGAATTTCACGGGGTGGGCGACGCGACGCCAGAAGATGTTGTCCTCGCGGCCGGTATACATGCCGATCACCGCCGGCATTCGATGGTCGTGCGGCAGCGCGATCTGCCGCGGCGCCCACAGCAGGTTCAGCACCGTGAGGTCGGGCGACCGGTGCAGGATCTGGACGCCGGCCTTCTCGGGCTCGCCGATCCTGCGCATCAGCGCGGCAGGGTCCGAGACGGCGCGGGCCACGACGTCCTTCATGGGCTGGCGCGAGCGCTCGGGGAGCGTGGCGCGAAGATCGGCGATGAATTGGTCGAGGTCGAACATGCCGCGATGCTATCACGGCAGGCCCGCGGTTCCTAAGAGGCGGCTCGCACCCACAGATAAATCTTCTCGCCGGCAAGGATCTCACCGACGGCTTTGTCGCGGTCGACAGCCGTGCAAAACCAGAGCTTGCCGTCGATGCGTACATTGCGGTTCACGAGACCGCTGCCGTTGGCGGGGCGCCGACGATCGCACCGGACGATCGCCACCCGGCGACCCGAAGCCGTTGCCCACGCGAGGGAGGAAAAGAGAGGGGGGCTTTCGACGGCCATCTATCGGATCGGTTGGTGCGAGGCGCACCCTAGTGGCCTCGCTCGCCCGCGAACAATGAAAAATCGATTGCACCCAAAAAAAGTGCGCCCCTTACGCCAACCTGACGCGACAGTACAATCCAAGAAGTCGCCGCCGGCTTAAGCCTAGACTTGTACCGTTGCCCCGAAGTCGCGCTGCAGGGCCCGCCGTCCCGAATCGGTCAGCCGTACGGTCCGGCTGCGGCGCAGCTTCTCGGCCCAGCCGCGGCGGAAGAAGGTGTCGGCGATGGCGGCGCCCAGCGCGCCCGAGATGTGCGGTCGCCGTTCGCTCCAGTCCAGGCACTGGCGGGCGAAATGGCGGTTGCCGGCGCGCCGCGCCGCCGGCACGTCGACGCCCATCCGCTGGCAGAACAAGTCGCCGCTTTCCGTCAGCTTCCAGTCGCGCGGGCCCTTGGGCTCGATATGCCCGGCCTTGGTCAGCGCGTCGGTGACGGCGATGCCGACCTGGCCCGCCAGATGGTCGTAGCAGGTGCGGCAGAAGCGCAGGTCGGGGTCGCGCCGCCAGGCGGCGTGCATCGAGACGGGCGGCGCGCGCGTGCCGGCGAGCGCCATCAACGATTCGATGGCATGCGCCACGTCGGAGGAGGCCAGCCGGTAGAAGCGGTTGCGGCCCTGGGCCCGGGCGGCGAGCAGGTTGCCGTCGACCATGCGGGACAGGTGTCCGCTCGCGGTCTGCGCCGTGACGCCGGCCGTGAGCGCGAGCTCGGACGCGGTATGGGCACGGCCGTCCATCAGCAGCGACAGCATGGAGGCGCGCGCCGGGTCGCCCATCAGGGCGGCCACTTCGGAGAGGGCATTGATCGTGGTCATGGCGAAAATCTAGGCCCGCGCGCGCGAGCCCGCCACGGTCAATAGTTCGGTGGGTGCCGAACGATTACGGGAGCGCGGGCTCATGAGTCCGGACCGCCGGCCGGAGGCCCGTGCTCCCTCAACGCCACTTCGGGTTGGCGATGGCGATCTTGTCGGCGATGGTGGCTTCGAGATGCGCCATCAGGGCCGCGTCGCGCTCGTCGCGTTCGCCGGCGCGCAATTGGCGGGCGAGCTCGCGGTTGAGCTCGTCGAGCGTGCCGTCGCGGCCCAGCAGTTTCACCAGCCGCTCGTGCTCGCGGGCGTCGGCAGGCGGGCCCAGCCGCGCCTCGCGCTCCAGGATGGCGAGCGAGTTCACGGCGACGCGCATCTGGAAGCCGAGGCGCGGTTCGGCCTTGTCGAGAGCGGGAATCGCCTCGTCACGCAGCATGTCGGCGATGGCGGCGAGAAGCTCCGATGCGGTGGGACGATCCTGGGCCATCTAGCCTCCGGCCTTCAGCAACTGCAGCAGGTCGACCTCGGTCTCCACTGCGCGACGGCCGATCGAGGCGAGCTCCATCGACTTCACCGCGCCGCCGAGATGTCGCCACGCCTGCTGATGACAGATAATGCCCCAGCGCACCGTGCCGAACACTTCCCACCAGTGCGCGCGCGCCGGATCGACCTTGGCGCCGCCGGCCTCTTCGTAAGCCCGCCACAAGGCCTCGCGGCTGCCGAAGCCGCCGGCCGGCTTGTCGACGGCGCCGAAGCGCCAGCTCTTCACGCACAGCCAGCCGAGATCCTCCACCGGATCGCCGAGATGAGCGCCTTCCCAGTCGAGGATCGCCGTCACACCGCTTTCGTTGGCGAGATAGTTGCCCGTGCGATAGTCGCCATGCACCAGCAGCGCCTGTTCGATCGGCGCGGGCTTGCGGCGATCGAGCCAGGACAGCGTCAGCTCGAACACCGGCTGCGGCTGGCTGAGCGCATCGAGGGCGCGCCGCAGGCCCGCGATGTGATCGGCCGCCTCGCGGTGGTCCAGCGGCGGCAGGCTTTTCAGGTCGACGGCATGGATGCGCGCCAGGATTTCGCCGAGCTGGCCCGCGATCAGGCCGCGCGCCTTCTCGTAGGGCGGGTCGCGCAGCAGCTTGCGGGCGATCGCCGTGCCGTCGATGCGGCGCATGACGAAGGCCTCGCCCAGACCGTCCTGGGCCGTGAGCTCGAACAGCACTTCGGGGGCGCGCACGCCCGCCGCGAAGGCGGCCTTCAGCACCCGGAACTCGGTCGCCCGGTCGAGCGCGGTGGCCGAACGGTCGCTGGCCTTGCCCGTGGTCGGCGGATCGCGCCGCAGGATGAGGCCGTGGCGCTCGCCGTCGACCACGGCGTCGAAGCTCCAGGTCTGGCGCGAGGCGCCGCCCGATTCGCGGCTCAGGCCCTCGATGACGGCGGGGCCGCCGAAGTGCCGCGCGGCGGCCCTGGCCAGCACGCCGGCCACCTGCTCGGCTTCGGAAGCTGTGTGAACGGTCATTCACCGGACTGTGGCACAGGCCCGGCAGCGTGGTAAGAGGGCGCCCGCCACAGCGAGGAGAGGCCCGGACGTGTCGACTGATTTTGCGGCCATGCATGGCCTGTATCTCGAGGACCTCAAGGTCGGCATGTCGGCGATGTTCGGCAAGACGGTGACCGAGGCCGACATCGCGGCCTTCGCCGGCGTCTCGGGCGACACCAACCCGATCCATCTGCACGGCGGCTTCGCCCAGTCGACGCGCTTCGGCCAGCGCATCGCCCACGGCATGCTGAGCGGCAGCTTCATCTCGACCGTGGTCGGCACCAAGCTGCCCGGCCCGGGATCGATCTACGTCTCGCAGACACTCAACTTCACCGCCCCCGTCTCGATCGGCGACACCGTGACCGCAGTCTGCACCATCACCGACATCAACCAGGAGCGCCGGCGCGTGACCCTGAAGACGCAATGCATCTCCGGCGACAAGGTCGTGATCGACGGAGAGGCCGTGGTGTCGGTGCCGCGCCGCACGCCGAAGAAATGATCCCGAGCTTCGACCACTGGCAGGCCGCGCCCGCTGAATGGCAGGGCGGGGCGGTGGCGCTGGGCAATTTCGACGGCGTACATCGCGGCCACCAGGCGCTGCTCGACCGTACCGCCGAGCAGGCCAAGGTCCTGAACGCGCCGGCCGTGGCGCTGACGTTCGAGCCGCACCCGCGGCGCTTCTTCGTGCCCGATACCGGTCCGTTCCGGCTGACCCTGCCGCCAGCCAAGCTCAGGCTGCTCGAGCAGTACGGCGTGCAGGCCGTGCTGGCGCAGCGCTTCGACGAGGCGTTTGCCGCCCTCTCGGCCGACGCCTTCATCGACGACGTGCTGCTGAAGGGGATGGGCGCGCGCCATGTCGTGTGCGGCTACGATTTCACCTTCGGCGCCCGCCGCACCGGCAATGTCGAGATGCTGCGCGAGAAGGGCCGTGAAAAGGGTTTTGGGGTCACCGTGCTCGATCCGGTGACGCACGAGGGCGAGATCTACTCCTCGACCCGCATCCGCGAGGCATTGCGCGCCGGGTGGGTCAGCGAGGCGTCCGACCTGCTGGGTCATTCATGGGAGATTGAAGGCGTCGTCGAGCTGGGCGACCAGCGCGGCCGCACCATCGGCTTCCCGACGGCCAACGTGGCGCTGGGCGAGCACCTCAGGCCGCGCTTCGGCGTCTATGCCGTGCGCGCCCTGGTCGACGGCCAGAACGGCAAGGAATGGCGGCCCGCCGTCGCCAACCTCGGCCGCCGTCCGACCTTCGGCAAGCTCAAGGAGAACTTCGAGGTCCACCTGTTCGACTTTGCGGGCGACCTCTACGGCAAGACGCTGCGTGCGGCGCTGATCGAGTTCATCCGGCCCGAGATGAAGTTCGGCGGTCTCGACCAGCTCAAGGCGCAGATCGCGGCCGACGGCGAGGCGGCGCGTCGGCTGCTCGATGGTCGATGAGCATCAGCGGCTTTGTATGAATTCTCCAACCCATATGACGCGTGTCCCGTCGAAGCGATAGGCCCGCCCGGATCTCCGGGGCATGCAGTTCAGGTCGCCGTGCAGCCGTATTGACTCGTCGCGGCATTCCATCTGGGCACTGCCAAGTGAGGGGCAGAACCGTCCGGCGAGCGGCAGCTGCAGCGGACGCTCCGGTATGAAACTGAAGATCGGCGAGTTCGAATGGGCTGACCTCGCGTCCAGCAAGGCAAGGGCCGACCACCGCGGTACCAGGTATGGCGGCGCCGCCACCGTTGTTCTCACTGGCACCAGCGTCCTGGCAATTGAGAGATAGGTGCCGCCGTCGCCCCATCTCGATGCGATCAGCCACTCGCTGCGGGCGCTGCCGGCTTGGTCGGCCACTTCCGCGCGGAGGGCGATCACGAAGCCAAGTGGCGGGCGGCCGTTATCTTGCAGAACCATCGCCGCATTGACGCTGGTCTACCGTGAGGCTACCGTGAGTAGAGTGCTTATGGGGGCGGCACAATCTCTCGGGTCGGGGTCGCGGAGGAGAGGACGCGTGGTGTGTTTGAAACCGCCGCGGCCATGCTTGCCTGCAGAACTGTCGTCGACGAAGAGGCCCAGGCTTTCCTGGGGCGGCTGGAGTATCTCGGAGGTCCGCCAGAACTGATTCCGCATCGTTCGGCGC
This sequence comes from Reyranella sp., assembly GCA_019750135.1. Classification (GTDB taxonomy): domain Bacteria; phylum Pseudomonadota; class Alphaproteobacteria; order Reyranellales; family Reyranellaceae; genus Reyranella. Next base: position 34,823 of record JAIEOV010000008.1, on the reverse strand, counting down.
TTCTGCTCGTGGCCGCCCGCTTCCTACGAATTTTCGGGCTGCGGGCGCCGGATGCGCCAAACCTCGTCGTGCTCGGCGCGCAAGTCGACCCGCAGGCATTCGGATTGGGTCCCGGTCCGGTCGGAGACGTGGCGGGGACCGGGCTGAGTTTCCGGGAAGCGTTCGAATCGTGCGTCGGCGAAGGGGTCGAATACGCATCGCAGTTCATGTCGGCGGACGATCCCGTCGCCTTGTTGCCGGAAGACGATGCCCTTGCCGGCGCTTCGCCCGCCTTGCACGAGCTCTGGACGAGGCTCGCGGGGTATCGACGCCGCGCTCGCCATACTCCGACGGCCTGGGTGAATGCAGCAGATCTTGCCAGCGGTGAACCGGTCCGTGTTCCCGTGGATCTGTGCTTCCGCCGGCCGCCCGATCTCCGCGACCTCGACCCGCCCTGGCCACTGAGCACTGGAACGGGTGCAGGCTTGGGGCCGCTCGACGCCGCCCTGCACGGCCTTCTGGAGCTCGTGGAGCGCGATGCCGTGGCGCTCTGGTGGCGTGGCGGCCGTCCCGCGCATGTGATCTCCAATGCCTCGGGCAACGCCATGCTCGAGCATCTGCGCGGCGGGCCGACGCACAGGCGTGCCTGGTTGCTGGACGTCACGAGCGACGTCGGCGTGCCCGTTGTCGTCGCCGCTTCGTGCAATGACGACGGGTTCGGCTTGTGCTGTGGTTTTGCGGCTCGCCCGACGCAGGCGAAGGCGGCCGAGGCGGCCGTGCGCGAAATGGCGCAGATGGAACTTGCCCATCATCTCTCGGAGGTGAAGCGGCAGACACAGGGGGAGGCCTGCCTGAGTGAGCTCGATCGGCGCCATATCGAGCGTTTCAGGAGCATCGACGTGAAGACGACACGCGCACTGCATCCGGTCGCGCCGCCCCGCCGACTTCAGGATCTGCCGGAGGCGGAGGGCCTGGTTACCCTCAGGATGATCCGCCAGGGACTCGAGAGCGTGGGTTTGTCGCCCTGTGTCCTCAACCTCACCCGCTCGGAGATCGGCGTTCCCGCGGTGCGTGTCCTTTGCCCGGGGCTCGAGATCGCCATGACGTCGCCGCCGGGCCCGCGCCTCCAAGTGGCCGCGTCGGACTCAGGCTTCGATCCGACCAGTGCGGCACCGCTGTGAGGGCGTCGGCGTCATGACGATGAGCGATACTCTCGGACTGTCCGCCAGTACGGCTGGTGGCCGCAAGGTCGAAGGCGCGGCGCCGCAGCTGACCGTTTCATTGATCGGTGGTGCCGCCCTCACGTTCAGTGGCCGCGAAATCGCCCTGCGTAACCGCAAGGCGCTGGCGATGATCGGATATCTGGCGCTGAGTGAAAGGAGCGAGGAGCGGCGCGAGCGGCTTGCGGGGTTGTTCTGGAGCGAATCGAGCGAGGCGAACGCGCGGGCGACGTTGCGGCAGGTCGTGCATGAGGCACGCGAGGCGATGCTTGCGGCGGGATGCGACGCGCTGGTCGGCACGCGCGCCGCGATCGGTTTGCGCCCCGGCTCGTTCGCTGTCGACGTGGATCTGGTGCTGCGCGCCGTCGCGGCCGGCGAAACGCCCGATCTGCTGGTGCGGCAGCGGCAGGGCGCCGATGGTTTGCTGGCGGGCTTCGAGGACCTCGATCCCGCCTTTCACGGCTGGCTCAGCGCGCGACGCCAGACCTTGCACGACCGCATGGTTCGCGACCTCGAACGGGGCTATCGCGATCTCGACCTGCCGCGCCGGCGGCGGCGGCAGCTGGCCGAGGTGGTCCTGCTGCTCGATCCGACGCATGAGGAAGCCTGCCGGACGGTCATGCAATGTGCCGCGGAAGATGCCGAGATCGGCGCCGCGCTGCGCGCGTATGACGAGCTGTATCGGCTGCTCGGCGACGAGTACGACATGGAGCCTTCCGCCGCCACGCAGGAGCTGGTGGCCGAGATCAAGCAAGGCAAGTTCGACGCCTTGCCGGCGCGCGAAACCGCCGCGCGGCCACTTCGCGACGAGGTGGCGCAGATCATGGCGCCACGGCCGGTGCCGGCTGCCGTCCAGTCTGCCCTGCCGCCTGCCGCAAAGCCGGCGCTCATCATCGCGCCGTTCGACATCCACGGCGTGGAGCCGGACCGCGTGCATCTGGTCGAGGGCTTCCGGCTCGAACTGATGGCCTGCCTGGTGCGGTTTCGCGAATGGTACGTGACCGACAGCGATCGCAGCGCCACCAACGCCAACGTCGCCGTGCCAGTCTCGACGCGCTATCGCGTCACGACGACGACCTATCAGGCCGGATCGACGATCAGCGCGGTCATGGTGCTGCAGGATCAGACCGCCGGCGTCGTCGTGTGGAGCGAGCGGTTCGAGGTCTCGCTCGACAATTGGGCGGCGACGCAGCAGCGCGTCGTCCGCCGGCTCGCCTCCACTCTCAACGTCGAGCTTTCGACCGAGCGCCTGATGCGCCTGGGGTCCGCTGCGGAAGGGTCGTTCGAGGCCCACGACGTATGGCTGCGCACACAACTGCTGATAATGCGTTTTACGCCGGAGAACTGGAACGACGCAGCGGAAATGCTGGCGCGGGCGATCGAGCGTGCGCCCACGGCGTCGCCGCTCTACAGCAGCCTCGTGCAGATGAACAACACTTTCCACATCGCCCATCCCGGCGTGTTCCGCGCCCGGCACAAGGAGGACCGCACGCTGGCCTTGGCGCAGCAGGCGGTTCGCCTCGATCCGCGCGATTCACGGGCCGAGCTCAGCCTCGGCTGGGCCCTGGCGATGAGCAAGCGCTACGCCCAGGCCGAGACGCACATGGAGATCGCCTGCGAGCTCAACCCTTATGACGCCTGGACCTTGATCGCCGCAGGCATGTTTCATGCCTTCATCGGCAATTTTCGCCGCGCCGAGGCGCTGTCGGACGAAGCCATGGAACTCACCCTGTCGCCCAGCCTTGCCCACTGGACCTATCTCGCGACCACGCGCTATCTCTGTGGCGACGACGAAGGCCTGCTCGACGCTTCGGCGCATGCGCACGCCCTCACCCCCGAACCCTATCCGTGGCGCACGCAGGCGCTGTCCAACCTGTTTGCCTGGCGGGGAGCGGCCTTGTGCAACCTCGGGCGGCCTCGGGAAGCGCGCGAGGAAGCGGAGCGCTTCCTCGCGCTGACACGCGCCAACTGGTTCGGACCGTCGTCGCCGACCGATGGGATGATCGGCCGGTGGCTGTTGCACATCTATCCGATGGGCGATCGCGCAGCCTGGCAGCGCCTGCACGCGGGTGTGATCGCGGCCGGTATTCCCGATGGCGGGATGACCCACCACGGTTGGTGAGGCTGCTGGGTTCAGTCCTCCCCATCGTAAGAACGATGAGGAGGAAATGATTCAGGCCGACGATGGCATCGCGCTAGGCGCACAGGCCCATCGTGTAGTCGCCGATGCGATTGGCGTGCAGATCCATGATGCCGGCCTTGTTCGGCAGCTGGGGCGGATTGGCATGCTTGACCGGGCCGCCCGGAGGGCTGAACAGCGGCTCGTAGAAGGCCGGTGTCGGATAGGCGCCGCCGCCGAGCAGGTTCGCTTCCGACGTTTGCAGCACCTTGGTTGGCGGCAGTCTGATCACCATCGTCTTGGCGTCGCCCTGCACGATGATCACCTCTGTGGTCTCCGGCGGGTAGGTGACGCGCTCGGCCGGGATTCCGGCGGCGCCGAGCAGCGTATTGCAATCGTCCTTCGTGAGGTAGAGCACGCCCGGAATCGTCTTCTGAACCACGTTGCCGCCGACCGTCGCGTTGAAGCTGGCGGGAGCGAGCGGCGGCAGTGCCCACGGCTTGCCGGCCGCCGAAGCGCCGGCGGGCGGCGGCTGCTGGCCCGGCGGGGTGTTGAGATAGTCCAGGCCAGTGGCCCAGCTCTTGACCAGTCGGCCCCAGGTGAGGCTGTCGGGATCCTGGATCATTGTCGGCATCTTTCTCTCCTCTTGGCTTGTAAGGGTGAACGGGCTCAGGTGCCCGCTGTCGGCGGCGTCTCGCAGCCAGCCTGACGCTGGACGAACGCGATCAGGTCGGGCATCGCCTTGATCGCTTCGATTTCACTCCAGAATTCGGGATCGAACGCGGCCCAAGCGGCGCACTCGGCGGCCGCCAGCTGCTGTCGTTGCCGGGCGATGCTGCGGCCGATCACTTCGCCGACAATGACCGAGCCGAGTGGGCCGAGATGTCGGCCTGCGATCTTGTCGTCGAGGGCCGCTTCCAGCAGCACGAAGAGCGGCAGGGGTGGGTCGACGGCGAGTACCTCGATTTTGGCATCGTCGAGCTCACCGGCCTTGCAACGGGTCGAGAGCCAGTCGCCGATCGCCGCTCGACGTTTGCCAGCGTTGCACCAGGCCCAGCCCGGCGGCAGCGGGTTGACCGTGTGGGCCAGCATCCGGTCGATCAGGGCATCGACGCTCCAGGTACGGGCGAGGGCGGCGCTGAGCATATCGCGCAGCGACAGGCTCGCCGGCTGTTCCGGATCGTTGGACTGAAACAGTCCTGCCACGTCGAGCGCCGACTGGGTGGGGCTGAAGCGCCGGGCGAAGTTGGGTGTGACGCCGCCGGGCAAGTCGAAGAATTGCGCCCACTCGATGAGCCAGCTCTCGCGCAGCGGATAGTGCAGGTCGGCCCAGCTGCCATCACCCTTCAGCACCCGGCCGATGTCCAGCGCGTTGGCGGCGTTCAAGCGATAGTCGCTACGGACCATGGCATGGCCGATGCGGAACACGCCGTGCGTGAACTCGAGCGGCGCCCCCTCGGTCCGCCACAGCCAGCATTCGTCGTTCGCCGAACGATCGCGCAGCGATGCCAGGATGTCGGGATGCAGCAGGCGCGGCAGCAGATCGTGCTCGATGATGGCGTGGTAGAGGCGCTGCATGGCGAGCTGCGCAAATCCGAACATGGCTTCGGGGCGGGCGCCGGTCAGTTGGGCCACGATGGCTTCGTGCGCTCTGGCGAACAGGACGACGAGCTGCGCCAGCACGAGATTGTCGTCGCTTCGCGGGTCGGCGACGCAGGTCACGAAGGGATCGTCGAAATTGGCAGGCTGGACGTGCTTGGCGGTGTCGAGGTTCCGGCAGTGCTCGAGACTGTCGCATGCCTTGAGGTCGTCGGACCCCCGGAGATAGTCCATGGCATCGAGATTGATGCGGGCGAGGTCGCGGAAGGGACACTCTTCCGACTGGGCCATCATGCCGGTCGTGGCGGATCGGAACCGGCCAATGCGCAGGTGAGTGCGGTCGGCGGTGGTGTAGCCCATCATGCGATAGGCCGTCGGCGCCGTGTTGGGCCCGCCGCCGTACAGCGTGTCGAGCAGTAGCGGCGACGATCGCATGTTGCGGCTGCCGAGACCGAGCTGGGCGGCCGCCCAGAATGGAACGGTGGTCTGTACCAGGTCGTGGGCGACGAGCTGCAGCAGGTACGTATAGCCCGATGGGATGCCGGGGTTGTCGTCGTGCGTGAGGCCGCCGTCGAGCGCCGCCGGCCAGTAATTCCCGGCGCCCGGCAGCGCCTTTGAAAGCGCCGCGAGCAGTTGGTGTGCAGCCGCGGGATCGTTGCCGAGCTTGCTTCGCTGGGCGGCCGCTGGCGGGCCCAGGAGGTAGCTGAAGCCGGAGAAGGCTGCCGGGTCGAATCCGTGCGGGCAGCTGGTCAGGCCCTTCGGCTCGATGCCGACATGCGAACTTCCGCTGTGACTCATGTGATCCCCCAATGCGAGCAGGTTGCCCGCGTGATCGTGAGTCCATCGTGAGTCGCATGACGGCGGCAATCGAAGAATCGCGCTCTGCACAAAAAAGGTTGGTGTCGCCGCGACTCACGATCCGCTCACGCTGCCGGTAGATGATGGCCACTGTGGCACAACCGGCATCGAGGGGGAGATAGAAATGGCCTATGCACGACCAGTCCTGCTGATCTTGCTCGCAACGAGTGCGTGTACGGATCTCAGTGCGGTGCGCGACTACGCGAAGACAGCGAGCACAGTCACCGAGAATTCAACGATCTTCCGGCAATGGCCGACGGCCTATGACACCGCGCTCTCGCTCTCGGCGGCGCCTCACGTGCGCAGCGTTGCGCCCGGGCTGCATGAGAAGATTCAGAAGGAAGACGCCTACGCCGTCGGACGCTCGGAGACCGCGATCCTGGCCGCCCAGGCGCTCACGCTCTACCTCAAGACGCTTGGCCAACTGGCCGACGACAAGGTCGCCGACGTGAGCCAGCAGGCGGCGGACATCACCGCCGGCCTCGGCAAGGTCGGCGCGGATCCGACGGGCACGGCGATTGCCGGCGTCGCCTTCAAGGTGGTGGGTGTGGTCCTGGACGCCGTCAGGAAGCGCGCGATCGTCGACCTGATCACCAATGGCCATGACGACGTCAAGCAGCTCGCCCACTACCTGGCGACAGTGGCAGCGCCGAACGTCGTCAAGGCCAATATCGCGGCTGAAAGCGTGGCAAAGGAGTATTGGCGTGTCGCCATCGCCTCCACTGGCGACGTCGGGACGCGAGCGCTCTTGTTCCGGGCACAGCTGATCGACGAAGCGACGTTCGCCGCCCCGATCGCGCAAGCCAGGGCGGCGCAGGCGGCCTTCAAGAAGATCGGCGAGGACCAGGAGATCCCCTACGAGAACCGCGACCGGCTGAAGGACGCGGCTGTGCGCGACGCGCTGCTCAAGGACGTGCCCGTCCTGCTCGACGCCATCAAGTCATTCCAGAAGCCCTAGGAGAAAGTCATGTCCGATACCACAATTATCACCACGCCCGACGCTCTGATGGACCTTTCCAACGCGCTCTCCGACTTCTCGGACGCGCTCGACAAGATCGTCCAGGAAGCGCCTGATCCGTACACACAGGAGATGATCCAGCTCGGGACGCTCAGCACGAGCATCGCGACGGATGCCGCGACGATCGCGGGAATCGCCGCGGATCTCTCGAAGCCCGGTGTCCTGCAGGCGATTGCCGACCTCAAGGCGCAGGTCGATCGAGCGCAGCAGACGCTCAAGCAGATTCAGAACGTGAAGCTCGTCCTCAGCATCGTCGGCAGCGTGCTGTCTGCGGCAGCGGCGATCTCGACCGGCAATCCGCTTGCCGCCGCCGGCGCAGTCGTCGCGCTGGTGAATAGCCTCTCCAGCGCCATCGACGCTGCGACGGCGTGAGCCCGTATTGACCTCGGGGGAGAACAGTCATGCTGAACAGCGTTGTTCTGGATATGGTCGTGGGGCTGGTTTTCACCTTCCTCGCGATCAGCCTTCTGACCAGCACGGTCGTCGAGGCTATCGCCTCGATGACCAAGTGGCGTTCGCGAACCCTGCTCGCGGGCGTCAAGGATCTCGTCAACGATCCGACATTCAGCGGCCTTGCTCGGACGCTCTATGGGCATGGCCTGGTCAATCCGCGTGGGCCCGGCAGCACGCAGCCCGACAAAAACAAGCCTGCCTACATCGACTCGCAGCGCTTCGCGGCGGCGTTGCTGGACATCGCAGGCTTGACGGGGCCGCTGACGGCGAAAACGTCGATGCCTGCTCTGCTTGCGACCGTCAATGCCAATATCCCGCTGAAGGCAAACGAGCAGGTCAACAGCCTGCTGAGCGGCGCAATTCAGCGTGGCGTTGGCCAGATGGACGCCGTGAAGAAGGAAGTCGCCGACTGGTTCGACGTCGGCATGGATCGGGTCGGCGGGGCATACAAGCGCTGGACCCAGCTGATCGGCTTCATCGTCGCCCTGGTTCTGTGCGTGGCGCTGAACGTCGACGCGATCCACGTGGCGCGGACGTTGTGGGCGAATCCGGGCATCACGGCCAACGTGAAGGCGACCCAGAATGCCGAGGATGCTGCCAAGCAGCTCCTGACGACCTTTCCCGTCGGCTGGACCTTGAAGGAAACACCCTCGACGGCAACGACGTTCGTCATCCTCCGCGCATACACAAACGACGGACTGGCACTGATTGGCTGGCTGATCACCGCGCTCGCCACGTTGTTCGGCGCGCCGTTCTGGTTCGACGCTTTGCAGAACCTGGTTCGTCTCAAGGGTGCGGGACCGAGTCCGAGTGAAAAGACTGCGAACAAGTCCGCCGCCGCTTGAACCGTCGATGACGCGAAGTTGACAGAGAGGAGCAATCCAATGAGCAACGATACTTCGACCAAGCTCGACCTGGCGCTCCAGGCGCACGACTTCTTCGTGAAGGAGAAGTGGACCAGGGAGCAATCGGCAGGTCTGATCGCCAACATCGAGGCCGAGAGTGCCTTCGATCACCAAGCCGTGGGCGATGGTGGGCAGGCCTTCGGTATTTGCCAATGGCATCCCGACCGGCAGGCCGGATTCCAAAGGCAATTCGGCTACAGCATCAAGGATGCCGACTACGTCGCCCAGTTGGCTTTCGTCGTCTTCGAATTGTCGAATGCCGAGCAACTCGCTGGTCGCGCGCTGCGCGGCACGACGACGGCGGATGAGGCCGGCAGGGTCATTTGCAGGCTCTATGAGCGGCCCGACGATCCGCAGGGACAGGTGCGCCGCCGCCGCGGCGCGCTTGCCCAGGAGTGGTTCGACAGGCTCCCCTGACGACACGGGGACGCTACTCAAGGCGCAGCTTCGCCGCCGATGGCGAGGCGGCGCGGATAATGCCCGGCGGGACGTTGGGGGCTGTCAGCCGGGCGCAGCGAGGGACCTTTTTGGTGGGGGAAAGGTCCCTCGCTTTGCGTCTGGGCGCCGGGCAAGAACGCCGGCGTTACGCCCTGGCCAGGAAGCCCGCCCGCAGCTCGGCCGGAAACGGCACCGCCCGGCGGGCCGTTCGGTCCATATGAACCCCGGTCAACTCGCAGACGGCAGCAATGGCACCGGCTTCGGCGTTGAACATCTCGTGGACGAAGCGCACCGACTTCTCGCGCAGCTCCTCGACGCGGCTGCGGATCTCGACGATGTCGCCGGCCAGAAGTTCGCGCTTGTAGGTGATGTTCTGCTGCACCGCCGCCATGCCGAGATTGTGGCTGCGCAGGTATGACGGGGTGAGGCCGAGCGCCGCGAACAGGTTCCAGGTGGCCTCGTCGAATTTGCCGACGTACCACATCACGTTCATGTGGCCGACATGGTCGCAGTGCCAGGGATAGACGCATCCCTTGTAGGTGACGAGGTCGTTCATGCGGCGAGCCGCGGCTGATAGGTGGCTGCCGCCGAAGCGATCGCCTTCACGACATGCTCGTTCAGCCGCGCCTTCGTGGCCTCGTAGCTCCTCCCGTCGAGCTTCTTCAGCCGCTGCAGCTCGCCATCGACGGCGGCGTCGATCTCCTCGGCGGCGAGGCAGTAATCGAAATAGCCGAGCTGCACGGCTTCGACGGGGTCGACCATCGCCGCGGTCGACACGCGGCCAAAGCCGGGCGGCGTCAACCGGTGTCGCGCAAGTTCGATGGCGAACTGCGGCACGGTGAGGCCGATCGCGACTTCGTTCATGCCGATGCGCCAGGGGCCGGCGACGCCGAAGCGGACGTCGGCGCTCAGCATCAGGAAGGCGCCCATCGGGTAGGCGTGGCCGGTGCAGATGGTCACGATGGGCCGAGGATAGGCCAGCATCGTCTGGATCAGCCCGACGCCCGCCAGCACCATGTCGCGCGCCGGCTCCGGGCCCAGGGCGAAGGTCTTGAGGTCGAAGCCGGCGGAGAACATGCCCGGCCGTCCCTTCAGGACCACCGGGCCGCCGGCTGCCTTGGCCTCTTCGAGGCGCCGGGCGATCTCGCTCAGCATGTCGAACGACATCGCATTCACCTTGCCGTCGTCGAGGGTGATCCAGGCAGCGCCATCGCGGTTCTCGATCGTCGTTCGCATTTTCCCGCTTTCTAGACCAATTGCCATAATTTTCGAGCGTGATATAGACCGGTCATCATAGAGTCAAGGCAGAACCAGAACGATGGCCAACGCGGCGAAACACAAAGACAGCCTGGTGCGCACGGCGATGCGGCTGTTCCGCCAGCAGGGCTATGCCTCGTCCGGCCTGCAGCAGATCCTGGCCGAGAGCGAGGCGCCGCGCGGCTCGCTCTACCATTACTTCCCGGGTGGCAAGGAAGAGCTCGGTGAGGCGGCGGTTCAGCTCGCGGCCAGGCTGATGGGCGAGATGCTGGCCGACCTTGCCGGTCGCCACAAAACATCGGAAGCCTTCGTGAAGGCCTACTGCCGGACCATGGCGAAGTGGATGGAGGAGTCCGACTTCCGCTCGGGCTGCCCGATCGCCACCACCATGCTGGAGACCGCCCCGCACGCGCCCGGCCTGACCAGGGCCGGCGTCGCCGCCCTCGATCACTGGATCGACATCATCGCGCCGGTGTTCGCGGCAAGGGGCGTGTCGGCGAAGGAGGCGAGGGCCAAGGCCCAGCTCCTGGTCGCGACCATGGAAGGCGCGCTGCTGATCGCCCGCATCCGGCAGAGCGCGGCGCCGATCAACGACATCGCGGCGGCGTTTCGGTAAGCCGCAATCACGGTGATCGCACGTTCACTGGCCTCGGCGTGTCGCCACACTGGAGATGATCATGTCGGGATCACGTCGAAGGTCGAGGCAAGCGAGTACAATAATTCGCTGCTCCTCCTCGACATAAAACAAGCCGAACGGGAATCGGCGCATGACCGCTCGACGCACGCCGCTAACCACAAGCTGATAGAGGCGCGGGCGGTCAGATATGCGAGCTTCGATCCGGCCGATTTCGTCGAGAAACAGGCTACCCATGCCCGGACGTCGCCTTTCGTAAGTTCGCGCAACGCCGACGATTTCGAGGCGGGCACCTGCCGATAGACGACCGGTAGTGCCATCCGGTCAGGAGGCGCCAAATTCCCGGCGTATGTCCGCCAAGGTCACGACAGGCTCAGTAGGACTGGCTCCATAGTCATCGAGCCGTCGCCGCAGCTCCGCTCGTTGAGCATCGGTAACCGGCGCTGTCGCTTCAGCCTGAACGACGCTGTCGAGCAGGTCGTACGCCAAGCGAAGGCGCTCGTCCGGTCCCAGCTTCTCAAGCTCATCCATCAGCGCTTTGTTCATGTACCGATGATATCGGAAGGCGAAAGGCGCTGTAAGGGCCCCGGAAGTCGGATGGCGAAGCAACATCCTCGCCATCCGCCCATCGTTCAAACTAGTCCGGACGCTGATCACCCGCGTCGATGTAGCTGATCGGCGGCGTGTGCTTCTTGAACAGCTTTCGGCTCTCGGCCTGCAGGCTGCGGAACACCGCCGGCGTGACCGTGAGCCCGGTGCTGGGCAGGGCAGCCGCGACGTTCACGGTCTTGCCGTAGACATCGATGATCTCCTCGCCCGGGCTGCCGACTCGGCCGACCGCGACGGGCCCCAGGTGCAGCTTGACCACGATGCCGGTCCTGAAGCCGTGCTGGGCGAGCCACTCGCGCCCCGCCGATTGCACGGCGCGCAAGGCGGCAACGCCGGCATCTGCGGCTTCGGCCGGGAAGGCGACCAGCCCGGCGTCGCCCAGGGTCTTGATCAATCGCCCGCCGGCGTCGCCGACGATCTGCCCGGTGAGAGCGAAGTACCCCGCCATCGTCGCCAGCAGTTCCTGCGGTGGTGTCTTCTCCGCGTGACGCATGTAGCCGGCAAGGCCGTAGAAGCCGACCAGGAGCTCCCGCTCCGTCGGCATGCGCAATTCCGTCCAGAAGGACATGCGCGTTCTCCTCGGTTGCTGTGTTCGCAGGCGGCCCAAGGTCCGCCAGTAGGGGGAGACGTCGCCGGCCCTAGCCCGCAGGGCCTGTCCGGCAGTATTGCAACTATCGGAAACGCGACCGGCAGCCGTCAAGGCATGACCCGCGTCACGGTGCAGGGGTGATGGCATGCCGGTCGACGATGTCTCTCAATCTTGCGCAGCGCTCGAGCACCTGGTGCGCCAGGCCGGCCACCTCGCCATCGGCCAGTTCCGCCGGCTCGCCGGCGACTCGGTCCACCTGAAAGGCCATCTCGACCTGGTGACTGCGGCCGACCGCGAGGTTGAGCGGTTTCTCACCGACGGCCTGTCGCGACTTTTCCCGCAGGACGGTGTGTTCGGCGAGGAGGGGGCAGCGGTGGCGGGCAGGAGCGGTCGCATCTGGGTCATCGACCCGATCGATGGAACTCTCAATTTCGTGCGCGGCAGCGAGCAGTGGGCGGTGTCCGTCGGGCTTTTCGAGGACGGCCGCCCGCAGTTCGGCATCATCCATGCCCCGGCACGCGATCAGATGCTGATCGGCGGCCGCGACCTGACGCCAACCCTGAACGGCCGGGCTCTCGATCCACCGTCGGCGCTCGAGCGCAGCAGTGCTGTGGTCGCCGTGAGCCTGAACCCGGCGTTTCCGGTACCCGAACGTTTGGCCGTGATGGAGTTCATCATGGCCGACGCGGGCATGGCGTTCCGCAATTATGGTTCGGCGGCCATTTCCCTGCTGGAGCTGGCAGCGGGACAGGTCGATGGCTATGTCGGGCTGGGCCTGTCGACATGGGACGCGATGGGTGGGCTTGCGATCATCCGCGCCCTGGGCATGAAGGACACGATCGACTGGGCGCGCCTCGAGCTTACGTCGAAATTGAAGTTTGTCGGCGGCCCGCGCGTGTTTCTCGATGTCTTCGCGCCCGTGATCGATCGGCTCCGCTAGCTGCCGGGGTGCGCCCTCGCGCGTTGTTCTTGTTTTATACCTATACTTGAGTTATATTGTGAGATGGGGCGGAGAGCCGGATCGACGAGGCTCCCGACTTAAATGCGTCGGCCGCCAGCCTGGCGGGGGGCTGCGCAAATTGCGGGAAATGCGGAAACCCATCACCTTGACCCTCCGGACCCCCATCCCTAGATTGCCCGCCCTATGTTCATCGGGGCCCTCCAGGAGCGAATTATCCGCCCGGTCCGCTGACCGCGGCCGGGTCGACCTGCCTGCTCGTGACTGCCGTTTCCGGTGGTTGCCCTCCGCTCCTTTTGTGCCGAGTGTCTCGTGACAACTGACTATAAATCCAGTGTCTTCCTGCCCAAGACCGACTTTCCCATGCGCGCCGGCCTGCCCAAGAAGGAGCCGGAGCTCCTGAAGCGCTGGGCGGACATGAAGCTGTTCCACCGGCTGCGCGCCGAAAGCCGCGGTCGGCCCAAGTTCGTGCTGCATGACGGTCCGCCCTACGCCAACGGCAACCTCCATATCGGCCATGCGCTCAACAAGATCCTGAAGGACCTGGTGACGCGTACCCAGCAGATGCTGGGCAAGGACAGCCACTACGTGCCGGGCTGGGACTGCCATGGCCTGCCGATCGAATGGAAGATCGAGGAGCAGTACCGCGCCAAGAAGATGGACAAGGACGCGGTCCCGGTCGGCGAGTTCCGCCGCGAGTGCCGCGCCTTCGCCGATCACTGGATCGGCGTGCAGCGCGAGGAGTTCAAGCGGCTGGGCGTCGAGGGTGACTGGGAGAACTACTACTCGACCATGGCCTACGATTCGGAGGCCGTGATCGCGGGCGAGCTCGGCAAGTTCCTGATGAACGGCGGGCTCTACAAGGGCTCCAAGGCGGTGCTGTGGAGCGTGGTCGAGAAGACCGCGCTGGCCGAGGCCGAGATCGAATATCACGACCACACGTCGGACACCGTTCATGTCCGCTTCCCGGTGGTGAAGTCCAAAGGCGGCAAGTTCGACGGCGCCTCCGTGGTGATCTGGACCACGACTCCCTGGACCATGCCGGGCAACCGGGCGCTCGCCTTCGGCCCCGACATCGCCTACGCGCTGGTCGAAGTCGCCGCGGTCGGCGAGGGCAGCCGCGCCAAGGTCGGCGAGACGATGATCCTGGCCAAGGATCTGGTGAACGCCGTTGCCGAGGAGGTGAAGTTCACGCCCAAGGTGGTGGGCGACATCGCGACGGAGGATTTCGAGGGGCTGCTCGCTGCGCACCCGTTACGCGGCCAGGGATACGAGTTCGACGTGCGCCTGCTGCCGGGATCGTTCGTCACTGCCGATGCCGGCACCGGCTTCGTCCACATCGCGCCGGGCCACGGCGCCGACGACTATGAGCTGGGCGTCGCGAACGGCGTGGAAGTGCCCGACACGGTGGCCGAGGACGGCAGTTACTATCCGCACGTGCCGTTGTTCGCCGGCCTGCAGGTCTACACGGCCGTCGGCAAGAAGGGCCCGGCCAACAAGGCTGTGATCGAGGCGCTCGACCAGGCGGGCATGCTCCTGGCGTCGGGACGCATCACTCACTCCTATCCGCATTCGTGGCGGTCGAAGGCGCCGGTGATCTTCCGCAATGCGCCGCAATGGTTCATTGCCATGGACAAGCCGATTGCCGAGATCGGCGGCACGCTGCGCGAGAAGGCGCTGGCGGCGATCGACGCCACGCGTTTCGTGCCCCGCGCCGGCTACAATCGGCTCCGCAGCATGATCGAGCAGCGCCCCGATTGGTGCGTGTCGCGGCAGCGCGCCTGGGGCGTGCCGATCGCCGTGTTCGTGAACAAGCAGACCGGCGAGCCGCTGCGCGACCCGGAGGTGATGGGCCGCGTCGTAGAGGCCTTCAAGGCCGAGGGCGCCGACGTCTGGTTCGAGAGTCCACCCGAGCGCTTCCTCGGCAACAAGTACAAGGCCGAAGACTTCGAGCAGGTGAAGGACATCCTTGACGTCTGGTTCGACTCCGGCTCGACGCACGCCTTCACGCTCGAAGGCAATCCCGAGCTGAAGTGGCCAGCCGATCTTTATCTGGAGGGCTCCGACCAGCATCGCGGCTGGTTCCACTCCTCGCTGCTCGAGAGCTGCGGCACCCGCGGCCGCGCGCCCTACGACGGCGTGCTGACGCACGGCTTCACGCTCGATGAGCAGGGCCGCAAGATGTCGAAGTCGCTGGGCAACATCACTGCGCCGCAGGCGGTGTGCGACCAGTACGGCGCGGACATCCTGCGCCTGTGGGTGGTCGGCACCGACTACACCGAAGATCAGCGCATCGGTCCTGAGATCCTGAAGCACCAGGCCGAGGCCTATCGCCGGCTGCGCAACACCTTGCGCTACCTGCTGGGCAGTCTCGACGGCTATTCGGCGGCGGAGAAGGTGGCCTATGCCGACATGCCCGAGCTCGAGCGCTGGGTGCTGCATCGCCTGGCCGAGCTCGATGCGGCGTTCCGGCCGGCGGTCGACGACTTCGACTTCCACAAGATCGCGACCGAGCTGCACAACTTCTGCGCCGTCGATCTCTCGGCCTTCTACTTCGACATCCGCAAGGACGCGATCTACTGCGATGCGCCCACCGGCTTGCGCCGGCGCGCGGCGCGCACGGTGATGGCGGAGCTGTTCTCCTTCCTCACCGCGTGGCTCGCCCCCATCACCTGCTTCACCGCCGAGGAGGCGTGGCTGGCGCGGCCCAAGGACGTACCGGACGGCTCCGCGGAAAGCGTGCATCTCAGGCTCTATCCGGCGATTCCAGCGGCGTGGCTCGATGCCGGCCTGGGCGAGAAGTGGAAGATGGTGCGGGCGCTGCGCCGCGTCGTCACCGGCGCGCTCGAGCTGGAGCGCGCCGAGAAGCGCATCGGGTCCAGCCTGCAGGCCGCTCCGCACGTCCACGTGACGAAGGAATACATCGCCGCCATGAAGGATCTCGACCTCGTCGAGCTCTGCATCACCTCGGGCGGCGAGCTGATCGAAGGCGAGCCGGCCGCGACCGACTTCACGCTGTCCGACGTCCCGGGCGTCGGCGTGGCGCCGCTGCTGGCCGAAGGCAACAAATGTGCACGCTGCTGGCAGGTGCTGAAGGAGGTCGGCAAGTCGTCCAAGCACCCGCTGCTCTGTGAACGCTGCGAAGAGGCGGTGAGCTCATGAGGCCCCTCGACCGCCAGGCCATGGCTCTGGTCGTGATCACCGTGATTGCTGATCAGGTCTCCAAGCAGCTGCTGCTCAGCTACCTGGCGCAGGCCGGAGCCATCGTGCCGGTGATCGACGGCTTCTTCCGGCTGGTGATCGTGTGGAATCGCGGCGTCAGCTTCGGCCTGATGGGCGACCAGGCGCTGCCGCCGTGGGTGTTGTCGGCCGTGGCCATCGCCGTGTGCATCGGCCTTTTCGTCTGGCTGCGACGAACAGACCGGCCATTCACAGGATGGGGCATCGGCCTTGTCATGGGGGGCGCCATCGGTAATGTTATCGACCGCGCCCGGTGGGGACAGGTGTTCGACTTCGCCGATTTCCATATTGGCCATTGGCACTGGCCGGCGTTCAACATCGCCGATTCGGCGATCGTTGTCGGCGTTGGCCTGATGCTCATCGATTCCCTCGTCGGCGAAAGACAACGTGCGCCCTGATGCGGCCATGATCTGTGGACAAGAACAAAAACCGAAGGACGAACGATGCGACGCACGATCCTGATACCGGCAGGTCTTGCTGCTCTGGGCGCGCTGGCGCTGGGCGGCTGCAGTGCATTGGAGAATCTCGGTGGCGGCAAGAAGGTGTCGCCCGATGAGTTCAAGATCGTCTCGCACTCGCCGCTCACCATGCCGCCCAATGCCGAGCTACGCCCGCCGCGGCCCGGTGAGCCGCGGCCACAGGAAGTGACGCCGGCCGACCAGGCCAAGGAGGCGCTGTCGCCGGCGCTGGCGGCGCGTCCGCAGCGCAACCAGGTCATGACCGGAGCTGCCCAGGGACCGGGCCGCACCAGCAGCGAGCAGTCGCTGGTCCAGAAGGCCGGCGGCGCCAGCGTCGACCCCAACATCCGCAGCCGGGTCAACCAGGACACCAAGACGATCGCCGACAGCGACAAGTCGTTCATCGACAGCCTGATCTTCTGGCAGGACTCGCCGCCTCCCGGCGTCGTCGTCGATCCGACCAAGGAGCAGCAGCGCATCCGCGACGCCCAGGCCGCGGGCCAGCCCGCCTCGGGCTCGACGCCGACCATCAAGCGGCGCCAGCGCGGCCTGCTCGAAGGCATCTTCTGAGCGCCGCAGCGATCTCGCGCCGCCGCGCTCTGCTCGGCGGGCCACTACTCGCGGGAATCGTCGCGGCCGGCGCGCTCGCCTCGCCATCGATCGCGGGCGCCAAGCTTTTCTCGGTCGAGCGGCGCAAGTCCGAGTTCTTCACGCTGCCCAACGGCCTGCAGGTCGTGGTCCTGCCGTCGAGCCGCGCGCCGATCATCAACCAGCTCGTGGTCTACAAGGTCGGCAGTGCAGACGAGGTCTACGGCAAGACCGGCATCGCCCATTTCCTCGAGCACATGATGTTCAAGGGCACGGGCACGATCGGGCCGACTGAATTCTCGCGCATCGTCTCCAGGAACGGCGGGCGCGACAACGCCTATACGAGCTTCGACACCACGGGCTACTACCAGACGGTCGCGCCCGATCGGCTGGAGATGGTCATGCGCATGGAGGCCGATCGCATGGCCAACCTGCGCATCACCGAGAAGGAGCTGATCCCCGAGCGCCAGGTCGTGCTCGAGGAGCGCCGCATGCGCACCGAGAACTCGCCTGCCGCGCTGCTGGGCGAGGCGGTGCAGGAGCAACTCTACGGCCGCCACAAGCCCTACGGCATGCCGATCTCGGGCTATGTCGACGACGTGAAGAAGCTCAGCGTCCACGATCTCGCGGCGTTCTATGCCAAATGGTACATGCCCAACAACGCGATTCTGATCGTGGCCGGCGACACCACGGCCGACCAGGTGCGCAAGCTCGCCGAGAAGCACTACGGGCCGATCCCACAGCGCAAGGTCGATCCGCGGCGCCGGCCGGGCGAGGGCGCCTCCGACCTGCCGCAGCGCGTCACGCGCGCCGACGCGCGCGTCGCCGAGCCGCGCTGGTCGCGCTACTACCTCGCGCCGTCCTACCACAAGGGCGAGAGCCAGTACGCCTATGCCCTGCAGGTGCTGGCGAGCCTGCTGGGCGGCCGCGAGACCAGCCGGCTGTGGAACAGCCTGGTGACCGACCGCAAGGTCGCGCTGTCGGCTTGGGCGTCCTACAGCCCGTCGAGCCTCGGCCTCACCTCGTTCGATCTCGGTGTCCATCCGACGTCGGGCACGCCCATCGTCGAGATCGAGAGCGCGGTCGGCGGCCTGCTAGGCAAGCTGCTCGATGACGGCGTGACCGCCGAGGAGGTCGAGCGGGCGCAGAACCAGCTGCTGGCCGCCGCGATCTATTCGCAGGATTCGCTGCAGAGCGGCCCGCGCATCTACGGCGGCGCGCTCGGCGTCGGCGGCACCGTGGCCGATATCGATGCCTGGCCGCAACGCATCGCCGCCGTCACGCCCGCCGCCGTGGTCGCCGCCGCGCGCCATGTCTGGCGCGCCGACGGGCTCGTGACCTCGGTGCTGACCCCGCAGGAAGGCATGCGGTGAGCCGGCTGTTGCGTGTCCTTGCCGCGCTGCTCGTCGCGGTCCTGATCCTGCCAGCCGCTGCCGGTGCGGTCGACATCAGGACCGTGACCACGCCGGCTGGCATCAAGGCGTGGCTGGTGCAGGACAAGAGCGCGCCTGCGCTGTCGCTCGCCTTCTCCTTCGCCGGCGGCACGGCCTCGGATCCGGCGGGCCAGCTCGGCGTCACCTCCCTCATGGCCGCGCTGCTCACCGACGGCGCCGGGACGCTCACTGCGCAGGCCTTCCGGCAGCGCCAGGAGGATGCCGCGGCATCGGTGAGCTTCAGCGCCTCGCTCGACCGCCTGGGCGGCAGCCTGCGCGTGCTGTCGGCCAACCGCGAGGAAGGCTTCGAGCTCCTGCGCCTGGCGCTCACCCAGCCGCGCTTCGATGCCGACATGATCGAGCAGCGCCGCGCCCAGACCATCGCCGGCATCAACCAGGCCAACCAGCGTCCCGGCTCGGTCGCCGCGCGCACCCTGATGGAGACCGAGTTCGCGGGCCATCCCTATGCCAACGACCCCGACGGCACGCCCGACGATCTGAAGAAGCTCTCGCAGCAGGACCTCAAGCAGCGCGCGACGGCGCTGTTGATCCGCAACGGCCTGATCGTGGCCGCGGTGGGCGACATCGACGAGGCCGATTTCGCCCGCCTGCTCGACCGTGCGTTCGGCAGCCTGCCCATGGGCACGCCGCCCGCCTTGCCGCCCGAGTGGAAGCCGCCGACCAAGGCGCGCACGGTCGTGGTCGAGCGGCCGGTGCCGCAGAGCACGGCCTTGCTGGCATTGCCCGGCGTCGCCCGCGACGATCCCGACTGGTACGCCGCGCTGATCATGAACCACATCCTGGGCGGCGGCGGCCAGCAGTCGCGGCTGTTCAGCGAGGTGCGCGAGAAGCGCGGGCTGGCCTACGGCGCCTCGTCGAGCCTGCGCGTCTACAAGCGCGCGGCGCTGCTGGTGATGTCGACGGCGTCGGCCAACGAGCGGGTCGCCGAGGCGCTGCGCGTCGTGAAGGCTGAGCTGGCCCGGCTGCGCGTCGACGGCCCGACCGAGCAGGAGGTCGCCGACGCCAAGACCTATCTCGCCGGCGCCCTGGCGCTGTCGCTCGATTCGTCGGGCGCCATCGCGGGCCTGCTGCATTCCATGCAGGTCGACGGCCTCGCGCCCGACCATCTCACCAAGCGCGCTGCCCTGATCGCGGCGGTGAAGATCGACGATGTCCGCCGTCTCGCGCGCCGCCTGTTGCGCGACGAGGCGCTGACCACGGTCGTCGTCGGCAAGCCGGTGGGTATCTCCGCGGATCCGTGATCGCGGGATCCCGAGCCCGGGCGTAAGATGCCGGGCGTAAGATGAAGGTGCCATGAGCGCGCTCCGCCGACTCCCCTCGACGCTGGTCAACCGCATCGCCGCGGGCGAGGTGGTCGAGCGCCCGGCGAGCGCCGTCAAGGAGCTGGTCGAGAACGCGATCGACGCCGGCGCGCATCGCATCGCCATCGTCCTCAAGGAGGGCGGCCGCAGCTTCATTTCCGTGGTCGACGACGGTGTCGGCATGACGCGCGAGGAGATGGCGCTCGCCGTCGAGCGTCACTGCACGTCCAAGCTGCCTGACGACGATCTCGGCGACATCCGCACGCTCGGCTTCCGCGGCGAGGCGTTGCCCTCGATCGCCTCGGTCAGCCGCTTCGTTCTCACCTCGCGCCCGGCCGGTGCCGACACGGCGTGGAGCCTCGAGATCGAAGGCGGCGCCAAGGGCGAGCTGCGGCCCGCGGCGCATCCTGCCGGCACGCGCGTCGAAGTGCGCGATCTCTTCTTTGCCACGCCGGCGCGTCTCAAGTTCCTCAAGGAGCCGCGCACCGAATCGGGCCATGTCGCCGACGCGCTGCGCCGCCTCGCCATGGCCCATCCCGCCATCGCGTTCCGCCTGGAAAGCGAGGAGCGCACCCTGGTCGACCTGCCGATGGCCAATCCCACGCTGCTCGAGGAGCCTGGCGCGGCGCGGCTCGAGCGGCTGGCCGCCATCATGGGCCGCGAGTTCGCCGACAATACCGTCGCCATCGACGCCAACCGCGAGGGCTTCCGGCTGACCGGCTTCGCCGGCCTGCCGACGCTCAACCGGCCGACCGGCCAGCACCAGTACCTCTTCGTCAACGGCCGGCCGGTGCGCGACAAGCTCCTGGCCGGCGCGGTGCGCGGCGCCTACCAGGATTTCCTGGCGCGCGATCGCCATCCCATGGTGGCACTGTTCCTGGAGGCGCCGACGGGCATGGTCGACGTCAACGTCCACCCGGCCAAGACCGAGGTGCGCTTCCGCGACGCCGGCATCGTGCGCGGCCTGATCGTGGGTGCGCTGCGCACCGCGCTCGCCGCCGCCGGCCATCGCGCCAGCACCACGGTGGCCGATGCCGCGCTGGGCGCCTTGCGGCCGCACACGGGCTATTCGATGCCTCTGCCGATGGGGGGAGGCGGCCATTCGACGTCGGTGCCGCGCGGCCTTGCCGAAGCGGCCATGCAGTTCATGTCGCCGTTCGCCGCTCCGTCGGCACGCGTCGAGACGCCGGCCGAGGCGCCGAACGGCAACGGCCACGACTATCCGCTGGGCGTAGCGCGCGCCCAGCTGCACGAGACCTACATCGTCGCCCAGACCGACCAGGGCGTGGTGATCGTCGACCAGCACGCCGCGCACGAGCGGCTGATGCACGAGCGCCTCAAGGACCAGCTGCAGGCCGACGGCGTGAAGCGCCAGGCGCTGCTGCTGCCCGAGGTCGTCGAGATCGGCGAGGACGGCGCACGCCGCCTCGCGCAGCGCGCCGGCGAGCTCGCCGAGATGGGTCTGGTGCTGGAGCCGTTCGGCCTCGGCGCAGTGGTCGTGCGCGAAACGCCGGCGGTGCTGGGCGAAGTGGATGTCCAGGGCCTCGTGCGCGATCTCGCCGACGAGCTCGGCGAGATGGGCGATCACCTGTCGCTCAAGGAGAAGATCGAGGAGGTCTGCGGCACGCTCGCCTGCCACACCTCGGTGCGCGCCGGCCGTCGCCTCACGGTCGATGAGATGAACGCCCTGCTGCGGCAAATGGAGGCGACGCCGCACTCCGGCCAGTGCAATCACGGCCGGCCGACCTATGTAGAGCTGAAACTGGCCGATATAGAGCGACTGTTCGGAAGGCGATGAAGCGTATCCTGTTACTGGCGTTCGCGATCGCGGGGGCGGCGCCCGCCGCGGCGCAGCCGGCGCCGACCTCGCCCCTCGACGGCCAATGGCGCGGCACGAGCGACGGCGGCTCGTGCAACGCGCCGCTCGATTTTGTGCTCACGATCGAGAACGGCTTCGTCGACGGCTCGGCCTACGACACCACCGCGCACGGGCCGGTCCCCAACCTCAAGAAGGCGCCGGCCCCTGCGCCGACGCCCGGCCTGTGGCAGATCCACGGCGTGGCCAAGCCGAGCGGTCCGTTTTCCCTGGTCAGCGTTGCCTCGGTGAAAGCCGCCGACCGCCGCCAGGGCAAGATGACGGCGCAAAGCGACGGTCGCGGCCTGGTGATCAGCGAGACCACCGGCTGCCGGCGCACCGCGCGGCTGTCGCGTTAGCCGCAGAAGATCTTCTCCTCGACGCCCGACAGCAGGCGGAAGAAGGCGTCCTGCGGCTTCTCCAGGACGAACATCGCCTTGGCGTCGAGCCCGAGGTTGAGGCCGCGCAGCACGGCGCCGCTGACGCCATGTCCGACCACGACGGTGCGCGTCTTCGACGCGATGATCTCGGCCAGCACCTCGGCCGAGCGCTGGCGCAGCTCGGCGTGGGTCTCGCCGCCCGGCGGGCAGTAGCCGTGCGGATCGGCGCGCCAGTCGCTCAGTGCCGTGGGATGCGTGACCTCGATGTCCTTCCAGCTGAAGCCCTCCCACTGGCCGTAGCTCAGCTCGACCAGGCGAGGATCGTCGCGCCATTCGGCGGGATCGAGGCCGAGCTCGCGGCCGATGATCTCCGAGGTCTCGCGCACGCGGCCGAGCGGGCTGCGCAAGAAGATCGTGCGACCAGGCGCGCCGGCGAGCTCGGCCTTGAGCGTGCGGCCCATCGCCTGCGCCTGGACGCGGCCGCGCTCGGTGAGGTTGGAATCCTTGGTGCCCTGCATGCGCCGTTCGGTGTTCCACGCCGTCTCGCCGTGGCGCAGCATGTAGAGCGGAACATTGAGCGTCACGGCTTGCCTCGCAGGATCACGAACTTGGCCGCGCCATAGCGGCGCTCGTCGATCGCCTCGAAACCTTCCGGCGGCACGATGTCCTCGTTGTGCGCCAGCTCGACGGTGACGATGGCATCGGGTGCCACCCAGCCGGCGGCGGCAAGGGCGGCGAGCGCCGGCGCGGCCTGGCCCGAGCGATAGGGCGGATCGAGAAAGACGAGATCGCAGGGATCGCGGCCGGGCGGCGGCCGCGTCGCATCGGCGCGCACGACCTTGGCCGCGCCCGTCTCACCGAGCTTGCGCAGGTTCTCGCCGATCAGCTTGATCGCGATGGCGTCGTTGTCGAGGAAGGTCGCGTGCGCGGCGCCACGCGACAGCGCCTCCAGCCCGAGCGCGCCCGAGCCCGCGAAGGCGTCGAGCACGCGCACGTCGATCAGGGGCGAGGTGCCGTCGTCGCGCCAGTTGGCATGCACCAGGATGTTGAACAATGCCTCGCGTGCGCGGCTCGCCGTCGGCCGCGTGCTCTGGCCTTCGGGAGCGGCGATGGTGCGGCCGCGATGCTTGCCGCCGACAATCTTCAGCATGGGATCTTCAGCATCAGTGCCGCCGTCGGTGCGGGCGCGCGGGCGCTTTGGGCTTGGCCCAGCCGGCTTTGCGCGGCGGCGGCTTCACGCCCAGCAGGTTGGCGAGCGCTTGTTGCGGCACCTCCTCGACCTGGTTTTGCTCGAGCTCGCCGAGATAGAACGGGCCGAAGGCGACGCGGATCAGGCGCATCACCGGCAGGTCGAGATGGGCGAGGACGCGGCGCACCTCGCGGTTCTTGCCTTCGGTGAGCGCGATCTCCAGCCAGGCATTGGTGCGCTGCTGGCGCTCGAGCTTGGCCTGGATGGCGCCGTAGCGCACGCCCTCGATGGTGATGCCCTTGGCCAGCGCCGCGAGCCGCGCCTCGTCGACCAGGCCGTGCACGCGCGCGCGGTAGCGGCGGGTCCAGCCATTGGCCGGCAGCTCCAGTTGCCGCGCCAGCCCGCCGTCGTTGGTGAGCAGCAGCAGGCCCTCCGACATGAAGTCGAGCCGGCCCACGGTGACGACGCGCGGCATGCCCTTAGGCAGGGAATCGAAGATGGTCGGCCGGCCCTGGGGATCGCGCTCGGTGACCAGCTCGCCGGTCGGCTTGTGATAGCGCCACAGCCGCGCGCGGTCGGCGTCGGGCAGGGGCTTGCCGTCGACCTCGATGCGGCTCGCATCGGTGACGGTGAAGGCCGGCGTGTCGAGCACCTTGCCGTCGACCTTGACGCGGCCGGCGGCGATCCAGCGCTCGGCGTCGCGGCGTGAGCACAGGCCCGCGCGCGCCAGCCGCTTGGCTATTCTTTCGGGCCCATTCATCGCAGCAAGCTCACTTCGTCGCTGCCGCTCCCAGGAAGGCGCGGAAGAGCCGTGCGTCGCCCTCGGAGATCAGGAATTCGGGATGCCACTGCACGCCGATGCAGAAGCGATAGCGCGGCGCCTCGATGCCCTCGATGACGCCGTCGGGAGCGGTGGCGTTCACCACGATGCCGGCTGGCGCATCGGCCGCCGCCTGGTGATGGGCGCTGTTCACCTGCAATTCGTCGGCGCCGACGATTCCGTGCAATTGCGTGCCCTTGGCGACCTGCACGGTGTGGCCGGGCTCGTTGCGCGGATTGGGCTGCTCGTGTGCCAGCGCCTCGGCGATGGCGTCGGGGATGTGCTGGATCAGCTTGCCGCCCAGCACGACGTGCAGCAGCTGCTGGCCGCCGCAGATGCCCAGCACGGGCTTGTTCCGGTCGAGCGCGCCCTGGGTGACGGCGAACTCGAAGGCGGTGCGACGATCCTTGGTGATGACGGTCGCGTGCTTCGCGCCGCCGCCATAGTAGGAGGGATCGACATCGAACGCTCCGCCGGTCACGACCAGGGCATCGATGCGCTCGAGATAGTCGCCGACGCGGTCGGGCTCGTGCGGCAGCGCGACCGCCAGGCCGCCCGCGGCGTCGATGGCGTCGAGGTAGTTCTGGCGCAGCGCATACCAGGGAAACTTGGAATAGCCCCCTGGCTTTTCTGCATCCAGGGTGACTCCGATGAGGGGACGGGGCATGCAGGCGAAGATATCACACTTTACGACTTCGCCGTGATGTTGCGTGGCACGTCCTTGAACGGCTTGTTGGTGTCGACGCTGGGCTCCTTGGGCATCTTGAGGACGCGCTCGGAGATGATGTTGCGCTGGATCTCGTCGGTGCCGCCCGCGATCGAGGTGGCAGGGACGGAGACCAGGATCTCGGCGATGACGCCGCCCATCGGACTGTCCTCGCCGGTCAGCAGCGCGTCGGCCCCGGTGATGTAGGTGTGCACCCGTGCCGCTTGGCGCGCGACGTTGCTCGACACCAGCTTGCCGAGCGAGCCCTCAGGCCCCTGCGGCTTGCCCTGGGCCTGCGCCGCCCGCGCGCGGCGCGCCGTCCATTCGGCGGCCTTGGACATGATCAGGAGCTTGGCGATTTCCTGGCGAATGACAGGATCCTTGATCTTGCCCGTGGCCTTCGCCCGCTCCATCACCAGGTCGACGCGGCCGGCGCGCTGCGGATACCACTTGTAGGGCTCCATGGTGGAGGCGATCTCGGCCTTCTCCTCCTCGTAGATGCGGCCTTTGCGGTCGGAGGCCTGCGCCCAGCTGCGCAGGCCGTCGGCGCCGCGACGCTCGTGCATCAGGGTGGTAGTGGCGACCGTCCAGCCGTCGCCCACGTCGCACACCATCATCTCGGGCTCGACGATGGCGTCGGTGAAGAACACCTGGTTGAACGAGGCGTGGCCGTTCATCTGCTTCAGCGGATGGACCTGCACGCCGGGCTGCTTCATGTCGAGGATGAAGTAGGCCAGCCCCTTGTGCTTGGCGACGTCCCAGTTGGCGCGAGCCAGCAGCAGGCCCCAGTGCGCCTTGTGCGCGCTGGTGGTCCACACCTTCTGGCCGTTGATCACCCACTGGTTGCCGCGGCGGTCGGCGCGCGTCACCGCGCCCGCCATGTCCGAGCCGCTGCCTGGCTCGCTGAACAGCTGGCACCAGGTGTCCTCGCCCGTGAGGATGCGCCGCAGGAACTTCTCCTTATGGAAGTCGGTGCCGTGATCGAGGATGGTCGCGGCGGCCAGCGTCCGGATGCCGGCCTTGGCGACGCCGACCGCGCCGATGCGCGCGAATTCCTCGTCGACGATGGCGTTGAAGCGCACGGGCAGGCCGCGGCCGTGCCATTGCTTGGGATAGTGCGGCGCGCCCCAGCCCGATTCGATCAGCTTGGTGCGCCATTCGACCAGGCCGTACTCGGGGTTCCAGTTGGCTTCCAGCCAGGCCCGCA
Source organism: Reyranella sp. (assembly GCA_019750135.1). Lineage (GTDB taxonomy): Bacteria > Pseudomonadota > Alphaproteobacteria > Reyranellales > Reyranellaceae > Reyranella. The sequence continues at coordinate 8,989 of JAIEOV010000008.1, read as the reverse complement.
CTTCGGCGCGCACGGCGCTTTCGGTCGGTTCGCTCATGGTTGCGTCGCTCATGATCGGGCCCTCAGTGCTTCCAGTGCTGCATCATGAGTTCGCGATGCTGGTTGGCATCGCCGAACAGGATCTCGGAGCTCTTGGCCCGCTTGAACCAGAGATGGGTGTCGTTGTCCCAGGTGAAGCCGATGCCGCCATGCATCTGCACGGCATGGATGGCCGTCTGCAGATAGGCCTCGGAGGCGCAGGCCTTGGCGAGCGAGGCGAGAGCCGGCAGTTCGTCATCGCCCTCGTCGAGCGCGGCGGCAGCGTAGTAGGCCGCCGACTTCGCGAGCTCGACATCGACCAGCATGTCGGCCGCCTTGTTCTTGGTCGTCTGGAATGAGGCGATCGAGCGGCCGAACTGCATGCGCATCTGGGTATAGGCCAGCGCATCCTCGCGCAGCCGCTCGGCGCCGCCCACCATTTCGTTGGCGAGCAGGACGGCGGCCTGTTGCATGGTCTTGGCGAACGGTGCGCCGCCTGCGCCCGGTTCGCCTAAAAGCTTGGCCTCGACCGAGTTGAAGGTGAGCCGCGCGAGCTTGCGCGTCTCGTCCATGGTCTTGAGCCGCTTGCGCTCCAGGCCCGGCGAGTTGCCCTCGACGATGAAGAACGACAGCCCGTCCTCACCCTGCGAGCCCGGCCGACGGGCTACGACGACGATGAGGTCGGCAGTATGACCGTCGAGCACGAAGCTCTTGCTGCCCTCCAGCCGCCAGGCCGCGCCCGACTGCGTCGCCGTCGAAGCCACACCTTCGGCGTCGTTGCGCCCGTCGTCCTCGGAGATCGCAAGCGTGGCGGTCTTCTCGCCCGCGGCGATCGCGGGCAGCAGCGCCGCCTTCTGCTCCTCCGTGCCGGCATTCAGGATGGCGTTGGCGGCCAGTGCCGTCGACAGGAAGGGCGCGCAGAGCAGCCCGCGGCCCATCTCCTCGAGCACGATGGCGAGATCGGCCTGGCCGAAGCCGGCGCCGCCGTAGGCCTCGGGGATATGGATGGCGGTGAGGCCCAGCTCCTGGTTCAGCTTCTGCCAGCCGTCGCGCTCGAAGCCCTGGTCGGTCGCCATCAGGCGGCGCACTTCCTTGGTCGGCGAGCGCGCCTCGAGAGCGCGCCTGAGGCTGGTGCGGAACTCCTCCTGCTCCGGCGTGAAGCTGAAGCGCATGACATACTCCTCCCGACCCGATGTTGGCGCTATTTTCCCCCTTATGACCGGAACGACAAGAGCGTCACCCATGGAGCGCGCGCTCCGCGAGGCGCGGGCAGCCGCAGAGCGGGGCGAGGTGCCGATCGGCGCCGTGATCGTGGGGCCCGACGGCGCGGTGCTCGCGGCCGCCGGCAATCGCACCGAACAGGACCGCGATCCCACGGCCCATGCCGAGATGCTGGCGATCCGCGCCGCCGCGGCCGCGCTCGGTGCGCCGCGGCTGGTCGATTGCGATCTCTACGTTACGCTGGAGCCCTGCCCGATGTGCGCCCAGGCGATTTCCTTCGCCCGCATCCGCCGGCTGTACTGGGGCGCCGCCGATCCCAAGGGCGGCGGCATCGAGCACGGTCCGCGCATCTTCGACCAGCCGACCTGCCATCATAAGCCCGAGCTCTATCCCGGACTCAGCGAAGGTGAATCAGGCGAACTGCTGCGCGCTTTCTTCAGGGAACGGCGCTGAGGCGTCCGCGAAGGAAATCCGTAATCTCCCGCTTCACGCGCTGCTGGATGGCGGCGCGGTCGGTGCCGGGCGGGTCGTTGCAGACCTCCGGAACCTGCGCTGCCAGGTCCGGCGAGCAGACGTCGACGAACACGAAGTGGCTGCCGGGCACGACGACTTGCTGTGGCGGCTTCGGCAGCGCTTTGGCGACCGCCAGGGCGTTGCCCTCGGGCCGGAGATCGGTTTGTGACGTGGAGTAGATCAATGCCGGCAGATCGATCGAGGTAAGGCTCTTTTGCGCGAACGGCGCGCCATAGGGTTCCAGGAGGACGAGCGCCTTCAGGGGAAGCACGGCGTCCGATTTCGGGCTCGGCGGTACCTTGGCCCAGGAGCCATCGGTGGCGATGCCGTCGCAGGCTCTCGTATCGTCGGGATGATCGTGGCAATAGGCCGACAGGTGCGCCAGATCGACGTTCGCTCCCGCGGAGAGGAGTGTCACCGCCCCGCCGAACGAGAAGCCTGCCATGGCGATACGATCGGGGTCGGCGGGTTGGGAAAAACGCGGATCCGCCAGCAGGGAATCGAGCGCCTTGCGCATCTGTCGAGGCCGGTCGATGAAAGGCTTGTCGGTGGCGGGATGGAACGGCGCCACGACGATGAAGCCCTGCCGCGCCAAATGGAGCAGAAGACCGGCCTGAGCCAATGGCGTCCCCGGCCTTTGGCCGCCGCCGTGTGAGAACAGGACAATGGGAAAGCGAGCGCCGGCGGCGATCGGGGCGTCGCGGTTTGCCTGGAGCTTGAACGGGCCGTCTTCGATGGAGGCTTCGGCCGCTTCCGTCGGATAGGCGATCAAGGCCTCGAACGGCGTGACGCCCTGGACGGCAATCCGGGTGATGCCGGCCCGGAACGATGGCGGATCGGCCAGCGCAGTCGATGCGCCGATGGCGACCAGAAGGAGGCTGCAGATGAGACGACGCAATTCACTTCTCCGCGGCTTGGCTGATGCGCCCCGAGCCCGAGACCTTGCTGCGCAGGTCAGCAGGGCGGGTCAGCAGCGTCACGTCGCCGGAGCCGGAGATACTGATGTCGGCCTGGTCCTTGGGCGAGGCCTCGACCTTGCCGCTGCCGGAGATGTGTATGGTGGCCTGCTTGGCCAAAAGCTCGCCGAGCCGGGCATCGCCCGAGCCGGAAACCTTCACGGTCAGGCGATCGACGGTGCCCTGCGCGCGCATCGAGCCGCTGCCGCTGATGCGCAACGTCACCTCGGGCTGGCTCACACTCTCCATCACGAGATTGCCCGAGCCGGCGATGGCGATGCGCTGGAAGGCACGGCCAGGCAGGGTGATCTCGATGGGGCCGCTGCGGCCGCGGCAGGCAAGCACGAGCCGGCTGCCGTGCACGCGCACATGGTCGACCGGGCCAGGCGCACCGCGCACGACGATCTCGTTGCCCTCGCCGGCGCGCAAGCGCACGGTGCCGGGCAGCGACAGCTCGACACTGTCGCCGCCGTCCCAGGCGAGCCGGCGCTCGCGCGAGCCGGTGCTGTCGCCGCAGCTCGATGCCCATCTCTCGGCGAAGCCGAACGTATCGATGTCATGGCCGCCGATCGCATAGGCGAGCGAGAGCGAGGCGATGCCGATGCCGAGACCGCCGACCGCGATCAAGCCGAGGTTCCTGATCATGTGATCCTCCGTTGGCTCAGGCCGACTGCTCGGCCTTGTTCAGGAGCGTGTAGTGCAGGCGCGCGAAGCGGCCGAGCAGGCGCACCGCGTAGTCCAGCGCCATCAGGAGCAGCGCACCGCCGCCGATGCCGATGCCGAGCAGGCCGAAGCCGTAGAGCCCGCGCGTGATCGACTTCAGCGCGAACAGGCCTTCCCAGCTCAGCACCTTGGCGAGCAGCACGATGCCTGCGATGCAGAGTGCGATCAGCACGATCGCAATGACGAAGGCGGCGAGCAGAAGCCCGCCGATCAGCGGCAGCAGGAACACGAAGTCGACCGCGATCAACGCCAGGAAGGCGAACAGCACCGCGAAGAAGCTCGAGGGCGAGCGCTCTTCCTCCCAGCGGCGCAGGCCCGCCTCGGCGCGCAGTTCGCGCGCGAGCCGCACCGGATCGCCCAACGCCTTGGCGATTTCTTCTTCGCTGCGGCCGGCCGCGCGGCCGTCGGCGAAGTGGGCGGCGTAGTCGACGATGATGTCGTCGGCCTCGTCCGGCGGCATGCCGGCCAGGCGCTGGCGCAAGGTGTTGAGGAATTCGCCTTTGGTCATCGGTTGCCTCCTGCGATCTTGGCAGCGGGTCCCGCCGAACGGCCTTCCAGCACCCGGGCGACGGCTGCCGTGAAGGCGTTCCATTCGGTCTTTTGGCTGGCGAGCGCGGCATGGCCCGCCTTGGTGAGCTGGTAGTACTTGCGCGGCGGCCCGCTGCTCGATTCCTCGAGGTAGGTGCGCACCAGCCCGTCAGCCTGCATGCGCCGCATCAGGGGATAGATCGTGCCTTCACCCATGCCGATCTCTTCAGCGAGCCGGCTCGCGATGTCGTAGGCGTAGCCATCCTGGCGCGCCAACAGGGCGAGCACGCACATGTCGAGCACGCCCTTGCGCAACTGCACCAACAACGAATCCGTCACGACATGGCCTCTGCACTATAACGCATGACCCAGTACCTTGCACAACAAGGTAGTGAGTGATAGAGAGCCTGTCCAGAGGTAATCGTCATGCGCCTGTTTGCGATGCTGATCGCTGTCGTCGTCTGGTTTGCAGCACCCAAGGTCGAGGCCGCGGGACTCAGGTTCATCGACATTCCCGCCGATGCGCACGGACCAGCGCTGACAGGCGCGATATGGTCTCCCTGCACCGAGCCGCTGCAGGAGATGAGGCTCCGCCTGGCCACGATCGTCGCGACCAGGAACTGCCCGGTCGCCGGCAACAGGCTGCCCCTCATCGTCATGTCGCACGGCTCGGGCGGCTGGTTCGGCGCCCATCGTGATACCGCTGCGGCGCTGGCCGATGCGGGCTTCGTCGTGGCCGCGATCGATCACCCCGGCGACAACGTGGCGGATCGCAGCCGCGTCGACACCTTGTCGATCCTGAGCGACCGCCCCACCGACATTCGGCGCCTGACCGACTTCATGCTCGACGTGTGGTCCGAAGCCGGGAGACTCGACCGTCGCCGCATCGGCTTCTTCGGCTTCTCACGCGGCGCCTATACCGGCCTCGTGATCGCGGGCGGCCGTCTCGACATTCTAGGAATAGCCGCGGTCTGCTCCGAGGGCTTCGTCGACGGGATATGTACCGAGATCGGGAGGGGCAGGATTCCCGCTCAACAGCCGGCTGCGGATCCGCGGTTCGGTGCGGCCGTCCTGGCCGACCTGGAGTTCGGCCGCACCTTCACGCTCGAGGGATTGGCAGACGTGAAGATGTCGATCCAGCTCTGGGCGTCGGAGCGGGGCGGCGATGGTGTGCTGCCCGAGGACAACGAGGCGATCTTCGAAAACCTGCCGACCCAGCCTGACTACCGGGTCGTGCCTAACTCGGGGCATTTTGCCTTCATCGTCCCTTGCTCGGCCGAAGCCGCGAAGGTCCTGCCGGAGATCTGCGGCGACGCCGGGACCTTCGATCGCGCGGCCTTCCATGAGGAATTCAATGCGGCGGTGGTCGCATTCCTTCGCAAGCACCTCGTCGGAAAGTAGGCAGACCATGCAGCCCAACCGCTTCGCGCTACCACGCCCTCGATGCCTTGCGTGCGGCGATGATGTTCCTCGGCATCTACCTGCAACCGGTTCTGGCGCATCGTCGTGCCGTTCGTGGTCGGTTGGATGGTCGTTTATCCCCTGGCCATGTTCAGTGTCCTTCATCCTGTCCGGACGCTTCCTCGACTACGCCCACCCGCTGCATCTGTGGTTCCTCGAATATCTGCTGGTGTTCCATGCGGTCGCGGCCGTCATCGTCGTCACGCTTCCGCGCGTCCTGCCTGCGGCCGTGCGGAGCAGCCTGCTCGGCATCTACCGACGGGTGGTGCAATCGATATGGGCGCCGTTGCCGCTTGCCGTCGTGTCGATGTGGAGGAAGTACGAGGAATCGCAGAGATAGCGACCGAGCGCGCTGTGGTCTGAAAGGTAGTGCAGGAACAGGCCGGTGACGCCCAGGATCAGGCACCACATGGCAAGCGCACATCGAGCAGGATCAGCTGGAACAGCGTGATGACCGGCAGGTGGGCGCTCTATCACTACGCCGTACGGCCGACCGTCATCGGTGCCGTGCTGAACGGCCGCAAACATCCTCGCAGGTTCGCGACAGCTGTCGCGGTCTAGGGCTTCACGAACTTCAGCACGAACTCGTCCTTGGGCTGCGGCGGGTCCGGCGTGTTCTTGTCGCGTGGATCGTTGGGATTGCGCAGGAAGTCCCCTTCCGCCGCCAGCTTGAAGCCGGCCGCCTCGACCTCCTTGCGCAGGAACGCTTCCTCGATGCGATGCAGCGTGCCGGCTTCGGAGATGCCGGTGCCGGGCCGGCCCGAGTGATCGGCGATGACGTAGACGCCGCCGCGCTTCAGCGCCTGGAAGATCGCGCGGTTCATGGCCGCGCGATCGACGCCGAGATGTCCGAGGTCGTGGTAGTTGAACATCAGGGTCACGAGGTCGAACTCCGGCAGCTCGGGCGGAACGGGATCCTCGAACGGGCGGACGACGACGGCGATCGGCGCGGCCTTGATGTCAGCGGCCCTGAGCGCCCGGTCACGGGCTTCCAAGGCGTCGGGCGACGGGCGCGGTCCGGCCGCCGGTGCCGCCGCCGCCGAGACCGCGGTTGCGGACGTCGCCGTCGGATGGCTGTTGCCCTCGGGGGCCAGCGGCGGCGTGACCGGGCGGCTGGGATCGCGCGGCCGGCTCTGGCCGTAGACCACGCCCGTCGGCCCGATCGCGCGGGCCAGCAGCTCGGTGGTGTAGCCACCAGCCGCGCTGAGATCGAGCGCGTTCATGCCGGGGCGAACGCCGATGAAGACCAGCATCTGCTCGGGCTTGCGTCGCTGATCGTTGGTGCGGTCGGCGGCGCTGCGCTCGGGACTCGCCACGATCTGGGCGGCCTGCTCGGCCGTCAGGGACGCGGGCTGCTGGGCCGATGCCGGGGCGATCGCGAGCAACAGGCCCGTGCCTGCGGCCAAGGCTTTCAGACGAGTGTTACGTCGGATGATCATCGGCATCTCCTCCGGATCTAAGGTCGACCTTTCGCGACACGCTCGGCGATCTGGGCCACGGTGTAATGCGCCGATTGTACAGCGCCTTCCTGCCAGGACGTAACGTAGCTCATGTGCTCTCCGGCGAAATAGAACGGTCCGTCGCCGGCGAGCAGGGTCGGGTACTCCGATTGCCGGCGCCCCGGAACGGTCTCCCACTCGATCCAGGCGCCCAGCGAATACGGAATTTTTGCCCAGGCAACCGAGGCGGCCGGCCCGACAAGCTTCTCATAACCAGGATGAAGTCGCTCGCCATCGCTGATCGCGGCCGCATGGCGCTCGGCCGGAGTCATCGCGGTGAAACGCCGGGCCGGATCATGGTTCCAGATATAGGCGCCGACCAGCGCGCCTTTGCCGCCATGAAACCCGTGCGATGGATACCAGATCTGGGTGATGTCGCGGCCAGTCCAGCTGATGCCGCCGTAGATCTGCTGGTCGAGCTCCCACCAGCGGCGCGGCGCCTCGAACGCAACTTTGACCGCAGGAAAGTAGAGCTTGGCCCCGACCTTGATCGCATGGCTTACCGCCGGGCTGAAATCGGCAGGAATGTGCTCCAGCACCGACAGCGGGATCGTGCAGATCACGAAGTCGGCGTCGAGCGTGTTCCGGCGACCAGTACTGCGATCGAGCGAGACGATCCGCGCGCCGTCGCCGACGCGGTCGATCTGCACGACTTCTTCGTTGTGCCGGATCACGCCGCCGACGGCCCGATCGAAGGGACGGACAATGGCATCCATCCCGCCGACCGGCTGCAGCATGGTCGGTGATTGCTGCCACAGCTCGGTGAAGCAGAGGGCGAGGGCCATCTTCACCGACGAGGGCCCTGCGATCTCGTCCAGGGGAAGAGGAGGTTGCCGCCGGCCGCGCTGAGGGCCGCCGCCCGGCAAGTCGTCGGCGGCGAAACCCGCACGCGTCGAGCCGGCGTAGCTCATGTCACCGCTGAGGTCGCCGAAGATCCGCAGCACCGTCCGGAGGCGCTCGTCATGCGGCACGCTCTTGGCGGCGAGCGCCGCGATCGCGCCTCGGAGATCGGCCTGGAGCCGTCGTGCGGTTTGCGGCTTGGCGTCGAACTGGTCGTCGAACTGGACCAGGGCTGCGCGGTTGTCGTTGACGAAAAGCTCGAGCGGAACGCCGAACTCGCGACAGTACCCCAGGATGCCTTGGTGGTGACTGGAGAGTCTGGCCGCACCGGCGTTGAAATAGAGGTCGCGGTCCGTCGCCCATTCGACGCGCTGCGTGGCATCGGTTTCGACGATCTGATCGCCGCCTCGTATCGTCCAGACCCGCCCTCCGGATCGTGCACGCGCTTCGAGGACCGTGCACTGATAGCCGGCCTTGCCGAGACAGTACGCCGCCGTCAGGCCGGCGATCCCGGCGCCGAGGATGGCGACTCGCTTGCCAGTGCCGGAACCAGGCGGCAGCGCGGGCGGCGCGGCATGAGCTGTCGGCGTGTCCAGCAATCCGGCCATGTTCAGGGCAGAATAGGCAGTGGCAGCGCCTGCGAGTCGGCCGATCAGTTCGACGAGCGTACGCCGCGAGATCTCAGTGGGCATTGGCTTGGCTCCGCAGTGCTTCGCGCCATTCGGCAGCGACCTCGGAGTCGTCTTCGCGGGCGGCGCGTTGTCGTTGCCCGACTTGATGGGGCGCGAGACGCGACAGCGCCCAGACCGCGGCGCCGCGCACCAATGCCGAGGGGTCGTCCAACAGCCTTTCCACGGCCGGCAAAGCGGCCTCGCGGTTGGAACTGTTGCCGAGTGCATAAGTGACATTGCGCAAGAACCGGTCGCGGCCGATGCGCTTGATGGCCGTGCCGGCGAAACGCTTGCGGAAACCCTTGTCGTCGAGCGTCGCAAGCTCGGCCAGCAAGGGCGCGTTGAGCGCGGGCCGCGGCATCAGCGACGTCTCGCGCGCCTCCTGGGCGAACTTGTTCCACGGGCAGACCGCCAGGCAATCGTCGCAGCCATAGATGCGGTTGCCGAGCAGCGGCCGGAGCTCGCGGTCGATCGGGCCTTCGTGCTCGATGGTGAGGTAGGAGATGCAGCGCCGCGCCTCGAGGCGATAGGGCGCGGGAAAGGCCTTGGTCGGGCAGAT